>FNCM01000002.1:290799-307290 GCA_900100835.1 Selenomonas sp. WCT3 | reverse complement strand
AACATTGTCTACTGTCATGACAGTAGACAATGTTATTATAAACACAAATATTGCTGGTGGCAAGAAAAAGCTAGAGAATACAGCTCAAATTCCCATTTATCGAGTAGTTCGTAAGGTCGTGTTCGCGGCAAATCGCCGGCGGCGGGGGATACAGTACCAACGCTTCACCGGTGACAACCCGCTACAAGAAATTTTTGCCTTTTAATTAAGAGTTGGAAAACAGTTAAACGCGCTTCGCTTGAACGAAACTGCTTTTCCAACGAGAACGCAGGCAAAAATTTCTTGCTTCACGCGGAACGTCAAGGCTCCGCTTATGGTACTGTATCCCCCGCCGCCTAGGTTAGAGCCGTCACAAAACTGCCTTCCCCTCTGGGGAAGGTGCCCCGTCAGGGGCGGATGAGGTGGCACCTTAAGCTATTATGCTTATCGTAATGCGTATAAAGGAACCTCATCCGAGCGCTTCGCGCCCACCGCTCGGGATGTCCACCGGACATCCCGGGCTTCGTTGCCCCCAAGGGGGAAGGCTTTTGGTTCCAACCTCAGCCGCCACCAGAGGCAGTGCCATAAACGGAGCCTTGATGGTTTCCGTTAAGAACGAAATTTTTATCCTCCCCCCTTCGTCGGAAAAATTCTACCGTTCAAGCGAAGCGCGTTTTGGATTTTTCCGATGCTTCATTGCGGATAAAAATTTTGTTTAGGAAAACATCTTGGCGGAGTGTTGGCACTGTCTCTGGTGGCGGCGAAGCGCTGCTTCGAATCGGAAAGCGCAAAATAGCGAACTGACAAATGGGAATTGTTAAAAGGCCCCCGTTACCTTGTAAAATGGCAACGGGGGCGCTTTGTTTATGAAATCTTTATATTTGCGGTGGCGACCTGATTTACTGCTGGTTTTTGTAGAAGGCCAGTGTCCAGTTGTCGCGGCCGTTTTCTTTGGTTTGGTAGAGTGCCTGGTCGGCATTGTGCAGGAGGTCGGCGTAGGTGGTTCCATGGGCCGGGGATAAGGCAATGCCGATGCTGGCAGACAGGGCGGGCTTGCCCTCTTCGTTTAGTTCGAGGTTGCGGGCCGCCGTGTTGATGCGGGTGGCAATGGCGATGGCCGCTGGCCGCGGAAGGTTTTCGAGAATCAGGATGAATTCATCGCCGCCGAAGCGTCCAATGGCATCGTTGGCCCGGACAATATGCATCAGGCACAGGGCGAAGCGGCGCAGGATGTCGTCGCCTTTTTGGTGGCCCATGGTATCGTTGGCTTCTTTAAAGTGATCCAAATCGATGATGAACAGTGCATGACACCGTTCCGGTGCTGGTGGGGTGGCAAGAATTTCCTGACCGGTTTTTTCGATGGCGGCCTTGTTCAAAAGGCCGGTAAGGGCGTCGGTCTCAGCCAGGGTTTTGTAATTGTCGCGGCTGCGGTTTACCTCAGCCAGTGTGTTGATAGTCGTTTGGAGGGCTTGATTTTTCTCTTCCAACAGTGTCCGTTGATGCTTTAGCTTTCGGCCGTAGTGCCAGAGGAAGGCGCCGCCAGCTAACAGCAGCAGGAATAGTCCGATGGCCAGGCCCGCCTGGATGGGGTAGAAGGCCATCAGATGACTGAGGGAAAGATTTGGTTTGGTGGCCACCGTGTGCTGTTGCATGATGCGGATTCTGTCCTGATGGTCAATCTGAATGATTGCCTTGTTTAGGATGGTCTTGAGAATGCGCGGCTTGCCTTCGGCGATGGCCAGTGCCATGGGCACCTGGACATTTACACCGGGGACAATGGTCAAATCCGGATGAAGGATGAGATTGCGTTCGGTTTCCAGATTGATGTTGTTGACCAAGGCGAAGTCGGCATCGCCACGGGCAACCATATTTAGGCTGTCGTTGGAGGTCTTAGCTGTGGTGTTGATTTCCCAGCCGGGATACTCCTGTTGCAGAAAATAAACCAGGGAGGGCATGGGCTGGGACATGCTGACGCGGAATTTCCCTGTGGTGGTTGGCGATTTGGTTTGAAAAGCGCCAATCAGCGTATAGGGAACGGTAAAGAATGAGTTGGTATAGGTGAAGGGAATTTCGTCCGGCCGATTGGTATAGATATCCATCATAATATCCGCTTCGCCGTTTTCCAGCGCGGCGACTGCTTCGTCGTAGGTCTTGACGTGGAGATAGGAAAAGCGGAGGCCGGAATTGCGGCTGATGAGATTGAGCAAATCCGCGTAGATGCCGGAGGCAATTCCCGTGCTGTCATCCAATTCGATATAGGGGGCACTTCCGCCGAAAATGACGATGCGCAGTGGTTCAGCCGCCTCGATGAAGCGGCTTTCGGCTGGTGTGTAATGGGTCAGCTGATGGTCAATGCGTTGGGTAAGCTGTTTTTTTAGATTTGGCTCAAAGGACGGATTTTCAACCCGCAGGTAGTTCATGGCTGACTCGAATTCCCGCAGGTGGGCCGAGTCTTCCATTCTGCTGGCAACCCGTACGGGAATGCGGGCAAATGCCAGCAGGAACTGTTCACCGGGTTTGTAGTTAGTAGCCGTGTCCACCGCCAAATCGATTTCCTGGTCGACCAGTGCCTGGATAAGCTGGTCCTGCGTATCAAAATAATGCAGGTCAAAGGAAAGTTCGTTGTCGTGTTGGAAGGTCATGAACTGGGCATTGGCATGACGGTTTTTGATTAATCCGACCTTCGCCCCCATTATGGTGCTGAGGTCATGGGCGTTGAAACGCTTGTCTCCGGCGCGGGTATAAAGGCTTTCGATGTCGAAGCCAAAGAATTCCTGGCTGAAGGCGAATTTGCCTGATGGTTTATCCGTGTAAGGATTTTCCACGGAAAGCAGCAGGTCGATGTCGCCGTTGGCTAGGCGCTGCGTGCAGTCGTTAATGGAGACATCTACCAGTTCATAATTCCAGCCGGCATGTTTGGCCAGTTCGTCCAAATAAGAATTATAATAGTTGCGCATATAAATAGAAGACAAGACGCTCTGGTCCGGTTCGATATAGCCAATTCGCAATTTGGGCGCTGTTGCCGTAGCGGTTGTGCTTAATAAAAGGCAGAATAAAAGCAGTATGGAGATGATTCGTTTTATCATGATGCGTTTCCCTTCGAATAAGCGGTTTGCAATAACTGTACCTTTCTATTCGGTATGGAAGCAAAGTTCTCCTTCTTTGGTCAAATGGTCAGAAAAAAACTGGGGATAACTTGCCAGTAATACACAAGTTATCCCCAGTTTTTTGTCAGTATGTGGATATTTCTGTGGATAAAACGTCTTTGCCGGTGGGGAGTTGGCTGATGACTTTGGCGCCAGCCGCGGCGACGGCTTTTTCGGCTAAAATCTGGGTGGCGTCAAGGAAATTTCCCGTGAGATGGTACAGGGAAATGGCCAGTGGCATTTCGGTGCAGCCGAGAATAAAGGCTTCGGCACCGGCAGCAGTCATATCGTCCAGGGCGTTTTGAACCTTGGTGGTATTGTGATGGGGCTTACCCGCTTTGACCCCGGAATAAATCATATCATGAATGGCAGTTTCGCCTTCTTGGTTTGGCTGGAGGATTTTGATTCCCGCGTATTGGAGGGCCCGCTGGTAGATGCCAGAATGACAGGTACCAGCGGAGGCCAGCAGGCCGACTTTTTGTAAGCCCTGCCGCTTACAGAACTCCGCTGTTGTCTCAATCATGCTGATGAAAGGTATTTTGAGATAGGGCATCATGAGCGGCAGGAAGAAGTGGGCGGTATTGCAGCCCATGATGAGAAAGTCAGCGCCTTGGTCCGTGAGCCGCTTTGCGGACTTCAAAAGCTCGGGAACCGGGCTGGGGCCCTGGCCGAGAATCGCCGCCGTGCGGTCGGGGATATTGGTGTTGTTGTCGACGAGAATAGGGATGTGTTCCTGGTCTTCCTGGGCATCCGTGGACAGGATGATTTTCTGCATAAGATCAACGGTGGCCATGGGGCCCATACCGCCAATAATACCGATGGTTTTCATGGGGCTTCCCTCCTTTGCTTCTTGCCTATAGAATAGCATCGGCGTATTATATAAGCAAATACATATAACTTTAACGATTGTATAAAAATAATCTATAAGATATGGAGGGAATATTCATGTTGACTGGCATGGATTACGTTTATGCCGTTTGGCAGGAGCGCAGTTTTTCGGCGGCGGCAAGGCGCTTGTTCGTCTCTCAGCCGGCCTTGTCGGCGGCGGTCAAAAAGGTAGAGCGGGAACTGGGGCTGCCGATTTTTGACCGCCGCCGCAGCCCCTTACAGCTCACCGATGCGGGCAAGGCCTATATCGAGGCGGCGGAACGGATTTATCGGATACAGAATGACCTTACCCGTTACTGTGGTGATTTGGCAGGGCTTCAGAGCGGTTCGTTGAATTTGGGCGGAACCAATTTCTTTGCGTCCTGTTTTTTGCCGCCGATGATTGAGGCCTTCAGTCAAAAATATCCGCAGATACGGCTTTCCGTGACGGAATCGGATTCGGCGGACCTTTATGATAAACTATCGACGGAGGAGCTGGATATTATCGTGGACAGCGGGGTCTACGATGCGTCGCTATACGAGATTATGCCCTTTTATACGGATCACCTGCTGTTGGCCGTGCCGAGTAAGCTTACGGTCAATGAGCGCCACGAAGTGGCGGCGGGGAAAATGCTGCGGGCGGATATTTTGGCGGGGCGTCACTTGTCAGACTCCGTTCCCGTGGTAGCCTTGTCGGAGTTTGCCGGGGAAGATTTCCTGCTGCTGGGCAAGGGGAATGATATGTATCGCCGTGCCAAAGGACTTTTTCAAGCGGCGGGAGTTGTGCCCAAGGTTCGCCTTTATCTCAATCAGCTGATGACGGCTTTCCATATGGCGCGGCAGGGGCTGGGGATTACGATTTTGACCGATACGCTGGTGAGTCTGGCGGCGCCTACGGATGATCTGGTCTATTACCGGCTGGGCGGGGACCTTGCGACCCGGGAAACCTTTTTGGCGGTAAAAAAAAGAGGCTATCGAACCAAGGCGATGGAGGGCTTTATCCATTCGAGTCTGGGACTCTATAAGAAGGATTCCTCCCTTGCCAATCCGTTCGATAGCTGAGTTTATCTTGTCACGGCGTCGTGCAGGGCAAAGATGAATTTTTTCATGTTGATGTGCACTTGGGACAGGCTGGGCTTCTGCTCGTCCTCAATCAGCCGCATGGTGTTGCGGATGTCCGCATAGTCAAAGTAAAGCGGTGCATACTGCTCAAATCGCGGGTCGGTGTAATCCACGGCGCCCAAGGTGGCGATGTGGATGTGTGCCTGGTAAATGGTACGGCGCAAACGCTGTTCCATGGCCTTGGCCTCCCGGGCGGCATCCGTCGTGCCTGGACGCATGCCGGCAACGGAGGTGAAGAGCATTTTGAGGCTCGGGACTTGTCCGCGGTGCTGGTTGAGCCAATCCAGGATGTCCAGCAGATCTTGGGCACCGGGGGCAGTGGCAATGCCGAGCTCCTGCAGGATGGCGGGGCCTTTGGCTGCTGGCTTTGGTGCTGCGCTGGAGGCTGTATTTGCCTGTGGCGTGAGGTTGGCCAGGGAATGCTGGAGATTCTGGGCGAAGGCCTCGAGCCGCAGATGTTCGCTGACGTTTTTGAGGACGCTGACAATTTCATTACGGTTAAGGGGCTTGGTGATATAGTAATCTACGCCTTCCCCATAGGCTTTGCCTACCAGGTCTTTGCTCTCTACCTGTGAGAGCATGATGACCTTGCCGGCGAAGCCATTTTTTATTTTGGTCACGGCTTCAATGCCGTCGATGCCGGGCATCAGCATGTCGATGATGAGGATGTCGATATGGTGGAGGGCCAGCAGGCCGTTGTCGAGGGTGGCAGCCGAGTCGAGGCTTACGGCAACCTCGCCGAGATTGTAGTCTTCGATGATATCCTGAAGCATCATGCGAATCGCTTCGTCATCGTCAATCAGCATTATGTTCATGGTTTGATTTCCTTTCCAACTGTTTTTGTAGTTTAGCACAGGGCAGTTTGATTTCGCAGGTCACCAGGTTTTTGCCATCGGAGTCGATGGCAATGGTGCCGCCTAGCATTTCGGTTTGGTGGCGGACGTAGGTCAGGCCCACACCGCTGGAGGCTTTGCCCGTGCTGTCAAATTTGGTGGTATAGCCTGGGCGGAATACTTTGTCCAGCCGGCGGGGGGGGATAAAGCTGCCGGTATTGCTGATGCGGATATGCAGCAAGCCGTCGCCCTTTTTGCCGCTGATGGCAATGGAGATAAGGCCGGAATACTTGATGGCCTCGACGGCGTTGGCGGCCAGATTGCTGAGTATGGAGAGGAGCATGAAAACGTGGAGGGGGGGCAGGCCCTTTTGCACCTCGGTATGAAACCCGATCTGCTTATCCAAGGAGCGGGCGTATTTGGATTGGGTGTGAACCAAAAGTTTCACAATCTGGTTGGGGGGCAGGTAGTCTTCAACGTGGCGGTTGCTGGTAAGTTCCTGGAGACCGGCATAGATGCGCTGGTGATTTTTTTTGATTTCATGGCACTCCCCGGCGATGCGCAGGACTTCCCGGGCGATTTCCTGTTCTTCCGGGGTTTTGGCCAAGTTCTTTATCTTGTCGTAGACCTTGTAACAGTCGTGGGTGACATCTTCCGCGTTCTTCAAGGAACAGCGCAGTTCGAATGCCTCTTCGTAGAGGTTGGATATGAGCACCGCCAGTCGGTTTTGCTCCTTGATTTTGCGGGCGAGACGGATTTCGGTGTTGTAAAGCTGGAACAGGAAGAAGAAAGACAGGATAAAGAAGCAGCGCAGAATGGCGATGAATAACAGCCGCAACAGCATCTCCAGGGTAAAGCGGTAGCCGTGTTGATAGGCGATGGCATTCATGACCGCCAGCTCGGCAATGCTGGCAAATACTTCGGCGAAGATAGCCCAGAAGGCGATTTCTAAGGCTTGAGCATAGATGGATTTGCGGGTGAGCTGCGGCAGGGCAAAAAATAGTGCATAAGTAAAATAGTAGAAAAAGTTCGGGACGTGAATCAAAAAGGAATGTCCTACAGGTTGTCCGTACAGGGCAATATCGAGACAAGCTCGGAATATCATCACGGCGATACCGGCGGAGATGCCGAGAAAAATCCGTGAAAAAGATTGAAGCCAAAGGAGGAAAAGCAGGAAAACCGGCGAGCCGAAACTCACGCGAAAGTTTTCGAAATCGCCGGTAAAGGGATGGATTTTTGGCTCGCCGGCAATTGGCACGAGAATGAGCATGAAAACGAACAAGAACCAGTCTTGACGCAGTGGCTTTTGATTGAACATGTTAGCATCTCCGTTAAAGAATTTATGGAAAAACATATTTGCCATAAATAAAAGATATAGCAATATATTTATAGTTAATACATAGAATTTTGTAGTTTCTTGTAGTCAGATAGTTATATTAATATCATCAAATAACTCAGTCGTCAATTGAAAACAATAAAATTGACCACTGAAACGGAATTATAGGGAGGAACAATCATGGCAGATTCAAAGGGAAATCAGGGGATGAGCCCGCTGGTTCGTGGCCTCATCTGTGTGGCCATCGGTGCAATTATCTGGTTTATCCCGGCACCAGCCGGGGTGGGCCCACAGGCATGGGGTCTCTTGGCGGTATTTATCGCAACGATTGCAGGTTTCATCCTGCAGCCGATGCCGATCGGTGCAATCGCGATCATCGCTTGCGCGTTGTTGCCGGTCTTGGGCATCATGAAAGCCGGTGAAGCACTGGCAGGTTTTTCCAATACGACGATTTGGCTGATCGTATCGGCATTTATGTTTGCTGAGGGCTTTATCAAAACAGGTTTGGGAAAACGTATTTCGTATATGCTTCTTTCGAAGTTCGGCAGCAGCACGCTGCGCGTCGCTTATGTTATGAGCGCGGCTGACTTCATTATCGCTCCGTTTACGCCGTCCAATACGGCCCGCGGCGGCGGTATCATCTATCCGATTGTCCGCAGTGTCACGGCAGCAGTAGGTGCTGATGCGGAGACGGGCAAAAACAAGAAGACGGGTGCTTTCCTGATGTTCAGTGCCTATGCCGCTGTCATCACGTCGGCTTGCATCTTCCTGACGGGTGCATCGAACAACGTCCTTTGCAACACATTGGCACAGGAGATGTTTGGGACTTCCATCGGTTGGGGTGAGTGGTTTATGGCCTGCATCATTCCGGGCCTTATCCTGACGATTGCTACGCCGTATATTCTGTACAAACTCATCAACCCAGAGATTCAGGATTCTCCGGAGACCATGGCGCTGGCTAAGAAAGAGCTCGGCGAGATGGGCGCTATGAGCATCAAAGAGAAAATCCTCTGCGTGATTTTCATCGCGGCACTCATCATGTGGGCAACGGGTTCGATCCACCATATTGACTCCGCTTTCGTTGCTTTGCTGGGCCTTTCCGCTATGCTGCTGACGAAAATCCTCGATTGGTCGGATATCACGAAACAGCATGGTGCTTGGGATGTTCTCGTATGGATGGGCGTCCTCGTTAATATGGCGGCTTATCTTTCCAAATTCGGCCTGATGAAGTGGTTCGCAGGTGTGATGGCGGCTCAGTTTGCTGGCATGCCTTGGATGACGATGCTGATTATCCTCAGCCTTGTCTATACCTTTGCACATTATGTATTGGCGAGCAACAGTGCACATATCATGGCACTCTTTGCTGCTTTCGCTACGATTCTCGTAGCTGCTGGTGCTCCGGTACTGGGAGTCTTGATCCTGTTGGGCGCGCTCTGCAACAGCGCATCCTTCCTCACGCACTATGGCTGCGGTGTTACGCCGATTTTCTTCGGTGCTAACTTCATGGGACAGGGTCAGTGGTGGAAGATTGGTTTCATCATCACGATTCTTCATATCGTGGTTTGGATGGGCGTCGGCCTGCCGGTCATGAAACTTATCGGTATGCTGTAAGCTAGTACAGACAGGGCTCGCAGGGGCCCTGTCGGCTGCCAGCTAAAACTGTCGGAATTGTACATAAAAAATGTACAATGAATAAGGACAAAAAATGAAAATTGTTCTTGCATGTATTTTGTATACATGATACAATAAACGTAAATCAAGCGATTGTTTAATCGAATGATTAATATCATTTATATCTACTAAAAAACTATGATGTGAGGTTTTTGGTGCTGCCGCGGGGATATTTAGCGACAGGCAAAAGAAAGGAACGTGGAAAAAATGAGAACAGAGCATGATTTCATCGGCGAGCTTCAGGTACCAGACGAGGTTTACTACGGTGTTCAGACGATGCGTGCCATCGATAACTTCAAAATCACGGGTCAGACGATTGATCCGGATTTCGTTCAGGCCTTTGCTAAAGTAAAGAAAGCCGCTGCTATGGCTAACATGGCTACGGGCCGTCTGCCGAAAGAGATTGGCGAGCCGCTCGTACAGGCAGCAGATGAGATTATCGAGGGCAAATGGCTTGACCAGTTCCCGGTTGACCCGATTCAGGGTGGTGCTGGTACTTCGGTCAACATGAATGTCAACGAAGTCCTCTGCAACCGTGCCCTGGAGATTATCGGCAAACCGAAAGGGAGCTACGATATCATTTCCCCGAATAACCATGCGAACATGGCTCAGTCCACGAACGACAGCTTCCCGACCAGCATCAAAGTCTGCCTTTCCCATAAGGCCAAGAAACTGACGGCATCCCTGGATCGTCTGGCAACGGAACTGGAGAAGAAATCCGTTGAGTACAAGGATATCCTCAAGATGGGCCGCACCCATCTGCAGGATGCTGTTCCTATCACGCTGGGCCAGGAGATGGGCTCCTATGCTTCCTCTATCCGTCGTGGTATCGACCGCATCAATCATGCCATCGATGGCATCCATGTCATGAACATGGGCGGTACGGCAGTTGGTACGGGCCTCAACGCTGAGCCGGAGTACATCAAGAAAGTGGCTGAGACTCTCTCCGAGGTTACGGGTGAGAAATACGTCACGGCTGACAACATCATCGATGCAACGAACAACACCGATGGGTTCTCGGACGTATCCAGCGCAATGAAGACGACGGCGCTCGTCCTCATCAAGATGGCTAACGATTTCCGCATGATGGCTTCTGGCCCGCGCTGCGGTTTCAATGAGCTCAAGCTGCCGAAACGCCAGCCGGGTTCTTCCATCATGCCGGGCAAAGTCAATCCGGTTATTGCTGAAGTTCTCGATCAGGCTTGCTATCAGGTTATCGCAAACGATATCGCTGTTTCCCTGGGCGTTGAAAACGGCCAGTTCGAACTCAATGTCATGGAGCCGGTTATCAGCTTCAACATGTTCAACTCCATGAAGTACATGTCCAATGCTGTAGATACTTTTGTTGACAAGCTCCTCATCGATTTGGAGCCGAACAAAGAGCAGTGCCAGGAATGGCTTGACAAGAGCGTTGGCGTTGTCACGGCTATGCTCCCGCATATCGGTTATGAGAATTCCGCTATGATTGCGAAGGAAGCATACAACACGGGCAAACCGGTTCGTCAGGTCATCCTCGAGAAGGGCCTCATCTCCCAGGAGAAGATGGAGAAGATTCTTTCCCCGAAACAGATGACGACTCCGGGTATTGCTGGCTAATCGCTTAACCAAGAAAATTTCTATAGATTCCCACGAAAACACCTCAGGGCCTGCGCCCTGAGGTGTTTTTGTGTTACCATGGTTACAGAAATGAGCAGCTAGGTTTGTTACAATCGATTTGGTTCGTAACACTGTGTATTATATAGGAGGTTTTATTATGAAAGGATATGTCGATAAGGATTTATGTGTTGGTTGTGGAATGTGCACGGGGGCGTGCCCCGAAGGGTTCCGCATGGGTGAGGATGGTCTGGCAGAAGGCTGGCAGGAATTGCCGGAGGGCAGTATCGATGATGCCAGACAGGCGGCGGAAGATTGTCCCGTAGGGGCCATAACCGTAAAGTGACGGTTGCGCTGTATGGGCGTTCTTTCTCTTGCGGTGTAATACGTTCTAGTATATTATATAAGAAGTATTGATTTTTAGAGGGGACGGATACCATGAGCAAGATGAATGAAAAGGCAATCCGGGCGATGCGCGATTTCCTTGATGCTATTGGTGTGGATATCGAAGCACGGGGCATGGAGAAGACGCCGGAGCGCGTAGCTGAGATGTATCAGTTCTTGTTTGATGGTATGGGAAAGGACACGTCGGCGATTTGGGGGGAGACCTTTGATGCCGGCTCGGATGGCATTGTAGCCGTCCGCAATATTCCCTTTTATTCCATGTGTGAACATCATTTGGTGCCCTTCTTCGGTGAGGTTAGCATAGCTTATCTGCCGACGGATGGCCGGGTGGCTGGGTTTTCGAAATTTTCGAAGCTCGTGGAAGTCCTCTCCCATCAGCCGCAACTGCAAGAACGGCTGACGGCTCAGATTGCCGCCGCAGTCCAGCGTGACCTCCAAGCTCGAGGGGTGCTGGTTGTGGTCGAGGCCAAACAGCTCTGCATGACCATGCGTGGCGACCTCGCGCATGGCACGCGGACCGTCACGTCGGAGAAAAACGGGGTGTTTCAAACGGATTCCGCGCTCTATCAGCAGGCATGGATGATTCTAGGAGGAGAAAAATCATAATGACTGCCAATCGCACCTACAATTTCGCCGATGGAAAATCACTGACCCTGGGAGAGCGTACCTTGGTCATGGGCATTCTCAATGTGACGCCGGATTCCTTTTCGGATGGCGGCAAGTGGAATACCCGGGACAAGATGCTCTACCACATGGAGCAGATGGTCAAAGACGGTGCCGATATCATTGATATCGGTGCGGAGTCAAGCCGTCCGGGTTTTACGGTGATGCCGGCGGAAGAAGAGATTGAGCGATTACTGCCGTTTCTGGATGCCCTTATTCCGGAATGTCCCGTGCCCGTATCGGTGGATACTTTTAAAGCGGAGACAGCCCGGGTGGCTGCTGAGCACGGTGTTCACATGCTCAATGATATCTGGGGCATGCAGTATGAAAAAGAGCCCGGAAAGATGGCTGCGGTGGCAGCGGAATGTGGGCTGCCCATTGTGGTCATGCACAATCAGGACACCAAAGAATACGCAGGGGATATCATCGATTCCATGAAGGATTTTTTCCGCCGGTCGATTGCTTTGGCTGACGCTGCCGGTATGAAGCGGGAAAATATCATTCTGGACCCCGGTATTGGCTTTGGCAAGACCCCAGAGGGCAATGTGGAAGTTCTTCGCCGGCAGCAGGAGCTGTTGACCATTGATGGCGAAGAATATCCGCTGCTGTTAGGAACCAGCCGCAAGAGCTTTATTGGGGCGACGCTGGGTTTGCCCGTGGAGGAGCGCATGGAAGCTACTGGAGCTACCTGCGTCATCGGCATTATGAAGGGGGCCGGCATCGTCCGCGTGCACGACGTGTTGCCCATCGCAAGAATGTGCCGTATGACGGATGTTATATTAGACTAAGGTGAAGATACGATGGATAAAATAAAACTTACGGGACTGGACTTTTACGGCTATCATGGCTGTTTGCCGGAGGAACGTAAACAGGGCCAGCATTTCCTGTTGGATATTACGATGTATGCGGATTTGAAGGCAGCGGGCCAAAACGATGATTTAGCGGCTACGATTAATTATGCCGAGGTCTATGAGACGGCAAAGCAGATTGTGGAAGGTGAGCCTTGCCAGCTTATCGAGGCCGTTGGTGAGCGGACGGCAGCAGCAATCCTCAGGGATTACGACAAGGTGCAAAAAGTCCGCGTGACGGTTCATAAGCCCCAGGCACCGATTCCCGGGAAGTTTCAGGATGCGGCCATCAGTATAGTAAGGACGCGGTCATGAAGGCGCAGGCGGCAGCCTATAGGATTTGGCTGAGCCTCGGCGCCAATTTGGGCAGCCGGGGAGAAACAATCCGTGAAGCACTGCGGAAAATTGCCGCTATTCCGGCCACCTGTCTTTGTCAGGTGGCTTCTTTCTATGAGACGGCTCCCTGGGGGAAGCTGGACCAGCCGGGGTTCATCAATACTGCGGCTGTCGTCAGGACGAAAATACCGGTGATAGAGTTTCTTCACGCGACTCAGCGCATTGAGCGGGAGTTGGGCCGTGTCCGCCATGAGCACTGGGGGGCGCGGACGATTGACATTGACTTACTGGCAGCGGAGGGGCAGCAATGGGATACTGAAGAACTGCGGCTGCCACATCCCTATCTGACGGAGCGGGCCTTTGTGCTATATCCCTTGCGGGATATTGCAGGCAGTCTCGTGGTTCAGGGAAAGCCTGTGGCGGCGTGGTGTGAGGAACCTGGGATTAAAGCCCAGGAAATCGCCCTGGCGGCAGAGCTTAACAGCCCCTGGCCCCTGCGGCTGGTTGCGGCAATTGACGAGAACCGGGGGCTTGGCTGCCATGGTCATTTATTGGCACATATTCCTGCCGACATGGCACGGTTCAAGGCCCTGACCACTGGTCAGGTGGTTATCATGGGCCGAAAAACGGCGGAGAGTCTGCCCGGTGGTGCACCGCTTAGGGAGCGCATCAATCTTGTACTGTCACGCAGTCTGTCGGAACTTCCCGGCTTTATCCTTTGTCATGATTTGGCTGATTTATGGCAAAAACTAGGCGAATTGCGGCTGGAATATCCCGCAAAACAGTTTTGGTGCATCGGCGGTGGCGAAGTATATCGTGAGTTGCTGCCTTATGTGCGGGAAGCAGAGATTACCCGTTTGTCAGGGGGTTATGAAGCTGACACCTGGTTGCCGGACCTTTCGGAGTTCCAGCTGACAGGCGAAACAGAGATGGAGCAGGGCAGTTTTCAACGCTGGCTGCGTATTGATAGGGAGAGAGACGACAATGGAAATATTTCATAATGATTGGGCTGAGCTGCTGGCCGACGAGTTGCAGCAGCCGTATTATCGCGAGCTTCGGCAGTTTTTGATACAGGAATACCGTACTCAACGTATTTATCCCGATATGTTTGCCATATTCAATGCCCTTCATTATACGGCCTACCAGGATACGAAAGTGGTGATTTTGGGACAGGACCCCTATCACGGCCCTGGACAGGCCCACGGCCTTTCCTTTTCCGTACTGCCGGGGGTACAGCCGCCGCCGTCGCTGTTAAATATCTTCAAGGAACTCCAGACAGACCTTGGCTGTACTATTCCGAATAACGGTTGCTTGAAGCCATGGGCGGAGCAGGGGGTACTACTGCTTAACACGGTATTGACGGTTCGGGAACATCAGGCCGGTTCGCACCAGCATCGTGGCTGGGAGACATTTACGGATAAAATCATCAGCCTGCTCAATGAGCGTGAGAAACCAATGGCCTTTATCCTTTGGGGCTCACCGGCGCGCCGCAAGAAGGCCATGATTACCAATCCCCAGCACTATATCGTCGAATCCCCCCATCCCAGTCCGCTGTCGGCCCATCGCGGCTTCTTTGGCAGCCGGCCCTTTTCGAAGGTAAATGACTTTTTGCAGGCGACAGGGCAGGAGCCCATCAATTGGCAACTGCCGAATATATAATTCGGTTTGGTCTTGGGACGGAATAACGGCACCTCCTTTTGAGGTGCCGTTATTTTGTGGAATCGGTTCTACTTTTTCTTGCCTTTTAGCGGTAAATGGCCTAAAATAATAGTAGACTACAGCAATAAATGAATCCATGGAGGATCGCAGAGGAAATGGATCAGAAAGTAACGATAAAAGAAGTTGCGGAACTGGCAGGGGTATCGAAAAGTACGGTATCCCGCTATTTGAATCATGGATATATCAGTCTCGAAAAACAGGAACGGGTCCGGGCGGCGATTGAAAAAACCGGTTTTCAGTCGAATTTCTTTGCCAAACGGCTCAAGACCAAAGAAAGCAAATTGATTGGTATTGTCCTGCCGCGTATGGACTCGGTAACGGTGGGTAAGCTGCTGGCAGGCATCAGCCGGGTGTTGGAGCCTGCCGGTTATCAAGGGATTTTGTTGGTCAGCCAGCTTTCGAGCCGGAAGGAGCTGGAAAACATCCGCAACCTGCAGCAGCAGGGGGTAGATGGGATTCTGGTGGATTCCGTCGGCATTACCGAGGAACATGTGAAGCTTTCCCAGGAGGGAACTATTCCCATTCTCTACACGGGTCAGAAAAACGCCAAAGTCCCCTTCGTCAAAATTGATGATGAGGCGGCTGGCCGCATGATGGGAGCCTATTTGCGGCAGATGGGGCACAAGCATGCCGTTTTTGCCGGGGTAACGGAACAGGACACCGCCGTGGGAATTGACCGCAAACGCGGATTCATCGACGCCTTCAAGGCGGGAAGATTTGGAGCAAAGGTTGATTTTATCGAGACGGGCTTTGACTTTTTGTCCGCCTATAACCGGGCTGAAGATGTGCTGCGCTGCAAAGCCAGCGTGGTGGTCGGTGCTACGGATAACATCAGCCTCGGTATTTTGCGTTATATTCACGAACGTGGAATCCGGGTGCCTGAGGAGATTTCCGTGGTGGGCTTTGGCGGTTATGAAGTCGGTGCTGTCGTATATCCGGCACTTACGACGGTGGCTTTTGACTACGAGCTGGTGGGCATGAAGGCCGCTCAGTACATGCTGGATTTGCTTCGCGAAGAACCGGTGCAGGAGAATATGGAAATGCCCCTTTTCTTTGTGGAGCGCGAGAGTGTCCGCAATCTGAAACGCGACTATGAAAAAGAAAAGCCAGGCTCGATGAACGGCCTGGCCTGAATGGGTATTTGATTCGAGGATTATTTCTTGGTGAAGGTGATGTGAGCACCGTTGGAAAGAACCGGAAGGCTGGGGCCTTTCACGATAATCTGTCCCGGCATGGAACCCGTGGAGTTAAATACCAGGGTGCAATGACCTTCTTCGCGGAGGTTGTCATTGGCTGCGTCGCCCACTTTTTCGACCGTGTACTTGACACCGCCCATCAACAGCTTATCGCCCTTCTTGATGTCTTCTTTCAGTTCGCCAGGAGTGTGTTCGATGACCATATCGGACAGATTCGGGCGGATGCCTTCGTCGAGCAGGATAGCACTGTTGTTATCCGAAAGGAAGGTTTTTGCCAAATTGCCGATAGCGGTAATTGATACATCATACTTAATATCCATACGATACATTCCTCCAATAAAATACACATGAATCGTCACTTACAATTTTTAGGTATCCTTTATTATATCATACTTTTCTTAAAGAAAAGGGGACAATTGCCCTTTTCTGGATCGTTTTCAGACTTTTTTTTGAATTTTTGGCGGTTTGTAAAAAAATATAAAAAATGTGTTGACAAGAATGTTATCCTTGAGTATAATACTTTATGTTGATAGCGCAAGACGCTAGTGACACAGGGGTATCGCCAAGTTGGTAAGGCACGGGTCTCTGAATCCCGCATGCGTTGGTTCGAGTCCAGCTACCCCTGCCATATGAAAGCATAGCACCGCGAGAGCGGTGCTTTTTTGTGTATAGATTATAGGTGCACGAAGTTATAGTTTGCAGGTCTCATTCGAAGCAACTCTTCGCCGCCGCTAGGGGCAGTGCCAACACTACGCGGGAGATGTTTTTCTAAACGAA
>FNCM01000002.1:0-290679 GCA_900100835.1 Selenomonas sp. WCT3 | reverse complement strand
CTCTAACCTAGGCGGCGGGGGCCCCAGTACCATAAGCGTAGCCTTGACGTTCCGCGTGAAGCAAGAAATTTTTGCCTGCGTTCTCGTTGGAAAAGCAGTTTTGTTCAAGCGAAGCGCGTTTAACTGTTTTCCAATTCTTAATTAAAAGGCAAAAATTTCTTGTAGCGGGTTGTCACCGGTGGAGCGTTGGTACTGGGGCCCCCGCCGCCGGCGATTTGTTTCGAATCCGAACTCACAAACCTACAAACTGTAATTTCACAGTCCCTTTTACAAGGCGTATTTAGTGATTGGCCAACTGATAGATTTCGATGGCGGCAGCTTTGTCCAGTGGATGGAAGTTGCCGAGTTTTTTGGTGTCTTCAGCAGTAGCCATGTCCGCCAAGTATTCGATGCTTCGCTTGTCTTGGATGCCGATGCCGAGTTCCGTGAAGTTGGTGGGCATGTCCAGCGAGCGGAAATATTCGACGGTTTTTTTGATGCCGGCTTGGGCCTTTTCGGCGGTGGTTCCGGTGGTGATATTCCAGATGCGTTCTGCGTAGGTGGCAAAGCGCTCTGGGTCATCCTGCCATACATACTGTGCCCAGGCCGGCCAGATGGTGGTGAGCGATGCGCCGTGGGTGACGTCGAACTTGCCGCTGAGTTCGTGGCCCAGTTTGTGGCAGGTGAAGTCTTTGCAGCGGCCAAGCTCGGTGAAGTTGCAGTGGGAAACACTGCCGCACCACATGATTTCGCTCATGGCGTCATAGTTGGTCTGGTCTTCGACGGCAATTTTCGTCTGGGTGATGATGTTTTTCATAAGAGATTCGGCAACCATATCCGTGAAGGCATTTACTTCCTTGACGCTGGTGAAATAGCGTTCGAGGGTGTGCATGAGAATATCGCAGCTGCCGCAGACCAGTTGTTTTTTCGGAACCGTATAGGTAAGTTCCGGATTCATGAAGGCGATGGCTGGGCGGTTGAATGGCGTGTTAAGGCCTGCTTTTTTGCCGGTTTCCTCGTTGGTGATGACAGCAGAGTCGCTGGTTTCACTGCCGGCCGCTGCCAGCGTCAGGATGCTGGCTACAGGCATGGATTTAGTCAGTTTCGCGCGTCCGATCCAGAAGTCCCAGACATCCGTGCCGGGGTTGGCGGTACCGTGGGCGATGGCCTTGGCTGAATCGATGACGCTGCCGCCGCCGATTGCTAGGATAAAATCGGCCTGGAAGGCCGTAGCCATGCGCACGCCTTGACGTACCAGGGAAAGGCGCGGATTGGGCTGGACGCCGCCCATAACCTGGAAGGCCAGTCCGGATGCCAGCAGGATGCGTTCGACTTTGGAAAGCAGACCGGATTTTACCACACTGCCGCCGCCGTAGAGGACGAAAATCCGATTGGCGCCATAAGCGTGCAGTTTATCGGCAACTTGTTCTTCAGCACCGCGTCCAAAGACGATTTCTGTCGGGCATTTAAAATTGAAATTCTGCATGGAAGAACCTCCTTTTGGTTTACATTCGCTCTTAATTATAACGCTATTGGTTTAATTTTGCCAAATATAAAATTCACAGCTCCGTTTGTAATAGTGTTCACCAAAATTTGGCGAAGGTGTAGCCAAGGACAGGTCTTTCTGTTAAAATCTAGTCTTGTCGGCGTCGATTTTCTTTAAGAGATTGATGGGCTGGCAGGATTGAACGTATAGTAAGGAAAATGGAGAATTCTAAATGACTACAAAACGTGCAGAGATGCTCATGTTATTGGTGACCTTTTGCTGGGGTTCTTCTTATTTATTTATGAAGGAAGGACTGGCATCGATTGGTCCTTTCACACTGATTGCCTATCGGTTCCTCATTGCCTTTGCGGCTTCAGCTGTTTTTTTGGGAAAGGCTTGGCGCAGTGTCAGCTGGGAACTGCTGAAGGCCGGTTTTATTGTCGGTTCCATTGTGGTGGTATCCTTTGGTGCCATGGTTATTGGACTGGAGTCGACGACGACTTCCAACGCGGGCTTCATTACGAGTCTGATGGTAGTATTCATTCCCTTTGTGGAACGATACGTTTACCACCGTCCGCTACAGCGGGGGATTTTGGGAACATCGGCACTTTCCGTGATGGGGATTGGCTTTTTGACTCTCCACGATGGGCTGCACGTCAATCCGGGTGACCTTTTGTGTCTGGCTGGAGCAATGATAAATGCTGGGCAGGTTTGCTATATGAGCCGACTGCTTACAAGACTAGACCCACTGCAGTTGGGGGTTATCCAGTTTGGCGTAGCGGGAGTTTGGGGACTGTTGCTCTCGCTGCTGCTGGAGACGCCGGCGTTGCCGGCTGGTGGTTCCGGTTGGTTTGCGATGCTGTATTTGGGCCTTATCTGTTCGGCCTTTGGCTTTATTGCGCAAATGGTGGCCCAGAAGTATACCTCGGCGGAACGGGTGGGAATCCTCTTCTGCCTAGAGCCGGTTTTTGCAGCTATGATTGGCGTCATTTATCTTCATGAGCCCTTCAGCTTGAGCAGCTTTATTGGTGCGGTATTGGTATTGACCGGTGTAATCCTGTCGGGAAGAGTGGGGAAAAAACAGACTGTGGAAGCATGATCGGTCTATCTATAAAATACAAAAAGGAGTTCGTCCGCTTGTGGCGAACTCCTTTTTGTATAGCAGGATACTATCGGAGCTATATATGGAAAAATGGACAGAGAGGAAAGAGTGGTGTTTTTTGTATACATATATTTAATTTACATAAAAGCTGGATTTTTATGCGAGTATCTGCTATGATGTAAAAGTGTATTGCAATTATACATAGTTTCTATGTATTTATAGCATATTAGTGTATTGGATGACCCAATGGTGTGTTGTTACTAGGAGGGACCCCGATGAAGTCAGAAATCACCATCAAGATGGGCAGATGCAAAGGCTGTGGAATTTGCGTTGCATTTTGTCCCAAACAGGTGCTGGCGCTCGATGAGCTCGGCAAGGTACAGGTAGCAAATGGCGATGCATGCATCGCTTGTGGTCAGTGCGAGCTGCGCTGCCCGGATTATGCGATTTTTGTGGATAAGGGGGCAGAAGCATGAGCAAGGCAAGATTGATGCAGGGAAATGAGGCTTGCGCAGAAGGTGCTATTGCCGCTGGTGTCCGTTTCTTCGCGGGGTATCCGATTACACCGTCCACTGAGGTGGCAGAAACCATGGCGAAGCTGTTGCCAAAGGTTGGGGGTAAGTTCGTCCAGATGGAAGATGAAATCGCCAGCATGGGCGCCATCCTTGGGGCTTCACTGGCGGGACAGAAGGCTATGGATGCTACCTCTGGACCGGGTTTTTCGCTGAAACAGGAGCTTATTGGTTATGCGGCTTGCGCCGAGATTCCCTGTGTACTGGTCAATGTTCAGCGCGTTGGTCCTTCCACCGGCCAGCCGACGGCACCTTCTCAGGGGGATGTTATGCAGACCCGCTGGGGAACCCATGGTGACCATCCCGTTATTGCCCTTTCCCCTTGGAGTGTCCGGGAAACCTATGATGCCACAGTTATGGCCGTCAACTATGCCGAGCGCTTTCGTACGCCGGTGGTTTTGCTGATGGATGAGGTGGTCGGTCACCTCCGCGAAAAGGTAGAACTGCCGGAGGCTAGTGAATTGGAACTCTATCCGCGCCGCGCGCCGAAAAAGACCCGGGCGGAAGGCTATCAGCCCTTTGAACCGGATGAAGACCTCGTGCCCAATGTGGCCGATTTTGGCACGGGCTATCGCATCCATGTGACGGGCCTTATTCATGATAATACGGGCTTCCCGGTGGGCAGCCCGGAGGTTACGGAAAACTCTATTCACCGCCTCCACGAGAAAATTGCCCGGGTGGGAGAAGAAATTATTCACACAGAAGAATACTTTATGGAGGATGCGGAGTATGCCGTGGTTTCCTTTGGCGGTACGGCCCGTACGGCTTATGAAGCGGTGCAGAATGCCCGTCAGAAGGGGCATAAGGTGGGGCTCCTTCGCCTTATGACCATTTGGCCCTTTGCCGATAAAGCCATCGAGCGGCTGGCGGCTAAGGTCAAGGGAATTATGGTGGCAGAGCTCAACTACGGCCAGATTGTCCATGAAGTTCGCCGGGCGGCCAACGGCCAGTGCAAGGTAGAACTTTGCGGCAAATACAACATGAAGGCTTTTGAGCCGGCCGAGATTGAAGCTGGCATTGATGCACTTTGCGGGGAGGCATAACCATGGAGAGAAGTTACGAAAAATATTTCCGTCAGAACCGTCTCCCGCACCTTTGGTGCCCGGGCTGCGGCAATGGAATTGCCATGAAGGCAATCGTCCAGGCCATCGAGAAAAAAGGCCTGTCCCAGGATAATACCGTTATTGTTTCCGGTATTGGCTGCTCGTCCCGTGCTTCGGGATATATGGATTTTGATACGCTGCATACGGCCCATGGCCGTGCCATCCCGTTTGCTACGGGAATCAAGCTGGCCAATCCGGACCTCAATGTGGTGGTTATCACCGGCGATGGCGACTGTACGGCCATTGGCGGCAACCACTTTATTCATGGCTGCCGCCGCAACATCGATTTGACGGTGGTGCTCTTCAATAACAATATTTACGGCATGACCGGCGGTCAGGCGTCGCCGATGACGCCCCTGGGCAAGAAGGCCACCACCGCACCTTATGGTTCGGTTGACCGCCCCTTTGATGCTTGCCATCTGGCTGAAGCTGCCGGGGCAACCTATGTGGCCCGCTCTACGGCGTTCCATGAGAAACATCTGGTGGATATGATTGCCGATGGTTTCGATAACAAGGGATTCTCCTTCATCGAGGCCTTGGTTCAGTGTCCGACGGCCTATGGCCGCAAGAACAAGCTGGGCAGTCCGGCCAATATGATGATGTGGATGCGGGACAATGCCGTGATGAAAGCGGCCTGGGATAAGCTGCCAGAGGATAAGAAGACTGGGGAGAAGTTCCCCATTGGCTGCTTCTACAAGGCAGAAGCGTTGGATTATGATACAGCCTATGACCAGGTTATTGAGCGGGCAGGAGGTGCAGCAAAATGAGAAAACAGCTGAGATTATCCGGGTCCGGCGGACAGGGCGTCATTACGGCTGCCATCATTCTGGCGGAGGCTGCGGTTATGGAAGGGAAAGAGGCGGTCCAGTCCCAGTCCTATGGCCCGGAGGCACGTGGCGGCGCCTCGAAGTCTGAGGTCATCATCGATGAGGGAAAGATTTTCCACCCCCATGTATTGGTGCCGGATCTGGTATTGGCCATGACCCAGAAGGCTGCGGATAAATACTACCAGGACCTGAATCCAGAGGGACTCTTGGTGCTCGATGACAGCCTGGTTCCAGAAACGCCGGACTTCCCGCAGGTCGTCCGCATACCGATTACGAAGCTGGCTATCGAAGAAGTGGGCAAGCCGCTCTTTGCGAATATCGTAGCACTGGGCGCTTTGGTTCATCTGACCGGAATCGTGTCCTTCGATACGATCAAGAAATCGGTGGCAAACCGCGTTCCACCGCATACGGTAGAGCAGAATATGAAAGCTTTGCAGGTAGGCTGGGATGCAGCGGCAAAGGCATAACCGTTAAAGGCATAACCGTTAAAAATAAGACCCCCGTTGACTTTTTCGAGTCAACGGGGGTTTTGCTGTTATGATTATGGTTTACGTCCAGATGTGTTTTAAGCAAAGGACGATGAAGCAGACGATGGCGATGCCAAAGGTAAAAAATTCGACGCAGCGGATGGGATAGGCGTAATGCAAAGGAATGTCGATGACACGGGGAACGTTGCTGGCCAGCAGTGATGTGGCAATGGAGACATAGAGCAGTACATTGACCAGTGGAATCATCAGTGCAGTAGCAAAAGCGCGAATCAAAAGATAAATCGCAAAGGCGATAAAGAAATAAGCTAACTTGTCAGCATGCAGGCGAACATTCATATCATCACTTCCTTTATTGTTTCTTATGATAGTATTAATATTTCGCTTGTTGTGAGAAAAATCCTGCCGCTTTTTATCGTGAGTGTAAGATTCTTTCGGATAATTTGCATTAACGAAAGGGGAAAGAAAGCGTTATAATAGAAATAATGGTTTTACGACTGATGGACTAGGAGGTGCGGATATGCGAAGCTTTTGGTCAGCGGCAGAAATTATGGGATTGCTGCTGATATTGACTTTTTGGGCAGCAGGCTGTGGTAGGACAGAACCGGTTCAAAAAAATGTCATGGTTATGGACACAGTGGTGACGCTGACTGCGTCAGGCGAAAAAGCCAATGATGCCGTGGAAGAAAGCATAAAGCGTCTCAAGGAAATTGACGAGATGGCCAGTGCCAAGGGGGAGCACAGCGATTTAAAAAAACTGGCTGCTGCCGCAGGCAATGGGGCGTGGATTTCCCTTCATCCTGAAGTCTTTCACATGCTGGCGGTATCCCAGGAATACAGCCGCCTCAGCGATGGCGCCTGGGATGTGACCACTGGGCCGTTGGTAGAATTGTGGGGCATAGGGACGGAGCAGGCAAAGGTTCCAACGGCTGAGGAGCTGGCAAAAGCAAAGGCAAAAGTCGGCTGGCAGAAATTGGAACTAAACCCGGAAACGCAGTGTGCTCGTTTACGTGAGGCCGGCATGAGCCTTGACCTCGGTGGCATAGCCAAGGGCTTTGCTGCCGATGAAGTGAAAAAGATTTATGAGAAATACGGCGTGAAAAATGGCCTGATAAATCTTGGGTCAAGTTCCCTTTATGCCCTGGGGAAAAATGCCAAGGGCGAGAGCTGGCGCGTCGGCATTCGCCATCCCCGCAGCGAGGATAAGGACAGCCGGCTGGCGGTGGTGGCCCTTTCCGATGGGGCTTTATCCACCTCGGGGGATTATGAACGCTTTTTTGAGCGGGATGGTGTCCGCTATCACCATATCCTGGACCCTCGGACTGGCCGACCTGCCGATAATGGTGCCGTTAGTGATACGATTGTGGCAGAGGGCAGCCTGCCTGATGCGGGCATGATTTCCGACTTGCTGACCACTACCGTTTTTGTATTGGGGCCGGAAGCGGGCCGAGACTTTTTGGAAAAGCTGCCGCCAGCGGTTCGCGGCATGGTTTGCGACCATAAGCTGCGGCTTTGGACGGCCCATGGTTTTCAGGAGTGCCTGCAGCAGGTTCAGCAGGATTTTATTTTAGCAAAATGACTTTTGCAAAGGATAGATTATTTATGAAAAATGACTTGAATGATAAATTAATGAAATTAAAGGCATATCTGCGGGAATTAGGAAGCGTGGCGGTAGCTTTTTCCGGCGGCGTTGATTCGACATTCCTGCTGCGGGTGGCGCGTGAAACCCTGGGGGATAAGTGCATAGCTTTTACTGCCGCCTCGGTATTTGTGCCTCAGCGGGATGTGGAGGAGGCAAAGGCTTTCGCGGAAAAAGAGGGGGTGCACCATATCCTCAAAACTTTTGACGTTCTGGCCCTTGAAGGGATTCGCATGAATCCCGAAGATCGTTGCTACCGCTGCAAGTATGCACTGTTCAGTCAGTTTAAGGAACTGGCCGCCCAAAAGGGGCTGAATTTTGTGGTGGATGGCTCCAATCGCGATGATGATGGGGACTACCGGCCCGGACGCCGGGCGCTGCGGGAGCTGGATATAAAAAGCCCCCTTTACTATGCCGGTATGACGAAGCAGGATATTCGCTGTCTTTCCGAAGAAATGGGTCTGCCCACTTGGAATAAGCCATCTTTTGCCTGCCTGGCGTCTCGTTTCGTTTATGGGGAGGAGCTTTCGGCAGAGAAATTGGATGAAGTCAACCGGGCGGAGGAATATCTCCTGCGCAAGGGGGTCCGGCAGTTCCGCGTGCGCCGTCACGGCAACCTCGCCCGTATCGAACTGCTTCCGGAGGAAATCAGCCGGTTTATGGAGCCGGAACTTCGTCAGGAAATCGCAGATGCCTTCAAGGCTATCGGTTTTGACTATGTGACTATGGATTTACAAGGGTACCGGACAGGCAGCATGAATGAGAGTTTGGATGTCAGGGGGAAATAAATTGGCCAAAAGCAATCAGACAACACTTTGCTATATTGAACGCGAGGGGAAGTATCTCATGATGCATCGCGTGAAGAAGGAAAAGGATATCAACAAGGATAAATGGGTGGGGATTGGCGGCCATTTTGAGGCTGATGAATGCCCGGAGGAATGCCTGCTGCGCGAATGCCGTGAAGAAACAAGCCTCGAGCTGACCGATTACCGGTTGCGCGGTGTCATCACGTTTATTTCCGACCGCTGGCAGACAGAGTATATGTTTCTTTATACGGCCAATGGGTTTGAAGGCGAGGTCGGTTCTTGCAACGAAGGAGATTTGGAATGGATTGATAAGTGCAAAGTCTATGATCTTCCCGTTTGGGAGGGGGATAAGATCTTTTTCCGCTTGCTGGAAACGCGTGCCGATTGTTTTTCGCTGAAGCTTCGCTATGTGGGAGAAGCTTTGGTGGAAGTCCTTTTGGATGGCAGGGCTGTCGATTGGCAAGCGATGATTTCTGCGATAGATTGAGTTATTTTTTTCGTGTGTTTTTTTTTATTCCTTATTGCTATAAGCAGGAGAATTTATTCGGGGTGGCGAAAATAGATAAGACAAGTATGGATCCCCCGGGGAGGGTAATTCGTTAGTTTTTTCCTATAGCTAGATAAGTAATATCTATAGGTGCAAGGAGATATAATTGTAGTTTTTTATTTTCGATAAGCGTATAATGAAAGTATCTTGTGGGGTACCTTCTGCCGGCTGATATTGAGCCATCAGCCTGAGGGATTCTATATGCAAGTATCCATACGGATAATAATGAGGAGGTAAAAAAGTGGACAAACGGGAGAGTATGTGGGATTTATATCTCAAAAAAGGCATGAGCCGCCGCACGTTCGTCAAGAGCTGCGTCGCGCTGACGTCGCTAATGGGACTCAGCACAGATCAGGTATCGAAGGTCGTTGAGGCTGCGGAACAGAAACCGCTGCCGGTAGTCGTTTGGATTCATGGTCATGAGTGCACGGGGTGTGATGAGTCGTTCATCCGTTCCGGTGCACCGCTGGCATCTGACTTGGTATTGAGCCAGATTGCTTTGGAGTATGACCATCTGCTGAGCGCTGCATCCGGTGCTCCGTTTGAAGCGCATCTTGAGGAGACTATTGAGAAGTACAAAGGAAACTATATCCTTTGCGTTGAGGGTGCTGCCTGCACGAAGGACAACGGAGTGTACTGCATGTCCGGCGGACACACCTTCACGCATCTGCTTCAGCATGCGGCTCAGAATGCGAAAGCAGTTATCGCGTATGGCACCTGTGCCGTATCTGGCGGTATCCAGGCTGCAAAACCAAATCCGACGGGATCTTCGGGGATCGGGTATTTCACTGGCGGCACGCCGGTGGTAAATGTTCCGGGCTGCCCGCCGATTCCGGAAGTCATGACGGGTGTCGTCATGCATATCGCCCTGTTTGGGACGGTTCCGCCCCTTGATGGCGAAGGCCGCCCGAAACAGTTCTATGGCAACCGTATTCATGATACTTGCTATCGCCGTCCGTTCTTTGATGCCGGCATGTTTGCAGAAAGCTTTGATGATGCTGGCGCTAAGGCTGGCTGGTGCCTCTACAAGCTGGGCTGCCGCGGCCCGGAGACGTACAACTCCTGCGGCAATCTGCGCTGGTTCCAGGGCATGAGCTACCCCATCCAGTCCGGTGCTCCGTGCATCGGCTGCTCCAACGCGCACTTCTGGGATGATGGTGCGATGACCGAGCGTCTGCCGAAATTCGGCCAGCCAATCGGTGATGTCGATCAGATCGGTGCTGTCATGGCTGCCGCTACGGCAGTCGGTGTCGCCGGTCATGCCGCGGCAAGCGTTGTTCAGAAGAAAAAACGCATTGCTGATGAAAAGAAGAACGAGGGAGCAGGTGAAGAATAAATGAAACACGTAGTAGTAGATCCGGTAACCCGTATCGAAGGTCATCTTCGCGTCGAGGTTCAGGTAGATGAAGCAACGGGCAAGGTAACCGATGCCCTTTCGTCCGGTACAGCATGGCGCGGTCTTGAGCTCGTCATGAAGGACCGTGATCCGCGTGATGCTTGGGCATATATCCAGCGCATTTGCGGCGTTTGCACGACGGCCCATGCATTGGGGGCTGTCCGCGCGGTGGAGGATGCTCTGGGCATCACGATTCCGAAGAACGCTCATTATATCCGCAACATCATGGCAGCTACGCTGACGGTACAGGACCACATTGTCCATTTTTACCATCTGCATGCCCTGGACTGGGTAAGTCCGCTGGAGGCAGCTGCCGCTGACCCCATTGCTACCGCTAACCTGCAGAATACTGTCTTGAATACCTATAAGCTTCCCTTCCGTGCTCCGGGCACGTCGGTAACGGAGGCTTTTGAGCATGATTTCCCGGCTGCTACGCCGCAGTATTTTGCGCAAATCCAGGAAAAGGTCAAAGCCATCGTTGCGAGCGGCCAGCTCGGCATTTTCTCGGCAAATTGGTGGGACCATCCGGATTATAAACTGCTGCCGCCAGAGGTTCATCTCCTGGCTGTAGCTCACTATCTCGAGATGCTCGACAAGCAGCGTGAGCTGGTTACGCCGCACGTCATCTTCGGCGGCAAGAACCCGCATCCGCACTATGTTGTCGGCGGTATGCCGTGCTCCATCTCGTT
This sequence comes from Selenomonas sp. WCT3, assembly GCA_900100835.1. Classification (GTDB taxonomy): domain Bacteria; phylum Bacillota; class Negativicutes; order Selenomonadales; family Selenomonadaceae; genus Selenomonas_A; species Selenomonas_A ruminantium_E. The sequence continues at coordinate 280,048 of FNCM01000002.1, read as the reverse complement.
GGAGGACGGCAATGCACCGGTCAATACGGCCCGCCTCGACATCGTCGATCGTGCTATCAACATGGGCCGTTCTCTGGTCAACAACTATTATCTGCCGGATCTTCTGGCGATTGGCTCTGCTTACGTCAAAGCTGGCCGTGTCGATGGCGGTGGTATGGCCAAGACCTGCGTGCTCGGCTATGGTGCTTATCCGGAAGAGCCGTTCAGCGGTACGAAGAACGGTGGGTTCTTCAAGAACCTGCTGATCCGCTGCAATGGTGTTGTTGAAGACTTCGGTAAGGGGCTCGCTGGCTGCAAAGTCACCGAGGTCAATGGCGAGGATTTTGCGGACCGCAAGGTATTTACCGAGAGCGTCGATCACTCTTGGTACGAGTATCCGGCTAAGAGCGAAGCTGCACTGAACCCGTGGGATGGCGTCACCTCGCCGAAATACACGGGGCCGAAAGAGGGCTCGGCTACCGAGTGGAAGGCTCTCAATGAGACGGGCAAGTACTCCTGGCTCAAGACGCCGAAATGGAATGGCAAGCTCTGCGAGGTCGGTCCGCTGGCCCGCTATATCATTATCTATGTCAAGGCTAAGAAGGGCTTGCTCGGCGAGCTGACTTGGGCGGAGAAAATGATGATGGATCAGATCGATGCCGTATCGAAGGTCCTCGGCCTGGCTCCGGAAGTCTGGCTCCCGACGATGGTCGGCCGTACGGCTGCCCGTGCACTCGACTGCCAGCTGGCTGCCGAGATCAACAAGTACTTCTTCGACAAGCTCATTGCCAACCTCAAGACTGGCGATACGAAAGTCGCGAGCAACGAGAAATGGGACCCGTCAACCTGGCCGAAAGAGTGCGAAGGCGTTGGCATTTACGAGGCTCCGCGCGGGGCACTGTCCCACTATATTGCCATCAAGGATGGCAAGACGGACAACTACCAGTGCATCGTTCCGACGACCTGGAGTGCTTGCCCGCGTGATGATAAGGCCGGCCACGGCGCTTATGAGATGGCTATGATGGACACACAGGTCAAGGTTCCGGACAAGCCGCTCGAGATTGTCAAGGTCGTCCGTTCCTTCGACCCGTGCATGGCTTGTGCAACGCATATGTTCAATGCGAAAGGCGAGAAGATAAACGTCATCACCACGGATCCGTATTCTGGCACGCACGTTGAGAAATAAGCCGGATACCGGATGGAAAGGAAGGGAACAGTAGAATGAAAGAAGAAAAGCGTAAAATCTACTACCTGTTCAGTCCGTATTTGCGGATTTTCCATTGGATCATGGTGCTGGCTATCGTCGTGCTGTTCATCACGGGGCTACTGGTCACAAAACCGGTGACTGTGCTGGGCATTGAACCGACCTACACATCCATGTCCATGGACTGGGTAAGAAATATCCACTTTATCGCGGCGTTTGCCTTCTGTGCGGCTTTTATCCTGCGCATTTATGGCTTCATCGTGAACAAGGGAGATCGTCTTTTCCCACGCGTATGGGAAGGTCATTTTTATAGTGAAACCATTGATGTGGCCCTTCACTACATGCTGTTAAAACCGAAGCATGCGCCGTTTTTGCGCAACCCGCTGGCACGCTCCTCGTATGCCGGCCTCTACGCAATGGTACTGGTGGAGATCCTCACGGGCTTTGCCATGTACTATATGACGGAACCGTCGGAAATCGGCGGCCTGCTTTTCGGCTGGGTCAATGTAGTCCTGGGCGGTGAGATGATGACCCATTGGGTACATCATATCGTCGCATGGCTTATCATGCTGTTTGCTATCGGTCATGTCTACATGGTACTGCGGGCAGATATCATGGAGGCCGAGGGCGAAGCTTCGTCGATGTTCTCTGGGGTGAAATTCCTGGAGCATGTTCCGAAGGATGCCAATGAGGTAGAACCGCCGAAAGAGGCAAAATAAAACGTAACCTATCAGTCAGATAAAAGGAGAATCAGATTATGTGTAAAGAATGCGGCTGTGGGGAGACAAACGGCAACACGCGTCTCCAGTTCTTTGTAAAAGGCTATACGGAAGAAAATGCCAAAGAAGTCGAGAGGGCTCTGTTGGGGCTTCCGGGTGTGCTCTTTGTCCATATCCATGCACATGATGGCGAAACGGTGGTAGATTATGCACCGGCCAAGACAAAGCTCATGGATATCATCGGTGTATTCAGCGCACGTGGTCTTGAGGCTGCTTTGTAATTGATGCGTTAGTATGAGGGGGACCGCTGCTATAATGCGGCGGTCCCTTTGTTATGTACAGATAGGCTGCAGGAGGCCTTGAGGTGCAGGAGGAAAAACTATGCATGAAATGGCGCTGGCGGAGGGCATTTTGGATATTGCCCTGGATTATGCAAAACAGAACGAGGCCAAGCGGATAGCTGAGGTCGGCCTGCTGATCGGCGAAATGTCCGGTGTGGAGCAGGAATCGCTACGGTTTTCGTTTGAAATGCTGGTGAAGGGGACGATTGCCGAGGGAGCAAAACTGGTCATCAAGAATGTTCCCCTCATGGGGAAATGCAGCAAATGCGGCAAGGAATTTCACATCGAGCATTACGACTTCTGGTGCCCGGAATGTAAAGACGGGGTCCTGACGACGATTTCCGGCCGTGAGATGAAAGTAGAGTATTTGGAGGTGGACTAACATGGCAGAGATTCAGGTCATGAAAAATATTTTGGGAGAGAACGACCGCATTGCGGCGGAAAACCAGGCGATGTTTGCCGCCAAGGGGGTATATGTTGTCAATCTGATGGGATCGCCGGGGGCCGGTAAGACATCGGTGCTGGAAAAGACCATGGAAAAGCTCAAAGATGAGCTCAAGATGGCTGTCATTGAGGGGGATCTCTTCACCAGCAAAGATGCGGACCGCATTGAGCGGCATGGGGTTCCCGTCATCCAAATAAACACTGCTGGCGGCTGTCATCTGGATGCCCCTATGGTGCAGAAGGTTGCTAAGCAGATGGATCTTGATAATTTGGATTTGCTGATTGTCGAAAACGTTGGCAATCTGGTCTGTCCCGCTGAGTTTGCCGTCGGTGAGGACGACAAGGCGGTGGTATTGTCGATTACCGAAGGCGATGACAAACCACTGAAATATCCGTTGATCTTCAAGGAATCGGCCATTGCCCTGCTGAATAAAGTCGATATTCTGCCCTATTGCAATTTCGACATGGAGTCGGCCAAGGAGGATATAACCACCCTTCATCCCGGGATGAAGGTGCTGGAGGTTTCCTGCACGACGGAGCAGGGAATCGATGCATGGTGTGCGTGGTTGAAAGAAAAAGTGGCGGGGAAGAAAAATGGCTGATGTATTTGGAAACGGCTCGGAACGCGTTTCGAGCATCGACAACGTCCTGCACCGGTCGGAAGTAACGGTCCTTGGGGTAGGCAATGTAATCCTGCGGGATGAAGGATTTGGCGTTCGGGTGGTGGAATATCTCGATGCTCACTATGAATTCCCGGAAAACGTCCAGTTGGTGGATGGCGGTACCCTGGGGATTGAGCTTACCCAGTATGTAACGGGAACCAATAAACTCTTGGTCATTGATTCCATCAATGGTGGGGCGGACCCAGGAACGATGTTCTGCTTTCACAACGACAATGTCATGGAGCATTTTCAGGACAAATTGTCGGCCCACGAAGTGGGAATACAGGACGTCTTAGGACTGTTGACGGTGACAGGCCATAAGATTCCCGAGGTAATCGTGATCGGTGCTCAGCCCTTTGACCTGGAGGCTGGCGTGGAGTTGTCCGCCGGTATGCAGAAGCTGCTGCCTCAGGTGGTGGAAACAGCTCTGGAGAAACTTCGCGGCTGGGGAATCGAGCCGGTGAAAAAGAAAGTTCCCGATGCGATGGATTTCGGCGTCGTAGCGGAAGAGGTTATCAGGACTAGAGGATAAGGAGCGGTAATATGTGTCTTGCAGTACCAGCAAAAGTGCTTGAAATAGAAAATGCCATTGGCAAGGTTGAGATTTCCGGGGTCAGCCGTGAAGTTTCCATGATGCTTTTGCCAGAGGCAAAGGTTGGTGATTTTGTTCTCGTACATGCGGGGTTTGCCATGCAGATTGTCGACGAGAAGGACGCGGAGGAAACCAATGCACTGCTGGCAGAAATGAATGGTGCGCCACGAACTGTAGCTTCGCTAGAGGAGTCGGTGGCTCATGAATAAGAAAGAGGAACGTGAACTGGCGCAAAGGCTGGTAGCAGAAATCAAAACAATGGCCGATGAGGTGGGACGTAAACTCCGTTTTATGGAGGTCTGCGGCACCCATACGGTTTCGATTTTCCGGGCGGGCATTCGCCAATTGCTGCCGGACAATGTGGAGCTTGTTTCAGGGCCTGGATGTCCCGTATGCGTGACGCCCGATGACTACATGGACAAGGCCATTGCCTATGCCCAGCATCCCGATGTCATCATCACGACCTTTGGCGATATGCTGAAGGTGCCGGGGACGAAGTCCAGCCTTGGCGAAGCCAAGACCAATGGCGCGGATATACGCATTGTGTATTCCCCGCTGGATTCGATCCTGATATCAAGGGAAAATCCGGACAAGAAGGTAGTATTCCTGGCGGTCGGCTTTGAGACGACGGCGCCAACGGCGGCGGCTACCGTTCTGGCTGCTGAGCAGCAGGGCATAAAGAATCTCTTCATGTTGTCGGCGCAAAAACTCGTGCCGCCGGTCATGGAGGTGTTGCTCAGTGACGAGCAGGTGCATGTGGATGGCTTTATCCTGCCGGGACATGTTTCCGTGGTGACAGGGACGGGAATCTACGAGCCCATCGTCGCGAAGTATCATGTACCGGGTGTGGTTACGGGGTTTGAACCGTTACAGATTCTGCGTGCCCTTTACCGGCTGGTCAAGCAGGTAAAGAGCGGGGAAGCAAAAGTGGAAAATGAATACGAGGCCGTTGTACGGCCGGAGGGGAATCTGGTATCCCAGCGCATTACGGATACGGTTTATGAACCGGTAGATACGGGCTGGCGCGGCATGGGTGTTGTGCCTTTATCGGGGCTCAAGATGCGGGAGGCGTATAAGTCCTACGACATTGAAGAGGTTATGCCGCTGGCGATGGCAGAACTGCCGGCACCGAAGAAGACGGCCTGCCGCTGCGGGGAAGTGCTCCGCGGTATCGTGACGCCGCCACAGTGCCCGCTGTTTGCCAAAGCCTGCGTGCCGACCCATGCAATCGGACCATGCATGGTTTCGGTTGAGGGGGTATGTGCCGCCTGGTACAAATATGGTCAGGGGAGATTCGAATATGGTAAGTGATAAAGTAACGCTGGCCCATGGTGCTGGTGGTAAGTTAAGTCAGGAACTCATGGAAGAAGTCATTCTGCCGGCCTACGGCAATCCGCTGCTCAATGAGCTCCACGATGGAGCCCAGGTGCAGATGGGCGGTCAGGTAGCTTTTACGACAGATTCTTATGTGGTACAGCCGCTCTTTTTTGCTGGAGGCAATATCGGCAAACTGGCGGTATGCGGTACGGTCAATGACCTTTCGATGACCGGGGCGGTGCCCCGCTATCTGTCGGCGGGCCTTATCATCGAGGAAGGCTTTCCGGTAAAAGACCTCAAAGAGATCGTGGCAACGATGCGCAAGATGGCTGATGAAGCCGGCATCTACATCGTTACGGGGGATACGAAGGTGGTGGAAAAGGGTAAAGCCGATGGCATCTTTATCAATACGGCAGGTATTGGTGACGTCATTCGCGGAACCCATATTTCGCCCCAGAATGTCAAGCCGGGCATGAAGGTAATCCTGTCGGGCTATATTGGCGACCATGCGGCGGCAATCCTGGCTGGCCGTCACGGCCTTACCCTTCCCGATACGGTCAAAACCGACTGCGCACCGCTCTGCCATATGACGAAGGCAATGCTTGAGGCGGTTCCCGATATCGCCGTGCTGCGTGACCCGACCCGTGGCGGCGTGGCGGCGGTGCTCAATGAGATTGCTGAAGCCTCGGATTGTGGCATTCTCATCGATGAGGAGGCCTTGCCGATTCACGATGAGGTTCAAGGTGTTTGCGATATCCTTGGCTTTGATCCGCTTTACCTGGCCAATGAAGGAAAATGTGTGGCCTTTGTGCCGGCGGATAAGGCCCAAGAGGTGGTGGATATCATGCGGGCCCACAAATACGGCTGCGACGCGCGTATTATTGGTGAAGTTACGGATACGGCCAAGGGCCAGGTGGGCTTGCGCACGGCCATTGGTGGCATCCGCGTAGTGGATATGCCCTTGGGGAACATTGTCCCGCGCATCTGCTGATTTAGAATTCCGTTAAATTGCTTGCACTGGATGGTGTCCTACCTTATAATAATAACCGTTTATACGAGTTATGGTTATAAAAGGAAGCGAAGCCTATGCAAATAAAACGCTTTTTGACCCTTTGCCTGCTGGCACTGCTCATGCTCAGCAGTTTTTGCCAGGCCGAGGAGAATATGCAGTTTGTCGATGCGGATGGTGGCACCGGCTATTATGTGGATGTGAACTCCATCGCTTTTTCAGAGGTCACGGAGAAGGTCTATCCCGAGCCGATTCTGTCGGATGACCCGGCTAAACCGCCGGTGATTTTGCCGCCTCAGGAAGAGACCCGTGAGATTATCACGGCGCGCATTGCCGTGGTCAAGGCCTATACCAATAGGCGGTATCTTCAGTATGTGAAATTTGACCCTGCCCGCAGTGCGTATCAGATTTTAGCATCGAAGACCCAGCAGTATGATACGCGTAAGCAGCTGGAGAAAAGCGATACGCCGCAGCCCGTGATGAAGTATGGTCCGGAGTCTGCGTATCGGTCTATTGTCGATTTCATTTATGAGCAGAAAAAGTAATAGGATAAAAAAGCCTTCCTCCGCTGGGGAAGGCTTGTCGCATAAAGAGGGATGATTATGACGGAACAGGCAGCACTAAAAAAACGGACAGCTTATTTTTCGATTGTATCCAACACCATGCTGGTGATTTTGAAATTAATCGTCGGCATCTATGTGGGCGCTGTAAGTCTGGTATCGGAAGCTTTGCATTCCGGGGTGGATTTGGTGGCGGCCCTTATTGCCTTTTGGGCGATAAAGAAGTCGCTGGTACCGCCGGATGAGGAGCACGATTACGGTCATGGCAAATATGAAAACCTTTCGGCAGCCGTGGAGGCCCTGCTGATTGTTGGTGCGGCGGGCGGCATCCTGTATGAATCGGTGCTGAAATTCCAGGAGGCCGAAGTGCCTGAGAGCCTGGAATACGGTATCGCCATCATGGTGGTGTCCATTGTGGTGAATGTATTGGTATCACGGCGGTTGATTTACGTGGCGAAACTTACGGGGTCCCAGGCGTTGGAAGCCGACGGCCTGCATTTGCAGTCGGATGTCTGGACCTCGGTGGGCGTACTTGTCGGTTTGGCCTTGATGCAGCTTACAGGCTGGGCTTGGCTCGACTCGGTCATCGCTATCTTTGTTGCGGGCATCATCTTTCGCGCGGGCTGGCGCATGGTTATGGAATCGGCAATGGAGCTTACCGATGCCAGCCTGCCGGAGGAACAGGAGAACCACATTATCGCCATTATCGAAAGCGTTCCGGAGGTGGAGAGCTGTCACTGCCTGCGCACGCGGAAATCGGGTTCTTACAAGCTGTTGGATGTCCATGTGCTCTTTGATGGCAATATGCACCTTTCCCGGGTTCATGCCGTTTGTGATGAGTTGGAAGAAAAGATTCGCGCGGAACTGGGAACCTTTGATATCCTGATTCATCCGGAACCTGTGGGGTCGCATGACCCTGAGACCAAATCCAGTCATTATGAAGATTCCCAGCGGCGGGTAGAAGAATAAGATTTCCTTAATCTGTATTTCAGCAGGATTTCAAGTATTTCAAGATTTTTTATGGTACAATAGGAAACATAGTCAAATGATGAAACGGAGGAGATTAAATATGAAATTCCGTAAACTGTGCAGTGTGTTCCTCAGCACGATTATGCTGGCATCGTCGGTGAGCATGGCGGCAGCAGCTACCCCCGCAACGGTTCAGGATAAACTGGCAGCAATTGAGAAGGACACTTATGGTACGGAGCAGACTGGTGCGCTGACGGACCGCATTAATAAATTGGAGAAAGATTATACTGGCACGCATCGCACGGGCAGCATGATGACCCGGGTAGATGCCATTTACGACGAACTTTATACCAATAATGGCAAGACGTCGATTATGGCCGACCTCAATGCAATCGAGTGGAATGTCGATCATAAGGTCAGCATGAATTCGGTGGAAAAACGCATTGCTGACATGGAGATGACCATTAGCGGCAAGACTTCCGAAGGTACCTATCAGAAACGTATTTCCAGCCTGTCTAAAGTCTCCTTTGGCACCGAGACGCTGCCCATTGCTCAGGTAGAAGTGCCGGCCAATACCCTCATCAAAGTGGCACTGGTTGACCCGGTGAACTCCAAAGAGCTCAAAAAGGGTGATACGGTGCGCTTCCAGGTGGCCAGTGATGTTATTGTCAACAACCGTCTGGTCTTTGCCAAGGGCGAGCCGGGCGAAGGTGTAGTCACGAAAGTAAAACAGGCTAAGAACTTTGGCCGCAACGCCGAAGTCCAGATTGACTTCAAAAAGACCAAGGCCATCGATGGCACCTATGTGGAGACCCTCATCGGTGAGGAGTCTCAGAAAGAGATGAAGAATCTGGCCATGGCTGCCGGTGCCAGCCTCGCCGGCATTGCAGTGCTTGGCCCTATCGGTATCATCGGTGGTGCCTTCATCAACGGCAAGAACATCGAACTGCCAGAAGGCACGGAATTCTACGTGCAGACGAAGTCTGATACGGTTCTCTACGGTGTCGCTACGACGGCTCAGTAAAAGCAAATAGAAAGTATCAGCCTTCCTCTTTGAGGAAGGCTTTCTCTTGCTTGTAGACAAGCCGGGGATGTCAGCGAGATTTGTCGGTCGACAAAATCTCGGCAATGGCGTTATAATAGTAAAGTTAAAGCAATTTGTTGGTTTTAGCTAGATTATACAGAAGGAGTACCTTTTGATGAATAGAGAGAAGAAAATCCTGGCGGGACTTATGGCGGCAGCTGTAGTCATGCCGGCAGCTTCCGGCACCGTATCGGCGAAAACCTATCATGCGGATTCGGATACGGGAATCCAGGTTTTGGATTACATCGAAAACGAGCATCGGCAGGCGCGCAAGAACCGCTTGACGGATGAGCAGAAGAAACTGCTGGCCGATGCCAAGGATATGGAAAAACACCTGCGCCATCCGCTGGATAAGACGAAACCGTCGCCGGTGGCCTTTGAGGGCGATGATCTCACCTATGATGAACGGGACGGCAGCTTTATCGCTAAGGGCAAGGTCGACATCCTGCAGCTGGATGCCCATCGCTTTCAGGGCGAGAATGTCACAGGCAATGTAAAGACCCAGGATATCGAGATTCCAGAGAAGGCCCATGTCCTGCAGATGACGCCGGGGCAGATGCGGATTACCCTTGATGGCTATAAGGCCCATTACAACTATGGCAAGAAGATCGGTACTATGGTGGATGTCAAGGGCAAGGCCGATGCCCATTTCATCACGGCTAAGCGTTTCGAGTTCTATCCGGATCGTTTCGTGGCCTATGATGCCACGGAGACGGAGTGCAGTGCCAAGAAGCCGGACTATCATTTTGCGGCGAAAAAAATTACCATTTATCCCCAGCAGAAAATGATGATGGATAACGTCAAACTCTATCTCAAGGGAACGCCTATTTTTTCGCGCAAGCACTATGAGAAGGATATTACCCCGGGAGCAGCGGGAAAAGAGAACTTCCTGCCGCGAATCGGCTACAACAACGACGATAAATTGTACCTCAGATGGGACTTAGAATTCCCCTTACAGAAAAATCTGAGTGCCAATGCTAACGTATTGGTGACGGCTGCTGACGGCTGGCGCAGTAACTACGATTTGACCTTCAACAATGGGTATTTGCGCACTGGCGTAAGCTATGGCTATTTTGAGGACGATGACGATAAATGGCTCAAGAAAGAGCCGTCGTATTTCCTGAATTACAGTGACCATCTGGCCGGCACGCATTTTACCTACAATGTCGGGGGCGAATACGGGCGCTGGTATGAAAATGGAATCCACAGCAATCATGGCGAGTACGGGGCAGGCCTTGGCTATGATCCGATTAAATTTCATCGCTATACGCTCTATCTCAATACGGGTTATACCATTACCCATGAGTCCTTTGATGATTCGAAGGTCTCGGGCATGAAGGGCTCGGCTGTGCTGACGAAGGATTTCAATGACCGTTGGGCGGCTTATACGGGCTACCACTATGATAAGAAGAACTCCCAGAATACGCTCTTTAACTACGATACCGATGATTTCAGCAAGAAGCTGCAGAGCGGTTTCAGCTACCGTATCGATGACCGGAACCGTCTGGCCGTTGGCACGAAGTACGACCTTGACCATAGCAAATGGAAGAATGTCGACTATTACTGGTTCCATGACCTGCACTGCTCGGAAATCATCCTGCGGTACAAGTCCATGTCGAACCGCTGGAGTGTCCGCTGGCAGTTTACGCCGTGGTAATTTACCAGACCGCGAAATTAGTTTCGAAGAAGGTTTTATACGATGAAAAAAGAACTGGAACCTATCCTTGAGGAGATTCAGGGAAAGAATATCCTGGTTATCGGCGACATGGTTGCCGACATATATCTTGATGGGCGCATTTCCCGGATTTCCCGGGAAGCGCCGGTACTGGTGTTGCAGCAGGCTGGCGAGAAAATCGTCGCCGGCGGTGCGGCCAATGTCGTCAACAACGTGGCGACGCTGGGGGGCAATGTCTTTGCCGTGGGACTCCTGGGCCTCGATAACGCAGCCCGGGGGCTCAAGGCGGCACTGGAGAAGAACGGTGCCAATACGGAGGGCCTTTTCTGCGATGAGAAGCGTCCCACCATATCCAAGACTCGGGTCATTGCCGGCGGCCGGGCGACGGTCAGCCAGCAGATCGTGCGTATTGACAAGGAAAGCGATGCCCCCATGACGCCGGCTTTTGAGGCGGAAATCATGCAGTACATCAAGAATCTGCTGCCGGTTATCGACGGTGTCGTTATCAGCGACTATGGTTCTGGTACGGTAACGGCGAAGATACAGCAGCAACTTATAAGTTTCTGCCGGGCCCACGATATCCCGAGTATCGTGGATTCACGCTATGACATCCATCGCTTCAAGGATATTGGCTATGTCAAGCAGAACGATGCTGAGATTGCGGCGGCGGTGGGCCGGGAACTGCCGACGGAAGAAGATATCTACGCGGCCGGCCAGGAACTCCTCGAAGAGTTGGATGCCGATGGCGTTTTGGTCACCCGCGGGGAACTGGGCATGGTACTGCTGGAAAAAGACGGTGCTATCCACAATATCCCGGTATCCGACAAGAGTGAAGTATTCGATGTATCCGGTGCCGGAGATACCTGCGTGGCAACGGTCATTTTGGCCCTGGCTGCTGGCGTGGAGCCGGCAAAGGCTGCCGAACTTTCCAATATCGCCAGCGGCATTGCCGTCCGGAAACTGGGGACAAGTACGGTTAGCAAAGATGAACTGAAAAAAGTATTGGAGAAATGATATGCTGATTTCTACTGATGATATTGCCGCTTTTTGCGAGGTGCTTCGCAAAGGGGGCAAAAAAGTCGTCTTTACCAATGGCTGTTTTGACATTTTGCATGCCGGCCATGTTACTTACCTCGAGAAGGCTCGTTCCTTTGGCGATTGCCTCGTGCTGGGCCTCAATACCGATGCTTCGGTTCGTGCGAATAAAGGACCGAGCCGCCCTATCAATAGCGAATTGGATCGGGCCAAAGTCGTAGGAGCACTCAAGGCCGTTGACTATGTGGTTTTGTTCGGCGAGCAGACTGCGGAAAAACTGATTGCCAAAGTCAAACCAGATGTCTACGTCAAGGGCGGCGATTACACGCTCGACACGTTGCCGGAGGCCAAGATTGTCATGAGCTATGGCGGCAAAGTGGAATTCGTAAACATGGTGGAGGGACGGTCGACCACCAATGTGATTCAAAAGATTAAGCAGGGAGAGGACTAAGGCCTCGATGAAAAATATACTTGTAGTAAAACTAAGCGCCATCGGCGATGTCATCCATGCCCTGCCGGTGGCCTATGCCATCAAGGAAACGTATCCGGATGCCCATCTGACCTGGGTAGTAGAGCCGCCGGCCTATGACTTGCTCACGATGAATCCCTATATCGATGAGATTATTCTCTTCGAGAAAAAGAAATTCAAATCCATTGGCGGATTCCTCAAACATTACGGGCCTCTGAAACGCAAGATTCAGCAGCGTCGTTATGATGCGGTGCTGGACCTGCAGGGACTGTTCAAATCGGCAGCGATTGCCCGCCTCGGCCAGGCGCCGGTGAAGCTCGGCATGTGCAATATGCGCGAGTTCAGCGATAAGGTTTCAAAACCGGTCATCGGGCCGAATGCCAATGGACATATTGTCGAGCGCTATCTCGATGTGGCCCGGGCTATCGGCTGCCGCGTGGACAAGGTGGTATTTCCCTTGGAGGTGCCAGAGCGCGAAGCGGAACTGACCCAGCGTATCTTCAGTCAGGCCGGTGCCAATATGGCTAATCCCTATGTGGTGTTTGCCATCGGTGCCAACTGGCCCAATAAGCGCTGGCCCGTGGAGAATTTTGCCGAGCTTGGCGACTGGCTCTATGACCAGCGGCTGATACCTGTCATCGTGGGCGGTGGCGTGGTCGATGAGCAGCGGGCGGCGGAAATCTGTGCCAAGACGGAGATTCCGCCTATCAATCTGGTGGGCCGTACGAATTTCAAACAGCTTACCTACATTCTGCAAAACGCCCAGCTGGTGATAGGCGGCGACACGGGGCCAGTTCATCTTTCGGCTGGTGTTGGCACGAAGACCATCATGCTCATGGGACCGACGGATGCCAATCGTAACGGCCCCTATGGACAGCTGGCTAATACCATCGAGGTTGACCGCACCTGCAAATACTGCTGGAAGCGGGCCTGCCCGAAAAAACTTGACTGCCTGGCCAATATCCAGGTACATCAGGTGGAGGAGAAAATCAAGGATTTACTGACGATTTAACATCGAGGAGATTATCCATGCGGATTCGTCGCTATGATACAAGTTGGAATCGTCCCCAGGGGCGATTGGAAAAATATTTTCGCAATATCCAGCAGGATTTGAAACTCTTTTTCTTCCTGCTGTTCTTGTTTTGCCTTTACCGTGTCGTATTCATGGGGATCTTAGCCAATTTCATGGGAAGCGATGTGGGGGCAGGGGATATCCTGCAGGCCAATTGGACGGGACTGCGGCTGTCCCTAAAGAGTGCCGGCGGTTTTACCCTGCTGAGCTTTGTACTGGTCACCTTGCCTGGAATTTTGAATCCGCGCTGGTCCTGGGAGAAACTTCGCCTGGGAATTGGCACGGTGGCTTCCTTTTTGCTGGCGGTGCTGTTTGAAGCGCGGTTTCCCTATTACGAGGAGTTCCATATGACCTATGGGCTCCAGGTTATGCAGGGGGTTCATGATGACCGTAGTGCCCTGTTTATGACCATGGTGCAGGAGTATGGGCTCCCCTGGCGGCTGGCCATAGCCATTGCCCTTACGGGTATCAGCTGGTATCTGCTAAGAACCCTTTTGACCCGCGTTGGTACGGCTGCTTTGCCTAGCCTTGCCCGCAGCCGGCAAATCCTGACGATGCTCATGCTGTTTTTGGCGACGGTTTCCTTTGCCTTTGTGGCCCGCTTCGGCGGCGGTGTCAGCTATGCGACGGGCATCAACTGGGAAAACGCTGGGGTGACGAAGGACGAATTCCTCAACGAATGCATTTTGGACGATGTGCAGGGAATGTACCGGGCCATCCAGTCCGAAAAGCGGATGAAAGCCGGAGCTGTTTACGGGGTGAACAAAGACAAGGTTCGCGAAATGGCGGAACGAGCAGCCAAGCTTAATGGCAATACAGCGGCAGCTGGCGATGATATCCGTTCTTATATTGTGCGTCAGGCACCGGGGGCGAAAATCGCCAAGCCCAAGCATATCTTCATCATTCTTGGAGAAACCTGGGCCCAGTGGCCGATGCTGGAAAAATATGAGCGGCTTCATGCCGCCGATGGCATTAAGAGTCTTGCCAGCTCCCCCCAGGGATATTACACTCAGTCCTTCATGCCCAATGGGGATTTTACCTCTATCGCCATCACGGGGCTGATTACCGGCCTGTCGGAGGTCAATGTCCGGGCCAATTACCAGCCCCGGAGTTTTAAAGAAGTTTATCCGACGGCAATGGCACCCCAGTTCAAAGAGCTCGGCTATCAGGTCGACTTCTGGTATGGCGGCACCCCCTCCTGGGATAATATCAAGAAGTTGGCCCTGGCTCAGGGCTTTGATCATTTCTACGGTTATCCGGATTTTAAGGCCCCAAAGACGAATACCTGGGGAACCAATGACCGGAACCTTTTTGCAGCTCTCGAAAAAAGCCTGGGCGATGAACCGCCGACGGTTCACCTCATTATGACGACATCGAATCATCCACCTTATAACGTCGATGTGGCGGCGGAAGGTTTTGATTTGGAGAAAGCGAAATCCTTGGTGCGGGAAATCATCCCCGATGCCTCGGACCCGGATACGCTGGCATTGGAAATTGGCCATTATTGGTACATGGACAAGATCGTTACGGAATTTGTTCACGAAACCATGGCCAAGTATCCGGACAGTCTGTTTGTCATCACCGGGGACCATGCGGTGCGTACGAACCCGGGCCCGAAGCCGACGCTGTTTGAATTCCAGAGCGTGCCCTTTGTCCTCTACGGTCAGGGTGTGACCAAAGACATCCTGCCGGCTAATGCGGTGGGGGGGCATACGGGAATTGCTCCGACGCTAATCAACCTCATAGCGCCCCAGGGCTTCACCTATCATGCCATTGCCCCGGCCATTGGCGAGACGCCGGTGGCGTTTAACCGCGGCTATTGGCTCAACAATCAGGTGATGGGACAGGTGGAAGGCGAACAGACCGAATCCCTGCCGGGAACAGCTGGCGGTGACGCTGTCGCTGGCCGGGCACAGCTGGATACCTATCTGCCCATGATGCGCACGCTGTCCTGGTGGCTGTTGGAAAAAGGAACAACGATGAATTAAGTGGGAAGGAATCTCATGGAATATAAGAATATCCTGGTAATCAATTTGATGCATATCGGTGACCTGATGCTAGCAACGCCAGTGCTGCGCACCCTTCGGGCGAATTACCCCGATGCCCGCATCAGCTTGCTGGCGGACAAAAAGCTTCGCGACCTGGTGGAGCACAATAAGCATATTGATGAATGCCTGTTAATCGACAAAAAAGGCAAGGACGACCACTTCGGTTCCTTGTGGCAGTTTATCGCTGGCCTGCGCAAAAAGCATTTCGATTTGGTCATCAACCTGCATCGCAACGAACGGGCGTCGGCCATCGCGGCCTTCAGCGGTGCGAAACGCATCGTTGGGTACAGCAAGCCGGGCTTTTCCTTGTTGTTTGACGAGGTTATGCAGAACCCGTCGGTAGCCCACCACGTGGGGTGGGGGCCCTTCCACATGCTGCCGCCTCATCGGTATGTGCCGGGCTGGAAACATCAGGTGCATGCCCATTTGGAAGTATTGCAGCAGGCCGTCGGCGTGGAGAAAATCGACGATGGCGGCCTGGAAATGTGGCTGCCGGAAGCGGCGGAAAAAGAGGCCGAGGCCCTATGGGCCGAGCACTTTGCCTCTGAGGCCAAGGTCATTGCCTTCAACATCGGTGCCAGCTGGCGGACAAAACGCTGGCAGGACAGTTACTTTGCTAAGTGTGCCGACGAGCTTATCGACCGGGGTTATGAGATTGCCTTCTTTGGCGGCCCCATGGATTTGAAAATCGTCGAAAATTGCATCGCCCAGATGGAAAACCAGGATAGCAAATCCCTTCATATTTTTACAGGCAAGGTAAGCCTGGCGGTGCTGGCTGGCCTGTTGCGCCGTTGCTGCCTGTTTTTGACGACGGACAGCGGCCCTATGCACGTAGGCGTGGCTATGAATGTGCCGGTGGTTACCATGTTCGGTGCCAGCCCGGTACCGGGGTTCTATCCCTATGATGCGCGTTCCGTGCTCATCAAGGCGCCGGTGGACTGCCATCCCTGCGGCATTCACGAATGCCCCCATCAGGGAGAAGAAAACCTTGCCTGCATGAAGCAGATAAAACCCGCTGTCGTCATGAAGTACGTGGATGAATTGCTGGATAGATACCAGGGCCGACCGGCGTATAAATTGCCGCGACACTACGGCGAGTATCAGTGCCGGGTGGTGGAAGCATAAAAGAGGTGTAGTATGGACAAGCAGAAAATGCGTGATTTTGTCGCGGCTGGCCTGCCGGCCTGCCGGATTCTGGTCGTAGGCGATGTCATGCTGGATAAATATTTCTATGGCGAGGTCACGCGAATCTCGCCGGAAGCACCGGTGCCAATCACCCATGTGCTGTCCTCCAAAGAGACGTTGGGGGGTGCCGCAAATGTGGCACATAACTTAGCGTTGTTGGGCTGTGCTACGGACATCACGGGTTTTGTTGGTGAGGATTATCACTGCCAAAGCCTGCTGGATAAATTTGACGAACGTGGAATCTCGCATAAAGGCCTCGTTCGTACGGGCCGGCCGACTACTACGAAGCTGCGCATCATTGGTGGTCATCAGCAGATGATGCGCCTGGACTTTGAAGAGGCAGAACCCGTGGTTGGCAGTGAGGCAGCTAAGCTGCATGACTACGTCCGCAGGGCATTGTCCGATGGAGTGGATGCTATCATCATCTCGGATTACGGTAAGGGATGCTGCACGCCGGAGACTTGCCAGCAGATCATTGCGGCCGCGCACGAACAGAATGTGCCGGTCGTTATCGATCCCAAGGGTAGCGACTGGAATAAATATGCCGGAGCAGATTATATTACGCCGAATCTCAAGGAAATCAATGAGATACTGCCCGAGCGCATCAAAAATGAAGATGCAGCCGTCGAAAAAGCCGCGCATTATGCCATGGAAAAATACCAGTTGAAGAACATCATCGTAACGCGTTCGGAAAATGGTATGACGCTGGTAACCAATGAGAGCATCACGCATATTCCGACCAAGGCCCAGGAGGTCTACGATGTGTCTGGTGCAGGCGATACCGTTATCGCCGTATTCACAGCCGGGATTGCTGGCGGCATTTTGCCGGTGGAAAGTGCCCGGATGGCCAATCTGGCGGCCAGCGTAGTCGTGGCTAAACTCGGAACTTATGCCGTGAGCAAAGAGGAACTTTTGGAAGTATTGTAAGCTTAGGAGGAACCGAATATGATAATCGTAACCGGAGGTGCCGGTTTTATCGGCAGTAACATCGTCAAGGAGCTCAATCGCCGTGGACGCACGGATATCCTTATCGTCGACGACTTGAAAGATGGGCAGAACTACAAAAATCTGCGCGGACTGCAGTTCATCGACTATCAGCATAAAGATGATTTCATGCAGTCTATCGAAAACGATGATTTTGATGGTACCGATATCGATGCGGTGTTCCATGAAGGTGCCTGCTCCGATACCATGGAGTATGATGTCAACTTCATGATGCGGGTCAACTATGAGTATTCCAAATCCCTGCTGCATTTCTGCCTGCAGCATCGCATTCCGTTCCTCTATGCTTCTTCTGCATCGACGTACGGCAGCGGCAAACATGGCTTCCGCGAGGGGGATGAATGCGAAGATGCATTGAATCCGTACGCGTTCTCGAAGCTGGCCTTTGACCGTTATGTCCGTCAGGTCATGCCGGAGGCTAAGAGCCAGATTGTCGGGCTCAAATATTTCAATGTCTATGGCCCACAGGAACATCACAAGGGCAAGATGGCATCCATCTTCTATCAGCTCTATAATCAGATTAATGAATCGGGCACGGTTCGCTTGTTCAAAGGTTGGGGCGATATCAATGGTACTCCGGTTAAAGACGGGGAGCAGCGCCGTGATTTCGTCTATGTCAAAGATGTCGTAAACGTCAATCTCTGGTTCTGGGAGAATAAAGGGAAAAGCGGTATCTATAACTGTGGTACGGGCCATGCACATACCTATAACGAAGTGGCACAGGCCGTTATCGAAGCGATGGGCAAGGGCGAGATCGCTTATCGTGAATTCCCGGAAGTGCTCAAAGGCAAATACCAGAACTACACCGAGGCGGACCCGACGAATCTCTTGGCTGCCGGTTATGACGAAGGTTTCCATGAGATGAGCGATGCCGTAAAAGAATATGTGGAATTCCTCAATGCAGGAGGTTACTTTGTCTACGGCAAGAATTAATAACCTTCCCCTAGAGGGGAAGGTGCCTAAAGCTGTCTTTTTCGACCGCGATGGTACGCTCAACGTCGACATCCATTATCTGCATCGTCCAGAGGATTTCGTCTGGATCGAGGGAGCGAAAGAGGCCATAAAATACGTCAATGACAAGGGTTACCTGGCCATTCTTGTCACGAATCAGAGCGGTGTAGCCCGTGGATATTATCCAGAAGAAGATGTGAAGAACGTCTATGATTGGATGAACGCGGAACTTGCCAAGATTGGAGCGCATCTCGATGCGCTCTTTTACTGCCCGCATCACCCACAGGGGAATATTCCCCTGTATACGAAAACCTGCAGCTGTCGGAAACCGGAAACGGGTATGGTGGACGAAGCCTGCCGGCAGTTCCAGATTGATCGGTCACAATCCTTTTTCGTCGGTGACAGCGATGGGGATATGGAGTGTGCGAAGCGAGCTAATCTCACGGGAATACGATATACCTCTGGCAGTCTGTTAGGGCGCCTAGAGGAATTCCTATAAGGTGTGTCGAATTAGCCGTCAAGAAAGAAGTAGAAGAGGTGGTTGTTCGTGACCTTATTATGTTTTGCTATCCTGCCAATCTTCTGGCTGATTATCGCGTTATCGGTATTCAAAATGGCAGCCTGGCGGGCTTGCGCCGTAGCGCTTTTGTTATCGCTGTTTGCCAGTGTCGTATATTTTAGAATGCCGCTTACCTATATGGCTAGTGCGGTGCTTGAGGGGACGGCCTTGGCCTGCTGGCCGATACTGCTCATCATAACGGCAACAATCTATACGTATCATCTGTCGGTGCATACTGGCGGTATGGAACATATAAAAGCGATGCTGACAGCGGTCAGCAGTGATTATCGGGTACTTATCCTGTTGATTGCCTTTGGCTTTGGCGGTTTTCTCGAAGGAATGGCTGGTTTTGGCACAGCGGTGGCTATTCCGGCCAGTATGTTGGCGGGGATGGGGATAAATCCGGTGAGTTCTGTGGCGGTCTGTCTCGTCGCGAATTTCGTGCCATCAGCTTATGGCTCAATCGGTATTCCTATCGTGACGCTTTCGAGTATTATGGGAACCGATGCCGGGCAGTTGGCCACCTATGTGGCACTGCAGATTGGCATTCTGGGGCTTATGTGTCCGTTCCTGATGGTGGCGATAGCTGGTGGTAGTTATAAAGCACTGCAGGGGATGTTGCCGACATGTCTGGCTGCAGGGATAAGTTACGTGGGAACGCAGTTGTTGGTATCGTATTTTCTCGGACCAGAGCTGGCTGGTGTAGCGGGTGCTGTCTGCACAATGGGCGCTATCATCGCAGCGGTAAGATTGTTTCCCCCGCAACAATTCGCTTATGTGCTGCAGCGTGAGGAGGCTCCAGTAGTAAGTCGACGGCAGTCTTTTTTCGCTTGGCTGCCATTTGGCTTGATTTTTGTTCTGCTCCTGTTGACGAGCAAATTAGTGCCGGCGATTTATGATTCGATTTCACAGATCCGTACTTCCGTGCTCATCTATCGCGGCGAGGGTGGTACCCCTTATACGTTTCACTGGATTGCTACACCGGGAATGGTGATTTTCTTTGCCACCTTCTTGAGTGGTTTTTTGCAGCGGACGCCGCTTCGTGAGATGATTCAGGTATTACGCAAAACCCTTTGGAGTCTGCGCCTTACCTTCATCACCATTGTCAGTATCATCGCAACGGCAAAGGTTATGGGGTATAGTGGGATGACTACTACGATTGCCGATCATACCGTAGCCGCTACTGGATTGATGTATCCCGCTATCGCGGCATTCATCGGTTCCGTGGGTGGATTTATCACAGGCTCAGCAACGAGCACTTGCATCCTTTTAGGCAAGCTGCAGATGGATGCAGCCCTAGCTATTGGCGCATCGCATAATACGCAAATCTGGATTGCGGCGGCCAATGCCACGGGTGCCTGTGCGGGTAAACTCATCGCCCCGCAGAGCATCGCCATCGGTGTCGCCGCCATCGGCGTCGCCGGCCGCGGCAGTGAAAGCCGCCTGCTGGCCTTGGGAATCAAGATCTACCTGCCATTTATCCTACTGTTGGGATGCTTGGTTTATATTGGACGAATATGGTTGTAAGGGAAATGCTCTATCGATGAAGGATAGGGCATTTTTTATTGACTTATAACTTATAAGTAGTTAAAATGTGAAGTAAACGGTTATATGTTTGTGTTAATGGTTATAAGCTGGAGGTGAATGGCATGCAGGCGGAAGAGTTAGTGGCATTAGTGGAAGAAATTCGTCAACAGCGTAGTGAGCGTCAAAATATCGAATTGAAAGAAGCAGGAAAAGGCTTTCCTCATCGCATCTATGATACATTGTCGTCGTTTTCTAACCAAGATATGGGCGGCGTGATTATCTTTGGCGTAGGGGATAAGCCGACTTATAATGTCGTTGGTGTATATGACTTAGAAGATGCTCAGAAGAAAATCATGGAAGCGTGTAACCAAATGGAACCGAAGGTGCGTCCTTTGCTCACGGTTGGGGTGGTTGACGGAAAAGTCCTTTTGGCAGCTGAGATTCCGGGGGTAGAATATGCACTTCGGCCTGTTTTTTATACAGGAGCAGGAAGGCTGTCCGGTTCTTTTATCCGTATTGGCGATGCAGATGAAAGAATGACAGAATATGAAATCTACAGCTTTGAAGCTTTTCGGCGGAATATGCATGAAGAATTACGCCCAGTAGAACGCTCCGTAATGAAATTGTTAAATCAACAGCGAATGGACGCCTATGTTGAACGGGTCAGACAGGAGCGGCCGAATCTCTTTCGCAATGTCGAGATGACTCAATTGCTGGAACTCATGGGGGTATGCGAAAATGGTGCCTATACGTTGGCAGGTGCATTGGTTTTTTCGCAATATCCGCAAGCCTACTATCCGCAGTTGTGTATTACCGCAGTATCACTGCCGGGCGTACAGATGGGCGAGCTTGGTGACGAGGAAGAACGCTTTATCGATAATCAGCGGATTGTGGGGGCTATTCCGGATATGATCGATGATGCGGTGGATTTCGTTCGTCGGAACAGTCGCGTTCGCACGATCATCACAGAGGATGGGCGTCGGCGTGACCGCTATGAATATCCATTGAAAGCCGTTCGTGAAGCCATTATCAATGCACTTATCCATCGGGACTACAGCCGATATACCGAGGGGGTGCCGGTTCGTATCGAAATGTATCGGGATCGTCTCGAAATACGCAGCAGTGGGGTGCCGTATGGAGGGATATCCACGAAGTCGTTAGGGCACGTCCGTCCGGAGACGCGCAATGCGGCGTTGGCGAATATGCTCGAAATCTTGCAGATTACAGAAAATCGTTATTCAGGAATCCCAACGATACAGCGAGAATTGGCTGAGGCCCATATGCCGCCGGCAGAGTTTGCCGTTAATCATGAGGATTTCATTGTGCGGTTCCGGAACAATATCTACAACCAGCCTTTGGCCGTAAAAGAAGCAGTGGGGGCTGCATATGGCGGGAGCCGGCGGAAAAAAAGTCCCGAAAAAATAAAGGCTGAAGAACAGTTGTTGGCATTCTGCCAGCAGCCGCGGAGCAGTCAGGAAATAGCAGACTTATATGGAACATCACGAGAAAACATCATGGCACGTTTTGTCACGCCGATGATTCATAAGGGGGTTCTGTTGCGCACAATGCCTGACAAGCCAAGAAGTCCACGGCAGCGCTATGTAAGTGCGAAGATTGTGCCATAATGGAGAAGGAAAACGAAAGCCACCTATAAAATCCGCGCGAAAGTGCGGATTTTTTTTTCTAGGTATAGTATAATTAGATGTTAGTGACAAAATGAAAGAGTTAAAACTTGTAGAGCCTGTAACAGGGGCTGGTAATGGAAGATATCGGTTTCGAAAAGAAATGTATGGAGAATAAGTGTGATGGTGAGACTTGCAGTTATCATTCTGACCAAAGATGAAGAGAATAACATTGAGGATTGTATCAAAAGCGCGTCGTTTGCCGATGAGATTGTCGTAATAGATTCTGGCAGCACCGATGCGACGCAGGCTAAAGCAGAAGCGTTAGGCGCTCGCTTTGTGGTTCATCCCATGGGAGAAGCTGGCTTTGCGGGGCAGCGCAATTTTGCGCTTACCCAGACCGAGGCAGAATGGGTGTTGTTCTTAGATGCAGACGAGCGGATCGTTCCGAGTGCTGTGGAAACGATTGGCCGCATTGTGTCAGAAAATATTCCTATGGCTTACCGGATGCAGCGGAAAAATGTGGTCATGGGAAAGATGATGCATCATGGTGGACACCGGCCGGATTATGTAGCACGGTTTTATCCGCGTACGGGGATAAAGTGGCATGGCCGCGTTCATGAGGGGATAGATACAGATTTGGCGATAAAGGATTTGCCAAACTGCATTTATCATTACACCTATACAACTTGGCAGCAATATTTTGCGAAAACCAATCACTATACTTCCTTGTCCGCGCAGAGCATGTTTGCACGGCGGAAAAAAATCAGCAGCATAAGTGTGTTATCGCATGCTTTTTTTGCTTTTATAAAATCGTATGTCTTGAAACAGGGATTCCGTGATGGGTATTTGGGATTGGTGATGTCTATCTTGGCGGCTGTGGCAGCTATGATGAAATATCTGAAACTGCAGAATCTATATCGGTTGGAAAACGAAACGAAATGATGGAGGAAATATTTTGCGTTTGATACAGATTGCCCATGCACTTACGTTGCACGATGGCGCGAGTAAGTTTGTCCAAAAATTGGATGGAATGTTTCAAAAGTTGGGGTATGATACGGAAATATTCGCGCATAAGCTGGATGAACGGATACAGAATGACCATATCCAGACAATGGACAAATTTGATGGGACGGCAGAGGATATCGTCATTTACCATATGACGACGGGGACGTCGTTCAATAAATGGGTGGCAAACTATCCGCATCGCATCGTCCTATATTATCACAACATTACGCCAGCCAAATTCTTTTTTGGCAATGCCTGGGGGTCATGGCTGAAATGCATCCAAGGAAGGCGGCAGCTCAAGTCGATTGTGAAGAATACCTTCTATGCTTGGGGGGCTTCGGAATATTCCTGTGAAGAACTGCGTGCTTTGGGGATTCGTGAGGCAAAACCATTGGCGGCCATCGTTGAACCGGAAAAGTTCCTGGAACGCCCCGTGGTGCAGGCTATCTACGATAAATACCATGATGGAAGATTGAATCTTTTGATTGTGGGGCGTGGAGTCCCGCATAAGAAACAGGATGAAGCAATCGAGATTGTAAGATATTACAAGGAGCATATCGATGCCAAAGTCCGTTTGATTATTGTGGGGAATATGAAACCATCCTTTGCCAAGAAACTTCATCGGATGGTAGATCAATATAAGATGCAGAATGATGTTGTGTTTGCGGGTAGTGTATCGAATGATGAACTTTGCACTTGGTATCGGGTAGCTGATGCACTGTTATGCCTGAGTGAGCATGAGGGATTCTGTGTGCCGCTGGTAGAGGCAATGGTGTTTGATAAGCCGGTCTTTGCCTATGCAGCGGCGGCGGTGCCGGAAACAGTAGGTAAGGCTGGCGTTATATTGTTGGACAAAGATCCGGAGAAAACGGCACAGCTCATTCATACTACCTTGGAAGATAAAGCCTTTATGAAGCAGTTAGCGGAAGCACGGCGTGATAGATTGAACGACCTGTCCTATGAGAATATCTTTGCACAGGTCAAACAGGATATCGCACATATCGTATCTCGTTGGGGAGAGAATAATAAATAAAGCGGAGGAATCAGCGTTGGAAAGTTATATTACGATTGGTAAGAGAATCTATCGGACAGAAGTTTTGCGCGAGGCAAGGCGGTTGGTTATTTTTGTGGGGAGATGTCTCTTCAATCGGAAACGGATGAAAAAACTGGATGCATTTTTCCATCGGAATGAACTCACGGAGAAATTTATTGCAGAATATCCTTATGCCTATGAGCAGCCAACGCGTGCTTTCTTTTATAATAAATCGAATTTCAATGAGAGAGCAGAACTCCTGGAGAACCATATTGATTTCCTGCAGAAAATCTTCCAGCCGGAGGTATTCTTGAAATTCTATCGGTATGAAGACCAGAATATCTGGGAAAATACGGGAGAAGGAGAGCCTCTTCATCTGGCACTCTATTTTGAGCCAGGGCAGCGAAAAGAAGGCTTGCTGTCGATCGTTCTTCGCCGTGAGAATGAGCGGCCGCTTTACCAGATGATTTTTTGGATTGCTCCGAATAAAGATGGCGAATGGTCCCTTTGGATTGGGGCTATGCAGGGGCCGAATTTAGAGAATGCAAAAGAGGTAATCAAAAAAATCACGAAGCAGTGTCATGCATACCGGACAAAGAATCTCATCCTTCATGCAACCCAGGAGGCTGCCCGTGCAATGGGATTGAAGCATATTTATGCTGTGACGAATCATGGCTATTATGCCAATAACCATGTACGCCGTGACCGCAAACTCAAGACAGATTTCAGCAAGTTCTGGGAAGAATCGGGCGGGACACTGTGCAAGGATGAACGATTCTATGAGTTGCCAATGGTGGAATACCGCAAAACAATGGAAGAAGTGCCGACCCGTAAACGGGCTGTATATCGTCGCCGCTTTGCCTTGATGGATGAGATTGATGACGCTATCTTGAAAAATATCAAGGCAATGATGAAGGAGCAGGATCATGTATAAGTTCGAGGAGTATCTGAAAAATCATCGAGTCTTGATTTTAGATGGTTCGAAGCGGATGGCAAAATACCCGAATGTTACCTTGGATCGCATCTATCGTCCCTTGAAGAGCAAATGGGATCGAGACTGGCGAAAGGTCTATGAGCATGTCAGCTTCTTGAAAAATCGCAAGCAGTGGTATGGTGAGTGGTCGAAAAATGCGGAAGGGTACGATATGGGGATATTCATCAACGGCATTCGCGGCCGTGATGTGATTGAGTATTTTCGTGAGAAAAATCCCAATGCGCGTATCATCATGTATTACGAAACACCGGTGGAGAAACGAAACAAACCGAAGGATTATCAAGGATTAGGGGTTGAGTTCGTTTCCTTTGACCGCGATAATTGTGAAGAATGGGGAATGAAGTACTCGCATTTCTATTATGATTATTATGATGGGACAATTGAGGATATCCGTGAAGAACAGAAAGACTTTGAAGTCGTCAACGACATCTATTTCTGCGGATACGATAAGCATAGATTGGAATACTTGATTGAACTCCAGAATCGTTTTAATGAATTAGGACTCAGCAATGAGATGGTGGTAGTACGGACCCCGCACAAGCGATATGCCAAGAAGTTTGAAAAATACTTGTCACCGGGGCGGTTCCCCTATCGTGTATTGGCGGAGGGAATCTATAAGTCGAAGGCAATCCTTGATATTGTAGAACCTGGCCAACGGGGAATTACGCTGCGTCCGATGGAGTCGATATTCTTCCGCAAGAAACTTATTACGAATAACCCGGATGTTGTCAACTATGACTTCTATCGTAAAAATAATATCTTTATTATTGGACAGCAGCCGTTAGAGGAAATAAGAGAGTTCTTGGATGTACCGTATGAAGATGTGCCTATTGAAATTGTTCGAAATTATACAGTGGAAGCTTGGATGGAACGTTTTTTTTGAATGGATAAGGTGTTTTTATGAATATAATGAAATGGATATTTCATAAAAGTTATCGTCGTCAAATGGAATGGCGAAAACGGAATAAACATAATTATACAACATTGGTTAATCCGAGTGCATTAAATAATGTTCATGTTGGAAAGATGACGTATGGACCAATTAATGCGCAATGTTTCGGGAAAAATGATGGTCAATTACATATCGGCCATTTTTGCTCGATTGCTCAAGAGGTGACCTTTTTGTTGTCAGGGAACCATAGGATGGACACTGTGTCTACCTACCCGTTTGAAGCATACTGTTTTAATGAAGAGGGTGCATCTTTATCCAAAGGTGATATTGTTGTAGGTGATGACGTGTGGATTGGCTATCGATCAACAATATTGTCAGGGGTTAAGATTGGGCAGGGAGCAGTGATAGCTGCAGGCTCATTGGTTTTGAAAGATGTTCCTCCTTATGCCATTGTTGGAGGCGTCCCCGCAAAAGTTATAAAATATAGATTCGATTCTGAGTTAAGAACTTGTATGGAAAAAATAGATTACAATAATATCGATGATAATATTGTTAAAGACAATGAAGAATTGTTTCGGAGCCCTATAACAAAAGAAATGCTCATTCAATTGATAGAAAGGTGTATGTAGAATGATTATAACGCGGACACCATTTCGCATGTCGTTTTTTGGCGGTGGTACAGATTTGGCGTCGTTTTATGAGGAATATGGTGGAGCCGTATTGTCAACGACCTTCGATAAATATTGTTATGTAAATGTTCGTCATTTACCGCCTTTTTTTGATTATCGTACGCATTTGACTTATTCGCAGAAGGAAACGGTAAATTCAATTGATGAGATTGAGCATCCATTAATTCGTGAAGCTATGCGTTTTTTGGATATCCGCCAGATTCGTCTGCTTTATGATGCGGATTTGCCAGCCCGTACAGGCTTAGGCACCAGCAGTTCATTTGCGGTCGGTATGCTCAATGCGTTTTATGCCTTGAAAGGTAAGCAGGTGGATAAGAAGCGCTTGGCTGATGAGGCAATTTATCTGGAGCGTGAGATGTGCAAGGAAGCGGGTGGGATTCAAGATCAGATTGCCGCAGCGTATGGCGGGTTGAATCGTATCGATATGGATCGCTATGGGTATACGGTAAAACCGATTGTGATTTCGAATCAGCGTAAACGCGAGCTCAATGACCGATTGATGTTATTCTTTACAGGTTTTACACGTTTTTCAGCGGAGGTACAGAAAAAGACGAGTCAGAGCATGCCGGAGAAAATCAAGCAGCTCCTTCACATGAAGGAAATGGTCAATGAGGCGGAAAAAATCCTCATTTCGCGTGGCAGCTTAGATGATTTTGGGCGTTTGCTGCATGAGTCGTGGCAGTTAAAGCGTGGCCTTTCCGCAGGAATTTCGACGAATGCCATCGATGAGGTATATCAAAAGGCGATGCAGGCTGGTGCTTTAGGCGGCAAGTTACTCGGTGCAGGTGGCGGTGGATTCTTGCTCTTTTATGTGGAGCCGGAAAAACAGCCTGCGGTACGAGCCGCGCTCAAGGGACTGCTTCATGTTCCGTTCTTGTTCGAGAGTAGCGGAACGTCTATTGTCCACTACACGGCTGAAGATTATGAGCTGGAGGAAAACAGGTGAAGAAATCGATAGGAGAGGCTATTATACTAGCCGGTGGTTTTGGAACTCGTTTGCGTAAGGTAGTTTCAGATGTTCCAAAGCCGATGGCACCAATGGATGATGAGGGTACTCCATTTTTAGCGTTTGTACTAGATAAGTTGGTTTCGCAAGGTATTACGCAGGTGGTTTTATCTGTGGGATATTTAGCCTCTGTGGTTCAAGAGTATTTTGGAGATACCTATGAGGGAATAAAGATTTCTTACGTGAGGGAAGATGAGCCCTTGGGGACTGGTGGTGCTGTAAAAAAAGCATTGCGGATTTGTCGAGATGATGATGTGTTTGTGCTAAATGGAGACACTTATTTCGATGTTGATCTTGTTGCGATGAAAGAAGAGCATCAACGGTGTAATGCTGATTTTACTTTGGCTGCTCGTGAAATGCGTGATTTTGATCGGTATGGAGCACTGGAAATCGACGAAAATGGGTGTGTACATCATTTCGGTGAGAAAAAATATTGTGTAGCGGGGTTTATCAATGGGGGCGTATATTGTTTAAGGCGTACTTTATTGGATAATATACAGCAGGATGTTTTTTCTTTGGAGAAAGATTTTTTGGAAAAACAGGTTGAATGTATGCATGTTCAAGCATTTAAATCCGTTGGATATTTTATCGATATTGGAGTTCCTGAAGATTATGCAGCGGCAAGGGAATATATTGTGAAAAATAAATATGGGATAAAAGAATAACAGGAGGCTTTTCAACATGAAAGTTGTATTATTAGCCGGTGGCTTTGGTACGCGTATCAGTGAAGAATCTCAGTTTAAACCGAAACCGATGATTGAGATTGGTGGGCAGCCGATTCTTTGGCATATTATGAAAGAATATGCATATTTTGGATTTTCAGAGTTCGTGATTTGCGCAGGATATATGCAACAATATATTAAAGAATATTTTTCGAATTACGCACTGCATAAAAGTGACATTACTTTTGATTTTTCTAGCGAAAATAAAGTAGAGGTACATAACAATTTTGCTGAACCATGGAAAGTAACTATTGTTGATACTGGCTATGCAACATTAACTGGGGCGCGAATTAAAAAGGTTCAAAAATATATTGGCGATGAGACTTTTTTAATGACATACGGTGATGGTGTATGTGATGTAGATATTATAGAATTGGTAAAGTTCCACAAATCGCATGGGAAAATATGTACTTTGACAGCTGTAAAACCGGAAGGTCGTTTTGGTATTTTGGATTTGGAAGGGGACAAGGTTCAGTCGTTTCGTGAGAAAAGCCGAGACGATGTTGGGTATATCAATGGGGGATATATGGTCTTGGAACCGGAAATATTCGATTACATACATGGTGATGTGATGTTGGAACGTGAACCTATGGAAAAGGTGGCTGATGATGGCCAATTGATGGCATTTAAACATAATGGTTTCTGGCAGTGCATGGATACGATGCGTGATCGCCAAAAACTTGAGAAGCTTTGGGCTTTAGGGAATGCGCCTTGGAAAGTGTGGAAGAAATGAAATTAAATCCTGATTTTTATCGAGGGAAAAAAATCTTTGTAACTGGTCATACAGGCTTTAAAGGAACTTGGATTTGCAAGATACTGGAATCTTTTGGGGCTGTGGTTACAGGCTATTCTCTGACATCGCCTACCGATGAAGGCAGAAGAGTGTTTGAGCGTTCAGGGGTAGCACTTGGAATGCATTCGGTAATTGGTGATATTTGTGATTTTGATAGATTACAAAAGGCTTTTGATGAGGCACAACCAGAGATCGTTATTCATTTGGCAGCACAGCCTATTGTAATTGAAAGTTATCGCAATCCGGTGGGGACGTATGCTACAAATGTGATGGGAACCGTTAATCTTTTGGAATGTGTTCGCCAGTCGGATTGTGTTAAGTCATTTTTAAATGTGACGACGGATAAAGTGTACCAGAATAATGAATGGGCATGGGGATACCGTGAAAACGATCCTTTAGATGGATATGACCCATATTCAAATAGCAAAAGCTGTTCAGAACTTGTGACGCACAGCTATCAGAAAAGTTTTTTCAAAGATGGAAGTGTGGCTGTTTCGACGGCTCGTGCCGGTAATGTTATAGGAGGTGGCGATTTCTCGCCTAATCGAATCGTACCCGATAGTATTCGTGCTGCATATCATGATGAACAAATTGAAGTGCGGAATCCATATTCGATTCGTCCTTATCAGCATGTATTAGAGCCATTGTATGCATACTTATTGATCGCACAGGCACAGTATGAGGATCAACGATATGCAGGTTGGTATAATGTGGGCCCGGATGATTGCGATTGTGTGACTACAGGCGAGCTTACTGACATATTTTGCCGTATCTGGGGAGAAGGAATACAATGGAAAAATGTGAGTGTGGAGGGGCCACATGAAGCGAAATTCCTAAAACTTGATTGTTCCAAGATGAAATCTGTATTTAATTGGCAGCCACATTGGCATATCGATATAGCGATAGCAAAGACTATTGAATGGGCGAAGGCTTGGAGAAATGATGAAGATATCGCGAGTTTGATGGAAAAACAGATAAGAGAATTCATGAAATGAGGCAGGAGTAATGAAACACGCAATTGTTACAGGTGCTAATGGGTTCGTTGGGAGTGCAGTCGTTCGTGAATTGGTGGCTAATGGAGTTAGGGTAACAGCTATCTGTCATAACGGGAATAAAACGAATATTATTGATGATCCATTAGTAAAGGTATATTCGGCAGAGCTTGATAATATCGCAGCCTTAAAAGGCATCCTGCCCGATTCGGATTATGATGTTTTCTTTCATTTTGCATGGAATGGTTCTGCAGGTGCCGCTCGCGCAGACACGACTTTGCAGTTGAAAAATGCAGAATGGACGGTTGATGCATTGCGGGTAGCCAAGGTCTTAGGCTGTAAACGTTTCGTTGGTTCGGGAAGTATTATGGAACATGAAACGATGGCGGCAGCTTTTACGCAGGGAAATCAGCCAGGTTTGGGGTATATCTATGGCGCGGGTAAGCTCGTTTCACATATTATGTGTATGTCGATGGCGGCAAAACTCGGTATTGAATTAGTATGGCCTGAGATAACAAATGCTTATGGTGTTGGTGAAGTTAGCCCTCGCATGGTGAATACGACGATAAGAAAGTGCATAAATGGAGAAAATCCACAGTTTACAGCAGGAACGCAGAACTATGATTTTGTGTATATCGATGATGTTGCACGAGCATTTTATCTAATTGCGGAAAATGGTAAATCTTTCCATGAATACTTGATTGGAAGTTCGACGGCACGACCGTTAAAAGAATTTTTAATAGAAATGAAAAATGCGATTGCACCGCAGCTTGAATTTATTTTTGGCGATGTTCCGTTTACCGGGATTGATATGCCATTATCTAAGTTCGATTGCTCAGAAACAGAAAGGGATACAGGATTCCGGGCACAAATTTCTTTTGCGGAAGGAACAAGAAAAACGATGGAATGGTTAAAAAGTAGGGAGAACTGATAATGAATACGAAGTTTAGTTTCGAAAAAACAGCTATTGATGGCTTGATAAAGATAACTCCTTTTAATGCAGAAGATGTTCGCGGTTGTTTTACGAAAGATTATTCCAAGGAAGTTTTTGAAGCGAATGGAATTAAGCATGACTTAATGGAAGTTTTTTATACAACTTCGCATAAAGGCGTTATTCGAGCACTGCATTTTCAGCGAGAGAAACAGCAACCGAAGCTGGTTCGCTGTATTTACGGGCATGTGTATGATGTCGTGGTTGATATGCGGAAGGATAGCCCGACCTATAAGAAATGGCTTGGGTTTGACCTCATTGGTGAGGAACATAATGAGATTCTAGTTCCTGCAGGTTGTGCGCATGGATATCTGGTATTAGAAGATTCTATTGTTTCATATAAATGTTCTGAAAAATTTTATGGTGAATTTGATGGCGGAATCAAGTGGAATGATTCGGACATAGCAGTGGATTGGCCGTTAGATAAAATCGGCGGAGAAGAAAATTTGATTTTAGCGGATAAGGATAAAAATCTGCCTACGTTTAAAGAATTCGTTGATGAATATGGTGCATTTTGATTTTCAAATGGAGTAACTATGAATTTTCGAGAATTAGTATTAAAAAAAGAGGGCTTCTGTTTAGAGCGTGCCCAAGAAGGGGATTTTCACATCGGTGTGGGAGTCGGCCCGGATTTGATTGCTACGCTTGGAATTATGTTGACTTCAATAGCGAGAAATAATACAAAACGTGGTGTGCACATGTATTTTCTTGCTACTGCAATTGAGAAAAAGGATTTGGATCGCTTGCAGAAGATGGTGGAAGAACATAAGAATATTTGTCTAGAAATTCTTTATATTGATGCTGAGGCTGTTAAGAGAATTATCGGTGAGGGAATGCCAGTGGCAACATTCTATCGACTGTTATTGCCACGGGTGTTAGACCCATCAGTTAAGAAAGCCGTTTTTGTTGATGTAGATGCACTCTGCCTGGGGTCGTTAGATGAATTCGAGAAATATTCTTTTGATGGAAAAGCCTTTATGGCGGTTCATGACACTTTATCTGGCAATACGATAAAACAGCATCGAAAAGACATTGGGATTCCTGCAGATAGTAAGTATTTCAATGCAGGATGCCTATATATTGATATTGACCGATGGAACGAGCTTGAACTAACGGAAAAAGCTTTTCAAACGGCTTATGAGTGGCAGCAACAGGGAAAGTTTTTGTGGTTCTTTGATCAGGATGCATTGAATATTGTCGCTCATGATCAATGGAAAGAATTGCCATATAAGTTCAACTTGATGATTCCAGTCCTGCGTGAGAAATTACATGGAAAACTGCCGGAAGACACCGTTATTATTCATTTCGCAGCATGCTATAAGCCATGGAGTCTCTGGACGCCAGAAGGCGATGACTTCAGTAAATATTGTGTAGAGCTCGATATATATAATGATTATCGTAGTAAATCTCTTTGGGCAGATTTCAAAGGGAAGCCAATGAACACTATGGGTAAACGTCTCTTCTCTAAATGGATGTTGATGCAAGGGCATATATGGTTAGCATTAAAGTGGCAAGTAAAGTATCTCAAGGATAAATTGAATTTTAAACGTAATTGATGAATGGAGCGAGTAATGTTTACTTTCTATTTTATGGGATTACAACAAGACCTAAAGCTGGCACTTTTACCGCCGGCGGTTTGTGCGCTGTTTCGTTTAATCTTTATCTTAGTGTATAGGCCTAAAAAGAATCCGTTAGGTGAATGGCGAAAATGGATAGAATGTTTCCGTTATGGTTTTTGGTGGGGAATGGATTTCAACGCATACGTTTTTTTGTTTTCAATGGTGTTGGTTTCAATTCCCGTAGCATTCATACCGGCCTATTATGCTATAGGTGATACTGTTAGGTTGGCTGGCTTGATGGTATATATGGTGGTAATATATACTGCTTTCATGGGAAAGATGATTTTCTATTTTCATTTCCATGATACCTTTAACACGACAATGAAACTCGGTCGTAATGCAGATAAAAAAAATCTAGCGGATATATTTTTCAATCAGAACCATGGCGGTTGGATTCTCTTAGGATATATCCCCTATGTATGCTTATGCTGGCTGATGGGAAGTGCATTACTGAATTTGCCAAGTATCAATTATGTAGAGTGTGGGGCTCTTTGGTCTCAATACTTGTTGAATACATTGATCTTTTTAGGAGCGATTATATTCTTCTATTGGGTTCGTTATGGCGGAACATTGAATCACCGTAATAAACCAGAGTGGGATGAGGTTCCGACCTTGGTGAAAGATGATATCTTCATGGGGAAGGCAACTATCGATGATTTGGTGGCCTTTGAACTGGCATGTAAACGTGAGGTATGTGATTCGTTGAGACATGATGACAGCGAAGCAGCCGCTATTATGGAACCAATACTCTCGGAGAAGTTGGCTTCGGGGGCGTCTCCTTTGGAAATGTTTAAACATAGAGCTAAAGGTGCAAGGATACAAAAGCCTAAGCATATATTTTTCCTTTTGGGGGAAAGTCACGGCCAGTCGCCTTTTGATGAACTTTTCCATTATCTGCATTTAATGGATGCAAGCATGCGTTTTCGCAAAGAAACAAATGCGGTAGTTATGGATAATTTTTTGCCTGCTGGATTGATTTCACAACCGTCATTAGTGAGTTTGCTGGCTGGTATATATGATGCAGATTTGGAACTCAATGAAAATAAAGATTTTTGGTATGGCAATGTACCAACATCTTTACCACTGCAGTTAAAAAAACTGGGTTATCGTACTGAATTCTGGTATGGTGGTGGGTTGAACTGGGGAAGTTTGGAACATTTTGCTCCAGCTATTGGTTTTGATAAATGTCATGGTGGCCCGGATTTCTGCCCCCCTGATTCGGCTAGGACCTGGTTGGGGATTTATGACCATATATTTTTGGAAGAAGCCGCGCGGCTGATTCAAAAAACAGATAATGAACAACCGGTGTTTCATTTCTTGTATACAACCTCTAATCATGGGCCGTATAATATGCCTTATGAGGAGTATGGTTTTGATGTTGAGAAGGTTATGCCAAAGGCACCGGAAAAACTAAAACAAAATCATAAGGTCATGAGGCAAATGGCTGGAATTTGGTATGCTGATCAAGCATTGATTCATTTTGCCGAACAAATGCGAGAAGTATATCCGGACAGCTTGTTTATTGTGACTGGTGATCATACAATAAATATGATTCCGTATAAGTGTGATGTCATTGAGCGCCATGAGCCAAACCAACGCGAAATATTGTTGACTTCGTTTGCGATGATTCATCCAGAATTGACAAAAGAGATTTTGAATGGTAATACTATTGGTGGTCATATGAATATTATGCCGACAATTATAGAATTAATTGCTCCCAAGGGATACGAATATTATTCGATTGCTAAGCCGCTAACAGAAGCGATAGACCATGTGGTTACTCCATATTGTTGGATGACAAAGGATACACTGGGAGATTACCGCTATAGTTGGGCACAGGATCTTCGTGTATCGGAAAAACTGTTGCCAGTTGAACAGGAGCGGGTAATGTTTGCCGAGGAGCGCAATGCTTGGTGTGAGCTTACTGGATGGATGGTACGTCATCCAGAATTGCTTGGTGATGCTGGTGTCGGAAATAAGATTTAAAAGCTTATAGCGGAGAGAGTTATGAAAGAAAAAGTTGAAAAATGTCTAAAAGATATATGCCAACAGGCGCAGAAGGCAATTGCTAATAACAACATAGAGAAGGCATATACAGCGATTTATACATCTGCGGATATTCAATATCAGTGGAATCAGACATATACGGATGATGCTCTGGAATCTTGTATAAAACAACTGGTTAGTAAGAAGAGACATCTTGTAACAGATTACGAACCACAAGAGAATGTTATACTTTTTTATGATGGTTTTGGTTTAGATACTAGAGGCTTGGCACTTATATATCTTAAAGCTCTTTGTGATTTGAATTATTCGGTGGTTTACGTGGCAAAGGAAAAGGTTCGTAATCGACAGCCGGAGCTTCACAAGGTTACTGCAAATAAAAGAATTGCATTTCATTATTTGCGTCAAAAAAAAGGAGATGCTTTGACGACTGAACTTTTGCAGGCGTTTTGTAAACATCAGCCACAAGCAGCTTTTTTCTATACTGAGCCATCGGATGTTGAGGCTTGCGTGGCGTTTGGCGTTATGGCTGGTAAGGTTAGGCGATACCAAATAAACCTTACAGATCATGCTTTTTGGCTGGGGCGGAATGCTTTCGATTATTGTGTAGAATTTCGTGAGTATGGCGCCTGTGTTTCGCATAAATATCGGCATATTCCAGAAGATAAAATCAGATTATTATCTTATTACCCTTATTTTGATAAGAATGTTCCATTCGATGGTTTTCCGTTTGATGTAGGGAATCGGCAAATATTGTTTAGTGGCGGGTCGTTGTATAAAACATTTGATGATAAAAGAACCTATTATCATATGGTAGAAGATATCATGCAACAGCATAATGATTTGTTGTTTCTTTATGCTGGGACTGGTGATAAGTCTGGTTTGATAGATTTGCAGAACAAATTTCCTGATCGTGTATTTGTTATCGATGAACGGAAAGATTTATATGCTGTTATGCAGCATATAACGTTGTATCTGAATACTTATCCAATGATAGGTGGCTTGATGACACAATATGCAGCTGTTGCTGGAAAGTTGCCTTTAACGTTGGTAAGTAATATGGATAATAGTTTAGATGGTTTGTTGCTAAATCATAAAGATTTGGCAGTGGAATTCCAAGATAAAGAAGCAGTGGTTGCTGAGGCGAGTAGATTATTGTCCGATGAAGACTATAAGCGGGGAAAGGAAGAAAAAATAGTTAAAAGTGTGATAGATGAGAATAGATTTCGCGAAGAATTAGGAAGACTCATTGAAGACGGAAATACAGATTTTATATTCCATTTACATGATATCGATACTTCAGATTTTCGTGAATCATATATGTATAGATTTTCGATAGATGATTTGTTACGTTTGGTTGTTAACAAATATACTGTATTGTTGTGGTGCGATTATCCAAAACTTGTGCTTTATCGATTAATAAGAAAGGTTATAAGATTATTTCATAAATAAAATAATTATGACAATTACGAGGTGAATAATTTGCAGGTAGTAAAATACGTATTTCAGCCGCATGGTGATGATCGTGGACAGCTAATTGCTTTAGAGGAGTTCAAGGATATTCCTTTTAAAATCAAACGAGTTTATTATATGTATGATACAGCAGAAGGGGTAGTGCGAGGACATCATGCACATAAAAAACTGGAGCAGATTTTGGTATGTATTCATGGAAGTTGCAAGATTCGGTTGGATAATGGTAAGGAAAAGAAAGTTGTACCATTGGAAAAGCCATATGAGGGACTATATGTAGCGAATAATATGTGGCGAGAGATGTTTGATTTTTCTTCTGACGCAGTGTTGCTTGTATTTGCGTCGGAATTATATGATGAGAGTGATTATATTCGTGATTATGATGAGTTCTTGAAGTTTATTCAGAAAAATTAGATAGGGAATAGAATTTAGATATGAAAGAATTATTTGCTCTGCGGACATTAAGAATAACAGATGCTCCATTTATGCTGGAATGGATGCATGATGATAGTGTGACACACGATTTGCAGAATAATTTTGCGGAGAAGACATTAGAGGATTGTCTGTGCTTTATAGAACGTGCACTAGATAATCATGATGATTTACATTTAGCTATTGTTAATCAACACGATGAATATATGGGAACTGTTAGCCTGAAACATATAACGGATACAAATGCTGAATTTGCCATTACTGTTCGGAAGAAAGCTATGGGGAGTGGATGTTCTGGCTGGGCAATGAGAAGAATAATAGAGAAAGCGTTACATGAGATGAACCTACAAGAGGTTTATTGGTGTGTATCCCCTGCCAATAAAAGAGCATTACGCTTTTATGACAAGAATAGATATGAACGTGTGAATTTTAGAGAGTTGACAGTAACAAAACAAGAATGTATGCGAGCATATAGCGAACAGCAGTTGCAAGAATACATTTGGTATCATGTTTTGCAGTGATTATTAGGGAGGAAAATAAATGGAAATTCCATTTGCAGACCTGCGTCCGATGCATGATGAACTTCGTAGTGAGTTGGATGCGGCATATAAGAAGGTTATGGATAACAGCTGGTTTATCCAGGGTAAGGAATTAGAGGCTTTTGAGAAAGAATTTGCCGCTTATGTTGGTGTCAAGCACTGTATTGGTGTGGCTACGGGACTGGATGCGCTTTATTTGGTGCTAAAAGCCTATGGCATTGGTGAAGGAGACGAGGTTATCGTGCCTTCTAATACTTTTATTGCTACGGCATTGGCGGTTTCCTATGCGGGAGCAACGCCGGTATTTGTAGAGCCGGTATTGGAAACATTTAACATTGATGTGTCCAGAATTGAAGCGGCGATTACGTCGAAAACTAAGGCCATTATGACTGTGCAGTTGCAGGGGCGTTGTTGTGATATGGATGAAATCAATCGTATTGCAAAAAAACATGGATTGAAAGTTATTGAAGATGCTGCCCAAGCGCATGGTGCAAAATATAAAGGGAAAAAGGCCGGTGTATTAGGAGATGCAGCTGGATTCAGCTTTTATCCGGGCAAGAATCTTGGTGCTTTAGGGGATGGTGGCTGTGTCACGACCAATGATGACGAATTGGCGGCAAAAGTCCGTGCCCTTGGCAATTATGGTTCGGATTATAAGTATCATCATATCTATAAAGGGACGAATAGCCGTCTGGATGAAATGCAGGCGGCTTTCCTGCGTGTGAAACTCCCGCACTTGGAAAAATGGAATGAAGCTCGTCGTCAGGTGGCTGCCAGATACTTGTCAGAAATTAAAAATCCGCTGATTAAGCTGCCCTTGCCAACTTCTGAAGAATATGAACATATCTATCACGTGTTTGTTATCCGTTGCGATAAGCGGGATGAATTGGAAAAATATCTGTTGGATAAGGGAATCCATACGGTGAAGCATTATCCCATACCGATGCATATGCAGGGGGCTTATGCGGATTTGCATATTGCGGAAGGTGCATTGCCCATTGCAGAAGAAATCAGTCGGACGGTATTGAGTATACCGATGTATTATGGAATGACAGAAGAGCAGGTCAATTATGTGGTAGAAATAATTAATCGATTTAGGTGAAATATTCGTAGGTGAGGTGCTGTGAATGTTTGATAAGTTTGTAAGAAAACAAACAGAAAGATTGTTTAGGGGCGGACTGAAGGATCGAATTTTCTTGCAAGCTGGATTAGCTAGAGCAAATTCCTTTGGGGAACTAGATACTTTGTTTGTAGGGTCGTCGTATGCTGTGTATGGTATTATTAGCGATTTTTGGTCATATTCACTTAATCTAGGGGGGATATCTCAGGACTTTTACTATGCGAAAAAAATTATTGAAAACATTCATTCAAAGACAAAACGGGTAGTAATCATATGCGGGTATTATACACCGTACATAGATTTATCTTCGCAAAAGAAAGAGCGAGAAAATCTAGTGGGAAGTGTATATTGGCCTGTGTTTAGGGATAGCCATAACTGGAATGATCCATCAGATAATGCACATTGGCATAAGCAGTATCGATATCCGGTTTGGCTCCGTCGTATTTGTGAACGAAAGCTTTATCAATATTTTTATAGGTCAAATGCGTGGTTTGATGATGTTGTGCGGAGAAAAGGCGATTTTTCTTTGTTACCAGATGAATTGAGAGAAAATTTGGTTGTAGAGCGGACGAATGTTCATAATAAGCATTTAAAATATAAGGCATCTTTTGAAGAAAACAAAGACATCGTGAAATGTATAAAAGAAATAACGGAAAAAAGAGGAATGGAATTGTTTATTGTTATTCCTCCGTTTACTAGAGAGTACTTAGATCGAATTGATGCAAGATATATAAAAGATTCTGATACGTTTTATCGAGTCACAAATACATATGATGGATATATTGATTGTAATAAGATAGTTGGTTATACAAATGATTTTTTCGTTGATGCAGATCATTTAAATGATAAGGGAGCAGCACAATTTACGAAAGATTTGAAGTGGATTCTTAATGATAGATTATCATGATACTTGGGATAGTGAGTTCAAACTAAGTATGATAAATTTGGAAAAAACTCATCGCTGTTGATATAGCGAGTTAATGCTGTTTTATATTGTTTAAACATCTAGAATGGAAATCTATATCAATGGCATCGTTAATAACCGATGTTTTTAGAAAGCGTGGTTAGGATACATGGGGAATCCGCGATCGGATAAGGAACGCATTATAAAAAATGAGCTGGAGAAGTATGGTGAGTTACGCACTTCTATTAAAGTGGCTCGATATGACTTGTATAATTCGATAAAGTATCTGTTCCCACATTTGACGGAGCATCAGGTGCAGTACATCAATGATTGTTGTTTTTTGCATGCAGGAGAGAAGACTGACCATGAGATTATTAAGAATATGGTAAGGAAGCCTAAAACTAGCCATATAAAGAAGTATTTATTTGTTTTATTGGTACTGCTGACAGGGTTTATGTTGGTAAATAATCATAATGATACAGATGGCGCAAAAAACGCTCCAGTTGTAGAGCAACAGCAGAAAATACCAGAAACGATTCCCCAAGAGCCAGAAGCAAAAAAGCCGCCGGTTTTACCTAAAAGTGATATAAAGCAAGAAACTGTCAAGCAGGAACGTCCTCAGACACCTGCTGAGGCTTCGTATATTGCTAATGCCCGTTCGGGTGTTTTTCATCGGGATGGTTGCCAATACGTGAAGCGTATGAAGCCATCGAATATGGTGGAATATCATAATCGGGATAAGGCCATAGGTGATGGCTATCGCCCGTGTAAGGTATGTCGGCCATAAAAACGGATATTAACTGTTAAACGACTATTCCTTGACAGCTTGGCCTAATTTGGTAAAATGAATATAGAGCGATCTGGGAATCGATTTTTGATCGTACCCCCAGACAAACGATAGCCCCTGTGTTTGTTATGAGTACAGGGGCTATTCGTATACGAGAAAAGTGGAATTGAATCATCACACGGATTAGGAAAGTGGGGGCGTATGATGGCTCTGCAAAATAAGCTGGGAATCATGGATTCTATTGAGCTGGCACATGAAGAGAGTGGGATACATTCCTTATAGTGTAGATGAGATATATGGAATAAGGACTTCAGGAAAATATGGAGAATGCTTTTATGAATGAGCATGTAAAGCGGGTAAAGGATTTTGTCTTGGATTACATGCGTGATGAATCCGTTCATATTTATTTGTTCGGTTCATGGGCGAAGGGGACGGCGCGGCAGGGATCTGATGTCGATGTAGCTGTTGAATATCCAGATGGTGTATCTGGAGTGTTAAAGATTGGCGAACTTCGTGAGCAGTTGGAGGAGTCGACGATTCCTTACCGCGTCGATGTGGTGGATATGCAACAGGCTTCTCAAACGCTTTTGCAGGAAATACGGAAGGATGGTATTCAATGGAAATAACAAAGCGTTTTGCAACTGCTTCACGAGCATTGGCGAAACTTCACGAGGCTGTTACGAAGGAACAACTCTCAGAGATGGAACGAGACGGCTTGATTCAGCGGTTTGAGTTTTGTTTTGAAATCATGTGGAAGTGTGGCAAGGATTATTTGCGTGATGCAGAGGGCTTGGATGTTGCTTCGCCTAAGGCTGTAATCCGTGCGTTGCGTGATGTGAAGGTATTTTCAGACGAAGAAACGGTGTTGGCATTGAAGATGGTCGATGCACGCAATCTTACTGCGCATACTTATGATGAGGAATTGGCCATAAAATTAGCAGGGCAAATACCCGAGTATGAGCAGTTTATGCAACTGTGGTATCAGCGGATGACGGAGTGATTAAGATGGATTTACCGGAAAAGGTCATTACGGGGATAAAAAATCTGGCTGAGGAGTATGACGTCCAAAAGGTGGTTTTGTTTGGTTCACGGGCGCGTGGTGATAATGATCCGAAAAGTGATATTGATTTAGCTGTCTATGGTTGTGCGGACTTTACCAATTTTTCGCTGGATGTGGATGAGCGAGTTTGGACGTTGCTGATGTTTGATATTTTGGATATGGATCGTTATGATTATTCACAGGAATTGCTTCAGGAAATTGCGCGTGATGGGGTGACGATTTATGAAAAAGTATGAAAATTATAGTAGCAATTATAAGATTATTGCAGAGTATATTCCAGCGTTTATAGATTTTGGCGAAAATATAGAACGTATCTATGGATAAATACGAAACGGGAAAAAGATTCATGTAATCAACACGGATCAAGTAGTGCATAGCATGCAGGAACTAGTGCCGATTGCCATTCGGTATGTCTAGGCGTGTTTAGGGGCAAAGGTGGTTCCCGTGCATGACAGCGCGATGGGAAACGTGTATAATAGGTTTTGTGCCCGGTGCTTTTGGCATCGGGCTTTTTGCAGATAGTTTTCAGAGTCAAAGATTAGGATAGGAGTTAGCAGGTATATGCAGGTTTCAGTGTTGGCCAGCGGGAGCAAAGGCAACGCGGTTTATGTAGAAATGGATGGGTGCCGTTTGCTGCTGGATGCAGGCATCAGCGCGACGCGAATCAAGAAGGCCCTTCTGGCGCAGGGCGTCGATGCAGCTAGTCTTGATGGCGTGCTGATTACCCATGAGCATCGCGATCATATCGCGGGGCTTGCCACATTGTCGAAGTGGTATCACCTGCCAATTTTTTCGCGTCGGGCGACGTTTGAAAACATGAGCTGCCGCGGGCAGCTGCCACCAGAATGCATTTGCCCTGTGGAATCGGGGTTCAAGCTGGCGGGGCTGACGGTGACACCGTTTTCAACGTCGCACGATGCAGCTGATCCTGTGGGATATCGGATACAGGGATCGCAATGTATGGCGTTGGCCACAGACCTTGGGTTTGTTACGGCCAATGTGCAGTCCGCTATTGAGGGGGCCGACACGTTGGTGCTTGAGGCCAACCATGACCCGGAGGTACTCAAAAACGGTTCCTATCCCTGGGTGCTTAAGCGGCGCATCCTTTCGAACCGCGGCCATTTGGCCAACTCGGATGCTGCCTGGGCTATTGCCCGGATGAAGCGGCGCCCGCGGAAGGTTTTTCTGGCGCATCTGTCGGAGGAGAATAACCGTCCGGATTTGGCGCGGGATACGGTGCAGAGGATCCTGGAAAAGCAGGGAATCCGGCAGGAGATTATCATGACAAGTCAGACGGAAATTGTATCGGGATAAATAATTCTTTGGAGGGATTTTTATGAAATCGTTCTTTAAGGCTATGAATAATAAGAAAAAGAAGAATTTGGCTGCCGCTTTGCTGGTGGCTATGTCGGTTGTTTCCTTTTCGGGATGTTCGGCAGGGCAGGCTGATAATGGGGCGTCGTCCTCCAGTGCGGCTGCGGTTCAGCAGGCGGCCAGCAATCAGACGCTGTCGGATGCGCGCAATACGCCGGTGGTTCGTGCGGCCAAGGCTGTGGGCCCTACCGTGGTTGGCATCACCAATAAGGCGGTGGCCCGTGACTGGTTCAACAATCCAGTGGAAACCGAGGGCGTTGGTTCCGGCGTTATTTTCAAGAATGATGGCGGCAAGAGCTATATTGTGACGAATAACCATGTTATCAGCAATGCCAAGGAGCTTATCGTATCGCTGGCCGATGGCCGCACGCTCAAGGGTAAGCTCATTGGTGCTGATGAGATGACGGATTTGGCCGTTGTCCGGGTGGATGATGGCAAGTTGCCAGTGGCGAAATTTGGCGATTCGGATAAGATTGTCGTGGGGGAACCGGCTATTGCTATCGGCAATCCCATGGGATTGGAGTTCCAGGGCAGTGTTACCAGTGGCGTCATCAGTGCTTTGAACCGTACGCTGGATATCAGCGACAAACGGGTGAAACTGTTGCAGACGGATGCGGCAATCAATCCGGGAAATTCCGGTGGTGCTTTGGTCAATGCAGACGGTGAGGTCATCGGCATCAACAGCGCCAAGGTAGCAGCTAACGGCGTCGAGGGCATGGGCTTCTCCATTCCCATCAATACGGTACAGAATGTCATCAACGAGATTATGGAAAAGGGTTATGTAGCTCGTCCGTATCTTGGAGTGTCGGTGTTTGACCCCCAGACGGCTGCCCGCTATGGCTATCAGCTCAACATCGATAAGGGCGTCTACGTATTCCAGCTGACCTTGAATGGCCCCAGCGGCAAAGCTGGTCTCCAGCGCGGCGATATCATCCTGAAACTCGACGGCCAGGAGACGAATAGTGTTCAGGACCTTCGTGCGAAGATTGCCGAGCACAAGGTGGGCGATACGGTAAAGGTTACCTTTGACCGCAACGGCAAGCAGAAGAATGTGGATGTGGTTCTCGAGGAAATGCCGCAGGATAAGAATTGATGAAGATTACCATTGTTTGTGCAGGCAAAATTAAGGAAAAGTATCTGAGCGCGGGGATTGCGGAGTTCATGAAGAGGCTCCGTCCCTTTGCCCAGGTGGAGATAAAGGAAATCCACGAGGAGAAGATGCCCGATGAGCCTTCGGCAGCTGAGAAGGAACAGGTGCTGCAGAAGGAGGGCGAGAAGCTCCTGAAGCTGGTGCCTGCGGGGAGCTTCCTTTTCGTCCTCGATGTGTTTGGCAAAGAGATGCCATCGGAAAAGCTTGCCGAGAAGCTGGATCAGCTGGGGATTCAAGGGCGCAGCAATATCACGTTCTTGATTGGCGGTGCCTTTGGCCTTTCGAGGGAGGTTCGGGCGGCTGCAGATGAGCGGCTCAGTTTTTCCCAGTTGACCTTTACCCATCAGATGGTGCGGCTCTTGCTGGTGGAGCAGATTTATCGTTGCTTTAAGATCAATCGCGGTGAGAAGTATCACTGGTAATATAAGCCTTCCCCTTTAGGGGGAGGTTTTTTTGTGGTATGATATAAGGAGTATAA
Organism: Selenomonas sp. WCT3; assembly: GCA_900100835.1. Lineage (GTDB taxonomy): Bacteria > Bacillota > Negativicutes > Selenomonadales > Selenomonadaceae > Selenomonas_A > Selenomonas_A ruminantium_E. The sequence goes on along the minus strand of FNCM01000002.1, from coordinate 235,966 downwards.
TTTCGGTAAGTATGTCGTGCAGCGACAGGAGTGATATAGAGGAATGAAGAAGAGACGGTACGAGACGCAAAAGCATATTACCGGCCTCGCGATGTTTATGCTTTTTATTTTGGGAATAGTCGTCTTGCGTTATGGCTGGCTGCAGCTGATACAGGGAAATGAGCTCTCAGAGCGCATGAAAAATCAGGTGGGGCATGATTATGCCATTCAGTCGCCTCGCGGTGCGATTATCGACCGCAACGGCCGTGAGCTGGCGGTCAGTACCATGACTAAGTCCCTGTATGTTGACCCGAATCATGTGGAAGATCCGCAGACTTTGGCGGCGGATCTGGCTCCGCTTATTGAGAAGACGGAGCAGGACGTTCTCGATGATATTGCCGTGGGCGGTGGTTTTGTCTGGGTCAAACGCCGCATGGAACAGTCGGAATACGAGGCTGTGCGGGCGCTCATCAAGGAGAAGGGCTACTCCACTTGCCTGGGCTTCCGTGATGAGGCGAAGCGCTATTATCCCAACGACGTGCTGGCGGCCAATGTCCTGGGCTTTGTGGGGACAGACGATAAGGGCTTGGATGGCGTGGAACAGGCGCTGGACAGCCTGCTCAAGGGAGAAATCAAAGAGAAATATCTGACTACGGATCGCCGCGACCGGCCGATTCTCGATTCGATTTTTTCCAGCAGCCGTCATTATCGCGGGGATTACTGCAAGACCGTTGAGCTCACCATCGACAGCGGAATCCAGTTCATTGTCGAGCAGGAGCTTGATCGGGCGGTGGCGGAGAACCGGCCCAAGTCCATTACCTGTGTGGTCATGAATCCGAAGACCGGCGAGGTGCTGGCAATGGCATCGCGCCCTTCTTATAATCCCAATAAGTTTTGGGATTACAAGCCAGAGGTTTGGAAAAACCGGGCTGTGTCCTTTATTTATGAGCCGGGTTCCACCTTTAAATCGGTGGTTGCCGGTGCGGCCTTGCAGGAGCAGGTGGTTACGCCAAATCAGGTCTTTGTGGACCCGGGATATGTCATGGTATCGGGACGCCGCATCCAGAACTGGAGCGGTACGAGCTTTGGTACCGTTACGTTCACGGATGTCGTCAAGCAGTCCCTTAACACGGGCTTTGCTCAGGTAGGCCTGCGTCTGGGGGCGGACAAGATTACGGATTACGCGAAGAAGTTCGGCTTTGGCGAGGCCACAGGCATCGATTTGCCGGCCGAGGAGAGTGGTATCCTATTCGACCCAGAGCAGATGCGTGACTCCGATATTGCCACCATGTCGATTGGCCAGAGTATCGCTGTGACGCCGCTGCAGCTGGTGACGGCCATGTCGGCCATTGCCAACGATGGTGTGCTGCTGAAGCCTTATATCGTGAAGTCCATCCGCAATGCTGATGGCTCGGTCTATGAGGAGCGCAGCCCCCAGGAGGTGCGCCGCACGATAGAGTCGGCTACGGACAAGACCCTCATCGGTCTCTTGGAACAGGTCGTTGCCAGCGGTGGTGGTGCTAAGGCCGGCGTTAAAGGCTATCGCATTGCCGGCAAGACGGGTACGGCCCAGAAAATCCGTGAGGATGGTGCCGGTTATATGGAGGGGCGTTATATTGCCTCCTTCTGTGGTTTCGCGCCGGTGGAGGATCCGCAGCTTACGGTTTTGGTCATGATTGATGACCCGAGTCAGGGCAACTACTACGGTGGACAGATTGCCGCTCCGGTGGCCAGCCGGATTTTCTCCCAGCTGTTCCGCTATATGCGGATTGCTCCGTCCAGTGACCCGTTTGCGGGCATGGAGCCGCCGAAGACGCCGCAGCCGAAGCCAATCAAAGGGTACGAGGGTGTTGTGCCGGAGGGCATGATTGTCATGCCGGATTTCACGGGGAAAAGCCTCCGGGAAGCTGCCCGTATTGCCAGTGATAAGGGCTTGAGTTTTGAAAGCGAGGGATCAGGCTTTGCCTCGGGGCAGAGTATCCCGCCGAATACACTGGTGGACCAAGGCCGCAGTATTGTCGTATATTTCAAACCAGAATAATGAATGGGAAAAGCCTTCCGTTTACGGAAGGCTTTTTTTCGTGCCTGGAAAAATAAAATTTTCACAGATGATAAAAAACAAGGAAATTTGGAACAAAAAACGAATCTAGACAATAGGAAAACAGAGGAGGTGGCTGGATGAAACAGGAAGAAGGCCTGGTGGTGAAAGTCCAGGATGGTCTGGCCAGTATTAAGGTGGGGCGTCACGCAGATTGTTCTGCCTGCGGCGCTTGTCCTTCAAGCCAGCAGGTGATGGTAGAGGCCATCAATCGAATTGGTGCTAAACCTGGCCAGCGCGTGCGGTTCGCCATGCAGGAAACGCAGGTGCTGACGGGAGCTTTTGTGGTGTTTGTGCTGCCGCTTTTGGCGGCGGCTTCGGGGGCTGTGCTGGGCTGGCAGCTTGCGATTGGCGTGGGAGGAGAAATTTCCTTCTGGGCTGAGTTCGGTGCTGGCTTTTTTTTCGTTTTGTCACTGCTGGTAATCAAGCTGTTTGACCGGCAAGTGGCGAAGAAACAAGGGATGAAACCGGTTATTCTCGAGATTATAGAGGATTGACCGTTTCAGATATTTTAGGGAGCTATGAGGTGATTGTTCATGTTCAGGAGTTTTCTTGGTGGGATTCATCCGCACGATGGCAAGGAACTGGCAAAGGCTAAGCCCATTGAGGTGATGCCGGCGCCAAAGGAACTCGTCGTGCCAATGAGCCAGCATATCGGTGCCCCCTGCACCCCCTGTGTGAAGGTGGGGGACCTGGTGAAACGGGGGCAGCTTATCGGCACGAGTCCGGCTTTTATGCATGCGGATATTCATGCCCCGGTATCTGGTAAGGTCATCCGCATTGAAGAGCGTCCCCATTCGGGGCGCATCAGCTGTTCCGCTGTTGTCATCGAAAACGACGGGGAGGACAGTTGGGCAGACGGTCTGCCGCTGGAGCGGGATTGGACGGCGATGACGAATGAGGAGATTCTAAACGCTATCCAGTCCGCGGGCATTGTCGGTATGGGGGGAGCGACCTTTCCGGCCCATATCAAGTTAAAACCGTCGAAACCCGTGGATATTCTGATCCTCAACGGCGCTGAGTGTGAGCCGTATTTGACTGCGGATTACCGGCTGATGCTAGAGTCACCGGCGCAGGTGGTGGAGGGAACGCAGATTCTTGCCCGGGTGCTGGGGGTCAAGCGCAGTGTGATTGGCATCGAGGACAATAAACCGGAGGCTATTGATGCGTTGAAAAAGGCTGGCGCGGGAACCGGCATCGAGGTGGCAGCCCTCAAGACGAAGTATCCCCAGGGGGCAGAGAAGATGTTGATCAAAGTGCTGGCAGACCGGGAAGTTCCCATGGGAGGGCTGCCCATGGATGTGGGGGCCGTGGTGCAGAATGTAGGGACGGTGGCGGCCATTGCCGATGCGGTGGTACGCGGGGTGCCCCTTACGGAGCGGATTATGACCGTTTCGGGGGATGCCATTGCCGAACCGAAGAACCTGCGGGTGCGCATCGGTACGAAATATAGTGATGCTATTGCCTTCTGCGGTGGCTTTAAAGAAGAACCAGATAAACTGCTGGCGGGTGGCCCCATGATGGGCATGGCTCAGTTTACGGATGAGGTTCCGGTGATGAAGGGATCCTCCGGAATTTTGGCCTTGACCCGCAGGCTTACGGAGCATGGCCCAGAAATGAACTGCATCCGCTGTGGCCGTTGTGTCAAAGCCTGCCCCATGGGGCTGGTGCCCAGCATGTTATCGATACTTTCCCAGCGTCAGGATTTTGCGGCTTGCCGTGATTCCTACGGTTTGATGAACTGTGTGGAGTGTGGCTGTTGTACCTATATTTGCCCCGCGAAACGGAATATCGTGCAGTATATCCGCAACGCCAAGGGCTTTGTGCGGGCGGAGATGGCAAAGGCGAAAGCCAAGGAAGAACCGGCGAAGAAAGAGGGGGCGAAGGCATGAGTGAGTATACGATTTCTAGTTCCCCGCATATTCGCGATGGTGAGACGATCCCGGGGATTATGTGGCGGGTAAATGCAGCGCTGCTACCAGCGGCGGCATTTGCCGTCTGGTGGTTTGGCCTGCCGGCACTGGTCAATATGGTGGTGGGCGTCATCTTTGCGGTGGCGTCGGAGTACATCTGGCAGCGGGCAATGCACCAGCCGATTACGGCTTTTGACGGCAGTGCCTGCATAACGGGACTGCTATTGGCGATGTCTATGTCGCCGGTCTTGCCGCCGTATATGGTGGCAATCGGTTCGGTGCTGGCCATCGTGGTGGCCAAGCAGTCCATGGGAGGCTTGGGGTTCAATATCTTCAATCCTGCCCATATTGGCCGGGCGGCGCTGATGGTCTCTTGGCCGGTGGCAATGACCACTTGGACGAAGATGCAGGACATGAGTGCTGGGGTGGATGCCATGACCAGCGCAACGCCGTTGAATATCCTTAAACTGCAGGGGTATGATGCCCTGCTGGCAACCTTTGGCGGTCAGGCAGGTCTGTATTGGAATATGTTTATCGGAACCCGCAATGGCTCCTTAGGGGAGACCAGTACGGTGCTGCTATTGTTAGGCGGCCTGTATCTGATTGGGAAGGGGTATGTGAATTGGGTGGTGCCGGTGGTCATGATTGGCACCGTTGGTTTGCTGACCTTTGTCTTTGGCCCTGCGGGGCTCTTTACTGGCGACCCGCTTTTCCATATGATGGCCGGGGGCTTGATGCTGGGGGCGTTCTTTATGGCTACGGATATGGTTACGATTCCCATGACGGTCAAAGGGCAGGTCATCTTTGCCGTCGGGGCTGGGGCCCTTACGGTGTTGATCCGTCTGTTGGGCGGCTATCCGGAGGGCGTCTGCTATTCCATTCTCTTGATGAATGCGCTGACGCCGCTTATTGACCGCTTTACGAAACCGCGTATCTTTGGGGCTGGAGGTGACAAGTGATGGCTGAGGAACATTCGATTGTGAAGATTGCTTCGAATTTGGCGATGGCCTGTTTTATCTCTGGGGTGGTCATTGGCTCGGTCTATTACGTGACGGCTCCCGTGGCGGCGCAAAAGGCAGAACTGATGAAGCAGGAGTCCATGAAGGCCTTGGTTCCCGATGCGGATTCCTTCCAGGAAGTGAGTGGACATGAGGGCTGGTTTGCGGCGGTAAAGAACGGTCAAACCACCGCCTATATCGTCCCCAGTGAGACCAAGGGTTATGGCGGTAAAATCAAGCTGCTGGTAGCGGTGACGGTGGACGCCAAGGTCATCGATTACAATATCCTGGAACACAACGAGACGCCGGGCCTCGGTGATAATGCGCAGAAGCCCGCCTTCCGGCAGCAGTTCGCTGGCAAGGGAATGGAACATCTGGTGGTCACGAAGGACCCTGCGGATAAAGAGGACATTCAGGCTATGACCGGTGCGACGATTTCCTCGCGGGCGGTGGTGCTTGGCATCAAGCAGGCAGTAGAGGAAGTTGCGGCCTTGCAGGGAGGGAAATAAAATGAAGGAATTATGGAATATCTTCAGCAAGGGACTGGTGGCCGAAAATCCGATTTTTATTCTTGCCCTGTCCCTTTGTCCTGCCCTAGCGGTTACTACAAGCGTTGTCAATGGCCTTACGATGGGGCTTACGGTTACCTTTGTCATTACGACGAATAACGTGGTGGTGTCCATCGTGCGCAAATGGGTAAATCCTAAGGTGCGTGTGCCGGTTTACATCACTTCGATAGCGACCATCGTTACGGTGGCTCAGCTGGTTTTGCAGGCCTATTTCCCCGAACTTTATAAGGCGTTGGGTATCTATTTGGCCTTGGTGGTGGTGTTTGCTATCATTTTGGCCCGGGCGGAGGTCTATGCGTCGAAACACGGTGTGGTGAAATCCTTTGCCGATGGGTTTGGCATGGGCTGTGGATTTACGCTGGCCATGCTGATCATTTCAGTGATTCGCGAACTCATCGGTGCCGGGACGATTCTAGGTATGCCGGTGTTTGGCGACGGCTATGAGCCGATGCTGATGATGGTATTGCCACCGGGGGCCTTTATCCTGATTGGCTATTTGGTGGCGGCCACAAAAACCTGGAATAAACATGTGGAGGAGAAGAAGGCCCAGGAAGCCCGCCGCATGGAGACGATGAAGGGAGCTGAGTCGTAATGGCAGAATATCTTACCTTATTTATCGGCGCAGTTGTCGTCAACAACTTCGTGCTGACCAAGTTTCTGGGGCTTTGCATTTTCTTTGGCATATCCAAGAATCTCAGTGCTTCGGTGGGGATGGGCATGGCGGTTACTTCAGTTATGACCATGAGCTCGATCCTGGCCTGGATTGTGTATTTCTTTGTGCTTCAGCCCTTGGGGCTGACGTTCCTGACGACAATTGTATTTGTCGTGCTGACGGCAAGTTTTGTACAGCTGCTGGAACTCATCATCAAGAAACAGGCTCCTGCCCTCTACAATATGTGGGGCATTTACCTGCTATTGATTGCCACCAATTGTATCGTGCTGGCCGTGCCGCTGCTCAATGTGGAGAACAGCTACAGCCTGCTTAAGAGCATTGTGTTTGCCATTGGTTCAGGACTTGGCTTTGCCTTGGCTATTATTTTGATGGCATCCCTGCGGGAGAAGCTCGCCTATGCCGATGTTCCGAAACCCCTTGAGGGGATTGGCATCGCCTTTATCTTAGCAGGAATGCTTTCCCTGGCTTTCCTCGGTTTTTCGGGGATGCTGTGAGGAGGTTGTGACTGATGATGAATACTGCGGTTATGATTATTGTGGTGCTGGTGGGGATCGGTACTTTTTTTGGCGTGGTGCTGGCGCTGGCAGATAAGAAATTTGCCATGGAGGTAAATCCCCTTATCCATGAAGTAGAGGATATATTGCCCAAAGGGCAGTGCGGCGCTTGCGGATTTGCTGGTTGCGCGAAATATGCTGAGGCAGTGGTGGAAGATGAGAGCGTGCCGCCAAATCTCTGTGTGCCGGGCAAGGCAGCAGTGGCGGCAAAGGTGGCAGAACTCACGGGGAAAAAGGCTGAGGCTGCCGAACCAAAATATGCGCATCTGAAATGCCGTGGAACGAAAACGGCGGCAGTAATGGCGGCCCGGTATGAAGGCATCCGGGACTGTGCGGCGGCAAAACTCATTCAAGGTGGGCCCAAGGGGTGTAAATACGGCTGCATTGGGTTTGGCAATTGCGTGCGAGCCTGTCCCTTTGGTGCGCTTTCCATGGGGGCAGATGGGCTGCCTGTGGTGGATAAGGCCATTTGCACCGGCTGCGGCAAATGTGTCTCGACCTGCCCGCAGGCGATTTTGACACTACAGAGTTTTGAGGCTCCGGTACAGGTTGAATGCAGTTCGCATGATAGGGGGCCGGTGGCGAAGAAACTCTGTCAGAATGCCTGCATTGGCTGTGGCCTTTGTATGCGCAGCTGCGAACATGGTGCGATCAAGATTGACCGGTTCGTGGCCGTGGTGGATCAGGAAATCTGCAAGACCTGTGACAACCCCACCTGCCTTGCCAAGTGCCCGACCAAGGCGATACAGGAACTGGTGGCAGGGCGTATGATGAAGGAGGTGGTATAATACAGGTGGCATATTTTTAGTAAAGGATTGATTTTATGAATACTGAAACTGAAGAATTACTGGACTTTGTTGCGGAGTGTCCAACGCCCTTCCATACTGTTCAAGCCAGTGCGATGCGGCTGCGGCTGGCAGGGTTTCGAGAGCTTTCGCTGACGGATTCCTGGCAGATCGAGCGGGGCGGAAAGTACTTCGTGACGGTATACGATTCGACGCTGCTGGCCTTCGTGGCGGGAGAGTCCGATGGGCAGCTGCGGATGGCGGCGGCTCATACGGATTTTCCCTGCTTCCGGTTAAAACCGCAGGCTGGTATGGTGAAAGAAAAATGCGGCCTATTGAATGTAGAAAAATACGGCGGTTTGATTTTGCGAACTTGGCTGGATCGGCCGTTGTCCTTAGCAGGAAAAATCGTGGTTCGTGGCGAAGATGCCTTTAATCCGGAAATCCGTCTCGTGGATTTTCAGCGGCCGCTGGTGACAATCCCCAGCTTGGCCATTCACATGGACCGGGAGGTAAATGATGAAGGAAAACTCAATGTCCAGACGGATATGCTGCCACTGGCAGTTGCCTTCGGCGGAGTGGAATCTTTGGAGGCAGATGCTGATGCCAAGACTTTTTTCGTGGATTGGCTGGCAGAGGAACTGGGTACAGCCGTTGAGGATATCCTTTCCTATGAGTTATCCCTTTATCCGGTGGAACATGGTTGTACGGTAGGTTTGCATGAGGAAATGGTATCTTCCCCGCGGCTGGATAATCTCACTTCGGTAAAAGCCTGCCTGGATGGAATTTGCGGGGCAGCGGAGACCGGCACGGGTATCCGGCTGATTGCTCTCTTTGACAATGAAGAGGTGGGGAGCTGCACGAAGCAGGGGGCGGCGTCCGCCGTTCTTATGCAGGTGCTGGAGCGCTTGTACACTGCCTTGGGAAAATCCCAGGAAGACCTGCTGCGGGATATTGCCGCAGGATTCCTGCTCTCGGTGGATGTAGCCCATGCGGTTCATCCCAATTATGCCGATAAGGCGGACCCGGCTGTCCGGCCGGTGATGGGGGCGGGGCTCACCTTGAAGCAGGCCTGTTCCCAGTCCTATGCCGGGGATGCGGAAGCTGTGGCGGTGGTTCGCGGCCTTTGCGAATCGCAGGGCATCAAATGGCAGCAATTTGTCAATCGCAGCGACAGCCGTGGCGGCTCTACTTTAGGCTCGATTGCCTCGGCTTTGGTGCCTATGCGTACCATGGATATCGGGGTTCCGATCCTAGCCATGCATTCGGTACGGGAAACCATGGCGGGGGCAGATCAGGAGGCCTTGTCAAAACTCCTGCAAGTGTTTATGGGTGATTGAGTGTGTAATGTATACAGATATACTTTACAAAAGACAATATTTTTTATAGCATGCTTGTTGATTATGTATATATGCTATGCTATAATTACATACGTGGTATGAAAAATATTGTATGCAAAAATGGACATAGGAGGCGTTTGTATGGACTTTGGTAAATTCAAGAAACTGGCAGCCATTGGCATGGCTATGGTTGTTTCGGCAGCAGTTCTCACCGGTTGCGGTGGCGATGACGGCGGCAAAAAATTCCTGAATATCGCGACGGGCGGTACAGCTGGTACCTACTATCCAATCGGTGGCGCAATGGCAGAAATCCTCAACAAGGATATCAAAGGCATGAACGCCAGTGCTCAGAGTACCGGTGCTACCGTGGCCAATATCAATATGCTGAAGGATGGCTCGGTGGATCTGGCTATTGTTCAGAATGATATTACCTATTACGCTGTGAACGGCACGGAGATGTTCCAGGATAAGAAAGTGGACAACATCCGCGGCATCGCAACGCTGTATCCGGAGACTTGCCAGTTTGTAACCCTGGACAGCTCGGGGATCAAATCCATCAAGGATTTGAAGGGCAAGAAGGTGGCCGTCGGTGCAGCTGGTTCTGGTGCTGAGGCAAATGCCCGCCAGATTCTCGAAGCTTATGGCATCACCTATAACGACATTGAAGTTCAGTACCTGTCCTTTGCTGAAGGCGCCAGCGCCCTCAAGGATGGCAATGTGGATGCTGCTTTCCTGACGGCGGGTTATCCGACGGCATCGGTTCAGGATATCAGTTCCCAGAACAAGATTCGCCTGTTGCCAGTGGACAGCGACAAGGCTGAGGCGCTGATTGCGAAGTATCCGTTCTACACGAAGACGACGATTCCGGCAGGAACCTATGCAGGGTTCAACGAGGAAGTTCAGACGATTTCCGTTATGGCTATGCTGGTTGCTACGGATAAAGTCGATGACAAGCTGGGCTACGAGATTGCCAAGGCAATCTTCTCGAATCTCGACCGGTTGCAGGCAGCTCATTCCGTTGGCAAGCTCATCACGAAAGATGGTGCGATGAAGGGAATGTCCTTGCCGATGAACGCTGGTGCCGAGAAGTTCTTCAAGGAATAAGAAAAGCAGTTAGCCTTCCTCAGTATCATTGAGGAAGGCTAATTACGTAGGAGGAAAGTGACAAAATTGTGTTGGTGGAAACGGCCAGTGGTTTGGCTGGGTATTATCGGCATATTGCTGGGGGGCGGATATATCCTCAGCAGACCGTGCCTGTTTGTAAAGGCCGGTGGCAGCCGCGTGGCGGTGGTGCAGGCAGCGCCTGGTACGGAATTTTCCATCCGCTTCATCCATTCGGTGCAGAAAACGCCAGTGGAAGAAAACTTAGCCGTCGATGCGGATGGTCACAGTTTTGTTCTTCACTCCACAAAGTATCAATCCTTTGGTGTCGGCCTGCCTTTCCTGGAAGGAGAGGGGGACTTCCGGCAGGAAGGCGATTATTACATCATGGATAATATGGAACGGCATTTCCCGTCGCTGACGCTCCGAACTGGGGTGGGCACGAAGCTGACCCTGTTTCTGGGGGGGCAGGAATACCGTATCTATGAATCATATCCACCGGGAACGCCGGTAGAAATCTATGTCAATTCATTAGGAAAGGGTTTGTTATCATGAAAGAGTCTGAAGCAAAGAGAGCCGAGGACGTCCTGAAGGAATTCGATAAAGAGTCCGATACCATGGAGTATACGGGCTTTATGGCGAAAATCGTGGCGGCCATTGCCATCGCGTTCTCGGTCTTTCAACTTTATACCGCTACCTTTGGTGTGCTGGATGCACAGCTGCAGCGCGGTATCCATCTTGGGTTCGGTTTGGCGTTGGTCTATCTTTTATACCCGACCTGCAAATCCTGGTCGCGGCATAAAATTCATCCCCTTGATTTGGTGCTGGCTGTTTTGGGAGCGGCTGCTCCGGCCTACATCATCTACGAATTCCAGAATCTTGTGCTGCGGGCTGGTACCGTTTCGGATGTAGATTTGGTGGTAGGTGCTGTGGGTATCCTGCTGGTCATTGAGGCTACCCGCCGCGTCGTAGGCCTGCCGATGGTTTGTGTGGTCTTGGTATTTTTAGGTTATGCTTTTGCTGGCCCGTATATGCCGGGGGTGCTGGCCCATCGTGGCCTGACCCTTTCCCAGTTGGTCAGCCATCTGTATTTTACGACGGAGGGTATTTTTGGTATTCCCCTGGGTGTTTCTTCTACCTTTATTTTCTTGTTTATTCTCTTTGGTGCTTATCTGGAATCTACGGGCTTGGGCAAGTTCTTCATTGACCTTGCCAATGCTATTGCCGGTTGGGCCAGTGGTGGCCCGGCTAAAGTGGCAGTGCTGTCCTCTGGCTTGATGGGGACGGTTTCCGGCAGTTCGGTTGCCAATGTAGTTGGTACGGGGTCCCTTACGATTCCTATGATGAAAAAGCTGGGGTATCATAAGAATTTTGCTGGTGCCGTTGAGGCGGCTGCTTCCACGGGTGGCCAGTTGATGCCGCCGGTAATGGGAGCCGCAGCCTTCCTGATGGCGGAATTCGTCGGTGTGCCGTATATCGATATCGTCAAAGCGGCTGTCGTTCCGGCCTTGCTCTATTTCGCTGGCGTGTGGCTGGGGGTACATTTTGAGGCAAAGCGCAAGAACCTTAAAGGTATTCCGCGCGACCAACTGCCGAAAATCCTGACGCTATTGAAGGAGCGCGGTCATTTGGCTTTGCCGCTGATTATCATTGTTTATCTGCTGGTGTCGGGGTATACGCCGATGCGCGCAGCCTTGGTGGCAATCGTCTTGTCCATCATTTGCTCGGCCCTTCGCAAGTCAACCCGCATGAAACCGATTGAGATTGTTCGGGGCTTGGAAAAAGGTGCCCGCAATGTCCTGGGGGTACTGGTAGCCTGTGCTGCAGCTGGTATTATCATCGGTGTGGTAACCAAAACGGGTGTTGGCCTCAAATTGGCCTCCGGCTTGTTGGAATTGTCCGGAGGTATGCTGCTGCCGACCATGTTCTTTACCATGATTACAGCTATTATTCTGGGCATGGGCGTGCCGACGACGGCTAACTATGTCATTACGTCGACAATTGCTGCGCCGGCACTGGTGCAGATGGGGGTTCCGGTTCTGGCGGCGCACATGTTTGTCTTCTACTTCGGCATCATTGCCGATGTAACACCGCCGGTGGCACTCGCTGCCTATGCCGGTGCGGGCATAAGCGGTGGCAATGCGCTGAAAACAGGCGTCAACGCTTCGAAGCTGGCCATTGCGGCCTTCATCATTCCGTATATTTTCGTGCTATCGCCGGTTATTCTGATGATGGAAGGAACGGCTGTCGACTTGCTGTTGTCGACGGTTACGGCTCTCATTGGAATGGTAGCTCTGTCTTCGGCTTTGATTGGTTATCTGGCAGACAATTGCCGTACGCCAGAACGCATCCTGTTGGTAGTGGGCGGCCTTTTGATGATTAAGCCGGGACTCTTGACGGACGTTATCGGAATTGCTATCTTCGTCATCATCCTGTTGTTCCAGCAGAAAAGGAAACAGCAGATACAAACGGTGTAACTTGGATTTTGTCGCTGAAATCGTGCGATAAAAGGAAAAGCCCCCGGATTTCGTAATCCGGGGGCTTTCTGCGTCATCAGCTCATTTTTTACTGCACAGAGCCTTCCTCAGCACTGCAGAGCTCATAATGTCGCTATGACGGTCAAAAGCTGCCTGCATTTTTTGACCTAGTCCTACCGCCTCAAGAAGGACATCCTCAGCTTTGGCTTGAAGCAGGAAAAAATCCTCCTCCAGTAAAGCGAAGCTAGCGGTGGCCCGGTCAGCGTTTTGTTTATTCAAACCATAACCTCCCGATAGAGTGTCGTCGGTCTGTGCAGGACCGCAAGTTTATTATAGAGGAAAGAATCAGGATATGCAATAAGAAACGATAATTTTTTTAAGAAACTTTTAACGATATATATTCTCTTTTATTACATGAAATATCTTTACAATAATCAATCGCCTGTGGTATAATATTCCTGTTCGCAACGAACACGGAGAGGTGTCCGAGTGGTCGAAGGTGCTTGACTCGAAATCAAGTGTGGTTAATAGCCACCGTGGGTTCGAATCCCACCCTCTCTGCCATTGAGATTAAAGGGCTCGCGCGATTTTGCGTGGGTCTTTTTTGCTGTGTTTTTTAGAGGTTCAGCGGGTAATTAGCGGGTAACACGGAGGTATTTTTCCAGCCGTTACAGGCCATTTCGGGACGTTTTTCCGTCAGATAGGTCGGGACGAACAGGCAGATTTTTCTGCTCTGGTCGTCCCCTTTTTTCATTTCAACTGATATGATTTACTTTTATCACACTCTCCAAAATCCACGATATTATCCATATCTTCCTGCAGCCAGTTGCTGACCGCAGTCTTTTTTTCTTCATTGATATGTGTATAAATATCCATAGTAATTTGGATAGTGCTATGGCCCAGCTGCTCCTGAATATCCTTGAAGTCAAACTGGTGGGACGCCTTCATCCGACTGGCCATATCGTGGCGCAACATATGAAAGGTCGTCTGGATGCCCAGCTTCTTGCGGACTTTGGTGTACTGGGAAGAAAAGACGCAAGGGCTGATGTAGTCCCCGTCCTTATCCGTGAACACCATTTCCGGGTGCTCCCAGTGGCCATTCTGCAACCGCATTTTCATCTGCTGGACTTTGTAGGCCGCAAGCTCCTTGCAGAGGGCAGGCGGCAGATAAAGCTGGCGGCGGCTCTTTTCCGTCTTGGGCTGGCTCAAATAGACCGGGTACGCCTCCATCCCTTCTTCCTTCTGCCCGTTGACCAGTGCATGGCGGACTTTCAGCCAGCCTTCATCAAGATTCAAGTCCTCCCAATGGAGGGCCAAAAGCTCCCCGCGTCTAAGGCCGGTCATAAATTCAACCAGCATCATCTGCCGCCAGCAGTAATAGATGGACGGTGCCTCAATCAGCGCCTCCCGTTGCTCCTTGGTGGGTGCCACAAAGGGACGCTTGGGCGGTTTCTTGGGCAGTTCCAAATCCTCGGCAGGATTTTCCGGAATGAGCTTTAACTTCACCGCCCGCCGAAACGCCATGCGCAGAACCGTCCGAAAATACTGCGCCTCCCGATAATGGGTGTAGAGCCGCTTATTGATGATGTTCTGCAGGTCAAAACTGCACAAGGATTCAAGGTCAATACTGCCCACATACTCCTTGGCCAGGTCGAGCATGAGCAAATAACCCGCCGCCGTATTCTGTCGGATATGCGGCCGCGAATAGGTATCAAACCAGCGGTCAAGCCACTGGCCCACCGTCATGCTGCAAGCCAAAAGTGCCGTCTGACTTGCATACTTTTCCTTGAGCTCCGCTAGTGCCGCCTGCGCCTCCTTGCGGGTACGGGTGTATTTCGTCCGCTTGATGAGGCGGCCTGTCCGCCCGTCAAAGCCCACCGTTATCTGGGCAACCCAGCGGTCACGGGTGCTGTCCTTGTAAATCGAACCTTCGCCGGCACAACGATGTGCCGATTTCTTTATCGTTGTCATTTCCTGTCACTCCTTAACGTCGTCACAGGAAAGGCATGGACTTATCCACCAAAATGTGGATAACCTTGTGGATAAACTGTGAATTTCTTGTGATTAACCGGTGGATAACGGGCAGGGTTGGTACTATTGCGGGCACATCTGCGGGTACAACTGTGGGTACAACTGCGGGCACAATGTGCCCTGTGGATAGCCGCTATCCCTTGGGGCGCAAGGCCTCCAAGGCTCCCTAAGACGAACCCTATTTGAAGACATAACCTTCTATATAATAGTAGTGGGTAGGCTCTGCCCAAACACCGTCAATCCTATATCATGACTTGCTGGATTTATTGCTGCTTTTCTTATTGCTGTTCATACTGGATAAAACTAACTCCACAGCCTGCCGCTGCTCCGGTGAGAGAACGGCCAGCTGCTCGACAATGCGGCGGTTCACGGTGTCCCGATTGGCTCCGAGAAGATAATCCACCGTGACATCAAAGAAGGCCGCGATGCGCGGCAGGCGGTCAACGCTGGGAAAGGCTCTGCCCTGCTCCCAGTTGGCATAAGTGGTGCTGGGCACCCCCAAGATATCCGCCATTTCATTTTGCCGTATATCCAAATCCTGCCGCAGGGATTTAATCCGCTTGGGAAACAGGTTATCGCAAGCCTCCTGAGCAGCCAAATCAGCGAACCTTGCCGCTAAATCAGGACGCTCCTCCCGTATTGACCGGTCAGATTTTGCCACGCGGTCTTTGTTGCTCTTGTCGTTCATGGCACACCTCCTTTCACCCTTATTTTACCATAGTCTACCGCAAAATACCACAAAATACTGTTAAAATACGATAAAATCATTACATTTTGGTAGACAGTGCGCCCGAATAATAGTATAATAAGACTAACAGATGGGGAGTAATGTTTCAAAACCAGTTATTTTCTAGTAGTTCGGCAGATTTTGACTGGTCAATGTCCATGTGGGTAGGTACTCCCATCTGAATAGCAGGAAAGGCGTGGATGAAATGGCAGAAACAAGCAAGATTCTTTTATCGGTGCAGGAGTTTTCGAAAATCACAGGGCTGGGGGAAAAATCCATCCGGCGGCTCTCCCATGTGCGGGGGTTTCCAGCTATCCGCATCGGACATCGTATTATGATTCACAAACAGTCAGCAGAGGACTGGCTGGCAGACTATGCCGCCCATCAGGACGCCTGCCTGCCGTCCATTGAAATCTAATGGATACGGTGGGCGGGTGGATGCAGGAAATCCGCTTTTTTTACAAGCGGCAGCTGGCCTTCCCGTTATCCACCCATGCGCAGGCATTATGGTCTTATCTGATGTATCGGGGCAATGAAGCCTTTTGGCATTTTCCCCTGCGGCTGTCCCTGCTGGAACTGGCCGGGGGTACGAAAATGTCCGTGACCATGGTCAAAAGGGCCCGGCGGGAGCTGGAGGATTACGGTTATATCCGCCACACCGCCTTTGGAGGCAACAAGCCTGCAGGCTATTACCTGCTCTCGAACATCAACATCGGTCAGCCCCTTGCGCCCCGCCCGTCCAAAGTGAAGGCGGCGAGTGAGGGCAAGGTTGACCCGTCATAACGACATCAGGTGTCCTGATCCACGTGGGGGTGGGTCAGGGCACCCGGTAGGGGGAGATTTGACATTGAGAATTACGCGAGAAGTTGGATTCGAGGAATACACAGAATTTAGCGGCAGGACAGCCGTGGAGTGTGCGGTCTTGGAGGTGTATCGGCGGGCGCGGGTTCCCCTGTGCGTTGACCGGTCAACCATGGTCGCCTTAGTGAATGGCCGCCCGGTGGCCAGAGTTGCCCGGGCAGAGGAGAAAGGAGCGGTACGGACATGGAACGAAGCATAAGATTAAGGATTGACGGGCCGCAGGCCCTCTATATCGCAGATTGTCTCGAACGAGAAAAGCCCGCCTCAGAGGTTTTGTCCGGGCCGCCCACCCTCGCCGCTTACTGGCGGCAGCTACTGGATGAACGGCTGACTTCTGCGGGACTTTTCCTGTGGGTGCCCCTGCATATTGCGCCCCATAGCGTTGACCTTACGGAGGACGCTGACCTTTCCGGCAGCGATATACTGGATATTTCCCTTGCGCTGGGGGATTTTGGCTACACCCACATGGCCCGGCTTTGGGCCCAGCTCTATGCCAGCCTTGCCTGGAATGTGGCCCGGGAAATTCTGCCCCGCTGTGCCATGCTGGGACAGGATTATATCGACTTTTCCACCATCGCAGGCCGCAGGCTTTTTGAAAACGGCATGAATATCCGCGACCGGGAGCACGGCATCAAAAAGCGCCCGCCTCACGGTGTGCGGGAATATGTGGTAATGCAAATGTTCGGGGAGGTGTGACCATGTTATCGGCCAAAGCACAAAATCTCCTGCAGGTCATCACCGCCCGGGGCGGGGGCTACTTTGACGAATACTGGCTGCGGGATAAGACGGGATTAAGTCACGGCAGCATTGTGGCCGCCCGGCAGGAACTGGTGGCCGAGGGGCTTCTTTCCATCACCAAAGAGAGCCGCAAGCTCATCTATACCTTGACCAGTCAACAGGGCGAAAGCGGTCAGCAGGAGGAAAAGGGCCAAGGGAAGGCCGGGGACAATCCCAGCGGTGAAGTCCCCCTTGCCCCGCCCACCAATAACAGGCCTGCCCCTTCTGCCACGGCCCCTCCGCCCGCCGCCAAAACGCTCCCCGCCGCCCATGACAGCTTTCTGCCTGCCATGCCCCATGTCGCGGGGAATTTCTACGACTTTGACGAATGGACGGACGCCCTGATGAACGCGCTGGGCTCCTGTGTTGACATCAGCGAAAGCCTGCTGGAAGAAGGCACCTATACCGTATACTCCCACGAATACGAAGGGGAGGACACCTACCACACCTGGCAGACCGAGGACGGTTTTGTGGTAGAATAAGCCCTCTGTGGAAAGAAAGGAAGCGACTCTATGCGTGTATTCCTAAACCCCGGCCATGCTCTGGGCGGTGACCCTGACCCCGGCTGTGTCAATCCCACCTGCCGCTTGCGGGAATGTGACCTTGCTCTGACCTATGGCTCCCTGTGCGGCAAATACTTGGAGGCGGCGGGGTGCTCCGTCCAGCTCCTGCAAAGCCACAACCTCTATGGCGAGGCCCCGGGCTTCCCCTGCGTAGTGGATGCCGCCAACGCATGGCCTGCGGATGTATTCATCAGCATCCACGTCAACGCGGGCGGCGGGCGGGGCGCAGAAACCTTCTGCTACGACACGGCAGGCGCGGGCGGCAGACTTGCCCGCTGCATCCAAAACCAGCTTGTCAAAAGTCTCTCCCCCTTTGACGCAGGCTATAAAGACCGAGGCATTAAAGCCCATCCCTCCTTCTGCGTCCTGCGCCATACCACCATGCCCGCCGTCCTCGTGGAAACCGGCTTTATTGATAGCGCAGACGTCACCCTCCTGACCCAGCACGGTGACGACATCGCACGGGCCATCGCCCGGGGGGTGACGGACTACGCAAATTTTCTTGCCAGCCCCTAGCAGAAATGGTATAATGAAGCTACAAACGATGCAAGAGGGTAGACCACAAGTTTACACCGGTAAAGGAGCCTGCAGCTTGGTAACCTGCAAGGCTCTTTTATTATGCCCGATACAGAAAAAGCACCAATGCAATGCACTGGTGCTTTTCTGCGTCATCCGCCTGATTGGTAAGGGCAGACAGGTGACAGTTTTACCGGTTGCCGCTGTTACGGGTTTTGTCGTAGAGCCATGCAGCAATGAAGCTGCTGACTACACCTACGACAAACGATGCCAGAAGGTTCTCAACCACAAGCCTCACCTCCCTCGCTGCCGTGAGATTCCCATGGTAAGAGGTAGCGGCAAAAATAGTATAGCACAAAATCACGGCAATGTGCGCGTAACGTGAACAAAAAATATATACTTTGACCGTGCCCAGGCTGTTGTGGCGGGACGTGCGGGCGCACCTCCCGCTCGTCACAATCCGGCATCTGCAGGCCGTGGCCTTGTCGGTCAAAATCGTCAGCAAGGCGGGCGGCACTGCGGGCAGGGGGCCGTCTCTGCACATGGACGCATCCGCGTCCATTCTCCGCCCCCTTTCCCCCTACGGCCCCGTCCAGCGGGGCCTACCCCCTTACCCCTGATTTCCTGTCCTGCGGTGCTGTGGCTCCTCGGTCAGGAAGGGGAATAATGTGCCACGGGATAGGGGGACAGGGGGCTTGGCAGCCCTCCCTGCGGTCGGGACGACTACGGCGTCCAGCGAGAGCGGAGTGGGATAACTCGCGCCGCCGTACCGCCCTGCCCGCAGTGCCTCGTGCTGACCTCATAGACTGGTGGAAGCCTGCTCGTCGATAGGGCGTATTCGGTTTGTGTCCGCCTGCTCGGGTGGGCAGGAAACCTGCCCACTTCGCAGCAGACACTTTCCGTTGCTATTGATGGAGCGATATAATAAGAAACTGGTTCGCTTATCCCGCAAGAAAGAAGTTGACCCGTCAGGCGGGGCAGGACAGCGGGGCTTCACTCCTGCGGCCTTTCGGTCGTCAAGCTCCTGCCTGTACGGGTGCTCAGGTCTTCGCACTATTTCCGTACAGGTAGGAGTTTTCCTCCCTCCAGCACTTCGTCACTGCGCCCCGCAGACCTGCCCGGGCACAAGCGGTCACAGGCTACGGGGTGTCCGTTGGCTTTGGTGGACAGCTTCGCTATCCACGTCGCCAACCGACACCTGCCATCCCCGCTTTTTTTCAAAATTCCCTTAATAAATTGCAGGAATTATCCGATATATAGGTTGAGAATATTTAGGAACGGAACTTTTCAAGGAGGAAACATCGTGAAAATTGACAGCATTGCCAATGTGCCCGGCACTGGCATGAAATACCAATCCCCGGTCACAGTCAAGCAGGAAGACCCTATGGCCACGCCTGCCTATACGGTGGAGATTGCAAGCACACGAAAAGAAGAGGCGGCCAAAATCGCCCCGACCCTTGCAGACAAGCGCGGCCAGCTGCTATCAGACAGCACTCTCATGGACAGGGAAGCCACCCGGGCCATGAAGGCCAGCAGTCAGACCCAGACTCCGCTGTGGGAAATCACCGCTACGGACATCAGCATGGATTTATTGAGCAATCGGAACGGCGATACCAGTGCAGGCGTTTACATGGGGATTTTGCGCAGCAGTTACGGCTGGACGAAAAACTTTGATGCGGACGTTGTTGCCCGGCAGGAAAAATTCTTTCAGGCGGCGGACAACATACAGCAGGGCGGTGCCAAAACCTTCCTGCAATATAACCAGCTGTATGCAGGCATTACCCAGGCCGCCGCAGAGCGGAGCAACGAGGGAACCATTGAGGGCTGGAAGAAGGACGGCCAATGGTCAGCGTCATTGGAAAAATTCTATCAGGAGGCCAAGGACTACGCCAGTACCCTGCAGGGAAAATCCGGCGTACTGCTGGCCGTGGACTTAGTATATAAATCCCCCCAGCACCTGAACGCTGCCAACGACATCGAAGCCAGCAATTTAGGTTCCATGGCTCATGTAGGCGTAAACCTGCTGAATTTCATGGCTAACCATCAGGAAGGGGAAGCCATCTGGATAAAAGCCGTACAGGGCGAGTACAAGGATGCAGACGAACTCTATGCCGCCCTGACGGAAGATGGGCATGAGGATTTGGCTGCTGCCCTGCAGGCCAATATCGAAGAAGCCCGCAGCCACATAGGCAGCGGCAGCATGAAACTGGATAAATCCGTGGGCCAATTCTCTTACAAGGCCAATATGGGCGAGCTGTGGCGGGAAACCGTCGGCGAAGAGGCCTATCAGGACTTTGCACAGAAATTAGGCCTGTCCGAAACGAAGGTGAGATTTTCCGCCAAGGATTTGGCCGCCATCGCCCAAAGGGGCAAGGAAGGACTGGCCGATTTGCGGGCCAATCCACAAAAGCGCGATGAAAACGGCTTTCTGGTGGACAATAAGGAAGACCAGGACGAACCTGTTGCCAAAAACAAGCAAGGCGAAGAACAGATAGCCGCCCTGCGGGAAAAAATCCAACGCCTGCGCCAGCAGATTTCCGCCCTGCACAAGAATTTCAACCTATCCCCGGAAGCTATCGAGAAACAGGCGGCAACCTATCAGAAGATGATTAACACCTACCAGCAGCAGATTGCCGACATACAGCTGCAACAGCTGGAACAACAAAGAAACCGCTAATCCATAACAACCAGCGGGGGCTGACCAGTCAATTTGACGGTCAGCCCCCGCTTTTGCCCTATGCTTCTTTATGGCAATAGACCCGTTCTATCCATTCGGTTTCGCCCCAGCCGTATTGTTCTTCCTGTCCTAAGTCATAGATATGGCCATTGCGGTATTCGATGCTTACATCAAAGTCGGAACAGGGGTCCCAGCCTTCTTCTACACGCTTGTATAGCTGCTGTTCGATTTTATATACCGCCACCTCATTATCCGCTATCACCTTGGACATATCCTCAGCGGCATCATATAGCCGGTCTAATACCTTGGGGGGCAGCAGTTCTTCATGCCGGTTGGCATACTTTTCAGCAATTATCAGTACATCCTCGATTTCCCGCAGGGTCATGGGGCGAAAATAGGCCTTTACCTTGTGCTGCAGCCGCGCAGGGTTCATGGAGGCAATCACATTCCGCAGGAGTTTCCGGCGGATGTCCTCCTGATTTAAGGTCTTTTCCATGATGGAGGCCGCCGGCGTTCCCTCATGGCCCACAACGCACCAGCCGCCGCGCCGGGCGGAAAAGTCAAAGCGGAAATTCCAATGGGTAATGTCGATATTTCGGTTGCCCATTTCGGCTGCCCAGTTGGACAAAAAGCCATTGCATACCATTTTGTCCAGTGTTTCCCGGGATTTTTTCAATAACATCTGTGGCCACGCAGATTCTTTTAGCGTCGCGGCATTCAGCCAGCTGGGCGTGGCAAAGTCTTCTTCGTTATCGCCTATCTTGCGCAGATTGGCCTCCCATTCTTCCAGCCATTGTGTCTGTCCGTCGCCGTACTGGTAATGGCTGTAATCGTAGAGGGAGCCGTTTTCATAGCGTATCTTGTGCGCATCCTGCGCCCAGGTCTTCAAGGCCTCCTTGTCCGCCTCGTCTGCCTTCATGCAGCTGCAATAGGTCATTTCCCGAATGTGTTCCGACAAGGCGCGGCCATTGCCCGGGGTGCGGTTGAGGACGTTTTCGACCCGCTTTAGCAGAGAAGCATCTGCATCCCCGATAACGTGGATTTTGTAGTCCGTGGTAACGGTGAAATCCAGCGAAACATTTTCCGGGATTTTGATATTTGCCGCCGTAAAGATATTGTCCAGCTGCTTGTTGATAATCTGCCGCTGAAAGCGCTTTTCCAAAGCCTCCTCCATGTCGCCTCTCATCACCGGCTCGCCTTTGAGGATAGGCTCGATAAGCATCCCCGTGCCAATACTGCCGGAGCCATCATCGTTCAAAAAATTCCATAATGTCTGCACATGATTAAACTGCATAAGGTCGGTCATGTCATAGCGCTTATACAGGATGGCGCCGGGATTTTCACTGTGCTGCAGCTCCACGATTTCATCATGGAAGTTATCGGCAATAATCTTTCCCTTCCGGGCGTTGATTTCCACCGTATACTCGCTGTCTGTGCTGAGATACTGCCGCTTTTCATTGGCAATGCGGTCACTGTTCTTGGTATAGACGTAATTACCGCTGGCATCCAAGTGACCTACTTTGTTATAGAGCATCGTTTTCGCCTCCCCGCAGAAAATCGCTCCAACCACTTATATTATCGGATAACCAGCTGATTTGTTAAATGGATTTTGTCATTTCTCCAACCGTTTCAGCTCCTGTATAAGCTCTCCCAGCTTGTCGGTGAATTTGTCCATGGACTTCTGGAAGCTGGTGAGGAGGTAAAAGGTCACCACGATGGGAAAGCCCACGGCGGAAATGGCGGTGAGTATGGTCTGTTCCATTTTCCGCCCTCCTTATGGCAAAGCCTGCTCATCCACAATGCGCAGGTAGGCCTTTTTGAAGGCGGTGGCCCGCACACCGTTCTCGGACAGGATGACCTCGCGCTTCAAGAGTTCAAACATGGCCGTATGGACTTCCGCTTCCGTCAGGCCCTCCCGGGGGTAGGGGATGGCCAGCGTCATGGTCTTGCCGTTTTCCAGCCAAAGGATAATCATCAGTGTTACTTGCATAAGCCAGCCCTCCTCATTCTGCTAAATCGCACATATCCAGCCGCTCGATGCCGTGCAGGGGGAGCGTCTGCAAGCCTGCAATGGTCTTGGCGGCCAGGAGCAGATCGTCATCGGCAGCCTCGGGATTGACCGTCAGATTGATGTTTTTGCAAATCACCCGGTCGTAGTCATAGCCATACTCGCAGGCGATTTTCAAGGTGGTGGTCGGATTCTTTCGCATAATTCTTCCCTCCTATGAAAACAGGAGGCCGCAAGGTTTCCCCAGCGGCCTCCCCTTTAGGCGCAAATGCGCTGCCCTTATTCCAGTTCCGTCTCCTGAATGGTGCGGACGTAGGCCCGCTTAAAGGCCGTCACCGGGTTGCCTGCAGAAAGGACGGCCTTCTTGGCCACGATTTCCTCTGCCGCCGCAGCCACATCGGCCTTGGCCACATCAGCCCGGGGGTCGGGAATGGAAATGGTGGTGTTTTTGCCGTTTTCCACCGCAAACTCAATCAAAAGCGTTTCTTTCATGGTCTAGCCCTCCCTTAACCTTAGTGTTCTTCTGCCAGCGTACTTGCGTCAATGCGGCCAATGCCGTCCACGGGGTACTTCTGCAAGTTGCTGAGCTTGCTCCCGATGGAAAGCACGTCCCCGTCGGCAAGTTCTGGATTGACGGACAGGTTGACAAAATCATGGGTTTCCTTCCCCGTACTGGACGTGCCAGTGACACGGGTGATTTTCAAGGTGGTGGTCTGTTTCGTGCGAACAGTCATGTTGTTTCCCTCCTTATGGAACTCTGTTTCCTAGCAAAAGAGCCGCCGGATTGTCACCCGGCGGCCCTCTTGCGGAATGACAACCCATATATCAAGCGCGAGACTCGCGCCGGATAACCTTTTTTTCTGTCATTTCCGCAACGGTATTCAGTTCTTTCCAGTTCCATATTATGGAGTTGACCGGTCAAAAGCAAGAGATTTTCCAAAAATTTCGCGAAATCATTTAACATTCGGCCCTATTTCACCGATAATATTATGTGGAATGAATTTATGCAAACAGGGAGGTATCGAAAATGCTTGTAGACAAAACATCCGGCCATAATCCATATTATATCAAACCCTACTCACAACAGCTCAAAGAGGAAGCCGCACCAAAAGACGGAGCGGCGCAGGAAAATGCAGCTTATCAAGTGGATATTTCTGCGGATACGATGCTGATAAATGCGAAAACCTTTAAGAACATTGATGCCAGCCAGCTCCGGGCGCTGACACCGGAAGAAATGCAGGCCAAACGTGAGGAGAAGGAAAGCCAGGAAAGCAGAACTGTCTGGGGAGGGACAGCGCTTGAGGCTTGTGAGTATGACTACGAGCTAAATCATCCCAGCAACGAAGTCCTTATTGATGGCGAAACCTTAATCAGCTGGGCTATCCAAATGCACCAGAATGACAAGGCAGCAGAAAATGCCGGCAATCTCAATCGCCTTTCCGGGAGCCTGGACAAGGCACTAAGCAAATTCCTCAATGTATATGAGAAAATTACCGCAGGAGGTGCATCCTCCTTCCGTGAATATAACCTGACCTTCGCTGCTATGACTTTTGAGGCGGAGACACGCACCAACGACCAAAAAGCCGCGAATCGTATCGAACGCGGTCAATTTACCAATGCGGAATACCAACAGGCCAAGAGTTACGCACAAAACCTGCAGCAAAAGGCAGGTGTATTTGTGTTGGTAAATCTCGGCACTTCCAGCCAGCGCTTTGAGACCAGCATAGACAGCAGCTACAATAATTCGCTCGTCAAAGTAGGCATCAAGGAACTGGGCTTTATGGCCGAACACAAAGAAGCAGAGTCTATCTGGGTAAGCGCGATACAGGGCAAGTATCATAATCAGGGCGAAATCGTGCAGGCGCTCAAAAACAGAGGCCTAAGTGATACCGCCGCAGCTTATACCGAACACCTGCAAAAAGCGGTACGCGGAAAAGTCTACACGATGGACAATGTTCTAAACAATAACTTTACCCGTGAGACAGGCGCTCTTTGGGCCAGCAGTACAGGCTTTAATGGCCGGGAAGTGAGCGATACAAACTATCGGAAACTCCAACAACAGGCAGGCATTGAAAACGGCTCTAATTTGACCTATTCGGTCCGTGAACTAAATCGTGCGCTAAATCAGGCGATTGAAGACAACAACAATCTATACCATGCACCGGGAAGCCGCGCTCCTGTAAGCTGGCGCATATTAGATGACGGAAGTGTCATCCGAACAGATACATAAACACCTAAATACAACACCCAGCAGGGGCTGACCGTCAATTTTGACTGGTCAGCCCCTTGTGTCGGTTGCTGACGTGGATAGCGAAGCTGTCCACCAAAAGCAACGGACACCCGAACCTGTGACGGCTTGTGCCCGGGCAGGTCTGCGGGGCGGAAGGACGAAGTGCTGGAGGGAGGAAGGTTCACACCTATACAGAAATAGCGTGAAGACTTGAACGCCTGCATAGGCGTGAGACTGACGACCGAAAGGCCGCAGGAGTGAAGCCCCGCTGTCCTGCCCCGCCTGACGGGTCAACTACTCATTGACGAGATAAGCGAACCAGTTCCTTTTTATATCGTTCCATCCATAGCAACGGAAAGTGTCTGCTGCGAAGTGGACGGCGAAGCTGTCCACCCGAGCAGATGGACACAAACCGAATACGCATGACCGACAAGCAGGCTGCATATAGCCCGTGAGGTCACTTCACGGCACTGAGGGCAGGGGGTACGGCGGCGCGAGTTATCCTGCTCCTATCTCGCTGGACGCCGTAGTCGTCCCGACCGCAGGGAGGGCTGCCAAGCCCCCTGTCCCCCTATCCCGCAGCACATTATTCCCCTTCTGGCCGAGGAGCTGCCGCACCGCAGGACAGGAAAACGGAGGAAAGAGGGTAGGCCCCGCCCGCCGGGGCCGTAGGGGGAAAGGGGGCGGAGAATGGACGCGGATGCGTCCATGTGCAGAGACGGCCCCCTGCCCTCAGTGCCGCCCGCCTTGTTGCCGATTTTGACCGACAAGGCTGCGGCCTGCGGTGACCGGATTGTAACGAGCGGGAGGTGCGTCTGCACGTCCCGAAACCTGCCCCCCCTGCGCATTGACCTTTGCATAATGTTGACCTTTTTCAAGATTGACTGGTCAATTTGTGCCTGTGTCTGTGGCGACGTGGATAGCGCAGCTATACACCAAAGCCACTGGACACCCGTTGCCTGTTGCTCGTTGTACGCGGGGGCGGTCTGTCCGACGTAGTGACTGAGCGCCGGAGGGAGGAAGGTCGGGACGCGGTGGCACGTCACGGCCTGACCTGACGGAGGGAGAAACGAGGGAACGGAGGCGGACAGTCCGGCTCCGCCTAGCTTTCCAGTGCCGATGATGAGTCAAAGGGCGGGGCGCGGTGTCCCTCTGCGACGTGGACGCTGGCCGTCCGTGGCGGTGGCACGTCGTCATGGGTGCCAGCGTCCACCAAAGCAGGGATGCCGCAGGGCGGGGAAACCTTTTGACCAATAAAAAAACGCATTGCCTTTGACCAGTCAACTCGCTAATATAGACAATAAGGAAAGCCCCTGCATAAACTCCCATCAAAATGAATAAATCCCCATTTGACTTTTTCCTAAAAAAAAAAGCCCTATGCTATCCACATAGAGCTTGTCAGCGTTTTCCAGTATATGATTTTGTTGATTGCGATAAATTAAGTCCACGCCTTTCCTTACTCAACCATTCACAATCTCAAAGATTTGCATCCTCATAATGTTTATTACCCCCACAGCGGGTAATAAGCGGGTTACCATGAAGAAATCCATCAGCTATTAAAAGGAACTAAACGTCACGAATCAACCAGTTTTCTAATCTCCCCCGCCCGCTCCCCAATCCCATCAAGGACTCCGCCACTCCGCACCAGTACACGCCTCGCAGACATGAGGAGAAATCCGTTTTCGCTCTCCTCGGGCAAGACTCGAAATCAAGTGTGGTTAATAGCCACCGTGGGTTCGAATCCCACCCTCTCTGCCATTGAAATCATTGGTCTCGTGAGTTTTCACGAGGCTTTTTTTGTGCGTGTTTTTGGGGGCTTTTCATATTCTCATGACTAGGGAGGAAGGTTCGCCTAAAATGGCGAATAAGGTTATAATCCTAATGAGCCGATTGCTCTCTCTATATGTTTTATGAATAGGTGGGATGAAGATGTACAGACTAACAAGAAATATATTGGGGAAATTTTGTCTGACGATAATGCTTATTTTTGCTGTTTTGGCATGGTGTGGTAAGCTTAACGTTTATTCTCAGGCTGAGGCAGCCAATCAGGCAGGGGATAACTGGCTGATTTATTGGTACATTTGCGGCTCTGATTTGGAATCAAAAAATGGCTTTGCTACCAGTGATTTAATTGAGCTTACGAAAGTAAAGCTTCCGCCAAATGTCCGGGTGTTTATCATTACCGGTGGCACTGCTAATTGGCAAAACGACATGATGAAGCCGGGGGAACTGGGATTATATCTATATGATCGTAACGGCATTAAAGAAATAGGCCGCTATGAAGATGCCGATATGGGGGCCGCCGAAACATTGGAGGCTTTTTTGAATGTGGGTAAGGGGGCCTTTGCTGGCGATAATTTGCGCCAGGCCTTCGTATTTTGGAATCATGGTGGTGGCAGTGTTGGTGGTGTTTGTTTGGATGAGCGTACGGGCAATTCCCTTAGCCTGAATGATATTACCAACGCCTTTACGAAGGTTTATGGCTCTTCGGAGTCAAATCCACCATTTGAAATGATTGGTTTTGATGCCTGTATGATGGCTAGTTATGATACGGCTAATGCCTTGAAGGGCATAACCCGCTATATGACGGCCTCTGAGGAAAGCGAACCGGGGAATGGCTGGGATTATACCAGATGGGTTGGCGCTTTGGCCAATAATCCTTATATGAGCGGTGCTGAATTAGGACGGGTTATCTGCGATAGTTATATGAAAGGCTGCCGAGAGTATGGGACGGCAGATACGGCTACCTTGTCGGTGATTGACATAAGTAAGATTCCGGCTTTGGGAAGGGCTTATGAAAATTATGGGATAGAGGCCTTGAAGCTGGCTTCGAATAACTCGGGGGGATTTTTCGCGGAATTTGGCCGCAGTGCCCAGAAAGCGGAAAATTATGGCGGCAATAACAAGGAACAGGGTTATTCGGATATGGTGGATTTAGGTGATTTGGCCAGCAGGACTACCGGATTATTGCCCCTAACCTCTCGCGGACTGATGAACGCCGTAGATAACGCGGTGGTATATAAAGTGCAGGGAAAGTACCGCAGTCAGGGAAAAGGCATTTCTGGTTTTTACGCTTATGATGGCGACTGGAGGGTGTTGGAAAAATATTTAGAGCAGAAGGCTGTGCCACTGCCGCAGAAATGTTTGTATCATTATATGATTTCGGGGGTGTTTTCACAAGAAGCCAAGGATTTGGTGGGCAAAGGTATTTCGCAAGACATTCCTACCGTTCCCAAGGTACATGAAAACGATGCCCAAGCTCAGAATTTTTTCCCGGTGGATAAGCTGGAGGATAAGTTTGTCGATATTGATTCTAATGGAGATGCCTTTGTTACCTTGAATGACAGGGAAATGGATATACTTTCCAGTGTTCATTGCCAGTTGGTTTATATTTCGGAAAAAGATGATATTCTTCTAATGTTGGGCAGTGATACCAATATTGTGGCTGACTGGGACAAGGGGGTGTTCAAGGATAATTTCTTCGGCAAGTGGCCGATGCTGAATGGGCATCCTGTTTATGTGGAAATCACAGCGGAGGATAATGGCTATAATCTCTATGCGGTGCCGATTAAGCTTAATGGTGAAAGATGCAATTTGGAGGTAGCCTATAACTACGGTGATGAAAAATACCATATTCTCGGTGCCCGTAAAGGGATAGACAACAACGGCATGGGAAGCCGTAATCTGATTCAACTGAAAAAGGATGATCAGATAACCACCGTTCATTATGGTATGATGCTTTCGGGGGATGATAATGAGCCGCAGGAAGTGGATGTAGACACATTTAAAGCAGGGGATAATCCGAGGTTTGCCGATGAGGATGTGGGGGATGGAATGTACGGATATTTCTTTGAATTTGTCACTCCAACTGGTAAAAGTGCCTTATCCAATATGGTAAGCTTTACCATAAAGAATGGAAAAATCACTACTTCCAATTAACTTATCAACCAATAAAAAAGCCAGCCTTCAAATCGGCTGGCTTTTGCTATATTGTCCTTTTGGATGGTAGATATTCATCACGCAATGGGTTTTCATCATTTGCTCTAGGGAGTCTTTTAGTTTTTTATCCCAATGCAGCAAGCAATCTTCCATATCGCTGATTTCTTGTTGTAATCCATTCATGCTGTTGCAGAGGTGGCAAAGTTCGTTGAGAGATTTTTCCATATAACCGTTCTCCTCAAGTAATATCCATGTTGCTCGATAATTGTCGATTATTGATTCTTGCTATTATTATAAACCAATCAGAGTAAAATAGGAATGTAATCTTGTACAATTTTTTGATGATAGCTGTGAATTTTATACATTTATAATTGGAAACAACCAATAGTTGTTAACAAAGTGTGTGCTGGAAAGAACGATGTGAATGGTTTAAAAGACGGTACAACAAAAGGAGCTCATGGACGGATGTGGTCCATGAGCTCCCTTGGTTGTATATCTTCTGCCTTCATCGATGGGCTCTCCACAGCAATTCGGTGAATAGCCTAAGATAATTAGAGATTCAGTGCATTGAGAAGCAGACGGTAGGTGTTCGCGCAAATTGGGCGATAGCCGCATTCGAATTCTAAAAGTGTCGATGGTTTGATGCCGCATTTGAGTGCCAGCTGACGGCAGGTAAGTCCCTGGTCGAGACGGGCTGTGCGGATTCTGGATATGTCACGGAATGAACGGATGATCAAAGAAATGACTCCTTTCTGGATGGTAAATGTCCTATATAAGATAATCGCTATCATTAAACCATAAAATAGCGATGGTGTCAATGACAGCTGTCCAGGCAAAAAAATAACAGGGCAGCCTATAGGCTACCCTGTTATTTATCGCATCATTCTGCTGCTTTAACGACCTCTTTGCCATCATAGTAGCCGCATTCCGAGCATACGTGATGAGGCATTTTCGGTTCGTGGCACTGCGGGCATGCTACGAAGCCCGGTGCTTCAAGCTTCCAGTTAGCGCGGCGCTGGTCGCGGCGTGCTTTGGAAGTTTTACGCTTTGGTACTGCCATGTTGATTTTCACCTCCGGAGTGAATCTTATTCCTTGTTAGTGAAATCCATGCAATGGGTTGATGCTGAATGGATTCATTTCACGTGGTTAATGTGCGTTGACACATGTTACTATGATACCCTTTTTCGGGCTATTATGCAAGTAAAATTTTCGGCAGCCTTCAGTCTTTGCGGATGAAGTCCGCAATGGTGCGGCGCTGCGGCGCAGCCGGTGCCGATGGTGCTGCCGTGGAGGTTCCCGTGAAATTCGATAGCGGCGAGTGGGCCGTGGCCGAAGGAACACTGCTTAGATTGGTGCGGGAAGCGCTGGCGTTGATGCTGGTAAGCGTCTGTACTCCGGAAGGATTGGTGGTTGGTGCCGCTGGCGTTTCGTTGTTTTTGTCCAGCGAGGTCAATTTGACTTCGAGGATATCGCCGTTTTTGACCGGGTCCGTGAAGTCTACCGGCAATCCGTTGACGAGTATCGTAAAGGTCATGCGGCTGGTGGCAGCTGGCGGCTGAAAGTTTACCGCTAACAGTGCGTCGCTGACGGTGGTAGCGGTGCGCTCGGATTTCACATAGGTGATTTCGCAGCCGTCATCAATCAGCGTGCCCGGGCTGGCCTTGCGGCCGTTTACCATGAGCTCGATGCTGGCCGACGGAATCTGATATTCGTTGTTTTCGTAGTAGATGACGATAGAGGTATCGGCATCGTTGACATCGAGAACATCGCCGAGTTTTGGTTCTTCGTCAGCGATGTATTCGATGTGGTCGCCTTCGTGGATGGGCATCGAGATGCTGGCCGGCGCGTCGTTCAAAAGAATTTCTGGCGTGCAGCTGTAGCTGGAATCACTGCCGTTGAGTTTGTAATGGATTTTACGGCCCGTCGGCGGATAGCCAGCGGCCAGTAGGGCTTCGCCGAGGCTTTTGAATTCGCGGCTCTCGATGACGTCGCCATCGGCCAGCAGTTGGTCGGCAGAAGCTTCTTTGCCGTTGATGGTGACATGCTGGCGGATGTGTTTTTCGCGGCCATTGACATAGATGGTATATTCCTGTCCGGCGGTGACCAGGTCGCCAAGGCGAACCGTCGGGGTGGTGCCGTTTTCACCGGGAATGATGGTGATGTGAGCACCGTCATGGATGACGGTATCCAGGTCGGCTTCTTCGTCACCCAGCAGGATTTTGGCGAAGGTGCCAAGGGTGCCCGGGAAGAATTTCTTTTCCGTACCCAGGCTGACCATGAGGCCAAGTCCTGGATGGCCGTTGTATTTGCGCATGTTGATGCCGGCGTTTAAGAGGGCATCGGAGATGGTGAGCTCCCGGAAGTTGAACAGGCTGTATTCCTCGTCGTTGACGTAGACCGAAAGGAAATGCAAGGTGTTCAGGGAGGCGATTTTCAAGATACCCAATGGGGTGACGGCGTCGGGGGAGTGAAGTTCCTCCGGCAGGTCGGTGATGCCATCGACCTTGTCTGGTTTGCGAACCGCGACGCGGTTCTGGGGCATGCCTAGGGCATCGGCTACGAAGGCAGCCAGGTTTGGGGTTAGGGAACCACCGCCCACAAGCATGACGGCCTGGGGGGCGTCGCCGTTGAGTTCGATGATTTGCTTGGAAATCGCAGCGGCCAGGTTTTCGATGTTGGGCAATACCGGGTCGATGATTTCTTTTGCGGTGAGATTGTATTCCATGCCGAGGATATCGGTGAAGGAAACGTCTTCGCCGTTGGAGGCGCGGCGTTTGATGTCTTCCGCCACATTGAAGTCCAGCAGGAAGCGTTGGCTGATGGCTTCCGTGACCTCATCGCCGGCCAGTGGCACCATGCCATAGGCGATGACGGAGCCGTTTTTGGTGATGGCCACGTCGGAGGTGCCGGCGCCAATATCGACCAGCACTAGGTTCAGATGGCGCATGGTGGGCGGAATCAATACGTTGATAGCGGCAATCGGCTCCAGGGTCAGGGCGCGCATCTCCAGATTCGTGGCATGGAGTGCTGACTGCATGGAGTCGATAACCTGACGGGGCAGGAAGGTGGCGATGACGACGGCTTTGGCTTTTTTGCCGCGCTGGCCCACGAGGGATTTGAGCTGGATGTCATCCAAAACATAGCGAATGGTACTGTAACCTACGCAGTAGTAACGAGTGGGGTCGTCCACCGTATGGGAGTCCGTCAGGGCTGCCTGGGCGGCCTGTACGCCGGCAAAATCCAGATTGCGCTGCTGCTCTGGCGTGATGAGTCCGTTGACCTCCATTTCGGCCTCGGCGGTCATGGTGTAGAGGGCACGGCCAGCCGCAGCGACGGCGGCATTCTTGATGGGGCCGGTTTTTGCTTCCAGAGACGCTTTGACTTTCTCGATGATGGCGGCAACCTGCGGCACATCGTGAATCTGACCGTCCAGCATGGCACGGGTCTTGTGCTCAAGCCGGTCGGTGGCGATGATGTGAAGCTGGTCGTCGGTTTCATCGTGTTCGGCTACGATGCCGATGACACTGCGGGTACCAATATCGAGGGAGAAGATGCGCTCTCCTTTGGCTTTTTTGGCCGCAGGTTCTTTGGTGGTTTTTGCTGCTTTGGCGGTCTTGCTGCGCGCAGCCGTTTTCTTGGCCGGTGCCGTTGTTTTGGCG
Organism: Selenomonas sp. WCT3; assembly: GCA_900100835.1. Classification (GTDB taxonomy): domain Bacteria; phylum Bacillota; class Negativicutes; order Selenomonadales; family Selenomonadaceae; genus Selenomonas_A; species Selenomonas_A ruminantium_E. Next base: position 203,490 of record FNCM01000002.1, on the reverse strand, counting down.
GCAGTTTTTGCTTTTGCCGGCTCTTTTATTGTAGGCATAAAAAAACTCCTTGTTATTTCAGAATTTAAAAGGTTATTTTACTTATTTCGCGAAGTATATAAAGGAATCCTGTTTTTAGCAGAAAATTTACGGGACATACAAACTAAAAAGAAGCGGGTGTGATTGTTATGACAGGAAATAAAGAAGTAATAACGGGTAGTGATTTCAAGCGCATGGTAAGTGGCGCTTATAGTGAGTTCCTGCTTGAGTATGAGACCATAAATGAGATGAAGGGAGCCGGGCACCGGCCAGGTACCCATGTGCTCCGGACCATGGGGGCTGCGGTGATGCCCCTGCGGGATGTGAAGGATGACAGCATTGGCGGCTTGGCACGGCGGGTAGCATCCGGGGCGATTTTCGGCGCCCGCGGGAATGCCGGAGTGGTATTGGCCCAGATGTTCCGCGGCCTGGGGAAGGGCTTGTCGGGCAAGTACAATGCAACCTCCTCCGAGTTTGGCAAGGCTTTTCAGTACGGAATCCTCTATGCCCAGCGCGTGATTCCTGGGGGGGAGGAAAGGCCGATTATCACCTTGGCCAAGGCTGTGGCCAAAGGCGCTTATCATGCGGTTCGCGACAACAAACCGATTTCGGAGATTTTGGAAGCGGCCATCGGAACCGGCGAAAAGGAACTGGAAAAAATCGGCAGTGAAGACGCTGGCGCCCGCATCATGTTTACGTTCCTTAAAGGCTGCCTCAAGGGGCTGGATGGCAATTTCGTTTCCCCAGCGGTCAGCTTGTCCCTGGGGCTTGAGGCGCAGCAGCCTGGTATGCCGGATCCGCGCAATGATGTAGTTCGTCCCTACTGCGTGCGCTTTACCGTGGGAAATCCGAAAGTGGATATTCAGGCCTTTAAAGAACAGCTCAATGAGTATTCGAGTTTTGTGTTGGTTCAGTCGAAGGGAAGAGGCCTTGCTGTTCATTTGCATACGGATCATCCCGGCAAGGTTATCGAGCAGTCAGTGGGCTGGGGTTCCATCAAAGATGTTCGCGTAACCAATATGAGTGAAGCCCACGAACTTCCTCCCCATGGGGCGTTGATTCCCGTGGCGATGCTGGCGGTGGCCGAAAATAAAGTCCAGGCCAGGGAGATGCAGGAATCCGGTATTAACATCATCGTAAGCGGCAGTGAAGAGGACGGCCCCTCGGTGGCGGAGCTGGTAAGCGCTGCTCACAGTGATTTTGCCGATGCCTATATCATGATTTCTTGGAGCCGTGATTTCTGGCTGGTGTTCCAGCAGGCAAAACGGCTGGTGGGGAGCCGGGTAGAGCTGGTTCTCTGCGAGGATAAAAATCAGCAGGCTCGGGCTATCAAGGCCTTTGCTCCGTCCAAAACGGCCGAGGAAAACGCGAAGGCAATGACGCGGCAAGCGGAAAAAGAATAATCGCTATTTCAGCAAGTTCATCAGTTCCTTGGTGACGACACTGGGTTCAATAGCGTTCATGCAGGCATTGGTTTTATGCCTGCATTTTGTTTTGCAGCAGGCCGTACAGCTGTGGGGGCTTAAGATAAAGTGATGACCTGCAGTGAGGGGGCCGTAAATATTAGGATGAGTTGGCCCCCAGAGGGAAAGGGTGGTAAGTCCGACGGCTTCGGCAATGTAGAGGGGGCCAGTGTCGCCAGTGAGCAGCAAGTCGGCTTCGGCAAACAGGGCTGAAAGCTCATGAAGATTGGTTTTTCCCGCGATGGAAAGACTGGGACGGCCTAATACCGTTTGGGCTTCCTGGATATAGGGAATATCCCCGGGGGCACCGGTAAAGACAATTTGTACCGCCGGGGGAAGCTGGCGCAGGGCCAGGCCGAAATTTTGGGCGGGCCAGTTTTTGTCCGGCCAAGTGGTACGGGTGTTGACTAGCAAAAGGGGCCGGTTGGGATTGCCGATTTCGATATCATGGGCTTGCCAGAATTCCTTGGCCCAGGTTCGTTGGCTGTCGGTAAGGGGGAGAATAAGCCCCGGCTGGAAATCGGCAGGGGTTATTCCCAGGGGGGAAAGGGCAGTCATATAGCGGCGAATCTTATGGGGGTCATCGATGTCCGGGGCCATTTCACTCATAAAGAGGAAGTTGCCCTCGTGGCGTTCGTGGATGCCAATGCGGCGGGGCGCGCCGCTGAGCCGGGTCAGAATACCGCTGAGAAAGAGTCCTTGGATATCCAAGGCAATATCGAACTCGTGAGCATCCAGCAAGGCTTTGGCGTCTTTTAGACAGCGCAGCACGGTGCCGAATTTCTTTTGGGCAAAGGCCCTGTCGATGATACGGCGGTCCCAAATCAGGAGCTCGTCAATATCGGGATTGTTCTGTAACAGACTGTCAGCTGGTGGACTTACAAGCCAGGTGAGATGACAGTTTGGATAGATGCGTTTTAGATTGTGGACGACAGCAGTAGCATGCAGCACGTCGCCAATGGCACTGAGGCGGACGATGAGGATGCGGGTGCCGTCTGCTGGTTCTGTATTTTTTTTCTGCATAAAATTCCCTTTTTTAGTTGGTTTTTCAGCCGGACCATAGTAGAATGAAAAGATGGGCTATGGCCCATTTTACGATTGAAATGATAGCTTTATCTTAGCATAGTAAACCTGAGGGATTCAAGCATTCCCATGGTTTTTTAACGTAGGAGAAAAGGAGTGGCAGGACTTGCTGAAAGATATGATGATTCGCACGGTAGCAAGTGATGTTGCCTATAGCCGTGGGGTGCGGTATTTTAACCAAGGCCGGGTGAAGAGCCTCGAACAGGTTCGCCCTCATCATTACCGGGGACAGGTGGAAGGTTCGATTTCCTATGAAGTGGAAGTTCAGTTGTCCAAGGATGAGAGCGGCATCGAACAATACCATTGTGAATGCCCCGCAGCCAGACAGTATCTCGGTGCCTGCAAGCATGTGGTGGCGGTGCTGAAAGCGATTCAGGATGACCAGGTGGAAGATGAAGAGGAACTGTCTTCCAAGCAGGCGATTTTTCAACATCTCAAGGAATCCTACGATGTACGCAGTAAAGAGGAACGGGGCGGTTCTGTCAGCAGCCGCCGGATGTTCCGCTTCTTTGCCGACGCGGACCGGGTGGATGAAGCTGGGTATCGAAGTGCCAGCCAGACGGCGTATTTGGTTCCCCGCCTGTTTGTGGAAGACCTTTATGGCAGCACCCATTGTTGGCTGGAATTTCGCTTTGGCATCGACCGGCTTTACATCATTCGCGATGTACTGACCTTCTTGCGGGAGATGGAAAAGGGCAGCAATTGGCCTTTAGGGCGCAATGCCGAAGTGGCGCTTTCGGATATCCGTTGGGCAGATCCCGTTTCGGAAAAGCTGTATCAGATGCTCGTTGATGCCCATCGGCTGGAGCAGGATGTGCTGGTACATAGCCCAAATCGGAGCTACTACTATTCCGGTTTTCACAGTTATATTTTTGAACAGAAACAGTTCAAATTGTCGCCGGATAATCTCGGACGTTTTTTGGCGATTATGGGGGATACCCCTTTTGAAATGCGCATAAACGGCGCGGAAATCGGTGACGTCCGGGGAAGCCAGTCGGAGCCGCCAGTTGCCGTGAGCATTCGTGACAAGAGCGGCCGGGGCGTGGTGAGCCTCGAGACGGAGGATTTGATGCCGCTGGATGAAGACTGCCGATATCTGTATCAAAACCAGCATGTTTATGCGGTGCCGGCCAAGTTTGCCCGGGCGGTGAAGCCCCTTTGGCAGTCCTTCCGGACCACTTCCCGGATTGAGGTGCCGCGTTCAGAAATGGGGCGTTTTTTTAGTGAGGTGCTGCCACGGCTGGAAAAAGCGGCAGAGGTCGAGGTGGACCCGAAATTTTTGGAACAGTACATGCTCCAGCCGCTGACGGCAGAGCTCTTTTTGGACTATGCCGGTGATGGGGTGGCCGTCCGGCCCATGCTCTGCTATGGTGATGCCAGGTTTAACCCCCTGGTGACGGCGGAACCTCCCCTGCGGGATGGCCGCCGTTTGGTGCGGGATGCCCGCGGTGAACAGGAAATTATGACCAGGTTGGCAAATTGTGGCTTTATACAGGAACGGGATCAGCTGGTCCAGCGGGATGAAGAAAAGAGTTACGAGTTCCTGACAGAAGAACTGCCAATGCTGCCGGACTGGGTGGATGTATTCTACGAAGACAGTTTCGTGAAGCGGCCGGTTCGCCCGATGCCAAAGGTATCGGCTGGGGTAAGTGTCAACGATATGGATCTGCTGGAAGTCACCTTCAATATGAAGGATTTGGATTTTTCCGAGCTTATGGATATTTTGGATTCCTATCGGGCGAAGCGCCGGTATCATCGGTTGAAGGATAAGACCTTTGTTACGCTCGAAGAACAGCAGATGCAGGCTATTGCGGACTTTGTCGAAAATGTCGGCATTACCCGGGCCAATGCGACGGATGGGGCCACGGTGGAGTTGCCTCTTTCCCATGCCATGTATCTGGATGAGCTGGTGCGGGAAGATGAGAATCTGCGGCTCGAGCGCAGCCGCGAGTTCCGCAAGATTGTGCGGGATATCCGCCGCCCAGAGGAAGCTGAGTACGATGTGCCCGCAAGTCTTAAGGGAGTACTGCGGGATTATCAGGTGACGGGGTTCAACTGGTTATCTACCCTGGCGGATTATCATCTGGGAGGAATCTTGGCTGACGATATGGGCCTTGGCAAGACTTTGCAGGTCATTGCGTTTCTGCTTTCGAAAAAAGCCGAGCAGCAGCTGCCGTCCCTAGTGGTGGCGCCGACTTCTCTCATGTACAATTGGCTCGATGAAATCCAGCGGTTTGCTCCGGAGTTGAAGGCGGAAGCTGTTGCTGGTAATAAGGAGCAGCGCGAAAAAATCCTGTCGGATGCCGCTGCTGGCTATGATGTGCTGGTCACCACCTATAACATGTTGAAGCGGGACATCAAGCTCTATGAGAAAATCAAGTTCCGGTATACCTTCCTCGATGAGGCGCAGCATATCAAGAACCCGACGACCCAGAATGCTCGGGCGGTCAAGAAGATAAAGACCGGGGGCTATTTCGCGCTGACGGGAACGCCTATTGAGAACACCTTGACAGAGCTTTGGTCGATTTTTGATTTCCTGATGCCGGGCTATTTGCTTACCCATAAGAAATTCAAGGACCGGTATGAGACGCCTATTGTCCGCGAACAGGATGAGCGGTCACTTCATGACCTCAAGCGCCATGTCATGCCCTTTATCTTGCGCCGCATGAAAAAAGATGTCTTGAAGGAACTGCCGGATAAAGTGGAACGCAAGATGGTCAATGAGATGACGCCGAAGCAGGAGAAGGTCTATCAGGCCTGGTTTATCCGCAGTCAGCGGGAGTTCGCGGCAGAGCTGCGGCAGAATGGCTTCGGGGATAACCGGATTAAGATTCTGGCAATCCTGACGAGACTGCGTCAGATTGCCTGTGACCCGTCCATGTTCCTGGATGGCTACGAAGGTGGTTCGGGCAAGCTGGATATGCTGGAAGAGGTCGTAGGGGAAGCGGTGGAAGGTGGCCATCGGATTTTGGTGTTTTCCCAGTTCACGACGATGCTAGAACATATCGGCCAGCGTTTAAAGGCGTTGGGGATTCCCTATTATTACCTGGATGGTTCTACGCCAGCCTTAGAGCGCATTCGCCTGGTGAAGCTATTCAATGAGGGAAATATGCCCGTGTTCTTGATTTCCCTCAAGGCGGGGGGGACCGGGCTGAATCTCACTGGGGCCGATATGGTCATCCACTTTGACCCCTGGTGGAATCCGGCGGTGGAGGATCAGGCGACAGACCGGGCGTACCGCTTAGGACAGAAGAACAACGTTCAGGTTTTGAAGTTTATCACCAAAGGCACCGTGGAGGAGAAAATCTACGAGCTGCAGGAAAAGAAAAAATCCCTTATCGATCAGATGATACAGCCAGGGGAGAATTTCCTGTCCAAGCTCAGCGAAGAAGAAATCAAGGATTTGTTTGCTCACCGCTGATGGGAGATGGCATAAAAAACAGGCATCGCAAAAGCAGATGCCTGTTTTTATTTTAATAATGCGGGTGAGCCTTTACATAATCTACGGGGCGGCTCCAATCCACATGAACCTGGGTCGCGTTCCAAAGACGGGTAATGGCCAGTTTGAAGCTGGCTTCGTCAGCTAAAGGCTCAACCGTTTCATGGGTGAAGTCCATCAGCGTTTTATGAGGAACCATGATTTCATGGGAGGTGCCAAGATATTCCTCCACTAGCGCTTTGCCCTTTTCATCGTCAAGATGAACTTCGGCTTTGTGCGCATCGGCATCATAGTCAATCCAGCCTAAAGTGTTGTTGTAGCTGATGGCTACGCTGAATGTAATTGCCATAAGTAAAACTCCTTTATGTCATGTAATGATTTTGTCGATAAATCATAGAATGCTTATCTATCTATTATAGTCGATTTTGTTGGGAAAGTCCAAGCAAAGCTCGGGAATTATCTTTTTTAACAAGAAAACTGCAAATATACAGATTTTTTCGCAAACGGTCAAAAGCTCTTATTTGTCAAGTCTTGCATGCAGTTTTTTTTTATGCTATTATACATACAAAGAAGGACACGCCTGGGATGTACGCGGGCTTTTATTATGTCTAACCTACATTTTTTATAGGGAGCTTGATTTGATTCTGATGGATGTGCGCCTCGGCGGAGACTGAAGTCAGACTTAGAGCACCCACCTGCTAGTCGCAGGTTTTAGGCATGAAAAGCGTACGGCATTTCGGACCCCTGCTTTGAAAAGGGATTGCTGCCTTAGGGCTGGCAGTCCCTTTTCGCGTATAATCAGTGGAGTTTACGGCGCAGTGAAAAGGATACCTCGTTGATATGGGTGACCTTTGGCTGCGCTTTTTCTGGTGCGTCGACGACTTCGATGTTATCGAGCATTCCTTTGACCTGGTCGCGAATGCCATCGAGGTAGATGCGGCGAAGTTTCTGCTGCTCGGCCAGTTCCGCCTCGGAAAGTCCGGTGGAACGCTTTTTGCGGGCAAGCTCATTGATACGGGCAATGAGTTCCGGTGTAATCATAATAGACCTCCATTTATGCAAAAATCGATTATCGGCATAGTCAATGGTATATATTATAACTAGGTTTGTGGGATTTGTATAGAAGAATGTCGGCAGGGATGGGGAAGAAAATGTTTTTCAAGGAAGGGATGGTATGGTATAGTAAGGAAGTAAAAGATTATGATTTGTCATAGTTTACAGACAACAAGCAGAGAGGGGTTAACCTATGAGTATTCGAATTGGTATCCTTGGTTATGGAAATCTTGGCCGTGGTGTTGAGTGTGCGATTGAGGCAAATCCGGATATGGAGCTGGCAGCGGTCTTTACCCGCCGGAATCCATCGGCCGTCAGTATTGCAACGGCTGGTGTTCCGGTGGTTCATGTGGATGATGCTCCGGCGTGGAAAGATAAAATCGATGTTATGATTCTCTGTGGCGGCAGTGCAACAGACTTGCCGGTGCAGGGGCCGCAGTATGCCAAACTGTTCAACATTATCGACAGCTTCGATACCCATGCCTGCATTCCGGAACATTATGCGGAGGTGGATAAGGCCGCTAAAGAGTCTGGCCATATCGGCATTATCTCGGTGGGCTGGGACCCAGGTCTGTTCTCGCTGGCTCGGGTATATGCCAATGCCATTCTGCCCCGTGGCAAGGATTATACCTTCTGGGGGCGGGGCGTTTCCCAGGGACATTCGGATGCTATCCGCCGTATCAAGGGCGTAAAGGATGCCCGCCAGTATACTGTTCCGGTTCCGTCGGCCCTTGAGGCCGTTCGTGCCGGCAAGAACCCAGAGCTTACGACGCGTCAGAAACATACCCGTGAGTGCTTTGTCGTCTTGGAAGAGGGGGCAGATGCAGCCTATGTGGAAAAGGAAATCAAGACGATGCCAAACTACTTCGCCGATTATGACACGACGGTGACCTTTATCAGCGAAGAAGAACTACAGGCAAATCACAAGGGGCTGCCCCATGGCGGTTCGGTAATCCGCACGGGTTCCACGGGACACAACCAGGAAAATCAGCATGTCATTGAATTCAAATTGGACCTGGATTCCAATCCGGAGTTTACCACCAGCGTGCTGGTGGCTTTTGCCCGTGCTGCCTATCGCCTCGCCAAAGAGGGACAGACGGGCTGCAAGACGGTGCTGGATATTGCGCCGGCTTATCTTTGCGCCCAGAGTGGCGAAGAGCTTCGCGCTCATCTGCTGTAATCGAAACACCGCTGGCTCGATGAGTCAGCGGTGTTTTGTATTTGCAGGCGATATTTTGTCTTTGGCAAAAGGGGGATAATGGCGGTATAATGACGATAAGAACATCGTGAAGAGAGGAGGAACGTACATGGCAGTGACGCCACCTACTGTACCAACGCCGCCAACGCCGCCGTCGGTACCTAAGGTATCGTTAGAGGGAGGCGGCAGTGTTACGCAGTCTACGGTGCCGCAGAATAAGAATCAGACCGACGCCCAGCGGCAGGAAGCCGATGCTCGTCAGGCAGTGGCCCAGGGGGATGGGCCACTTTCGAAAACCACCCAGGAAAAGCCAAATACCAAGCAAAATCAGCAGGGCCAGTCAGAGGGGCAGCAGAGCCAGACTACAGTGGTGCAGACCGATCCTCAGGCGGCAGCGGCCATGCAGGATGGCAAGTCGGGACAGGAGGGGCAGAATAGCCAGACTGCCCAGGCGGTACCGCCACTGACTTCTTTTACTGGACATGGTACCGGATATTGGATTTTTACCTTTGTCTCGGTTTTTGTGCTGGCCTTTGTGCTGTTCCGGGTGGTGCTTAAAAAACGGGATGGCCGCAAGGGGGAACTTTCAGCGGCGGATATCCGTCAGGCGATTGAGCCGGAGGAGTCCGAAAGCTCCTTGAACCTTCGTGGCCTTACGCCGGATGAGGCCCTGCGCCAGTTGGAGGAACAGGAAGCCTTCGACGCGGCGGAGGAAGTCCGCAAGGCCCGGGCTGAGGCCAAGGCAAGGCTCACTAAGGCCCGCAGCCGCGTCCAGTTAACGCCGGAAGTTCCCGCATCAGCGGCGCCGAAACAGATTGCCCGGCAGTATCGGGAGCAGGTGACGGCCATGCCGCCGGAAATCAAGGCCAAGCCCAAGAAGATTGTGCGCAAGCCGCCGAAAGACGAAGCCGACAAAGAGCATTTTGAAATCAGCGTCTGACGGAGGCTGGGGATAGATGGGCGTATTGACCATAGAATTGTTAGACGATATAATATAAAGATGTAACCGTTGGAAATTGGATATAATCTTGTTGATTATTCAGATATGGAGAGTGAGAATTTTGTTAGACATGAAATTTGTCCGCGAGCATTTAGATGAAGTTCGCCAGATGCTCAAAAATCGCCACAATTCCTTGAATCTTGACGATTTCGAAGGCCTTGAGAAAAAGCGTCGTGAACTCCTGCAGCAGACGGAGACGCTGAAGAGTGAGCGCAACGCGGTTTCTAAGGAAATCAGTGTCATGAAGAAGAATAAGGAAAATGCGGATGAGCGCATCAAGGAGATGCGTGAAGTCGGTCAGAAAATCTCTGCTCTCGATGGAGAGCTCAAAGAGGTTGAAGGCAAATTGCGCGACATCCTGCTACACATCCCGAACATTCCGCGGGAAGATGTTCCCATCGGCAAAGACGACACGGAAAATCCGGAAGTCCGCAAATGGGGGACGCCGCGTGAGTTTTCCTTCGAACCGAAGGCTCATTGGGATATCGGTACGGACCTCGATATCCTCGATGCTGACCGCGCTGCTAAAGTAACGGGCGCTCGGTTTACCTTCTATAAAGGCATGGGGGCACGGCTGGAGCGCGCCTGCATTAACTTCATGATGGACCTCCATGCGGATAAGCATGGTTATACGGAGATGCTGGCTCCCTATATGGCCAACAAGGACAGCATGACGGGTACGGGTCAGCTGCCGAAGTTTGCGGAGGATATGTTCAAGGTGGAAGGCCTTGACTACTATCTCGTCCCCACGGCAGAGGTTCCGACGACAAACTACTATCGTGATGAAATCCTCGATGCTAAGATGCTGCCGCAGTATTTCAGCTGCTATACGGCTTGCTTCCGCGCTGAGGCAGGCAGCGCTGGCCGCGATACCCGTGGCCTTATCCGCCAGCATCAGTTCAACAAAGTTGAGATGATCAAGTTCTGCACGCCGGAAACCAGCTGGGAAGAGCTGGACAAGATGGTGGACAATGCTGAGGACGTTTTGCGTCTGCTGGAGATTCCGTACCACGTGGTCAAACTTTGCACCGGTGATATGAGCTTCACTTCGGCAACCACCTATGATATTGAGGTTTGGTTCCCGGCGCAGAATAAGTACCGCGAGATTTCGTCCTGCTCCAACTGCACGGACTATCAGGCTCGCCGCGCCAATATCAAATTCCGCCGCGATGCCAAGAGTAAGCCGGAATTCGTTCATACCCTCAATGGTTCGGGCCTGGCTGTCGGCCGTACGGTGGCAGCAATTCTCGAGAATTATCAGCAGGAAGATGGCAGCGTCATCGTTCCGAAGGTTCTCGTTCCGTACATGGGTGGCGTAGAAGTCATTAAAAAAGCAGAACTCTAAGGGTTTAAAAATAAAGAGCCTCCCGTTTTTGGGAGGCTCTTTTGGATGAAAGAAGGGAAAACCGTGAAACTTGTGGTAGGTATTACCGGTGCCAGCGGCAGCATCTATGCCCTGCGGCTCATCGCAGTGGCTAAGGCGGCGGGGAACGAAGTCCATGCCGTGGTCACGGACAGCGGCTGGGATGTATTGGAATACGAGTGCGGCGTAAGCCGGGAGCAGTTTTCGGCCCAGGTCGATAAACTCTACGATAACGACAATGTGGGAGCTGCTATTGCCAGTGGTTCTTTTCGCACCGATGCGATGGTCATTCTGCCCTGCTCCATGAAGACAGCAGGCAGCATTGCCCATGGGATTTCGGATAATCTGTTGACTCGGGCGGCGGATGTGATGTTAAAGGAGGGGCGCAAGCTGGTGGTTGTTCCTCGGGAAACGCCCATGCATGCGATCCATCTGGAAAATCTGTTGAAGCTTGCCCAGGTGGGGGCTCGCATCGTCCCCGCCTGCCCAGGATTTTACCATCGTCCTCAGACCCTCGAGGATGTCATTGACATGATGGTGGGAAAGATATGCGACCAGCTGGGGATTGAACATAATTTGTTTGAACGCTGGCAGGGGTGATGGCAGCACCTTGTATAGGCGGCTGTAGAAATAAATCGATAGCGAAAAAGCTGTTACCCGGTTTTATCCCCGGGCAACAGCTTTTTTATTGATATTTCATAGCCTCGCTCTTGGCCAGCTGGTCACAGCGTTCGTTAAGGTCGATACCTACGTGTCCCTTCACCCAGTGGAAGGTGATTTGGTGTTTTTGATAGAGGACGTCAAGCTGCATCCAAAGGTCTTGATTCAGTACGGGATTGCCGTCGGCTTTTTTCCAGCCGCGGCTTTTCCAGGATTTTAGCCAGCCCTTGGTGAAGCCGTTTTTCAGATATTGGCTGTCGGTGTAGATGGCGATTTTGGAGGGGGCGTCCGGAAAGGACATAGCGGCAATGGCGGCGGAAAGTTCCATGCGGTTGTTGGTGGTGCTGGGATTTCCTTCGTGAAGTTCTGTGACTTCGCCAGTGCGGACGTTGGTGACAACGGCGGCCCAGCCGCCGGGACCGTCGGGGTTCCGAAGACAGGATCCATCGGTGTAGATGACGTAATCCTGTTCACTGTCAGGAATGGCGGAAGCCGTTTCCCTTGCCGGATGCGGACGTGGTGCGCGGCGGGGAACCGCGCTGGAGCGCTGGGGGGCAGCGGGGCGGTCACCGCCATTTAACCAGGCCAGTGCCTCGGCCACATCGGTGAATCCCTTATAACGGGCACCGGCGTAGCCATCTACCTGTTTCTTGCATTCGTCCCAGGTTGTAAAGATTCCGCAGGCACGGCCCGCGCGGACAGCATATACTTTCTTTGGCATAGGTGTTCCTCCTGGTGGATAAATTTCATTAGGTCTATTATATAGGAAAAATATTCGGAAAAGAAGCGGAAAAATTCCTGGCCAAATAGTAAACTTATCTTTACTATTTGGATTATCTCTGCTAAAATCGAAAGGTAGTGTATGATATGCTTAGGCGTATTCTTTGAAAAATAAGGTACTGGGGAAAGGAGGAGATGATGCTGCTGAAATTGTTGGAACTGGTTGGTGCTTTTGTCATGCGCCGGCTGGAAGAATTCGGCACAATCGTGCTTCTCTATCGGGATACCATGCGGGAATTGGGGCATCGGCCCCGGCCGCGTCACATTCTGTCCCAGATGTCACATCTCGGGGTAGATTCCCTGCTGATTGTGAGCCTGACGCTGCTATTTACCGGTGTGGTCTTTACCCTTCAGACCGCCGATATTCTCATCAAGTTCGGTGCTCAGGGAACGATTGGCGGCATTATTTCCATTGCTATCGGCCGCGAACTAGGTCCGGTGCTGGTGGGGGTCGTTTGTGCCGGCCGTGTGGGCTCGGCCATTACGGCGGAGATTTCGACTATGAAGGTTACGGAGCAGATTGATGCCCTGCGGGTCATGGCGGTCAATCCGGTCAACTATCTCATCGTTCCCCGCATGCTGGCGTGTATGATTGTGGTGCCGATTTTAACGGTGTTTGGCGATGTCATCGGCGTCCTGGGGGGCTGGGTTATTGCGGTTTATTATTCGGGCATCAGCTCGTATCTATATATGAATTCCATACACACTTTCGTGGAGGTCTTCGACCTTACCGGTGGTGTTATCAAGGCGGTTTTCTTTGGCAATGTCATCGCCGTGCTAGGCTGCTACTATGGGTTGCATAGTCCCGATGGTGCGGAAGGTGTCGGCAAGGCGACGACGAAGACCGTCGTGTCATCCATCATTGCTATATTTATCTTGAATGCGGTTTTGACTTTCATTCTTTATTAAGAAAGATTTTATATAATGTGAGGCATTATGATTCGACTTGTGGATGTGTGCAAGCGTTTTGGCGACAAAGAAGCGCTGCACCATATCAACCTAACAATCGAAGATGGGGAGACGCTTGCCATCATTGGGGGCTCAGGCTCAGGCAAGAGCACGCTGCTGCGTTTGCTGATTGGACTCATCCGGCCAACTTCGGGAGAGATTTGGATTGGCGACACAGAGATATCGAAGCTTTCCGAGGAGAAGCTGGACAAGGTTCGGCTGCATATGGGAATGGTATTCCAGTATTCGGCACTGTTTGATTCGATGACGGTGGGGGATAATGTGGCTTTTGGCCTTCGGGAGCATACGGATATGCCCGAGAAGGAAATCCAGCGGGTGGTGGAGGAAAAGCTCCAACTGGTGGGGCTGGAAAATGTGGCCCAGCGGATGCCCAATGAGCTGTCGGGAGGTATGAAGAAACGTGTCAGCCTGGCCAGGGCCATTGCCTTTGAGCCGGAAATCATCTTTTATGATGAACCTAGTTCGGGACTGGACCCCATCATGACGGAAAAGATTGATGAACTCATCAGCCACACCCAGCAGGCACTCAAGGTGACTTCGGTGGTGGTTACCCATGATATGGCCAGTGCTTGCCGTATTGCGGATCGCATTGCCATGGTTTATGAAGGAGAACTCATTGCGGTGGATACCGTAGAGAATTTCAAGAATATCAAGGATGAGCGGGTGCAGGCGTTTTTCCACACCCTGCGAACGGTTAAGGGGGCGTGACGTGTGAGTACAGAAGCAAAGGTCGGAGCATTTACTTTGGTTGGATTGGCTCTGCTGGCTGGTGTCATCATCATGCTCAGTGGCTTTAAATTGGGGGGCGACAAGGGCTATACCCTTTATGCTGGATTCAATCAAGTCGTTGGCGTGGAACCGCAGTCGGTGGTAAGGTTGTCGGGGGTGCCAGTAGGCAAGGTTAAGAAAATCCAGAACGATGGACAGGGCGTTACGGTGACGCTTTCCATCAACAGCGATGTAAAAATACCGAAAAGTTCCCAGGCAACAATCGGTTCCTCGGGGGTCATGGGGGAAAAATTCATCAACATCCTGCCTGCTGACCCGACGATGGGCTGGGTGGAAAATGGCGATTACCTCATCGGACAGGATGAGGCCGGTATGGATACCATGTTTGCCGGCCTGAGCAAGGTAGTGGATCAGGCCCAGGAACTTATGACCGGCATGAACAAGATTGTCGGCAATGCGGAGTTCCAGGGTTCGGTAATCCAGATGGCCCTGAACATGCGGGATGCCACCGCCCATATCAATGGCATGATGGCGGCCTTTGAAACCATGGCGCTGGCGAACCAGGGAAATATCAATCAGATGCTTTCTAATATGAATACGATGACGGCTAGTCTCAATCGTACGGCTGGGGCTGTGGAGTCCATGATGACGAATCTGGCCACGGTGGGAGCTGATCCGCAGACGGCGGAGAACCTTCGGCTGACGCTCAATAATATTGCCGATACCAGTGAGAAAATCCGCGTGATTTCTGAAGGCATTGCCAAGGTGGCCGGTGATGAGAAGACCATTGAGGATACCAAGGCCATTATCCATAACGCCCGCAGTCTGACGGATAAGGCGGACAGGCTCAAGAAAAAGTTGGATACCATTGAGGTGTCTTCGAATGCCGACCTGCTTTACAGCGGCATGAAACATGATTGGAGCAGCAACTTCAATCTGAATGTGGATTCTCAGTCGGGGTCTTTTTTGACCATGGGGCTGGATGATATCGGCAATGCTGATCGCGGCAATTTCCAGCTGGGATCGCATTTCGGGGCTTTTGATGCTCGTGGCGGTCTGATTTATGGCGAAGCCGGCGTTGGCCTCGATTCGCGAATCGGGCCGCGGTTCAAGGTGTCGGCAGATGCCTATGATTTTGATGATCTGGCAGTCCGGCTGCGGGCTCAATACGACTTGGGCAACAATGGGACATCGCTTTTAGGTCAGTGGAATAATGTCAATGATAGAGAACGGCGCGCCGCCTATGTTGGTTTGCGTCAGTCCTTTTGAGGATTTGGATAAGGGAGGATTTTATCTTGAAGATGAATAAAAGATTTTATAGAAAATTAACAGCCCTCGTTATGGGGACCCTTACGGCTATGTCGGTTTCTGGTACGGCACTGGCTGCTGATACGATTCAGCTGAATCTGGAAGACAGCATCCAGATGGCGCTGGAAAATAACCGCAATATCAAGTCGGCTCTGGCTGATGTCGATGCTGCCCAATGGAATCTTTCCAATGCCCGCCGTCAGATGGGACCGACGCTTTCCTGGACGACTGGTGCATTTTCGTTAGGCGGCCGTGACTATGATGCGAAAAAGATTGATTCGCAGTACAGCAATGCCCTGCAGGTGGGAATTCCCCTTTATAATGGCTCGCTGCGTGCTGCCATCGATAAGGCTGGCTATGGCATCAATGCAGCGGATGTGACGCTTGAGAACACGAAACAGGCTATCCGCTATCAGGCTACGGCAGATTATTATCAGATCCTGCAGTACCGCAACCTCATCAATGTCCAGCAGGATGCTGTAAATACGCTCCGCGAACATTTGGACAACGTCAACGCCCATTACAACGTTGGCACAGTGGCGAAATCGGATGTGCTGGCTTCGCAGGTTCAGCTGGCCAATGCCCAGCAGGCACTGGTAACAGCCCAGAACAATTATGATGTGGCCGTATCGACCCTCAACAATGTCATCGGTTTGGATACGGATACGGTGCTGGATATCCGCGACCAGCTCGGTTACACCCATTATGATTTATCGCTGGATGACTGCACGAAATTTGCTTTGGCCAACCGGGCAGACGGGGCAGCTTACTATTACGCCGTCAAACAGGCCGAGGCTGGCATCAATGCGGCTAAGGCCGGAAATTATCCATCGGTAAACGCTGTTGCCAGCAGGTCTATTGCTGGCAGCAAGGCCTTCAAGGATGAACAGTCCGAGGCTTGGCAGGCTGGTGCTCAGGCGACCTGGAATATTTTCGATAACGGGGTTACGTCGGCTGGTGTTCATGCTGCCGAGGCAGTGCTTTTGAAAGCGCAGGAGGCTTCCCGCAAACAGGATGAGGCCATCAAGCTGGATGTCCGCACGGCTTACTTGAAACTTCAGGCAGCTGAGAAGAATATCGATACGACGAAAACAGCAGTGACGCAGGCAGAAGAGGATTACAAGATTGCTAATGTCCGTTACAGCGCTGGTGTCGGTACGAATCTTGATGTCATGGATGCCAATGAAAAACTGACGGAAGCCAAGACCAATTACTATACGGCTCTTTATAACTACAATACCAGCAAGGCTTCTTTGGATCGTGCCATGGGGCTGCCGATTGACATCGATGTGGCCAAATACCGTGCATCGCGTCAGGAAGGCAACCGCCTGAAAAAGGTTCGCGAGGATGCAAAACTTCATGAGGATGCAATCCTTGAATCGACGGAAGAGGCTAAGCAGAATTCGAAGGAAGAGGCAAAGGCTGGCCGCAAGGCTGAGCGTGAGGCACGCAAAGCTGCCAAGGCTAAGCACGCCGATAAAAAAGCAGTAAAAGAGGAAGCGGTGAAGTAATTCACCCGGTAAAATACAGCCATGGACCGGCTTTTTGAGGGGATTATCATGAAGCGGAAAACATTGGGAATATTGGCGGCAGTCCTGGGGCTCACGCTCTTGGGGCTGGCTGGCCTTTGGTACTATATGCAGACCAGTGCTTTTATGGAAACGGCAGGTCGTACGGCAGCATCGACGGCGTCGGAGATGCTGGGAGTCCGTATTGATGTCGGCAGCATAGAGGTGAAGTCTCTCCGCACTCTCGAAGTCCATGATGTGGCAGTTTATGACAAGCAGGCAGAGATCATTGCGCGCGCAGAAAAGGCGCAGGTGACCTATCGCCTGCTTTCTGCGCTTTCGGCACCGGCTGAGGCTGTTAAGGAAGTCACGATTTCCCATGTGGAGGCAGTGGTATCCCAGCGGGACGACGGCAGCTGGAACTTTGAAGACCTCATCAGCAAGACCCCTGGCGGGCAGAAATTTCACGGCTTGGTTCGGGTAGAAGATGGCTGCATAACCGGCCGTATGCAAGGAAAAGAACTCACCCTTGAAAAGGTAAGTGGTTCTTTGGATATGGCGGATTATCCGGTTATGAAGGCAAAGATACGCGGTGAAAATCAGGGAACTCAGGTAGAGGCTTCGGGTACCTTTGATGACGATCGCCAGATTGTAAATGCCAAAATAAACAATATGGATTTGGAAAGTTATCTGGGGCTGGTTCCTGATGGGCTGATTCCGCAGGATGTTTCACTAACCGGCGGTAAGGTCGAAGCGGCGCAAATCCATGCCTTCCGGGATGGCAGCAAATTGTCCTTTACCGGCGATGTGGATTTTTCCGATGGGGCTGTTCGCATCATGGAAACCGATGTAACGGGAATCAAGGGTCATGCCGCGTTTACCGACGCGGAGGCTTTAGTTTCCGTAGAGGCTGAGGCGGAGGGACAGCATGCCAAGGCCCATGGCAAAATACGTTTTGACACGGGCGACCCATATCTTGACCTTACGGCTTCATCGGAATCCTTTGACCCCAGTCTTGTCCTCAAAAATCTTCCCTATCAGGGGGCGGCTGCATTTGACGTAAAGGTTCGCGGAACATTCAAGAATCCATCGATTGAGGGACAGGTAAAAGTAGCCGATGGCTCGGCTATGGACATTCCGTTCCAAAATCTTTCGGCCATGGTCCGTTATCAAGACCAGAATGTGTTTGTAAAGGATTTGCGGGTTCAGGTATTTGGCGGCCAGGTTGAAGGTGAGGCAGCTATTGCGGCGGATAACCTTTCCTACACGGCTCATGTCAAGACTTCGGGAATTGACATAGGACAGTTAGCTCAGGTGGTGCCCCAGGCAGCAGTGGTGACCGGCAAGGTGACTGCCGATTTGGGAATCAGTGGCGTGGGAACCAGTATGGATAAGCTTCAGGCCTATGGCAGTGCAAAACTTGAAAATGGTTCCTATGGGGAACTTCCCGTTGAAAATATCAACACATCCTTCTACTTAGCTGGGGAAAATCTGCAGCTTGACTTTTTGAGTGTCAATCTGCCCAATCACAGCCGCCTGGCAGCGGAGGGAACCATTACGGGCCTTATGACGGCGCCCAAACTGGATTTAGCGTATTATGGTGCGCATTTTGACCTGTCGCTGCTGCAGAAAGTCGAGCCGAAGGCTGATGTTACGGGGCTTAGTGACTTCAAGGGAACGGTTCAGGGAGATTTGGACAATCCACAGGTAGTGGTCAAGTTCTCTGGACTGAAGGGCACTTTGTTCAAGCAGCCTTTTGACAGTCTCAAGCTGACCGCCAGCGGCAGTTTGGATGGCGTCCATATCGATGATTTCTTGATGGAGAAAAATGGCAAGGAAGTCTGGCGGGTGGCAGGTTCTGTCGGTTTTGCCGGTGAGCGGAAAATCGATCTGCAGATTGATACCATGGGGGCGCGGATGGAAGATATCGCGGCCCTGGTAGCACCGGATCAGCCGATAACCGGTAATGTGGATAATATCATTAAGTTTACGGGTACGCTGGATAATCCAAAAGGGGTTGGCTATATTCATTTTTATCGCGGAAGTTATCGTGGGATCCTGCTGTCGGGAATGGACGGCGACTATTTCCTGGAAGATGGTGTAGTTCGCCTGCAGGATTTCCATGCTTATTCCCCTATGGTGGATATGATTCTCAATGGTACTATTGACCAGAATCGGAATCTTTCCATGAAGGTTGAGGCGAAGGACATCGACCTCAAGCGCATTGAGCACAAGCTTCCCTATGAGGTGAGTGGTCATGGAACCTTCAAGGGATATATCAAGGGCAATGTGGAACGGCCGGAATTTTATGGTATTCTCGATGCGCCGGATATTGTCCTCAATGACCAGGAAATTAAAAATCTCCACGGCATGGTCAAATATCGCAACGGCAGTGTGGATGTAGACCAGTTCGGTTTTGAGCAGAATGGCGGCACCTATGATGCCGTGGCCTCTGTCAATACGGAGACCAAGGCGATTACTGGTGATATCGTGGTTCAAAATGCCGATATCAATGCGATTACGGCGCTGTTGAATCAAAAGAATGACCTGGTTCAGGGACGGCTGGATTGCAGTGCGACTTTGGCCGGTACCGTAGACAACCCGCAGGTGTCTGTCTATGGCAGCATGTCGAAGGGGACAGTTGGCGGTTATGATGTCCATGATGTTGACCTTGACCTGCAGCTGGCAGACCAAGTGGTGACCGTTAAGGAAATCGCGGGCAAACAAGGAAGCAAAGGGTTATTCACCCTGACTGGCACCGTTGGAATAGCGGCAGAGCAGCCTATACAGGGAAAACTTTCGGCATCTGACTTAGAGATGGGAATGTTTGCCAAGGCCGTTGGCATACAAGCCGATGTCATTGGCACCGCCGATATTGAAGCCACCTTTGGGGGCGTTCTCACGAACCCCTCAGCTGACGTAACGGTCAGCGGCCACAATGGCGGTGTACAGGGGTCTACTTTTGATACCTTGGACGGCAGTTTCCACTTGAAGAATGGCTTGATAACGGTGGATGATTTCCTGGTCAAGAAGATGGCCGGGGACAAGACGTATCAGGCAAGTGCCAAGGGAATCATTCCCTCACGGGCGATTTTTGCCGATAAGAATGAACAGCTTGATGACATCGAGCAGATTCAGCTTACGGTATCCCTCGACCAGGCGGATTTGTCGCTTTTGCCGACGGTTTCCAAGCAGGTTGATTGGGCAGTGGGCGCTACCACTGGTAATCTCAAAGTCCATGGAACCTTGGCCCATCCTCTGATTGATGGTACCGTCGGGCTTACCAACGGTGCGGTGAAATGGAAGGCACTGGAAAAGCCGATAACGGATATGAATGCGAAAATCACCTTCGCCGGCAGCAAAGTGACAGTCCAGGATTTTTCTGGTAAAATGGGCGAAGGCACTTACTCTCTTACGGGATTCCTGCTGCTTGACGGCGTTGCTCCCGATAAATACGATTTCACCTTGAAGGCTGACAAGTTGGATGTACAGAGTGATTTTTTCCGTGGCCCCCTTACTGGTGAAATCCATGTTTTCGATACGGATTTTTACGGGCGTCATATGCCAAAGATTTCGGGAACGGTGGATTTCCAGCATTGCATGATATCTGTGCCGACAATTCCCGAGGGGGAAAGCAATCTTCCCGATGCGGTCATGGATATTCAGGTCAATGTGGGGGACAAGGTTCATTTCTATAGTTCCTATCTTTACGACCTGTATCTGGGTGGACAGTTCCATATGGGGGGCATTGTCAGCCATCCGAAGATGTCTGGCAGCCTGCAGGTAAAACGCGGTGGCACGATAAACTATCTCAAGACGGAGTTTAAGATTCGTGAGGGCCTGGCAACCTTTGATCAGGTGGCTTCCTTCCTGCCGAGTATTGACTTCTTTGCCGATACCCGCTTGACCCAGGCGAAGGTATTCCTTTCGGCCAAGGGGCCGCTGGATAAAATGGAAATTAAACTGACGTCCAGTCCGGAGATGAGCCAGACGCAGATTATCCAGCTTTTGACTTTGCGGGATGCCTATAAGAATGGTCAAAAGAACATGAATGCCGGCGATATGCTTTCGGTAGGCATCCAGATGAGCTTCCTGTCGGAAGTGGAAGACATCCTGCGGGATTTCTTATTCCTGGATCAGTTTACGATTTCTCGTGGCAGTGGTTCGATTTATGACCGTCATGATCTAGAAAATGAAACAAACAAATACGATTTTAATGTTCAGATGGGAAAATATATCTCAGACCGGGTTATGGTGAAGTATACCCGCAGCCTTGGCGGCCAGAATGTCAATCGCTATGGTCTACAGTATGACTTTAACGACAAATTGGGATTGACCTTTGACCGGGAAGGCAGCGGCTATATCGTTGGCCTTGAGGCGAGAATGTCCTTCTGAGCATCATCCGAATAATGGTAAAGGAGGTGAGCAGGATGCAGTTTGAGCAGTACATCGTAGAGTTGAGCCGGGTACGGCTGTTGGAGCCAGCACAGGAACAAGTGCTGTGGCGTAAGTTTAAAGAAGAAGGCGATGAGGATGCCAGGCGCCTGCTCATAGAGTCCTATCAGCCCTTGGTTTTCAAACAGGCCTTGCCATACCGCCAGCTGCAATCGGTCATGGATATGGTACAGGAAGGCACAGTGGGACTCATTGAGGCCGTGGAACATTATGAGCCAGAACGCGGGGTGGCTTTCAGCTTGTTTGCCGTTCATCGCATTCGTGGCCGCATGCTGAATTTTCTTCAGAAGGAAGGGAATTCTGATGTGGCTTGTATGGATGCGTTGCCGGCTGACGGCGGGGATTCCCTGAAGGATAATCTGGCGGATATGAGTCCTTCGGTAATGGAGCAGGCGGAAAGCCATGAGCTGGCGAGCCGTCTCCATCAGGCCATGGACCGGCTGCCGGCGAAGGAAAAAGCAGTCCTGGAGGGATTGTACATGCAAAGCGAGGCAGCTGGCGATATGGCGGAGGGGCTGCAAGTCAGTATATCCCATGTCTATCGGTTGCAGAAAAACGGCATTCGCCGTGTGCGGGGAATGCTGTCACGGTTTATGCATAATTGGTGAATTCTGGTGGAAATCAGTAGAAAACCGATAAAAAATGCTAATAATTGGCAATAAACGCGGCTGTTTTATGATAATCGTGTAAAATAGCAGGTCAAATATCGAACCTCGTGCTGGATTATAGTTCTAGAGATTTAAGAGGATTGGAATCACAGGAGGGGGTTCTATGTCGGATCGGCGCAAAGCACAAAAAAATCATATACGTGCGGCCCGTGATTGGCTGGGACAGGCAGAGCATTCGCTGGATAAAGAAAACGACGTCCGGGGCGATTTGAACTTGATGCTGGCCAAAGCAGAGCTGGCTCAGGTGAAGGACAGCCCCCGCAGTGCGAAGCTAAAGCGCTGGGCAGGACGTTTGCTGCCGGCTCTGGTGGCAGTTATCTTGGTGGTAGTTGGTATGGCGGCATTTCCCCAAGGGAAAAAAGTGCCGTTAGCACCACAACAGGATGCTTCGCTGCCAACGGAATCCATGGCTGAAAAAGACCATTCGGCGGAGGTAAAGCCCGCTGAGCAGGAGCGCAATGCCGACCCGGTAGCACCAGCACCGGAGCCGTCGTCAGTCAAGGCGGAGGCGCCAAGGATGCTTCCGGCAGAAGCTGCCCCGGAACAGCCTCGGGCTTTGCCCCGGAACGAACAGCCTGCACCAGCTGTCAACAAATCCGGACAGGTACCGGATGCAGAAACACAGAAACTCATGCAGTCAGCAGGCAAAGCCCTGCGGCAGTAGTGATGATAGATATTTACACCTAGGAGGTTTTGATCCTTGAACAAAAAGAATGAAAGATTCCTTGCTTATGCGGTAGCACTGGCTGCCAGTTTTTCGGTATTCCCAGGGGCCGCTTGTGCAGCCACTGATGTGACGGCTCCAGCTGCTAATGCAGAAGCTTCGGCACAGCCTGTCACTGAGAATGCGGCACCGGCTCAGACGAAGGCTGAGGCAGCCAAAGAACAGGCAAAGGATGCAGCTGTTGATGCGCGTACTCAGGAGTGGGGCAAAGTTCGTCCCCAGGAAAAGGAAATCGCCGAACACATGAAGTCCTTTGAAGGCCAGACCATTGTCGACACGGCTTTTGAGGGGACGACAAAGTCAACAGAAGCCACGGCTAAAGCTGCGATTACCATGCATACAGGGGATATGTTCACGGTTAAGGGCTTAAACAAGGATCGCGATGCGATTTACAACACCGGTTATTTCTATGACCTCTACCCGACCTTTGAAAAGGTTCCGGAAGGTGTAGTTATTACCTATCATGTGCTGGAAAATCCGGTCCTGTCCAGCGTCAAGATTGTCGGCAATACGGTGGAGTCCGATGAGGTTCTCTACGGTTTGATTACAGTCAAGCAGGGCGATCTCCTGAACAGCCGCACGCTGCAGCAGAACGTCCAGGCGATTCAGGACCAGTACCGCAAAGACGGCTATATCCTGGCCAAGATTACGGATATGAATATTGACCGCAACGGCAATCTCGTTTTGAAAATCAACGAGGGTACGTTGGAAAGCTATAAGATAAAGGGCAACACCAAGACGAAAGAGCGCGTTATCCTGCGCGAGATGCGTCAGAAACCAGGCGAGCCCTTTAACTCCAAACAGGCACGCCGCAGCCTTCAGCGCGTTTATAACCTGGGCTTCTTTGAGGATGTCAATATCAAGATGAATCCGGGCGTTGAGCCGAATGCGGTAGAAGTAGAGCTGGATGTCAAAGAGAAACGCACGGGTTCCTTTGGCATCGGTGCTGGTTACAGCAGTGAAGACGGTGTCATCGGCATGATTAGCGTTGGCGACACGAACTTCCGTGGTACGGGTGACGCGGTCAGCTTGACCTTTGAAAAGAGCGGTGACGATTCCGATGCCCATGGGTATTCCTTCTCCTATCGTAAGCCATGGCTCGATGATAAGGAAACGGCGGGGACCTTCCGCATTTACAACCGTACTTATGAATACGATGATTACGATACGGACGGACATCATAAAGAATCTTACATGCGGAAATATTCCGGTGGCGAGATTACCCTGAGCCGTCCGGTAAGCGAATATTCCACGAACTACATTACGCTGCGCAACCGCAAGGATCAGTATGTACGTCATACGGAGGATGGTAATGCCGGTAATCGCCAGGGCACTCAGTGGGTGAAGGACAACTTTGGTACGACCCGCAGCGTTACCCTGGAGCATGTAACGGATACCCGTGACAATATCTACAATCCGACAACGGGCGGACGTATCAGCATCTCTGGTGAGGTGGCTGGCCTGGGGGCAGATTTCGACTTCCAGAAGATGACCATTGAAGACCAGCGTTATGTAAAGGTGGGCCATGCGCAGGTATTGGCGATGCGTGGTCAGTATGGTGCAGGCCGTGGTCATATTTCGGAGTTCAACTTGTTCAAGGTCGGTGGCCAGAGCAGCTTGCGCGGTTATCGTGAGGACCAGTTCCGCGGCACCCGTATGGCACTGGCGACCCTTGAGTACCGCTTCCCCATCGTTTCGAAAGTACAGGGCGCCCTGTTCACCGATTGGGGTGGTGCTTGGTACAATGACTGGGTACCGGGTGCTGACGACATCCAGGGCAGTGTAGGTGTCGGCCTTTCCCTGAATACGCCGATTGGACCGCTGCGCCTCGATTATGGCCGCGGCAAGAATGGCGGTCGTGTCCACTTTACGGTAGGTGGCACGTTCTAATTGCCGAAGAAAGGAAGTGTCTGGCCGCATGAAGACCATCCTGGCTTTGCTGATGGCTTTTGGCTGGCTGGCTATGAGCCAGCCGGCGGCAGCGGCTCCCCCGCAACGGGTAGAAAAGGTGACGGCGGTTGTAACTGCTGCTGACAGCATGCCGCCGCTGGTGCAGCAGCGCATGCAGCAGAGCGTCCAGGCTATAGCCGGACAGCTTATTGATGGCCAGCCTGTGGCGTCGGTGGCGGCTTCCCGCCAGCAGAAGGAACAGCTCATCCATGAGGTGTTTGATAAGGTGTTGGTAGGCTATACGGTTCGTCAGGTGACGATTCAGCCAGCAGCTGAGACCAAGGTGGAGGTAATGCTTTTGCCTTGGTCTGATGTCATCACCAAGGTGGCTGTGGCTGTGCAGGTGGAAGGAATGCCACCGCGCATGGAGGCTTTGGTCCGCCGGGACCTGGCTGAGGTGGATCGGGTATTCCAGGATGCGCTGACGGGACTTCCCACAGCGGCAACGGACTGGACCAATGGCGTCCTCAAACATCATCTAAATGATTATTTAGCCGAGCATCTGCCGGAGTTCCGTGGTGATTTTGAGATTGACCCGGCAAGTGAAGCCAAAGTAAAACTGGTGGTTTATCCGAAATTGCCGGTGGTGCGGACGGTGGATTTATCCATGCGCTCGGACACGGTACCTAATGTCACCCTCTTATCCCGCCGACAGGTGATGCAGGATAAGGTAGATGATTTGGTTGGGGTTCCGGTGGCGTTCATCAAACGGCATGAGCAGGAGCTTTCCCAGCAGTTTGCCCAGGAACTTGACCAATTATCGGATTTTCGTTCCTACCATATGAAAACGACGGTCAGCATGGACGTGGCCGAACGGCTCCATGTCATGAGCCGTTCGGATACAAGCCGCTACCGGTTGCGGTTGACTGGCTGGTTGGATATCGGGCGCAAAGATAAAAACGGTCACGAGGACAACGAGAGTTTGTTGTTCCGATTTCATGCCGGTAGGATGCTGTCCCAGCAGGATGAGCTGTTTTTGCTGGTGGACCTCATGCCTCAGGATATGGATTGGGGTTGGGCCGCTGGTTATGATCGCCGTCTGAGTTCTAGGACTCATGCCCAGCTCCGCTACGATTTGCACGAGCGGCGCTTTATCATGGCGGCATCCCAGCAGCTGGCAGCCCGTTGGTTATTGCGGTACGAGTATCGTTTCTTTGACAAAAATGGCGAGGCAGCCCTGCGCTACAAAATGCATGATTTCCTCGCCCTGGAATACCTGGTGGACCGCCATCAGAATTGGCTCCGCGTAATCGGTAATTTCTGATGGCGGGCTCAGGTGAATTGAAGGAATATGCTTGAATAAGGAATAAGAGTTTGTTATAATGAAATTCGTGTATGGCGGGTTAAAACCATGCCATAGCGGAAAATTTAACGCTACCAAGCCCCGCAAGGGAAAAGGAGAATTTGAAATGGTTAAATTACAGAAGAAACAGGTAAAGATCATCAGCGTTCTTATCGCTATCGTTTTTGTCGGTTCCGTGGTTGCTCTGGCTCTTACGCAGTCTGGTACGGGGATTGCAAACGCTGCCAGCTCGAATGTTGGTGTTGTTGACTATAATCAGGTAATGAGCCAGAATCCGAAGGCACAGGATGCAGAAAAGGAATTCAATACGGCTTATGAAGAAGCTCAGAAGGAGTTCGCTTCCAAGACGGCCAACATGAACGACCAGGAGAAGCAGGACTATGCAATGCAGACCCAGCAGCGCCTCATGCAGAAGCGTCAGGAACTCACGGAACCGCTGCAGAAGAGCGTTGAGGAGTCTGTGAAGAAAGTTGCTGAGCAGAAGGGCCTTTCGGTTGTTCTGGAAAAAGGTGCTGTAGTTTATGGCGGCCAGGACATCACGCAGGATGTCATCAAACAGATCAGCAAATAATCCAGGACGCCGGTAAGCGGACGTTCCGATAAGGGTATATGGACCTGGAAATACCGAGCCACTTGTTGCGCTCGGTAATTCTTTTAAAGAGGTGAGACAAAGATGGAAGAGGAGAAGCCCGCGGAAAAAAACGTGCGCTTGTCGAAAAGGCGGCGCAATATCATCGCAGGTGCCATTGTTGCTACCTGTCTGGTGGCCGCAGGGGCGGGGCTCTTTCGTTCCTTTGTCACCAGCACGGTTGCGGATAATGAGCAGGCAGCCCCTCGGGCTGAGGCTGGTCTTATCGATTGGCAGCAGGCTATTGAAGCTCACCCGGATTATGAAAAGCTCAAAGGACTCCGGGAAGAGTGCCGGGTATTGGAACTTGAATCGAAGGATTTGGCTGAGCTCTTTACGGTAAAACCGCCAGAGCTTGATAAAAAGACCTTTGATGATTCGGTTTGGGCTAAGAATGCCCAGGATGTAATCGGCAAACGGGCGGAAATCGAGCGGAAGCGCAAGCGCCTTACGGAAGACTACCGCACGGCGACGGATGCCGAATATCAGGCCCGCCGCAATGCCATCAACGAGGAATACCTCAATGCTTTGCTTAACATCAACATCAAGCTGGACAACCAGGCGGCTATGCACAATCCATTGGATAGCCAGCAGCAAAGAGAGGCAGAGCGTGCCGAATGGGAGGCGCAGCGCCAGCAGCTTCGCCGGGAGCGCGGTGTGCGCCAAGTGGAACTCTATCAGGAATATCAACAGCAGATAAGTGACCACGTAAAGCAGGAATTGGCACCGGAACTGGAAGCTTGGCGCCAGGATTTGCCCCAGAAGCACGATGCGCAAAAGGCCAATGCTGCTGCCCAAAAGACTGAGGCGGAAAAGCGGAATGCAGAAGCCATGCAGAAGCAAATGGAAAAGGTCCAGATGGTTCAGCAGCGCTTGGAAAAACGCAAGGAATTGGCGGATAAACGGGCAAAACTTCAGGCACTGGAAAGCCACATTTTAAACGATGTGGCGGGAAAAGCCGCAAAGGTTGCCATACTTCACCACTTTACCTTAATTTTGGCCAACCGGCCGCAGCTGCTTTCCAATTTTGGGCCCCATCAGGAGATGTTTGAGCGGGTTACCCGCTCGACTGGTATGGTGGTAGGCGTCAACACCGTCGATGTGACGGATGAATTGGTACAGGAAATCAGCACCCTTCCTTCTCAGGGGGAAGAGGGAACTGAAGATAATAAGAGTTGAAAGAAAGAAGCGAATAACGACATGAAATTACGCAAAAAATCTACGGCCCTGCTGGCAGCAGCATTCGCATCGATGATGCTCATGAGTGGTTGTGGCCAGGCTAAGATTGGTTATATTGATGGCGAGCGTGTTTCGAAAGAAGCACCGCAGATTTCGGCATTGGTAGAAGAGGGGAATCAGAAACTGAACGAAGCCAGAGAACAGTCCCAGGCTGAGATTCAGCAGAAGATGAAGGAAAATCCGAATATGAGTCAGGAGGATGCACAGAAACTCCAGATGGATGCTCAGCGCAAACTGCAGGGAATCAATCAGTCTTATTCCCTCCAGCTTCGTCAGAAGATTGATGTTGCCCTCGGAGCGGTTTCCAAGGAAAAGAAACTGGATGCGGTGGTCAATAATTCTCAGGAACAGCCCATTGCCATCACAGGGGCTGTCGATGTGACGGACGAAGTCATTTCGAAGCTTCAGTAAGGAAAAGGATGGAGAAGAAACATGAAAAAGACGTTGCAGGAGATCGCAGAGTTTGTCGGCGGTCGTATTGTGGGTGATGCATCTGTAGAGATTCATGGCTTGGATAATATTGAAGGTGCCGGGAAAAATGATTTGACCTTTGCAGTCGACCCTCATATCGAAGAGGCGAAAAGTTGCCAGGCAGCAGCCGTTATGCTGCCGGAGGGGATTGAGGACTTCCCGAAAACGGCCCTGTATGTGGAAGAACCGCGGGCAGCCTTTGCCAAACTGCTGGAGCTCTTTACGCCGAAACTTCAGTTTGAAACTGGCGTGAGCGAGCAGGCACACATCGGCAAAGATGTAAAAATCGGCAAAGATGTCGTAATCATGCCCTTTGCGGTGGTGGATGACCATGCTGTTATCGGTGACCGCGTAACGCTGTATCCCCACACCTATATTGGCCAGTATGCCGAGATTGAGGAAGACAGTGTTATTTATTCAAGCGCTACGGTCCGTGAGCATTGCCACGTGGGCAAACGCTGCGTTGTGCACAGCTCGGCAGTAATCGGTTCCGACGGCTTTGGCTTTACCACGAAGGACGGCGTTCATACGAAGGTGCCCCAGGTGGGCAATGTCATCCTAGAGGATGATGTGGAGATCGGTGCTCATGATGGCATCGACCGTGCCGCTATGGGCTCGACGGTTATCGGCAAGGGCACGAAAATCGACAATCTCGTTCATATCGGCCACAACTGCAAAATTGGCCCGAACTGCTTGATTGTCGCTCAGACGGGAATCTCTGGCTCCACGACCGTCGGACATAACGTTACCTTTGGCGGCCAGGTGGGAACGGTTGGCCATATCAACATCGGTGCCAACTCGGTTTATGCAGCCCGTTCGGGGATTATCAGCAACATGCCGGAAGGGGTATTCTGCGCGGGCTTCCCGGTTCAGTCCCACACGGAATGGCTGCGGATGCAGGCGGCTATGAAACACCTGCCGGAGATGAACAAGAAGCTCAAACAGCTGGAAAAGAAACTGGCAAAATACGAAAAAGAGTAATCTAGACGATAAGCGGCCTCCTCTTTTGAGGAGGTCTTTTTATGAGAGGATAACCGTTAGGAAAAGGGAGGAAAAAGAATGTTTTCCTACTATCTGATGAAAGCCTTCAGTGCCATAGCCTGTCTGCTTCCGCGCAGCGTGTGTGAGGCACTGGGACGGGGGCTGGGTAATTTTGCCTGGCTCGTTCTGCCGGCAAAGCGCAAAGTGCTGGCCAAAAGCCAGATACAGACATGCCTGCAAGTAGATGAGACAGAAGCCCTGAGGATTGCCAAGGCAAGCGCTGTCCGCTTTGGCCCGATGCTGTTCGAGGTGCTCCGCTTCCCGCTGATAAAAAAGAAACCGCAGGAAAATGTCCGCATCGAAGGTTTGGAAAAACTCCAGCAGGGAATGGCGGAAGGAAAAGGAGCAATCATTGCGGCCGCACATAGCGGCAACTGGGAACTTATGGGGGGCGCCTTTGCGATGGCTGGCATCCCGCTGGTCGGCGTAGCGATGAAACAGAAATCGTCGGGAGCAGACCGGTTTATCAATGAATACCGGACGATGATTGGCATGCACATCACCTACAAGACGGATGTGCGGGAAATGTTTGCCATGCTGAAGAAAGGCTGGGCTATCGGCCTGATTATGGACCAGGATACCAACCGGCATGACGGCATTATTTTGGACTTCTTCAACCAGCCGACCAACTGTACGCCGGGCGCGGCTTCGATGGCGCGCTTTCAGAATGTGCCGATATTTACCTCGTTTATGCACCGCGATGAAAACGGCATGCATACGTTGATTGTCGAAGGACCGTTCCATGTCGAAAAGACGAAAGACAAACGGGAGGATATCCGCCGGACGTCGCAGCTCTTAACAAAAGCCATCGAAGACCATGTCCGGAAGTATCCGGAAGAATGGTTCTGGCTCCATGACCGCTGGAAGTCCATTCGTGAAGAATAGTGAGCCCTTTGGCTACTTGCACAACCGAACGATGTTGGGTAAAATAGAGAAAGGAATTTTTATTCGGGGGGAGTAATTTTGCAGAAACAGATTACGATTGCGGCAGAGGTTTCCTACACCGGTGTCGGCTTGCACTCGGGACGGGACGTTCATATGGTGCTCAAACCGGCTCCGGTTGATACGGGAATCCTGTTCGTTCGCACCGACGTTGCGGAACGGCCGTCAATCCATGCTGCAGCCTCAAATGTTACGTCGACGCTGCGCGCGACGACCGTAGAGGAAAATGGATATAAAGTATTTACCATCGAGCATCTGATGAGTGCCTTCCACGCGCAGGGCATCGATAACTGCATAGTGGAGATGGATTCGGAAGAACCGCCGGTAGCGGATGGTTCGTCGCTGGTGTTTTTTGAACTGCTCGAGAAGGCAGGCCGCCAGGAACAGGAAAAGGAATGCCATGAAATTGTTATCGATAAGGTTTACCGCATCGATGATGAGGAAAATAGCCGCTTTGTCATGGTAGTTCCCTACGACGGTTTCCGGGTCAGCTTTACGTCACTTAATCCGCATAAGCTCATCGGCGTTCAGTATCAGAACTTCGAGATTACACCGGAGACCTATCATAAGGAAATTGCACCGGCCCGTACGATTGCTTACGAAAAAGAGATTGAGGCACTTCGTAAAATGGGGCTGGGCCTTGGCGGTACGCTCGAAAGCGTTATCGTCTACAACGATGAAGGCTGGCTCAATCCGCTTCACTATGAAGACGAATTGGTCCGCCATAAAATCCTGGACGTAATTGGCGATTTGCGTCTGGCAGGAAAAATCCGCGGCCATGTCATTGCGGCGGCTTCCGGTCATGCGCTTAATACGCAGCTGGCGAAAGTGATTGCCGGTGCATTGGGTTAATGTTGGATTGTGAGAAATTATAAGGAAGAAGGAATAAACATGGTTTTAGATATCAACGAAATTCAGAAAATCCTGCCGCATCGTCCGCCGATGTTGCTGGTTGACCGCATCATTGAACTGGACCCGATGAAATCGGCAACGGGTATCAAGAACGTTACGATGATGGAGCCGCAGTTCCGTGGCCATTTCCCAGATCATCCAATCATGCCGGGCGTCCTGATCCTTGAAGCTATGGCTCAGGTTGGCGGTGTCATGATGCTCTATCCGGAGGAAAACCGTGGCAAGATTGCCCTGTTCGGCGGTATGGAGAACGTCAAGTTCAAACATCCGGTAGTACCAGGCGACCAGTTGGTTACGAAGTCCCACCTCGTTCGTGTGCGCGGCGATTTCGGTATGCTTCACTGTGATGGTTATGTGGATGGTAAGCTTGCTGCTTCGGCTGATTTCAAATTTGCTATGAGAAAAAGCGAAAATCTTTGATTTTCAATGATTTTTACATGAGAGAAAGAGATAATCTTTGTTCAACTCGAAAAACGCCTAGATTTGCTGTCATATAAGATACGAGAATTTGGAGTTTCTTGGGGAATATATAAATATAAGGACAGAGCAAAGAAACCTGCAGCCATATTCAGGGGTGAATGGCTGTCAGTTTAAGGATAGTTGAAGGAGTTGGAGCAGATGACTACTGAGAAAAACAGTATCACAAATAATATACATGAGACTGCAGTTATCGCACCGGGGGCGAAGATTGCCGCGAACGTCACGGTTGGTCCGTACTCGGTTATCGGTGAGAATGTCGAGATTGGTGAGGGTACGGTAATCGGCCCTCACGTTGTAATCCAGGGCTGGACGGAAATCGGCAAAGACTGCCATATCTTCCAGGGGGCATCCATCGGTGAAGAACCGCAGGACCTCAAATTTAAGGGCGAGAAGAGTTATACGGTAATCGGTGACCGCACCACCATTCGTGAGGGGGCAACGGTTCATCGTGCTACCGGTGAAGGGGAAGAAACCCGTATCGGCAGCGACTGCTTGCTGATGGCTCTGACCCATGTTGCCCATAACTGCATCGTTGGCAATCACGTCATCATGTCGAACCTGGCAAGCCTGGCCGGCCATGTTGTCGTTGAGGACCGGGCTGTGGTTGGCGGCATGGCTGGTGTTCATCAGTTCGTCAAGATTGGCCGCAATGCCATGGTTGGCGGCATGTCGAAGCTTACCCAGGACGTCGTTCCCTTTACCATTGTTGACGGCCGTCCGGCAAAGGTGGTAGGCCTCAACAGTGTCGGCATTTCCCGTGCCGGCATCAAACTGGATGCTCGCCGCAACATCAAACAGGCGTACAAGATTGTCTACCGCGCCGGCCTTACGCTGGAACAGGCAATCTCGGTAATCGAGCAGGAGGTTGATTCCTGTGAGGAAGTTGATCATCTGTTGCGTTTCCTGCGCAATGCCGACCGTGGCATTTGCCGTGAACGCCGTGATAATGACTGAGAATTGATTGATTTGGAGGATTTCCATGGAAAGAGTCGGACTGCTGGCCGGCATCGGTTTCTTGCCGGTGGAATGCGCCAAAGCAGCCAGAGCACAGGGAAATGAGGTCTATATTGTTTCCCTGCTTCCGGAGACGGAAGAATGCCTGAAGGAATATGCTACAGACTATCAGGAGATCAGCGTCTTTAAGGTCGGTAAGATTCTCAAATACTTGAAGAAGAACAAGATTACCCAGGTTACCATGATTGGCAAGGTCACCAAGGAGCTCTTGTATGCTCATAAGGCGATGCCGGACCTCAAGACCATGCAGATTCTCATGAGCCTCAAGGACCGCAAAGACGATACGGTTATGGAAGCTTTGGTGGCTGCTGTTGAGAGCACTGGGGCCAAAGTTGTCGACCAGACCGCGCTGATTCGCCCGCTGATGCCGGAGGCTGGTGTGCTTACCCGGCGCAAACCTACTGAGGACGAGAAGAAGGACATGGAGTTCGGTTTCCGGATGGCGAAGGAAATCGGCCGCATGGACGTAGGCCAGACGGTGGTGGTGAAGGGCTTAGCTGTCATGGCTTTGGAAGCCATTGAGGGCACCGATGCCTGCATCCGTCGTGGCGGCCAGCTGGCCAGAGGCGGCGCAGTAGTGGCCAAGGTGGCCAAGCCTCAGCAGGATAAGCGCTTCGATGTGCCAGCAGTAGGCCTTACCACCCTGCGTACTATGGTGGAAGTGGGGGCTAAGGCTTTGGTCATCGAAGCCGGTGAAACCCTGCTGGTGGAACAGGAAAAGGTTCTGAAGCTGGCTGATGAAAACGATATAACGATTGTAGCAATGTAATTCGCAGACGCAGTGGATACGAAAAATGTGTCCATTTGCGTCTTTTTCATGTAAGAGAGGGTGTGGAGTGCTTTGCACTCTGCATCAACTTTATGTATAATAAAGAGTGGACTATTATGTGAAATAGCAGGAGGTGTTCTGCATGAAAATCATGTTTTCTGCCGGCGAAGTTTCCGGTGATGTACATGGAGAACAGCTGGCATCTTCTATCCTTAGGATGGACCCGTCCATTGAACTTATCGGTTTTGGCGGTGCGCGGATGGAAGAGGCTGGCGTACGGCTTTATGAGAATTTTGCCGATTATAACGTAATGGGCGTGTGGGAAGTGATTAAGAATCTGCGGCGCCTTCTGAATCTTTTGGATGGATTGACGGAATTCATGAAGCGGGAAAAACCCGACCTTTTGGTGTTGATTGATTATCCGGATTTCAACTGGCGTTTGGCCAAGCGGGCGAAGAAACTCGGCATCCCCGTGTTTTCGTATATTCCGCCGTCGGCTTGGGCCTGGCGCAAGGGCCGGGCAAAGGAGTGCACGAAATGGGCCGATGAATTTGTGGCCATCTTTCCCCACGAACTGCCTGTCTACGAGAAGGCTGGGGCTAATATTTCCTTTGTGGGCAATCCTCTGGTGGACAAGGTAAAGGCGGAACTGCCCCGGGAGCAGGCCAGAAAACACTTCGGCATTCCCGAAGATAAGACCGCCATCCTACTGATGCCCGGCAGCCGCAAACAGGAAATCGAGTTGCTGCTGCCTTCGATGCTGGCAGGGGCGAAAAAACTGCTGGAGCAGAGGCCTGAGACGATGCTGCTGCTGCCGGTGGCCGATGGAATCAACGAGGCGCGGATTCGCCAGCTCATTGATGAAGCCAATGTGCCGGTGGTGCTTACCCATGAGATGCGTTATTCGCTGATGGGGGCAGCCGATGCTGCCGTGGCGACTTCGGGGACGGTCATTATGGAGGCAGCCCTTATGGGACTGCCCTGCGTGGTGCTCTATCGCCTGTCGCCCCTTTCCTACGCCGTAGGAAAACTACTGGTTCATGTAGAGAATTTCAGCCTGCCGAACATTCTGCTCGGCGAGCAGTTTGAAAAGGAGCTGCTGCAGGACGCAGTGACTCCGGAGAATATTGCCGCGGAACTCCTGCGCCTGTATCCAGGGGAGGAGAGCCGGGACGTTGTGGTGACCAAGCTTGCTGCCGCCTGTGAAAAACTAGGGGCACCGGGAGCTTCGGCAAGGGTGGCGGAAAAAATCCTAGAGGCTGCCCGCCGTCTTTCGGAAAGTAAAGAATTATCGGGGGAAGAACATGAAGAATTATAAGCGACTGCTTCAGTTTATTCGACCATATCTGAAGCAGCTGTTCTTGGCTATTGTCTGCATTATTGTAGCAGCTGGATGCAATCTGTATCTGCCTTGGATTATCAAGGATATGATTGATAAAGTGTTATCGGATAAAGACATGATGATGCTCAACATGATTTGTGTTGGTATCGTAGTGGTTTTCTTTGTCCGCGGCATATTCTTTTACGGACAGTCCTATCTGGTATCGTATATTGGCCAAAAGGTGATTATCGATGTCCGCGAGGTTATGTTCCGCAAATTCCAGCGCATGCCGATGGCATATTTTGATAAGCATCAGACTGGTGAAACCATGAGTTACATCACCAACGATGTGGCGGCCATTCAGTCGGCATTGGTAGACCAGCTCATTGAGATGGTCACGGAAGGCTCGATTCTCATCGGCTCCCTGGTATTGATGGTTTACCTTGACTGGAAGCTTTCCCTGTTGACCTTGGTGGTCATTCCCCTGGTTGGGCAGGCCATGAAAATCTTCGGCCGGAAAATCAAACGCAATGGTACGGTTATTCAGGA
Source organism: Selenomonas sp. WCT3 (assembly GCA_900100835.1). Lineage (GTDB taxonomy): Bacteria > Bacillota > Negativicutes > Selenomonadales > Selenomonadaceae > Selenomonas_A > Selenomonas_A ruminantium_E. The sequence goes on along the minus strand of FNCM01000002.1, from coordinate 168,453 downwards.
GCGCATGGCGGATATCACTTCCCTGCTACAGGAGAGTATTTCGGCCATCCGCGTGGTAAAATCCTTCGTTCGGGAAAAGTATGAGACTGACCGTTTTACCCATCAGAATCAGTTAAACTTCCAGGCGGCTATGAAAAATGTTCAGCTGACGAGCCTCCTTACGCCGACGGTAGAATTTCTGGCGGCCATATCCGTCACCTTTATCGTATGGTTCGGCGGTTACGAGGTTGTCAACGACGAAATGACTGCTGGTGCTCTGGTGGCTTTCCTGACCTATGCTGTCAATCTGGCCAATCCGGTTAAGCGTCTGTCCCGTGTATACGGCAATTTGCAGCGCGCCATGGCCGCTGTTGACCGCGTCTTTGCCGTTATCGATTTGGAAGAGCCCATCAGCGACAAGGAAGGGGCTAAACCGCTGCCGAAGATTTCCGGTGCCGTTAAGCTGGACCACGTATCCTTTGAGTACAAGAAAGGGGTTCCGGCCCTGTCGGATGTCTCGCTGGATGCCAAACCAGGTCAGATGATTGCCTTTGTTGGCCCAAGTGGCGCCGGTAAGTCGACGATTGCCAACTTGATTCCGCGCTTTTATGAGATTACGGATGGTTCGATTTCCATTGATGGAACGGATATCCGCGATGTCACCGTATCGTCCCTGCGGGAACAGATTGGTATTGTTCCCCAGGAAACCCTGCTGTTCTCGACGACGGTAATGGAAAATATCCGTTATGGTCGTCTCGATGCTACGGATGAAGAGGTCATTGAGGCGGCCAAGGCGGCCAATGCCGATGAATTCATCCGCAATCTGCCCCAGGGCTACGATACGAAAATCGGTGAACGGGGCATGAATCTTTCGGGCGGTCAGCGGCAGCGCATGGCCATCGCCCGGGCAATCCTCAAGAATCCGCGGATTTTGATTCTTGACGAGGCCACGTCGGCACTGGACACGGAAAGCGAGAAAATCGTTCAGGCTGCCCTCGATAAGCTTATGGTGGGGCGTACTTCTTTTGTCATTGCCCATCGTTTGTCAACGATTTTCAATGCCGACCAAATCTTTGTTATTGACAATGGTCATGTAAAAGAGCATGGTACACATGAAGAACTTTTGAAACTCGATGGCTTGTATAGCTATTTGTATAACATTCAGTTCAACAAGAAGAACGTGTAAGAAGGGAAAGATAGAGATATGCAGATACTCTATAATATCTTGGCGATTATTGTTGCCATCATGATCATTCCCGTTTTCATGGTGCGATCGATTCGTGAAAAGGGATTTGTGATGCGAATCCGGCAGAGCCTCGGTTTCTTTCCCGAGCATGCTTTGGAAAAAGTGGCCAAGAAGCATTGCATTTGGGTACATGCTGCTTCCGTGGGGGAGATTGTGGCAACAAGTCCACTTATCAAGGAGTTCCGCAAGGAGTTTCCGACGAGCCCCATTCTGGTGTCAGTAGTAACGACCAGCGGCTACGAGATGGCAAACCGCATTATCAAGGATGCGGACGCCATCATTTATTTCCCGCTGGACTTGCCGTTTTTGGCCGGCCATGTGTTGCGCCGCATCCATCCGCGGGTATTCCTGCCGGTTGAGACGGAGCTTTGGCCGAATTTCCTAAAAACCGCTCGTCAGCTCCACATTCCTGTCATGATGGTCAACGGCCGCATCAGCGACCGGAGCGTCAAGCAGTACAAGCATCTCCACAGCTTGCTGACGGAAATGATTGGTACCGTGAAGAAGTTTGCGATGCAGTCCCAGATTGATGCGGACTACATCATGCGGCTAGGAGCCCCGCCGGAATTGGTTACGGTTACGGGCAATACGAAATTTGACCAGACCTATACGGATGTCAGCCCTGAGGAAAAAGCCCAGATTATCCGGGAAATGGGGCTTACAAATAATGAGGGGATTTTCCTGGCGGGTTCCACCCATCGCGGGGAAGAGGAGTATGTGCTGAAAGCCTTTAAGGCCGTTCGGGAAAACCATCCCGGAGCGAAATTGGTAATCGCCCCTCGGGAATTGCTTCGCACCCAGGAGGTCATTCACCTCTGCAAGAAAGCGGGGTTTACGGTAACCACCCGCACGAAACTCCAGCAGCAGGAATCCCATAACGAAGATATTGTCATTCTCGACACCATTGGGGAGTTGGGCAAGGTATACAGCGTCGGCGATGTGGTCTATGTAGGCGGCAGCCTGATACCCCATGGCGGCCACAATATTTTGGAGCCAGCAGCCCATGGCAAGGCCATTATCGTGGGCCACAATATGTTCAATTTCAAGGACACCCATGCCCTGTTCAAGAACCGCGATGCCTGCATCACGGTAAACAATGAGAGCGAACTGGTGAAAGAAGTGGTACGCCTCTTCGATGATCCGGAACACCGCGCTCGCATGGAGGCGGAAACTCTCGCCATCGTCAATGAAAACAAAGGGGCATCACGGAAGTCAGCAGTCATCCTGCGGGAAATGCTGGAAGCTTATGAAAGCTGTCCAGAAAACCGCCAGCGGGCCCGGGCTACGCAAAAAATCGATAATTTCCAGACGTATTTTATCGATTTGGTGCACAGTAAGGAAGTCCATGGCTTCTTCATGCATATCATCATGGGAATCCTCTATGTATTCTCGTTGATTTATGCTGGTTTGGTAAATCTGAAACTGGCCGGCTATCGGGTGGGGATATTTACCCATCGCAAGCTGGACTGTTTTGTCATTAGTCTCGGCAACGTGACGGTGGGCGGCACGGGTAAGACGCCAACGGCACAGCGGCTGGCCACCGATATCCGCAATATGGGCTATCATGTGGTCATTCTGAACCGCGGCTACCGGGCGAAGTGGCACGGTAAAGTCGGTATCGTATCCGACGGCAAGCGTCTCCACATGAGCGCAGCCGAAGCCGGCGACGAGGCCTTTATGCTGGCAAAGCACCTGCCCAATGTGCCGGTACTTATCGGCGCAGACCGTTCTCTTACGGGCCAGTATGCGATTGAGCATTTTGGTGCAGAAGTAGCTATCTTGGACGATGGCTATCAGCATTGGCAGCTCGAACGGGATATGGATATTTTGCTTGTCGATGCCGTCAACGTGTTTGGTAATGGTTACATTCTGCCGCGGGGGACGCTTCGCGAGCCAGTTTCCCATATCAGCCGTGCTGATGTCTGCCTGATGACCAAGGTTGACCAGGCTGCCGAAGGGTCCTGCGAGTATATTCGCCAGACCGTCCGGAAGAATAATGCGGATGCTCAGATTCTCGAGAGCATCCATCAGCCACGTTGCTTTATCCCCCTGTCGGATTGGTACGTGGATATCGCCGGTGATGGTATTGAAGTAGACCAGATGCGCGGCAAGAAGATAATGGCCGTATCAGCTATCGGCAATCCTGCTTCCTTTGAGCAGACCCTTTCCGACCTCGGCGTTGTCATCATTGAAAGCCTGCGCTATCCAGACCATCACGACTACAACATGCAGGAGATGACCGATATCCTGCAGCAGGCGAAAAATATGGGAGCAGAGGCAATCATCATCACCGAGAAGGATGCAGTTAAAGTGCCGGCTGAAATCATTCAGGCAGGCATGGACATCCCCGTGTATGTTATCTGCGTCGAGGTCAAGTTCCAGCAGGGCAGCGAAGAATTCCGCCAGCTGCTGGCGAACCGTTTGACCGAACGGCTCGGTTCCCGTTAATCTTAAGGAAATGCTCATGAAAGGATGGTACAATCCATGAATGTATTATGTGTCATCCCGGCTCGTTTCGCTTCGACGAGACTGCCGGGCAAACCGCTGAAAGATATTGCTGGCAAACCGATGATTTGCCGGGTTTACGATCGGGCGTCAAAGGCCGGCAAAGTCAGCCAGACAATTGTCGCTACCGATGACGAGCGCATCCTGGCGGCGGTAAAGGACCATGGCGGCCAGGCGATGATGACACGGAAAGACCATCCGACGGGCACGGACCGCTTGGCCGAGGTGGCAGCTTCCTTTCCGGAGGCAGACCTTATCGTCAATGTACAGGGGGACGAGCCTCTCATCGAGCCGTCGCTTATTGATGAACTGGCTGCGGTCTTTGAACAGGATGCAGAACTCCAGATGGCTACGGTCAAGACGGAGATTACCGATGAGGAAGAGAAGAAGAATCCCAATAATGTCAAGGTGGTAACGGATAAGAATGGCTATGCGCTGTACTTCTCCCGTTCCTTGATGCCCTATCCGCGCCATGAGGGTTGCCCGGTCTACAAACACATCGGGATTTACGCCTACAAGCGCGACTTCCTGCTGCAGTATGCCAAGATGGAATCCACGCCCTTAGAGTCCGCAGAGTCCCTGGAACAGTTGCGGGCACTGGAAAATGGCTACCGCATCAAAGTGGTGGAAACCAAGGCGAAATTCGTTGGTGTCGATACGGCAGAAGACCTGGAGAAAGTCAACGAGATTTATCGTAAAATGGCGTTATAATAAGCAATGTAAATTCTTTATAAAGGAGAGACGAATATGAATAAGGTAAAAGTGGGAAATTTTGAAATTGGCGGCGGCGAGAAACTGACGCTGCTGGCTGGTCCTTGCGTGTTGGAGGAAATGGACCGCTGCCTGTTGATTGGCCGCACCATCAAGGAAATCTGTGAGCGTCTGGACATCAACTACGTATTCAAGGCTTCTTTTGACAAGGCAAATCGTTCCTCCTTCCACAGCTTCCGCGGCCCAGGCATGGAAAAGGGCCTGGAGATGCTGCAGCAGATTAAAGACGAACTTCAGGTTCCGGTGGTTACGGATATTCATGAGACGTATCAGGCAGAACCGGTGGCAAAAGTTGCCGATATTCTGCAGATTCCGGCTTTCCTGTGCCGCCAGACGGACCTTCTCCACGCCGCTGCTCAGACGGGCCGCGTCGTCAACGTCAAAAAAGGCCAGTTCCTGGCTCCGAAGGACATGCGCAATGTGGTGGACAAACTCCATGAGAGCGGCTGTGAGCAGATTATGCTGACGGAACGCGGTGCCTCCTTTGGCTATAACAATCTGGTGGTGGATATGCGTTCCCTGCCCATCATGCGCTCCTTTGGCTATCCGGTGGTCATGGACGGTACCCATAGCGTACAGCTGCCGGGTGGCAATGGTACGACTTCGGCTGGCAATCGAGAGTACGTGGAATTCCTCGTACGCGCAGCTGTGGGGGCTGGCATCGATGCCCTGTTCCTGGAAGTTCATGACAATCCGGAAGAGGCTCTCTCGGATGGTGCCAACATGGTTTACCTGGATAAACTGGAAGACCTCTTGAAGGATGCCGTGGCAATCCACGAAATCGTGCGCAAGAAGTTCAAGGGCTGATGCCTGAAATTATGACCATCGAATTTGAATGATTTGTACATAAGGGGAAAAGACTTGTGATAAAGGTAAAAGAAAAGGCCATCGAAACGCTGGAAATTGAAGCCGATGCGGTATTGAAGCTCAAAGAACGCATTGACGATGAATTCATGGCGGCGGTGCAATGCATTCTGGATTGCCCGGCTCGTGTCATTGTTACGGGCATGGGAAAATCCGGCCACGTCGGCCGCAAGATTGCGGCTACCTTCGCTAGCACGGGAACGCCTTCGTTTTTCATGCATCCGGCCGAGGCCTTCCATGGGGATTTGGGCATGGTTACGGAAAACGACGTAGTTATTGCCATCAGCAACAGCGGCGAGTCGTCGGAAATCGTCAATATCCTGCCGATTATCCGTCGCATTGGTGCTAAGATTATCGCCATGAGCGGCCGGCGTGATTCCCAGCTGGGGAAAAATAGCGATTATTTCATCGATATCGGCGTGGAAAAGGAAGCTTGCCCGTTGGGGCTGGCACCAACGGCCAGCACGACGGCGACTCTGGCTATGGGGGATGCTATGGCGGTAGCGCTGATGTCGGTCCGCAACTTCACCAGCCAGGATTTTGCCTTGTTCCATCCGGGCGGGGCTTTGGGACGCCGCCTGCTCTTGAAGGTTTCGAATGTCATGCATACCGGAGAAGACAACCCGGTTGTATCTCAGGATAAGACGGCCAAGGATGCGCTCTTTATCATGACCGACAAAGGCCTGGGCGCTGCTTCGGTAGTGGATGAAAATGGCAAGTTTGTCGGACTTATCACCGATGGAATCATTCGCCGGGCTCTGGCTAAGGATTATAAATTCCTCGATGAGCCGGTACACAATATCATGTTCGAGAATCCGCTGATGATTCGCGAGGACGCTTTGGCAGCTTCGGCTCTTTCGGTTATGGAGAAGCACAAACCCCGTCCGGTTACCGTTTTGCCGGTAGTGGACGATGACCACAATCCAGTTGGCATTGTCCATCTGACCGACCTGTTGCGTCAAGGAGTTGTTTGATATGGACCAGAAATGTGGTGCCCTGGAACGGGCAAAACACATCAAGCTGATTATTTTTGATGTGGATGGTGTTTTGACCGACGGCGGGATTTATATCGGCGCCGAAGGTGAGCTCTACAAGCCGTTTTTCTGCCGGGATGGACTGGGCATTACGCTGGCCCATAAAGCCGGCATCAAAACCGCCATCATAACGGGCCGGAACTCGAAGCAGGTGGCTTTCCGGGCTGGGGAGCTCCATATTTCCGAAGTGTTCCAGGGGAAGCTCGACAAGCGGACGGCTTATCAGGAACTCAAAGAGAAGTTAGGCCTGCAGGATGAGGAAATCGGCTATATTGGTGATGACCTCATCGACCTGCCAATACTGTTGCAGGTTGGTCTTCCTATGGCGGTAAGCGATGCGGTGGCGGAGGTTCGCCAGGAAGCCTTGCTTACGGCAAGCTATCCCGGGGGCCGTGGTGCCGTTCGTGAACTCATCGAATTCATCCTGAAAGCCCAGGGCAAATGGCAGGCGCTTATGCAGGATTTTTATCCGTCAGCTTCGGCTACGAATGGCGAGCTGGCGCAGTAATCAGAAACAGTGAATCAATGTATTTGGGGGAACGTAATCCATGCATTATAAATTTGTGATGTTTATGAGCTGGCTGGTCTGTCATATGCCATATGGCCTGCTCATGGCAGCTGGCCGGGTGCTGGGCAATCTCTATTATCTCCTGGTAAAAAAGGAGCGGGAGCGGGCCGTGGCCCAGATGATGCCAGCACTCAATCTCTCGGAAGATGAGGCCCGCAAGGTCGTGCGGGAGTCATTTGTGAATCTCGCGCGCAATGTATTGGAAATCCTCTATATGCCGCATCTTAACGAGAAGAATTTTGAGCAGTATATTGAAATCGACCATCTGGAACGCCTCAAAGAGGCGCTGGCCGAGAAGAAGGGCGTGGTAATTGTCACAGGGCATATCGGTACCTGGGAATGGCTTTCGGCAGCCTTCACGCTAAATGGCCTGCCGGTTACGGCCATTGCCAAGCCCCAGCCCAACATGCAGTACACCAATGCATTAAACGACCTTCGCAAGACCATCCATGTGGAGATTTTCTCCCGTGGTACCAGTGAGCTCTTATCGGCAGCCCGGGCGCTCCGCCAAGGGAAAATCCTCGGTTTCCTGTCGGATCAGGATGGCGGCCCCGGTGGTGCTTTCCTGCCCTTTTTGGGCAAGATAGCCTCGACGCCCATGGGCGCTGCTGTCTTTGCCCATAAGTTCAATTCCCCGGTGGTGCCCGCCTTTATCATCCGTCAGCCTAACGGCAAGCATAAAGTGCTGGTAGGCGAAATCATGCGGTATGAGGATACTGGCGATACGGATAAAGACCTCTTTGATTTTACGGCACGCATGACGAAAATTGTCGAGCAGGTCATCCGTGACAATCCGACCCAGTGGCTGTGGTTCCAGAAACGCTGGAACACGCCGCCCGAAGAGCAGAAGACCGGCAAACATCATACGGTTAAATCGCAGGGGGCAGATAAATGAGCAAGCGAAATAAGATTTTGCTGGCCCTTGGTATCGCTGCTTTTGCCGCACTGGTAATCTGGGCGGTGGCAACCGTACCGGAGGCTCCGCAGCAAACGGAACAATCCCAAGAAAACAAAGTAATGACTTATGATGGCAACACTATCCGCGAGGAAAAGGACGGCCGTACGATTTGGGAATTGACGGCGGAACATATCCAGGTGGATGTGGAGTCGAAAAATGTTACCTTTGAAAAACTTACCGGCAAATTTTATGCCAAAGATGGCCGCACGGTGGAGGTTCATGCCGATGGTGGAACCTATGACAACGATACCAAGGATATTGCCATCACCGGCAATGTAGCCATCACCACCAGCGATGGGGCCAAGCTTTCGAGTAAGGAACTTCGCTGGACGGCAAAGGACGAACTGCTGGCCGCCGTCGGTGATGCCGTTGCGTCAAAAGATGATATGAAGGCAACTGGTGATCGCATCGAGAGCACCGATGGCTTCAACAAAATCAAGATTGTCGGCAAGGCACACCTTGTCAAGGGAGGAACTAGCGAATGAAAACGAGCAAAATGAAAAAGATATTGCTGGCATTAGCCGTCAGCGCTGTCCTGCCAATGCAGGGGATCAGTGCCGCCGGTGAGCCGGCAGAACTCAATGCCGATACCGTTGAATACGATATGAGCACCGGGCTGGCATCCGCCGACGGCGGTGTGACCATGGTGCGGGGAAGTTCCCGCGTCACGGGCCAGCGGGCATCCTATAACACCAAAACCCAGGAAGGCACGGTGGAGGGAAATGTCGTTGCAACCACCGATGACACGCGCATTACCTGTGCAAAAGTCGTGACGGATGGACAGAATCACATGCTGGCAACCGGCGGTGTTTATGGCACCCAGGGGGATAAGAGTTTCAGCGGTGAGCAGGTGGATTACTATCCGAACCAGAATAAGTATGTATTGATTGCATCTGGTGGCACGATTTCCAGTGCCGATGGAACCTTTACGGCTAATCGCCTGGAAGGCTGGCTGGATGATGCCCATTACGTCGGTTCGGGCAACGCGCATCTCGTGAGCCCGCCGAAGGACATGGAAGCCGGTGGCGACCGCATGGACTACTATGGCAAGGATCAAGGCCGGGTGGTGGTAACGGGCAATGCCTGGGCGGTTCAGGATAACAATCGGATGAAGAGCAATCGTTTGACGATTTACCTTGCCAGCGATGGGGCGGCTAAGGTAAAATAAGCAGTATATTGTTGGAGGGTTAGGGCTTTGCATATCGAAGCGAAGAATCTGGTAAAGAAATTTAAGGAACGCACGGCGGTGAACCGTGTTTCCCTGCGGGTGGAGAAAGGTGAGATTGTTGGCCTTCTCGGTCCGAATGGTGCCGGTAAAACGACGACCTTTTATATGATTGTGGGACTTGAGCACCCGACGTCTGGTGAAGTATACCTTTCGGACATCGATATTACAAGTTCCCCCATGTATAAGCGGGCGGAGCTGGGAATCAGTTACCTGACCCAGGAAGCTTCGATTTTCCGCAAATTGACGGTGCGGGAAAACATCATGGCAATTCTCGAGACGACGAAACTGTCCCCGGCAGAGCAGCAGGCTAAATACGAGGAGCTCATTGAAGAGTTCCACATTGGCCATGTGCAGGAGCGCAAGGGAACGGAGCTTTCCGGCGGCGAAAGACGCCGGGTAGAGATTGCCCGGTGTCTGGCCCTTGAGCCGCAGTTTATCCTGCTGGATGAGCCCTTTGCTGGTGTTGACCCGCTGGCCGTGGCCGATATTCAGGATATCATCCAATATCTGCGCCAGCGCGGCATGGGCATCCTGATTACGGATCACAATGTCCGGGAGACACTGCAGATTGTCGACCGTGCTTATATCCTGAGCGAAGGCAAAATCCTGCTGGAAGGCGACAGCCAGACGATTGCGAGCAGCCCAATCGCCAAGAAATTTTACCTGGGTGAGAACTTTACCCTTTGATTGGAGAACAAACGATGCATATAAGAATCTTAGACAAATATATATTTCGGGAAGTGTTCATGACCTTCTTATTCGGCATCTGTGCCTTCTCCGCAGTTTTTATCGGTTCGGGAACGCTTTTTAAGATTGCCAAGTATATTACGGATTATGGCGCTTCGCTGCAAGCCGTTGTGAAAATCTTCATCTTCGGTCTGCCGGCCGTTATCATGTGGACCTTCCCGATGTCCATGCTGCTGGCGAGCCTGCTGACCTTTGGCCGGCTGTCCAGTTCCAGTGAGATTACGGCTATGAAGTCCTGTGGTATCGGTTTTGGCCGCATTGCGGCACCGGCTATCCTCATGGGGCTCATCGTCAGCATGTGCGCCATTGCCTTTAATGAATACGTTGTGCCTTGGGCCAATACCGCTTATCGCAACGTTCTTTATTATGAAATCCAGGGAAATACGGGGATGAAGTCGCAGGAGCACATCATCCTCAAAGACCTTAACCACGATAAGATTCAGCGGCTGGTCTATGCCCGCCGTTATGACGCCGAGTCCCAGACCCTGCAGGGAATCACCCTGCAGGAGTTCAACGATGAGGGCCAGGTCAGCCATGTGGAAAATGCCGAATATGCGGAGTGGAGCGGCAACGAGTGGAACATGCACAACGGCATGATTTACGATATTGCCACAGAAGCTGGCAAAAGTGAGCATACCATGCGCTTTGACTCCCAGAAGCTTCCCATAAAGGCTAATCCAAAGCAGATTGTCCGGGAGCAGAAAGACCCGGAAGAGCTTACGATGAAGGAACTCAAAGCCCAAATCGAAATCATGAAGACCCAGTATATCAATACCAATAAGCTCGAAGCGGAACTTTATCAGCGCGTTACGGTGCCGATGGCCAGCCTGATTTTTGCTTTGATTGGCGTGCCCCTTGGCCTGCAGCCTACCCGTAATTCCTCGTCGGCAGGCTTTGCCATGAGTGTTATCATCATTTTCTTCTATTATGCACTGATGACCATGGGCAATGCTCTGGCCCGCAGCGGTGCCATTGCGCCGATGCTGGCGGTATGGATTCCGAATATTGTCGGCTTGATTGCAGGTTTCTTCCTGATACGCAGAGCATCGCGGTGACGGTGACTGCTGATTATTGCGAAAGGTGGATTGAGTAAGGATGTATGGAGTCCTTTTGATTGTCGTGCTGATTATTACCGGTGGCGCGATTGCGTTTATTGGCGATCGGCTCGGAACAAAAATCGGTAAGAAGCGGTTGTCGCTTTTTGGCCTTAGGCCACGCCATACATCTGTTGTCATCACGATTTTTACCGGTATCTGCATTACCACTTTGACCTTTGGGGTTATGGCGGCGGCCTCGCAAAATGTCCGCACGGCCCTTTTCGGTATGGAGCAGCTCAACCGCACCATGCGGGAGACTAAGGACAGCCTGAATCAGGCCCAGGCGGATTTGCAGCAGGCACAGGTGGAACAGCAGCAGACCGATGAGGCTCTGGCCAAGTCGAAGGATGATGTGGAAAAACTCAAGAGTCAGCAGACGGAGCTGGAAGAAAAATCAGCACGACTTCAGGAGGGCAATCGCCTGCTCGAGGCCGCAAAGATTGATTTGTTGCATCGCAATGATGCCCTGGCTGTTGAAAATTCCGCGCTGGGCGTGCAGAATGATTTGCTGACGGGAACGAACAAGAAACTCACCGAAAGCAATACACTGCTTGAGAAGCATGCACAGAATCTTCGCGATGGCTTGATTACCATTCGCGAAGGAGACATCATCTATCAGGCGGGTGAGGTAATTGCCAGTGCAGTGGTTCGCGGCGGCCGCACCCAGTTTGAGGTGGATAACGATTTGCGGGCACTGGCCGAACTTGCCAACCGCAACGTATCGGAAAAGCTTGGCGAGGATAAATCCGACCAGGACATTTGGATTTATCAGCCTGAGTATGCTGAGGCCGTGAAGACCATTGCCGCCAGTCGTAACGATATGGTTGTCCGCATTGTGGCGGCCGGCAATCTCGTACGCGGGGAAGCAATCCGGACGACACTGGAGCTTTATAAGAACAGCACGGTATATGGCGATAAAGAATTTATTCTGGCTAAACCCTATACACTGAACGGAAAATCGGATGGCGAGTCGGAGCAGGTAGTCATGGACTTCCTCAAGGAGGTCAATCAGGCGGCTACGGCTAAGGGAATCCTGCCGGACCCAATCCGCGGTACAGTTGGTGTGATTGAAGGTGCTCAGTTCTATGACATCGTCGGCGCCTTGCGCGGCAAGCATGGCTCTTGGATATTGTCCGCTTATGCCAACGGCGCAACGGATGCCATTGGACCGTTGCGGTTAAAAATCAGGGTAGAACAGCAGACGGATTTACCGTAAATGAGAAAGAAAGGCCTTCCTCTTTGAGGAAGGCTTTCTTGCAGGAGGAATGAATGAATATAGCAGCATTGGACCCCGGCCGTGACAAATGCGGCTTTGCCGTACTGGCTAGTGACGGCCGGGTGCTTTGGCAGAAAGTCATAGAAACGGCAAGGCTGGAGGCAGAACTGACCGGCGCCCAGCAGAAATACCGCTATGAAATCCTCATAGAGGGCAACGGAACTACCAGCCAAGAGGCGCGGGAACGCATCGAAAAGGCCCTGCCGGAACTGGCCATCGTGGTGCTGGATGAATATCGCACCACAGAACTGGCCAAGGGAGAATATTGGAAGGCGCATCCGCCAAAGGGCTGGCGGCGGCTGCTGCCGGTAACCATGCAAGTGCCGCCGGAGCCCGTGGATGATTTTGTGGCGGTCATATTGGGCCATCGCTATTTGAAGAGTTTGGAGGAAGGTCATCATGAGTCGTGAGAAACAGCAGCGTCCGGATTGGACGGAATACTTTTTGGATATTGCCAAAGCCGTTGGCCGCCGGGCAACCTGCCTGCGTCGCCGATACGGTGCCATCATCGTCAAGGATAAAATCATCATCAGCACGGGCTACAATGGAGCCCCCCGTGGCGAGTCTAACTGCATCGATACCGGAATCTGCGAACGGGAACGGCTTCATGTTCCCAAGGGGCAGAATTACGAGCTTTGCGTAGCGGTTCACGCCGAGCAGAATGCCATCATCAACGCAGACCCTGCCGTCATGGAGGGGGCGACGATTTATATTGTCGGCATCAATGCCGATGGCAGCCTGGCTTCGGGCAAACCCTGCCTGCTTTGCCGCCGGATGCTTCGCAATGCCAAGCTGGCGCAAGTTGTTTACTACGAAACCGATGGCAGTATCGTAACCTGCCGTCCCGATGAGATTCATGATTAAATCCGGTGCATTCAGTTTCTTTCCATTGACACTAGACACCCACTGCGGTAAAATAGGCTTGCTATGAAAAAATGAATGTTTTTGAAAAAGAGGTGCAACTTGTATGCCAGATTATATGTTGGCGTTTGTTATTGCTGCCGGTGTGGCGCTGCTCATTACGCCAGGCGTGATCTTTTTGGCGGCCAAGACGGGAGCCATGGACGCTCCTGATGCGAGAAAAGTACATAAAAAGCCGATTCCGCGTATTGGCGGTCTTGGCATCTATGCTGCCTTTATGGTGGCAATGCTCACGCTTCTTTCCTTCGTAAAGGTTACGGATGAAGTGATGATGGAGCTGGTGGGCCTGATGGTGGGCGGCTCGCTCATCGTTTTGGTTGGCATCATCGATGACTACAAAAATCTGCCGGCAAAGGTCAAACTGCTTGGTCAGATTATCGCGGCAGCGGTGCTGGTCATCGCCTTTGACGTCCGCATTGATTTCGTCACGGACCCCTTTGGGGATTACATCTACACGGAATGGTTTGCCATTCCGGCGACGATTTTCTGGATTGTGGGCCTTACCAACACGGTCAATCTCATTGATGGCCTGGATGGCCTGGCTGCTGGTGTATCCACCATTGCGGCCATCACCATCTTCCTCGTGGCCTTGCAGCAGAATATCCTGTTGGTGGCTGTGCTGACAGCGGCTTTGGCTGGTGCAGCCTTTGGCTTTCTCTATTACAACTTCAATCCAGCCCGCATTTTTATGGGGGATTCTGGCAGTATGTTCCTTGGCTTCATGCTGGCTGGCATTTCGGTTATCGGTGCGGTCAAGTGCGCAGCGACCATTGCCCTTATCGTGCCGATTCTGGCATTGGGGCTGCCAATCCTGGATACGACCTTTGCGATTGTGCGCCGTTACCGCGGTGGCGTTCCTATTTTCAAACCGGATAAGGGACATTTGCATCATCGTCTGCTGGACCTCGGCTTCAGCCAGCGTCAGGCAGTGCTGCTGATGTATGTCATTAGTGCCCTTTTGGGACTCAGTGCGGTAGCACTCACTGAGGTAAGCAGTCAGTTTGCTATCCTCATCGTCTGCGTGGTTGTTTTGGCTGTATTTTTTGGCGCCAAGAAGATTGGTATTTTCCACATGAATGATTCGGCGCATCAGCATAGTGCTGCTGCGGGAAGACAGTGAAACAGAACCCGAAAGGCAGGCGTAAGTCCTGCCTTTATTTATAGAAAGGGGATTTTTAATGGACAAGAAGAAAATCAAGGTGATGACGGTCTTCGGCACGCGCCCGGAGGCAATCAAGATGGCGCCAATCGTTTTGGAACTGCAGAAGCATTCCGATACGATTACGCCGGTGGTGGCGGTAACTGCCCAGCATCGTGAAATGTTGGACCAGGTATTGAATCTTTTCAATATCACACCGGACCACGACCTTGATATCATGGCTCAGGGGCAGACGCTTTTTGACATCACGACGAAAGCGATGAAGGGATTGGACCAGGTCATGACGGTAGAGAAACCGGATATCGTTTTGGTTCATGGTGATACGACCACGACCTTTGCTGGAGCACTGGCTGCTTATTACCATCAGATTCCGGTGGGCCACGTCGAAGCTGGCCTGCGCACCCACAATAAGTATTCGCCATTCCCGGAGGAGATGAACCGCAAACTCACGGGGTGCATTTCGGACCTCAACTTTGCGCCCACGGAAACCAGCGAGGCCAACCTGCTGGCAGAAAATGTTCCGGCAGAGAGCATTTTTGTAACGGGCAATACGGTAATCGATGCCCTCCATCACACGGTTCGTGAGGACTATGAGTTTGAAGATGAGATGCTGCGCCACATCGATTTCAAGAACAAGCGCATTATTCTCGTAACGACTCATCGCCGTGAGAACCTTGGGGAACCGATGCGCCATGTCTACAAGGCTCTGCGCCAGCTGACGGAGGAGTTTGATGATGTGGAAATCGTCTTCCCGGTTCATAAGAACCCGAAAGTCCGTGAAGTTGTTCGTGAGGAGCTGGGCGGACTCGACAAAGTGCATTTGATTGACCCGCTGGACTACGAGCCCTTTGCCAATCTGATGAGCCGTGCGCATTTGATTCTCACGGACTCGGGCGGAGTTCAGGAAGAAGCTCCGGCATTAGGCAAACCGGTTCTGGTTCTGCGCGATACTACGGAACGTCCGGAAGCCGTTGCTGCTGGTACGGTTAAACTCATCGGTACGGATCGTGAGCGCGTCTATGAGGAAGCCAAGATGCTGCTTACGGATAAGGAAGAATACGGCCGCATGGCAGAATCGGTCAACCCCTACGGTGACGGCAAGGCGTCGGAACGCATCATTCAGGCAATTCTCTACCATTATGAGCTGGTGGGAGAACGTCCGACGGTATTCATGGGAAAATAATAAGCAAAGGACTGTTGCATTGGCGGCAGTCCTTTTTTTAGGAGGAAAACCGATGGAAAAAAAGCAGGGCGAGGAAAGACATGAGGGGCTTCGCCAGGCCCTCAAGGCCTTTTCCGTATTGGGCGGTATTGGGATTTATCTGGTGGTCTTTGTGGGCATCTGTGTATTCCTGGGCAATCTGGCTGATGAAAAGCTCGGCCTTGGCTATATGGGAAAGTTGGTGGGTATCCTCATCGGCTTTCCCGGAGCACTTTATACGCTGTATCGTCAGCTTAAACAGGGGGAGCTCCTGTAGTGAGGAAAAATACGGTATTTCGTGAATTGTTGTTATTTTTATATTTTGGCGAAAAAAGGCTTGCCATTCGTTAACCAATCGAATATAATAGGCATTGCGACCGATTACGATAAACCAATTGTATTGATTTATCGTAGTATAAATAATTATTATTTATGACAAAAACAAGCATAACCGCCTGAATTTTTTTGTTTTGATTTGCAAGATTTCTAAAGGGTTTTGTTGTTTCATGTCGAAATATGATTTTTAGGCGGAGCGTGTCCCCGCACGGGATTTGCTCTTGTCGCGCCGATATTCAACGAAGACGATGGACAGTTTCTGCCTGACGTTGGAGGAGGAATATGAAGGAAGTTTTATCGATTTTCATAAAGCGTTTGTCCTGGGGACTGGCAGCTTTGACGCTGATGCTGGGAAGTCTTTTACTCGCAAGGGGAGAAGGCGGACTCATCGGAGGTTTGCTGCTGGGCTATATGGCAGCGCTGGTATTTGTCTGGAACATGGCCTGGCGATTGTGGAGGATTGCCGAAGCACCCACTGGTGGCGCAACGAAGCAGATGCTTTGGGGACTTGTCTTGCGGATGGCGGTATTACTGCTGGTTCTGTTGACAGCCATAAATATTTCTGCGAAGGTATTCGGTGTGACTGCATTGGGCTTTCTTCTTTGCTATGGAATGGCGATGTTCCTGCTGATCCACATGAATTTACGGTAAAGGATATTTTCTAGGTTTTATTGGGAAGGAGGTTGAGTGTATGGGCGAAGAGGTCGTTCATCGCGGAACAGAACAAATCATGGGCTTTTCCTTCAATATGGAAACCCTGTACATGACTTGGCTGGCAATGGCTATCGTATTACTGATTGCCTTCCTGGCTACCCGCAGTCTGAAGATTATTCCGAAGGGCTGGCAGAATGTCGTGGAGATTATCGTTTTGTGGCTGCATGAACAGCTGGATGCAATGATGGGCGAGCGTGGCCGTTTCCTGGCTCCGTTTATCGTATCGTTGTTCATGTTCCTGCTGGTATCCAACTGGCTGGGGCTTGTACCGAAGATGGCATCGCCGACCAATGATTTGAACACTACGCTGGCATTAGCACTCCTGGTCATTGTCATGGTACATGTACTGGGAATCGTTATGAAAGGTGGGCATTATATCGCTCATTTCTTCAAGCCGACGCCGGTATTCGTAATCATCAACGCAATCGAGGAAATTGCCAAACCAATCACACTGGCATTTCGTCTATTTGGTAACATCCTGGCAGGCGAGATTCTCATTGTCGTCCTGCTGAAACTCATGCCAATCTGGATGCCAATCCCGGCTGTTGCCTGGCTCGCATTCAGTATCTTCATCGGCGGAGTTCAGGCCGTTATCTTCACGATGCTGTCGATGGCATATCTTGCCAACGCAGTAAAGAAAGAAGAAGAGGAATCATAACTCTACTATCTGAGAAGTTTTTACATTTTTAAGGAGGATTTTTTCATGGAAAATGCAATTATGGTAGCAGCAGCTTTAGTCGGTGCAGGTCTCTGCATGGGTCTTGCAGCAGTCGGTGCAGGTCTTGGTGATGGTATGGTAACGAGCCGTTTCATCGAGGGTATCACCCGTCAGCCGGAAGCTAAAAACACGCTGTTCACCAATACGCTGATTTCCGTAGGTCTGATCGAGGCAATGGCAATCATCGCAACGGTTGTCGCTCTGATCATGCTTTATGCTAACCCGCTCATCAAATAATTTTTTTGGTGAAAAATGACAAAAAGGGGGGGCATAGTAATTGATCGAGTTAAATATGACATTCTTCGCGCAGATCATTAACTTCGTCATTCTCGTAGTTCTGCTGCGCGCTGTGGCTTATAAGCCGGTCGTCAACATGCTCAAAGCCCGCGAGGATAGAATCAAAGAGAGCCTTGATAAGGCAGATGCTGATGCAGCGGAAGCTGATAAGCTGCTGGCTGATTACAAAAAGAAGCTGGCTGCTGCCAACATCAAAGCTGAGGATATTATCCGCAACGCGGAAAAGCGCGCCAGCGAAGAACGCGAGGCCGCTCGTGCTGAGACGAAACGCGAAATTGAGCAGATGAAGAAGGCTGCTGAGGCTGAAATCCAGCGTGACCGTGAGCGTGCTGTAGCACAGCTCCGCGGTGAGGTCGTGGCTCTGTCCATGGCTGCTGCTGGCAAAATCATCTCCAAAAACATCGATAAAGCTGAAAATGAGCAGCTTATCACGGAATTCGTCGATAAGCTCGATAAAGATAAGATTGGTGATCTGCCATGCTAAACTTACAGCTTGCACGCAAATATTCCACGGCAATCTTTGAGATTGCCCAGGAGGAAGATAAGCTTGTGGAGTATGGCAGGGAATTGGCTGAGGTCCGCAGCGGTCTTGCAACCGTTCCGGCAGCAATCGCGTTCCTTTCCAATCCGCAGGTCGAGACAAAGGCTAAAAAAGAGCTGATTCAGAAGCTTTTTGAAGGTGAGCTTTCCGCGAACGTGTACAATTTCTTGATGCTGCTTATCGACAAGCGCCGTATCGCGCTGTTCGAGGCCATCGAGGATTCGTACCGTGAGCTTTCGTATGAGGCCAGAGGCATCCTGATTGCGGATGTGACGACGGCAGCACCGGTGGATGACGCACAGGCTTCGTCAATCAAGACTAAGCTTGAGAGCATTACCGGCAAACAGGTGGAACTCCGCCTGCATGAGGACAAGGACATCATCGGTGGTGTGGTTGTCAAGATTGGCGATCGCCGCATTGATGGCAGTGTCGCTGGACGTCTCGAATCGCTTAGAAAAGAACTACTGGCTAACAATTGATGAAACTGGGGTGACAGCGAAGTTATGAAAATGAATCCGGAAGAAATAACAGCCATCATCAAAGACCAGATTAAGAACTACAACGTAGATCTTAACGTCGATGATGTTGGAACGGTTATCGAAATCGGTGACGGTATTGCCCATATCCATGGCCTCGAGAAGGCAATGGCTGGCGAGCTGCTCGATTTCGGCAATGATATTTATGGTTTGGTCCTGAACCTTGAGCAGGACAACGTCGGTGCCGTTATCTTAGGCGGTGAGACGAAAATCAAAGAAGGCTCGCAGGTAAAACGCACGGGCCGCATCATGCAGGTACCGGCAGGCGAAGCTATGATTGGCCGCGTTGTCGATGCTATCGGCCGTCCGATCGATGGCAAAGGCGAAATCAAAGCGGAGACCATGCGTCCGGTTGAGTATCATGCACCGGGCATCGCTGACCGTAAATCGGTCCATGAACCGCTGCAGACTGGTCTGAAGGCTATCGATGCCCTCGTACCAATCGGCCGTGGACAGCGCGAGCTCATCATTGGTGACCGCGGCATTGGTAAAACGGCTATCGCCGTTGATACGATTTTGAACCAGAAGGATCAGGATTGTATCTGCGTTTATGTTGCCATCGGTCAGAAGGCATCGACGGTTGCTCGTGTCGTCAAGACGCTCGAAGAAGCTGGCGCCATGAAGTACACGATTGTCGTTGCTGCTACGGCGGCTGACAGCGCTCCGCTGCAGTATCTGGCTCCGTATGCCGGCGTCGCTATGGCTGAGCACTTCATGTATCAGGGCAAAGCCTGCCTCTGCGTATATGATGACCTTACGAAGCATGCAGCTGCATACCGCGCTATGTCGTTGCTGCTCAGAAGACCGCCAGGGCGTGAGGCTTATCCGGGCGATGTATTCTACTTACATTCCCGCCTGCTGGAGCGTGCGGCAAAACTCAGCGATGAGCTGGGCGGCGGTTCCATCACGGCTCTGCCAATCATCGAGACCCAGGCTGGTGACGTTTCGGCTTATATCCCGACCAACGTTATCTCCATCACCGATGGTCAGATCATGCTGGAGACCAACTCCTTCTACTCCGGTATCCGTCCGGCTATCAGCGTCGGTTTGTCGGTATCCCGTGTCGGTGGTTCCGCACAGATTAAGGCAATGAAGCAGGTCGCTGGTACCATGCGTCTTGACCTGGCTCAGTATCGTGAGCTGGCTGCCTTCTCGCAGTTCGCTTCCGATCTGGACAAGGCAACGAAGGCACAGCTCGACCGCGGTGCCCGTATGGTAGAAACGCTGAAACAGGCGCAGTACAGCCCGCTCTTAGTACAGGAACAGGTCATGGTCATCTATACGGCTGTCAAAGGCTTCCTGACCGATATTCCGGTGGAGAAGGTCGTAGAATTCCAGGATGACTTCCTGAAATTCATGCGCACCCAGCATCCGGAAGTCGGCAGCAAGATTATCGAGCAGAAGAAACTCGATGATGCCCTTGAGGCTGAACTTTCGAAGGCTATTGAGGAGTTCAAGGAAACCATCACATACAAAATGGCATAAGACAGCGAGGTGATTCTTTTTGGCTAGTTTACAGGATATCCGCCAGCGCATCAAAAGCGTAAAGAGTACCAAGCAGATCACGAGTGCCATGAACATGGTTGCAACTTCGCGTTTGCGTCATGCAAAGGAAGCAGCTAGCGCCAATCGTCCTTATGCCGAGAAGGTTATGGAGGTTGTGAAGGAAATCGCCGCCAATGCCGGTGCCGATTTTTCCCATCCTCTTCTCGAAAACCATAAGGATGGCAAGAAGCTCATCTTGTTGGTCACGGCCGATAAAGGACTGGCTGGCGCTTATTCCGGCAATGCCTGCAAAGCAGCAGAAGCTATTGTAGAATCGAAGGACGACACGGAACTCGTCGTGGTAGGACGCAAAGGCGTAGCCCATTTCAAGAACCGTGGGTATAAGATCGCTGAGAGCTACATCGGCATTAGCGAGCGCCCGTCCTTTGAAAATGCCCGGAATATTGCAGAATATATCGTGGAGCGCTTCAAAACCGGTGAATATCGGGAAGTGCAGATGGTCTATACGAAGTTCATTTCCGCCATCAACTGTGAGCCGCAGTCCGTTCAGTTGCTGCCGTTCCAGTCCGAGGCCGGGGAGAATACGGGAGTTCATGCAGAGTACATCTATGAGCCGGATGCGGCTACGGTACTTGGCTTCTTGCTTCCGCAGTATCTGTATACGACGGTCTACGCGGCTTTGCTGCAGTCCGCTGCATCGGAGCTGAGTTCCCGCATGAATGCAATGAGCAACGCTACGGATAACGCGGAAGAACTCATGAGCAAGCTGGACCTCTACTACAACAAGGTACGTCAGGCAGGCATCACCAACGAGATTACCGAAATCGTTGGCGGCGCTGAAGCTCTGAAATAAGAGCATCGTTAGGAGGTTTACCATTGGCAACAAAAGGTAAAGTTGTACAGGTTATCGGACCTGTCGTAGATATTGAATTCCCCGCAGGTCAGCTGCCGGAAATTCTCAATGCAATCACGATCAAAGGCAAAGCTGGTGATGTTGACATCGACCTCGTCGTCGAGGTTATGCAGCATCTGGGTGACAGCGTAACCCGCTGCATCGCTATGAGCTCTACCGATGGTCTTACCCGTGGTATGGAAGCGGTCGATACTGGCGCTCCAATCACGGTTCCGGTCGGCAACGAAGTTCTCGGCCGTATCTTCAACGTTCTGGGTCAGACCGTTGACCATGACCCGACTCCGGTCGGCAACAAGGAAGCTTGGCCGATTCATCGTCCGGCTCCGAAATTTGATGAGCAGGAGACCAGCACGCAGGTCCTCGAGACCGGTATCAAGGTCGTTGACCTTATCGCTCCCTATGCCCGCGGTGGTAAAATCGGTCTGTTCGGTGGTGCAGGCGTCGGCAAGACGGTCCTCATCATGGAGCTCATCCACAACATCGCCAAAGAGCATGGCGGTTACTCCGTATTCGCTGGTGTCGGCGAGCGTACTCGTGAGGGTAATGACCTCTGGGGCGAGATGAAGGAGTCGAAGGTTATCGATAAGACCGCTCTCGTCTACGGCCAGATGAATGAGCCGCCTGGAGCACGTATGCGCGTTGCTCTGACGGGCCTTACCATGGCAGAGTACTTCCGTGATGTTCAGCATCAGGACGTGCTGCTCTTCGTCGACAACATCTTCCGTTTCATTCAGGCTGGTTCGGAGGTATCCGCACTGCTGGGCCGTATGCCGTCGGCAGTAGGTTACCAGCCGACGCTGACTACGGATATCGGTGCGCTGCAGGAGCGTATCACCTCCACGAAGCAGGGTTCCATTACGTCGGTTCAGGCTGTCTATGTCCCGGCCGATGACCTTACGGACCCGGCTCCGGCAGGTACTTTTACGCACCTCGATGCAACGACGGTTCTTTCCCGTCAGATTGCTGAGCTCGGTATCTATCCGGCCGTTGACCCGCTGGATTCCACGAGCCGTATCCTGAACCAGGAAGTTCTGGGCCAGGAGCACTATGAAGTCGCTCGCGGCGTTCAGGCAGTTCTGCAGAAGTACAAAGAGCTGCAGGATATCATCGCCATCCTCGGTATGGAAGAGCTCTCCGATGAGGATAAGCTCACCGTATCCCGTGCCCGTAAGATTCAGCGTTTCCTTTCGCAGCCGTTCCACGTTGCTGAGGTGTTCACGGGTTCCCCGGGTAAATACGTACCGCTCAAAGAGACGGTTCGTGGTTTCAAGGAAATCCTTGAGGGTAAATATGACGACCTGCCGGAGAATGCATTCTACATGGTAGGTACGATTGATGAAGCTGTGGAGAAAGCTAAGAAACTTAAAGAGGAGGAATAATCTATGGCGACTATCAAGCTAGAGATTGTCTCTCCGGATAAAGTTGTTTACTCCGCAGACATCAGCATGCTCATCGTCCGTTCTACGGGCGGCGAGCTCGGCATCCTGCCGAAACATGCTCCGCTGGTTACGGGGCTTGTGCCCCATGCCATGCGCGTGCGCTTAGGCGCTGACCGCGATGAACAGCTTATTGCGGTAGCTGGTGGTTTTATGGAAGTTACGCCGGATAAGATTACGGTGCTGGCTACGGCAGCTGAGCAGCCGATTGATATCGACATCAATCGTGCTAAAGATGCCATGGCTCGTGCCAAAGAGCGTCTGGCCCTTCTTCACCAGGGAGCACCTGAAGCCAAGAATATCGATGTGGAGCGGGCTCAGCTCGCTATGCAGCGTGCTATGGCACGCCTGCGGGCAACGAAGACCGAGTTTCAGGAATAACCAAACAGCAAAAAGAGCTATCCGAATGGATAGCTCTTTTTTGATAGAATTTTATTTGTTGAACTCATGCCAGAGGGCAAGGCAGAACATGCCGATGGCAAGACCCATCGAGCAAAGGCTGGCTCGATTTACGTAAATACGAGCGTTCTCGGAAATCTTTGCATGGCGGTAAATATACGTCATGGCAAGCGAGAAGGTGAGCAGGACATACATCGCCCGGTTCAGGGCATCGAAAGTCTGCCAACCGAACAGGGTAACTACCAGGGTAAAGGAAATGACAGCCAACAGCAGATAGTCTTTTCCGATTTTTTCTTGCTCTTTCTTGCGTGGGTCTTCGACTTTAGGATAAACTTTTTTCTGTAATTTTTTATATTGCTTTGCCATAATGGAAGCTCCTTTGCTTTAAAATCAACAAAAACATTATACCATGACACGATGCAACGATACAAATCGTGAAGCATAATTTCGGATTCGGCGTAAAGATAGCAGGAATACGATTTTTTTGCGCGAAGATTATAAATACTAATATGCCGGAACTCGCCTGAAAGGATAGGGTGAATAACGATGAACATCGGAGCAGTAGGAAAAAAACTGGCGGCGAAAACGGATTTTTTGCCAGGCGGTTTCTTTATTTATAGAGCTGATGAGTCAGAAGAAATCTTATATGCGAATGAGCAGGTATTGAGACTTTTTGAGTGTGAGACTTTTTCGGAGTTTTATCAATATGTAGGCGGTAGTTTTCGCGGTATGGTAAATCGCAATGAACTCGAGGCGGTTGAACAGGATATCGCGTATCAGGTAGAAACGCATGATAAACGGTTCGATCATGTGGCTTATTTCATTACGACGAAAAAAGGGGCCATTTCCTATGTCGAGGATTTTGGCCGCTTGGTGGATGATCCGGAAGAAGGGCCTCTTTATTATGTCTTTATTGCGGATGTCGAGATAAAGTCGCAAACGTTCGAAGTCGATCGGGTGACCGGGCTCATGAGTCTGCGGCGTTTTTTGGAGGCATCGCAGAAATTACTGCAATCTATGATGAATTCACCGGTGGCGAGACCGGTGGCATTTATTTTCGTAAACATACATAATTTCAAGCACTATAACATTCGTTATGGGCTTGAGGCTGGGGATGCCTGCCTCAAAGCAGTGGGGAAAATCCTGCAGGATATTTTTCCGCAGGACTATGTGGCGCGCCTCAATAATGACCACTTTGGGGTGTTGACACAGGAAAATAGCATTCAAGAGCGTCTGGAAAAGGTCCGAGAAGCAATAAAAGCGATAAGCGATGAAATGCTGCTGGAAATGAAAGCCGGGGTATTTGAGTGGGAAGACAAGCAGTCGATTCAACCGATTGTTGCGCTTGATTTTGCTAAGATAGCATGCGACAGTATCAGGAATAAGATTACCGCTTCGGTACAGTATTATTCGAAGGAGATTCATAAGCAACTGGAAATCTACGAATACGTATCGAGCCATATCGACGTGGCACTTGAATACCATTGGATAAAGCTTTATTATCAGCCAGTGGTTCGCACGCTGTCGAAAGAGCTTTGCAGTATGGAGGCGTTGGCTCGTTGGATAGACCCGATCTATGGCTTTTTGAATCCTGGTCAGTTTATCAGTGCCTTGGAGGACAGCGGGCAGATCTATAAGCTGGATATCTATATTGTTCGTGAGACCTGCCGGTTGATGCGGGAGCGCATGGATAAGCAGCTGGTAGTCGTGCCAGTGTCGTTCAATTTGTCGCGGCTGGATTTTTTGCTCTGCAATATTTTCCAGCAGATTGAAGAAGCCGTGGATAAGTATCGGATTCCACGGTATATGATCCATATCGAAATCACGGAGAGTATGCTCTTTGATAATGGGCTCTGCATGCAGACAGAGATCCAGAAATTCCATGATGCCGGCTATCAGGTCTGGATGGATGACTTCGGCAGTGGTTATTCGTCCCTTAACGTTTTGAAGGATTATCAATTCGATGAGATAAAACTGGACATGATGTTTTTATCTTCCTTCAACGACCGGTCACAGGCAATTCTCACTTCGACGGTCGATATGGCCAAGAAAATTGGCATCCAAACTTTGGCAGAAGGAGTGGAGACGGAGGAGCAGTTTGAATTCTTGCGCAGTATTGGTTGTGAGAAAGTGCAGGGATATTTGTTTGGCAAGCCACTTCCGTTCCAGGAATCCATCGACAATATCATCAGCAAGGGACTGAAGATTGCCTCGCTGGATTGGCAGCACTACTACGATCAGGCTGGCCGCATCAATGTGATTACCGATCAGCCAACGGCGATTTTTGAAGATGATGGGAAAGTATTTCGGGTGTTATATGCCAATGGGGCGTTTTTTGAACAGCTCAAGGAAATGGAACTTCAAGGAATTTCCCAGCTTGAGCGCACGATAAATTCCAGATTTTCTTCGCTTCATTTGCGGCTTAGGGAATTTGCCGACAAATTGAGGCATCATAAAAAAGAAGATGTGATGTTCTATTCCAATCGCGGGCAGTATCTGATGATGAAATTTGAACGCTCGGCGGAGTATGAGCATAAATGCCTGTATCGGGTCACTCTTATCAATCTGTCATCGGATAGCGAGAATGTGGCGAAGCAGCGCTTGGATCGGGTGATGCGCGAGGTCAGTACGCTGTTTGAGGATATCGTGCTGATTGATTTCGAACGGGATTGTGCCGAGCCGGTGCTGTTTTCCAAACAGGGAGAAAGCAGGGCGCAAAGCAATGCCTATGGACTCAAGGACTATCGCCGGTATATGGTTGAGGAACTGCTTCACCCGGATGACCGGCAGCGGTATCTGGATTTTGTGACCGGGATGGACGTGCATGAGCACATTACTGAGAGTCAGGTGGGGTATGTGGAAGGCTTCTTCCGAACCAAAAATCAGGATGGAACCTATTCCTGGCGGCAGTATATTTGGTTGCATATGGACGATAATTCTGATAATCTTGTATTGTTGTGCGTAAAACAGGCAAACCTCGAAGATGTGTCCTTGGTAGAAACCATCATGCAGAGCGAAAACCGCGATGTTGAGGGGAAAGAGACCTTTTCGCAGGCGCGGCGTAACCAGCAGCAGCAGGCGATGCTTTGGCGCAATCTTATGCGACAGACCCAGGATTGTTATTTTTGGAAAGATGAAAATCGCCGCTTTCTGGGGGTCAGTCAGGCATTCCTCGATTATTACGGGATAAAATCGTTGGAGGATATCGTCGGCAAAAATGACGAGGAGATGCACTGGCATGTGGACGATCAGCCCTATAAGAGCGATGAGCTTGATGTTATTGCCAAGGGGCAGGTGGTTCGTGATGCACCGGGGAATTGCATCATCAAGGGGATTGCGCATTCGATTGTTTGCAACAAATGGCCGCTGTATGATCGCGGCCGGATTGTTGGATTGATGGGATATTTTCGGGATGCGGACAGGCTGCAGCAACGCATGGTAAATATTCTGAGCGATGTGCGGCAGGATAAGGTAACGGATCTCATGAACGAAAAAGGCTTTTATGAAGTGTATTTTGATTATGAGGAACAGATGCAGTATCACGGCCGCAAATTTGGCCTTATTCTCGTAGAATGGGAGGATTATAGGAGTCTGATGAGGCAGCTGGAATCTGCTTCGGTGGATGAATGTTTGCGTTTGATTGCGGACCGGCTGCGTAATAGTTGTGGGAAAGAGTGCTCGGTGGCGCGGATAAAAGGTGGCGTATTCGGGGTGCTTAGTTACTTTGAGAAACCTGGGGAACTTGAGAACCGGGCGGCGGATATCCAGCAGCAGTTTCGAGGCGCATTTGTGGTGCAGCAAAAGACAGTAGAGTTAAAGCTGTTGTGCAGCATCACGCTTTGCACGGAAGCAGATTCTGTGGAGAAACTCTACCAGGTTGGCAAAAAGAAATTGAAAAAGTGAGGATTTTTGATGCGGATCAAAGCAAAGAAAGAGCGGTTGGAATCCCTCGATGTATTTCGAGGATTGGCCATCGTATGCATGATAATGGTAGATGCCGTGCCAGATTTTGAGCAGGCTTATCCTTGGATGCTTCATACGACGTGGCAGGGAATATCGTTTGCCGATATGGCGTTCCCAGGATTTGTATTTGCGATGGGAGCGGCAGCTGCCATCTGGCTGCAAAAGCATGAGCGGGAATGGTGGCCGGAGATGCTCGGCAAGGTAATGCATCGGGCTGGGATTTTGTTCCTGCTCGGCATTTTATACAACGTCATGCCGATTCTTTTCCAGCATCTACTTCTGCCGGGGACGGCAGTTGGGTCGCTTTGGGCGGATTTGTGGGGCCAGGGAAGGCTCTTTGGGGTGTTGCAGCGCTTGGCGATGGTTTATGCCGTGGGCATTGTGCTGGGACGCGTTTTGCATACGAAAATCGATTTGCTTATGGCCGCACTTTTTTTCCTGTTGGTATCATCCGTGGGATTTCATTGCTTTTCGCCGGATGCGCCTTTTGCGCAAGCGGACAATATCAGTTCGGCTATCGATCAGGTCATTCCGGGATCAGCCCATTGCTATATGGGGGCATCCTTTGATCCGGAAGGGCTTTATGGGACCATTGCCTGCACGGCTTCGATGCTGCTGGGAATGCTTGCAGGACGGTTGCTGTTGGAGAACACGCCGGAGGCGCTATTGCAATTGTTAAGCTATGGCATCGTATTGGCTGGTGCAGGGGTTATTTGGAATCAGGTGGACATCATAAGCAAGCCGTTGTGGACAGCCCCTTATGTACTCTTTACCAGCAGTGCCTTTATGTTGCTCGCGCTCTTGTTGCATGTCCTGTTTTCGCTTCTGCCGAAACTGTCGTCGTTTTGCTTTCATCCGTTCCGCGTCTTTGGCATGAATCCTATTTTGATTTATATGTTGACGGGAGCAGCACTTACGCTTTTATGGATGCTGCCTTCGCCGGAGGCGGCACTTTTTCCACGGCTGTGGGGGATGACGGTCAAGGGAATCGGGGGAATTCCATTTAGTATTTTTTTGTTTACGGTTCTTTGGTGCAGCTGTTGGTGGGGATTGGCAGAGTACTTGTATCGTCGCCGGATCTTTATCAAGATTTAACCACATCGGCGGTTATTTGAAGTTTGTTCTTTTTAGCGAGTCAAATTTATAGATTTTGCTGGGAAATAGGACAAAAGGAATTGCATGATAACGGGATGCTTGGTAAAATGTAAGTTACGATATTTACGAAACGAGAAAATTCCGGAAGAGATCCGGAAAAGGAAATAGAGGATTAACAGGAGGCTGAGCTATGATTAGAGAACATCGCAGCAGAAGCAAACTCGAAGCTTATTATCAGAAATTCACGGAAGAGGGGATACTCGACCCGAACGTCCATCCTTGGGTGGCGGAGTCCTGGAAAAAGAGCCAGAGTCTTGCCATCAATCGCGAGAAAATGGAAGTGGAGCACAAGCTGTCCAAGGAGGAATTCTTGGAGCTGCAGAACAAGCACCGCGATGCGATTGATTACTTGAGCAAACTCAGCGAAGGGATTCGCGAATTTTTCCAGGAGTACAATCTGAGTCTGTTGCTCGTCGATGCAGACTGCACGGTGCTCAAGAGCTATTCGCTGCCGTTTTACCAAATGACGCCGGGAGAAATCGAAGGAACCCGTGTCGGTGTAGAAGAAGTCGGTACGTCGTCCATCTGCATTGCTTACGAGCATCAGACGCCATTCTGGATGTTTGGACCGGAGATGTGGGTCAAAGAGTGTCAGCTCGGTGACGCTTGCTCGGCGCCAGTCAAGGTAAATGGTGAGTTCCATTACATCATCACGCTGGTATCGATGGAGCAGATTGCGATGCCGCAGGATGCGGTCATTTCGCTGCTCTTGACGATGAAGACCGCATTGGAGGAGCATCTGACTGAGGCAATGCGCATCAAGGCCGAGGAGGCAATCCTCGACGCAACGCCGTTTGCCGTCTATCATGTCATGCCAGGTGGTGAGGTCGCTTATGCAAACCAGCTCGGTCATACGCGCCTTGAGGGCATCGGTGCGAAGAAGAATGAGGCCGGCCGCCATACGTCCAACCTCAACGATGTCATCATGAACTATCAGCACACCCCAATCTACAAGGGATTCCGTGGGGTGCCGTCCTACAATAAAGAAGTCACTTGGATTACGCCGGCTAAGACGTATGAAGATATTACGACGGTGGTACCGTTGGAACGGGATGAGGATCAGGCGGTTCAGAGCGTCGTTGTCGTCTCCATGCCGATTGAAGATTTGCGTACCCTGGTGGCACATGCCGCTGGCTACACGGCAAAATACAGCCTCAACTCCATGGTCGGTGACGGTTCGACGTTCCAGAGTGTTCGCAATAAGGCGGCCCGCGTTGCCAAGAACCACCATCATGTATTGATTCAGGGTGAGGCTGGTACCGGCAAGCAGCGCATGGCGCATGGTATCCATCAGGCAAGCTCGCGCGCCGCAGGTCCGCTTATCACGCTTCGCTGCGGCGATGCTACGCCGGAACTTCTCGAGCAGGAGCTTTTCGGTGTCATGCTGAATCCAGAGGTTAGCCATCAGGGACGTCTGGAACTGGCTTCGGGTGGTACGCTGTTCCTCGACGAGATCGAGAAAATGCCGAAGAACATTGCCCAGCAGCTGGCGCGTGCCTTGGATGAAGGCAAGGCTTGCCGTGTGGGCGAATCCGTCGAGCGCACGATTGATGTCCGCATCATCGCGGCGTGCGACAGCGATCTCAAACGCCTTACCGAGCGCGGCCTCTTTGCACGTGAGCTCTATGACATTGTGAGCCGCAGCGTGGTTCGCGTGCCGGCCCTTAGAAGCCGTCGGGAAGATATCCCAGCGCTTGCCCGTCATATTATCGGCGAGCTGGCCGAACAGCATCAGATGGAGTCGAAACGCATTCTGCCGGAGACGGAGAAAGTTCTGGAAGAATACGATTGGCCAGGCAACATCAAGCAGTTGCAAAGCGTGTTGGAGTATGCGTTCTTCAATACGCCGGGAGCTGAAATCGGCCCGGCTAACATCAGCCTGATGGGCGATGTTAAACCCGATAACAAATGGAAAGAAGATAAAGAGGTATTCGTCAAGGCTTGGCAGGCAGCCGGTGGGAATGTCAGCCGCTTGGCAAACCTCTTGAATGTCAGCCGTGTTACGCTGTATCGTTACCTCAAGAAATATGGCCTGGAGAAGAAATAACGAGGATAAAGGAGCAAGATTGTGCGTTTAAGAAGAAAACCCTGGGTGGATGAGGCAATCCACGAATTTGATGCATTTGTCATCAGCCGCGATCAGGAGATTGGTGAAGAGAAAAAGGGGAAATGGGCGGAGATTTTTGGCCGTCAGGCACCGCTTCATGTTGAATTGGGAACGGGAAAAGGCGATTTCATCAGCCAGCTGGCAGAGCGCAACCCCGATATCAACTACATTGGCATTGAAGCTCAGCAGGATGTGCTCTATTCCGCTGCCAAGAAGATTGCGGAAAAGGAACTTACCAATGTGCGTCTGCTCGTTTTTGATATCAACAATATCGAAAACATCTTTGCGGAAGATGAGGTAGATCGGTTCTACATCAATTTCTGTGACCCATGGCCGAAGAAGCGTCACGCGAAACGCCGCTTGACTCATGTGGGCTTTTTGGAGAAATACCGCCGATTGCTGAAGAAGCCAGGGGAGCTTCACTTCAAGACGGATAATCGTCCACTCTTCGATTTTTCGCTGGAGCAGTTCGAGGAAGCAAAATTGCCGGTCCGCGATGTTTCGTTTGACCTTCATGCCGAGAACCGTCCCGACAACATCATGACCGAGTATGAACGCAAGTTCAGCGGTTTTGGTGAGAAGATTAACCGCTGTGAGGTTATCTTTCCGTAAGGGGGCAATATCATGCGGATAAGGAAGACCCTGTGGAGCAATGATGCAGAACCGATCATCGTCATCATGGTTATTCTCTTGGTCTTGGGGACGATTAACGTTTTTAGTTCTAGTTTCGTCCTGTCGACAATCGATTATGAGACACCGTATCACTTTTTGATTCGCCATACGATTTGGCTCGGAATTGGGTTGATTGCTTTTCTGGTTTGCCGGCGCATCAATTACCGGCGCTGGCGCAACTGGATGCCGATGCTGCTGATGGTGATGCTTGTGTCGCTGGCGGCCGTTCTTGTGGTGGGAAACAGCGTCAATGGTGCTAAGCGTTGGCTGGGCGTCGGTGCTATCGCCTTCCAGCCGGCGGAGTTTGCCAAATTGCTCAGCCTGATGCTGGCAGCGGCGGTTTTGGCCAGTCAGATAAAACGGGGCAAAGAGATATCCGTCGTCAATCTGCAGTATGGTATTATCGCGGTTATGGCCGGTCTTACGGAGTTGGAACCGGATTTGGGAACGGCGGCGATTATTTGCGGTGTGCCGCTTATCATGTCCGTGGTAGCCGGGATGAACGTTATGAAAATCGTTCGCATGGGAGCTGTTGTCCTAGCCGGTGTCGTAGGTTTGATTTTCCTGCAGCCCTATCGCTTGAACCGAATCAAGATCATGCTTGACCCATGGTCGGATGCGCAGGGAATCGGTTATCAGACCGTTCAGTCGTTGTCGACTATCGGCTCTGGTGGCTTTTGGGGCATGGGGCTTGGCGATGGCGTCAGCAAATACGAGTATCTGCCTGAGGCCCATACGGATTTTGCGTTCGCGATCTTCTGTCAGGAGCATGGCTATGTCGGTGCCTTGATGGTTTTCCTGTTGTTCGCCTTGATGATTTTCTTTTGTGTCCGCATTGCGAATCGAGCAGAAGATGAATTCGGACAGATTTTGGCTACGGGCATCATGCTGCTCATCTTGGGACAGGCTTTGGCGAATATGGCCATGGTTGGCGGCATGTTCGCTGTCGTCGGTGTACCGCTGCCCTTTATCAGCTATGGCGGATCTTCCCTGCTGGTCACGATGATTGCCATGGGAATCCTGCTGAACATCTGCGACCATGGGCACAAGCCACAGCCTAAGTTTGCCTCGAAGCAATCCGATTCGGAAGAAAAAAAAGACAAGGAAGAACGCCCTTCCTTGCATTTGGTAAAATAAATATCAGCGATAAAAAGTCCGAGGACTCGCGGCGAAGAGTCCTCGGACTTTTTGCGTAATGATAGAAAACGCCCCGTTGGCAAATAGGTCAACGGGGCGCTGTATTTCAGCTGGTTATTTTTTTGCTTTTCTGTCTTTTGCGCGTTTCTTGGACGCTTCTTCTTTGGCTTTGACCTTGTCGTCGATTTTTTTGGCCTGCTGATATTTGGCATAATCAACGCCCATGCTGGCCAGTTTGTGTTTGAAAGCCATGATGGGGTGGCGCAGGAACATGCGCTTCTGACTGGAACCCATGACATGCAGGAATTCCTGGGCCTGTTTGGAGCCAAAGCAGTTGACGGTGCGGTCACAACGATCGCAGATTGGTTTGGTGATACCGTACGGGCAGCGGTTCATCTTCGTCATAACCGTGGCGAGTAGTGCTGTGCATTTGGGGCAAAGCGCATCGCCGGAAGTTTTGTGATGGCTATGGCAATAGATGCCGAAGGTCTTGCGGATGTTGGCTTTTTCTTTCGGGATGTTGTTCTTTATTTCTACCGGTTTCCTTGTCGGCAAGAAACGAGAAAAAATGCTCATATTGAATCACCTTTCAGTATGTTAGAAATGGGTCAAAGTTTTGACACTTCTTTTATTTTAAAGGTATTTTGGGATAAAAGCAAGTCTCGCTTGACTTCCCGATTTTTCATAGTAAAATTTAAAGGAGAGTAAGTTGGGATAAGTGTGCATACCTGGAGGTGAGCAGTATTTCTTTCTTGAAACAACATGGCAAAGCAATATCCAATTTACTGGTGGTATTGCTGGTAATTGGTGCAATTTATACAAAGGTCCAGGAAAACGGAGCGGATTCCTTATTCAGGATGTCGGACTTGCAGATTTTGGCAGGAGCGATTTTGGGGTTGCTGGTAATTCGCTGGTTTAACAAGCGGCATAAGAAGTAAAAATAGGGAGGAACAGTATGGCAGCCCTCAACAATGAATCCCTGATGGATGGCAATGGTGGTATCAAGGAAGGTTCCCTGAAAAGCATCCTGACGAATACCATTGACACGATTGAAAATAGTAAATCGCAGATTTTTGAAATATACGAAACAGCCCGTACAGAGGTTGAAAATAGTAAAAAGCAGCTGCAGGAATTAAAAGAGCAGGCGCGGCAGACGATTGACCGGGTGGATGAGCTGGCGAAGAAAGAGCAGCGGGAAAAACAGCATCTGGTCATGGTCAGCGGCAATTTCCAGGATTATTCCGAAGAGAAAATCCGTGCCAGCTATGAAGCAGTCAAGAACGTCCAGGTTGAGCTCGGTGTCGAGAGGGAGAAGGAACAGGCCCTGCGACAGCAGCGTGACAAACTGGAACTTCGCCTGCGCCATTTGCAGGTGATGCTGGTTCAGGCAGAGCATCTGGCACTGGCGATTGGCTCGGTGCTTTCGTATTTGAGCTCGCAGGTCAGCGGGGTAGTCTGGAAAATCGAAGCGGTCCAAAAGGATAAGTTCGTTGGGGCGCGCATCATCAAGGCGCAGGAAGAGGAACGCTATCGTGTCTCGCGAGAGATTCACGATGGCCCGGCGCAGGATTTGGCAAACCTCATTTTTCAGACCTCGATTGCGGAAAAACTCATTGATTATGACCCGGAAGAAGCTAAGCGTACCTTGCAGGAGCTGCGGCAGCAGATTCGTGACTGCTTGAGCAATGTGCGTCAGGTTATCTTCGACATGCGTCCGATGGCGCTGGATGACTTGGGACTAGCCCCGGCAATCAATCAGCTGGTGGGACGGCTGGCTTCCCGTGGCATTCTGTCGACGGATTTCAGTGTCGATGGCAAATCGTATGATTTGCCGAAACACGTAGAGATTGCCATTTTCCGTGTGGTGCAGGAGGCTTTGAACAATGTCGCGCATCACGCGGGAACGGATAAGGCGCGGGTTCGCCTGTTATACCAGCCGCAGGCCTTGTCGGTATTGGTAGAGGATGAGGGCAAGGGCTTCGATGCGGAGGCTGACCCCGAGATTCCCGATGTTCCGGCGGGCGAAATCCTGGCAGATGGTACGGATCATGCCGGACAGTTTGGCATTATGGGCATGAAGGAGCGCGCCAAGATTATCGGTGCGGACCTCAATGTGCTGTCTACTATTGGCAAGGGCACCCGCATACATCTGCGCGTACCCAACAAGCTTCCTGGTGCCAAGAAGGAAGAGGTAAAGGTAATCAACACTCCCGATAAGGGTAAAAAATCGTGATGAAAAAAGATCGTTCAATCCAATCAAATCAGCTAAGAGCGCCGATTGCGGAGGCTATGCAGGCTTACGCGCGAGACGGCGCTCTCGCTTTTCATACGCCGGGACATAAACAGGGGCTCGGCGCGCATCCACTGCTCAAAAATCTCATTACGGAGGAGGGACTTCGCGAGGAAGTCTCGCTGATGGAGGAACTCGACGACCTCCATGAGCCGACGATGTGCATCCGCGAAGCGCAGGAACTAGCCGCGGAGCTTTATGGTGCCGATGCGGCCTATTTTATGATTAACGGCACGAGCGGTGCCATCCATACAATGCTGATGGCGGCGCTCCGTCCTGGTGATACGGTGCTGGTGCCGCGCAATGCACATCGTTCGATGATTGGCGGCATCATTCTGGTGGGGGCAAAGCCTGTCTTCATCCAGCCGGAAATCGACGAGCGGCTGGGTATTGCCATGGGCCTTCGCCTAAGCGAGATCAAAAAGGCCATTGCGGCCCATCCTGAGGCCAAGGCGCTGGCCCTGGTTTACCCCACCTATTACGGCGTAACGGTGGATTTGCAGGCCATTGCCGACGAGCTGCATGCCCATAACATGCTGCTGCTGGTGGATGAAGCCCATGGCCCCCATCTGAAGTTCTCTGAGGCTCTGCCGCTCCAGGCCATCGATGCCGGGGCCGATATGGCGGCCCAGAGCACCCATAAAATTGTGGGAAGCATGACGCAGACCTCGATGCTGCTGGTAAAGGGGCCGCGGGTCAATGCGGAGCGTGTCCGTCAGGCGGCAAGTCTGCTGCAGTCGACAAGTCCCAATCAATTGTTGCTGGCATCCCTGGATATCGCCCGTTTGCAACTGGCGGAAGACGGTGCCGAAAAAGTTGGCCGTGCGGTAAAACTTGCCGAAAAGCTTCGCCAGGATATCAATAGAATTGACGGCCTCTGGTCCTTTGGTGCTGATTACCTGCAGACAGAGGGGGCATCTGGCCTAGACCTTACCAAGGTTACGGTCAGCCTGCGCCAGCTTGGCATCAGCGGGCCCCAGGCAGAAGAAATCCTGCGCCATGAATATAAGATTCAGTGCGAGCTTTCTGATGCCTATAATCTGCTCTTTATCATCTCCTATGCGGATACGGAGCATGAGACGGCGGTACTTTTGGCCGCGCTTAAGGAACTGGCAGCCCGCTATAAGGGAAAAGAGCAATTCTCGGTTCCGGCAGCTATGCCAGCTGTGCCTGTGCTTGGCATGACGCCGCGGGCGGCGTTCTTTGCTGACTATGAGCAGGTGCCCTTTGCAGAAGCTGCCGGCCGCATTGCAGCCGAGCAGCTGATGTTCTACCCGCCGGGGATTCCAATCCTGGCGCCGGGGGATAGAATTGACCAGTCAAGTCTTGACTATATCCGCGCCATGCAAAAGCTGGGACTCAAAGTGGTGGGCCCCCAGGATACCAATCTAAAGACATTGAAGGTAGTGAAAGAATCGTGAGCAAAGGAAAACTCATTATTATAGAAGCTGGCGATGGCTCAGGCAAGGCCACCCAGACCAAGGCCCTTTATGACCATTTGGTTCGCGATGGCTATCGCGTCCATCGCATCGAGTTCCCCGACTACGCGGCCGATTCGTCCATGCTGGTGCGCATGTACCTGCGAGGGGATTTCGGCGGCCATGCCGAGGATGTCAACGCCTTTGCGGCCTCGACATTTTTTGCTGTCGACCGCTATGCGTCCTTCCGCATGAAGTGGAAGGAATTCTACGATAACGGCGATATTATCCTGGCTGACCGCTACACGACCAGCAACATGGTTCATCAGGCGGTGAAGCTCACCGATGCCAAGGAGCGGGAAGCGTTCCTCGACTGGCTTTGGGATTTTGAGTTTGTGAAAATCGGCCTGCCTGTGCCGGATAAAGTCGTATTCCTCGACATGGCGCCGGAGGTTGCCGATAAGCTCATTGCGGCCCGGGCCAAGGAAACGGGGACGGAGAAGGACATTCACGAAAAGGATACTGGCTATCTGCACCGCTGTCATGCCGCCTATTTGGAGCTGGCGGCTAAATATGACTGGTCAAAAGTCATTTGCAGTGAGGGCGGGGAGCCGCGCAGCATTGCGGCCATCCATGACGAGGTATACAGGGCGGTTAAGACCGTACTTTAAACCAGAAGGATACGAGGAATTTTTATGATAAAAGAAGTATTGGTGGTTGAGGGCAAGATGGATGTGGTGGCTATCGATAAAGCCGTCGAAGCTGACTGCATCATTACGGAAGGATTCAACCTGAAGCCCCAGGCGCTCAAGAATATTGAACAGGCTTATAAAAAACGCGGCATCATCATCATGACGGATCCGGATTCGGCTGGCGAGCGCATTCGCCTGTATCTTTCGCGCCGTTTCCCCAAGGCCAAGCACGCCTTTGTGCCGGTGGAAGATGCCACCGATAACGATGACATCGGCATCGAACAGGCCAAGCCCGATGCCATCCGCAAGGCGCTCGAGAAGGTGCGTACGCTGGACTGGGAGCCCACGAAGAATTTTACGGGAGCGGACCTCATCATGCATGATTTGTCGGGGGCTGACCGGGCCAGCCAGCGCCGTGCCCGTTTGGGAGCAATCCTCGGCCTTGGCTTTGCCAATGCCAAGACCTTTTTGAAACGGCTCAACCATTATGGAGTAACGAGAGAAGAATTTGCTGACGCTGTGGCGCAGCTTGACAAGGAGGAAGTATGAACCACCAGGATGAAGAAATTTTACAGCCAAAGATTGCCAGCCGTTCTGTAACCAATCACATTTTGAAGGCCTTCGGCCTGCGCATGAGCAAGAAACTCGGCCAGAACTTCCTGATTGATGCGACCATCGTCCAGGGCATTGTTGATGCGGCGGAGATCCAGCCGGGAGAACGGGTGCTGGAGATTGGCCCGGGCATCGGCACCCTGACCCAAGGTCTTGCCGAGGCTGGTGCTGAGGTAACGGCCGTCGAGCTGGACAAGAAACTGCCAGCGGTGCTGGCCGAGACCCTCAAGGCCTATGATAACGTCACCATTGTGCCGGGAGATATCCTCAAGGTAAATATCCCGGAAATCATGGGAGAGGGGCCCTTTAAAGTGGCGGCCAACCTGCCTTACTATATCACGACGCCGATTCTCATGACCCTGCTCGAGCGTCACCTGCCGATTACGCGCATGGTCACCATGGTGCAGAAGGAAGTTGCCGAGCGCATGATTGCAAAGCCCGGTTCCCGGACTTATGGCGCTCTGTCGGTGGCGGTTCAGTATTATACGGAACCGGAAATCGTTCTCGACGTTCCGCCTCGTTCTTTTATCCCGGCGCCGGAAGTCGACAGCGTCGTCATCGCCTGCAAGGTTCGTGAGACGCCAGTTGTTGCCGTCATGGAGGAGAAGATGTTTTTCCGGGTGGTAAAGGCCGCCTTTGGCCAGCGCCGCAAAACCCTTTCGAATGCCTTGAAGGGCGGCGGCTTCCCCAAGGAGCAGGTTCGCGATGCCATGGAGGCCGCTGGTATCGAGATGACGCGCCGCGGCGAGACCCTTTCCCTCGAAGAATTTGCCAAGCTTGCCGATGAATTCACAAAGCTTGCAAAAAATGCTTAAATTTTTATTGATACTATGCAAAAAATGTTATACAATAGTACACGTGAAAAATAAAGTATGTAATATTGTAATGTTGTAATGTACAAGTATAACAGAAGGTAGGTTATGTTCATGGCAGAATCCGTCTGGTCTGTATTGCCACCAGTCATTACGATTGCGCTGGCTCTCTGGACGAAAGAAGTTTATATGTCGCTGATTATCGGTATTTTTTCTGGGGCGTTGCTCTTTACAGGGGGCAATATCTTAGAATCAATTCTGACGATGTTTGCGGTCATGTCGGATAAAGTTGGCAGCAATGTCAACATCCTCGTATTCCTGGTCATCCTGGGCATCCTCGTGGCGGCCATCACGCGCAGTGGTGCAACCCGCGCCTACGGGGAGTGGGCAGCTAAGGCCATTAACGGCAAGCGCAGTGCTTCGCTCGTTACGGCCCTTTTAGGACTGGTTATCTTCATCGATGATTATTTCAATTGCTTGACTGTCGGTACGGTCATGCGTCCGGTCACCGACAAATTCAAGATTGCCCGTACAAAGCTTGCGTACATCATCGATGCCACGGCGGCACCAATCTGCATCATCGCCCCGGTATCGAGCTGGGCGGCCGCTGTTGGTTCCTCGCTGCCGGAAGGCAGTGAGATTGACGGTTTCTCCCTGTTCCTGCAGACGATTCCGTTCAATCTTTACGCTTGGCTGACGCTTATCTTTATGGTCTTCTTGATTTGGACGGGCCGTGACTATGGTGCTATGGCCAAGAGCGTTCGCGAGAGCAATGAGAATTTTGTCGTTCCGAAGGAATACCAGGATACGACGGGCATCAAACATGAAGAGGAAGGCAATGGCAAGATTATCGATCTGCTGCTGCCGCTGTTCGTCCTGATTGCGGCCTGCGTTTATGGCATGCTCTACACGGGCGGCATTCATGAGGGCAAGAGCATCGCTGAGGCCTTTGCCAACTGTGATTCCTCGAAATCCCTCGTGCTGGGTTCCTTCATTGCCTTTATCTTTACGGGTTTCCTCTATCTGCCCCGCAAAGTCATTTCCTTCAATGCCTTTTGCGACAGTTTCGGCTGGGGCTTTAAGGCCATGACGCCGGCAATCTTTATCCTCTGCCTTGCCTGGACGCTTTCGGGCATTTGCAGTGATAAATATCTGAACCTTGGCGGGTTCGTTGGCGGCATTGTCAGTGCCAACGCATCCCTTATCATGTTCCTGCCGCCGATTTTCTTCCTGGTGGCTATGGGCCTCGCCTTTGCGACGGGAACTTCCTGGGGTACCTTCGGCATCCTGATTCCGATTGCTGTAGCCGTTGTCGGCATGGATCCCAATATGCTGGTGGTCTGTGTGGCCGCTATCCTTTCCGGTGCTGTAGGCGGCGACCATGCTTCGCCGATTTCTGATACGACAATCCTCGCGTCGGCCGGTGCCCAGTGTCATCACATTGACCACGTCAACACACAGCTGCCATACGTCATGACGGTAGCGGGCTGCTGTGTAATTGGTTACGTAGTCGACGGCATCACCGCCAACGGCTGGCTGGGCCTTGGCGCCGCCCTGGTATGTCTGGTCGCTGTAATGGCTGCTATCATGGGTAAGGTGCCATCGTTAGAGAAATAAAAAATGGCTGAAGTAGCGCAGATACTA
This sequence comes from Selenomonas sp. WCT3, assembly GCA_900100835.1. GTDB lineage: Bacteria > Bacillota > Negativicutes > Selenomonadales > Selenomonadaceae > Selenomonas_A > Selenomonas_A ruminantium_E. The sequence goes on along the minus strand of FNCM01000002.1, from coordinate 129,001 downwards.
CTTCAGCCATTTTTGTTATAAGCGTGTCCCGGTAAGTCAAAAGTTTAAAGCGTCTTTATCGTGAACTTGCACCACATAGCATTTACAATCAGCAATGCCGCAACCAGCAGGAACAGGCTGCGGATGCCGATTAGGGCGGCTAACTGGCCGCCAAAGAAGGCACCGCTGAACATACCGATGAACTGGGCGGACTGGTTGAAGCCGAAGATGCGGCCCATCAGTGCTGGTGGGGAGAGCTGGCGGATGAGATTGTTGGTAGACGGCATGAGTCCGGCGATGGCGATGCCGTGGACGAAGCGCAGGACGCCAAGCTGCCAGGGGGCGGTGACGAATCCCTGGGGGATGGAGACGAGGCCTGAGAGCAGCAGGCAGGAGAACAGGATGCGTTCGGAGCCGATGCGGTCGGCAAGCTTGCCAAGCCGCGAGGCAAACAGCATGCTGGCAAAGCCCGCTGCGGAGAAGACTGCGCCGGATATGATGGCCAGATGGTCGATGTTGCCGGCGATTTCCTGGATGTAGACCGTTAGGAGCGGTGCGACACAGGTCAGGGAGAAGTGAAGCAGTACCGTGGTCAGGAATACGCCGAGGATTACATTGCGCTGCGGTAGGCGGCGAAACGATGGGCAGGGGCTGTCAGCGCTGGTGGTGCAGGCAGCCTTTTTTGTTTCGTGCACTTGGGTTAGGGCGAGAAATCCCAGCAGGCAGCAGGTGCCGATGCAAAAGAAGGAATTGCGGAACCCGATGGTTTCACTGAGCCAGCCGCCGAATACCGGCCCCATAAGTCCGCCGGAAACCTGAGCGGTGAAGAACATCCCCATGGCCCAGCCGGAGTGTTCCTTCGGCGTTTCCTGTGCCAGCAGCGGGATAACGGCGGCTTGGAACCCGCTAAGACAGCCTTGCAGCAGGCGCAGGATGACGAGATGCCAGACGCTTTGCGCAAAGCCCATGCCAATCATGATGAGGCCGAGCCAGCCCGAGGCGCGCAGAATCATTGGCTTGCGGCCGAAGCGGTCGGATAGCCGGCCCCAGATGGGGGAGAAGATGGCAAGGCTGATGAAGTTGCAGCCAAAGACGATGCCTGCCCAGCGGGCCACATCAGCAGGATTATCGACGCCTAGTTCTGCGATATAGAGGGGCAGGATTGGTGCCATTTGGCTCATGCCGATGGAGACGATAAAGGATGCCGTACAGCAAATCAGCAGATTCTTTTTCCATAGGGGAAGGTTGGATACCATAAGAAAAGCCTCACTTTTATTGAAATCGATATACCATAAAGATAAGTATAGCACTATGCAATCAAAAAAGCAGTCCGCTGATTTTTCAACGGACTGCCTTTTTTCAGAAGGGTTCCTGGATGACCAACGCCAGTGGCGGGTCGTTTTCGTTTTGGTTCCAGTGGAGATTGCAGGCGCGGGTGGTGGTGGGGCGTTCTTTATCCCAGTTGCTGAGGTCACAGGCGATGTATTCACTGCCTTCGCCGGAAAGTTTTTGGACGGGGCAGTCTGGACAAGGCGTCATGCGCTGGTGAAATAGTTCGTAGCAGGGATGGCCTGCCGAGGATTCCGACAGGGTCTGCCGTATCGCCTGATTGAAGTACAGAGGCATCAGGGTTATTTTGTCGACCACATAGACCATTTCCTGCATGTGGTCTAACAGGTCGCGAAGATGACTGTTTTGCTGGCGCAGCTTGTCATCGGAATAGGAAGTCAAAAGGATGTTGCCCAGGATGACGGCAAAGATGCTCAGGGCGTGGAGGCATTCGTCATCAAAGGGGCGGGGCTGACGGCTTTCAAAGCCGATACAGCCCAAAGTATCGGAGCCATGGGTTATCATGCAGTGGGCAAAAGCGCCGAGGTGAAGGGCGGTTAGTGCTGGCTGATAACTGCTGGCAGCTTTGGTGGTGTCCTCACAAATGGACATGACCCCATAGGAGGTTGCCTTATAACGATTGAGAATCAAATCGTTGCGTTGGGCAATCTGGGAGAAAAGGCTGGTGTTATGGGCGGCGGATTTTAACGAAACACCGTTGGGACTCAGCCACTCATAGGCGGTGGTATATTGATTGACATCCGGGTCAAAGAGGTCAAGGGCTACCCGGTCCAGATTAAAGCGCTTTCCAAACATGGACAGGGATAGGGAAATCGTCGCATCGGGACTGTTGGTTTCGTAGAGGAGTTTGAAGATGAATTCAATCATATTGTCCTTAAAGGCTTTCTGCTGAAGGTCTTCAAAATCGTTGGGGACACGAGACTTGGCTGACGCCGCTTGGTTGAACAGACTGTTATGATAGATGACGTATTGATTTTTGCCCTTGCTTTTCGCTTCGTAGAGTGCCCGGTCAGCATGTTTGAACAGTTCCGCGTAATCGGTGCCATGTTCCGGGTAGAGGGATACGCCGACGCTGATGGAAAAGGGCAGGGTCTGGGTTCCGTTTTGGTATTGGCGCTGCAATTTTTGGATGAGCACTTGGCAGCGATTGTGGAGAATTTGCAAATCGTTTAGGTTGCGGAACAGCACGATAAATTCGTCGCCGCCGATGCGTCCTTTTATGTCCGATTGCCGGAAATTGTGATTGATGGCGCTGCCCATGTCGGCAAGCACCGCATCGCCGAATAGATGACCAAAGCTGTCGTTGATGCCCTTAAAGCCATCGGCATCGATTAGCAGTAGACCAGCCTGCTCGGCTTCGTTGGCGAGGGAGTCTAGATACTCAGAAATGCGATGGCGGGAGGTCTCTTTATTGAGCAGGCCTGTGAGTTTATCAAAGGAGGCTTCCTGCTCGATGCGCTGCTGCCAGAGTTTTTGCGCCTGGATATTGCGGAGGTTGCCGAAGGCAATCACCGGCTGATGGTCATCGAAATAGGTAATGATATGGATTTCGGACCAGAGGTAGTCTGTTTTCTTATGACTGCGAATCCGGATTTTGCAGGCCTGGTTGCAGGTGCGGCCCAAATAGCGCGAACTGCTGTGGTATATTTTATGTAGGAAATAGCGGAAAATGTGAAGGTCATCGGGGTGGATAAGGCCGGAGTGCCAAAGCTTAGTAGAGGCATCCAAGAGACCGGTTCCAATGTCGTAAGAGTGATTGGCAACCGGTTGCTTTAATTCCAGCTTATCAGTTCGTAAGTCCCAACGAAAGTAAATTCGGCGGTCGAAATTTTCTAGTGCCGAGAATACTTCTTCTCCGAAGGTTGTGGGTATCTGGCATTTGGTTGTGCTCATAATGAACCCCTTCTAATGAGTTAATAATCTATTTGTAATTATAGCCGATATGGGACATATTTACCAATGAAATATCCGTAATTTATAAAAAAAATAAGGAGTAAGTAATTGCTAATCTGAGGAAAATTCAGTAAGATAGGATAAAGAATCAAGAAGTATAAGGAAAGCGAGCGAAAGCAATGAGCATTTACGAATATAAGACCAATGGCACTTGTGCGAGAAAGATTACGGTGGAACTTGAGGGTAAGGTCATCAAAAAGGTGGCGTTTGAGGGAGGCTGCAATGGCAATCTCAAGGGGATTTCCAAACTCGTAGAGGGGATGGATATGGATTTCGTCATCGAGCGCTTTACGGGGAATACGTGCAACGGCAAGTCGACCTCGTGCCCGGATCAGCTGGCGATTGCACTGCAGGAGGCTTATAAAGCCGAGCAGAAAGAAGGCTAACAATGATTTTTGACAGTCATAGCCATACCGAATTCTCGGGGGATTCGGAAATGAAGGCGGCCGATGCATTGGCTGCGGCCGAGCGACTGGGGTTGGGGCTGGTGTTTACGGAGCATCTGGATCTTGATTATCCTGGAGAGATAGATTTTACCTTCAATCCCGACGATTATTGGAACGCTTACGAACGGTTTCGTGGCAACAAGCTTCGTTTGGGCGTGGAAGTGGGGATGCAGGCGTCGACCTGTGACCGCAGCCGTGAATTTACGGAATGGCTGCCCTTTGATTTTGTCGTTGGGGCAATTCACATGGTGGATGGCAAAGATATCTATTATAAGGAAAGCTATGGCGATTTGTCCAAAGAGGATTTTTATCATAGATATTTTGCGGCTATGGCGGATAATGTACGCCGCCATACTTTTATCGATGTCTTGGCGCATATTGATTATATTGCCCGTTATGCCCCTTATGATAATCCCGAGCTGGAGTATGGGAATTTCACGGAGGATGTCGATGATGTCCTGCGGGCAGTGGTGGAAACCGATACGGTGCTGGAGCTGAATACTCGCCGGCTCAGCAGTGCTCGTGCGCTTAAAGAACTCGTCCCGATTTATCGGCGGTACCGGGAACTAGGGGGACGGGAAATCACTTTGGGGTCGGATGCACATACGGCTGATGCGATTGGTGCGCATTTTGATTTGGCGTTGGACTTTGCCGATGCGTTAGAGCTTTCGGTGGTCACGTTCTGTGGCCGTTTGCGGGAAAGTTGTCAGAAATAATTCCTTGTACTGCTGCGGAAAAGGCGATATAATAGACTGAGATTCTATTTTTGATAGGAGGGCTAATGATGAAACACATCAAGACGGTCAACAAGCCATCGATGCAGGCTACGCTCAAGACGGGCGGCTGCGGCGAGTGCCAGGCTTCCTGCCAGTCCGCATGCAAGACTTCCTGCACGGTCGGCAACCAGGTTTGCGAGAAATAAGTATCGCATTGAAGCCTTCCCTTTTTGGGGAAGGCTTTTTATTTATGAATGATTTCTGTTTTTATATAGCAACAAATAATTAAGGAGAACAAGAGACAAATGAAAGCAAGAATCCATAAATTTGAGCAGAATGGTACCTATATCCTGTTGGATATCAACAGTGGTGCTGTTCATGTCATCGACAAGATGATTTATGAGATGATGGATACGTTTGACGGAACGAACGATGATGCGGTACTTCAGGCGCTGGAGGGTAAGTATCCCTTGAAAGATCTCAAGGAAGCTTTGGAAGAACTTCATGAACTAATGGCGGCCGGCGAACTTTTCGCACCGGATATCAACGTTCCTCCGACGTTTAAACAGACGGGGCTGGTAAAATCCATTTGCTTGATGATTGCTCAGGATTGCAACCTGCGCTGTAAATATTGCTTTGGTGACGGCGGCAGCTACGGTCAGGAACGTGCGATCATGACGCCGGAAGTCGGCAAGAAAGCGGTCGATTATCTCATCAAGGCCAGCGGCCCGCGCAAGCACCTCGAGATGGATTTCTTCGGTGGTGAACCGCTCATGAATATGAAGACGGTCAAGGCTGTGACAGAGTACGCACGTCAGCGCGAAAAAGAAACGGGCAAGAAGTTCAAGCTTACGATGACGACAAACGGCATCCTGCTGAATGACGAGAACATCAAATGGCTCAACGACAATGACTTTGCGCTCGTGCTCTCGCTTGATGGCCGCAAGGAAGTTCACGACGCTATGCGTCCGTTGGCTGGCGGCCAGGGCAGCTATGACCGCGCGATTGCCAACTTCAAGAAGTGCCTGGCGAGCCGCAAGGGCGGGGACTATGATTACCGTGGCGTTTACACTTACTTGCGCGGTACCTACACGAAGAACAATATGGACTTCACCAAGGATGTCCTGTCGATGAATGACGAGGGCTTTGACATCCTTTCTATGGAGCCGGTAGTCCTGAAGGATAATCCGCTTGGCTTTACTGAAGAGGATTTGCCGCGCATCCGCGAAGAGTACGATCGCTTGACGGAAGCTTATATGAAGCGTCATCGCGAGGGCAAGGGATTCTTCTTCTTCCATTTCAACATGGATCTTTCCAATGGTCCGTGTGTGGCCAAGCGCCTTTCGGGCTGCGGTGCTGGTCATGAATATGTGGCAGTCGCTGAAAATGGCGACCTCTATCCGTGCCATCAGTTTGTTGGCCGTGAGAAATACAAAATCGGTACGGTAGATACGGGAATTACGGATAAGGAAACGAGCCAGTATTTCCGTGAAAGCCACGTACTCAACAAAGAAAAGTGTGGCGACTGCTGGTCGCGCTTCTTCTGCTCCGGTGGCTGCCATGCCAATGCCGATCTCTTCCATGGCGATATTCGCAAGCCGTATGAAGTCGGTTGTGAAATTCAGAAAAAGCGTCTGGAATGTGCCATTTATGTGCAGGCCTTGTTGGCACTTGAAAAGATGGATGATAATAACGATAAATAATCATAAATGATATTTATATATGCAAATGAAAGTGACAAGTATAATTGCTTGTCACTTTTTGCTGTTTTTGGCAGGTGTTCCTATTGTTTATCTGCGTTTAGCACGTTTGCGAAAGCGAAAGAGTATTGTTACTTATTCATACAGAAAAGTCAGAAAACAATGAAACCGATTCATATAATAATTGGTCAAATTTATGATAAAAACATTGACATTTCCTCTTTGCTTATTGTATTATTAGACCTGTAAGAACTGAACTTCTAAAGAATTTAGGGGGTATTTTTCAAATGGCAGTAAAAGTAGCTATCAATGGTTTTGGCCGTATCGGCCGTCTCGCATTCCGTCAGATGTTCGACGCTGAGGGTTATGAAGTTGTTGCAATCAACGACCTCACGAGCCCGAAAATGCTCGCACACCTGCTCAAGTACGATTCCACGCAGGGTAAGTACAAATATGCTGATACGGTTGAAGCTGGCGAAAACAGCATCAAAGTCAACGGCAAAGAGATCATGATCTATGCTGAGAAGGATGCAAAAGACATTCCTTGGGCTAAACATGATGTTGACGTTGTTCTCGAGTGCACTGGTTTCTACACTTCCAAAGAGAAAGCTTCTGCACATCTGGCTGCAGGCGCTAAGAAAGTTGTTATCTCCGCTCCGGCTGGTAACGACCTCCCGACGATCGTATACAACGTTAACCACACGACGCTGACGAAGGAAGACAAGGTTATCTCCGCTGCATCCTGCACGACGAACTGCCTTGCTCCGATGGCTAAAGCACTGAACGACCTCGCTCCGATCCAGAGCGGTATCATGTGCACGATTCACGCTTACACGGGCGACCAGATGACTCTCGATGGCCCGCAGCGTAAAGGCGACCTCCGTCGCAGCCGTGCAGCAGCTTGCAACATCGTTCCGAACTCCACGGGCGCTGCTAAAGCTATCGGCCTCGTAATTCCGGAACTCAAAGGCAAACTGATCGGTGCTGCACAGCGCGTTCCGACCCCGACGGGTTCCACGACGATCCTCAACGCAGTTGTCAAAGGCAGCGTTTCCGTTGAGCAGGTTAACGAAGCTATGAAGGCTCAGGCTACGGAGTCCTTCGGTTACAACACGGATGAGATCGTATCCAGCGATATCGTTGGCATGCGTTTCGGTTCCCTGTTCGATGCTACTCAGACGATGGTTAACCCGGTTGAGGGTGGCACGCAGGTTCAGGTTGTTTCCTGGTACGACAACGAGAACAGCTACACGAGCCAGATGGTTCGCACGATCAAATACTTCGCTGAGCTCGGCTAATTGTTTGATTCGTAACTGAACAAAACGAAGATCTTTTGAGGTCCGGCCTAAAACTTGGGCCGGACCTCAATTTTTTTATCATGTAAAGATTATTTTGGAGGTTTCAACATGGATAAGAAAACCATCAAAGACATTGACGTCAAAGGCAAAAAAGTATTTGTCCGCGTCGATTACAATGTCCCGTTCGATGAGAACCAGAACATCACCAACGACACGCGCATGGTTCGCACGCTGCCGACCATCAACTATCTGCTCGACAATGGCGCTGCTGTAATCCTGGCTTGCCATATCGGCCGTCCGAGCGAGGCTCGTGAGCCGCAGTTCTCCACGAAGCACCTCGTTGCTCATCTGTCCGAGCTCCTCGGCAAAGAGGTAAAATGGGCTTCGGATTGCGTTGGTGCTGAGGCTGAGAAGGCTGCCGCTGATCTGAAGGCTGGCGAAGTCCTGCTCCTCGAGAACCTCCGTTATCACAAAGCAGAGAAGAAAAACGATCCGGAATTTGCAAAACAGCTCGCATCCCTGGCTGATGTTGCTGTTGACGATGCTTTCGGCGTTTCCCACCGCGGCCATGCATCCAACGCTGGTATCGCTCAGTACGTCGAGGTTGTCGCTGGCTTCCTGATGGAAAAAGAGATCAACTACATCGGCAAGACGCTTGAAGCTCCGCAGCGTCCGTTCGTCGCTATCATCGGCGGTGCTAAGGTTTCGGATAAAATCGGCGTTATCAACAACATGATCGAGAAAGTCGACAAAATCATCATCGGCGGCGGCATGGCTCATACTTTCGATGCAGCAAAAGGCCTGCCAATCGGTGACTCCCTCTGCGAGCCGGACAAATACGATCTCGCTCGTGACCTCCTCAAGAAAGCTGAGGAGAAGGGTGTAGAGGTTATTCTGCCGGTTGACCTCGTTATCGCTGATAAATTCGCTGCAGATGCTAACACGCAGACGGTTGACGTTGACAAAGTTCCTGAGGGCTGGCAGGCTCTTGACTCCGGCGTGAAGACGTCTGAGAAATATGTTGAGGCACTCAAAGGTGCTAAGACGGTTGTCTGGAACGGACCAATGGGCGTATTCGAGTTCGACGCTTTCGCGAATGGTACGCTGGCTGTTGCTCAGGCTGTTGCGAAAGCTACGGAAGAGGGCGCTATCTCCATCGTTGGTGGCGGTGACTCCGTTGCAGCTCTGAAGAAGACGGGCCTGACGGACAAGATTTCCCACGTATCCACGGGTGGCGGCGCTACGCTCGAGTTCCTCGAGGGCAAAGAGATGCCGGGCATTGCAGCTATCGCTGATAAATAAGTATTCCTAGTACTTTTCTTTGGGGCAAAGAAAAGTACTAAAAGAAACTGCGGCCGGATATTCCATCCGGGAATATACGGCCGCGGGCCCCATCCTTGGGGCCTGATAAACGCATTGCCCTGAAACGACGCCTTCTTCTCTGAGGGTGGATAGGGCTGCTGGAAAAAGCAGGCTTCATAGACATAAGATTTAATTAGGGAGGCTTTTATATAATGGCTAGAACTCCGATTATTGCTGGTAACTGGAAAATGAACAACACGATTGCACAGGGTGTCGAGCTCGTTAAGGCTCTGGCTCCGCTGGTCAAAGACGCAACGGTTGATGTTGTTGTCTGCCCGACGGCTACGGCTCTGTCCTCCGTCGCTGCTGCAGTCAAAGGCACGAACATCCATGTTGGTGCGCAGAACGTTCACTGGGAAGCAAATGGTGCTTTCACGGGCGAGATCTCCACGGGCATGCTCAACGAGATTGGCGTTGACTACGTCGTTCTCGGCCACAGCGAGCGCCGTGATTACTTCGGTGAGACGGATGAGGGCGTAAACAAACGCGCTCGTGCTGCATTTGCTGCTGGCATCACGCCGATCATCTGCTGCGGTGAGTCCCTCGAGATTCGCGAAGCTGGCACTTACATCGACCATGTCGTTGCACAGATCAACGCTGCTCTCGAAGGTTTCGAGGCTGCTGAGGTTGCTAAACTCGTTATCGCTTACGAGCCGATTTGGGCTATCGGCACGGGCAAAACGGCTACGTTCGAGCAGGCTGAGGAAGTCTGCAAGGCAATCCGTGAAGCTGTTGCGAAGAAATTCGGTCAGGAAGCAGCTGACGCTATCCGCATCCAGTACGGCGGCAGCGTAAAACCGGCTACGATCAAAGATCTCATGAAACAGCCGAACGTTGATGGCGCACTCGTAGGTGGCGCATCCCTGAAGGCTCAGGACTTCAGCCAGATCGTTAACTACTGATTCTTAGAAGGGTAGTATCTTAAAATGGCAAAACTTAAAAATGCACCGGTTGCACTCATCATCATGGATGGCTGCGGCCTCGGTGACAAAAGCGATAAGAACAATGCAGTACAGGTAGCGAATACGCCGGTACTCGATGGCCTTATGGCAAAATACAAGACGAGTCAGCTGCAGGCATCCGGCGAATACGTCGGTCTGCCGGATGGCCAGATGGGCAACTCCGAAGTTGGTCATACCAACATTGGTGCTGGCCGCGTCATCTATCAGCAGCTCACTCGCATCACGCGTGACATCAAGAATGGCGACTTCTTCAAGAACGAAGCCCTGCTTGATATCGTAAATGGCGTGAAGGCAAATAACGGTGCCCTCCATCTGCTGGGCCTCGTTTCTCCGGGCGGTGTCCACAGCCATCAGGCTCATCTCTATGCACTGCTCGAGCTTGCGAAAAAAGAAGGCATCAAGGATGTATACGTTCATGCATTCCTCGATGGCCGTGATGTTCCGCCCCAGAGCGCTCAGCCGTTCTTGGAGGAACTTGAAGCAAAATGCAAGGAAATCGGCGTTGGCTGCATTGCTACGCTGAGCGGCCGTTACTATGCTATGGACCGCGATCACAACTGGGATCGCGAGCAGCTGGCATATGAGGCAATCGCTCATGCTGAGGGCGTAAGCGCAGATTCTGCTGTAGCAGGCCTCAAGGCAAGCTACGAAGCTGGCAAAAACGATGAATTCGTTATGCCGTGCGTAATCAAGGGCTACGAAGGCATGAAGAATGGCGATGGCGCTATCTTCTTCAACTTCCGTCCAGACCGTGCCCGTCAGCTCACTCATGCATTCGTTGACGAGACCTTTGATGGTTTCGAGCGTGATGAGGAGCTCAAGGTTCCGTTTGCAACGTTCTCCCAGTACGAGGACGGCATGAATGCAAAAGTTGCCTTCCCACCGGAAACTATCGAGAATACGTTGGGTAAGATTATCGAGTCCAAGGGCATGACGCAGTTGCGCATCGCTGAGACGGAGAAGTACGCACATGTAACCTTCTTCTTCAATGGCGGTGTCGAGGAGCCGTACGAGGGTGAGGATCGCATCCTGGTTCCGTCTCCGAAGGTTGCAACCTATGATCTCCAGCCGGAAATGAGCGCTATTGAGGTTACGGATAAAGTCGTTGAGGCTATCAAGTCCGAAAAATACGATTTCATCATCCTCAACTATGCAAACTGCGATATGGTTGGTCATACGGGGGTATTCCCGGCAGTTGTCAAGGCTGTTGAGACGGTTGATACGTGTGTTGGCCGTTTTGTCGATGCCATCCGTGAAGTTGGCGGCGAGGTCTGCATCACAGCTGACCACGGCAACGCTGACATCATGATGGACTACGAAAACAACCAGCCGTTCACGAAACATACGACGAATCCGGTTCCGTTCATCGTGGTATCTGACCGCGTCAAATCCGTCAAAGACGGCGCTCTCTGCGACATCGCACCGACGCTCTTGACGATGGCTGGCGTTGAGATTCCGGCTGAAATGAACGGCAAGAACCTCGTCGAACTTTAATTATCCGCAGGTCAGAGGCAGCATCCCTTGAGCAAGGGTGCGTAAGCGGGGGGAAGGCCACCACGGGCGTGGTGACCATTTCCCATGCTAGCCCCTTACGGGCGCTTGTTTAAAGGTTGCACCTCAGTATTATATTTTAGAAAAGAGAGGAATACGAACAATGATTGCTTATTCACAGAAAGTGGAAGACATGGCATGCGTAGCGCAGGAAGTACATCATGGCGCTGCTCCGATTCCAGAGGAAGGCAAATGGGTTAAATCCAAGAATGTACAGGATATCAGCGGCCTGACTCACGGTATCGGCTGGTGCGCTCCGCAGCAGGGTGCCTGCAAATTGACGCTCAACGTCAAAGACGGCATCATCCAGGAAGCTCTCGTTGAGACGATCGGCTGCTCGGGCATGACGCACTCCGCAGCAATGGCTGCAGAGATTCTGCCGGGCCTGACGGTTCTCGAGGCTCTGAACACTGACCTCGTTTGCGATGCCATCAACACCGCTATGCGCGAACTCTTCCTGCAGATTGCTTATGGCCGTTCCCAGACTGCATTCTCCGATGATGGTCTGCCAATCGGCGCTGGCCTCGATGACCTTGGTAAAGGTCTGCGCAGCCAGACGGGTACGCTCTACAGCACGCTCAAGAAAGGCCCGCGTTACCTCGAACTCGCTGAAGGCTATGTTACGAAACTCGGTCTCGACAAAGAGAACCGCGTAATCGGCTACGAAGTTGTTCAGCTTGGCAAAGTCATGGAAGCTGTCCGTGCCGGCAAAGATGCTAACGAAGCTATCAAAGCCAACACGAGCACGAAAGGCCGTTTCGCTGACGCTGTCAAGACGATCGATCCGCGCGAAGAGTAAGAAATACTCTTGGCAGATTTCCGCAAGTTTTAGGTAAAAGGAAGGAATGAATAGAATGTCATTATTCGAAGGCTATGAGCGCCGCATTGACCAGATCAATGAAGTTTGCAAAAAATATGATATCGCATCCATCGAGGACGCAAAGAAAATCTGCGACGAGAAGGGCATCAACCCGTACAAAATCGTAGAAGACCTCCAGCCGATCGCATTCGAGAATGCAAAATGGGCTTACACGCTGGGTGCTGCTATCGCAATCAAAAAAGGCTGCACGGCTGCTGCTGATGCTGCAAAAGCTATCGGCGAAGGCCTCCAGGCTTTCTGCGTACCGGGTTCCGTTGCTGACCATCGTAAGGTAGGTCTTGGCCATGGTAACCTCGGCGCTATGCTCCTCTCCGAGGAAGCTGGCTGCTTCGCATTCCTGGCTGGTCATGAGTCCTTTGCTGCTGCTGAGGGTGCTATCGGTATCGCTCAGACGGCTAACAAAGTTCGTAAGAACCCGCTGCGCGTTATCCTGAACGGCCTCGGCAAAGATGCTGCTCAGATCATCAGCCGCATCAACGGTTTCACGTTCGTTGAGACGGAATACGACTTCAAGTCCGACAAAGTCAACGTTGTCAAAGAGATTGCTTACAGCGATGGTCTCCGTGCAAAAGTTAAATGCTACGGCGCTGAATCCGTTCAGGAAGGCGTTGCCATCATGAAACTCGAGAACGTTGATATCTCCATCACGGGTAACTCCACGAACCCGACGCGCTTCCAGCATCCGGTTGCAGGCTGCTACAAGAAAGACTGCATCGAGAACGGCAAGAAGTACTTCTCCGTTGCATCTGGTGGCGGCACGGGCCGTACGCTCCATCCGGACAACATGGCAGCCGGCCCGGCTTCCTATGGTATGACGGATACGATGGGCCGTATGCACGGCGATGCTCAGTTCGCAGGTTCTTCCTCCGTTCCGGCACACGTTGACATGATGGGCCTCATCGGCGCTGGTAACAACCCGATGGTCGGCATGACTGTTGCTGTTGCTGTTGCCGTTCAGGAAGCAATGGCTAAATAATTTCCGTTTGGGAAAACAATTTATATGCTAGCAGAAATCCCGCAGTTTCGACTGCGGGATTTTTTTATCGTTAGGACCTTGGTGGGATATATTGAATTTCTAAGGCAGTCATGTTATATTTAAAGCGTAAAATTCTAGGGAGGAGCGACAACTATGGGGAAATTAAAAAAGATATCCTTGATATTGGGGGCCGCGATGACCTTGGCGGCACAATCTGCCTTCGCACAGGCTGTAGTCGTTGATGGGTATGGGGCAGATAAGGACAGTGCCATCCGTGATGCATCGCGGGCCGCCGTGGAACAAGTAGTAGGAACTTTGGTGGATTCCCGGACGTTGGTGACGAACTATGCCACCGAACTGGATCAAATCTATATGAAATCGCAGGGATTCGTAAAAGATATAAGGATTTTGTCCCAGAATGTCGTGAGCGGTTCTGTTCATGTGCGGGCAAGCGTTGATGTGGATACCTCGCCAGATGCCAAGCTCATGAACAACCTCAAGATGCTCATGATGCTCAATGATCCACGCATTGCCGTGGTAATTTTGGAGCAGGATGACAAGGGAAATATCCTCGGCCATGACCAAGTGGCAGAATCGGCGATCAATGCCCGGCTGATTGATTTGGGATTCTCCCATGTCGTGGATGCCGGAGTCGCTTCCTCCCTGCAGGATGCACGGCTTTTGAACCGCATTTACCAGGGCAGTTCAGCGCTCGGAAGTATCGGCCAATCGCTTGGGGCTGATTATCTGGTACTTGGCATCTCTACGGCCCAGTCCCAGGGGATTTCCCTGCCCAATGGTAAAGGCGGCTACGAGCCGACACTGCTCAAGAACGGCAAGGCGTCGATGACGGTCAAGATCCTGAAATTCGATACGGGAGAAATCGTTGGTACCTTTACGAATTCGGCCAAGGCGGTGGACAACAGTCTGGAATCGGCTAAGCAAAAGGCGATTGGAAATGCTGCTAAAGATGCAGCGGCTAAAATCGAGGATAAATTCCGCCATTTTAGTGCTAATGCCAATCAGGCTTTGCAGCTGGAGGTACGCACGATGGATTATCAGGCCGTTCAGCAGCTGGCCGATGATTTGCGTGCCCTGGGGATAGTTCAAAACGTCTATATTCGTGAGCATCAAAACGGCAAGGCTATTTTGTCGGTGGATACTATTGTAAAACCGGAAGTATTAGTGAAATCGCTGCAGGGAAAAACTTCCTTGGGAATATTTGTCGCAGGAATCAGCAACAATACGATTAAAATGTCGGTTTCCCGTTGAACAAGGGGAAATGAAAGGATGGAACGATGATGAAGTTAAAGGGAATTATGGCCGCTTTGTGCCTGGTAGTAACGCTGGTTATGGGAAACAGCTTGGCAAGTGCCGCTTCGGTGAGTATTCTGGATCACCCGACGCTGGCAGTTCTGCCCTTTGCCAATAAAGGGATTATCTCCAACGAGTGGGATCGTGAAGAGATGAATCAAATCCACGATTTTGCCATTGCTGAACTGTTGAATACCGGCAGCTTTGACGTGGTAGAGCGTGCACGTTTGAAGGATGTAACAGATGAGATGGCACTGGCGATGAGTGGGATGACCAATCCTGAGACGGCAGCTCAGGTGGGAAATCTCACGGGAGCACAGTATTTGGTACTTGGCAGCATCAATTCGGTGACGACGCAGAAATCCTCCACTTCGGTCGTTGGTGCAGGAACGGACCGGTATAAGGTCTTTGCTACGGTTTCACTGCGTGTAGTGGATGTGGAAACGGGTCGAATCGTGCTGGCTGCTGTGGGCCGGGGAAAAGAGCACAATACGGTCGGCAAGCTTCCCCTTAACATCATCCGGATTGGTACGGCCAATGTTGATAAAGGCCAGGTAGAAACGGCGCTGGAAGAAGCGGTACACGACGCCATCTCAGGAAAACAAGGGCTGTTGGCCCGTATGAATGGCAAGGTAAAACCAGCGAAAAGACGTTGAGCCGGTTTGTGATAACAGAGGAGAACAGGAATGAAAGCATTTAGCCGGATCGCAGTGGCAGCTTTGGCCGGTTTCTCATTTCTTACGGGAAGTGTATCAGCGGCAGGTCTTTTCCATAATGCCGGAAGTGGACCACGTATTTTTATCGGTGAAGTTCAGAGTTATGGCGACTATGAATTAAAGCGCGAGGCCTTTGACACTTTTGCGGATAAGTTGTATCAGAACATGACGGCCAAAAATTTTCAGGTGGTAAGCAGAGCGGATATGACGAATGAAGCCGGCCGCCACGATGAAGGGACATCCGAGGAAGATGCGAAGTTGTCGATGATCCACATGGATGCAATCATCCATGGTCATTGGTTCGAGCATGGGGAAGCGGCGGCAAAACTGGTGCGCTATGCCGATGCTGCTATGGGGCGCAAGTATTTCTATGATGATGCGCGGATTGAAAATTGGCGCAAACAAAGTGGGGTTCCGTATCATCTGTCGCCGTCAATGATACAGCAGGCGGAGCAGATTGCCCAGAATTATGGGGCGCAATATATGCTATTCGTCAATCTCAAAGATGTCGATGTGCGCTTGAAGCACACCATGTTTGCTTCGCGGACGGAGCGCGAAACTCGTGGGAAAAAGGTGACCGCCGTGGTGGATTATTATCTCCTCAACACGGCCAATGGCAAGGTGTTTGAAGGTCATTGCGAGAACAAGAAGACGGCACAGCTCATGAACTTTGCCATTGTAAAAAATGGTAAAGGCATGAATGTTGATGAAATGCTCAATCAGGTAATGGCGGCTCAGGTTGAAGATATTGTGGCGGATTTGAACAAGAATGGCATGAAAGCGGTGCAATAACTATGGATACGACAAAATGGCTTCGAAAAATAGGGGTGGTTCTGCTCGGATGCGTGCTTATCGCTGGTATTTTTTCCTCGGCTGCGCAGGCCGCAGATCGGCCTGTGGTCATGGTGGTCGGCTTCCAGAATCGGGTGTCCAAATCAAAGGTGACGCTGACGGATTTTCAGATGGAACCGGAAGAAATGCTCCCCGGGCCGCGCACGACGCTGGAAGCGGAATTGAGCCTGAGCCCTCGCATCGATGTGCGGACTATGGATACGGATGTCATCCGGGCCCGTTATGATGAGGTGGCCATTATGGAGCAGCTGGGAAAAGGCGAGATCATCCCCGAATTGGAAAATGAGGCCGATTATTTGATTTATGGATATCTGACGAATGTCAGCAATATCAAATCCCAGAGTGGGACCATCGGTGTAGGAGGCAAGGATAAGACCGCACATGTTGAACTCAGCATGCGCGTGATCGATGCGCATACCGGGCAAGTAGTCTTTGTCACAACGGCGGATTCGCGGCGCAAGAGCGAGCTCAATTATCGCGTCATTGTTCGGCGGAAAATGTCGGGAACGGAAACGGCTGTGAGCCGGGCACTCGATATTGCCGCGCAAAATCTGGCCTATAAATTTTTACAGGCAATGTGAGCGCTGGGGAGAGCTTGAAGAGAGAACAAGGGGTTATGCAGATGAAAAAAATACTTGGTTTTTTGGCTGTCGGTGTCCTGTTGTCTGGGACTTTCGGTATGTCACATGCTGCTGCTGCAGGAAATATTTGGATGGATGAAAGTGCCGACATTCAGGCAAAGCAGTTCCGCAAAGTCATTCTCTTACCCATGCGGGTGGGAAGCGAAGCCGTCGGACGTGTAGAGGCGAATCAAGGGTATAACAACTACCTGCATGCGCGCATCAACAAAAAGATAAAGAACACCAATTTCTTGGGCTTTGGCAATCAGTTGGAAGAAAAAAAGCAGATTTTGCGGGAAACTCCGGAATATCAGGCGCTGCTCGGGAACTTCAACAGTGAAGAAGGCCGAGCCAAAGCTATTTATGATGCCACCATGGCCGATGGCTATCTGGTTCCTCATCTGCGCCATCAGGAAGTGCGCGTGGATCGTTCGCCCGCTACTTGGACTACGGTCCGGATGGAGGCTTATCATGACATCATCAATGGCCCGAAGGGAAACAAATACAAAGTCAATTACCATACGTGGATTCAAAACCATCAGATCCCAGCGTATGACAACTACCTGCAGATGATGGACATGGATTTTGTCCTCTATGATGCATCGACCGGGAAAAAGGCTATGACGCTGGTGGATTATTATAAAAACTACGGTGTCGATGCGTGGCATGCCTACAAGCAGATTACCAAGAACTTTGTCGGTGATTGGGGGCGTTTGAAACGTCATGCCGCGCAAAAAGTGGCGAATAATGCCCCGACCATCAGTATTGGGAAAATCGCAATCCCTGAAGATATCAAGGATGACGAATTGACCGCCAAAACACTGGAATATGCAATCCAAGACGAGCTTGAAGATGGGTTGAAAAAGGTAAAACTCGACAATTCCGGCACGAAGACCCGTTATTATATCACAGGAAAAATCACGCGCTGCAATAGCGGCCAGACTTGGCATCCACCTTATGCGACGCCCCAGACCATGTTTGATCATTCGGAGAAATTCCAATGGGAGGATTCGAATGGAAACAAGCAGACGGCAACGAAGAATTACTACCGGACGGTGATAACCAATCATTATGGGTATTACTCTTTTTGGTATGAGGTCGGTGTGGCCTTGCGCGTGATTGATTCGCAAACGGGCAGCATTGTTTGCAGTGTGTTCCGTACGGAATCTGATGGTGACCGTTATGCAAACGCACTTCGCAAAAGTATCCGAAGACTATGCAAGGTTGTTGACAATAAAATAGGAGAAAGATAACGCCAATTAGCAAAAAAAATTATAGGACAAAACTCCTAAATTAGCAGGTGCGGTTTATATTGGTTTATGTTAAAATAGGCTTATAGGATTGGAATTTGATGAGAAGAGGAGTTTCATGGATGAGAAAAGGAGTTATCTGCCTTTTAACACTGGCCTGCGTGACGCTGGCAGGCAGTGCTATGGCTAATGCTTCCCAGGCGTTGAATGAGGATGCGACGGTATCGGCTGTCGTTGAACCGGCCGAAAAGCCACTCGCAGTTATCACGGAGGAAAAGGTAGATGCTGTACTTCTCCCTGTGGATGGGACGGGCAACATCGCTGTTTTCGAAAAAGAAGAGCCAATAGAGCCAATCAAACAACCGCTGAAGAAACTCACCCTGGAGGAGGAGTTGGCGCAGGATCAGCAGCTTATCAATGATGATGAGGCGGAAAAGGCAATTGGAAATCTCACGGCTATCATTGAAGAGCGAGGTTGTCTGGTACCGGCTCGTGCCTATTATTTGCGTAGTGTGGCCTACTTCAATATGCAGAAGTATAACGATGCGCTGGGAGATGCCCAGACGGCCAGCCGTTTGGATGAGGATGAACCGCTTTATTATGTGCAAAAAGGGCTGATTCGTCTGGCGATTTCGCAGATGTACGATGCCATGGGACAGGATGCTGCCGTAAAGGAGCAGTGCGGCATGGTAGAGATGGACTCGGATAAATCGCTGGAATTTCAGCATCGCTATTGGCCTGCCTTGTTCTGCCGGGCAATCTCGAACTACATGCGTGGTTCCATCCATAAATCCCTGGAGGATTGCGGCGATGCGCTGAAACGCGGTGGTCGTGGAGTAAGCTTTGTCGAAGCGTTTAATGTCTATGTGCAGGCAGAACGGAGTGCCGGCGATGCTCGTTTCCCTACCGTGGATATTCAGCCCGTGCTCTTTAACAGCATCAATGGGTTGATGAATACACCCGACAAAAAGCAATGCATGGAGATTGCTGTGTAAACTTGTAACATATAGCGTTATAGGGTACAATAGCAGAAGATGAATTTATGAATGCTATTGCAGGAGGTACCCTTATGAACGTAATCCATACCCATGAAGCGCCGGCCGCAGTCGGTCCATATAGTCAGGCTGTTTTAGCTGGCAATACGCTTTATATGTCCGGCCAGATCGCCATTGACCCGGCAGTTGGCAAGATTGTTGCCACTACGATTGAAGACCAGGCAGAGCAGTGCTGCAAAAATATCGAAGCTGTTCTGGAAGCTGCGGGGACTGACATGAATCACGTAGTAAAGACAACCTGCTTTTTAGCAGATATTGCCGACTTCAAGGCCTTCAACGAAGTATATGCCAAGTATTTTGTCAGCAAACCTGCCCGTAGCTGTGTAGCCGTAAAGGATTTACCAGCTGGTGCATTATGCGAAGTGGAAGCCTTGGCGGTTATTGAAGGATAAACAAATAAGAAATAGCCCTATCGAGTATGTAGATACTTGATAGGGCTATTTTTAGCAGGATTTTTCCTCCGCTTGTAGTAATAGTCAGTAGTATCGTAAGTTTATGGACTTTTCTACAGTGTTCCAGAGATAAAGGTATAACTCGTGAGAAGAAAATAAATGGAATAGTTAGGAGGAAGAATATGTGCAATTTTTTTCATGTAAACAAAATATTTTTGGTGTTTTTGATGGTTATAACTATTTTTTTTATTGGACAAGACAATAAGGCTTTGGCAAAAGATTATTATGCAGGAACTTATGCCAGCGGTCTACATGCCTATGTTATGACAGAAACTGTGGTGATGGGGCATCCGGGTTTTAGAAGATTTGATGTAACAGTAAAAGCTGTAAATGGTCAAGGTAAACTTGTGTCCTATATAAATTATCATTTTTGGAATGACGTCGGAGAACCGGTGATGTTTTCTAATTCCGAAGGTTATCGTGGAAGAGTAAATTCTTCTACTCCAGTAGAACAAAATATATGGAATATCGCTCAACCTATTTCTGCTGAAATGTGGGGTAGAGAAATTGCGCGTTGATAGGTTTTACATGCGTCAGATGTAATTATAAGAAGGGGGTTAGGAGATGAGAAAGAAATTCATGATAGCAATGATAGGTTTGGCTGCGTTTGTTGGAGGCTTTTGGAATGGTAGTGATATTACTGAAGCCCGGAGGGATTATTACATATGTTATGACAAAGATGAAAAATGCAATGCGTTTATAGATATTGACTCGATAGAGGTACTGGGCTATGACGAACGTGGCAGAACTTCGTGGGCAAGTGTGTATTGGGCTAATGGTAATTCTTGGCATAAAATGGGGGTAATATACAACCCGCATACAGGTGTGTACTATTATTCTAGTGGAAGGGGCGGATTTCATGAAGCAACATATAAAAAGGGATTAGATTATAATTTTTGTGTACTTTGTGACCGATTAGCTTATGGAAACTGAATGAATTGGATGCAAGAAAATAGTTACTTTTTATGAACTGTTAAGTGTGAAGCGATGATTAGGAGGGGGTGATATGGTGCGGTGTCGTTTTGTGGCTATCATGATAGTTTTGTTGAGTCTAGTTGGCTCAATATGTTCTGCATCTATTCCTCGCAGTGAGTTGGCTTTAGGCGGTGTGACGTTGTTTACCCGTTTTGCAAATGTACAACGTATATATGGACATCCGACAAGTACGTCATATATAGATTGTAAAATATGGGGCGGAACAAGTAGATTTTATACTCAGCGTTATGGAAATGGGAGTTTTATTGTCACGGCTACCGATAGAGATGGAGTGGTAAGTGTGAGCACAACAGCCAATAATGGCATAGGTACACCTGCGGGTATCAAGGTGGGCATGAGTTCTGGACGATTGTCAATGGTCTATGGAGAAGTGGACTATATTGGGGAGGATGAGAATGGTAACAAAGTGTTTAACTATAATGAAAGAAAGACTGGGGTAGGCAGTCGGGATAGCTTGCAATTCACAGTACGAGATGGACGCATTATTGAAATTTCATTAGTAGCTGGTATTTTATACATATAGCTAGAAATAAATTTAATCCATGTATGTTTAAATGGAGGCAGGTGTGAAAAATGAAGCGGTTACTTATGATGATTATATGTGTTTCGTTAATGATGTTAGCAATGCCACAAGCAGATGCCAAAGATTATTGGGTGTATTCCGATAAGGATATTCATCTATATTGTGAAAGTGATAGCCTGCAATGGGATTCCGATGGGCGTTATTGCGAAGTGGTAACAAAGGTTGTTGCTGCCGATGGAACGAAGCTAACTCCGGCAAGATGGCTGTTTTATAAAAAGGCTGATGGGTGGTATTATTCGTACGGCTCAAGCCCTTGGGGTGGAGATCCGGAATTATTGACTCAGTCGGATATTATGGGGCAAAGGGTTCTTGCTTGGTGTAGGAGTTTTGCTAAAATATGAGAATAAAAGAAAGAGGCTTGATGGGATAATATCATTTTTCAACAAAGATAATTGGCTATAATAACTTATGAGTAAGAGGCACGGTGGAAGGATAGAACAATTTTTCATTCGAAAATATGGGATTTTGGGAAAGGAAGATTGTCGTGTCAGATAAGGTGGAAAGCTATACGGGAACGCTGGAAAGTAATGGTGGCAGGCGAAGGCATATCGCGGGATTGGATGCTTTGCGGGCGTTGGCTATTACGTTGATAACGTTCTTTCATGTTTGTCCAGACGTTTTTGTGGGAGGTTATATTGGCGTTTGTTTATTTCTGGTGCTCACAGGATTTCTTTTGGCTTATGGCAGTGTTTGCGATTATATGGCAGAATCGTTTAGCGTAAGGTGCTATTATTTCAAGCGGTTGAAACGGTTGTATCCGCCATTGGTGTTTGTTGTCTTGCTGACGGTAGGAGTTTATCACTTCATGTTGCCGGAGGTGTTGGAAGACAGTGGCAAGGAAATAGTCTCGATTTTCCTCGGTGTCAACAACTGGTGGCAGTTGGCTATGAATGCGGATTATTTTGCGCGGGTAATTAATGCATCGCCGTTTACCCATATGTGGTTTTTGGGGGTTGAACTCGAGTATGTGGTATTATGGCCGCTGCTTTTGGGGCTCTGTGTGCTGCTTAAACGATGGAAGGGGGGCTGGATACTTTGCTGGCTGGGGATGCTTTCGGCAGGTCTAATGACGATGGGGGCACTTTATGGTGCAGATGTTAGCAGACTGTACTACGGTACAGATACGAGAATATTTGCCTGCCTGTTTGGCAGTGCTATGGGAATGTGGTTTACAAAACGGGAAGTTACTGGGAGATGCAGTAGGCATTTAGCCGTACGAGGCGAAATTTTCGTAGGTGTACTGTTGATTCCTGTGTTGGAAGCCACTTTCCTGCTGAACGGTCAGGATATGTTTCTTTATGTTTGTGGCATGCAGTTGCTGACGGTTTTGTTTTGTTTGATGTTATTAGCGGTAATCGATTTGCCGCAATTTGGCAATCGGTTGGAAAAGCCCGTCTTCCAATGGATTGGCCAGCATAGTTATGAGATTTTTCTTTGGCAATATCCTGTCCTTTTTCTCTCTCAGCGAACAGGCTGGCATGAATTGTCATATGGCCCTCTTGGGGATATCGTCATGATTTTGTTGCTGGCGGCTTGTACTAAAGCGATACTGGAGCTGTTGGGAAAGCCGAAGAGCTGGTTTTCTCGTGGGGGTGTGAAGGAATGCGTGAAACGTTATACGGTGGCTATGACCGCTGTGTTTAGCATTGTGCTGATTGGTTTTGGTACTCAGGACATTTTGGCTTCGGATTTCGACCCCAATCATCAGCCTGGTTATAAGTTAAAACAGGAGCTGGAACAGAAGCAGACCGAGCTTAAAAACGCACAGGCAGAGCGTGCAGCTAGAGAGGTAGAGGAAGCTCAGAAAATAAAGACTGAGCAGGAGCGTCAGGCGGCACGGCTGCGCGGTGCTGGCGTTACGATGATTGGCGATTCGGTTATGGTTGGCGCTAGTCCGGCAATAGCGAAATTGTTGCCCGAAGCCTATATCGATGCCTTGTCATGTCGTGATGTCTGCGGTGGCTATGAAACTGCCCAAAAACTTGTCCGTGAGGGAAAATTGGGGGATGTTGTGGTGGTCGCCCTCGGTACCAATGGGCCATTGCTGAAATATGAGCCCTATGCCAGCGGTATGCAAAATCTTTTGAAGGTGCTGGGGACTGAACGTCAGATTTTTTGGATTACCACTTATTGTTCATATTCCCAATGGATGACGATGAATAATAAATATCTAGCGGAATTGGAACAGGCACGGCCGAATTTTCATCGGATTGATTGGTATCCTTTGGCAAGAAGTAACCCAGGTTGGTTATATTCGGATGGAACTCATCCTAATATAAAAGGTGCGGAACAATATGCGAAACTCATTCATGATACGCTGACTCAGGCGTTGTCAAATTAAGAGTAATCTGTTTCGGTAAAGAGGGGAGTAGAAATATGCGTAAACTAAGAGGTTTTATAGTTGCTGCTTTGTTGGCGGTGGGGGTGATTTTGTCAGGAGGGAACAATGCTGTTGCGCAAGCGTCAGCGATACCGGACTATTTAACTGGGGAAGGAATCACGATGATTGGCGATTCGATCATGAGTGGTAATCGCAGTATTATTCAGGCGCAACTGCCGAATGCGCACATTGATGCCAAAGGTTCACGCGATGTGTGTGGTGGTTTTGAAGCAGCTCAGAGACTTCAGTCAGCAGGAAAACTCAGTGATGTGGTAATTATCGAGCTAGGGACTAATGGACCTTTGCTTAAGCATGAGCCTTATGCTAGCGGCACGCAGAAATTGTTAAAATTGTTGGGGACGGAACGCCAGATTTTCTGGGTTACTACGTATTGTTCGTATTCTCAGTGGATGAAAATGAATAATAATTATATATTCGAACTCGCTCAGACGCGTCCGAATATCACGGTAATTGACTGGTATGCATTAGCATCTAATCACCCGGAATGGTTTAAGGATGGTGTTCATCCGAATATGGAGGGAGCTCGCCAATTTGCTAAGTTGTTACGGGAGTCTGTGGCAGCAAAATATAGCAATTAAAAGTAGAATAAACGAGGGGCGGTCAAAGGAAGAAAATCCTTTGACCGCCCCTCGTTTATAAAAACAAAAGCGTTATGCAAAAAAGTCTTATCGCTCGCGCGATAAGACTTCATCATTCAAATGGTGACCCAGGAGGGACTCGAACCCCCGACCCTTTGATTCGTAGTCAAATACTCTAATCCAGCTGAGCTACTGAGTCATGGTGTTGTTCGCTCTCGCAATCAACGTATATTATAATATCATGGTGTATATGTGTTGTCAACGCTTTTTTGAAAAAAGTTTTGGAAAAAGTTTTAGAATGAAAAATGTAGTGTCTTGTTGGGGAATAGTTATCGTGTTTGGGCCAATTTTAGGTAGAAAGAGTAGTTTTTATATCAATTACGAGAAAATAATAATATATGATTACATATGCATATAAATAAGCGCGATTTGATTGTTTACTTGCGAGTTTATTTGTGGTAAAATTGGCCTGCTCATAAGATGTAAGGAAGAGTACAATTTCATAGTAGAGGGAGAAGAGACTTATGCAAAAAAGACTCAGAAGGCTTATGTGTCTGATTATGGTCTGTATGCTGGCAGCGTTGGCTGTTGGCTGTGGGAAACAGGCTGAGCGGAGCACACGGATTACAGTAGTGGGATGGAATACTGCAGCCGATACGTTCCGGGAACAGGCAGCCGCCTTTGAGAAAGTGCATCCGGATATCAAAGTGGATGTACAGACGGTGGATTCGAGTTATACGCGTATTATGCCGCGTCTTACGGCTGGTACGGATTTGCCGGATGTAATGGTATTCCAGAATCGGGATTTTTCAACGTTCCTCAATCGCAACGAGGACGCATTCCTGGATTTAAGCAGTGACTTTGAGGATAGTCGCGATCGTTTTGTACCGGCATCCTGGGAAGCGGTAACGAAAGATGGCAAAATTTATGGCGTTCCTACCGATATGGGACCGGCGGCGTTATTTTACCGTTCCGATCTTTTTGACAAGGCTGGGATCAAGGTCGATGAGATTGAGACGTGGGAGGATTTAATTGCTGCGGGTAAGAAGTTATCGGCGGCGACAGGTGGCGAGACGGTCATGTTGGGAACCGCTGAGGATACGGATTTTTACGACCAGCTGCTCAACCAAGCTGGTGGACACTACGTATCGCAGGACGATAAAACGATCGTTTTGAATTCTGCCGAGGGGCAGAAAGCCATGGAACTCATGCAGCGCATGATAAAAGAAGGCGTGCTGAAAAATGTCGGCGACTGGGATGGCCGACTGATGGCTATGAAGCGCAGTCAGATTGCTGCTGTTCCTTATGGTGTTTGGTTTGCGGGAAATATTTCTTCGTCATTGCCAGACCAAAAGGGAAAATGGAAGATTATGCCGCTGCCGGCTATCGAAAAAGGTGGTGTTCGTGCTGCGAATGCTGGCGGATCGGTGGTGGCGATTGCGGCCAATTCCCGTCATAAAGAGGCGGCTATTGAATTTGTGAAATTCTGCGAGAACACCGATGAGGGCGAGGCTATCGCCCTGAAGCATGGATTGTTCCCGGCTTATACTCCAATTTATAAGAGCCAGGAATTCCAGAAGAGTGATGACTATTTTGGTTTTGCCATCTACACGATGTTTGCCAAGGTGGCCGAGGAGATTCAGCCCTTGCACCGTGGCCCGATATCGCTTGATAGCAGCAAGGCTACGAAGGAACTAATCCAGAATGTTATTGCGGGAAAAGATGTAAAGTCGTCGCTGGACGCAGCGGTCCGGGAAATCGCTGAAGCGACAGGCCTCAAGGCTGGCGAGTAAGGAGGCGGGATACCCTTGAGAAGAGAAAAAATCATGAATCGCTTAGTCGGAGTTTCAACGCTGGGAGCGAAATCAATCCGGATGAAATTGCTCCTGCTGGTTTTGCCAATCGTAGCTGTTGGTCTGGTGGTTCTTTCCGGAGTGATTTATCGCTATATGGATGGCGTCCTTGAGCGGCAGCTCCTCGACAGTGCTATCGTTGGTACGCAGGATACTACGGACTCCATCGGAAACTGGATGAATGAGCGCAAGCTGGAAACACAGCAGTCGACGCCAGCGTATATGAGTGCTGGCAGTGACAGTTCTGCCATTCAGAAGGCCAATGAGCCGCGCTGGAAGCTCATGAAGGAGCAGTTTGTGCGGTCGTATGATAATATTGGCTATGTGCCACTGGATGGAAATGGCAATTTGCTAAAAATGGGCAAGAATGGTCCGGGTACGGAAAATGTCAAAAATTTGGCTGCCTATGCCGATGTGGTCAAAGGCGATTCGGATCAGATCATTACGAAGCCAGAATTTGATAAAGCCGGCAATGTTGTTTTTGTCGTCGCTTCGGCATTAAAGGCGTCCGATGGCCATCGTGTGGGTATGGTCACTGCGGAAGTTACGCTGAATGAGGTCGAAGACAAGGTAAAGGCCCTTCATTTCGGCGATAATGGCTATAGCATCCTTATTGCTGGGGATGGTACCTATCTTTACAGTCCAAATCGTGACATGGTGCTGAATAAAAAAATTGAAGATATGGATGATCCAGCCGTCAAGGAGCTCGGCAAAAAGATGCAATCCGGCCGTGCCGATATGTTCCGCTATACGCAGAGCACTGGCGAGAAGATGATTGCCATTTACTATCCGGTGCCGGGAACGGGGTGGAGCTTGGCGACGATTGCTTATGAAGATGAGCTCTTTGCACCAGCGATGAATGCCTTGATGATTATGGCGGGGATTTCCTTGCTGCTGCTTATCCTTATCTCGATTGGTATTACGGTGGCAATCAATGTCATTACCAAACCGCTCAAGGGCATGATGGATGAGATGCACCGGCTGGCTTCGGGAGACTTCCGGGAGTATGAGAACGAAACGAAGTCTGACGATGAGTTGGGGCGTTTGGCCGAGGCGATGCAGTCGATGCGCAAAGATGTGAGTAAGGTAATCCAGACGGTACGCACGTCAGCGGAAAGTCTGGCGGCTTCGGTAGAGGAGCTTAATGCTACGACGGGACAGTCCGCGCAGGCATCGAGTCAGATTGCTGATGCCATTACCGCTGTAGCTGCCGGGGCATCCGAGCAGCTCGAGGCTGTGAATAGCACGACTGAGGCAATGGAACAGTTCAATACGAATATTGAGGATATTACCAAGCGTACGCGACAGGCAGCCGATAAGGGGCATGAAGCGGCATCGGTTGCACAGGCTGGCGGCGATCAGCTGAATAAGGCCATCAGCCAGATCAAGCGCATTGCGGAGACTACTGAGGAATCGACGCGTATGGTTATGGAGCTTGGCAAGCGTTCCGATGAAATTGGCAATATTGTGGATACGATTTCGGATATTGCCGAGCAGACAAATCTCTTGGCGCTCAATGCGGCCATTGAGGCGGCGCGTGCAGGTGATGCCGGACGCGGGTTTGCGGTAGTGGCTGATGAGGTCAGAAAACTGGCTGAGTCCAGCCAGCGGGCAGCGAAGCAGATTGCGGACCTCATTGCGATGATTCAGCAGGATACGCAGACGGTAGTAGCTGGTATCCAGGCTGGTGATGAAGAGGTCAAAAGTGGTACGGAGTCGATTCTGTCGACTGGGGAAGCGTTCAAGAGTATCGTGGCGATTGTCGATGAGGTATCGGGGCAGCTTGATGGCATAAATCAGGCGGTACAGCGCGTATCAAAGAGTGGCGAGACCATTGACGATAATGTCCGTACGATGAAGAACGCCAGCCAGCAGACGGCGCAGCAGGCTGAGACTGTTTCCGCGACTACGGAGGAGCAAACAGCGGCGGTTCATGAAATCGCTGATGCTAGCCAGACGCTGGCGCAGATGGCAGATGAACTGCATGAAAATGTCGCTTTGTTTAAACTTTAAGAAAAGCTATGATACAGGTTGCTAGGATGCATCAGAGCGAAACTCCACAAAGTGGCTTCGGTGCATCTTTAGAATAAAAGAAGTAAGGTTTTAGGGATTAGGAGGAAAAATGAATAAAAAAGTTCTTACCGCAGCACTGCTCACCACGGTGGCTATGACGTCTTCGGCGACAGGTTATGCCGCTAAGAATCCGTTTAAGGATCTCCCGCAGGATCACTGGGCTTATGATGCCGTGACTATGCTGGCCAAAGATGGTGTTATTGAGGGCGATAATGGTTATTTCCATGGCAATCGTACGTTGAACCGTTATGAGATGGCAGAAATTGTCGCTAAGGCAATGGCGAACTTCGACAAGGCAAAACCAGCGGATAAAGGTGCGATTCGTAAACTTAAACGCGAATTTGCCAGCGAGCTCAGCGACATTGATGACCGGCTGACGGCGGTGGAAGAAGATGTGAATTATCTCAAAAAGACGCAGTCCAGCTTTAAGTGGTATGGCGATGCCCGCATCCGTTTCTTCCAGAACAAGGATAATAAGATGACGCATCCCAATACTTATTGGGGAAATCCGCAGGCGGGCAAAGAAAAGCAGTTCGAGAAACGCTTGCGTCTGGGGATGTATGCGGAACCGGCTAAGAACCTCGTAGTAGATGGCCGTTTGAAATATGAGGATTCGTCCTTTGTCCATAGCGGTGCCCAGTATGATAATACGCCGGCAAATGCGAATCTTAACTCTTGGGACAATAGTGATCGCAACCAGAACTCGGTACGCCTCGATAAACTGAGCCTGAAGTGGAAGAATGCCGGTACGACGCTGGTAGTAGGCCGCAATGAGTTTAACCTTGGCCAGGGCCTCTTGTGGTGGGAGAACTCCATGGACGGTGCCTATGTATCCCATGAGTTCGGCCCGCGGTTTAATCTCATGGCTGGATGGGGCGATATGGCAGCCGAAGGCTGGCATGATGTGAATATGCCGGCATATTTTGCCAATGCCGAGTACAAGGCTAGCAAGGCTACGAAGTTCACGGTGGCAATGCTGCATACGACGGATAAATTGAAGGCACACAGCTCTAGGTTTAATACAAGCTTGGATTATACGTACACGAGAATAGATGAAAACGCGACGGTAAAGGGAACCGATGGTCATGATTATTGGATGGAGGGCAAATCCTGGACGGCAGACGATGGAACGGTAATGGGCTATGGCTGGAGCGAACAGGATAAGCAAAGCATGAATTTTGCTTTGGATACGTCTGATGGGAATTTGAAGGAGAAGCTCAATGGTGCGACGACAACTACGATCTCGAAATGGGATGAAAAAGACTATAAGTTCAATCAGATTGCCATTGGTGTCAATACCCAGCTTTCCAACAAGGTCAACCTCATTGCTGAGGGGGTCCGCAATAATATCACGGGCAACTCGGTGACGGGAGATGCGAGAAATGCCCGTATCAATAAAAATGGTTTCTGGACACGTCTTACCTATGGCAAAATGGATTGGAATAAGCCGGGGTCCTGGAAAGTCTATGCGGATTATGTAGCGCTGGGCAATGCTTCGGTTGATTCAGTATTCTGGGGCCATCACCTTAATTTTGCCGGCGGCAACAGCTCCTTCAAGGGCGGCGATAACCGCTGGGGGAATGGTACCCGCGGTTGGGGGCTTGGTACACAGATTATGCTGGCGTCCAATACCAACTTTGAGCTGGCTTACTATAAACTCAATCCGTATGATAAGCACTGGGGCGATGGGGATTACGGTACTTTTGGCCGTTATGATGATATCCTGCTGGCCGCATTGTCGTATAGCTTCTGATGTTTGGTGAGGTAGGAAAATGAAAAAAACGATGTTGAAATCGCTGATGCTTTCGGCATTGGCTGCGGGCACATTTTGCTTTGGATTTTCCTCGTCGGAGGCTGCTGTGCAGGTCAATCCGATTCCGGGATTGCGTGAGGATTTTATCAAGGGTGCCGATGTATCTATGCTGCCGGAGATGGAATCGCTGGGGGCAAAATTCTACGATACCGATGGTACGGAGATGGATGAGCTTCAGATCATGAAGAATCATGGCGTCAATTGGATTCGCGTTCGCATCTGGAATGATCCCAAACACGGTGTCTTGGGCGGCGGTGGCAATACCGATGAAGCTCGGGCCGTCGAACTCGCGAAGCGTGCAAAGGCGTTAGGGCTCAAGGTCTTGGTGGATTTCCATTACAGCGATGGCTGGGCGGACCCGCTGCAGCAGTATACGCCGAATGCTTGGAAAAAGGATAACAAAGACCAGCTGGTACAGCATGTCTATGAGTACACGCAAAAGGTCGTAAAGAACTTCCAGAGTCAGGGCGCTACGCCGGATATGATTCAGATTGGCAACGAAATCAACAATGGTATGATGTGGCCAATCGGCAAGCTGCCGAGCAATGACAATGGCAAGGCTTTTGCGGAGCTCATGTCCAGCGGCCTCAAGGCGGTTCGCGACATCGATCCTTCGATTAAGCTGATGATCCATCTGCCGGATGGTGCAGATAATGGGATGTATCGCAAGTTCTTCGACCGCCTGGTGAAGGATAATGGCGTCAATGATTTTGACGTTATCGGTTTTTCCTATTACCCGTTCTGGCATGGTTCCCTCGCGGCACTTCAGAAGAATCTTGATGACATGGCCACGCGTTATGGCAAAGACGTAGTAGTGGCGGAGACCGCTTATGGTTTCACTACGGATAACTACGATATGGAAAAAAATCATTATGGCAAGGCTGAGGAACGCCGTTCGAATTTTGCCGCTACCGTACAGGGGCAGGCATCAGGACTGCGTGGCGTCATGAATGATTTAGCAAGCGTTCCAAATGGCCGTGGACTGGGAATGTTCTATTGGGAACCAGACTGGTATGCCGTGCCAGGGGCTGGCTGGAAAGCTGGTGCTGGCAACAACTGGGAAAATCTTGCGATGTTCGATAAGGATGGCAAGGCGCTGGAATCGTGGAATGTCTATCGCGATGTTACGGACTATAGCTTGAAATCTGAGCAAATCAAGGTAAGCGATATTGATTACCTTGATGCACAGGGCAGTGCCGGTATTCCAGTTTCCCTGCCGGAGCAGGTCCTGGTTACTTTTTCGGATGATCATATGGAGACGCTGCCGATTTCATGGGAAAATGCAGCCCCTGTTTTTGACCAAGATGGCGATTACACGGTAACGGGAAAAATCCCAGCAATTGGTCAGTCTGTTGACTGTGATATTGAGATAAAGCCTAAGGCAAATCTCCTGAAAAATGGTGATTTCGAGACGATGTCCTTGGCCGGCTGGACGGTCGAAGGCGATAAATGGACGGTTACGCCGACCAGTGGCAAAGGCGATGCCAAGGGGCAGGGTTCCATGCACTATTGGGGTGGTGGCAATTACCACTTCACCATGAGTCAGGAAGTCACTGGCCTTACTGATGGAAAATACACGGTTCAGGTCAGCTCGCAGGGAAAATATGATGATTCGAAGTTCCAGCTTTTTGTCATTGGTGACAATGGGGAGAAGAAGACAGTGCCAATCACCAATAATGGTTGGAATAAATGGCAGACCGTAAAGATAACGGATGTTGAGATCAAAGGCGGCAAAGCTGTGGTTGGTCTTGAAATGCAGGGCAAGCCAGATAAATGGGGCTCAGCAGATAATTTCAAATTCTATCGTCAGGATTGACCGGTCAATTGACAAGTCAAAAATGACAAGAAAACCGGATTCGTCGTTAGGATGGGTCCGGTTTTTACTATGCAGAAAGAAGGATTTTTGCTAAGATTTCACGAAATATGAATATAGTTCATTTTTATCTTTTCACTACGATAATTTTTCGATATAATAGAATAGGAAAAGATAAATCAAACGATATATCAATACGAAATGCCTTAGGATAGGAGCGAGTGAGATGGAGGAGAAAATGGGGCGTCGGGAACGCAAAAAATTGCAGTCCCGCAAGGCGATACTCGATGCAGCGGTAGAGCAGTTCAGCCAAAAAGGGTTCAAGGAAACCTCGGTGGCAGATATCATGAACGCGGCAGATTTGGGAATCGGAACTTTTTATAATTATTTTCAGTCCAAAGAAGAGATTCTCGTACAATTGATACAGCAGATGGTAACCGAGGTGGCTGAGGCTTTGCGGGAGCTCAAAGCGGCAAATCGTCCAGCCGATGAACTTTTGGAGGCTGGCTGCCGTATTACCGCGTGCTTTTTGGATAAAAACCGTTATGTATTGCCGCTGTTTATTTCGGCAGCAGAGCACTCGGGACTTCCAGAGGGCAGCGATAAGCAGCCCAAAGTAGCATCCCCTGGCTTTAAGGGCCTTTACGAGCGCATCCTGCGGGAAGGACAGGAACGCGGAGAGATTCGTCAGGACGTACCGCCAGAGCTTATTGCGGAGATGTTCCATTCCATTTATCAGGCAGCAGCGCTTAGCAAACTGAATATATCGTTTCAGGAAAATATTGAGATGAAGACGCGGTTGATTCTTGATGGCATTCGGTTGAGAAAATAATTGGATTGTGTGTTTAGATGTTTTAGGAGTGTAGGAAGTAATGATTAGTGTAACGAAGCTGTTATTTGCGCGCGAGTATTTTGGGGACAATTTGCGCTATACCAAGAATGCGCATTCGATGAGAAATGGTGCAGCAGAGGGGATGGGCCCGGTGGTTGTCTGGAACTCCACCAAGACTTGCAACCTCAAATGCATGCATTGCTATATGGGATCGGATGCATCGAAATACCAGAACGAGCTGACAACCGAGGAAGCCAAGAAGTTCATCGATGATTTGGCAGATTTCAAAGTGCCGGTTTTGCTGTTCTCAGGTGGGGAGCCGCTCATCCGGCCAGACTTTTTCGAGCTGGCCGAGTATGCACAGAAAAAGGGCGTCCGTCCGACGCTTTCGACAAACGGTACTTTGATTACGCGGGAAGTGGCTCAGCGTATCAAAGATATTGGCGTGGGCTATGTCGGTATCTCGCTGGACGGCCTGAAAGATGTCAACGATAAATTCCGTGGTGTTGAGGGGGCCTATGAAAAGGCGATGGCAGGCATTAAGAATTGTGTCGCTGTAGGTCAGCGTGTCGGACTTCGTTTCACGATTAATCATCATAACATCCAGGAGCTCGATAATATCTTTGATTTTATCGAACGCGAAAATATTAATCGCGTTTGTTTCTATCATCTGGTTTATTCTGGCCGCGGTGAGCATATGGTGGATCAGGATGTTACGCCGGAAGAATCCCGCCATGCTATGGACATCATCATTCGCCGTACGAAGGATTTTGAAGAGCGGGGCCTCGAAAAAGAAATCTTGACGGTTGATAATCACTGCGATGGCGTCTATATGTACCTCAAGGCATTGGCGGCTGGTGAAGATGAGACTGCGGCACAGATTAAGAAGTACATCGCCATGAATGGCGGCAATCGCTCGGGCATTGCCTTTGGCGAAGTCGATCCGCTAGGCTATGTTCATCCGGACCAGTTCACGCAGCATCATACCTTCGGGAATGTGCGGGAACGCAAATTCGGCGACATCTGGTCGGATGTATCGAACCCGATTATGGCAGGGCTCAAAGACCGCAAGCCACTGCTCAAGGGACGCTGTGCGAAATGTAAATGGCTCGACAACTGCAATGGCAACTTCCGCACCCGGGCCGAAGCGGTCACGGGCGATTTCTGGGAATCGGACCCCTCCTGCTATCTGACCGATGAAGAAATTGGTTTGACGGAGGGCAAATAAGATGAAAATCATATCCTGGAATACGACGAATGCCTGCAATATGTACTGCGCGCATTGCTACCGTGATGCAGGCTGCAAGGCCGAGGAAGAGCTGAACACGGAGGAGGCAAAAAAACTCCTGCGTGAGATAGCCAAGGCAGGCTTTAAAATCATGATTTTTTCGGGCGGCGAGCCACTCACACGTCCGGATATCTTTGAGCTGGTGAAATATGCTGCCGATTTGCATTTGATTCCGGTATTTGGTACCAATGGTACGCTGATTACGCCGGAAGTAGCTGGAAAGCTTAAAGAGGCTGGGGCGAAAGGCATGGGAATTTCGCTCGATTCACTGGATAAGGCAAAGCATGACAAATTCCGCAATTTCCCTGGTGGTTGGGATGGTGCTGTGGCGGGGATGAAGAACTGCCGCGAGGCGGGAATTCCCTTCCAGATTCACATGACTATTATGGACTGGAATCAGGCAGAAGTAGAAGATATGGTGGACTTTGCCGTGGAACTTGGCGCAAAAGCCGTGCATTTCTTCTTCCTCGTGCCTACGGGCAGAGCCAAGACTATCGAGGAAGAATCCCTGCGGGCTGAGCAATATGAAAATGTGCTTACGCGCATTATGAAAAAGCAGCAGGAAGTCGACATCGAACTCAAGCCGACTTGTGCGCCGCAGTTCTTGCGCATTGCCGACCAGCTGGGTTATAAGAGCCGTTTTCATCGCGGCTGTCTGGCAGGCCTGTCCTACTGCATCATCAGTCCGCGGGGCAAGGTACAGCCCTGCGCCTACCTTAATATGGAACTCGGTGATGTCCACGAAACTCCTTTTGATGAAATCTGGGAAAACAGTGAAGTTCTGAAGAAACTCAGAACCTTGGACTATAGTGGTGGCTGTGGTACCTGCAACTACAAAGGTGCCTGTGGCGGCTGCCGCGCCCGTGCTGCCTATTACCACGAGGGTGACTACATGTCCGAAGAACCCTGGTGCCTCTATCACGGTCGTCGTGGGGAGAAATAAGAAAATATAATGATTGCGAAAAAATCCTCGTTGGCTTAGCAGAAGCCAACGAGGATTTTTTGATGGATTCAGATGTTCAAGCGGCGATAAAAATCTTCATCAATAACACGATGATATTGCTGAAGACTAGGGCTGTATCCCATGGTATCGTTGTAAAAACGCATCTTGCAGGCTGAGACAAAAGCTACTTCCGCGGTGTGAGGGATGAATGGGTCTCCATCGGCATAGGAATGGTCACGATTGATATCCCAAAGATACCAATTGCCGTTGCTGTCGTCGTAAGAGGCCATTTTTTTGTTTTCGTAGTTATAAAGATAATAATGGGTGGAAGTATCGCCTACGGTATAGGGGCCTCCGTTATAGGTTCCATATTTCTGCCAGTAGGCTTCGGAGAAGGTAACGTAGACCACATTGATAGCAATCATGTAGGCAGGAGGCTGCGATTCCTTGATAACGGCAGAGTTTCTATCAGCATAACTGGCTACACCTTGATGGGCGGAGACCAGAACATAATTGCCGTTGCCGAGAGTTTCCGGATATAGCGAATCGGCTTGTCCTATTGAACAAGGGATAAATAGCAGCAGGGCGAAAAAACAAGATGTCAGTATTCGCAACATAACGTACCACGCTCCTTAGCGGATTATTTTCGTCAATGTCCTGTTATATGTGCCGACCATACGGTTTGGTAGTGGCTATAAATATTGTGTTCGACGGGTGACCATTGGTCGAGGCCGCTGGCATTTATTTCCCCACTGCGGCCATCAGAACTGCTGAACGTCTCGATGTATCCATTAGGGCCTACGCCGCCGGAAAAAACATAATGGATGTAATTGCGTACTTCGTTATTTCGAACTGATTTTATCGTGACTTCAAAGTTTCGATAGTTTCCAATTTTTATGCTATCCGACATTAGCCAAGCATGGTTGCCATTGGAATATTGCCCCATGTAATAATCGGTGGCATAGACTGGAGAAATGCATATGGTACATAGCATAAGCAGCATACCAGCAATCACGGAACTGATTTTTTTCATACGTACACATCCTTTCTTATAGGTTCGGTATAGAAAAAACGTGAAATATAACGGCAGTTGTATATGTGCAAATTTCTATAAAGAGTGATGGATTCCTGCTGGATAGGGAGAGAAAAAATTGCAAAAAAAGAACTGCCTTGAGGCAGTTCCTTTTGACGTTTTTATTTAAACAGAGCGATGAATTTATTGAGCTGTTCAGCGGCCTGAGTTACTCGTGCCAGATGGGCGGTGATTTCCTCGGTGGAGGCAGCCTGTTCTTCACTGATGGCGCCAGTGGATTCAATCGTGCGGGAGATTTCGTTGACGGCGGCATTCATCTCAGCCAGCGTGGACTGAATCTTTTCCGTAGCTTCACGGGACTGTTCAGCCAGTTTCCGGACTTCTTCGGCAACGACGGCGAAGCCGCGGCCCTGTTCGCCAGCACGAGCGGCCTCGATGGCGGCATTGAGACCAAGCAGGTTGGTCTGACCGGCGATATTGGTAATGAAGTCGATGACTTTCAGCGTGTCGGCATTGCGTTCCTGCAGGAATTTGGCTTGCTCGACAGACTGCTGGCCGGCTTTTGCCAGTTCTCCAGCACTCTGTGCGACCTGCTCAACGGCATCATAGACGGTCTTGGTGGCCGTGGTAATGTCTTCAATGGAACGGACGAGATTCATGTTGCTTTCCATGTCTACGCCCGTGCTGATGGTACCGATGACATTGCCGTTTATGCCATGAATCGGAGAAAAAATCGTCTTGATAGGTACGCCGTAAACACTGGCATCCTGGTCGTCATAGGTAACCCGGTCGTACTTGATGCATTCCTGGATGGTAGGAATGTCTTTGATCGGCATACCGGGGACGATTTTGATGTCGAGTTTCTTGCCTTTTACATAATCAATATATTCCGTGAGATTGGTAAGACCGATGACAACATCTTCGCGGACAATATTATTGATATAAGGGATTACCACTTTAAATGCGTTCAGAATGTCTTCGTCGGATTTGATATTCTCTGGAAAAGCCATGTTTAGTACCTCCTTCATAATACACCTTTTCTCTTCCTATTATTCCTCACGATGCGTTAAGAATCCTTTTTCCTGGAAAAAATTATAAGGAATCGATATTTTTTCATTGGCAAACCTGCGGGAATTACGGTATAATATATGCGTTACGAAATAAGTATATGCTTCGAACGAAATTTTATCAATAGGAGTACCGTTATGATTAAACTGGTTATGTCGGATATGGATGGGACATTGTTGGATGAAAAGGGCGAGCTTCCCAGCGGTTTTGACGATATGGTCAGCCAGTTACGGGAGCGGGGCATTCTGTTTGCACCCTGTTCTGGGCGGCAGTATTTTTCGCTGCTGGACAGTTTTGACAAGTATCGGGATGAGTTCCTGTTTTTGGCGGAAAACGGTACGATGGTGATGTATCAGGGCCGGGAGTTGTTTTCTAGTTCCATGGACCGCGAACTTACTCATCAAGTATTGGCGGCGGCAGGTCAGCAGCCGGCGGTTTATCGGATTTTCTGTGGCAAACGGGATGCCTATGTACTGGAGTCTGAACACGATGCGGTGATTCAGGCAGAATTGGATAAATATTATACCCATTCGGAAGTGGTAGCGGATTATTCCCAAATCGAGGATGAGCCCATCAAAGCGGCTTTCTTTGACCCGACGGGGAATGCGGTGAAGACAA
Source organism: Selenomonas sp. WCT3 (assembly GCA_900100835.1). Taxonomy (GTDB): domain Bacteria; phylum Bacillota; class Negativicutes; order Selenomonadales; family Selenomonadaceae; genus Selenomonas_A; species Selenomonas_A ruminantium_E. The sequence continues at coordinate 91,677 of FNCM01000002.1, read as the reverse complement.
TCTACCCGCTGCTGGCACCCTTCCGCAGTCGCTTGCAGGTGGTTCTGTCTAGTGATTATTGGGTGGATGTCATGAATGCGGACATCAACAAGGGAGTGGCGGTTCAGCAGGTGCAGCAGTATTTGCAGATACAGCCGGAGGAATGTGCGGCCTTTGGGGATTACTTAAACGATGCCGAGATGTTAGCAGCAGTAGATTACAGCTTTGCGATGGAAAATGCCCATCCGGACATCAAAAAGCTGGCCCGGTATTCTACGGATAGCAATGCCAGGGCCGGTGTCCTGCGCGGAATCCAAAGACTTATGGATAAGGGCCTTTGTGGTTAATAATGAATGTAAACCTGTAACTTCGGTGGCGGATATGCTACAATGAGGCTGCAGGTTTTTTGTATGAGGAGGAATGATAATGAAAATTGATTACCATATGCATTTCGAAAAGGGTTCCTATGACAAAACTTGGGTTGAGGGATTCTTCCAGGCTGCGAAAGAACGTGGTTTAGCAGAAATTGGTATCTCGGAGCACTCCCATACCTTTCCCGAGTTCAAGGAACTTTATTATGAAGATTTGATTTTGGACGATTCTGCCATGGGAACTTTCCAGCAGCAGTGGTTGAAGTCCAATAAATTTAAATACACGCTGGATGATTATTTCCGCTTTATGGCCGAACTGCAAAAGGAACATACGGTTCGCACGGGTATTGAGGTTTGCAATTTCCAGGACCAGGAGAAAGTGAAGGATATCCTGAAGGACTATGACTTTGATTATGTGATTGGCTCTGTCCATTTCTTGCATGGTTGGGCCTATGATTGTTCCGAAATCATAGCGGAGTGGCAGAAGCATTCTTTGCAGGATATTTATGAATGGTACACGGAGGAGGCCGAGAAGTTGGCGGATTCCGGTCTCTACGATGTGTTGGGGCACCCCTTTAACATCCGTCTGTTCAAGTTCTTGCCGGACTTTGATGTGACCCCTTACTTAGAGCGGGTGGCCAAGGCCATGAAGAAGGCCAATATGATTGTCGATGTCAACACGGGAACTTTCTACCGTTACCCCATTGCTGAGATAACGCCGTATCCGGACTTTATGAAAATCGCGGCTAAATATGATTTGCCCATTATCACGACTTCGGATGCCCACAAGCCGGAAGATTGCGGTGCCTATAATCAGCAGGCGGTGGAGTACGTCAAACAATTTGGTTATACCACTACCCTCCAATTGGTAGGAAAACAACGAAAAGTTATCGACCTTGGCTGATAACATACTATATATTTATACTAATAAAAATATTCGCACAATAATATTGACAGGATGCTCGGAAGCGAGTAAAATATAAATAGAAAAATTGAATAAGTTTTACATATTTGTTACGTGAGGCTTAAGTTTTTTCATGATAATAACGAAATAACTTGTAACAAGACGGCAAAGACAGCGGATTGTACTTGCATGATTGTTAATTGGTTGAAAAGCTGTGGATGGTTATTTCATCAATTTGATCAATTACAGTCAGAGTGTTGATACAAGGAGTGATTATCATGAAAGTACAGATTTATTCCCAGTGGATGGAAGATGTATTTATTCCGGTCCGCGTAAAACAGTTCACGAAGGCAGCTAGACTTATGGGACATACCAATTTCCAGGACTATGCTGAACATCATGACGTGGTCGGCCTCGCTTCGGCAGATCGCAAGTCTGCGGAGTATCTGGCAGTAGCTGAATGGCTTGATAGCCGTGAGAATGATATCAACGTGGCTGTAGGTGTCGCGTAACAAATATGCAAGATGGCGCCCTCGATTATCCTTTGAGCGGCGCCCTTTTAATGTCTTGATTTAGTTCAGTGTTTTTGGTGGCTGAGGAATGGAAATATCCATTTTGACCGCTTGAATAGCACTGGCTTTTTCCCGCATGGCTGCCGAGGTCTTAGCTGCCCAGATTTGCTGGACTTTTTTCCGGTAGGCTTCTGGTGAGATGGGCTTTTGCTGCTGCTTTTGGACATGCTTGCGGATGATGCTCATGAATTTATCATTCAGTTGGATATCGCGCTGTGCCAGCAGAATCTGGAGCGTGGTGTCGACCAGGTAGAGGTGAATGACGGAATCCCGCAGGCTTTTTTCGGTGGGCATGAGCTCATCTTTTATGCCGGAGAGGGAGAAGGGCGCATCGCCCCAGCCCTCTTTGAAGATGCCGTCGATTTGGTAGAGGAAGAAGAGCAGGCCGTCCTGTTCGTAGAGGCCCAGTTCCATTTTACCGGTCCGGAAGGCCTCAATGGCAATGATATCTGTGTGGGACAGCTGGAGGATGAACATGCAGCCGTTGGCGTCTACCTGGAACATGCCGCCGTCCTGCTGAGTCTTGATGGGCAGCGGGAAGGGTTCGCCGACTTGAAAATTCGTATAATCACTCATAATAGGAAACTCCTTTACGGTTTGCAGATTTTCGATAGATATAGTGTATCATATTTGGAATGGAGTATGCTATACTAAACAAAATGGAAGAAAGAGGAGTGTGAAGGACGTTGAGTCTTAATGATACACCGCGGGCGAATCGCCTGCATATTGGACTGTTTGGGCGGCGTAACAGCGGCAAGTCCAGCCTTATCAATGCACTTACGGGACAGGAAATTGCTACGGTATCGGATGTGCCGGGAACTACTACGGATCCCGTATACAAGGCAATGGAACTTCATGGCATCGGGCCGGTGGTATTTATCGATACGGCTGGTTTTGATGATGAAGGCAAACTCGGTGAGCTTCGGGTACAGAAGACGGAGAAAGCTTCGGCGGAAACGGATATTGCCCTAGTGCTTTTCCATGATGCGGATATGATGGAAGAACTGGCGTGGGTAAAGAAGTTCCGCGAGGCAAAGACCCCCGTGGTAGCCGTCATCAGCCAGATTGACACGCTGGCAGATAAGGGACAGGCCTTGGCGGCAAAGGTAAAGGATGAAACCGGGCTGTCGGCGATTTTTGTCAGCTCGGCTGACGGCATTGGCATTGACAAAGTACGGGATGAGTTGATTCGCCAACTGCCTGAGGATTTCGAGGAGCAAAGCATTACTGGAGGCCTTTGTGATGCGGGGGATACGGTACTATTGGTGATGCCCCAGGATATTCAGGCACCGAAGGGGCGGCTTATCTTGCCGCAGGTGCAGACGCTGCGGGAACTTTTGGACCGGAAATGCCATGTGCTCTGCTGTACTACGGATGAATTGGATAGTACCTTGGCGCTTTTAAAGGAGCCGCCACAGCTCATTATCACCGATTCCCAGGTATTCCGTACGGTTTTTGAAAAGAAACCGGTTGGGAGCAGATTGACTTCCTTTTCGGTGCTGTTTGCGGGGTACAAGGGGGATATTGATTATTTCACCAAGTCCGCTAAAAAGCTGGCTGATTTGCCAGCGGATGCCCGCATCTTAATTGCGGAAGCTTGTACGCATCGGCCACTGGCTGAGGATATCGGCCGGGTAAAGCTTCCTCGCCTGCTGAAGAAAAAACTCGGGGAGAACATTGATATCCAAATCGTAGCGGGACGAGATTTTCCCCGGGATTTGACGGGGTATGATTTTGTTATTCACTGCGGTGCCTGCATGTTCAATCGCAAGTACGTGCTCAGCCGGGTGACAGAGTGCCGCCGACAGGGAATTCCCATGAGCAATTACGGGGTTATTATTGCGGAATTGCAGGGGATTTTGGACCAGGTGGAACTGCCCGCAAAGGCGTAGATAGTTGATGTTCGCATCAAAATACGGTAAAATGTAACATATTCTGATGAATTGTTCTCTTGGCAACGAGGTGAATCATGATGAAAAAAGAATTGCGATATTGGTTAGGTATAGGTATGCTGGCCACAGGTCTTGTTGTTATGCCGGCCGCTATAACGGGAGTTCCGGTGGAGGCGGCTGCCGACCAGGCACAGGATACCGACAATGCGGCCGAACAGGATAACTGGTATTGGCTCAGTGCGGATGACCGTTATAGTAAGTTCATCGATTTGCAATCGGTGGTTGCCCAGCCGCGCAAGACGGCCACGGGAGAAAAAGGCTATGAGACAGAGGTTCAGGCATGGACGAAGACTGCCTACAGTTATGGTGGTGCGGAAGATACCCTGCGGGACTACAAGCTGTTGAAGAAGTTCAGCGATCCTAGCAAACTGGCCTTTAGTACGGCGCTTATTTCCATGAACCCGCAGACGCGTCAGTGCTGGTATCTGGAGGAGTATTTCTACGATAAGGCGGGCAATGTATTCTGGTCGGAGAAACGGAACCCTGCCGAGCGCGACAATGACAAAAAGGGTAAGGAAATAAATAGCCAGTCCTTCGACGAGGCCTTCTATACGGCTGCCATTGACCGGGCCTTTAAAGGGGCCGGCGAGACTGCTCGGGCCAAGGCCAAGGACCGCTGGTATGATATTTTTGAAAAGAAGCAGCCAGATGGGGTGCGCTATACGATTTCTGCCGACACTTCGACGATGCGGATGGAAAAAGACAATGTCATTTTTTGGTCCTGGCAGGAAACGAAGGACGTCAACGGGAAAGCCGTAGATGTTAAGCATCAGAAATTGGCAATCAATCTGCCTGAGTCGACCATCAAGGTCATTAGCGGAGATCATTGGACCCCCCAGCGCGGCTGGCAGAGCATGGAGAACGAACTCGATGGCCATTACCGCATGATTTCGGAGAATTCCGCCGAGCATCAGATGGTGGAAAAGCTTCGTGAATACGTGACCGGCCATGATGATTGGGTACATCGCTACGAGCGGAAGTACGACAGGACTTGATGGATAAAACCTTCCTCATATGAGGGAGGTTTTTTGTTTGTAATGTTGTAAGGAATAAATTTATGGTATAATAGAAAAGCATGTGCATAAAAGAAAAGATTATGCGAATCGAGAGTAAGGAAGTGGTCAGATGCCAATAAAAGTACCGAATGCGCTGCCAGCGGCGCATATTCTTGAAAGTGAAAATATTTTCGTTATGGATGCGGACCGCGCCTATAGTCAGGATATCCGTCCGCTGAAAATACTGATTCTGAACCTGATGCCGATTAAATACATCACGGAAACGCAGCTGCTGCGTTTGCTGGGCAACTCACCATTGCAGGTTGAGGTGGACTTTATCTATACGGAAACCTATGTGCCCAGCCATACCCCCAGTGATTATTTGGCACAGTTTTACGGCACCTTTGACGAGGTGCGCCATAAGAAATACGATGGGATGATTATTACCGGGGCGCCGGTGGAACATATGGAATTTGAAGAGGTTGCCTATTGGGATGAGGTATCCGAAATCATGGAGTGGAGCAAGACTCATGTGTATTCGACTTTCCACATTTGCTGGGGCGCTCAGGCAGGCCTTTACTATCACTATGGGATTCCGAAGTTCCAGGTTCCGGAAAAGATTTTTGGCGTGTTCAAACATCGTAAATGCGTCGAACACGAGCGCCTGCTGCGGGGCTTTGACGATGAATTTTATGTACCCCATTCCCGGCATACCGAGGAGCATAAAGAGGATATTTTGAAGGTGCCGGAGCTGACGATTCTGGCAGAATCGGACAGCGAGGCCGGGCCGTATATCATTGCCAACCTTGAAAAGCGGCAGTTCTTTATCACGGGCCATGCCGAATATGACCCAACGACGCTGAAACAGGAATACGACCGGGACTTCAAAGCTGGGATGAATCCGAAGATTCCCCAGAATTATTACCCGGATGATGACCCGTCAAAACAGCCCATTGTGCGCTGGCGCAGTGTAGCGCATCTGTTGTTTGCCAACTGGCTGAACTATTATGTCTATCAGGAAACGCCTTATGAGCTGGATGAACTCTATAAGGAAAGCGAATACTGATAACAAGGTGTTCAGTATTTTTTCAGTTGAATCTGATAAAATTATTATATTTGGATGAAAAATAGAAACGTAGGGGGACTTGTTATGAATAAGCGATGGGGTGCCGGAATTCTTGCAGCAGCAATGATTTTTATGGCAGCACCGCAGGCAGATGCTACGGAGGTAATTTCCGAGGACGTCTACCAGTGGGTGCAGTCTACGGCTCGTCAGAATTATTATTTCAACAAGCAGCAGTTTTATTTTGCCCAGGATGATGCGGGGTATATGACGCCGGATATCCTTTTGGTACCGGTACTTAAAACCTATGACCAGGTGCAGATTCGCGATGTGGTATCGAAGCGCCGTTGGAAGGGATTATCCACCAGCGGTTATGATGACCTGGTGGGTTGTGCAGAATATTTGAAGTTCAACCTCAAAGAGCAGACGGTTCAGGTTACGAAACACGATGACTTGGACAGTGACTGGGGCGTACTCGGTACAACTACGTCGGATAAAGTGGTGAAAATCACCGAGCTTTCGGATAAGGATGTGGATGCGAAATTCTATCGCGCTATTTTGCAGTATGCGTCTAGCCACTACCAGGAAATTTATGACCGCACCCAGACGGTTAAAGGGGCCAAGGCACCAAAACCAGAGGTGAAACGGCCGACAAAAGAAAGCGCGAAAGACTCCAAGGATAAGAAAAAAGGCCGCGTTACCAAAAGCAGCAAAAGAGGCGTTCGTGAGTAATGCAGAAAAAATTTGTGACGATTGATATTGGTGGCATGGCCATCAAATATGGATTGGCAGATGAAAGGGGAGTCTTTCTCGAGAAGAAGAGCCGGCCGACGCTGGCTCGCGAGGAAGGCGGTGCGGGAATCCTTCGCAAGGTAGTGGAGATTGTAAAGCACTATCAGCAGGATTTTGTTCTGGATGGCGTTGCCATCGATACGGCGGGGATTGTACGTCCCGATGCCAGTGGCGAGATTGTCTTTGCTGGCGAAAAAAGTTTCCCTGGCTACACGGGCGTGAAGCTGGGGGCTGCCGTCTGTGAGGCCTGCGGCGTTAAATGCGTCGTGGAAAACGACGTCAATGCGGCAGCTTTGGGGGAATATTGGCAAGGCGCTGCCCGCGGGGCAGGCTCTGCCTTTGTCATGACCGTGGGAACCGGCGTCGGCGGCTGCTTCGTGCTGGATGGTAAGATTTGGCATGGAGCGGGCTTTAGTGCCGGTGAGGCCGGTTTTATGCGCATTCACGGTGACCACCGCGTGTTAGAGGAAGTGGCTTCGGCTCGAGCTATGATTGTGGAAGCGGCAGCATCCCACAACATTTCCCCGGCGGAACTTCATGGCGAGACGGTCTTTGAATGGGCGATGAGCGGCGACGCCGACGCCGTGCTGGCGATTGAGCACATGGTGGATAATCTTTCCGAGGGCATTGCTAGTATTTACTGCCTGCTAAATCCGGAAGTCTTTGTCTTAGGCGGTGGAATCATGGCCCAGCAGGAATATCTGCGGCCGCGTATTGAACAGCGTCTCGAAGAATTGGTGGTGCCAGCTATGCGCCAGGCAACGCGGCTGGAGTTCGCCAAGCTGGGGAATGACGCCGGTATGCTTGGTGCTTTGTACAGTCTGTTACAGAAAAGTTGATTCTTTGTTGAGTCAAGCAACTATTTAATGAAATTTAAATACAGTTGCAAGAGGATTTTAACAGTATATGTATAATATACAAATAGGAAGGATAATGTCTTCATTTAACAAGCAGAAATGAGGGGAGAAAAATGAGAAGTGTATCAAGGATGATGGCAACGGTTGTTGCCGTGTTGTCGATTATGGTTTGCTCTATGGCGTCCGCATTAGCTGCCACCAGTACGATTGACTGGAATGACAGCGTGGTTCGTGTTGCTGGTTATGGTGTTGCCCCGGCCAATGCGCGTACCCCGAGTTTGGCACGGCTCATGGCCCGTCGGGCAGCTATCGCCGATGGCTACCGCCAAATGGCAGAAGCTGTTGCGGGAGTAAGTGTCGATGCGGATACGACGGTTGAGATGGCGGCGGTATCGAATGATGTGGTTCGTACTCATGTCAGTGCGGTAGTAAACGGTGCGAGAATCGTATCGGAGCGCGTGGTTGGTGACAGCTACGAGGTTATCATGGAAGTGCCGATGTTCGGTGTCCGCTCGATTGCTGGTGCCGTTATGGGACGCCCAGACCGCATCGAAGCATTCCCATCGCCAGTGACTTCGGTAGCTCCTTCGCCGGTGCTGACAACGGGGTCGGCAGAATCCGCTAAAGGTTCTTCGGCAGCTTCGGCTCCCTCTGGTCGTGCCATTGGTGGCTTTACGGGCCTCATCGTTGATTGCCGCGGGCTGGATATCAAACCGGTTATGAGCCCGGCTATCTACAACGACAATGGTCAGCCAATCTACGGTTATAAGAACCTTGACTACGACAAGGTCGTAGAAAACGGCATGGCTGGTTATGCTAAGGATATGGATCAGGCTCGTCGTGCTGGTTCGAATCCGCTGGTTGTTCGGGCGGTATCGCTTATGAAGCACAATTCCTGCCCGGTACTCTCCACGGCGGATGCCAATCGTGTCCTGATTGAAAATGGTGCCAGTCATTTCCTGGATAAGACGAATGTCGTCTTCCTTCGTTAAGTGAAATATGAAATTATAGCGGGAAAGCTTTTAGGCTTTCCCGTTTTTGTGATATCACGGTAATTTTTGCTGGTTGGCAGGAATTTTGCGAGATATATCGTATAATAGTATCGATTCAGGAAAAATGAAGGAGGATTTGCTATGGCAAATTTTTGTAAAAAATGTGGGGCACCGTTGAACCCGACCAGTAAATTCTGCACGAAATGTGGCGCACAGATTGTGGACACGCCGCCACAACAGGCGCCGGTACAACAGCCGATGGTGCAACAGTCGTATCAGCAGTCATACCAGCAGCCCTATCAGCGGCCTTATCAGGCCCCGGCTAAATCCCAGAGCGATAACCCTATGATTATTGGGTTATTGGTTTTGGTAATACTGATTTTAGGCGTATTTGTGGGTTATTATATGTACACGAACGCAGGCGATAACGGGCAGGCAAATTATTCCAAAATCGAGAAACAGGCACCGGGAAGCTCTGGTGGTGCTGAAAAAGAGCAGCCAGCACCGGCAGGCGCAAATCTTGATGAGCTGGTACGGGAAAAGGATTCGATTGATACCGCTATTGGCGAACTGGCCAACCGCATTAATTCCCATCTGAGCAGTCATTCCAGCTTCCGTGGTTATGATGGGCTGAAGAATGATGCCAAGGCGATTATCGACCGTGCCAACAGTGCCAAAGACCGGTTGAATGGCATGAATGCCGCCGACAATGCCAAGAAAGAGGCGCTGATGAATTTGTTCTCCTTGGAGATTGATCGTGCCCAGGGCCTTTACAAGGGAATCGTGGACAACCAGAATGGCGGCGACTATTCCTTAGGGTTCCAGCAGGGAACGAAGGCATCGTATTCCTTTGATGCAGCCAACTCCAGCTTTAATGCAAATTACAAATAAGCGAGGCAGGATATGAGGAAGGTCAAAATTTTGCTGGCCGTTATTTTGTTGCTAGCCCTTTGTGGTGTTACTGCTGTTGGCTGCGGTCTGTTGGGAGAAAATAAAAAAGCCCAGGAAAGGCAGGATTCCGTGGCAGCTACTGCACCGGTGGAAGTCCAGGCGGCTGAGCATAAGCCGAAAGGCCGGGAGCAGCGCTTGCAGCTGGAAGCCTCATTGCGACAGCTGATGGACAAAGATTCGGCAAAGTATCAGGTGTATGTTTTCTTTCCCCAGTGGGATGAACCACTGGTAATGGGGGACGGGCCTCAGTCTTCGGCCAGTATCATCAAGATTTTTATCTTGGGTACGGCCTATGAATTGGCGGAACGTGGTCAGTTGGAACTCAATCAGCAGGTCACGGTCCATCAGTCGGATATGGTGGGGGGCGCTGGTGTCATAAACGGCAGGAGCGGCGAGCCGGTTTATACGGTGCGGAAGCTTTTGGAGTTGATGATAACGGAAAGTGACAATACCGCTACCAACGTGTTGATGGATACCATTGGAATCGAACGCATTCATCGCTTTATGAGGGAACACGGCTTCCAGGATTCCGTCCTCCAGCGCAAGATGATGGATTTTGAAGCCCTTCGCGCCGGCAGAGACAATTTCACTACGGCTGCCGATGTGGGGAAGTTTTTCCGCGTTTTGCGGGAACATAAGCTGGTCAGTGAAACAGCTGACAGCGAGATGATTGCTATCTTGTTTGGGCAAACGGATACGGAATGTTTCCCTCAGGCATTGCCACAAGCCAGGATTGCCCATAAGACTGGTGAGTTGTCTGGCGTATATCACGATGCGGGCATCGTTTATGAAGCAAATGACAGCTATGTGCTTTGCATCTTGAGTACGGACAGCCGTGGCCGCGGCAACACCCTTTCTACCATGTGTGATATGGCCAAAACAGTGGATACTGCTTTTCGTCCGTGAAGATAGCAAATAAGAATATGGATTGACTCCCCCGCAGCAGCCGTTATGGCTATTGCGGGGGAGTCCTTTTTCTGGCTGGGCGTTATTCGCGTAATCATTTGCTTTTATTTGGGCGATACTGGCAGGATTCTAGCAGCGTGGCGCCGAAAATAGCAAGTATCCATAGAAGTACGTAAATGGTGGTTTAGAACAGAATGGTTCTAGCGAATAGCGAGGATAGATAGAATGGCCAACTATTGTACGAAATGCGGCGCGACGTTAGAGGGTGAGGTAAAATTTTGCACGAAGTGTGGAGCTCCAGTGACACCGCCACCGCAAAATAATGCCGGATGGACCGGGCTTTCCGTAGATCCCTATGAGAGTGGAAGGCAGCCCCATAGGGAAGAGGATGATTCCGCGAAAAAGATATTGGTTTTGTTGTTGTCCGTGATATTGGGGCTGCTGGTATTTGGCGGGATTGGCTATTACTTATATACGCAAATCATGGACCCGCTAAAAATTGCGCCGGAGTCCTCTTCGCATAAGTCGAATCCTGTGGACAGCAAGGATAAAACGGATGCTGCGAAAAAGGATGCCGCTATTAAGGACAAGCAGCAGGAAAAGAAAGAGGCGGCGCCTCAGGTGGTGGAAGATAAACCAAATTGGCATTGGATTCAGGATACGACTACCGGGGTGTGGCTTTGGAATCCGGAACCGACAGAGGGGGAGTGGATTGTCTGGAGTGGCGACTATGTAACCGATGGTAATTACCGTTATGCTAATGGCCCTGGGGTGCTTACCTGGTATAAAAATGGCAAGGTGATTCAGGTGGATAATGGCTCTTTTGAACGGGGCCGCCATCATGGAAGATTTACGCATAAATTCCCCAGTGGCAAAGTGAAGTACAGCAACTGGAGTCATGGACGAGAATTATAAAAATTGTGATTGTGTTGAAAAAAAAAGCCCCCAATCCATCTGCTTGTTGGACGGATTGGGGGCTCCTTTTAATGGAACAATATCATGATAATGCTGCCGATGGCTGGAAGGGCGACGATGGCGGCTTTTAGCAGTGGCAGTGGGGCGAGATGAGTGCCTTTAGCACCGAACCAGGCGCCAATCATAAGACCGGCCAGGGTCTGGATGAAAATCATAAAATCCAGGCGGTCGTTAAACAGGTAGCCGAGTCCACCGGCGGCTGAAATTGGCAGGATAATCATCATGCAGGTGCCGATGGTTTGCAGCAATGGTACGCCGAAGATTACCATAAGGGCCAGCTGAATGTAGGCAGCGGCGCCGATGCCAAAGGCACCGGAGAGAAAACCGGTGATAAGACCGGTCAAAAGGCCGTAAATCCAAAGCTTGCGGCCGGTTAAGAGTTCCGTGCGCATGGGGGTGTGAGCGGCCAGCCACTTGTCATGATAAAGTTTGATATAGAGAATCACGGCACTGGAGAAAAGCATGAGGCCGGTGATGTCGCTTAGAAAATCGGCTGGCATGAGGTTGGAGACATTCGCGCCTAGGAAGGCGCCGCTGATGCCGCCGAAGCCGATGATGGCACCTGTTTTTACCACAACTTCCTTTTGCCGGAAGTGACTGATGGTGCCGGATAGCATGGTAAATACCATGGAGGCCAAGGCAACGGCCAGTGCGGTGTGAATCGGAACGTGGAAGCCCACGGTGAGCAGAGTGATGGTAACCCCGGCACCGCCAGCTCCGACAAAGCCAATCAGAGTTCCGAGCAGCAGCATAGAGAAGAATAACATGGGAGGATTCACAGCCTTTCTAGATGGTTAAAGTGTTACCATTCATTATAGAAGTTTGCCGGGAATTGTCAAATGAGGGCAGGAGAAGACAACAAAAAAGCCAGGACATAAATCCTGGCTTGTAATTTCCTGGTGACACCTATGGGATTCGAACCCATGAACCCGGCGTGAGAGGCCGGTGTCTTAACCACTTGACGAAGGTGCCGATTGGTGACGCCTATGGGATTCGAACCCATGAACCCGGCGTGAGAGGCCGGTGTCTTAACCACTTGACGAAGGCGCCGATATTTGGTGACACCTATGGGATTCGAACCCATGAACCCGGCGTGAGAGGCCGGTGTCTTAACCACTTGACGAAGGTGCCGATTGGTGACGCCTATGGGATTCGAACCCATGAACCCGGCGTGAGAGGCCGGTGTCTTAACCACTTGACGAAGGTGCCACGTAACTGACTTGATTAATTATATTACAGGTCTTGCAAATTTGCAAGGCTTTTTTTCAATCTTTCCAGAGAAATTTCCTTGCCCAACAGAGAGAGCAGTTCCGTAGCACCGCCCGGCGTTACTTTCTGGCCGGCAACAGCGATGCGGAGTACCCACATGACGAGGCCTTTCTTGAGTTCTTTTTCTTCAATGAAGGCTTCCAACTTGGCATAGAGGCTGTCGTTGTTCCACTCGGCTTCGTCGACGTTTTCGATGAGTTCGACGAGAGTTGGCAGCAGCTCGACGGCTTTTTCCACCGTAACCTTGTTGCGCTTGTTGATATAGAGCTCAGCATCGAAGGCAGGCATGTCAATCAGGAAGCTGATTTCGTCTTTGATTTCGCCGAAGCGGGTAAGGCGGGTTTTCAAGAGAGCTGCCAGGGATTCCCAGTTTGCTTCGAGATAGTCCGGCAAATCGCCTGCGAAGTCGTGAGCCTTTTTCGCGAAACCTGCATCGTCCATTGCTTTGAAATACTCGCCGTTAATCCAGCCGAGCTTGTCATAGTCAAAGACTGCCGGAGATTTGGAAAGACCTTCCAGGCTGAAATGAGCGATGAGCTCATCCATGGAGAAGATTTCCTGATTGGTGGTTTTCGGATTCCAGCCAAGCAGGGCAACGTAGTTGACGATAGCTTCCGGCAAGTAGCCCATGTTCACCAAATCGTCAAAGGAGGTAGCACCATGGCGCTTCGAGAGCTTGGATACGGAGCCATCCTCATTCTTGCCCATGACCGGTGCAAGGTGGATGAAGGTTGGCGTCTCCCAGCCGTAAGCCTGGTACAAGAGGTTATATTTCGGCGTGGAGGTGATGAACTCAGCGCCGCGCATGATATGGGTGATGCCCATCAGATGGTCATCGATGACGTTGGCGAAGTTGTAAGTCGGCATGCCATCGCGCTTCAAGAGAACCTGGTCCTCCAGTTCTTCATTCGGGATGGTGATGTTGCCGTGCAGGACATCGAAGAACGTAGTCTCGCCGGTAAGGGGCATTTTCTGACGGATGACGTAGGGGTCACCGTTTTTCAGATGTTCGTCGATTACTTCCTGGGGCAGGTCGCGGCAGGTGCGGTCATAACCACCGAACTGGCCGACAGAGTGGTCTTCGTCTGGGTCACAGAAGCAGTAGTAAGCATGGCCGGAGGCTACGAGCTCCTCAGCGTATTTCTTGTAGATATCCATGCGCTCACTCTGGATGTATGGGCCGCAGTCGCCGCCGATGTCGGGGCCTTCGTCCGGAACGATTTTGGCCAGTTCCAGGGTGCGGTTGATAAAGTCGACTGCATCCGCAACATAGCGGGTACGGTCCGTATCCTCGATGCGCAGGATGAAATCACCTTTCTGTGCTTTGGCGTAAAGGTAGCCGTAAAGGGCCGTGCGCAGGTTGCCGATGTGCATATAACCCGTCGGGCTCGGGGCAAAACGGGTGCGGACTCTCTGTTCAGTCAATGTTGTTTCCTCCTATATAAATAGATAAAAGTGTGTCAAATTTTCTTCTAAAAGTATACTACATTCCTAGGATACGGGCAAATAAAAAGCCTTCCGCAGTGGAAGGCCGTATAGACATGGTCAGTTCTTCAGGAACTGATAAAGGGCACGGTACATCACCATCGAGCTTACAGCACCTGGATCTTCGATGCCGATGCTGCGTTCACCTACCAGGCTGGCGCGTCCCTTGCGAGCGGCAATGGTTTTCGTGTAATTGACACCTTCGCCAGCTGCCCGGGAAGCATCCTGAAGGACTTCGAATAAGGTCTTGTCCTGGGCGTTTTCCGGCAGGAAGCAGTCGCGAACCGGAATCAAAGTATCCAGCATGGTTTTGTCACCCTGTTCGGCATGACCGCGTCTCTGGATAGCGGCGATGGCAGCACTCAAAAGTTTTTCAATGCTTCCTACATTCATGTGCGTTTCTTCGTCACAGGCCTCGCCAGCACTGACAAATCCAGCACCGTAGAGGGGGCCGGCAGCGCCGCCGACATTCTGAATCAGGGCTTTGCCGATTGCCTTGAGTACAGGGCCTGGCATAGTAGTATCATCCATTTCCTCGACAGCTTCTTGCGCTGCGCGGAAGCCGCGAGCCATGTTTAAGCCGTGATCGCCATCGCCGATTTTGGCATCTAACGAAGTAAGATAATCCTTTTGGGCAATTACAGCTGCTGCAACAGCATCCAATGCATCTTTGATTCTTGTCATTCGAAAACTCCTTTTCTATAAATTGGGTAATTAATGGGGATTAGGGAATAAACTCTATTGCGTGGAGGCAATAGAGAATGATTCGTAATATTGTACCATAATATTATAGCATGGTTAATCTAAAGCACAAGTGTGAATTGACAGAAATATGGGATAAGAGTTACAGCTTTACATAAGATTTGGTGGATGGAGCGCGTTTTTCTATAAAAAAATCGTGAAATTGTTTGCCTATTTCTGGCTGAAAAAGTATAATAGCAATAAGGTTCAGTATAGTAACTATGTGTATTACGTTATAGATTGAAAGAGGGTTAATATGGAAATCAAGGATATGCGGGCGTTTTATGCAATCGTCGAGGAGGGCAATATCAGCCATGCCGCCCAGCGGTTGGACATTGCACAGCCGGCTTTGTCCCGGCAGATGAAGCGCTTGGAGACGGCATTGGGGGTTCAGCTTTTTGAGCGCGGCAGCCGCCGCATCCGCCTGACCGATGCGGGACGGGTCATGTATGCCAGAGTTGAGCACATCCTGGGAATGGTGGATGGCACCGTTCGTGAGATTACGGAAATCGGTTCGGGGGTAGCCGGGTCGGTTCGCATCGGTACCATTACTTCTTCGGGAGCTATGCTGCTGCCGGAACTCATCACGGAGTTCCACTCCCGCTATCCCAATGTTACCTACCAGATTTGGGAGGCTGAGGGGTCGAGAATCCTGGAGCTGCTAGATAATCGCGTCATCGAAATTGGTGTAACGCGCACCCAGGTGGATTCCAAGGTATATGAGTCCATCGTTTTGCCTAATGAACCCTTTGTACTCATCATGAATAAGAACGATGAGATCGGTGAGGCAAAAGACACGGTTCGCATGGAAGAACTCAAAGACGTTCCTATTATTATCCCCCTGCGGTGGCAGTCGGTTTTCGTGTCCAACTGCCACAAGCTAGGCTTCGAACCCAATGTGGTTTGCGTCAGTGACAGTATTGTACAGGATTTGCTGTTGGCTAAAATGGACATGGGCATGGCGCTGGTGCCGATTTCTTCCAAGAATCTGCTGACAGATGGCAACCTTATATATAAGAAACTGGTGGAACCGGAAATGAGTACCCACACGGTAGTGGCATGGCTCAAGAACCGTACCCTTTCTTCTTCCAGTGAGCATCTCATTAACCTGTTCCGGGAAATGTATCTGAGCGAAGGCACAGAAGGAGGCCGAGGCTAATATGGAATTAACGGAAATAAAGATTGGTCTTACCAATAGGGTTACGGAAATGGTCACCGAGCAGAATACCGCTGTGACCATGGGCAGTGGCAACCTGCCGGTCTATGCAACACCGGCAATGACCTGCCTGATGGAAAAGGCAGCAGCAGAGGCGTTGGAACCACTGCTGCCGGAGGGCTGGACTACGGTGGGAATTTCCCTGAATGTTGCCCATAAGGCCCCAACGCCAACCGGGATGGAGGTTCGGGCAGAGGCAGAGGTGGTGGCCGTGGAGGGGCGCAAGGTGACCTTTACTGTTCGGGCTTTTGATGGACGGGAAGAAATTGGAAGCGGCACCCATGAGCGCTTTGCAGTGCTGCGGGAAAAATTCACCGCCAAGGCGGAAGCGAAACGGTGCTGATTCCACGGTGTTTTCCGGGTTATATTTGAATTAGAAATGAAGGGCGGGGGTTTAATTTCCCCGCCTTTCGTTATATCATAGTAATATAGTTTATTAGAAAAATTATGCAATCCACAGGGATTACTAATATTCGGAGGGATATAACTATGGGAAATCCACGTATTTTTATTGTTGAGGACGAGCGGCGTATTGCCCGTTTCCTTCAGATTGAGCTGGAGCATGAAGGATATGAGACAGCTACGGAGGACAACGGTCTGCATGCTTTTGAGCGCATTGCCCAGGAAGATTACGATTTGGTACTGTTAGACCTCATGCTACCGGATATGGACGGCATGACGATTTGCCGTAAAGTACGTGAGATTTCCGATATTCCTATCATTATGCTGACGGCTCGCGACGACGTGGAAGACAAGGTCAATGGTCTCGACATCGGTGCCGATGACTACATGACGAAGCCCTTTGCTATCCAGGAGCTCTTGGCCCGCGTCCGCAACGCGCTGCGCAAACCTCGTGGCGATGGACGGGAACTCGAAAACGAGGGCGAGAAACTGCAGGTCCGCGACCTCGTCATGTATCCGAGCCGTTATGAGGTTCGGGTGAAGGGCGAGGAAGTTCAGCTGACTAAGAAGGAATACTCCCTTTTGGAATACTTGCTTCGCAATAAGCGCAATGTCCTGACCCGTGACCAGATTCTCCAGGAAGTATGGGGCTATGATTACACGGGCGACACGAACGTTGTCGATGTTTATATCCGTTACCTGCGCGCGAAAATTGATGACCATTTTGATGAGAAGTATATCTTTACGGTTCGAGGCGTAGGTTATGCGATCAAGGAGTAAGGCTTGGCTTCGTCATCCCATGATGATGTTCAACCGGTTGCGCTATGCGCAGATATCTACGAAGATTACCTGCTTTTATGCGTCGGTCTTACTGTTGGTCCTTATCCTGACCAGCGTGCTGACAGGATTGGGCGTTTATTTTTCCTTTTATCACCAGGCGGAAGTGGAAATCGAAATCAGCATGAATCATGTCCTTGAGCGCATGCATCAAGGACGTCCCATGGGCGATGATTTTTGGCGCGATGACCTCATTATGCCCGGTGTAGTCCTGCGCATAACGGATTTATCCGGCCGGACGGTGTACGAAAATGATGCGCACTATCCATCGATTCGCCGCATCGAAGAAAACACCATGAAGAATCCGCCCTTTTGGGCAAATCGGGACATGCAGGTTGCAGAAGTGCGCAACATGACCATTTATCATGCGAAGATGGACGTGGAATACCAGGGACAAGTCTATCAGCTTCATTTCTTCAAGACGATTACGGCGGAAAAGCATTTCTTGGAGACGTTGCAGAAAATCTTGTTCCTCATGACGATATTAGGGTTCGTGCTGGCTCTGTTGGCAGGGTATTTTGTCAGCAAGCGGATACTGCTGCCCATTCGTGAAATGACCGCAACGGCGCGCAAGATTGAGGTAGAGAAGATGGATCGCCGCATTTCGGTGCCGCCGGCCCATGACGAACTCTCGGAATTGGCTGAGACCTTCAACCACATGCTCGAGCGGTTGGAGGCTGGGTTCAAGCAGCAGCAGCGTTTCGTATCGGATGCTTCCCATGAGCTTCGGACGCCAGTCACCGTTATTTTGGGATATTCCGACTTGCTTTCCCGCTGGGGGCGGCAGGATGAAGAGATTCTCGACGAAGGTATTTCCTCCATTCGTTCCGAGGCGGAGGACATGCAGCAGCTTATCGAAAAGCTGCTGTTCTTGGCGCGTGCTGACCAGAAGCGGCAGGTTCTTCACAAAGAGCGTATTGAGCTTTCGGAACTGCTGGAAGATGTCATGCGCAAGATGAAGCTGGTAACGAAAACCCATACGGTTGATTTGCTGGAAAATGCCCAAGGGGTTATTTTCGCAGACCAGGTCACCATGCGTCAGATGATACGCATTTTTTTGGAGAACAGTACGAAATATACGCCCCAGGGAGGCCGTATTACCGCCAGTTCCCACCGTCTGCCAGAAGGTGGTTTTATTCAGCTGGAACTGGCTGATAATGGCATCGGTATCGCCAAGGAAGACCAGCAGAAGGTCTTTGAGCGATTCTACCGTGTCGATGCATCGCGTACTAAGGCTGAGGGCGGTGTTAGTGGCACCGGCCTAGGGCTTTCCATTGCCAGCTGGATTTGTGAACAGCATGGAATTGAGATTTCCATGGACAGTGACCTGGGTAAGGGCACGAAGATAATTTTGAAGATTCCTTTGGTAGAAGGATGAAGGGATATGTCTCTCCCGGATAGGGGAGAGACATATTTGTATGTAGAGATGAGAGAAAGGATGTATAGAGATGAAGGTTTTGGTTACGGGGGTGACGGGACAGTTAGGTTTTGACTGTGTCCGGGAATTAGAACAGCGCGGCTTGGAGGTGCGTGGGGTATCCAGCCGTGATTTTTCCTTGACCGATCCGGTGGGAATGCGGGAGTATATGGAGGCTTACCGTCCTGATGCCGTGATTCACTGTGCGGCTTATACAGCCGTGGACAAAGCCGAGGATGAACCGGAACTTTGTGAGGCCATCAATGCCGAAGGTACACGCTATCTGGCGGAACTCTGCCGGGAGCTGGCGTGCAAGATGGTCTACATCAGTACGGATTACGTGTTCCCCGGAACAGGGGAGGATTACTATGAACCGGATGATAGCAAAGCCCCTTGCAATGCTTATGGCCGTTCGAAACTTCATGGGGAAGAAGCGGTATTGGATTTGCTGGAGGAATACTTTATCGTTCGCATTTCCTGGGTGTTTGGCATCAACGGCAAGAACTTTATCCGTACGATGCTAAAGCTGGCAGAAAATCATAAAGAACTCACTGTGGTGGATGACCAGATTGGTTCCCCCACCTACACCTATGATTTGGCGTGCCTGCTGGCAGATATGGTGCAGAGCGATAAATACGGTGTTTATCATGCGACCAATGAAGGTGTCTGCTCCTGGGCGGAACTGGCAGCGGAAACCTTCCGCTTGGCAGGAAAGGACGTAAAGGTTACGCCGGTCCCCTCGTCAGCGTATCCCACCAAGGCAGTGCGTCCGAAAAATTCCCGCATGAGCAAGGCATGTCTGGATAAAGCGGGCTTCAAACGCCTTCCCCAGTGGCAGGATGCGGTAAAACGCTACATAAATGAGCTGAAAGAAAACTAAATAATAATAACGTCTCTTGTATATAGACATTTTACAAATATATTCGTCTCAGTTTGTACCTGACATAAATGGTTCACCGGAGAAAAACATTTTTACTAAAATATGTTGCAAGATTGTAAAGTTTAGTATATACTAACACATGTACTTATTGCGCGGACGGATTCGCGTTGTTTTGTAAAAGGTTGTAAAGGAGATGGTTAGCATGTCTAATCAGTTAAAAAAGATTGGCAGGAAGTACCAAGAGACGGCACTGATTAAACTCATTGCCGTTGGCTTGGTTATTGGTATTATCCTAGCGGTATTTGCACCGCAGACGGTCCCCGTGATTTCTATTTTCGGTGACCTCTTTGTACGGGCCCTCAAAGGGGTGGCGCCGATTCTCGTGTTTGTGCTGGTCATGAATGCGATGGCCCAGAAAAACGCCGATGCCAGCGCCTCGATGCGCCCGATTGTCAAGCTCTATGTGATTGCTACGTTCCTGGCATCGCTGGTAGCGGTTGGTTTCTCGTTTGCCTTCCCGACCAGCCTGCAGCTGCAGATGGCAGACGCCAAGCTCGCTCCACCGAGCGGCATCCTGGAAGTCTTACATAACTTGATTTTGAGTGTGGTGGACAATCCGATTCATGCAATCGCTTCGGCGAACTACATCGGTATTTTGGCTTGGGGCGTTCTTTGCGGTCTGGCTTTGCATAATGCTTCGGATACCACGAAAGTCATGATTAACGATTTGGCGAAAACGGTAACGAAAATCGTTCAGTGGGTTATCCGCTTTGCGCCGTTTGGCATCATGGGACTCGTGGCTAATGCGATTGGAGAAAGTGGCCTCGGCGCGCTTTTGGGTTATGTCCAGCTGCTGGGGGTTCTGCTCGGTGCATTCTTCTCGGTAGCCCTTATCATGAATCCGCTAATCGTTTATGCACATATTCACCGCAATCCGTTCCCGTTGGTTTGGACGACGCTGCGTGAAAGCGGTATCTATGCATTCTTTACGCGCAGTTCGGCAGCGAATATCCCGGTTAACCTTTCGCTTTGCAAACGGCTGCATCTCGATGAAGATACCTATTCGATTTCCATTCCGCTGGGAGCAACGATTAACATGAGCGGCGCTGCAATCACCATTGCGGTCTTATCGCTGGCAGCCGCTCATACGTTGGGCATTGATATTGATATGCCGACGGCACTCTTGCTCTGCATTATCGCGACGGTTGGTGCCTGTGGTGCGTCCGGTGTCGCTGGTGGCTCACTGCTGCTCATCCCGGTAGCCTGCTCGTCGTTTGGTATCGGTAACGACATTGCTATGCAGGTCGTTGGTGTTGGCTTTATCATTGGCGTGTTGCAGGATTCCTGTGAAACAGCACTCAACAGTTCCAGCGATGTACTGTTCACCGCTACGGCTGAATTTGCCAAACGGGCAAAAGCTGGTACGCTGACGGCAGAGGACATGGTTCCGGCAGTGGATGAAGACTAAGACAAGAAAAAAGTGATTTTTAAACCTCCTGTTCAGGATTATTCCTGGACAGGAGGTTTTTTTATGTTCATCAAGGTAGGATAAGAAAAAGTTAATGATATTTATAGAGTTTATTTAGAATTTAGGTATAGGGTAATAGAAGGTGGGAGATGCGTCTGCCAATAAAGCAATGATTTGGACAAACCGAACTTTTATGGCAACCGATTATCCGGGAATTCATCAAACGTATCAGGCAACTAAAACATGGGGGAAAACCTTTGGCTTGGTAAGTACTGTTATGACTGGAAAAAGTTTATATGATGATTGGCATAATTATCAAGGTGTGAATTGTGCGAAAACTATGATGATTGATACTGGAGCATTTATAGGAGGATGGATGGTAACAGCTGGTGTGGCATATGTCGCATCTTTTTTGCGGTTCCGACAGTTGTTATTTTTGGAGTAACAGTATTAGCTGGGGCGATGGTATTGTTAGGCTCTGAGTCATTAAAAGATAAGATTACTAGGAAGAATAAATGATGAAAAGTGAAAAAAATATTTACCGTTGGTGGCTATAATATCCTATGGGATAGGACATTATATATCAACAAATTTTTTAATAGGAGTAATGACGGTATGTATAATTATGATAGCTGTATTTTTGATACGGTATATTAACGATGGTATGCCATTAATAGTAGTATGGGTATTTGGTTTGCTTATGATCTCAGGAATTGGCGGTGTTGTAGCGGCGGCTTTTAATTTAGGTAGTGATATGATAGTAAATGCTATATTTATACCAATGTTTATTTATTTCGTTGGTTTAGGGATGCTTTCTTTTAGAAAATGCAAATCAGTTTCTTATAAAGCATGGGTGGGAGCATTTTGTATAATGCTTTTATTGGTGATAAATTGGTCATCATAAAGAATTCAATGTCCTATTTATTTCTATAAAAAGGTAGGGGATAAAGATAATGAAACCAAAGAATAAGGCATGGATTATTGGAGTTGGGATGGCATCTTGTGCGATAGGTCAATATTTACTGCCTAAACAAATGGTTATATTATTATCGATAGGTATAGCCTGTTTATTGCTGCCGTTGTTCCTTTTCAGGAAATATAAATGGCCACGTATAATGATTTGGTTGATTGTTATGTCTTTGTTAATTGCGATAAATGTTATCGTGTTAGAGTTTGGGGTTGTTAGCAGAGATACTGGTATAAGTTTTTTGTTTTCATTATTATTAGGAGAATTTCTGGGGGCGGGAATTTTATCATGGGATCAATATAGGGATATTTCGTATAAGTTTTTTGGAAGTGCGGTTATAATTATATTGATGGGAATAATTTCTAAGTTATGATTAGCAATAACGGCATTTGAAGCTGTTGAGGATGTGATTACTGGACATGATGTGGATGAGAAGGATGATGAATAAATGACACATTGGACGTATGCAATGATAAGTTTATGTTTGGTTATGAGCTTTCTTGTTAGTATCGTATGGCTATTAATTACCTTGTTTTTACGGAAGTGGCGATTGAGGTCATTGGCATTGTCCTTTTCGCTGTTGATGATATCAACTTTAGAAGCATCTTTGATGACATATGATTATGGGTATGCGTGTATGATATTAGCTATTTCACTTTTTTCTTGGGGGGGAGGATTGTATATAGATGAATTGCGAAGAAAGGCAAAGGGGATGGATATCCCGAAGTGGTATAGATATAGAAAATTATTTTTTATTGTAGCGGCGATAACTATGTTGTTTTATATTTATTGGTGGCCAGAGGAATATCAGAAATACGAATATATGATTCCACCTCAATATAGATTGGAAAATATGCATTGACAATAGTAGTCATATATGATGCTGGGACAGGGTTCGTTCAAATGACAGGAGGCTTAGTAGCAATTGGTGCAAGTGGTGGATTGGCAACAATACCAGCAGGGTTAACAGCTGCAGATGGGGCTAATAACTTTGTATATGGTGTGGGAGAGGTAATATCGGCAGTAAAGGATGATCCTAATTATGCATGGAATCCGTTGGAATCAGGCTATGAAAATGTAGCAGAAGCCTTGGGGGGGAGTAAACAAACTGCCGATGAGTTGTATGATATGCAGGAATATGCGTTAAGTTTTAATGGCGTGCGTAAAGATTTAGGTAAATTAGCAATACACGAGATTACGAAAATGAATACAGTAGTCGATGGAATAGGTGTTGCTAAAAATTTGTATACAGCTGTGTCGGATCAATATAAGGGCATGATGGAACAAATGGAAAAGAGGAATGATAATGCAACTGATTGATAAGTGCTCAAAATTAAGGCAAAGACTTGATTTCAGAATAGATAGAGGAAAAATTTGGTTGTTTGGGCCTTCAGCCATTTAAATTATTTGGTGTTCTTTTAGGGGGATTTATTGGTGAGTACTTATATAGGAGTATTCAGTATTATAAACGAGGTAATCCTTTAAATTTATCGGGACGACAGTTTCAAAGTAGTTTGTTTCGATTATGTATTATGATGTTTTTGCTTATCGTTATAATAGCGGTAATACAAGGTATGCTTGAGTTATATTTTAATGTAAATTTGGTATGGATTACGGGAATAGAACCGGACCTAGAATATGATTAATATTATATTGGTAGATTGATGACTCTAGAATATTAATCATTGACCAATTGGGAGAAAAACGTAATGATAAATCTAATATATCTTAGATGACATATCTGTTTCCGATGAAGTTTCGGGATACATTGAGGCTGGTAAAACGTACGCTAGTGATATGTTGAGTCAAACGGTTGATAAGGTTAGTGATTGGGCAAGCGAAGCCAAAGACTATGTCAGCGATACGATAGATAAGGCGGCTGACAATGTTGGTGAGACAATGGAAGCTGCTTATGAATATGTTAGTGATATCGCAAGTAAGGTTGCTGATAAGGCTGGGGAAATGGTAGATACGGGGAAAAATATGCTAGTAATGCAATAGAACATACGGTAGAAAGTGCAGAGAAATTAACTGATGAGGCAAAAAATGTTGCTAGTACAGCGATAGATGATATCAAAGAACAATCGACAGGGTTCTGGGGTGCGGCAGCTGGTTTGACATATTTTGCTTCTTTTTTTGCAGTTCCGACAGCTTTGGTTTTTGGAGGAACAGTCCTTCTCGGTGCAGGAGTAACTATGATAGCTAACTCGCTGAAAGATTCAATCCCTAAGGAGGATAATAAATGAATAATACTAGAGAGTGGATACCATGGGTAGCTGTTATAACCTGTGCAATAGGAAAGTATATATCGGCGGATATTCTAGCTTATATAATGGCAATATGTGCGCTGAGTATATTTATATTTTTAGTA
This sequence comes from Selenomonas sp. WCT3, assembly GCA_900100835.1. GTDB lineage: Bacteria > Bacillota > Negativicutes > Selenomonadales > Selenomonadaceae > Selenomonas_A > Selenomonas_A ruminantium_E. The sequence goes on along the minus strand of FNCM01000002.1, from coordinate 67,315 downwards.
CGTCATATTCGGGATGGAATGCCATGGATAGTAGTGTGGGTTTTTGGATCTATTATATTGATAGCAATTGGCGGAGTGGCAGGCGTATTTCTAAATATGAATAATGATTTGAAAGTATATCTTTTATGTGTGCCGTTTATAATGTTTTTTTTTCGGGTGGCAATATTTTCGTGGAAAGATTGCAGGTCAATGTCTTATAAGATGTGGATTGGTCTGTTTTCTACTATTTTGATCATGGTTATTTATAAATCGATATAAGATGTAATTAGTAATGAGATGTTAGAGAGTGGGGGAGATGATGCAATAGAGTGGACAAAGCGAAATTTAATGGTAACAGATTATCCGGGGATACATCAAACGTATCAGGTAGCTAAAACTTTGGGGGAAATTTTTGGATTGGTAGGAACGGCTATGACCGGGGAAAAGTATATAGGGTGATTTTTATAATTATCAAGGGGGCAATTGTGCAAAAACTATGGCTATTGATACTGGTGCTTTTTAGTAGGATGGAGCGTAACTTTTGGGGTAGGAGTTCTTGTTTCGTATCTGATCGCTCCAACAGCAGTGATGGGAGCCTTGGCTTTTGGTTGCTCTGTTGTTATGGGAGCAAAATCTTAAAAATGGTATCGATAAGGTGGATAAATAATGAATAATGATAAAAAATTGATTTCTAGCGTGGTTTTTATAGCGATGGGATTGTGTCAATATTTATCAACAGAAAATCAAACGATATTTATGTGTATATGCTTGGCATTTTTAGGAATATTATTCTGTTTTGTGGTTAGAAGAGTGTCATCGGTGTTGGTATATTTTTGGTTCGTTATAGTTATGGTTGGCTTGATTGCGGGAGTTTTATTTAATCAGGGAATTATTAGTGCTGATGCCAGTGATTATATTATATGTGGATCTTTGTCGTTGGTTTTTCTCGTCTTCGGTGCTTTGGCGTGGCCACAAAATCGAAAGATTGCTTATGGGGAGTTTTTTTGTGCCTTCATATGGATTATATTGCTTATGATTGTCAAGCTATAGTATTATACGAACTATCATTTGATAAGGATGTTTTTGGGGGTGTTTGGTTATGATGAATTAATTGCTAAGTTATAAGTGCTAACACCTGCATTTAAAGTTGGGGAGGATGTAGTTACTGATTATGATAAATTATCTTCTGCTAAGGAGTAGGCAAGAATATATATAGTTTAGTGACTGACCAATATAAAACAATGACGGAGCGATTGGGAGAAAAACATAATGATGAATCTAATTGATTGGCTTAATGAAAAAAAGAAGCTTACGGATGCTATGATTGATCGCGGTAAACTATGGATGCTTTGTTCTCGGAAACGTTCATATGGTTTTTGTTTTACAATAGCATATCTTATATTATTTTGGAATTACTGGTCGTATTTTTTAAGGCAGGGAATACTGGGAGTTCAGCCATTTAAATTGTTCGGGATTTTGTTTGGTGGTATGGGAGGGGAATGGTTGTATAGATGTGGTCAGTATTTTTTGCTAGGAAATCCTGAGAAATTGTCAGAAAAAGAATTTCAAAAAGAAGGGTTATATGTAATTGGGGGAATAATTATTGTCGGTATGTTATTGATAATAATACAAATATTGGTGTGGAATTGTTGGCATGTTGATTTATCTTGGCTGACTGGCGTTGGGCCAGCAATGCGTCGTTGATAAGTAAGAGGCTATTGTAGCAGATTGATGAAAGTGTAGTGTAATAAACTCATTGGAAGGAATGGTGACATATGATGAAAATATTTCTGGCGGCAGGTGTTTTCCAGGCACTGGGGGTCGTTTTGCCGCTGGTTACACAAGTTGTTATCGATAAGGTTATTGTGAACCATGGGGTAGTTACGCTTAATGTGCTCTGTGGCGGCTTGTTGATTGTTTTGTTGTTCCAATTGCTTATGGATTGCAGTCGTCGTATTTTGTTTGCTCATACAAGCTGGTAAGGTGGAACTTATCCTGGGGGGTAAGTATTATCAATTGTCATCATTAGAATAAGGATAAACAAAAAACGCCAGGTTTAAAACCTGGCGTTACATTTCGTATGGCGGAGTGGAGAGGATTCGAACCTCCGCACCGGTTACCCAGCCTAACGATTTAGCAAACCGTCCTCTTCAGCCTCTTGAGTACCACTCCATGTATTTATATGGCGGAGAGGGTGGGATTCGAACCCACGCACCTGTTACAGCCTACCGGTTTTCAAGACCGGACTCTTCAACCACTTGAGTACCTCTCCATAGTGAACAGATATATTATAGCAGGTCGCAGGATGCCTTGTCAAATGGCAAGGGGACTGTTATAATAGCCTTTGAATTATTTTCGTAAGGACTAATGCGTTTAGGAGCTGAGTGCATGAAAATCGCATTTTTTGATTCGGGAGTTGGCGGCTTGTCGGTGCTCCATCACGCCATGAAGGTTCTGCCCCATGAACAGTTTGTATTCTTTGCTGATGAAGACCATGTTCCCTATGGAACGAAGAGCAAGCAGCAGGTTCGTGATTATGTGGCCGAAGCTTTTGACTTCCTCATGACGAAGGATGTTAAGGCAATTGTTACGGCTTGCAATACCGCAACTTCGGTGGCTGTGGCAGAAATGCGCCGCCGTTATGATATTCCGATCATTGGCATGGAACCAGCGGCCAAAAAGGCGTTGGATATGGATGGGGAGCATCGGGTCTTGGTGACGGCAACGCCCATTACCGTAAAGGGCCGCAAGATGGAACTGCTCATTGAAAAGGTGGACAAGGACCATCTGGTGGATAGGCTGGCACTGCCAGGGCTGGTGGAGTTTGCTGAGCGGCAGGAGTTTGAATCCCAGGCTGTGACCGATTATTTGACCGGTCAATTTGCAGGCTTTGACTTTTCGCAGTATTCGGCACTGGTGCTGGGGTGTACCCATTTTAACTATTTTAAGGATACGATGCGGAAATTGCTGCCGGATAATGTGCAGTTTGTGGATGGCAACGAAGGAACAGTCCGGGAGCTTATCCGCCGCCTGAAGGAACGCAATCAGCTGGAACAGAATCGCCCATCGGTGGAGTATTATTATTCCGGACGTCTGGTTGAGGAGGATAGGGAACTTTCCCGGCTGCAGAGTTATCTGAAGCGGTTGGAGAAGATGTATAGGATTTGACTTGACTTTAGGCAGTATTTGTTCTAGGCTATACATTGTATTTTGTAAGTAATTAAGGAAATAAGATTTCCGTCGGGAGGGATTGCATGCCGGTCATTACGGAACATCACGTGAATTTTTACGATACGGATGCGATGGCTGTAGTTCATCATTCCAATTATATCCGCTGGTTTGAAATCGGCCGGGTGGAATATCTGCGCTCTATCGGCATTACGTTGGGGGAGCTGATGGATGATGGTTTCGTATTTCCCATTACGGATGTACGGGCGAAGTATGTTTCGCCGGGGCGATTCGATGATGTTGTCTTGATTGAGACGACACCTACGGCGCTTACCAAGGCTAAGATGGCCTTTGATTACCGGATTATCCGCAAAGCCGATGGCGAGGTTATGGTGACTGGTCATTCCCAGAATGTGTTTACCAGCAAGGAAACTGGACATATAACCCGTCTGCCGGAAAAATACTATCGGATATTAGCGGCGGCAATGGCGAAAGAGAAGGCTTTGTCGTCGAAATAACTAATGGATTTCTAGGGAGGAATAATTGTGACAATCGTATACGTTATTGTTGGTCTGATTGTACTGGCCGTAGTAGCAGCTAACCTTTACCTGGCTGTTGCAGGTAAGGAGGACATTCGTGTGGATACGAGTGCGCCGGTGGTTGTGGAGTCTCAGGATGAAAACAGCATCGTGCTGTCGAAAAAACTGAACTTCTATAATGAAGGCAAGCAGTGCGCAACCATCATGGATGCCATTAACCACATCCAGCTGCCCTATGAGCAGTATGATGGAATCGCGGTCAAAGGTATTGCAGAACGCGAGGGTGAGCCCCGCGAGGATGAGTATTTCGAGGCTGTCCTGATTCAGAAAAAAGGCGATGCCCATGGCGAAGATAAGCTGAACATTTACGCCAAGGTCAAATTGACGCCGCGCAAGGGTATGAGCCTTAATGAGGCCCTTTCGCATATGGTTGACCTACCGGTTGACTTTATTTGGATGGAGACGGGCCGTACGCCGTGGCATTACCGCAAAATCCGTTTGGTATTTACTGCTGAAGAGATTGCCAAGTTGGCAGACGTCCAGCTGGTACAGGACTAAGGAGGCACGAAACAATGGCAGAAGAATTAGAACTCATCCCGGTGCCGACGCGCATCCTGACTGAGAAAGATGACATCGTTGATGCGATTGAACGCTATACGAAAGATAAGATTGGTGAAAATGACCTGCTTTGCTGTGCAGAAAGCGTAGTAGCTATCACCCAGGGACGTTATGTACGCCCGGAAGACCTGAAAATCAGCAGGGTAGCACAGTTCTGCTGCCGGTTCATTCCGGATTATGGCTCTTTGGCTTCGCCCCATGGCATGCAGTCGCTGATGAATGTTGAGGGCAAGTGGCGCGTAGCGTTTGCGCTGTTTGCAGGCTTTATTGCAAAAATCTTTGGCAAGTCCGGCATGTTTTATGTTTGGGGCGGCAAGGAAACGGCTATGATTGATGACGTAACGGGCACGATGCCTCCTTTCGATAAGTGCATCGTTTATGGTCCGGGCGAGCCGAATGAAGTCGTAAAGAAAATCCAGCAGCGCCTTGGCTGCTTTGGTGCGATGATTGCGGACGTCAATGACCTCAAGCGTTCCCGCGTGGTCGGTGTTACGGATAAAGTCGATGGCCCGAAGGCTGCACAGCTGCTGATTGATAATCCTTTCGGCAATGCATCTCAGAAAACGCCGATTTGCATCATCAAGAACTACAAGCAGTATCAGGAAAATAACTAAGACGGAATTTTATAGCCTTCCTCTGACGGGGAAGGCTTTTCATGTATAGGAGGAATTTCTATGGAACGAATCGACCGCCGCAGTGCGGATCAGCTGCGTCACTACACCATCCACCGCCATTTTCAGAAGTACCCGGCAGGGTCGGTGCTCATTGAAATGGGAAATACCAAGGTAATCTGTGCGGCTACGGTGGAAGACCGAGTGCCCTTTTTCTTGAAAGGGACGGGGGAAGGCTGGGTCACTGCTGAGTATTCGCTGCTGCCCAGTGCTACTGGCGTGCGCACTCAGCGTGAGGCTGTCCGGGGGAAACAGTCGGGGCGCACTCAGGAGATTGAGCGCCTGATTGGACGCAGCCTGCGGTCAGTGGTGGATACCAAGGCAATCGGTGAGCGAACGATCATGATTGACTGCGATGTCATTCAAGCCGATGGCGGTACCCGCACGGCTTCCATCACCGGTGCTTTTGTGGCTTTGGTGGAGGCCTGCGCGACCTTCTACGAAAAGGGAAATATCTTCCCGGTAAAGGATTTTCTTTCAGCTATCAGCGTCGGTGTCAGCCATGAGAATGAACCGATCCTCGACCTTTGCTATGAGGAGGATTCCCAGGCCATTGTGGATATGAATGTGGTAATGACTGGGGATGGCCGTTTTGTTGAGGTTCAAGGTACTGGGGAAGGACGTCCCTTCTCCCATGAGGAGATGTCGGAGTTGCTCCGTTTGGGTGAAAAGGGCTGCCGGGAGCTGATTTCCTACCAAAAGGATATCTTAGGCGGGCAGCTGGTATGGCTGGTGGGCCGCGAAGGCTGAGATGAGGAGAAAAGATATGCAGAAAATCGTAATCGCAACGAAAAATAAGGGCAAGGTGCGGGAAATGGCGGCAGCATTGCAGGAACTGCCAGTGGAAGTGGTTTCCCTAGCGGAGTTTGGCGAGCTGCCGGATGCTGTGGAAGATGGCAAATCCTTTGCAGAAAACGCGAAGATTAAGGCGGCGTTTTATCAGCAGCAGACGGGCTGCGCCTGCATCGCCGATGATTCAGGATTGGAGATCGAGGTGCTTGGTGGCGCGCCGGGCATCTACTCGGCTCGTTTTGCTGGCTATCATGCCGATGATGCTGCCAATAACGAAAAGATGGTGGAAGAGTTACAGAAGGCAGGGGTAGCGGAATCGGCGGCGGATTATCGCTGTGCCCTGGCCTTTATTGGGGCCGATGGCAAAACTTTGACGGCGGAGGGGCGCTGTGATGGGCAGGTCAAGCTGACAGCCAAAGGGGAAAATGGTTTCGGCTATGACCCGTATTTCTATCCGGTGGAATATCCAGGGCGCACCATGGCAGAACTCACCTTGGAGGAGAAGCAGGTTATCAGCCATCGGGGAAAGGCATTGAAGGAACTAGCCACGGCGTTGGAGGATTACCTGAAATGAAAATCGGAATTGCAAGTGACAGCCATGGAGACACGAATGCGCTGGATGTGATGCTGCAGCATCCAGCAGCCGCGGATGTGGAAGCGTGGCTGTTCGCTGGGGATATTGCCATGGATGCAGAATATCTGGAGATGGTGACCGATTTGCCGGTCATAAAGGTGGCCGGCAATAATGATTGGCCCATGTCGCGGTTGGAGGATACCGTGCTTGCGGACTTGGGGGATCACCGGATCCTGCTGACCCACGGACATCTTTACGGTGTGAACTTTTCTACCCAGAATCTTGTGCTGGCAGCTCGTGAGCAGGCGGCTGACATTGCTGTCTATGGTCATACCCATGTGGCTGACTTGTCAATTGGCGAGGTCACGGTACTCAATCCTGGCAGCGTGGCGCGCCCTCGGGATGCCAGCCGTGGTTCATTCATGGTGGCGGATTTGGTACAGGGACAGAAGCCCGTGGTCAAGCTGATACGGATATAAACTGATATAATTCTGCTCTCATGAAAAAATAAAAAATAATAATACATTTTTTACGAAAAAAATAAAAATCAGCAGGAATTTTTCCCTCGATGGATAATAAGTATAGTGATGTGATGTATATCATATAGATCTGTTTTTGGGTGAAGTAAAAAGTGAACGAAATTCACTATTTACGCGGGTTTGCGGCACTTTTTACAGTGCTTGAATGGCATAATAAAATGTGCTATGATGAACCTACAGATGTGTGATAAGTTGTATTTATGGGAGGGATTACTTTGCGAGAACTCGACGCAAAACAAATCACTGAAAACGTAGCACAGATGTGCAAGGAAGCAGCTTATTATCTGCCGAAAGACGTTTACGAAGGCCTCAAACGTGGCCGCGAGACGGAGGTTTCTCCGGTCGCACAGAACGTTCTTGACCAGATTATTAAGAATGCAGAGATTGCCCGTGCTGAGGACCGTCCGTATTGCCAGGATACCGGCATGACGATTGTATTCCTCGAAGTAGGCCAGGATCTCCATATCACTGGTGGTTCCTTGGAGGATGCTGTCAACGAAGGTATTTCGAAGGGCTACACGGAAGGTTATCTGCGCAAATCTGTTGTTGCGGAGCCGCTGTTCAATCGTGTCAACACGAAGGATAACACGCCGGGCGTTATCTACACGAAAATCGTTCCGGGTGACAAGCTCAAGATTACGGTTGCACCGAAAGGCTTTGGTTCGGAGAACAAATCCGGCGTTAAGATGCTGGTTCCGGCCGATGGCGTTGAGGGCGTAAAGAAAGCTGTTATGGATATCATTCTCCATGCAAGCATGAATCCGTGCCCGCCGATGGTTGTCGGTGTTGGTATCGGTGGTACTATGGACCGTGCCGCGCTCCTTTCCAAGAAGGCACTGACTCGTTCCATTGATGAGCGTAATCCGATGCCGGAATACGCAAAACTCGAGGGCGAGCTCCTGGATCTCATTAATCAGACGGGTATCGGACCGCAGCTCGGCGGCTCGACCTCCGCTCTTGCAGTCAATATTGAGTGGGGCCCAACGCATATCGCAGGCTTGCCGGTCGCTGTAACGATCTGCTGCCACGCAATGCGTCATGCATCCCGTACGCTTTGATTTGAGATAGGAGGAATAACAATGGCAGAACCAATTAAAATTCAGACTCCGTTTACGGAAGAGAAATCCCGCCAGCTGCATGCTGGTGATGCAGTCTTGATCAGCGGTACGATTATCGCTGCTCGTGATGCAGCTCATAAGGCAATGACAGAAGCGCTCGCACGTGGCGAGAAGCTGCCGGTTGACTGGACGAACCAGATGGTCTATTACCTGGGACCGACGCCGGCAAAACCGGGCGATCCGATCGGTTCCTGCGGTCCGACGACTTCTGGCCGCATGGATGCTTATACGCCGACGATGCTCGATCAGGGTATCAAAGGTATGATTGGTAAAGGCTCTCGTTCGGAGGCTGTTATCGAGTCCATGAAGAAAAACGGTGTTACGTATTTTGCTGCTGTTGGTGGTGCTGCTGCCCTGATTGCAAAGTCGGTTAAAAAATACGAAGTCCTCGCATATCCAGAGCTTGGCCCTGAGGCAGTAGCTGCTCTTACGGTTGAGGATTTCCCGGCTATCGTTGTTATCGATTGTGAGGGTAACAACCTTTACGAGACGAATCAGGCTAAGTATCGTACGCTGAAAGGCTACTGATAGAAGTATTGGAATTATTTTAGGAGGTACAGAATGTTTCACACAACTTTTTATCTGCGTCGTCTGCATTCTTTAGTGGGTCTCCTGGTTCTGGGTATGGTTCTCTTTGAGCATATCTTCACCAACTCGATGGCCCTCGGCGGCGCTCCGGTGCTGAATGGTGCACTTGCAACGATGGAGCTCATCCCGAAACCGATCTTCCTCGCCCTTGAGGTTGGGGCTATTGCGGTTCCGCTGCTGTTCCATGCTATTTATGGTATTTACATCTGCCGTCAGGCAAACAACAACCCGGGCCGTTATGGTTACATCCGTAACTGGCAGTTCGCGCTCCAGCGCTGGACGGCTTGGCTCCTGGTCTTTTTCCTTGCTTGGCATGTATTTGATCTCCGTATCTTTACGAAGGCTATTAGCGGTACGCCGATCTCCTATGAACTGCTTCAGAGCATGTTCACGGGCAACCCGATTATCGCTGTACTCTACATTATTGGTATGTTCGCTGCAATCTTCCATTTCTGCAATGGTATCACGACCTTCTGCATGACTTGGGGTATTGCTAAGGGCCCGCGCATCCAGAACGTCGTCAGTCTCTGCAGCATGGGTCTCTGCGCTCTTCTCTGCCTGATTACGCTGGTATTCATGGGCAGCTACTTCGTAATGTAAGTGAAGTATCGCAAAGAAAAGGAGAAAATCAATGGCTAATAAACCTGAAAATAAGATTATTGTCGTAGGTGGCGGCCTCTCTGGCCTCATGGCTGCGCTGAAAATCTGCGAAGGCGGCGGTAAAGTAGATCTGTTCTCGTACTGCCCGGTAAAACGTTCCCATTCCCTGTGTGCACAGGGTGGTATGAATGCTTGCATGGATACCAAAGGTGAGCATGATTCCATTTATGAACATTTCGATGATACGGTATACGGCGGTGACTTCCTGGCTGACCAGCTGGCTGTAAAAGGCATGGTTGAGGCAGCTCCGAAACTCGTCAAGATGTTCGATCGCATGGGTGTTCCGTTCACGCGTACGGCGGAAGGCGTTCTCGATCTCCGTAACTTCGGTGGTCAGAAAAATAAACGTACGGTATTTGCTGGTTCCACGACGGGTCAGCAGCTCCTCTATGCTCTTGATGAGCAGGTTCGTCGTTGGGAAGTCAAGGGTGGCGTCAAGAAATATGAGTTCTGGGAATTCATTAAAATCATCAAGAACAAAGATGGTGTCTGCCGTGGTATCGTTGCTCAGAACATGAATTCCAACGAAATCGTTTCGTTCCCGGCTGATGTTGTTATCCTCGCAACGGGTGGCCCTGGCCAGGTATATGGCCGTTGCACGGCTTCCACGATTTGTAACGGTTCGGCAGTATCCGCTGTTTATCAGCAGGGCGCTGAAATCGGTAACCCGGAATTCCTGCAGATCCATCCGACGGCAATCCCAGGTTCGGATAAAAACCGCCTGATGTCTGAGGCTTGCCGTGGTGAGGGTGGCCGTGTATGGGTTTACCGCGAAAATCCGGAAACTCACGAGAAAGAGCGTTGGTACTTCCTCGAGGATATGTATCCGGCATACGGCAACCTCGTTCCGCGTGACGTTGCTTCCCGTGCTATCTACAAAGTCGTCGTTCACATGGGGCTCGGCATGCAGAACCCGAACCGTGTATACCTCGACCTTTCCCATATCCCGGCTGATTACCTCGAGCGCAAACTCGGCGGTATCCTCGAGATGTATGATGATTTCGTAGGTAAAGACCCGCGTAAGGTACCGATGGAAATCTTCCCGTCCATCCATTATTCCATGGGCGGTATTTGGGTTGACCGTGAGCATCATACGAACATCCCGGGCCTCATGGCTTCCGGCGAGTGCGATTATCAGTATCATGGTGCTAACCGTCTGGGTGCAAACTCCCTGCTGTCGGCAACCTACTCCGGTACGATTTCCGGTCCGGAATCCCTGCGTCTGGCTCGCAGCGGCAAACTCGGCGATGCGCTTACGGAAGCAGAGCTCGAGGCAGCTCGCAAAGAGTGCGTAGAAGAATTCGACCGTATCCGCGCAATGAATGGTCCGGAGAACGCACATCAGATGCATCATGAGCTCGGCGATATCATGTACAAATATGTTTCCGTTGAGCGTGATAACAAAGGTCTTGCGCAGTGCATGAAGGAGCTTCATGAGCTGCTCAAACGCTGGGAGAACATCGGTGTTACGGACCATGGCAACTGGGCAAACCAGGAAGCAATGTTTGTTCGTCAGCTCCGCAACATGATTATCTATGCAATGGCCATCACGAAGTCCGCACTGCTGCGTGACGAGAGCCGTGGTGCTCATGCGAAGATTGTCCTCAAATCCGACTATGATCAGTGGGATGATGCAAAGAAGAAAGCCTTCGATGAGAAGACCGGCAAGTATCATTTCGATGCTGAGACTGGCCGTGCTATGACGGATGATGGCAATGATGATCTCGTATTCTTTGGCCGTGATGATGAGAAATTCATGTACACGACCGTTGTTTCCTTCGATGCTGCTAATAACGAGCCGGAGGTTTCCTATCGTGAATTCGAGCATTCTCTCATCAAGCCGCGTCTGCGTAACTACGCTGTAGCTAAGAAAGAGTAATGGGGGAGGACAAATAGAATGGCAGAACAGAAGAAAGTCAGACTCGTTATCGAACGCCAGGACGGCCCAAATGACAAGCCGTACACGCAGGAGTTCGAAGTAGATTATCGTCCGGGCCTCAACATCGTTGCCGCCCTGATGGAAATCCAGAAAAATCCGGTGACCGTTGACGGCAAAAAAGTCGCTCCGGTTGTTTGGGAATGCAACTGCCTGGAGAAGGTTTGCGGCGCTTGCATGATGGTTATCAACGGCAAAGCTCGTCAGGCTTGCTGCTCGCTGGTTGATAACCTTGAGCAGCCGATTCATCTGGCTCCGGCTCGCACGTTCCCGGTTATCCGTGACCTGCTCATCGATCGTTCCGTTATGTTCGAGAGCCTCAAACGCATCCATGGCTGGATTGAAGTCGATGGCACTTGGGATGTCAAAGATGCACCGATCCAGAATCCGCATACGGCTGAGACGGCCTATGAGATTTCGCACTGCATGACCTGCGGCTGCTGTCTCGAGGCTTGCCCGAACGTTGGCCCGCAGTCCGACTTCATCGGACCGTCCCCGACGGTACAGGCATACCTCTTCAACCTCCATCCGCTTGGGAAGTTCGATGCTCCGACGCGTCTGAACGCCCTGATGGAAAAAGGCGGTATCACGAGTTGCGGCAACAGCCAGAACTGTGTCGAGGCTTGCCCGAAGAACATCAAATTGACGACGTATCTTGCACAGCTTAACCGCGATGTCAACAAACAGGCACTCAAGAATATCTTCAATAAGTAAGCGTTAATTTGAACGCAAAAGACCTGCTCGTTATGAGCAGGCCTTTTTGTATTTTTAGAAAGTTTTTGGAGCAGATGAATTGCAGCCGGGTATAAGACTTGATTCTTATTAGTGTTTTGGTATATGATAAGAGGAGAATGGGTGAATACCCTATACGTATAATTTGGCAAATAGGATGATAATTATGAGAAAGAATAATCGTATCCCCTTGAGCCCATGTTTGAAACGTTTTAAGTTCTTTTTTGATCTGCTGAAGAAGACCACCGAGGATTATCTGTTTTTTGCGGATTTACAGGAAAACATCGTAATGGTATCGCCAAATCTGGTGCAGGATTTTGAACTGCCCAGTGAGGTTATGGAAGACTTTGATGCCAATTGGGCACCGCTTATCCATCCGGAGGAGCGAGGCCCCTATTTAGCTTCGATGCGCAGTATTCAAACTTCGCAGAGTTTTTTTGAGCATGCGATGGAATACCGTGTTAAGAATCGGAAAGGCGAGTACACATGGCTTCGTTGCCGTGGCCGCGTTGGGACAGACCGGGACGGAAATCCGAGTATGTTTGTGGGCATGATGTCGAGGATGGCACAGCGCAATCAGGCTGACGAAGTTACAGGACTCTTAAATAAATATCAGTTTGAGCACGCGGTTAAGCGAGCCTTGGCAGAATATCGTGCAACGGGTGAAGGCGGCGCAATCCTGGTAGTTGGGTTGGATAATTTCAAGATCGTCAATGAAACCTACAATCGCTTGTTGGGGGACCAGGTATTAAAGCGCGTATCGCGTTTGATTGCCAACGTCCTTCCTCCGGCTTTGACGCTTTTTAAACTCGATGGCGATGAGTTCGGTATCATCTATCCGGGCGCTGGCGAAGAAGAGGTAAATGATATCTTTGCCAGTATGCAGAGTGCGCTTTCGCGGCCTCAGGATATTGATGGTCATCAGTATTTTTGTACGGCGTCCAGTGGTACGGTATTTTATCCGGCTGCTGGTAAGGATTATCTGGTCCTTCATAAACATGCAGAAGCAGCGATGGATATTGCGAAGCGAGAGGGAAAAAATCGCAATGTGATGTTCAGTAAAGAGGAATATAATCGTTGGGTCCGCTCAATCTCCATGCGCGATAGTCTTTGGGATAGTGTAGAGAATGGCTGTACGGGGTTTAGCCTGTTTTTCCAGCCACAGGTCAGCGCGGTGGAGCAAAAGCTTATCGGTGCCGAGGCACTGTTGCGTTGGAAAAATCCCAAGGGCCGCATGGTAGCTCCGATGGAATTTATTCCGATTTTGGAAGAGACAAAACTCATCATTCCCGTAGGCAAGTGGATTTTTGAGGAGGCTGTCAAAACCTGTAAGCGTTGGCGGCAGGTTGTCCCGAATTTTCGTGTCAGCATTAATATGAGCTATGAACAGGTCAAAGACCTTTCGTTCAAAAAATTCGTCGCCGAATGTCTGCAGCGTTACGATATGCCGCCAGAGGCGATTATTCTGGAGCTTACGGAAAGCAAGATTGTTGCGGATTGGAGCTTTGTCAATAAGCAGTTTGATGAATTCCGTCAGCAGGGCCTGGCCATTGCTATGGATGACTTTGGTACTGGCTACAGTTCCTTGGCTTCTCTCAAGTATCTATGTTGCGATATCGTAAAGATTGATCGCGAGTTCGTAAAGAAGATTCTCGAGAATGATTTTGACCGCCGTTTGGTCAAATACGTAGTAGCCCTTTGCCATAGCATTGGGATTAAATGCTGTATTGAGGGTGTTGAAGAAGAAGCCGAGTACGAGCTTTTGACTAAGGAATGCAAAGCGGATTCCATTCAGGGATATTTGTTTGGACACCCTGAAAGCGTTGAAAATTTCGAAGAAAAGTTTTTGCATATGGAGAAAGATTAATGTCACGCGATAAAGTTGCCGAAGAGATTACCCTTCTGGGAAAGAAGAAGGTAAATTATCATTACGATTACTGTCCGGAGATTTTGGAGACTTTCCAGAATAAACATCCGGAAAACGATTATTGGGTTAAGTTCAATTGTCCGGAGTTTACGGCACTCTGCCCCATCACGGGACAACCGGACTATGCGACAATCTATATTAGCTATGTTCCCCAGGAAAAAATGGTGGAAAGCAAATCGCTGAAATTATACCTGGTCAGCTTCCGCAATCATGGCGATTTTCATGAGGATGTAGTCAATGTCATCATGAAAGATTTGATTAAGCTCATGGATCCGAAATACATCGAGGTTTGGGGCAAGTTCCTGCCCCGTGGCGGCATTTCCATTGACCCGTATGCCAACTATGGAAAGCCTGGTACGAAGTACGAGGAACTGGCTTGGCGTCGTTTTGCTGAGCATGACATGGTAGCAATGGACAAGGTGGATAATCGTTGATTGGTTTGTGAACAGGAAAGGGGTCAGTATGCCGTTGAAACATCAGAAGCGTATCGCATTGGTCAATGATATTACTGGTTTTGGCCGATGTTCTGTGGCAGTAGAACTGCCGTTGATATCCGCCATGAAGATACAGGCATGTCCGATGCCGACTGCCATTCTTTCCGTTCACACGGGATTTCCTGACCATTTTATTGACGATTATACAGACCGCATGCGGCCTTATATGGACAGCTGGGAAAAAAACCGGCTGTCCTTTGATGGTATATGCACCGGTTTTTTAGGTTCTGCCCATCAGATTGAGATTGTGGCAGATTTTATCCGCCGCTTCAAGCAGCAAGCGACCAGAGTGATGGTGGACCCGGTTATGGGGGACTATGGTAAGCTCTACAGTTCCTATACGCAGGAAATGTGCGACGAGATGCGAAAACTTTTGGTCTATGCGGATTTGGTTACGCCAAACCTCACGGAGGCTTGTCAGTTGCTGGGGATTCCCTATCCAGAGGATGGGCGGGTTTCCAATGAAGAACTGGAATACATGGCAGGGGCATTGGCTGACCAGGGGCCTTCACAGGTTATTATCACGGGCCTCAGTGAAGGGGAGACCATCCGAAACTTTATTTATGAAGCGGGACGGGGAACCGTTCTGGAGTCAGAAAAAATTGGCGGTGACCGATCTGGCTCCGGGGATGCCTTTGCCGCCATCGTGGCCGGGAGCCTGATTAATGGCGAAAGCTTGGAGCAGAGCGTTCGCAAGGCAGCTGATTTTATCAGTAAATGCCTGGCCTATGCGGTAAAACTGGATTTGCCCTGGAACTACGGTCTGCCATTTGAAGAATATCTTAGGGAGCTGAAATGATATGTTGGTTTATGCAACCCATGAAGGCGGCAGGTACCTGCCGTTTGCAGAGAGTTTGCGCATTCAGCCGGAGGGCAAGCGCAATCTCTATGTCAATGTGACGAATGAATGCAATTGTGCCTGTACTTTTTGCCTGCGCAATATGAAGAAGATGGCAGAAGAATCTTCCTTGTGGCTGAAGAAGAAGCCGACGGTTGAGGAGTTCAAGAAAGCATTGGACGAAGCTCCTTGGGATTATATAAAAGAAGTTGTCTTTTGTGGATTTGGTGAACCCACCATGCAGCTCGGTACGTTGGTGGAGCTTTTGCACTATGTAAAAGAGAAGCACCCAGAGTTGCCGACCCGTCTGAACACCAACGGGCTGGGGGAATTGGAATATGGCCGTGAGATTTCTAAGGATTTCCAAGGGGTTCTGGATACGGTTTCCATCAGTCTCAATGCCTCCAATGCCCAGCGCTATTACGCCCTCACCCGGGCAAAATACGGGGAGAAGTCTTATCAGGCTATGCTGGATTTTGCCGAGCACAGCAAAAAGTATATTCCACAGGTTGTCTTGACGATTGTGGATCAGGTGGAGGGGCCGGATGAAATCGCCCGCTGCCAGGAGATTTGCCAGGAGCGGGGCCTCACTTTGCGGATCCGCCCTTATGAGGATAATTAAAAAGAAGCAACATAAAAAGCCGGTTCGCATCTTCTGTGAACCGGCTTTTATTTGTTGATAACCATAGATATTAACTGTCCTTCATATTCATTTGTCTGCCTGATTCTCTCTCGAGTAAGAACCACGCGCACTAAGGTTACTACGTATGTAGACGTTCAGCTGAAACCTTGTGATAATGAATCACGATGTGTACACTTTCTCGATTGTCATCTTGCCGTTATCGATAACGATAGGGTTCCTAAAGTTTCGATGGTTTCTAGATGATTCGTAAAGATTTACCCGGGATAGCTGCTACTTCCTTTGGACTTCTGACGTTGTGCTGCAGACTTCCACTGGCTCAGAGTACGACTGGCGGCCACCTGACCATCATTACGTCTCGCTTCCGCCGGATGGATAATCTCTTTCTTCACCGATGCACTTGCTAGTCAGTGCTAAAAGAAGCAGTGTAGCAAAGCGATATCTTCAATAAACAACCACATCCTTTCATAGTTCCAGATATGTTGTTCTTGAAGAGAGCCTGTTTCGGCTGATAAACACCTTGTACAATTTCGACCTCCAGGACTACTTCTGTACTGGTTTGATTATCAATCTCTTCTTTACGCTTTTATATTAACATATTATTCAGACGATTGCAATACTTCACGGGATTTTTTTACAGGTTTCCCCAACGGATAGCGTTCTTTTGGACGTTTGTCTGTCGACAAAAAATGAATAATAGCGTTATAATAAAAGGGATACATAGAAGATTGAAAGGGAGCAATGGTAATGAAACATCTCATAATCGTGCGGGGTGGCGGTGAGCTCGCCAGTGGTGTAATCCACGCGCTTTATCGGACGGGATTTCGCGTGCTGGTGTTAGAGCAGAAAGAACCTACGGCAACACGTCGTCGCGTTGCCTTTTCGGAAGCCATCTATCGTGGAGAGGCAACTGTTGAGCGCATTACTTGCTATCGGGCAAAAAATGTGGAAGATGCGAAGAAGCGTTTGAAGGAGGGTCAGCTGGTAATGTTAGTTGACCCAGAGGCAAAATGTGTTCGTGAGTTCAAACCCCAAGTGCTTGTTGATGCAATTGTTTCCCATGAGAATAAAGGCACGAAGCGGGATATGGCGGAGCATACCATCGCCTTGGGGCCGGGATTCTGTGCTGGCCGCGACGTCGATGCGGTGGTGGAGACCGGTCGTGGCCATAACCTGGGCCGGCTGATTTATGAGGGATTTTCCTATAAGAATCCCGATATTAAGAATTCGACGGTTGGTTTAGAGCATAATTTGGAGCATCTGTTGTTTGCGCCGGAAAATGGCCGGCTGGAGATGCTTCGCAGCATTTCGCTGATGGTTAAGCGCGGTGAGTCGGTAGCCCATCTCCATACTGATGATGGCAAGACCATTGAGCTTAAAGCCACGATTGATGGTGTGTTGCGCGGCGCCCTTCATACTGGGGTGACGGTCCGCAAAGGCCAGAAGATTGGCGATATTCATCCGACAATGGGACAGGAAGAGTGTTTCACGATTTCCGATAAAGCCCGTTGTATTGCCGGTTCGGTTTTGGAAGCCGTCATGGTTTGGGATAGCAAGCGTCCGAAAAGGAGATTTTTCCATCGTGGGTAATTGGTTTGAGGCGTTGATGAATTTTATATTTCCTCCGCATTGCCCCTTGTGTCACAAATACGTAGAAAATCGGGGAGACTGGTGTAAAGTCTGCCTTTCTTTGGCCTGTCAGCCACATCGGCTGCCTATTACAGCGCCCATGCAGTCAGTGATTGACAGTGCATGGGCGCTTAGTGTTTATCGGGGCGGCACAAGAGATCTTATTCGTGGCCTCAAATATCATGACAAGCGCAGCAATCTTCCCTATATCAAGGGCTTATTGCAGGCGGCAGAGCAGTCAGCGGGAGTGGGAAAGCTGCTGGAAGAAAGTGTCTGTGCGGTTCCGGTGCCCCTGCATGAGAAACGGCAGCGGGAGCGTGGCTTTAATCAAGCGGAATTGATTTTTGCTGATTGGCTGCAGGCACATGCGGTGCCAATGGAAAATATGCTTCGGCGTGTCCGGCAGACCAAGCCTTTATATCAGCTTACGGCCAGGGAAAGAATGGCCAATCTGAGTGGTGCCTTCCGTCTGGAATCAGAGGTAATAGTCAGGGGAAAAACAATTCTGCTGGTGGATGATATCATGACCACCGGGGCAACCCTTTATGCCTGTGCTAAGGTTTTGAAACAGGCAGGAGCAGGGAAAATACAGGCGCTTGTTCTGGCCAGTGACCAGGGATAATTCGTGGAACTGCCTTGAATGTATTTTTGAGTTGTAAATATGTATACAAATAGTGTATAATATAACAAAAGAATTTGAAATTGTGTAAAGATGGAGATAGACGAAGGAGGCTTTCGCTTGTTGATGAATGGTGCTCAGGCTGTACTGGAGAGTCTGAAAAAAGAAGGCGTTGACGTCGTATTTGGTTATCCTGGTGGCGCGGTATTGACGCTGTATGATGCCGTGTACAAGATGAAATTCCCTCATGTATTGACCCGTCATGAGCAGGGGGCAGTTCATGCGGCGGATGGCTATGCCCGGGCTACGGGAAAAGTTGGGGTAGTGTTTGCCACGTCGGGACCGGGAGCTACCAACCTCATTACCGGTATTGCCACGGCTTGCACCGATTCGGTGCCGCTGGTCTGCATCACGGGGCAGGTAGCGAATCCATACATCGGTAAGGACTCCTTTCAAGAGGCAGATATCTTTGGGATTACGACGCCGATTACCAAGCATAATTATCTGGTCAAAGACGTACATGATTTGCCGCGGGTGCTGAGGGAAGCCTTTTTCATCGCCCGGACGGGGCGGCCGGGGCCAGTAGTCATCGATGTCGCCAAGGATGTCTTTGACACGAAATTTGACTATCACTATCCTGAGTCGGTTCAGCTTCGTGGCTATTCGGGAGAATATACGGGCCGTGAAGAAGAAATCGACGCGGTGGCCGAAGCCGTAAAAAAAGCCGAGCGGCCCTTGCTGTTTGTGGGCGGTGGCATCATAAGCTCTGGTACCGCGGAACTGGTCCGTGAAATTGCAGCCGTCCTCGGCGCGCCGGTTACGAGTACCCTTTTGGGACTCGGCGTAGTTCCGGCCGATGATAAGGGCTTTTTGGGGTTTGCCGGTATGCATGGCTCCTATGCGGCCAACATGTCCATCCAGGAGTGCGATTTGCTGCTTTGTATCGGCATGCGTTTCAGTGACCGGGTTACGGGCAAGGTGTCGGGATTTGCGCCCAAGGCAAAGATTGTCCATTTCGAACTCGATGAGGCGGAAGTCAACAAAAATGTAAAGGCCGACTACCGTGTATTGGGGGATTTGCGTTGGTCTTTGCCGCTGTTCCTGAACAAATTAAAAGCAGCCGGGCAGGATTTTGTGGCTGCGCATAGTCAGTGGCTTCAGCATACGGTCGCCATGCACAGTGAGCATCCCTTCAGCTATCAGGAGGAAGGGGATTTAATCAAGCCGGGAGCGCTAATAAAGAAAATCAGTTCGCTGGTGGATAAAGACACGATTGCCGTTACGGATGTGGGCCAGCATCAGATGTGGGCGGCCCAGTTCTTTGACGTGTATGAACCGCGCCATTTCCTGACCTCTGGTGGACAGGGGACAATGGGCTATGGTCTGCCGGCGGCTATGGGAGCAAAAATTGGCAAACCGGATAGTTCGGTAATCCTGTTTACCGGTGATGGCAGCATCATGATGAACTGTCAGGAGTTTGCCACCATTGCCGATAATGATATCGATGTCAAGGTAGTCATTGTTCACAACTGCATCCTGGGGATGGTGGGACAGTGGCAGAGACTTTTCTACAATCATCATTATTCCCAATCGGAACTCAAGGGTAAGACCGACTTTGTCAAATTGGCAGAGGCCATGGGAATCAAAGGGTATCGCCTGACCAAGAAGGAGGAACTGGAGTCTGTATTGCCTGCCATACTGGCGGAGAAGGGCCCGGCCCTGCTGGATGTATGGATCCCAGAGGAAGAAGATGTCCTGCCGATGGTGCCAGGCGGAAAACGTCTCGACCAGATGGTGTTGGGAGGTAGCAAAAAATGATGAAAAAATATCTGCTGGCCGTTTTGGTCGATAACAAACCGGGGGTACTGACCCATGTGTCGGGGCTCATAAGCCGCCGTGCCTTCAACATTGAAAGCATTTCTGCTGGTTATACGGAAGAGCCGGAGGTTACCCGGATTAACATTGTGGTATCGGTGGAATCGGAAAATGAATTGGACCAGGTAGTGACGCAGCTTTCGAAACTGATTGATGTCATAAAGATAGTCAACCTCAGCAAAGTGGAGTCCATCGAGCGGGAACTGGTCATGATAAAGGTAAAGGCTGGGCGAGAAAATCGTGCGGATATCATCAATATTGTGGAGATATTCCGCGCGAAGATTGTTGATGTGGGTCCTGAAGATGTGGTAGTGGAACTGACTGGTTCACAAAGTAAGATTGATGGTATTATCGAAGTGCTTTCCGAATACGAAATATTGGAGATTGCCCGTACTGGTGCTATTGCCCTGTCGCGAGGACCTGTACCGGTTAAGCGCATGTAAAATAAGAAATGGGGCTGTTAAATTACAGTTTATCGGTTAGCGGAGCCTTATTCGAAGCAGCTCTTCGCCGCCGCTAGGGACAGTGCCAACACTACGCGGGAGATGTTTTTCTAAACGAAATTTTTATCCTTAATTAAGCATCGAAAAAGTTGCAAAACGCGCTTCGCTTGAACGGTAGCAATTTTTCGACGAACGATGAGGATAAAAATTTCGTTCTTCACGAAAAACATCAAACGCTTCGTTTATGGCACTGCCCCTAGCAGCGGCTGAGTCTTTGGCAAGTTTCGCAGTGCTACCCCCTCCGAGGGCGCAGCAATTCGTGCCGGCTCTAACCGAGGCGGCGGGGGCCCCAGTACCATAAGCGTAGCCTTGACGTTCCGCGTGAAGCAAGAAATTTTTGCCTGCGTTCTCGTTGGAAAAGCAGTTTCGTCCAAGCGAAGCGCGTTTAACTGTTTTCCAACTCTTAATTAAAAGGCAAAAATTTCTTGTAGCGGGTTGTCACCGGTGGAGCGTTGGTACTGGGGCCCCCGCCGCCGGCGACTTGCTTCGAACACGAACTCGCTAATACGAACCTGCAAACTGTAATTTGTAAAAAGTGCGTGGATAAATTTATAAAAGCCTCCATAAGTTAGATTAATCAACCTAACTTATGGAGGCTTTTATTTTTTATGTCAATATGAAGGGGGCACAGTCCCTTTAATTCTATTATTTTTTGATGATCAAAGCCATAAAGACGAGGTCTTCGGTTTTGGAAGCGTTGGCAATGCCGTGCTTCTCACCGTCCGGACAGAAGGTGGTAGCGCCGGCGCCTAAGGTGACTTCCGTGCCATTGTCATTGTAGAGAGCCGTGCCCTGAAGAATGTGGTAGGTCTCGGTGTTGCCATGGTGCTCATGAACTCCGATAGAGCAAAGCGGTGGAATGATAACTTTTGCGTACATGTCACATTTGCCGTCAAGTTCTGCTGGGGTTAGAAGCTTTACGATGGTGATGGTTCCCTTGCCGTCAGCTTTGTTGGTTGCCTGGATTGGATTCGGTTCGATAAAGGCCATAATAAAGACTCTCCTTCTTTTCTTTTTGAAGTTTATTTGCTACAATGATATTATACAACTAATTCGTTTAGAAATAAATGCGGGGATTCCGCCCAACTGGCAGGAATTTGCGCTTTTTATTTTGTCCAAGTCAGAGGTGATTGCATGGTATATTTGTTGAAGTTTGGAGCAAGCTGGATACTGCCACCGGGAATCTTTATCCTGGCTTGTTTTGGCTTGGCGGTTTATATCTGGCGTCGGAATCATGACCATCGGGCGGCCAAAATCCTGGTAGGTATATCCTTTATCTTTTACTTGCTCTGCACGGGAATGGTGGCGGACCGGCTTATGGGGGCTTTGGAGTCTGTATACGAGCCGCCAGCCCATCCCCACGGCGATGTGATTGTCCTTTTGGGGGGCGGTGCGTTTAAGGATGTGCCGGATGTAGATGGCATGGGGACCCTTTGCTCCTATCCGGCTAACCGCATGCTGACGGCGGTAAGGCTTCAGCGGCAGTTAGGGGTACCTATCATCCTGTCTGGGGGAGAAGTTTATCGTGATACGGGGAACGAAGCGGAGATTTCCCGCCGGATTCTGCTTTCCCTTGGTGTGCCAGATGATAAGATTCTAGTGGAAAACAAGAGCATCAACACCACCCAGAATGCCCAGTTTTCCACGCAAATCATGCGAGAGCATGGTTTTACGGAACCTATTCTGGTGACGTCGGCTTTTCACATGAGACGGTCGGTTATTGATTTTGAGAAGCAGGGAATGGCGGTAACAGCTTATCCCGCAGATTACCAGGTTGCCCGCAATCCGGTGTTCCACTATAACAAATTGCGTCCCCAGACCGGGGCGTTGCAGAATAATGTGCTGGTCCTGCAGGAGATTTTGCGGACTTTCGTATCGAGGTATTTGGAATGACTAAGAATTTAACGGTGGGAGAGCCGGCGAAGCTTATCCTGTTTTTTACCCTGCCGCTTATTGCCGGCAATATTTTTCAGCAGTTGTATGCCTTTGTCGATACGCTGCTGGTTGGCCGTTTCCTGGGGGTTGAGGCACTGGCTGCCGTTGGCTGTACGGGCAGTTTGATGTTCTTGATGCTGGGCTTTGTCATCGGTTTTTCTACGGGTATTACCATTTATACGGGCCAGCGCTATGGGGCAAAAGATGAAAAAGGCGTGCGCCAAAGTGCGGCCGCCTGCACAATTTTGTCGTTGGTGGCATCCTTCTTCCTCACGATAGTGGGAGTAGCCTTGTGTCCGTTGTTTTTGGTATGGATGCAAACGCCGCCGGAAATCATGGATGGCGCGGTGTCGTTTATCAGCATTGTTTATGGCGGTATCGTCATGTTTGTATTCTTGCAGATGCAGACCAATATCCTGCGGGCGCTGGGTGACAGCAGGATGCCCACGGTTATTTTGGCATTGACGCTTATGCTGAACATTATTTTGGAGCCAGTGGCGCTCCTGGTGTTGAAATGGGGCATCCCCGGGGCGGCAATTGCTACGGTGGTGGCCCAGTTCATCGGAAATATCGGGTGTTACATTTACATCCGCCGCCGGGTGCCGGCACTGCATACCAAGCGGGAGGATTGGCATGTATCCCGCGAGGTTTTGCTGGAACATTTGAAGATTGGGCTTCCTATGGGATTCCAGTCGTCCATTATCGCCATTGGAGCGATTATCCTGCAGGTGGCACTCAACAATTTAGGGCCGACGGCGGTGGCCGCTTATGCAGCTTCCCAGAAAGTTGACTCGGTGGCCATGATGCCAATGATGTCCTTTGGACTGGCCATGGCTGCTTATACGGCTCAGAACTATGGAGCTCAGCAATACGCGCGCATTGCCGATGGCGTGCGCAAGTGTTGCTACATGTCTGTGGCCTTTAGCATCGCCGCTGGAATCCTGCTTATTATCTTTAGCGCAGATATTATGTATCTCTTTGTAGGGGAAGGTCAGCAGCAGGTTATTGAATACGGCCAGCAGTATCTGCTGGTGAATGGTTCCTGTTATTGGATTTTGGCGCTGCTCTTTATTTTCCGCTATACCCTGCAGGGATTGGGACAGAGCGTTGTGCCGACTATTGCTGGTATCATGGAGCTTATCATGCGCACAGCGGCGGCAATTTTCTTATGTGCTTCTCTGGGATATCTGGGCGCGTGCTTGGCCAATCCCATGGCCTGGATTGGTTCCTGCGTTCCGCTGGCCATTGCCTTCTTTTGGACCGTGCGGAGCTTTAAGCGCAAATATAATCTGACGGAATAAAATGGTGGGAAGGATTTCAGAGACAATTGTCGAAGTTATCTAGAGGAAATGTATTCATAGTGGGTGATGATGACTCAACAAGTCAATGAACTACTGATTCATGAAAGGGATGGATTATCTATGTATCAAGATGAGTACAAACGTTGGGCTGCTGCCGATCTTTTAGATTTCGACCTCAATAAGGAGTTAAACGATATCAAAGATGACGAGGAAGCCATCAAAGATCGCTTTGCTGTTGCTCTGGAATTTGGTACGGCTGGTTTGCGCGGCGTATTGGGCGCGGGCACGAACCGCATGAATATTTGGGTCGTTCGTCAGGCTACACAGGGCGTGGCGGACTGGGTCAAGACTCAGTCCGGTACCCAGACGGTGGCCATCAGCTACGACAGCCGCCTTAAAGGCTGGAATTTCGCCCGAGAGGCTGCTGGGGTTCTGGCAGCTAATGGCATAAATGTCCGTATTTATGACGAGCTCATGCCGGTGCCGGCACTGAGCTTTGCAACCCGTTATTACAAGTGCAATGCGGGTATTATGGTTACGGCATCCCACAATCCGGCTAAGTATAATGGCTATAAAGCTTATGGACCGGATGGCTGCCAGATGACTGATGATGCAGCCGCAGTAGTTTACGAGTCCATTCAGAAAACCGACGTGCTTACGGGAGCAAAATACATCAGCTTTGCCGAAGGCGTTGCCAAAGGCTTGATTCAGTTCGTTGATGACGACTGCAAAAAGGCTTTCTATGAGGCAATTGAAGGCTGCCAGGTTCGCCCAGGTCTGGCGAAAACTGCTGGCCTTAAACTGGTTTATTCGCCCTTAAACGGTACCGGCCTAGTGCCGGTAACCCGGGTACTTAAGGATATCGGTATTACGGATATCACGATTGTTCCGGAACAGGAATATCCCAACGGTTATTTTACGACCTGCAGTTATCCGAATCCGGAAATCTTTGAGGCACTGGAGAAGGGCTTGACTCTGGCCAAAGAGGAGCAGGCGGATTTGATGCTGGCTACGGACCCGGATGCGGATCGCGTTGGCATCGCCATGAAGTGTGCCGATGGTTCCTATGAATTGGTTTCGGGCAACGAAATGGGTGTTCTGTTGCTGGATTATATTTGCCAGGGGCGCATTGAGAAGGGAACGATGCCGAAAAATCCGGTAGCGGTTATGTCGATTGTATCGACGCCATTGGCGGATAAAGTAGCAGAACACTACGGTGTTGACCTGCGGCATGTGCTCACGGGCTTCAAATGGATTGGTGATCAGATTGCCGGCCTGGAGGCCAAAGGGGAAACGGAGCGTTTCATCTTTGGCTTTGAGGAAAGCTATGGTTATCTTGCTGGCCCCTATGTTCGCGATAAGGATGCGGTGGTTTCGTCCATGCTTATCTGCGAGATGGCCGCTTATTACCGCTCCATCGGGTCTTCCATTAAACAGCGTTTGGAAGAAATTTATCAGCAGTATGGCCGCTATTACAATGCGGTGGATTCCTTCTCCTTCCCGGGGCTGTCGGGGATGGATAAGATGAAGGGCATCATGGCCGAGCTTCGCAAGAATCCGCCCCAGTCCTTCGGCAGCCGCAAGGTGGCTGAGCTTATCGACTACAGTGCGCCGGAAAAGACCGGGCTTCCCAAGGCCAATGTCCTGATTTACAAATTGGATGATGGTTCCACGGTGGTGGTTCGTCCGTCTGGCACGGAACCGAAAATCAAGACCTATTTCACCACCCTGGGTAAAGACCTGGATGAGGCAAAAGCAGTGAAAGACGCATTGGCAGAGGCTGTAAAGCCGCTGCTGGCATAAAAAATTATCAGAGGTGTATTGGATGAATATTATGGACAACAATCTGCGGGATGTTGAGCAGTTAATCATGGAAAGTGACTTTGACCCGGCTGGAGGTAATCCGGAGAAGTCCTTGAAGGCAGATGTTATGGAAAATTACGTGGAACAGCTGCTTTCGGTTATTGACCTTCGTCAGCTCAAACCCTATAAGGTGGTTGCCAATACGGTCAATGCAACTGCAGGACCGGTCATCAATGCACTGGAGAAAAAACTCCCCTTTGATGTGGTGAAGGTTCATAATGTTTTTGACCGCAGTTTCCCCAATGGCGTTCCGGATTCCACCAATCCGGCCATGCGTGAGTATACGGCAGCAGCTGTTCGTGGACAGGAGGCCGATATGGGCGTGCTGTGGGATTTGGATTTTGGCCGTTGCTGCCTCTTTGATGAGAACGGCGAAGTAATAGAAGGGGAGTGCGGAACCCGCGGCATGCTGGTTTGGATTTTGGTACTGGCACTGCTCTCGAAATCCTCTTGCCGGACGGTATCGGAACTTTTGCCGGATCATTCCTTTGAGCTCGAGAAACTAGTGGAAAGGTTGAAACAACTTTCCAAATAACGATGAAACGCTAAAAATTCCTTCACAGTAAAAAGGATGCATGCTATAATAATCACGTATTATACGATATGTGGTTTTTTATGGTAGCATCCTTTTTTTACTGCGATGGCACGCAGCGGGGATGTGGAGTACAGAGGAGTGTTGACGAGAATGAGTTTGAAACTGAAATCAGGTTTTACGTTTGATTATGACAACCTGTATGGTGAAGGCAAAGTTACGGATGCAGATCTGAAATGCTACGAAGAAGATCTGAAAAAAGCTCATGAGGCTATGAAAGTAATGCGCGAAAAAGGTTTTATCCGTGCGCATCTTTCCAAAGATGGTGAGCCGGAGAAGGTCCTTTTCAGCCAGCTGCCCTATGTTGAGGAAGGTCATCTGAACAGCCCCAGCTCCATGAAACATTTGCAGGAATTGACGGACCATGTAAAAGACAACGTGGACGTTGTAGTTTCCCTCGGTATCGGTGGTTCTTATCTCGGCGACAAAGTCCTCTTTGATGTTCATTGCGGCGAGTTCTGGAACGCCCTGTCGAAAGAGGAGCGCAATGGCTTCCCAAAGGTTGTCTTCAGTGGTCAGAACATCGACCCGCGCCGCACGGGCGACATCATCCGTTATCTGAAAAACTCGGCAGCAGTTACCAAGAGCCATGAAAAACGCAATCTGAAGGTTCTGCTGCTGGTTATCTCCAAATCCGGCGGTACCCTTGATACCATGTCCAACTTCATGGTTATCTATGACGCGCTGCAGAAATTCGAGAACGTCGATGTGGAAGTAGTAGCCGTTACGGATCCGAACATGGAAAAACAGACGCTCTTGAAGAAGTTGGCTATTGAAAAAGGCTGGCCGCAGTATGCTGTACCAGACGGTGTCGGCGGACGTTTCTCGATTTTCTGCGAAGTCGGTCTGACGCTGGCTGCCTGCATTGGTTTCGACATCCAAGCATTCCTCGATGGTGCTAAAGACATGGACAAGGCTTGCCAGAATGACGATATGTGGCAGAACCCGGCAATGCTCAATGCTGCCCTGAAATTTGCTGCCTCGGAGAAACATGGCCGTGATATCGAAGTCATGATGCCTTATGGCGATTACCTCAAATCCGTTTCGGAGTGGTATATCCAGCTGCTGGCTGAGTCCCTGGGCAAACAGTACAACAAGGAAGGCAAGGAAGTATGCTATGGCCGTACGCCGCTGGTGGCAGTTGGTACGACGGATATGCATTCCCAGACCCAGCAGCATCAGGAAGGCAAACTGGATAAAATCGTTCAGTTCATTCGCCTGGAAAACTGGGAAAATGACCTGGAAATTCCGAATGTATTCCCAGAAGCTCAGAAACTGGCCGACATCTCTGGCGTAACCATGGGTCAGGCTCTGGAGGTTGCTCGTCAGTCGAATGCGGATGCGCTGGCTTCCAATAAACGCTACAACGCTTGCTTTACCCTGCCGAAACTGGATGCTTATCATCTTGGTGAGCTGCTGTACATGCTGGCTATGTCGGTTGCTTACGAAGGTGAGTTGGCTGATGTGGATGCCTTCGACCAGCCGGGTGTTGAGTCCTACAAACGCATCATGGGCCCGAAACTGGCTGAGCGCAAAGCTATGAACCAGAAATAATTTTTAAGTAGGATTAGGAAGAACTTTCTCGTAAGAGGGAGTTCTTCTTTTTTATTGATTGTTTTGAAGTTTTTAATAAATGCTATACAAACACGAACAATGCGAATATAATAATATCGAAAAGCTTCTTATAAAGAGACAAACAGGAGGAGAGTCGTTTATGGATGCACAATATAACAGCAAGAAACTGGCAGCTCTGTTTGTTACGATATTGTTTTGCGGTGTAAGTGTATTGTACGCCGGCAAAGATGGGGAGAGTGTGTCCACAGAATCACCAGAGCCCAAGGAAGCACCAGAGGTGTTGGGGCGGCGAGGAATACGGGGGGCGGATATTCAGGTGGCAGAGGAGGATATCCGTAATCCTTTTACGGCCGTTCATGAACGAGCGGGGGAGGACTGCCAGGCACAAGCAGTATCAAAAGAAGCGAAGCTGTCACCGGAACCGTCAGCGGCAAGAACAACAATGCCGCTGACAAAGCTGCCGGAAAAGCCAAAGCCTCAAGAACCGTCGCTAGAGCCGATGGACGAAGCTCGCCCTGCGGACCCAGAACTTTGCGGGATTATGCAGGGAGATGATGGCAAGGTGGCTCTGCTGCGCATTGGCGGGCAGACAGCTGTCCTGTCGGCGGGAGAAACCTTTCAGGATTGGCTGCTGGTTCAAATAGGTGAGGGATTGGTTATCCTGCGCAGGGATTGGCAGGATAAATGTCTATATCTTCGGTCCTATTACTATGAGAAATGAGGATGAGCGATGAATAAATGGCAGAAAGGGAAGACTATCGTTGTTGGAGCCTTCGTGATTTTTTTCTTGCTGCTGATGGGGCGGCTGACAGCTTCTCCTATGCGGGTGCAGGTGGTCAATGGTGATGTGCGGTCGGTGCTTTTATCGGCGGCTAAAATGGGGCATTTCAATCTGGTATTAGATGATGAGGTCAAGGGGACGGTAACCCTCGATATGACGGAAGAACCAGACCGGGTGATGCAGCTGGTGGCGTCAGCGAAGGGGCTTATTCTCTTTCAAGACGGCGATGATTATATTGTGACCGTTGGTAGCAGGAACAGGAGTTTATCCCATATTCATGCGTATAAAGTGAAATACGCCAATCCCCATGACTTGGCCAAGGCGGTAAATTTATCGCTCTTAAATGAAGGAAAATTTGATTCTGTGTTGAATAAGAATTATAATGATACGAAGAATGAGGCAAATGCCAAAAAGACTGCTGGGCGGACGGCAAATAGGGCTCTCGTGGATGAGACATCCGGCTCGGTTATTTTTTATGGAACGGCGTGGGAGGCTCAGGAAGCTGAGGCTGTTTTGCGTAAATTGGACGTTCCGGCAGAACAGGTATCATTAGAAGCAAAAGTAATTGCACTTTCGCGCAGTGCATCAAAGGATTTGGGTGTGGAGTGGCAATGGTCAACACTGCCACAGTATCCGGATTACCACAAGACGCGATACAAAAACGGACGGGGCGGGGATTATACGGATACGGAAATCCGCCGCCGGTTCAATGGCAGTGAACAGATTCCGGGGATAATCCGTTTCGGGCATGGCCCCGAGGGGAGACCTTATGAATTTTATTTTAGTGCAAAGCTCAATGCTATGATTGCGGATGGCAAGGCCAAAATGTTGGCAAAGCCGAATATTACTACGTTACAGGGGCACGAAGCTGTAATTAATATCGGTGGAGAGGTTCCAGTGCCGACACAGTCTGTCACGGAATCGTCGACAATAACTACGATGACGTATCGACAGACTGGTATTATTTTGCGGTGTATTCCGCGGGTTAATACCGGAGGAAAGATAACGGCAGAGGTTCATACGGAGGTTAGCTCGCCTATGTATGTCAATGATATCAAGGCGTATCGCTTTCAAAAACGAAGCGCCGATACTACGGTTCGCCTTAGGGATGGGGAGACTATGGTAATCGGTGGATTGATTGGCAGCGATGAATCCCGTTCCATGAGCAAAGTGCCGTTTATTGGGGATGTTCCTATTTTGGGGAGCTTTTTTCGCAATTACAAGAGGAATCATACGGAGTCGGAAATCATGATTTTCCTGACGGCCCGTGTACTTAAGGATTCCGGCAGTACGATAGATACAGGCCAATGCGACTAGAAAAGGAGAACAGATATGGCGATTAAGATTTTGATTGCAGACGACCATGCCTTGCTGCGGCAGGGGATCAAGCGTGTGCTGAACTTTGAAGATGATCTTGAGGTCATCGGTGAAGCAGAGGACGGCCAGGAGACCTTGGCTCGTACGCTGATGCTTCAACCGGATGTACTGCTGTTAGACCTCAACATGCCAGGGCTCAGTGGCTTGGAAGTTGCTCGTCAGCTTAAGCAGGCAGAATGTCCAACCAAAATTGTCGCCTTGACGATTCACGATAGCGATAACTACGTATTGGAATTGTTGAAGAATGGCGCGCTGGGGTACTTGTTGAAGGATGTGGAACCGGCGGTACTGGTCAAGGCTATCCATGTGGTAAATGAGGGCAACGCCTTTGTCTATCCTAAGCTGGCAGAGCGGCTCTTTGGCAGCCTGTCGATTTCGGATGATGTGGAAACAAAGGCCCGGGAAATGCTGGATGAGAGCCGTGGCGAACGGTTGACTGCCCGTGAGATGGATGTATTAGAGTGCATTGCCAAAGGTTTTTCCAATCAGGATATTGGCAAGGCCTTGGGGCTTAGTGAAAAGACAGTCAAGAATCACTTGACCAGCATTTTCCATAAACTCAAGGTCAATGATCGTACTCAGGCATTGGTTTACGTTTTAAAGAACAAAATCATATCGCTGGACTGAGGATAATACGCAGGATTGGGACTGTGATCGAACCGTTCTGTATGCAAGAAAGGCCGCGGACTCCAAAACGAGTCAGCGGCCTTTTATGATGAAGGATTTTGCGTATAGAAAAATCTTCCAATCAGCGGTATAATAGTAGAAGCAGTTTGAAAAATGAATCTAATTCGTAAATGATATTCGTTCAGGAAAGCAGGGGAGCAAATGCTTTATCCATTGAATCTGGACCTGTCCGGCAAAGCGTGTGTGGTGATAGGCGGCGGCCAGGTGGCAGAGCGGAAGGTAAAGGGCCTTATCGCCGCCGGGGCTGATGTAACGGTTATTGCACCGGCTGTCACCGAAGGGCTGCAGCAAATGGTGGGGGAACACCAATTGCGCTGGCAGGCTGGCGCTTATGCGTATGGCATGCTGGCACCGTATCAGCCATTGCTGGTATTTTGTGCAGCGGATTCGGAAACAGCCAACCGGGAGGCAGCGCGGGAAGCCAAACAGCTCAGAGCGTTAGTCAATGCGGCGGCGCAGCCGGAGGTGACGGACTTTCAAGTTCCCTCCCGGGTCGTTCGAGGCGATTTGCTGCTGACGGTGGCGACTGGTGGTGACAGTCCGGCGTTTTCACGGCTGTTGCGGAAACGGCTGGAACGGGAATATCCCCAGAGCTTTGCGGAGTTTTTACCGCGGCTCAGGGCTTTACGGGAAGAAATAAAACAGCTGCCGGGAGGTAGTGCGGAGCATCAGCGCCGTTGGCGCAAGGCTCTGAATCAGTGTGTGATAGATTTAGTGAGAGCCGGTCAGCTGGACCGGGCGGAGGAAGAGATACGCAATGGAATTATTGATGCTGGGGCTGAATCATAAAACTGCTCCTGTTGATGTGCGGGAGCGGTTCGCGATACCGAAACAAGCAATACGTGATGGGTTGGCCAATCTCAATGACTACGAGGGCCTTTCGGAGGCGGTGGTCTTATCGACCTGCAACCGCAGTGAGATGTATGCGGTGGTGGACGACATTCGAGAAGACTTGCCGACGCTGCGGCAGTTTCTCTTCGACCTTACGGGGAATGAGGAGAATATCGACGAGTATCTCTATCATTATGAGAATGAGGAATGTATCCGGCATCTTTTCAAGGTGGCGTCAAGTCTTGATTCCCTGGTGCTGGGAGAAGGTCAAATCCTGTCGCAGGTAAAGGCCGCTTATGCCTTAGGACGTGAAGCTGGTACGACTAGTACCATTCTCAACACCCTTTTCCACCGGGCCATTGCCTGTGGCAAGCGAGTGCGGACGGAAACCCGCATTCAGTATAATTCGGTTTCGATAAGCTACGCGGCGGTGGAATTGGCTCGTGAGGTGCTGGGGGAATTGACCTCCTCCAACGCTCTTATCTTCGGTGCGGGCAAGATGGCAGAACTTACGGCGCAGCATCTGGTTTCTCGGGGAGTCAAGAAAATCTACGTGACCAACCGTCATTTGGAACGAGCTGAGCAGTTAGCAGACCGGTTTAACGGCGAAGCGATTCCCTTTGACGAAGCGATGAAAAAGGCGGTGGACGTGGACGTCATCGTGACCTCTACCGGGGCACCCCATTATGTCATTAAGCCCTGGGAGACACGCCAGCTCATGACCAAGCGCAAAGGCCGCCAGCTGTTCCTCATCGATATTGCCGTGCCCCGTGATGTGGACCCTGAGGTAGGGGAAATCAAGAACGTCAGCCTTTACAACATCGATGCGCTGGAAGAAGTCGTTGATGAGCATGTACAGGAACGGCGGGAAGAAGCGGTTCAGGCCCAGAAAATCGTGGAGGAGGAAGTGTTATCGATTGAAGATAAATTCCAATACCTGTCCTTTCGGCCGCTTATGGCCTTGCTATCCGAGCGCTGCGAACGAATTCGGCAGCGGGAAATCAAGCGAGCCAGCTCAAAGCTTCCTGACCTTACCAAGGAAGAGAAGCGCCAGATTGAGCATATGACCCGCATGATTGTGCGAAAGATTTTGCGCATGCCGATGATGAAATTGAACGCATCGGCTGGGACCCCACAAGAAGAATTCTATATCGACGCAATGCGCTCGTTATTTAAACTCGATACGATAGGAGAGACAGCTACCCGTGAAGAAAGACACCATCATTATCGGTACGCGCAGCAGTAAGCTGGCACTTTGGCAGGCTGAGTACGTGAAAGGCCGTCTGGAGGAAGAATATCCAGGGCTTACGGTAAAGCTCAAGCTCATGACCACTAAAGGGGACAAGATTCTCGACGCACCGCTGGCTAAAATCGGCGGCAAGGGCCTTTTTACGAAGGAATTGGAGACAGATATGCTGGAAGGGGGCATTGACCTGGCGGTGCACAGCCTAAAGGACATGCCGACGGAAGTTCCGGCAGGACTGGTGATTTCTGCCATCACCAAGCGCTTTGATCCCGGTGATGCCGTGGTAAGCCCTACGTACAAGAAGTTTTCGGAGCTGCCACCAGGAGCAAAGGTGGGCACATCCAGCCTGCGCCGCAAGGCACAACTTTTGCATGTGCGCCCTGATCTCAATATCTGTGACCTGCGGGGAAATGTCAACACGCGGCTTCGCAAGCTGGAAGAGGAAAATTTCGATGCAATAATCTTGGCAGTGGCAGGACTCAAGCGTTTAGGTTTTGGGGAACGCATTACCGATGTGCTGCCGAAGAGCATGGTGCTTCCGGCGGTGGGCCAAGGGGCACTGGCCATCGAGACCAGAGCCGCTGATAAAGAGGTTCGCGAGCTGATTGCCTTCCTCAATGATGAGGAGACGGTGCAGTGTGCAATGGCAGAGCGTTCCTTCTTGGCACAGGTTGAAGGCGGCTGTCAGGTTCCTGTGGGCGTTTATGCGACTCCGGCAGGGGAGGGGAAACTTCAGGTGGAAGCCGTAATCGCCTCTGTGGATGGTTCAAAACTCTATCGGGATAAGCTTACGGGAACTGCTGAGGATTGCGAAAAAATAGGCCGGGAACTGGCGGATAAATTGTTGGCAATGGGTGGGCTGCAAATCATGCAGGAAATTGGTCTGCTCATGGACCGCTAAAAGAGATTTAAATGGTTAAGGGAGAGATAAATATGGCAGGAATGGTATATTTGGTAGGTGCAGGTCCGGGAGATTACCGGCTGATAAGCCTCAAGGCAGTGGATTGCCTGAAAATGGCAGAGGTCGTGGTTTACGACCGCCTGGCTGATGATCGGATTCTCCAATGGGCTCCGGATGATGCAGAATACATCTATGTGGGTAAGGCATCTAGTAATCATACCATGAAGCAGGAGGACATTAACCAGCTGCTGGTGGATAAAGCCAAAGAAGGGAAATGCGTGGTGCGCCTCAAGGGCGGCGACCCCTTTGTTTTTGGCCGCGGTGGCGAGGAAGGGCTGCTGCTGCAGGAAAACGGTCTGCCCTTTGAGATTGTGCCGGGCATTACGTCGGCGATTTCAGTACCAGCTTATGCGGGCATTCCGGTTACACATCGTGCGGTGGCAACTTCCTTTGCGGTGGTTACAGGACATGAAGACCCCACCAAGGGTAAGAGCAACATGCGTTGGGAGCATCTTTCCACCGGCGTAGATACGCTGGTATTCCTGATGGGGGTGGCCAATTTGCCCCATATCACGAAAAAACTCATCGAAAACGGCCGTCCAGCCGATACGCCGGCAGCTGTTATTCGCTGGGGCACGAAGCCTGAGCAGCGGGTGCTCATGACAACGGTGGGCACGGCTGCAGAGGATGTGGCCAAGGCCAACCTCAAGCCGCCAGCAATCTTTATTGTTGGTGATGTCGTCAATCTGCGTGAAAAACTTCAGTGGTTCGATGAGCCCCAGACTCATCCGCTGTTTGGCAAGACTGTGCTGGTCACCCGGGCGCGCAGCCAGGCATCTAAACTCACGGCCCGTTTGGAACAGCTAGGAGCTAAGGTCATCGAGACGCCAGCTATCCGCATCGAAGAACCGGCGGACCATTACGAAGTCCTTGACGCAGCCATTGGAAAACTCCAAGACTATCAGTGGCTTATCTTTACTAGTGCCAATGGCGTTGACCGCTTTTTTGACCGCCTTATGAAGGCTGGTAAAGATGCTCGGGCTTTGGGCTATGCCCAATTAGCGGCCATCGGCAGTGCCACGGCAGCTAAACTCAAGGAATATGGCCTCGTGGCGGATGTGGTACCGAAGGAATTTCGGGCTGAGGGCGTTTTGGAAGCGCTCAAGGGGAAATTTCCGCCCCATGCGAAGATTTTGATTCCGCGGGCGCAGGAGGCAAGAGAAATCCTGCCAGAGAAGCTGCGTGAGCAGGGTGCTGTGGTGGATGTAGCACCGGCCTACCGGACGGTGGCAGCAGAAGTTGATGCGGAAGCCCTAAAGGCAAAACTAGCAGCTGGGGAAATTGACCTGGTGACCTTTACAAGTTCTTCCACGGTGACGAATCTCATCAAGATTATCGGTTCGGCTGCTGCCTTGGCTCATAGCAAAACTGCTGTCATCGGCCCTGTTACGGCAGATACGGCGAAGAATAACGGCATTGAGCCGGATATTGTCGCCGAAGAATATACGATTGATGGCTTGGTTGAGGCAATTAAAGCGAATATTTGATTCATAGGAGATGGATTTTATGTATACTCAGAAACTCCGTCCGCGTCGCATGCGTATTTCACCGGCTATGCGCGCCATGGTAAGGGAGACGAATCTTTCGGCAAAGGATTTTGTTTATCCGATTTTTGTCGTTCCAGGGGAAAATGTCAAAGAAGAAATCCCCAGCATGCCGAACTGCTATCATCTTTCGGTGGATAATGCCGTAAAAGTTGCCCAGGAATGCTGGCAGCTGGGCATCCCTTCCGTTGAGGTCTTTGGCCTGCCGGAGTACAAGGATGAGGATGGTTCGAGCGCCTGGGATATGAATAGTCCGGTACAGCGTGCTATTAAGGCCATCAAAGAAGCCGTTCCGGAAATGATGGTGGTGGGGGATGTTTGCCTTTGCCAGTACACGTCACATGGTCATTGCGGCCATTTGGAAGACCATTATGTGGACAACGATAAGACGCTGAAACTGTTGCAGAAAGTGGCTGTTTCCCAGGCTAAGGCTGGTGCGGATATCGTAGCGCCGTCGGATATGATGGATGGACGGGTAGCGGCTATTCGTGAAGCCCTGGATGAGGCCGGCTACATCAATGTCTCGATTATGAGTTATGCGGTAAAATACGCTTCGGGCTACTATGGTCCTTTCCGCGATGCAGCCGATAGTGCACCGAGTTTTGGAGACCGCCGTCAGTATCAGATGGATCCGGCTAATGCCCATGAAGCCATTAAGGAAGTTGATCTGGACATTGCCGAGGGGGCAGATATCATTATGGTTAAACCGGCGTTGGCTTATCTTGATGTAGTTCGTCAGGTTCGCGACCATATCCATCATCCGGTAGCGGTCTACAATGTCAGTGGTGAGTATGCTATGGTCAAGGCTGCCGCTGCCAATGGCTGGATTGATGAAAAGCGCATTGTGCTCGAAACGCTTATGGGAATGAAACGCGCAGGGGCAGATATCATCATTACCTATCATGCTATTGATGCTGCCAAATGGCTTAAAGAAGAGGAGTAATTTATGCTGAATCTTGAAAAATCCGCTGCCGCCTTTGCGGAGGCGAAATCTTTGATGCCGGGCGGGGTCAATAGTCCGGTTCGTTCCTATGCTAGTGTTGACTGCAACCCGCCCTTCATTGCCCGGGCTGAAGGCGACAAGATATACGATATCGATGGCAATGCGTACATCGATTATGTAGGCTCCTGGGGGCCAATGGTGGTAGGTCATGCTCATCCCCAGGTGGTCAAGGCGCTGCAGGAAGCGGCAACCCGTGGCACGAGTTATGGTGCCCCCACCTGTATCGAATCGGAGCTGGCCAAGCTCGTCATGCAGGTCTACCCATCCATTGAGGTCATCCGCATGGTAAATTCCGGTACTGAGGCGACGATGAGTGCCCTGCGCTTGGCGCGGGGCTATACGGGCCGGGAAAAGATTGTCAAATTCATCGGTTGTTATCACGGTCATAGTGACAGTTTGCTGGTAAATGCCGGTTCGGGCATGGCAACCTTTGGTGTGCCGAGTTCGCCGGGGGTTACGAAGGGAACGGCACAGGATACGATTTCGGTGCCCTATAATGATGCGGAAGCTATCACGAAAGTCATGGAGGAGATTGGTGATGAGGTGGCAGCTGTCATTGTAGAGCCGGTAGCTGGCAACATGGGCTGCGTGCCGCCGAAGCAGGGGTATCTGCGCACGCTGCGTAATCTTACGGAAAAGCATGGGGCACTGTTGATTTTTGATGAGGTCATGTGCGGTTTCCGGGCTTCTTTGGGCGGTGCTCAGGCAGCTTATGGCATTACGCCGGACCTTACCTGCTTGGGCAAGATTATCGGCGGCGGCTTGCCGGTGGCGGCTTATGGCGGACGCCGTGACATCATGCAGAAGGTATCGCCGGCAGGTCCGGTCTATCAGGCGGGAACGCTCTCGGGCAATCCGCTGGCTATGACAGCCGGTCTTGAAACCTTGAAAATCATTACAGCGGAGCCGGAAGAGGGCAAGGCCGATTACAGCCGTGAGCTCACCCTCAAGACTAAGAAGCTGTTGCTGGGGTGGCAGGAAAAGGCCAAGGAAGCCGGCGTTACGATTCAGGCCCATCAGGCAGGTTCGATGTTTGGTATCTTCTTCAATGATCACGATGTTTTCGATTATGAAGATTCCTGCGCATCGGACCAGGAGGCTTTTAAAGTCTGGTTCAAAGCCATGTTGGAGCAGGGAATTTATTTGGCTCCCTCCCAGTTTGAAACCCTCTTTATGAGTGGGGCGCACAGTGATGAAGACATTGACCGCACCATTGCAGCTGCGGCAGTTGCTTTCCAGGCGGTTGCGGATAGCAGAAAATGAATAAATCGCAGGTGGTGAAAAGCCTGTGAATAACGAAAATGTCCGTTGGCCAAGAACCGACGGGCATTTTTTTTGTAAAGGACAACAAGAATAGGAAAGGAAAATAATTGGAAGTAATAGCAAAATGCAATAGAAAAGAAGTGGTGCAAAACAATATTGTAGGATGTAAGTCCTATATATAATAAGGCGGACTTTTTTGACGATTTGGGAGGGGCTGCGGGATAAAGGTTGATGGCACTGTTCATGCGTGGGAGCAGGGAGCTCGGAATAAGGAAAAATAGGGAAAAAAGTCATATTGTATACACGGTTAATGTCATGTTAATATAGATTAGAGTAAGGTAAGAAAGGAAATGGGATAGAAGAAGATAGGAGTTGAATAGAGTCTTGTCGATGGATATCTGGAAAAAGATGACCGATGAAGAGGTCGTAGCGTTGTATCAGCTGAATGGGGATGATCGGCTGGTTCAAATGATGTTGAAGCGCTATGCTCCGATGATTGGTGGTCAGACGCGCTGGAACTGTCTGCGCAATATTGCTCAGGAAGATTTGTTTCAGGAAGGGCAGATAGGCTTTTTTAAAGCAATGCGGGATTACAATCCGGAGAAGAAGATACCCTTTGGTGTCTTTGCCCAGCATTGTGTGCGCTGTCAGTTTATCACGGCTGTAAAGGCTTTGCAGCGTCTCAAAAATCAGCCCCTCAATACGGCTTATTCCCTGGACTATTCCATTGCAGAAGAGAGTGAGAATTACACGCTGCTGGATATTCTGGTCAGTGATGAGTTAGAGGCGAATCCTGAGTTCTGCTTGGTGATGAAGGAAGATTATGAATTCTGCCAGGCAGTGGTGACGAAGGAGTTGACGCCTTTTGATTACCGCATTTTCCTGTCCTATGTGCGCGGGATGTCTTATCAGGAAATTGCCGATGAAATCAGCGGTTCCATCAAGAGCGTTGACAATGCCCTGCAGCGTTCTAAGCGCAAAATGCGCCGTCATATCATGGCGAAACAGGATATTACCGTTGAGATGTTCCGGAATTATTTGGTAGTTCAGCAGCTGTTGTTGATGACCGAGCGGGAAGACTCCCCCGAAGAACAACTGGTGGCATTAAACCTGCAGGATATTTTGCTGCAGATAAGTGCGTAAGGATTAGAAAGAGCCTCCGACCTAGTGTCGGAGGCTCTTTGCGTATTCGTCATTTTACAATGTGTTTTCCGCCGTAGTAACGCGGGGACCAATAGCTGTTGGACAATTCATCGATGCGGACGCCTTTGCTGGAGCTGGCGTGGATGAATTGTCCGTTACCCAGATAGATGCCGCAGTGGGAGGCTCCGGGTTCATAGGTGGTAAAGAAAACTAAGTCACCTGGAACCAGCTGGCGGCTGCTGGTGGTCCGTCGCCCGAGTTTGTATTGCTCATCGGCGGTGCGGGGAATCGTGATTCCGTTCTGGGCAAAGACGTATTGCAGATAGCCAGAGCAGTCAAAGGCCTTCGGGGTGTCTCCGCCAAATTTGTAGGGGACGCCTAGGTAGGATTTTGCCGTGCGGATGATGGCATTTACTTTGCCAGGGGCAAGTATGGGCTGATTATCCGGTGCTAGCTGGCCGCCACCGGTTTGAGGAACTGGAAGGGGCTGTGGTTTAGGAACATTGCTGCCCCAGGTACGCTGCTTGGCTTTTTGCAGTGCCCGCCAAGTGGCGTTGTTGACGATTCCGGTGATGCGGATTTTTTGGTCACGCTGAAATTCGGCCACAGCTCGTTCCGTCTCATCGCCGTAGACACCATCTACCGAGTGGATGGTGTAGCCGACATTTTTGAGTTTTTTCTGTAACAGCAGCACATCATGTCCGGTGGAACCAGAGCGAAGTGTTGGGGATGCCAGTACCGTGCCGGTCAGCATGACAAGCGACAGGCAGGTGATAAGGCCGGTTCGGAGCAGCTGTGGTCGTTTCATAGTCCTCGTCCTTTCTATCGGTTTCCTTTTCCGTTAAGCCTCGCGAACGTGGTCAAGTCCCTGACGCATGAGTTTTAAGACGTGGTCATCGTCCAGGGAATAAAAAGCCTCTTTGCCGACTTTGCGGAATTTCACGAGACGGGCAGCACGAAGTACACGCAGTTGATGCGAGATGGCAGATTGTCCCATCTGAAGTGCTTCGGCAATATCGCAGACGCAGAGCTCCTCTTCGGAAGCCAGCAGGGAGAGCAGTTTGATGCGAGTCTTGTCTCCTAGCGTCTTAAAGACATCAGCCAATGCCAGGCTGGTTTTGTCATCGAGTTTGTGGATGGCGCAGTCTTGGAGCCGGTCTGGATGGGTATGATAGACCTCGCAGAGGTCATCGTTAGCGGTATAATCGTCCATAAAATCCTCCCATTACATTCAATTATGTATATTATAGCAGTTTATTCTTTGAATCGGAATGAAAACTTTCGTCCTGGGGTGATGTACTGGAGCATGTTGACTTCGCTTTCCTCGACCATGGCGGCGACGTTGGTTCGTGCATCGGCCTCTTGGGGGGTGCGGATAATTTGAAGTTCGCCCATGTAGCGCTGATAATCGACATTGTCTAAAGTTACGGCGCCAATGGGGCGTATGATGGTATTGTCCGGCCGGATTTTCTCGCCCATGTCCTTGAGAATTTGGCGGCTTTCTTCGGCGCGGATGGCATCCCGGGCTTCGTCGGCCCGGGCCGTGAAGGTATGGGAAAGCAGTTCGCGCTGTACTGGGTCCTTGGTTAGGAGCTTAGCCCCCAGGGTGACTTGATTGTTGTTTAGGGAGCCGATGGAATGCAGTTCTTCATCGGTGGGCAGACTATCCGAAATAAAGATGGAGTCGATGCCCAAAGCGATGAGGTGGCGGGCGGCCAGTTCGGCTGATTCATCCCGATGGTCTTCCATGGTGGGGAGGCCGTCCTGCAAGGGGCTGCGGCGGCGTCCTTGACTGGGGACAAAGGCGCCGGTCTTGATTTTCAGCTTATGCAGCATCATGGTTTTGCGCACGAGACATTCCTCGCTGATGCCTGTGCCACGGCGGGGATAGAAATTATGCAGGGCGTCAATCTGGCGGAAGTTAGCCTGCATTTCTACCAGCGCGCTGAGGAGTTTGCCCGTAATCGTGGAGGCGTTGAGTTGAATGCGGATATCCTGTTTGTTGTGGGATAGTTTTACAATATCTTCCAGACCGAAGCCGTAATCTAACCGTAGGGTGGTAATTCCCAGCATGCGGAAGGCCGACGGGGAAAATTCTTTGATTCCCAACAGGTCCATGGTGGTGGGGGAGATATCGGAGATGACTTCCATATTGTGGCGCCGGGCTTCCCGCAGCAGTTCCG
Organism: Selenomonas sp. WCT3; assembly: GCA_900100835.1. Classification (GTDB taxonomy): domain Bacteria; phylum Bacillota; class Negativicutes; order Selenomonadales; family Selenomonadaceae; genus Selenomonas_A; species Selenomonas_A ruminantium_E. The sequence continues at coordinate 26,591 of FNCM01000002.1, read as the reverse complement.
ACAGTTCCCGCTTCAAGGCTTGGACATTGGTCTCAGGGATGTGTAGGGAGGTGAAGATGCGGCGAAAGCCGCAGGCTGCAGCTTTATCGATGAGTTCAAGATTTTCCTCCAGGGTGTTATCCAGCCCTGGGTAGATTGAAATACCATTGTTCATGAAATATTCCTTCTTTATCGTTTGATATTGTGGTGAGGATGCGGTCTAGTCTTCGGACGGGTCGTCGAAGCCAAGCAGCCAGGTGGCGGCAAATCCCGCTGCATAGGCTGTAATCAGGCCCAAAAGGTAAAGGGAGATGTGGTCGGTACCAGCGGCCAACGGTAGGCCGGAAATACCGAGGGTAGCTGAACCAATGCCGAAGGCGGCTTGAACAGCCCCGCCAAAGGCACCGCCAATGCAGGCGCCGATAAATGGCCGGCCCAGGGGAAAGGTGACACCGTAGATAAGGGGTTCGCCAATGCCCATGATGCCAACCGGGAGAGCGGAGGCAACCGTCTGTTTTAGGTGTTTGTTCTTGGTCTTCAGGTAGACGGCAAAGCTGGCTCCCACCTGTCCCGCTCCGGCCATGGCCAGGATGGGAAGCAGTATGGTTACGCCGTAACGGGCGAGCAGGTCTACGTGAATCGGGGTGAATGCTTGATGGAGTCCAAGCATGACAAGGGGAAGCCATAACCCGCCAAGAACAAAGCCGGTTATGGCACCACCGGCATTTATGGCAGTAGTTACCGTCTGGCCTATGAGATCGGACAGAAAACCGCCTAAGGGTTGCAGAAATAGAATAGCAATGGCACCCGCAAGGAGGAAGGTAAAAAGCGGCGTTAAAAACAGGCTGAACATCTCAGGGATAAGGCGGCGCAAGCGCTTTTCTACCAGGGAACCGAGGGCAGCGATGAGCAGTACCGAAATGACTCCGCCGCGGCCTGGGACCAGCTGGGTGTTGTTGAGGGTGATTCCTGCCAGTCCTGGATGGGTGATAAGTCCACCGAGAATGCCGCCGAGGATGGGGGTGCCACCAAATTCTTTGGCGGCGTTGAAGCCGATGAAGAGATTCATTCCCCAGAAAATGACATTGCCAGCCACGGCTAGCAGCTGGAACCAGGCGGTGGCGGATACCGAGGGGTCCGCTTTGGACACGACGTTTAACAGGCCGCTGATGAGTCCGCAGGCGATGAAGGCAGGAATCAGCGGCACAAATATGCTGGCGATTCGCTTGAAGAACAGTTTAACCGGGGTGGCATTTTGGGCGCGGATTTGCGCGTGAAGTTCTTTGCCATCGCCAATTTTGGCTTTGCTTTTCGCTGCTGCAGCTGGGCTGGTAGGGGCAGAGTCCTTATGGACGAGCTTGGAAAATTCGTCGGTGACGTTATCCACCCGGCCCGGGCCTAAGATAATTTGCAATTCGTCCTCATTCTGATTGACGCCGAGAACGCCTTCGATGCTCTTTAACCGCTGCTCGGCGTCTGGTGGTGTTGTTTCTAGTCCTAGGCGGAGGCGAGTCATGCAGTGGGTTATGGTTTTGATGTTAGCGGCAGGCCCAGTAATTTGGAAAATCTGCCGAGCGATTGTTTCATAATTCATGCGCGTATCTCCATTTCCTGTAAAGCATTGCCAAGTTTTCCCGCTGCTTTAGTGAGCAGCTCTCGTCCTTTTTCGGCGCTACAGCCCGTCAGCTGCAGCAGGATAGCAAGTTTTGCCTGTCCTTCGGCTTTTTCAAGAGCGGCAATGGCTTCGTTGCGGCTGCAGCCGGTGGCCTCCATGACGATGCGGCGGGCTCGCTCCTCGAGTTTGAGGTTGGAGGTCTTTACATCTACCATGAGGTTTCCGTAAACTTTGCCCAGTTTAATCATGGTGCCGGTGGACAGCATGTTGAGTACCAGTTTTTGAGCGGTACCAGCTTTCATGCGGGTGCTGCCGGTAACTGCCTCAGGCCCTGTGACAGGGGTGATGGCAAGGTCGGCAAGGTCGGCTATCTGGGAGTTTTCACTGCAGGATAGGGCGATGGTTGGCGCCTGCAGCTTTTTGGCGTATTCGATGCCGCCGATAACGTAGGGGGTGCGTCCAGAGGCGGCGATGCCAACCAGTACATCGCCTGAGGAAAAGCCCGCGGCTTTTAAATCTTCCCAAGCAAGGTTTGGATTATCTTCTGCCCCTTCCTGGGCTTTGAAGATGGCTGGCGTTCCCCCGGCGATAAGTCCCTGTACCAGCTCTGGTGATGTTCCATAGGTTGGCGGGCATTCCACCGCATCGAGGATGCCGAGACGGCCGGAGGTACCTGCACCGATATAAAAGAGGCGGCCGCCCCTTTTGAGTTTTTCGGTGATGAGGTCGATTGCCTGGGCAATTTGTGGCAATACCCGTTCCACTGCCAGTGGCACCTGCTGGTCTTCGCGATTGATAGCCGTCACCATTTCCAGGGTGCTGAGTTCGTCGATATGGGCTGTATGGGGATTACGACCTTCTGTCGTAAGTTTATTCAACGGAATCATAATTTTCTCCTTTACGCACTGTTTATCCCTAGTATAGCATATAACACCAGAGAAGACATATAACTTAGCGAGGGAAGCAAAAAGCGACTGCCGGAATCGACAGCCGCTTTTTAAAGTGGTTAGCAAAAATGTTTTAATGGTTTCGTTCGGTTAGCCTACGAAGCTCTGGCCGAAGTAGACGATGATGCCCATGACGATGACAAAGGGCACATAGTACTTGACGGCGAATTTCAGCAGCTGGCCGTCAACGCCGGTAACACCAATCGAGGCAACCGCAATGGCGATGCTCTGGGGGGATACCATTTTGCCGGCGCAGGCACCGGTGGCATTAGCAGCGGCAATCCAAGCCTGGGCAGCTGGTGTAGCGCCGATAGCCATGGCGGAGTCAGTCTGCAGTTTACCAAACAGCACGCAGCTGGAGGTAGCAGAACCCGTGATAAAAGTACCGATGGAGCCGATGAAAGCTGCAATGCACGGATAAGCCGTACCTGTGGCAGCAACTGCGGTTACAGCAATTTCATGAGTCATGCCAGCATAGCCCATGACTTTTGCCGTAGCGATGACGGCGATAATCGTAACAATCGTGAAACGAAGGTTTATGACGGTTTTCTTGAAAACGCTGAGCATTTCATCAATGCCAGCGCCCTGAACACTGCCGCCGATGAAGGCAGCCAGGAGAATCAGGATACCCGGTGTAGCAATCCAGGTAAAGGTGTACGGTGCACCGCCTTCACCATCGTAGATGAGGACCGAAGTCTTGATGAGGTTAAGCGGGTCATGAAGTGCCGGAACGAGTTTCGATGTAGCCAGCAGGAATACGAAAATCAGGATGAACGGTAGCCAAGCCTTGAGACCACCAGCAGCGGTAACCGGCTCTTCATCCTCATGAGATGGCATTGCGTATTCCGGGTCGTTTACCGGGAACAGCTTTGCACAGCCGACAATGGCGCCCATGGCACCGATAGCACCAGCGACCACAGCCAGTTCCGGACCCATAAAGTGAGCGACAATCAGCTCCGGAATAAGGAAGCCAAGAGCAGCGGCAATGCACATGACCGTCATGCCTTTGAGAGCTTTGAGCTTGCCGCCGCCAGCAACAATGGTCATAAGGGTTGGGCAGAGAACCGTCAGCGGAGCAAGCTGCAGGCAGGTATAGGTGGCAAGGGTAGTTGGATCATTGCCCGTAACGCTGCCAAGGGTGACGAGCGGAATTCCGATGGAGCCATAAGCGGTTGGTACGGAATTGGCAATCAGGCAGACAGAGGCAGCCATGATCGGATTGATGCCGATACCAGCAAGCATACCAGCCGGGATTGCGATGGCCGTACCAAAGCCGGCCATACCTTCGAGAAATCCGCCGAAGCCCCAGCCAATCAGCAGGATCAGCACGCGGCGGTCATGGCTGACCGAAGTGAGCATTTTCTTGATGACGTCCATGCCTTTGGTGTGAAGGGAAAGATTGTACGTAAAGATTGCGGCGATGATGACCAAAAGGATTGGCCAGCAAGCCAAGGCAACACCTTCGAGGAAAGCCTGGAAAGCGTGCACAGCGGTCATATCATAGAGCCCCATGCCGACAACAATCGAAATGAGGAGGGCCAGGAGGCAGGCCTTGTGACCGGGCATATGAAGGATGCTCAGCGCAACGACCAACCAAAGAATTGGGGACAGTGCGAGTAGAACCAAATGAGTTCATTCCTTTCTTTTGATGACAGATCATCGTGAAAAAATATTAAAAATTATAAATAAGACACTTCATTATATAAATAGGTACTAAAAAAGTCAATGCGTAAGCTAAAAGGTTCTATTTTTAGAAAACTATGAATAACAATACAGCGAGAGAGAAAGAAAAAGAACCCGGATAAAAATGGGTTCAAATTCCGTTAGAACGCTATTAATAGAGGCGATCGACTTCGTAACCGTTTTTGTTCAAGGCTCCGATTATACGGTTGACATGTTCTTCGTTATGGGTTTCGACAGTGACCTCCAAAACCACTTTTTTGAAGCTGTCGGTGACTTTGGCCTGATTGTGGTTGAGTTCGATGACATTGGCATTTTCCTCAGCCAGGATACGGGAAACATTGAGAAGCTGTCCCGGTTTATCCGGCAGCGGAACGGCGAAACAAAATACACGGCTGCGGGCAATCAAAGCCTTCTCAATCAAGGCGGAAATCATGGAAATATCAATGTTGCCACCACTGACGATAGCGGCGACTTTCTTTCCTTTGAAGGGAAGCTTTGTCAGCGCTGCCAGTGAGAGAACACCGGCCCCTTCTGCAATGAGTTTATGTTTTTCGATGAGAGCCAGCAGGGCGCCCATGATTTCCATTTCCGAAACGGTGATGATATCGTCGAGATATTTCTTGCAGAATTCAAATGTCAGTGTGCCGGCCGTTTTTACCGCGCAGCCATCAGCGACGGTATCCGCACTGTCCAAGGTAAGGATTTTGTTGTTCGCGAGAGCTGTTTTCATGCAGGCTGCATTTTCTGGTTCGACACCGATGACCTTAATGTCAGGATTGACGAGTTTCGTAGCCAAGGCTACGCCGGAAGCAAAACCGCCACCGCCAATTGGTACGAGAATGGCGTCGATATCCTTGCAGGCATCGATGATTTCCAGGGCGGTCGTGCCCTGTCCGAGGAGAACCTGCAAATCATTGAAGGGATGGATGTAGACATAGCCATATTTCTTCTGCAATTCCAGGCTGTAGGCATAGGCATCGTCGAACCCGTCTCCGTGCAACACAACTTCGGCGCCTAGAGCCTTGGTTCCTTCTACTTTTAGGATCGGGGTGGTGGCTGGCATGCAAATAACGGCCTTTACGCCAAGTTTTTGGGCGGCATAGGCAACGCCTTGGGCGTGATTGCCGGCAGAGGCTGTGATGACACCTTTGGCGCGCTCCTCTTCAGTCAGTTGGCTTATTTTGTTATAGGCACCGCGCAGCTTGAAAGCACCCGTATGCTGAAGGTTTTCTGGTTTGAGGAATACCTGATTGCCGGATAATTCCGAGAAAAAATCGCTGGGGATCAGCGGCGTTTTCTTGACAACACCTTCGAGTTGGCGGGCTGCTTGATAGACGCCGGAAATAGTAGTAGCGGCAACGATTTCCTGATTGGATGGGGTTGCAGTTTCTTTCTTCGGCATGAAAAAGGCCTCCTTGATAAATACAGTTATATTGAATATTAAGAAATGATTTACAGTGGTGATGGCATAATATCGATAAAAACCCCGTAAATGTTTAATAAAGTTTATCATCTTTTTACAATTATTGTCAACGTGATTTTCGGTGAGAAAAATTTCGATAGTTTTATAAAAATTAGAGGAATTTTGTGGAAATTCAGCGAACTATACAGTATAAGACTCACGGGGGAGGAATCCAGATGAAGAAACTTACCCGTATCCTTGTTCCTGTTGATGCGTCAGAGGGGGCTGAACGGGCTGTAGAGTTCGCCGTTTCCTTGGCGGAAACTACGGGAGCAGTGCTCGATATTCTGCATGTTTCTTATTTCGATAAGGACACGGATGCAGAAGAGGAGTCATGGCTGCCAGAGGCGATAGCCGGCTCTGTCGGGGCAATGGAGAAGGAGGCCTTGGAACGAGCGAGGAAACACGTTCCGCCTTCCGTTACGGCAGAGTATCATCGTCGAACGGGAATTCCCGCTGATGAGATTTTGCGTTTTGCGCAGGAAAAGCAGACAGGACTTATCGTGGTCGGCTGCCGTGGTCTTGGTTTTATGAAGGGACTTTTGCTCGGAAGCGTAAGTCAGGAAATCGTCGAACGGGCAGATGTTTCGGTGGCAGTGGCCAGATAACGGAAGGCATTTTATCAAGGGGGTAAATATTATGATGAAGAATATCCTTGTACCAGTAGATGGATCGGAAGGTTCGGACCGTGCGGTTGCTCAGGCAATTGCTTTAGCGGAAGCTTGCGAAGCGAAACTTAACTTCCTGTATGTAGCAAACATCAACCAGTTGGCAATCAATGCCTGCTTGTCCGACGCAATCTTGGAAGCAGTAACCAAAGCGGGAAATGTCATTTTGGACCGCGCCATGCAGATGGTACCGTCAGATGTGGAAAAGGAAGCCTTCTCGGAAACCGGCTCGCCGGCTGTGGTCATTCTCGACTTTGCCGCCAGCAATGAGATGGACCTCATCGTCATGGGCAGCCGCGGACTGGGCGTTGTCAAGGGCGTTCTTTTAGGAAGCGTCAGTCAGTATATCGTAGAGCAGTCGAAGTGCCCGGTACTGGTCGTGAAATAAGAATCCTTGTATCACATTTCCATATAAAAAAGTCACAGATAAGGATGGAGAAATCGTCCATTTCTTATCCGTGACTTTTTATTTGCCTGTTATTCGTCTGTATAGAGAAGTTTTATTTTCCCGTTTTTTCGCCAGGCCTTCATATCGATGATGCGCTGATTGCGGCTGCCGCGGAAACTCAAGGTGAGATCGCGCTGCTCCTCCAGGTATTTTCCGTCTACCAGCACATCGATTTCGTCGAGCAGGGCATTGATGGCAGGGTTGCGACGGGTGATGAGTTCCTCGAGAGTGTAGCCGCTGTAGCTCCAGACATCTAAGCCTCGGGCATGGACGTCTTTGGCCAGTCGGGTGAGGGGGGCAGGCTGCATGAAGGGTTCTCCGCCACTGAAGGTTACGCCGGATAGGAGGGGATTCTTTTCGATTTCTGCCATGATGGCTTCGGGAGTAGTTTCCCGTCCTCCTTGAAAATCGTGGGTGTCGGGGTTATGGCAGCCGGGACAGTGATGCGGGCACCCTTGGGTGAATACGGTGAGCCGCATGCCTTCGCCGTCGACAACGGAGTCGTCAACAATGCCGGCGATTCTGAGTTTCATGGATGAAGACTTCCTTTCATAGAAAAACCTTCCTCAGTGAGGAAGGTTTTTGGTAATTTGCTTTTAGTGTCGCATCCCATGCTTTACGCGGTCATGTTCTTCGGCGCGTTTGGCATCGTTCCAACGGTCGATGGTGCCCACCAAGTAGCCGGTGATGCGGCGGATGCGTTCGAATTTTTGCGGCTGGAGGACGTAGTCGATGTTGACATCGTCGTTACCCGCAGCAGAAATATGAAGGGTGTCGAGTTTTTCCTTGGTTTCATTCTCGACATAGTCGATGTAATTCACGATTTCCTGCTCGGAAATATCTTCGATACCTTCTACGGTTACGTCAATGCCATTTACTAACATGTAATCCACCTGTCCTTCTATCTTTAATTCTGCTTATTTATTAATACTGGCGCAAACAGTGTTTTTTCGCTTGCAAGGAAATTATACTATATATATGGTACAGCAGTCAATAGGGATACTACATATAGTTGTTTGCGGCAGATAACACACAGGCTTATCCACAGGACGTTTCTGCATGTTATCCGATATTTTGATAGTTTATGCAGGCCATTTCTTGCCTAAATCGCAATGCAATCGATGAAATCCGCGCTTTATCTGATTCCCGCGAAATTGAGAGGATGAATAAACTTTCTTGACGAAAAAAGTTATCCACAGTTCGTCATTGCGGTGATTGATCTGCTTGGATAACCGTGCGGATTGGATAGGGGATTTCGATACCCTCTTCCCGATAGCGTTTGGTCAAGGCTTTGATGAATTCGTGTTTGAGCAAGAACTGATGGTCAAAGCGGCTGGAATGCATGATGACGTTGAAGTTGATGCTGGAGTCGCCAAAGGTGTGGAAGCGAACAGCGGGCTTTATCTTTACGTCTTTGTCGACTTGCTCGAGAATGGCTTCGGCAACCTCGACGGTTACGCGCTCGACTTTATCAAGGTCGCTGTCATAGGCTACGCCGATGGGGATGCGGATAACAATGTCCCGGCGCGGCATGCTGAAGTTGGTGATATTCGAAGAAGCGATTTTCTGATTTGGCACAACGACCATGTTGGCATCGCCAGCTGGTACGATGGTGGTGAAGCGCCAGGTGATATCGGTGACCCGGCCTTCTTCACCGGTGCTTAGACGGATGTAATCCCCAATGCGCAGCTGCTTGGAAAGAATCAGATGGAGACCGGAGAAGATGTTGGCCAGGGTTTCCTGCAAAGAGAGGGCAACGGCCATACCACCAACACCCAGGGCAGTCAGGATGGGGGCAATGGAAATTCCGTAGTATTGAAGAATAACGAGAAAGCCCATGGCGTAGATGATGCCGTTGACAATGGCATTGAGCAAGGTGGTTTTGGGCATCTTCTGTTCCGAGCGCTCGATTTGCATGTCAATGATGCCGTTGACCGTGCGGGCAATGACCCGGGTAATCGATAGGATGATGACGGTGAACAGAACGTAGGAGAAAATCTTGACCAGCGGTTCACTCAAGTGGCTGGTATTGACAATCCAATAGAGACCGACGACGAGGCAGAGAGAAATCGGCACGCCGCGAAGGGCATTGACAAAGATGAACTGCCAAGTGGTCTCGTCGGTGGAGAGGTGACGGGAAACGCGTCGGTGAATGATGCGGTTAATGGTGATGCCGGCGGTAAGGGCAACGGTGAGAATGCAGCCCGGCAGGATAAGCATTTCTAAAAGATGAGCCCAGTCAATCCAGGACATCCATTCCATAGTGGACAAGATAAAACCCCCTTGTTATATGACAGTGATTGAATCACTTGAACTCGAAAATACAATTATTATACTATATAATAGGAAAAAGAAAAACCAAAATAGGAATGGAGCGATAGTATGGCAGAAATTCTGCACGTTGGAGAACGCCTTCAATTGCGAAAGGCTGATTTATCTGACCTCGATTATATTATGAAGCTGGAATATGAGCCAGAGAATCTTAAGTTTATCGTCCCCTTTGACCGGGATTTTCATACAAAGCTTATCGGTGAAGGGAAAGCGGCTATGGATATCATCGTAGAGGAGCGAGAGACGGGCAATTCCGTTGGGTATTTGATGATTAATGGTCTGACCACCGAGGCGAAGGAAATCGAGTGGACCCATGTCATCATCGAGAAAAAGGGCGTTGGTTATGGTCACGAAGCCATGAAGCTGCTAAAAGCCTGGTCCTTTGATGATTTGAAATTCCATCGTGCCTGGATGGACTGTAAGGATTATAACGCCCGGGCCTTGCATCTCTATGAGTCAGAGGGAATGGTGCGGGAAGGCTTGATTCGCGAGACAATCATTACCAACGGGGTATATGAAAATCTGGTAATACTGGGAATTTTGGATCGGGAGTATCAAGCTCGTAAAGAACACGGGTTAGAACTTCCTGCGAAAAAATAATAGGGAACCTGCGAATAAGAAATTGGCAAATCGGACACATGTTTAAGAAACAAGATGAAATCGGCATTGTTTCGAGACATGTGTCCTTTTATTGCAAGCCGGAAAGCGATACAATAATAATAACCTAAGATAAGATTAAGAACAGTAATCGTCAGACAATTATAAACATAACGAACTGTTTTTGGTATGGGAGGTCTTTTTTATGAGTAAATTCAAACGCGCCTTTATTATTGTGCTGGACAGCTATGGTATTGGCCGTGAGCCGGATGCTCCGGAATTCGGTGATGATGTGTGCAATACGTTGAAGTCCATTGTCGCTTCGCCGAAGTATGACACGCCGAATATGAAAAAGTTAGGTCTTTTCAATATTGATGGCGTGGATTGCGGTACACCGGAGGCAAAGCCAATTGGCAGTTTCGCCCGCCTGCGTGAACTTTCCCGGGGCAAGGATACCACCATTGGTCATTGGGAAATTTCTGGTATTGTATCGGAGCGTCCGCTGCCGACCTATCCGGATGGCTTCCCGGCAGATTTGATTGCAAAACTCGAGAAGGCTTTCGGCAAAAAAATCCTCTGCAACAAACCCTATTCCGGTACGGCGGTCATCAATGATTACGGCCGTGAGCAGGAAGCAACGGGCGGCTTGATTGTTTATACGTCGGCGGACAGCGTTTTCCAGATTGCTGCCAACGAAGCCGATGTGCCGGTGGAAGAGCTCTATGGATACTGCAAGACGGCTCGTGAGATGTTGCAGGGGGAACATGGTGTAGGCCGTGTCATTGCTCGTCCTTATGTGGGAAGTTATCCGGATTATACGCGCACTTCCCGTCGTCATGACTTCTCCTTGGACCCGACGGGCGATACGATGATGGATGCGTTGCAGCGCAAGGGGCTCGATACCATCGGCGTTGGCAAGATTTCCGATATCTTTGCAGGCCGCAGCATCAGCCGCAGCCTGGGCATCAACAAAGACAATGTTGACGGCATGGAAAAGACGCTGAAAGTTATGGATGAGGATTTCACGGGCCTTTGCTTTGTAAATCTCGTCGATTTTGATATGCAGTATGGTCATCGCCGCAATATCGATGGCTATGCGGAAGCAGCAACGGTGTTTGACCGTCAGCTGGGCGAGTTCATGTCCAAGATGAAGGACGATGACGTGCTGATGATTACCGCAGACCATGGCTGTGACCCAGGGGCACCGGGAACGGATCATACCCGCGAGTATGTGCCGCTGCTGATTTACGGCAAACAGATTAAAGAGGGCGTCAACCTCGGAACTTATCCGACCTTTGCCATGATTGGCGCAACGATTTCGGATATGTTTGACTGCGACCTCAAAACCAAGGGTGAGAGCCTGCTGCCGCGTATCGTAAAAGACTAAGGTATCAATAAAGTGGGGGAGTGAGGCTCCCCTATATATAAAGGAGAGATTCAGCAATGAGAATGTACGACCTTATCACCAAGAAAAAACATGGCGAAGTTTTGACGGATGAGGAAATCCAGTTCATGATTACCGGTTATGTTAACGGTGATATTCCGGATTATCAGATGTCGGCTATGACGATGGCCATCTGGTTCAATGGCATGAATGACCATGAAATTACGGAACTGACGAAAGTCATGGCAAAATCCGGCGATATGATTGACCTTTCGGCTATCGAAGGCAAGAAAGTCGATAAGCATTCTACGGGCGGTGTCGGCGACAAAACGACGCTCATCGTGGCTCCTATTGTGGCAGCCTGTGGCGGCAAGGTGGCCAAGATGTCCGGCCGCGGCCTGGGACATACGGGCGGCACGGTGGATAAACTGGAGGCAATCCCGGGATATCGCACGGTTCTAGACCGCAAGGAGTTCTTCGATACGGTCAACAAGTGTGGCGTCAGCGTTATCGGTCAGTCCGGCAACCTGGCTCCGGCAGATAAAAAGCTCTATGCCCTGCGCGATGTAACGGCTACAGTCGACAGCATTCCGCTGATTGCATCCTCCATCATGAGTAAAAAGCTGGCAGCTGGCAGCGACTGCATCCTGCTGGATGTTAAAACGGGCAGCGGTGCCTTCATGAAGACCCTGGATGATTCCATCAAACTGGCGCAGACCATGGTTGCCATCGGTGAGGGGGCAGGCCGCCGTACGGTAGCCCTGATTACGGATATGGATACGCCGCTGGGCTTCGGTATTGGCAACAGCCTGGAAGTAATGGAATCCATGGATGTTCTTAAAGGCCATGGCCCAGAAGACCTCACGGAGGTTTCCCTGCAGCTGGCTTCGAATATGCTCTATCTCGTCGGCAAAGGAACGCCGGAAGAATGCCGCGCCATGGCAGAAAAATCCATCGAAGATGGTTCGGCCTTCGAGACCTTCTGCACGATGGTCAAGGCACAGGGCGGCGATGATGCAGTACTCCGTGATTATACGAAGTTTGCACAGGCTCCGTTCAAACTCGACGTCCTCGCTGATCGCGATGGTTTCATCACGAAGATGAATGCTGAGGAAATCGGTGAAACGTCAGTTGTTCTGGGCGCTGGCCGTGAGACGAAAGAGAGCGATATCGACTTCTCCGCTGGCCTTGTCCTGCACAAGAAATTCGGTGATGCGGTCAAGAAGGGCGACAGCCTGGTTACCCTCTACACCTCTAAGGAAGAATCCCTCAAGAATGCAGAGCGTATGTATCGCGAAGCTATCACCATTGGCGACAAACAGCCGGAAAAAGAACCGCTGGTTTACGCTCGCGTGGAAAAAGACAAAGTTGAGAAATATTAATTGAAGCAAGGGGAGGGCTATACGATGGAGGATAAAGAACTTATTGAAGTGGCTAAGAAATATCGCGAGTTTTCTTACAGCCCCTATTCGAAGTTCAAAGTCGGCGCAGCAGTGCTGACGAAAAAGGGAAATGTATATGGTGGTTGCAATATTGAAAACTCTAGCTACCCGGTAACGAATTGCGCCGAGCGCACGGCTATTTTCAAAGCCGTATCGGAGGGGGAGAAGGAGTTTGAGGCCATCGCTCTGATTGCAGATACGGAGGGCCCCTGCTCTCCCTGTGGTGCCTGCCGTCAGGTTATGGGGGAATTCCATATCAACAAGATTATCATGGCAAACCTCAAAGGCGACGTGAAAGTTGCTACACTGGAGGAGATTCTGCCATTTGCCTTTACGGATAAAGACCTTTAAGACTCAGTAAATGTTGACAATAATATGTATTTTGTGAGAGAATAGGACACGTGTCCTTAATTCTCACAGAGTACAAAGGAGAGAAAATCATGTACTTTATTATCAATGTTCTAGGCGTTTTGGTATTTTTGGCAATTGGTGTTCTCTTGTCCAAAAAACGCAAGGAAATTCAGTGGCGTAGCGTAGGAGCTCTGCTGCTGCTCAACCTGTTTATGGCTTGGTTCCTCACGTCCTTCTCGATTGGCCGTGAGATTATCGTGGCAGCTGCTGCTGGGTTCAGCTGGCTTATCAGTGTTGCTTATGAAGGTATTGCCTTCGCATTCCCGGACTGGGTACACGTTCCGCAGATGAACTTCTTTACCGCAGCACTGTTGCCAATCCTGCTGGTCGTTCCGATGTTCGATATCCTTACCTACATCGGTGTCCTGCCGTTCATCATCAAATGGGTGGGTAAAGGCCTGGCCTTCATCACCCGTGAGCCGAAATTTGAGTCCTTCTTTGCCATTGAGATGATGTTTTTGGGCAATACGGAGGCACTGGCTGTTTCTAGTCTCCAGCTCAAACGCATGAAGGCAGACCGTTGCCTGACCCTTGCTATGATGTCCATGAGCTGCATCACGGCTGCTATGGTCGGTATCTACACTCAGATGATGCCGGGCGAATTCATCATTACGGCTATTCCTTTGAATGTTATCAATGCGCTTATCGTTACGAACCTGTTGCATCCGGTTAAAATCTCCGAGGAAGAAGATACGGTGGCAACGGTCACGGAAGGCGGCAAAGAGCGTGAGCCGTTCTTCTCCTTCTTGGGCAACTCCATTCTGGGAGCTGGCCGCTTGATTCTGATTATCTGCGCTAACGTCATCGCCTTTGTTGCGTTGGCAAAACTCATTGATATGCTGCTGGTTCTCGTTCATCCGGCAATTACTCTGGAGAACATCCTGGGCTGTATCATGTTCCCCTTTGCTTGGCTCATGGGTCTCGATTCGGCTGAGGCCTTCCAGCTGGCACAGTACATGGGAACGAAACTCGTCACCAACGAGTTTGTTGTTATGCTGAACGTTCAGGATATCCTCGGACAGTTCAGCCGTCATATGCAGGGCGTTTTGACGGTATTCGTTACGTCCTTTGCCAACTTCTCCACGCTGGGTATGATTATCGGCTGCTTTAAGGGCATTGTCGATGATGACAAGAACGAACTGATTTCCCGCAATGTCGGCTACATGCTGCTTTCGGGTATTCTGGTTTCGCTGCTGTCGGCCGGTATTGCTGGTCTGTTCGTCTGGTAAGTCGAAGGGACTGGACAAGAATCCTTTGTTAGGCGAAAGCTTCGGCAACTCAAATTTTGGGTTGCCGGAGCTTTTTTTTATGGTGGGATAGGGGGGAGGAGGAAAATAAAACGGCTTTGACGAATAGATAGAATATCCAATATTCGGATGAATGGGATAATCGATAAAACAATAAGCAATAGAGATATATTGGGGGGCGACAACATTGGATAGAAAACTCAAGGTTCTCATTACCGATGATTCAAAACTGTTGCGGAAAAAACTTCGTCAGGAGCTGGAGGCTCTGGACTGCGAGGTGTTGGAGGCAGAAAATGGCAAAGATGCCGTCATGCTGAATCTTCAAGAATCGATTGACTGCATTTTCCTCGATATCGTTATGCCGGAAGTAGGTGGGATAGAAGCCTTGCAGGTCATCAAGGAAGTTAATCCGGACTTGCCGGTGGTTATGCTGTCTTCGGCGGGAACGCCCCAGAAGCTTATGACTACCCTGAAGATGGGAGCCATGGACTTTATTCAGAAGCCATACTCCAGCGACCAGATTAAGAAGACCATCGAGTCGGTCCGAAAGAAGGTCGCTGGCGATGAAAAGTAAGTTTAGCATTGCACAATGTTTGTTCAATGAAAAGCACTATGGTCCAGAAGAAATTCAATCCCTGCTGCAGCAGGGGGAAGCGGACGAAGGGGTAATCATGCATCGGATGCCTGAGGTAACCCAGGTAGATGCCCGTCCAATCCGTACGGCGGTAAAAGTGGCGGCTGCCGATGGCTATGATGATGAGCTAAACATCTACACCAAGTACGTGGAGCTGTTCATTGAGAAGATGGAAGAATTAACCCACACGCTCAGCGTTGTGGCGCAGGAGCCGGTTGTAACGGAGGAACCGTCGCCATCCTATGCCGTTTCGATTCGCGTGAGTGGCGACATCAATTTTGTCGGTGGCGTCATCGCCTCGGAGCCGGTATTTTTGGAAATGGCCCGCCGTTATAGCGGTGAGGAAATTGACCAGGTGGACGAATTGGCTATTGATTGCTGCGAAGAGTTTCTCAACGTGGTTCTCGGTCTGTTCAGCATTGAGATGGCCAGAAGGGATTTGGAGGGGGATTTAGATCCACCTCGCTGGAAGAAAGACATCGTACCCCAAGGAAGCCGCCAATTGCGCTTGCGGGTGTATACTGCTTTTGGTTCTTTTCAAATCATACTGGCTGTCGATGAGTTTTTTTGATACAATAGGAGCAGGGCAGCTGCTCCTATTTTCTTTGGTTTATAAATTTTTTTTTTAAAGTGTTGACATCTGGTTCAATACCTCGTATAATAGGTTCTGTTGTTGAGCGACATCAACAACGAAAAATAAATAGCTTCTTTTGGTAGAGCATTGTGGAGAGTTGTCCGAGTGGTTGAAGGAGCACGCCTGGAAAGCGTGTATACGGTGAACGCTGTATCGAGAGTTCGAATCTCTCACTCTCCGCCATTTTTATATCCTTTTTTAGGATGGATTGCAGAAGAGGCAGAATTCTTTTTCAGGTCGGGCCATAGTGCTTTGGTCTTACGCAATGGAGTCCCGCGAACCTCGTCAGGTCCGGAAGGAAGCAGCGATAAGAGGGTCGCTCCATGTGCCGTGAGGGTGCCTGGGGACTGTGGTCCGACGTGAAAAAGAACAGGGATAGCTGCAACAGCTATCCTTTTTTTGTATCGCGGATAATCGGGGGGAAGACAATTCATGGCTTATATTGCATTATATCGGAAATGGCGTCCAGGAAGTTTCAAAGATCTGGTCGGTCAGGAGCATATCAGCCGCACCTTGTCCAATGCCATCACATCGGGAAAGATTGGACATGCGTATTTGTTTTCCGGTCCGCGTGGTACTGGTAAGACCAGTACGGCCAAGATTCTGGCCAAGGCACTGAACTGCGAACAGGGGCCGACGCCAGACCCCTGTGGGAAATGTGCACAGTGCCGCAAAATAAGTGATGGATCCTCCATGGATGTGTTCGAAATCGATGCGGCATCCAACCGAGGCATTGATGAAATCCGCGATTTGCGGGAGACGGTAAAGTTTGCGCCGGTGGATGGGCGGTATAAGATTTACATCATCGACGAGGTTCACATGCTGACCACGGAGGCCTTCAATGCGCTGTTAAAGACCTTGGAGGAGCCGCCTTCCCATGTGGTGTTTATCCTGGCGACGACAGAAGCTCATAAAGTTCCGGCTACGATACAGTCCCGCTGTCAGCGGTATGATTTCAAGCGCATCACCGTAGAGGAGATTCAGGCCCGCCTTCGCTATGTGGCGGATGAGATGAAGCTTGATGCCGAAGATGAGGCGTTGACGATGATTGCCGTCCAGGCCGACGGCGGATTGCGCGATGCCCTGTCGATTCTCGACCAATGTTCGACCCTTTCGGAAGGGACGATCACTGCCGAGCGGGTGCGTCAGATATTAGGTTTGGTGGGGCATGACTGGATTTATCGGATGACGAAGGCTTTGGCGGCACACAAGGCCCAGGAAGTTTTGGAGATTATTGCCGAACTCTTGCGGGATGGCAAGGATCTCAAACAGATTGTAGCGGAGCTTTCCCTGCATTTGCGAAGTCTGATGATTTATCAGGCGGTAGGGACTGTGGCCAATATGGACCTCTATGCAGAGCAGGAGGAAGTCCTAAAGGAGCAGGCGGGGCTTTTCCCGGCGGAGCAGGTCATGCAGATGATACGGCGGCTTCACGAAGCGATGAACGAAATGAAATGGTCGCCACAGCCGCGCATTACGGTGGAGGTGGCACTGTTGTCACTTTGCCGTGAAGAGCAAACTGTGACCGAAAAAGGCGTTTCCGCTGCGGCAGGCGCTGATGCCGAACGGATTGCCCAGCTTGAGGCGAAACTTGCTCAGGTCAGTGCGGCCTTGGCAGCTGGGGCGAAGGCCGTGCCG
This sequence comes from Selenomonas sp. WCT3, assembly GCA_900100835.1. Classification (GTDB taxonomy): domain Bacteria; phylum Bacillota; class Negativicutes; order Selenomonadales; family Selenomonadaceae; genus Selenomonas_A; species Selenomonas_A ruminantium_E. The sequence goes on along the minus strand of FNCM01000002.1, from coordinate 9,471 downwards.
GCTGCTCCTTCGGCTCCTGTCCGCACGAAAGGGGAAAATAGGCGGATTCAGCCGGAACAGGCAGCAGCACCGATTTCGGCACCGCTAGCGGTCAGTGCCGAGGATACACAAGTCTGGAATACATTGCTTCAGACGCTGAAAGACACGAATAAGATGCCGATATTTGCCTGCGTTTCCCAGGGAACTTTTGCGGGGATGACGGAGCGGCAGTTCTTTATTCAGTTCAAGGGGAGTCTGATGGCGTCGCTTACCATGCGCAACTATCGCACGCAGCTTGAGACACTGTTGCAAGAAATTACGGGTAGAGAACTTCATCTTTCCTGCAGTGGTGAGGACCGCCCCATGGCGCCACCACCACGTCCCAAGAAGCAGCCGGCAGCTCCTGCCATAAAGGAGCCGGAGACGATTCCAGTAAATCTGAATCAGATGCCGCCGGAGGAACGGGCGCCACTGGAAAAAGCCTTTAATTATTTTGGGGATCATGTAGTTGAAATCGAGGGAGAAAAATGACGGGGTTAGTAAAACAATTACAGGATAAAGAAGGTTTTTCGGAATCGGAAGCCATGATTGCCGATTATCTGCTGGCGAATTTCCGTATGCTGCCCGGCATGTCGACGCGGCAGCTGGCGAAGGAAACCTTTACCAGCTCGGCGGCTATTGTGCGGTTCAGCCAGAAACTCGGCTTTGGGGGCTATACGGAATTTCGCGTTAAATTCCTGGCGGAAATGATGCAGTATGTGGAGCGGCCTCATGGCAAGGAACTCATGATGACGGACCGCGATTCTGTTCATTCTATTCTCGATAAGGTAACCAGCATCGAGATCGACGCTTTGAAGGACACCCGCAGTATGTTGGAGCCGTCGGATTTTGTCCGGGCGCTGGCTTTACTCAACAAGACCGAGCATGTGGATTTTTATGCCACGGACAACAATCTAGACATTGCGAATATGGCAGCCTCCAGTTTCATCATGGCGAATAAATGCTCCACGGTTCACCCCGCTATGACCATGCAGTATTTGCAGGCTACTGGTTCGCCTAAGGAGCATGTGGCAGTATTTATCAGCCGCACTGGCGAGAACCGCATGCTGCTGGATATTGGCCGCTTGTTGAAACTGCGGGGCAATCCGATTATCGTTGTGACGGCTTCGCCGCGTTCAAGTCTGGCATCGGTGGCAGATGTGGTGTTCCCGGTAGCAACGGTAAAATCCATGGAGGAGCTGGGGCCGCGGGTATTCCTCATGGGGGCCAAGTATGTCATGGATATCTTGTTTGCAGTTCTTATGACCCGGGTGGACTTTCACAGCGCCCGCCAGAAAGAGCAGTGGCTTAGCAAACACTTCTATTATTAAGCGTAAACAATTCTGCCTTCTCCTTAACAGGAGGAGGCTTTTTTGTGCGTAAAACATGAGAGAAATAACAAAAATATCTGAATATATGTAATATATGTAACAGTGCTACAGGACCAAAAGTCTTTTTTACGATGTTGTGAATCAGTGTTTCGTATTGGTTTAACTTTATTGTTCCGTAGTTGGCATCGTGTTATATTATAATCACCTTAAGGGGAACGGGGGCTGCGCGCACAGCCCCAGGGTAAATCAAATTTGGAAAGAGGAAAAGAAAATGAGTAAACAAGAAATGTTCGATAAATTTATCGAATTCATGGGGGAGTTCGCTCAGATTCGTGCCGTAGCGGCCCTGCGTGATGGCTTCATCATGACGACGCCGTTCACAATCTGTGGTTCGGTGTTCCTGCTGTTGGCAAACCTGCCGCTGCCGGGTTATCCGGAGTTCATGGCTTCGATTTTTGGGACGGACTGGACGGCTCCGCTGAATGCGGTGGCCGGAGGTACCTTCAGTGTCTTGGCACTGATTGTCGTCTTGTCTATCACTTATAAATTTGTAGAAAATGAAGGCTGCGATGCAATCATGGCATCGATTCTGGCCCTTTCGACCTTTTTGATTTTGATGCCACCGACGATTGTCAGCAAAGGTGGGGAAACCATCGGGGACATCATTCCAAAAGCTTGGGCAGGCAGTAATGGTGTTATCACCGCCATTTTCATTGCCTTCTTTGTATCCTATGTATTTTGCTACTGCGAAAAGAATCACATCGGCATTAAGATGCCGGATTCGGTTCCTTCGGGCGTAGCCAAAGCCTTCACGGCGCTCGTGCCGGGCATGATTTTCTTCACCTCGGCTTCCGTTATCTATGGCCTTTGCCATTACATCGGTGCTACCACGTTGCCGGAACTCATCTTTAAAGTAATCCAGACGCCGTTGCAGGGGCTCTCCGATTCTTTGGCTGGCGGTTCCATCATCGTCGGCTTGCAGAGTATCCTGTTCTGGGCTGGTATTCATGGCCCGAACGTCGTGGGCGGTGTGGTAAGTCCGCTGCTCATTGCCAATTCGCTGGATAATCAGCACATCATCGATGCAGGCATGAGCCTGGTCAACAATCCCCAGGCTAAGATTTTCACTTGCCAGATCAATGATGTATTCGTAAAGAGTGGTGGCTGCGGCCTGACGCTGGGGCTTTTGCTGGCTGGTATCTTCACGGCACGTTCCCAGCAGCTCAAATCGCTGATGAAGATGGCCTTTGTACCGGGGCTCTTCAATATTAATGAGCCGATTATCTTCGGTCTGCCAATCGTATTCAACCCGTACCTCTTGGTACCCTTTGTCATTGTTCCGCTGATTGCTATGTTTGTTACGTATTTTGCTATTACGACGGGCTTTATGGCTCCGTTTACGGCTGTTCAGGTTCCTTGGACGACGCCGCCAATTATCGCTGGTTTCCTGTTAGATGGCTGGCAGGGGGCAGTGGTTCAGATTGTGAACCTGGCTATCGCTACGGCAATCTACTTCCCGTTCCTCAAGGCGCAGGATAACGCCTTCCTCAAAGAGGAGATGGGGGAGATGGAAGATGCTGATTCGGAAGCAGACGCAGTAAATGCGGAAATGAAATCGGCAGCAGAACATTAATTCAAATTCATTTAGGAAGCATCGAGAAAAGGGGAAAACGATGATGATCAGCAAGAGAAAAGCAACAGCAATGATTCTCGGTCTTACGATGGGGATTTCGGGTACGGCGATGGCAGCACCCAATGAGGATGCGGATATCAACGCCCGCATCGCGGCACTTGAGGCACAGCAGCAGCAGCTTGCCAAACAGCTCAATGCACTGAAAAAAGAAAATGCCAAGCTCAAGCGGACGGAAAAAATCGCCAACAGCAATAAAAATGCAATCAAGGGACTCAAAGAGGAACAGAATCGTATCCAAATCAGTGGTTTTGGCCGGGTGTCCTGGGATAATGATAATATCCGCGGCTATGCGGACCAGAACGACAACCGCCGTACTTATCTCGAATTGAAGGGCAAGATGCGGGTCAACGATAAGTGGACATTCAACTTCGGCAGTGAAACGAATCAACGTTATGCCAAATTTACGCAAACGCAGGAAGATGGAGGCAATATCCTCTATCACAAAGGCCATGATGACGAGGATGGGGTCATCCAGCGCATTTGGGCCGAAGGTAAAGTTGGCGTGCTGAATGTTGATGTTGGCCGCAGATGGCGTGGCTTGGGTTTCCAGAATGTCCTTTTCGGCAATGAGTCCGACGGTGTAGTTTTGGATGCTGCAATTCCAAAGACGAAGCTGACGGCTAAAGCTTTCCATCTGGCACCGACGGATAAAGGCTACCATTTCAACATCACTGGTGCGGGGGTTCAAGGCCAGGTAGGGCATGGACTTCAGCTACAGGCTGCTTATGCGAAACTCAATATCGGCAAAAATGAGGAGATGGGTAAAGGGTATTACCACGTTGACAATACCGTTGATGCAACGCTTAAAAATACAGCCGGAACCTATGGCTATATGTTAAGCGCTATGTGGAATCCGATGAAGAATATCTTCCTGATCGGCGATTATGCCCGGACGAATCCGGCACCGTATGATGATAACTATCATTACGATAAAAAGGATTACCTGGCCCTTCGCGTCAACTACCGCTGGTCCAATCTCAACGACCCGGGTTCATTCCAGCTGTATGGCCGTTGGTATGATTATGCGCCAAATGGCAATGGACTTGTCGGTATCTTTGGCGATAAAGAATGGGGATTGCTGCAGCCAGGGTCTCACGGCTGGATTTTCGGATTCAAATATATTCCGATGAAGAATATTGAATGGGAAACCTGCTATGAACTCTCAACGGCGCAGGATACGTATTGGAAGAATAAACATAACTTCTATCATCGCAACTTCCTCCGCACGCAGGTTGATTACCATTTCTAATTTTAAATAAACAGTTTTCTTGGGGAATGAATTGAAAAGGAGAATGTATCATGAAAAAGATTGTTTTACTTTGCGCTTCGGGAATGTCCACCAGCATGCTGGTAAAGAAAATGCAGGAAGCTGCCGCTGCGGCTTCTTATGATTGCTCCATCGATGCCTTCTCGGCATCGGAGGCTGCAACGAAGGCTGCGGATGCGGATTGTGTCCTTCTTGGACCGCAGATTCGCTTCCAGAAGAATAAGATTGCCGAGCAGATTCCGGGCATTCCAGTGGATGCCATCGACATGCGCATGTATGGCCGCATGGATGGCAAAGGTGCCCTTGAATTCGCCCGTAAATTGATGAACGACTAAGGAGTATTGTTTGTATGGAAGGTTTAGAACTCACTGCATTTCAGATTATCTCGGCTGTTGGCACGGCGCGCAGCTGTTATATTGAAGCCATTCAGGAAGCCAAAAAGAGCAACTATGAAGCGGCAGAAAAACTTATCGCCGAAGGGGATGAGGCCTTTGTGGAAGGCCATGACGCCCATGCGGGGCTCCTCCAGAAGGAAGCTTCCGGCGAGGGCGGCAACATCAACCTGTTGATTCTTCATGCCGAGGATCAGCTCATGAGTGCTGAAGGCTTTAAGACGATTGCATTGGAATTCATCGAAGTGTACAAGCGCTTCGATGAACAGAAGTAAGGAGGATACCAGTTATGAGTTTTCCAAAAGGTTTCCTCTGGGGCGGCGCTGTGGCTGCCCATCAGCTTGAAGGCGGCTGGCAGGAAGGTGGCAAAGGCATCAGTGTTGCCGATGTTATGACGGTTGGTGGACCGGGTAAACCGCGGGAAATCACCGATGGCGTTTTGCCGGGCAAGATTTATCCGAATCACGAGGCTATCGAATTCTATTCCCATTACAAGGAAGATATTGCCCTGTTGGCAAAACTCGGTTTCAAATGTTTCCGCACGAGCATTGCCTGGACGCGCATCTTCCCCAATGGTGATGAATTGGAGCCAAACGAGGAAGGTCTCAAGTTCTATGATGACCTCTTCGATGAAATGCACAAGTATGGCATGGAGCCGGTTATTACGCTGTCCCACTTTGAGATGCCCTATCATCTCGTTACGGAGTATGGCGGTTGGCGCAACCGCAAGCTCGTTGACCTGTTTGTCCGCTTTGCCGTTACCTGCTTCGAGCGCTACAAGGACAAAGTAAAATATTGGATGACCTTCAATGAAATCAATAACCAGCGCAATGTAAACGAGACCTTTGCCCCCTTCACCAATTCTGGTGTCATTTACCAGGAAGGGGAGGATCGTTACGCAGTGCTTTATCAGGTGGCGCATCATGAACTGGTGGCCTCGGCTAAAGCGGTTATTGAAGGACACAAAATCAACCCGGATTTCCAAATCGGCTGCATGCTGGCCATGTCGCCGTCCTATCCGGCAACCTGCAAACCGCTGGACCAGATTGCCGCCCTCAAAGAAATGGATCGCACCTTCTATTACAGTGATGTGCAGTGCCGTGGTCACTATCCGCAGTATATGCTGAAGGAATGGGAACTTCATGGCTACGACATCAAGATGGAAGATGGCGACCTGGCTGCTCTGGAAGAGGGCAAGGTGGATTACTTCGCCCTGTCCTACTACATGAGTTTTGTTAGCGAGTATGACGAAAACAGCCGTCATCTGGCTAAGGAAATTCCCAACCAGTATGTCAAAGCTTCTGATTGGGGTTGGCAAATTGACCCGGTAGGTCTTCGCTACATGCTCAATGTGCTCTCCGAGCGCTATGAGCTGCCGATGATGATTGTCGAAAACGGCATCGGCTTGCATGAGGAGCCGGATGCATCCGGGATGGTACAGGATGACGAGCGCATTAAATACTTCGCGGAGCATATCGCCCAGATGAAAAAAGCCATTGAAGAAGATGGTGTGACGCTGATGGGCTACTGTCCTTGGGGGCCAATCGACCTGGTTTCGGCTAGCACGGGGGAGATGGAGAAGCGTTATGGCTTTATCTATGTCGATAAGAACAACAAGGGCGAAGGTACATTAAAACGTAGTCCGAAAAAATCCTTCTATTGGTATCAGAAAGTCATCAATAGCAATGGCGAGGATTTGTCGTATTGAAAAAGGGGATGTTTGACCGGTCAAATTGACCGGTCAATTCATAGCAAAGAATAGGGAGGAAGTAAAATGATGGATATTCGCAAGAAAGCATTGGCGGCTGCCGTTATGATGGCACTGGCTGTACCGGTTACGGTTTCGATGGATATGGCGGCTCCGGCTGTGGCTACGGCAACACCGGCTACCGAAACGAAAGCCAGCGATGCTTTTTCGGTTGATTTGACGAAGGGCGAAAATGCTCTGTTTGAAGCTTCCAATGGCTGGACCAACGGTATGCCGTTCAACTGCTTCTGGCATAAAGAAAATGTGACGTTTGAAGATGGCACGCTGCAGCTGACGGTTGACGAGTCACCAAATCCGGCGGCGGACAAAGTCCCGTATTCCGGCGGTGAGTATCGCAGTAAAGCAACCTATGGCTATGGGCGCTATGAAGTAGTCATGAAGGCTATGAAGAATGATGGCGTTGTTTCTTCCTTCTTCACCTATACCGGCCCCTATGATGGCGACCCATGGGATGAGATTGACTTCGAGGTCCTGGGCAAAGACACCACGAAAGTACAGCTCAATTATTTTCGCAATGGCAAGGGCGGTCATGAAAAAATGATTGACCTTGGCTTTGATGCATCGGAGGATTTCCATACGTACGCATTTGAGTGGCACAAGAACTCCATCATTTGGTTTGTCGATGGCAAAGAAGTATTCCGCCGCGAAAATGAAGATCTGCCAGTCACAAAACAGAAAATCATGATGAATGCTTGGAACGGTAAGGGCGTTGATGAATGGCTTAAACCCTTCAACGATTCGAATCTGCCGATTACTGCTGAGTACAAGTCCATCAAATACACGCCGTTTGCAGAATAATAAGGAGCTGAGATATCATGCAGAGCAAGAAAAGACTGTGCCGGATGGTTTTGGCAGGCATTGCCATGCTGGGTACTTGTGGAGTAGCATCTTTGACGGAAGCTGCTGACGCGGGCATGCATGTTGACCAGGTAGGTTACCTCACCGGTCATGAAAAGACCGCTATGGTGACGGATTCCGGTGAAAATTCCTTTAAACTCGTGGATGCTAAGACCGATAAAGTCGTTTACAAAGGCAATCTGTCGGCGGCCAAAGCCGATGCATTGTCGGAAGAAACGTTGCAGCGGGCGGATTTCACGAACTTCAACACACCGGGAACCTACAAACTAAAAGTGGGAAACCGCGAGTCTTATCCCTTTGCAATCGGGGATAATGTCTATGCAGTTCAGGCTGTACAGACGTTGCGTTCCTATACGCTAAGCCGCAGTGGAACGCCAATCAACGATAAAGATATCACAGGCCTTAAAGTCAAAAACGGTCATGCGCAGGATAAAAAGGCAAAAGTATATTTTACCGACAAGCTGAACAAGAAGGGCGATATCGTGGATGTATCGGGGGGCTGGTATGATGCTGGTGACTACGGCAAATATACCACCACGGCTGGCATTGCTGCTGCGGAACTTCTGTTGGCTTATGAAGCTCATCCGGATCATTTTACCAAGGGACAGCTGCTGTTCCCCGAGGGTATCGAGTACGATAAAAACCTGCCGGATGCACTCAATGAGGTCAAATATGAATTTGATTTCATGAAGAAGATGATGCGCAAAGACGGCAGCACCTTCCATAAAGTTTCTGGTGCGCAGTGGCCTGGCTTTGACAAGAGCCCGGATTCAGACACCCAGGAGCGGTTCCTCTACGGCAATTGCACGGCCAGCACGGCTATGTATGGCGCCAGCCTGGCGATTGGGGCACGGGTATACCGCGATCTTGATGCTAACTATGCCAAGGAACTGCAGAAAGATGCCAACAAAGTATGGAGCTATCTTTCCAAGACGAAGGAGTCTCTCTATCGGGTAGATGAAGGTCAGGAGAGCGGTTCTGGCCCCTATGACGATAAAAATGACATTCAGGAGCGCTTGTGGATGGCAGCGGAAATGTTCCGCACGACAGGGGACAAAAAATACGAGAAATACTTAAAGACGAATAAGGCAGAGCTTACCAAGGCACCGGGTTTCTTCACCTGGGATAATACCCTGGCACTGGCGCAGTTTGCCTATGCTATGTCGAAAAATGCCGATGCCGATTTGCAGGCTGAGGTAAAGAAAACATATCTTAACTATGCTGACTTTATCGCCGATAAGATTTCCAAAGACGGCTTTGGCTGCGCCCTGTCGAAGGATGAGTACACTTGGGCTTCGACGAAAAATGCCATGACCCAGGGGGATATGCTGCTGATGGCTTATCAGCTTGAGCCGAAACAGGCTTATGTTGAAGGTGCCTTGTCGCAGATTCATTATATGTTTGGACGCAACTCCCTTGACAAGAGTTTTTTGACGGGAGCTGGTTCCAATCCGCCGGAGCATCCCCACAACCGTATTCACGAGAGTACGGGAGCCTATGTGCCAGGTTTGCTGGTGGGCGGTCCTAATGCTGTTTCGGGAGGCGATCCGGACCAGACGGCATATCTTGCTAGCAAACATGTGCCGACGGCTAAATCCTATCTCGACGTTTTGACGTCCTGGTCTACGAATGAGTATGCTATTGATTACACGGGAACGGCAGCTTATGCTCTGGCATGGTTTGCGAAACCGGTGGACTTCACAGCATCTCAGATAAAACTTTCGCGCGCTTTCCCCAGCGTGACGAAGTGAAACTCTCTTTTTCTATGATCCTTTTCAAGTATCACTAGAAGACTGTTTGGAAAAATCCCTCTGCGTTGTGAACTGCTCCCCGTCAAGAGGACAATAAAAAAATATAAGATTTCTTTGGTCGGCAGATTCGTCTGCCGGCCTTTTTATGCGGCTAAATACAAGGTATGTTTCTCTATCGGTGTTAGGATACCAAGGTTACGTTGCACACGCTTGTGGTTGTAATAATGAATGTATGCTTCAATCGAACGCATAAGTTCACACTTGCTGGTAAAACGTCTGCCGTAGTACATCTCCCGCTTAAGGATGCCCCAGAATCCTTCCATAGGACCGTTGTCAATGCAATGGGCTACACGGGACATGCTTTGTGTCATTCCCTGTTTTTCCAGTTTGTGG
>FNCM01000005.1 GCA_900100835.1 Selenomonas sp. WCT3 | reverse complement strand
CCCGTCTCGAGATGAAGTATCTCATAGAGTTAATCTAGTAAGACTCCTTGAAGAAGACAAGGTAGATAGGTTGGGAGTGGAAGTGCCGTAAGGCATGCAGCGGACCAATACTAATAAGTCGAGGGCTTAACTTTTCATCTAAAATGTTCGAATTTCTTCTGTATAGTTTTGAGTGGACATAGTTCATTCAAAGAAAATCTGGTGACGCTGGCTATGTGGTTCCACCTGTTCCCATACCGAACACAGTAGTTAAGCACATATACGCCGAAAGTACTTGTCTGGAGACGGACTGGGAGGATAGGGAGTTGCCAGTTAAATTGAGACACCTGCGGTTGTGGGTGTCTTTTTTTGTGTGCTTATGTTATAATAGCATTTGTGACTATATTTAATTTCGGGGTTTCAGATTTATGAAAAATGTGTATTCTTTGGTAGAGTATTTTTATGAGGGAAAATCCGCTCTGGATATGATTCTGCCTCAGGATGTTGTAGAAAAATATCTGCGCCGTAAAGCTTGGCATGGGGTTCACGACAATGAGCTGAAGAAAATATGGACCATTATTTCTTTGGTTATCGTTTACGTGGAGCAGCTCAATCTCTATTCCGTAAGCTCGCTGACGGTAAATGACTATCAAGAACTGGTCTATCGCTATCAGCAGGAGGACAGTGATTTTTGTCTGGATGAAACGTCGGTTATGCATCTGCTGGGGATTTTGGAAGAGTTTTATGCCTATTTACCCCGGCAGGATGATTTTGAGGACCTGACTGGGTTCATGAAAGAGGTACGCGCATCCTTTCGAAAGGGCAAGCAGTTTTCCATGCCGCCGCGTCGTTCCGCCGATGAGTTTTACAGTTCCTTGGAGCATCGGGAAGATGTTTCCGATGAAGAGATACAGCATCTCAATGCATTGATGGATGGACTGCTTCATCGCATGGATGCTTTTTTCCGCAAGCCGAAATACAAAATGGATTTAGACCGGGCGGTCATGATGTACGTGGGGCCGGATGTAACGGAGTTAGGGGATAACCTTTCTGATGAGGAAGCCCGGGCTTTTTGGCTGAGTTTTTGGGATTTTTTCTTATTCGACTATCATCTGTTGAGCTCCGATGAACCCCCGGTCCATCTCTTTTTCCAAAAGGAGCAGGAGAATTTGTCGCCGTCGGAGCGCGATATTCTGCTGGATTTGATGCAGGCGAAGTTTTCGGTGTTTTCCATTGAATATTTTGATGTGGACTTTGTTTCCTGCCGGAACCTGTTGACGGATGAAATCTTGGATTTGCCCATGCCCATTATGATGGATGACAAGGTAGAGGAATGTCTTTTGTATGGTCATATCCACCGCAAGGGCATTATGATGCTGAATTACGTCACGGTGTTGCCGGCCAGCAAAAAATTGCAGAAGCGAATGAAATCGGAGATTCTAAAGCAGTATGAACTCTTTAAATGTCAGGCGCCGGAAGCAACCATGGAGGAGTTTTTGGGACGTGAAGCCGGTGCGGTTCGGCATGCCTTGAATATTTTGGCCCGCTTTGCGCAGCTCAAGGTGGTTCATGCAAATCCCGTGGAAACCGTTGCGGAAGAGGCAACGACGGATTTGGCCATTCCTGAGCATGACCGGCAGGCACTGCATCATTTCGCCATTAAATTTGGCATGAGCCAGTATTCCGCCAAGCTGGCGCTTCGGTTATTTGAGGATTATTGTGCCGTATCCGGCTGCCCCTATCGGGAAATGAATCCATCGATTCTTATTACGGCAGCGCTGCTGAAGTTTGCGGAAATAAATGGTACGGATTTATCCAGTTTGCCAGAGATTGTCAGCTTCCTGGGAGCTGCAATGGACGACGTGCTGAATTGTATGGTGGATATGCGGGAGAAGCTTGGCTGCTCGCTGTTTGACCCACGTTATTTATCGGAAGAGGGATTTATCCGGTCGATGTATTTTGAATGAGCCTAGCAGTATAGCAGGAGGTGCGGTGCATGGAAGAAAAAGAGCCGGAAGTAAGAGTTATGTCGGAGACGGAATGCGACGATTATGATGGGATTACTATTGATGAGAGCACTGGCAGAGAAGAGGAAAAGGTAAAGCAGACGGATCGGCTGGTTTTTCAGACTTTAAGCTGGAAGGATTTGTTGTTTGGCCGTATCAGTTGGGTAAATCGCATTGCTATTGTTCTTACGCTGCTGGCAATTGCGGCCTTTGTCATCTTCGTGTTGGGACCGCTTATGCTGGTGTTAGCTGGTGTTGGCATTGTGGTCTGGTTCATCCTCCATTTATTTTTTCATTAACGATATAAAATGCCCCGTTGACTCGCAGTTGAGTCAACGGGGCATTTTTGCGTTAGTGGAAATTAGAAGCGCAGTTTCGTTTTGATGCGTTCAACAGCGCGCAGGGTGTTCTCACGGTCACCGAAGGCTGTAAGACGGAAGTAGCCTTCGCCGCAGGGACCAAAGCCAGCGCCTGGTGTGCCGACGATATTGACTTCGGTGAGCAGTTTGTCGAAGAAGTCCCAGGACGACATGCCGTTTGGTGTTTTGAGCCAGATATAGGGAGCATTGACGCCGCCATAAGCAGTTATGCCAGCTGCCTCGAGTCCTTCGCGGATGATGCGGGCATTTTCCATATAATAGCCAACGAGTTCCTTGACCTGCTGCTGGCCTTCCGGCGTGTAGATGGCAGCGGCACCGCGCTGAACAATGTAAGCTGTGCCGTTGAATTTCGTCGTGTGACGGCGATTCCAAAGCTTGTTGAATTCCACCAGGGTTCCATCGGCAGCACGGCCTTTGACGGTTTTCGGAATGATGGTGTAACCACAACGGGTTCCGGTGAAGCCGGCGGTTTTGGAGAAGGAACGGAACTCAATAGCAACGTCCTTTGCGCCTTCGATTTCGTAGATGGAACGTGGTACATCCTCTTCGGTGATATAAGCGGCATAGGCAGCGTCGAAGAGAATGACCGACTGATTCTCGCGGGCATAGTCAACCCATTTTTTCAGCTCTGCACGGGAGAGTGTGGTTCCCGTTGGGTTGTTCGGGCAGCAGAGGTAAATCATATCCACATGATCTTTTGGAAGTTCCGGTGCGAAGTTGTTGCTGGCATCACAGGGGAGGTAGGTTACGCCTTCAAAGTGGCCATCGGCCTGCAGGGTGCCAGTACGTCCGGCCATGACGTTGGTGTCAAGGTATACTGGGTATACCGGATCCGTGATGGCGACTTTATTGTCGAGACCGAAGATTTCCTGAATGTTGCCGCAATCGCTCTTGGAGCCATCGCTGACAAAAATTTCATCAGAATCAATGGAAATACCGCGCTTGGTATAATTGTTTTCAATAATGGCGTCGGTCAAGAAAGAATAACCCTGTTCCGGACCATAACCACGGAAGGTTTCCGCCTGGGAAAGTTCATCAACGGCTTTATGCATTGCTTCGATGCAGGCTGCTGGCAGCGGCTGGGTGACGTCGCCGATACCCAGGCGAATGATATCGGCCTGAGGATTGGCTTCTTTAAATGCAGCGACACGGCGGCCAATCTCAGCAAAAAGATAGCTGCCGGCTAGTTTTAGATAGTTATCGTTAATGGTTGCCATAAACAATACCTCCTGAATAGTATGATTTCTAATATAACTTTTTAGCATATTATACCATATCAATATGCATTCTCAATAGTAAACAAAAAAATATTTTTTCTTTATGAGCGGCTTTGCCGGCATTTTGGAGATTATAATTAACATGGGTTAATATATGATAAACAAAAATAATTATTAAATATTTCTATAATAAATAGTGTTTACTTATGAAAAGGTCTCTAGTATAATATACCGTGGGTTCAGGGAGATTGTATTGTAATTGGCACGATTCAGAATAGTTAATCATATTTTTTTCTGCAGCAGCAGGAATTTGATTAAGTATGACGAATTAGTATGCCAAGGGGAATCCGATACAATCCATCTGGGTTGTGTGTCACTCTTATCTATGCTCAAAATAATCATTATTTATATTAGCAGCTTAGGTAAGGGGATGGGCACAGAAGAGTTTATGTTTTTATTTTTTAGGAAGGGAGATTTCACTATGGAAATGCTTCTTGGTTTCCTGGTGCTGCTGGCATGCTTAGTGGTGGGCGTGCGTCATGGCGGCATCGGCCTGGCTGTTGTCAGTGCAATAGGTCTTATTATTTTCACGTTTGGCTTTGGTTACAAACCAGGTACGCCGCCAGTAAGCGTTATGCTTACGATTATGGCAGTTGTTACCTGCGCAGGCTTCCTGCAGACTGCTGGTGGTCTTACGGTTATGCTGAAGTATGCTGAGCAGTTCCTGCGCAGCAACCCGAAACGCATTACGCTGTATGCACCAATCACGACTTGGTTCCTGACGATTCTCTGCGGTACTGGTCACGTCGTTTACACGATGTTCCCAATCATCTATGATATCGCTATCAAAGAGGGCATCCGTCCGGAACGTCCGATGGCTGTTGCTTCGGTTTCTTCGCAGATGGGTATCAGTGCTTCACCGGTATCTGTTGCGCTCGTTGGTTTCATTGGCTTCTTCTCGGCTGCAGGTCTGCCGTATACGGTCCTGAACCTGCTTATGGTTTCCATCCCGGCTACGTTCTGCGGTGTTGTGGTTGCAGCACTTTGGAGCTATCGCCGCGGTAAGGAACTGGCAGATGATCCGGATTTCCAGGAGCTCATCAAAGACCCAGAGTCCAAAGAGTATGTTTACGGTGATTCGGAAAGCCTTATCGGCAAAGAGATTCCGTCTTCGTACTATCATTCCATGTACATTTTCCTCATCGGTATCGTTGTTATCGCAGTACTGGGCAACTGCCCGCAGCTGTTGCCGGCCTTCCCGAATGCTAAAGGCGTTCTGAAGCCGATTTCGATGACTACGGTTATCCAGATGATCATGCTCCTCATGGGTGCAATCATGCTGTTCACTTGCAAAGTCAGGGCAAAAGATGTTGGTAACAGCCAGGTATTCCGTTCTGGTCTCGTAGCTGTTATCTCCGTTTATGGTGTTGCTTGGATGGCAGATACGTATTTCTCCAACCACATGGCATTCCTCAAGGAAGTCCTTGGTTCGGCTGTACAGAATTATCCATGGGCTTACGCGCTGATTGCGTTCTTTACTTCGAAACTCGTTAACTCGCAGGCAGCTGCCGTATCCATTGTTGTTCCGATGGCTCTGGGAATTGGTACCGATCCGGTTATCATCATTTCCTTCATCTCGGCAATCTATGGTTACTTCTTCCTGCCGACTTATCCGTCCGACCTGGCTTGCATCGGTTTTGACCGTTCCGGCACGACGAAGATTGGTAAGTACATCCTGAACCACAGCTTCATGATTCCGGGTCTTCTCGGTGTATTCACGGGCTGCTGCGTTGGTTTCGTAATCGCACATATTCTCTACTAATCATTAGCAGAGGTTAAAGAAAAAGATGACATTTGCTGATGTCATCTTTTTCGCTTATACGGGGGTGATTTCTTGATAAAAGAGTATACGTTCCATTATGGTCACGGGACCAAATCCTTTTCTATCGATGAGTCAAAGGTGATTAAAGAGATTGAGATGCCGGCTGTGAAGCCGCTAACGGATGTTAAGCAGGCGGTGCTTGATGCTATTTATCATCCCATTGGCCAGGCACCTATCAATGAGGTTATCAAACCGGGGGATACGGTTACCTTTATCTGCAATGACCCCACCCGGGTGGCGAATAGTTTCGACTTTATGCCCGTGCTGGTCAACGAGTTTAATAAGCTGGGGGTTCCCGATGAAAACATGCAGATTGTCTTCTCTCTGGGAACCCATCGCCTGATGACGGAAGAGGAAATGGCAGAAGGCGTCGGCGAGGAAGTAGCCAAGCGCATCAAGATGTTTAACAGCGATTGCAATGTTCCGGAGGATTTTGAGTATTTCGGTACTACCAGTCGCTTTACGCCAGTGCTTATCAATAAGCACATTTGCCATAGCGACCATGTTATTCTCACGGGTACTATCGTTCATCATTATTTCAGCGGTTATGGTGGCGGCCGCAAGGCGGTTTTGCCAGGCTGCGCTGCTATGGAGACCGTCAGAAATAATCATAGCTTCATGATGGACCCTAATGCTGGGCTGGGGCGGACCATCGGCAATCCGGTTTATGAGGACCAGATGGAAGGTGTGGCTCTGTGGGCAAAGGGACGCAGCGTAATCTTATTCAATGCGATTCTCGATGCGGAACATCGCTTTCTGAAAATTTTCGCTGGGGATTACATCAAGGCCCATCAAGAGGCCTGCAAGTTTGTCGATGAAGTGTACGGTGTGCCCATTACCAAGCAGGCCGATGTCACCATTGTCAGCTGCGGCGGGTATCCGAAGGATATCAATGTCTATCAGATGCAGAAAACCATGGACAATGCCGTATTGGCCACGCGTCAGGATGGTGTGGTTATCCTGCTGGCAGAATGTGAAGAGGGAAGCGGCAGCAAGGTTCTGGAAGAGACCTGCCGTGAGTTGAAGACGGCTGATGCCATTGAGGCGAAGCTGAAAGAACGCTTCGTCATTGGCGCCAACAAAGCCTATGCCATTACCCGCCTGTCGAAGAAAGCCCATTTTATCCTGGTAACGGGGCTGGATAAACAGCTGGCCAAAGACATGCTCTTTGCCGGTGCTGTTGACAGTGTGGAAGAAGCATTGAAACTCGCCGAGCAGTATGTGGGCAAGGATCCTAGCTATATTCTCATGCCGACTGGCAGCCTGACGGTGCCACTGTTAAAGGCATAAGGGAAATACAAACAAAAAGAACGCATCCATGGATGCGTTCTTTTTGTTTGTACTTATACTTCGTGTTTCTGTTTGAGCAGGTCTTTGCAGAAGTCGATGAAGGATTGAGCTGCCTTGGAAATATAACGGTCTTTTTTCCAAGCAAGACCAACGTCGACAAAAATCGGGTCGGCAAGAGGAATTGCCTTGACACCTGGCGTGTCTTCGACTACCATATCTAAGAGGAATGCAACGCCGACGCCATTGGCAACTAGGCCCTTGAGGGTGATGACCTGGTTGGATTCCAAAACGATGTTGGGCGTTATGTTTTCGGTTTTCATCTTGGTAAGAATGGTCTGCCGGAGGAAGGACCCTTCCTTGAGCATGATGACATTCGTATCAGCGATGTCCTGCAACGAAATGCTTTTTTTCTTGGCCAGAGGGCTGTTTTCCGGCACGCAGCACACGACCTGGTTTTTGGACATGGGGAGAAGCTGCAGATGATTGGAGGCGCCGGAGATGATGATGATACCGAAATCCAAGTCGTCCTGTTCTAACTGTTCCCGGATGGACATGGAACCTTCTTCATGCATGAAGATATCCAGATGGGAATACTGGCGCTGGAAGCTGGAGAAGATTTTCGGGAAGAGGTAGGCGCCCATCATTGGCGGGATGCCGATTTTGATGGTACCTTTCTGAAGCTGTTTGTAGTCGTTGACTTCTAAAACAGCATCCTGAATGTTGCGGAGGGCGAGTTCGACCCGGTTGAGGAAGACGGCTCCTTCCGGGGTCAGAGACAGTTGTTTTTGACTGCGGTCGAAGAGCTGAATGCCGAGTTCCGCTTCTAATTTCTTTATCGCTACGGTGATGTTGGGCTGCGAAACTCGCAGTCGCTCGGCAGCTCTGGTGATATTTCGCAGACGGCTTGCCATCTGGAAATATTCAAGTTGTCGTAATTCCATAGTATCGCTTCTTTCTCTATAAACTAGTTTTATTCGGTTTTTATTATATCATACTTTTCACGAATATATGATAAGATAACAAAAATTTATTATGGAAAAATAAAAAAATATTTTTTAAAGCGGTTCAGTAGGATTTTTTCGCTGAACATGGAATATATAAGTATGTGACATAAGGATGTAATGTGATTCGGGAATCGTTTCCTGTTAATTTACGGAAAAATTAGGGGGGCTATTATTTTGGAAATTTCAACTGTCATAGGTGCGGTGGGCGGTCTTATCTCCGTATTTGTGGGTATGATCATCAAGGGCGCACCGATCAGCTCATTAAATAACCCAGCCGCATTTCTTATCATCATCTGCGGTACATTCTCCTGCTTATTTACGGCATTCAACATGAATCAGCTCAAAAAGCTGCCTGGTTTGATTAAGATGGTTTTCTTCAAACCAGCCCTGCATGAAAAGGCTGAGCTGTTGAGCCTCTTCATCGAGCTTTCCCAGATTGCTCGCCGTGAAGGTATTCTGGCATTGGAGAGCAAAGTTCAGGACATTGATGATCCTTTCTTTCGTACGGGTTTGAGCATGGTCATCGATGGTATGGATCCGGACTTTGTCGGTGATGTCTTAGATGCGGAGCTGGCCGTTATGCAGGAACGTCATGCTGAAGGACGTGCCATGTTGGAGCAGGCTGGTCTGTATGCACCGACCCTTGGTGTATTGGGCGCCGTTATCGGCCTTATCGCAGCTTTGGGTAACTTGAACGACGTTAACAAACTGGGTCACGCTATCGCAGCAGCATTCGTTGCTACGATTCTTGGTATTTTTACCGCATACGTTGTTTACCTGCCTATGGCCAACAAGCTGAAACTCTTGTCCAAGGCAGAGGTTAGCGAAAAACGTATGATTATTGAAGGAATCCTTTCTCTGCAGGCCGGTGATTCGCCGACCCAGATTGAGGCTAAGCTAATGGTATTCATCCCGCAGTCCGAGCGCGAAGGGCTGAAGAAGGAGTGATTTGATGGCTAGAAAGAAACATGCAGCGCCTCATGAAGAACATGAAGGCGAGCCTTGGCTCCTGCCGTATTCTGACCTCATGACCCTGTTGCTGGCACTCTTTATCGCTCTGTTCGCTATTTCCCAGACGGACCAAAAGAAGATGTCAGAACTGTCCCAGGCCTTTAGTTCGGCTTTTAACATGGGCGGTCCTTCCTTCTTTAACCAGATGGGGCCGAATATGGGACGCCGGGCGGAGATGCCCTCGGATGAGGATAAGGGTAATCACGCTTATCTGGCGGAGAATCAGCAGCTGGAGGAAATCCAGAAAAAGATGCAGGAATACATCGAGCAGAATAAACTGGATGACCAGCTGAGCACGGAGCTTAACGAGCAGGGACTTATGATTCGCATTAAAGAGCGGGCACTGTTTCCCTCCGGGTCGGCAACGCTGGCTGGACAGGCACAGTCTATTATTCCGGTGGTAGCGGGAATTCTTTCCTCGGTACCGGAGCGGGTCGTAGTGTCTGGTCATACGGATAACGTGCCAATCAGCAATAGCCAATTCCCGTCGAACTGGGAATTGAGCTCGGCGCGTGCCCTTAATTTCATGAAGGCTTTGCTGGCCAGCAATTCTGGTCTTAATCCGAAGCGGTTTAGTGCTATTGGCTATAGTGAATATCGTCCTTTGGCCGATAATGCCACGGAGGAAGGGCGCACGAAGAATCGTCGCGTAGAAATCTTTATCGCTCGTAATTATCGGTTTAATCCGGATGAAAAGGACCCCAGCAAGCAGACGAGTTCGCCGGACACTGGCGCAGATGGGATGCCCACTAGTGGCACCACCAATAACATTCCAGCTACAAATGGCGCGGCGGGCAGCTCGATGACAGGGACAACATATTGATTTTATAAGCCGGCCTTTAGGCCGGTTTTTTTATGCAGCAAGATAGGAGGAGTATGCTTGATTTTAGGCGTTGGAACAGATATAGTGGAAGTAAGCCGTGTAAAAAAGGCGATAGCGAATCCGCGGTTCTGTGAGCGGGTGTATACGGAAGCAGAACGGCGCTATTGCGAAAGCCGTGGAATGCAGCGGGCACAAAGCTATGCGGCACGGTTTTCTGGTAAGGAAGCGATACTCAAAGCCTTCGGCACTGGCCTTCGTGAGGGAACGATGCAGGAAATTGAAATCCTGCCCGATGAACTGGGCTGTCCACAGGTCAAATTGACCGGTCAATTTGCTAGACTCGCCGACGAAAAAAAGGTGGAAAAGGTTTGGATTTCGCTGAGTCATACAAAAGAATATGCTACCGCACAATGCGTGATGGAGGGGAAGAAATGAAGGTATCGTTAAGCAAGGAGATGCGGGAAATCGACAAGGTTTCCCTGGAACAATATGGTTTGCCAGCTGTGGTTCTGATGGAAAATGCGGGACACCGCGTAGCCGAGGCCTTGGACACGATGTTAAAGGGCGTGGCCGGAAAGACGATATGTGTATTGGCAGGCAGTGGCAACAACGGTGGGGATGCCCTTGGCGCCGCCCGCCATATCCAAAATATGGGGGCCAAGGTAAAATTGTTTTTAGCTGGTGACCATACGCATTTTTCAGAAGCGGCCATGGTCATGTATCGTGCCCTTGCAGCGATGAACATTGAGATGCAGTCGCTGGAAAGTGACCGGGATTGGGACCGCCTTCATTTTGCCTTGAAGTTTGCCGATGGGGCAATCGATGGCATGTTGGGCACAGGTTTTGAAGGGGAATTGCGCAAGAAAAATCTGCGGATTATCGAAGAACTCAACAAGGCCAGCTGCCCGGTGCTGGCAATCGATATTCCCAGCGGCGTTGAAGCGGATACCGGCAAAATTTCCACGGTGGCAGTTAAAGCGGATATGACCCTGGCGTTGGGGTTGCCGAAAATCGGCCATTTGCTGAGCCCGGGGGCGGATATGACGGGGGAACTGCTGGTGGATGACATCGGCATTCCCCGTGAGCTTTTGATGGGAAATCAGATTAAGCAGAATTTGCTCGATGATGCCGTAGCCACGGAACTGCTGCCGGCACGAAATCCTTCGGCCCATAAGGGGACTTGTGGCCGCATTCTTGTGGTGGCAGGTTCCCGGGGCATGACCGGTGCTGCGGTGCTGGCCGCAACCGCTGTCCTGCGGGCTGGGGCCGGTCTTGTTACCTTGGCGGTTCCCCAGAGCGTTCAGCCGGTGGTGGAAGCAAAACTGACGGAGGTTATGACGGTACCCATTCCGGAAACGGAGGATGGCGTGTTAGGCGGCGAAGGGGCCCTTTCCTGCCTGCTGTCCCTGGCCGAATCCTACGATGCCGTGTTGCTAGGCCCGGGGCTGGGACGGGCTGACCGCACCCAGGAATTGGTCCGGATTTTTGCGGCGAAGGTCACAAAGCCGCTTATTTTGGATGCCGATGCCATTGTGGCGTTCCAGCGCCAGCCAGATGATTTGTGCAAGATGCAGCAGGTGCCGGTTTTGACACCGCATCTTGGGGAAATGGCCGGGCTTTTAGGCGTTACGGTTCCAGAGCTTCGGGAGTCGCTGGTTCCCATCGTCCGGGAGGCGGCTACAGAATACCAGTGCGTATTGGTGGTGAAGAGTGAATGCACGTTGATTGCGTACCCTGACGGGGATGTGTTCTTTACGACGAAGGGCAACGCCGGCATGGCTACGGCGGGCTCTGGTGATGTCTTGGCTGGTACGGTTGCCGGATTGATGATGCAGACGGAAAGCGCTTTGGCACCCATGCTGGGGGTATACCTCCACGGCCTGGCCGGCGATTTGGCTTACGCTGAAAAGGGGGAAGGGCTGATTGCCTCGGATATTCGGGATAAATTGCCGGCAGCCCGCCAAGTTCTGCGGAAGAATCAGCAGGCTTGATGAAACAAATGTCTTTTCAAAACGGATTACCTTTATAAAAATATTGCAGGAGAAAGAAAAAAGTTGGTTTACAACTTGACAACTGTATAGGGCGGGGCTAAAATAGAGTTACTTTGATGAAAGAAAAGGGGCTTTACTATGGCAAATGTAAACGTTGACTGGGAGAATCTCGGATTCGCATATCAGCCAATCACAAAACGTTATGTAGCGAACTACAAAGATGGCAAGTGGGGGAAAGGCGAACTCACGGAAGATGCCAATGTAGTTCTCAATGAGTGTGCTGGCATCCTGCAGTATTGCCAGGAGGTCTTCGAAGGACTCAAGGCGTACAAGACGAAGGATGGCCGCGTGGTAACTTTCCGCCCGGATATGAATGCTAAGCGCATGATGGATTCGGCAAAGCGTTTGGAGATGCCGCCGGTATCCGAGGAAATGTTTATGGAGGCAGTGGACCAGGTGGTGGCTGCTAACAAAGATTGGATTCCACCCTATGAGACGGGCGGTGCTTTGTACCTTCGTCCTTATCTTTTTGCCACGGGCCCGGTCATTGGCGTAAAGCCGTCGGATGAATATCAGTTCCGCCTCTTTGGTACACCGGTTGGTTCTTACTTCAAGAACGGTGTCAAACCAATTACGATTTGCGTCAGCGATTATGACCGTGCTGCCCCGCATGGTACGGGCAACATCAAAGCCGGCCTTAACTATGCTATGAGCTTGTATCCGTACATCCTGGCCCATGAAAACGGCTATGATGAAAACATGTATCTTGATGCCGCAACGCGGACCTATGTGGAGGAGACCGGCGGTGCAAACTTCCTGTTTGTCACCAAGGACAACAAGATTGTCACGCCGAAATCTGATTCGATTCTGCCATCGATCACCCGCCGCTCGCTGGTTACGTTAGCGGAGAAAATGGGTTATACCGTTGAGCATCGTCCTGTCAAGTTCACCGAACTCAAAGACTTTGCGGAAGCTGGCCTTTGTGGTACGGCCGCTGTCATCTGCCCTGTGGGCAAGGTGGTCAACCATGGCGAGGAGATTTGTTTCCCAAGCGGCATGGAAAAGATGGGCCCTGTTCTTACGAAACTTTATGATGAACTTCGTGGAATTCAGATTGGCACGATTGAAGCGCCGGAAGGCTGGATTCGTGAAATCAAATAAGGGTATTTTTACCGATGCAGGTCTGCTGTTTGAACAGCAGACCTTTTTTCAGCTAATTTTGAGAATTTAGGATTAAAATTTTTTGACGGTAACAAGGATTTCTATGGAAGGAACTCGAATAGTTTTTTAGATAACGATATACGACAATGGGGAGTTTTATATATGCCGTTTGATATTACAATGCCGATACAATTTCATGGAATCTTATCGACCATTGGCTGGTTCGATTTGATTGACATCTTGATTGTAGCAGCTATTTTATATAAAATTTATGTGATGCTGAAGGATACCCGGGCCATTACCTTGGTGAAGGGTGTTCTTGTTTTGTTGGCCCTTACCATGGTCTGCAGCTGGTTTGAGCTTCATGTCATTTCCTGGCTGCTGCAAAAAGCGGTAACGCTGTTATTTGTGGCTTTACCCATCGTCTTTCAGCCAGAACTTCGCCGGGCCTTGGAGCACCTTGGCCAGGGAACCTTCTTTGGCACCGCTGCCTTGCTAAATGATGAGCAGGCTCGTTCGGTGGTAAATGAATTGACAAAGGCCGTCAAGCAGCTTTCTGCAACGAAAACTGGTGCACTGCTGGTTATTGAACGGGATATGGGCCTTAACGACATCAGCGCTACGGGCATCCAGATTGATGGACTCATAACGGCAGATTTCCTCTTGAATGTCTTTATCGTCAACACGCCCCTTCATGATGGCGCTGCTGTCATTCGCGGCAATCGCCTGATTGCTGCTGGCTGCCTGCTGCCGCTAACGGAGAATCGCACCCTGTCCACGGAGCTTGGCACGCGCCACCGCGCGGCCATCGGCATTTCGGAGCAATGCGATGCGCTGGTGGTGGTAGTCAGCGAGGAGACCGGCACGATATCCGTGGCGGAAAACGGTCATATCATACGCCACCTTGATGGGGAGACCTTAAAGGCCGTTCTGATGCCGGCCTTTGCTTCACCGGATGCTGGCATCAAGGATATGGTTCGGAATTGGAGGAAGAAAAGATGATTTCAAGCCTTCGCCATATGATACAACACAATTTGGTTGCGAAAATCGTGGCCTTAGTCGTGGCCGTTGTCCTATGGGGCTACGTTATGAACGACCAGAATCCGGCAATTGAGGGAACCTATAACGTCCAGATTAAGCTGAAAAATGTGCCGGAAGGATATAAGGTTTCCCAGGAAAATGGAACGGTCAAGGTCAAAGTCCGGGGGGCGCGGTCTCTGTTCGTTTCGACCAACTCGGAGGACTTCAAGGCCTATGTTGATTTGAAAGATGCGGAAAGCGGCAAGAAGGCCTACAAGGTTCAGGTGGATACCCCCCAGGGCTTTGAGGTGGTAGATGAAAAGCCGTCGACGGTTGAGGTGACCTTGGACCGCATTGTGGAGCGCAAGGTTCGGGCTATTGTCAATGTCAATGGCGCACCGGCGCCTGGGGTGGCGGTAGCGAAAGTCAGCCAGGCAAGTTCGGAGGTCGTAGTTGAAGGTCCGGAATCGGCCGTCAACGAAGTGGAGCGGGTTATCGGCTATATCGGCCTTACGGGCAAGAACGACAGCGATTTTGACATTCAGGTGCCTCTGACGGCCATCAATGCCGAGGGCCGTGAGGTACAGGAAGTGGTGGTCAAACCGTCGAAGATGTACGTTACGATTCAGATGGCCCGGGGCCTTATGAAGAAAATCGTTACGGTTCAGGCTGCCATCGGCGATGATTTGGACAAGGGCTATGAATTCGTTGGGTCGAAGGTAGATCCGTTGAAGATTGAAATCGCTGGCAACGAAAAGGCTATCGCTGGTGTGGACACGCTGCTGACGGAGAAGATTTCCCTGGCAGGAATAACGGGAAATACCGACCGCACGGTCAAACTGGTTTTGCCGGAGGGGATTGCCGTTACCAATCAGGAGGTTGTGGTACATCTCCTGGTGAAGGAAAAGAAGAAAGAGTAAAAAGATAATATATTGGAGTGAAGGTTACAAGTGATTCGGATACGAAATTTTCAGGTGGCATTTGACGATGAATCCAGCTTGAAAGCACTTGCAGCCCGACGCTTGAAATTACCACCTCAGGCTGTGCTTGGGGTGGTAATTGTGCGTAAGGCTGTGGATGCAAGACGTTATCGCGGTGCCCCGGTGCAATTTGTTTATATGTTGGATGTAACGGTGACGGAACCGGAGAAAAAGGTTCTGCAGCGGTTGAAGCGGGATAAGAACGTGGAGCTTATCAAGCCAGAGCTTTCTACTGCACCGGCCCTGCGGACTTATTCGGCCAGGGAAAAGCGGCCAGTGGTGGTGGGCTTTGGCCCGGCGGGAATGTTTGCGGCTCTGACCCTAGCGAAAGCTGGCTGGAAGCCCCTGGTATTCGAACGAGGGCAAGACGTGGACAGGCGTCATCAGGATATCCAGAAGTTCTGGCAGGGCGGCGCCCTTGATGTCCAGTCAAACGTTCAGTTTGGTGAGGGAGGTGCTGGCACCTTTTCCGATGGTAAGCTGACGACCCGCATCAATGACAGTCATATGGCAGATGTCATCGAAGCTTTTATTGCGGCGGGAGCACCAGAGGAAATCCGCTACCTGCATAAGCCCCATATTGGCACGGACCTTTTGCGGGGAATTGTCAAAAATATCCGCTTAGAGATTATCCGCCTAGGGGGCGAGGTGCGATTTGGCAGCCAGGTTACGGATATGGAATTTAACGCCGCCGGTGCGGTTGAGGCGGTAATCGTCAACGGGGAAGAACGGTTGGCCGTGGATTCGGTGTTCCTGGGGATCGGTCATTCGGCCCGGGATACCTATCGTATGCTGCTGGGGAAAGGTCTTCGCATGGAGGCCAAACCCTTTGCCATGGGGGTGCGCATTGAACATCCCCAGGAATTTATCGACCGGGCCCAGTACGGCGAGGATGCTGGTCATCCGCGGCTGCCTGTGGCGGATTACTCCTTGACCTATAAGGACCCGGTAACGGGGCGAGGCGCCTACTCCTTCTGCATGTGCCCCGGTGGTCAGGTGGTAGCGGCAACGTCTGAACGAGGGCATGTCTGCACCAATGGCATGAGCAATTACCATCGCGATTCTGGTATTGCCAACTCGGCGCTGTTGGTGCAGGTGGGACCTGATGACTTCGGTCAGGAGGTCTTAGCGGGGATGATGCTGCAGGATAAATTAGAAGCCCTGGCCTTTAAACTAGGCGGCCGCAATTACTTTGCTCCTGTTCAGACCGTGGGGGACTTTTTAGGGGGGACTTCCGGCTCGACGCAGTTTTTGACGACACCGACCTATCAGCCCGGTGTTAAGGCCGTGGATCTTCATGACTGCTTGCCGGAGTTTATGACCAAGACCTTAGAGGGGGCACTTCCCTGGTTTGACCGAAAGATTCCGGGCTTTGCCGATAAAGGGGCTGTGATGACGGGCATTGAGGCTCGTTCGTCGGCACCTTGCCGCATCCGCCGTGACCGGGATACCTTTGTGGCTGAGGCTGCCCCGGGGCTCTATCCCATGGGAGAAGGCGCTGGCTATGCCGGGGGAATCATGAGTGCAGCAGTGGATGGACTGAAAGCCGCACTTGCATTTTTAAGCAAAAATGTGCATACTATTAAGAGTTGATACGAATTTAGAAAATTCTTATTGAGAAATAGGAGGATATACTAATGGCAAGATTATTTGGTACGGATGGTGTCCGTGGAGAGGCAAATGCGGTTTTGATGCCGGAGTTGGCATACCGCCTGGGGCGCGCTGCAACGATTTACTTCGGCCGGGAATCCGAAGAACAGCCCCTCATCATCATCGGCCGCGACACCCGTCTGTCCGGTGAGATGTTTGAGGCTGCCCTGACGGCAGGTATTTGTTCGGCTGGTGGCCGGGCAATGCTGGCAGGTGTCATCCCGACGCCGGCCATTGCGTACCTGGCTCGCCGTCATAAGGCCAAAGCTGGTATCGTTATTTCGGCATCCCACAATCCTTTCCATGACAACGGCATCAAGTTCTTCGGCGGTGATGGCTACAAACTGCCAGATGCGGTGGAGGATGAACTGGAAGAAATCGTTCATCAGCTGGAAAATGATGATAATCTTGCTCGTCCTACTGGCGATAAAATCGGCCATATCGAGTACCGCACAGATCTTTTGAACCAGTACATCGAGTTCGTTCTGAGCACTTGCTCCGAGCGTTTTGATGGCATGAAAATCGTTCTGGACTGCGCAAACGGCGCTTCCTATCAGGTTATGCCCCGCGTCCTTCGCGAACTGGGGGCCAAGGTCAAAGTTATTCATGCTCTGCCCAATGGCGTGAACATCAACGACAATTGCGGTTCTACCCATATGGAATCGTTGCAGAAGGCTGTTATTGAAAATGGCGCAGACTTTGGTATTGCCCATGATGGCGATGCGGACCGCACCCTCTGCGTCGATGAGAAGGGCCAGATTATCGACGGTGACCATATCCTCGTTATGTGTGCCCAGGATATGATGAAAAAAGGCACGCTGCCGTACAATACGGTAGTTTCCACAGTTATGGCCAACATCGGCTTCCACAAGGCCATCAAAGAGGCCGGCGGCCGGGTAGAAATCACCCAGGTTGGCGACCGTTATGTCTTAGAGAACATGATGAAGAACGGCTATAAGATTGGTGGCGAGCAGTCCGGTCATATCATCTTCTCGGATTATGCTACCACGGGTGACGGCCCCATTACGGCGCTGCAGGTGCTTTCTTCCTTGAAACGCAGCGGCCGCAAAGCGTCGGAACTCACAGCGCTGATGACGACGTATCCGCAGCTTCTCGTCAATGTCCGCGTGGCAACGAAAGAGGGCTGGGAAGAAAACGAAGCCATTAAGGCTGCCATTGATGAAGGCAACAAAGAACTCGGCAATGATGGCCGTATTCTGGTTCGCCCGTCTGGTACGGAGCCGCTGATTCGCGTTATGGCGGAAGGTCCGGACCAGTCCCAGCTCGATGTTATTTGCCATCGCATCGCCGATGTGGTCAAGAAAGAGCAGGGCTGAAATTGAGCG
Source organism: Selenomonas sp. WCT3 (assembly GCA_900100835.1). GTDB lineage: Bacteria > Bacillota > Negativicutes > Selenomonadales > Selenomonadaceae > Selenomonas_A > Selenomonas_A ruminantium_E. Next base: position 198,158 of record FNCM01000005.1, on the reverse strand, counting down.
TTTTTAAACAGGCGCTGGTCTTTACCAGTTTTGGTGTCAGTGATGTCCGGGCCCGTCAGGCCAGTCTTGACGCTTCGGCAAAGCTATTGGCAGAGCGCTTTCCAGCCTGGGATGTCTTCCAGTGCTATACGTCAAATTTTATTCGCAAACGGCTGCAGGGACAGGGGGTGCTAATTCCGTCCCTGCCGGAGCTGCTGAAAAGCTTAGCCTCGCAGGGATATTCCCGCGTGCTGATTCAGCCCTCTCATTTGACCCCCGGCGAGGAATTTGACGGCAAGATAGTGGCTGCTGCCCAGGAAGCTGAGGGTTGGTTTTCAGCTGGTCTTATGGTCGGCCGGCCGGTCTTTGATGCGGCAGAAGATTATAAGGCGGTGCTATCGGCAATCCTTCCAGAATTTTCCCTGGAGAAGGGGGAGCAGCTGGTGTTTTTGGGCCATGGATCACCCCATCATCATAATCCTGTTTATGAACGGTTCCAGCAAGTGGTGGATGAACGCCGCCTGCCGGTTCATATTGGTGTGCTAGAGCCATCGGATACGCCCAATCTATCCATGGTCATTTCCCGCTTGAAACAGCGGGGAGCCCAGCAGATAATGCTGGCTCCGCTGCTGCTGGCGGGGGGCAGCCATGTGACCCGGGATATGGCCGGGGAGGCCGAGTCTTCCTGGAAAAGTCAGCTGATGGCTGCCGGTTTTGCAGTTCGCACCAGGCTGCAGGGCTTGGGCGAATATCCTTCCTTTCGGGAGCTTTACGTTTCGAAGGCCCAAAAGGCCTTAGCACTTAGTGGATGGTCAAAATAAGAGGAATTTTCGGATAACTTTAGGCTATGATATAAATTCAATAAAAATATTTTTATTTTGCGAAAATTCCTTTATAATAAAACTATGGTTACCTAATATTCGGCATTATAGCCCAAATCTAAATGAGGTGAGTTTATGTCACATCCAGTAACTACTAATCCATTAATCATCATGTTGATAAACATGACAGTCGTATTCTTAGTGTTGACCGCATTGGGGCTTGTGATTAATCTGATTCATGTGATTGACCCGACGAGACCAAAGGAAAAGAAGCAGGAGGAAGCACTGCCGGCAGAGCCGGTGGCAGCAGCAGAGCCTGCACCGGTGGCGGAAGCAGCAGTTGACGAGAAGGGGATTTCTCCGGAGATTGTGGCTGTTATCGCTGCGGCAATTGCCAGCTATGGCTATGGCGTGGAGCAGATTCGTGCCATTCGTCCAATCCAGCGTGATGGTTGGAAGAATTCGGGCCGTATGCGCTTGTCGAATCGTCGGTCGTAAGGCAGGGAAGGAGGAATTATTATGGAGCTTTTTAATGCATTCGCTGTATCCCTGCAGGCTGTTTGGGCTGACAGTGGTTTTTCGGCTTTTGAGGCTGGCAACGGAATCATGATTCTGGTCGGTCTGGTACTTCTCTACATGGCAATCGTTAAGGAATTTGAGCCGTTGCTCTTAGGCCCGATTGCCTTTGGCTGCATCCTGGCTAATTTCCCCCGCACGGGATTTTTTGAGGAGCCGGGTCTCATGCAGGCAATCCATTATGGCATTGCCAATGAGATTTTCCCGCCCCTTATCTTTTTAGGAGTCGGCGCCATGACGGATTTCGGTCCGCTGCTGGCCCGTCCCGTTACGCTGCTCTTAGGGGCAGCTGCTCAGATCGGTGTATTCGTTGCTCTGGTTGGTGCCATGCTTTTGGGCTTCAACGTGCAAGAGGCTGGCGCTATCGGCATCATCGGTGGTGCTGATGGCCCGACGGCTATTTACCTTTCCATTCAGATGGCACCCCATCTCTTAGGTGCCATTGCCGTAGCAGCTTATTCCTACATGTCCCTGGTTCCGCTGATTCAGCCGCCGATCATGAAGCTGCTCACTACTCAAAAAGAACGGGAAGTGGTTATGGAGCAGCTGCGCCCGGTTACGAAGTTCGAGCGTGTCTGCTTCCCCATTGTGGCTGCCATCATCATCAGCCTGCTGCTGCCGCCTATTGCTTCGCTGCTGGGCTGCCTGATGCTGGGCAACTTGTTCCGTGAGTCGGGGGTTATGGATCGTTTGTCGGATACGGCGCAGAACTCCCTGTGCAATATGGTTACGATATTCCTGGCAACAGGTACTGGTATGACCATGAACGCCCATGACTTCCTGGTTCCCCAGACCCTGTTGATTATCTGCCTGGGGCTGGTGGCCTTCATTGCCGGTACTGCCGGTGGTGTCCTCTTCGGCAAGGTTATGTGCCGCGTTTCCGGTTGGAAGATCAATCCGCTGATTGGTTCGGCTGGTGTATCGGCTGTTCCGATGGCTGCGCGTGTCAGCCAGGTAGTGGGCATGAAATCCAAACCGGGCAACTACCTGCTCATGCATGCCATGGGCCCGAACGTCGCTGGCGTTATCGGTACGGCGGTGGCCGCTGGTACGATGCTGGCAATGCTCAAATAATCGATTTGATGAAAGCTGACTGGTCAATTGACCGGTCAGCTTTTTTTTGACCGGTCAAGGGGAAGCGCCGGTGTTTGACATCGGTTATGGACAGGTGTAAAATTTTGTCATGTGCAAGAGATGCAGCAAGAATTTACGAAAAATTTGGAGGTACCTGTAGATATGCGTGGGATTTTTTATGGAATTGGCGTGGGTCCTGGTGATCCGGAACTTTTGACGGTGAAGGCAATTCGGGCCATTGAGAAGGTGGATGTGCTGATTGCGCCGAAAACGGAGAAAAAAGATGGCAGTGTGGCACTTTCCATTGCAAAACCATATCTGAAGGATGATGTGGAGATTGTTTATCAGGTATTTCCAATGGTTAAGGGCTTTGCCGAAAACAGCACGGAGGCCTGGGAGCAGAATAAGAAAGAAATCCTGGAGCTTTTGGAAGCTGGCAAGAATGTAGCTTTCCTGACCCTGGGTGACCCCATGTTCTATAGCACGTATATTTATGTGTACCGGCTGTTAGAGCATGAGGATATTGAGATCCAGACGATTCCGGGGATTCCGGCCTTTGCCGCCATTGGCAGCCTCATGGGCTATCCCATTGTGGAAGGGGATGACGTGCTTAGCATTGTACCGGCTACGGCACCGCCGGAAAAAGTGGAAAAGGCTGTACAGGCCGCTGACAATGTGGTCTTGATGAAGGTCTATAAAAACTTTGATGAGGTTACGGATATGCTGGCGCGAAATGATATGGCCAAGCAGGCGGTTCTCGTGAGCCGGGCCGGCCTTCCCGATGAGAAAATCATTCGGGATATTGAGGAGCACAAAGGAGAAAAACTCAATTATCTGTCAACGATTTTGACGCGGAAAAACTGAGGAAGGGAAGGTCATGGCATGAAAAAGCTACTATTCCTGATGCTGCTGGTGGTGGCAGCCGTTATTTCCGGGTGTGGTTCTTCGCCTAGCAACGGCGGCGCCGATTCTTCTTCCGCATATGCGGTGATAACGGATGATTTGGGACGCGAAGTAGTCCTAGCGAAGAAGCCGGAGCGCATTGTGGTGACGTCGGCCTCGTTTTTAGAGCCGTTGGAAGCGGTGGATGGAGCCAAACTGGTCGTAGGCCGGCCGGATTCTAAGACGAAGATGCCGGCCTTTGCCAAGGAGCTGACAAGCGTTGGCAAGGTCTACCAGATTGATGTAGAAAAGGTGCTGGCCTGCAATCCGGACCTTGTCATCATCAATAAGGGCATGAACGAAAAGCTGGTGGATGCCTTGGAAAGCAACGGGGTTAAGACACTGGTGCTGGATATGAAGAGTTATGAGGACGTCAAGCGTGAGGTTGGCATCTTGTCTAAGGTAACGGGGGCTGAGGAGAAAGGCGAGCAGCTAGTGGCGGATATGGATGCCAAAATAAAGGCCGTCCGGGATAAGATTCCCAAGGATAAGCGCCGGGTATCGGTCATCCATAGCACCAACCAGGGGCTTACGGTGCAGCTGGAAGGCAGCATTGCCGGTTCCGTGGCAAAGATGTTGGGCTGGGAAAATGTGGCGGCCGGTACGACTCCGCTGGAGAAGAACCCAGATGCAGCTCCCTATAGCCTCGAAACCTTGGTGGCCCAGAATCCAGAGCTGATTTTTGTTACCAGCATGGGAAAGCTGGATGCCATCAAAAGTGAGATGGACGAGGATATGAAGGGCAATCCTGCCTGGCAGTCGGTAAAGGCCGTCCGCGACGGAAACGTATATTATCTGCCCCAGGATCTCTTCCTGCTGAGCCCGGGAATTCATTATCCGGACGCGGTGGAGAATATGGCAAGATGTGTTTACCCTGAGGTATTCCAGTAATGAAGACAACAACGGAACAAACCATTCCGAAGGGCAGTCTAAAAGCGGACTGCTCATCCAAGCGGCGGATATCCCTTTTGGTGGTATTTGCCGTTTTGGCGTGTTTGGGATGTATGATAAGTGTAATGAAGGGCTCTGTGGAGATTCCCTTGCAGGAAATCCTGGCGGTTTTTGGGGGCCAAAGCATTGGCACCCATCAGCAGATTCTGATGAATATCCGGCTGCCCCGAACTTTGGTGGCCGCTTTGGTGGGCATCAATCTGTCCCTTTCGGGAGCTATTTTGCAGGCCATTATGAAAAATCCCCTGGCGGACCCGCACATTATTGGCATTTCGTCCGGGGCAGGGCTGGCGGGAATCCTCGTGATGCTATTGCTGCCGGAATTTAGCTGGCTCATTACGCCGGTGGCCTTTGTGGGCGCAATGGGGGCGGCGGTGATGATTTACCTGCTGGCCTGGAAAAATGGCATTCGGCCCATTCGCATCATCTTGGCTGGTGTGGCGGTTTCGGCTTTTTTCGGCGCGGGTATTTCCGCCATGATGATTTTCTACAGTGACCGGGTTCACAGTGCACTGATGTGGATGGTAGGGGGATTATCTGCCAGGAGCTGGCCCCATGTGGAGCTGCTTTGGCCCTATACATTACTTGGGCTGTTGCTGGCTTTTTTCGCCGCCAGGCATTTAAATATCCTCCAGTTGGGGGATGAGCTGGCCCGGGGGCTGGGCCTTTCGGTGGAAAAGACCAGGCTTTTGCTGACGGCGGTGGCGGCAATCCTGGCCGCAAGCGCCGTGTCGGTGGTGGGGCTCTTGGGCTTTGTGGGCCTCATTGTGCCCCACGCCGCCCGGCTGCTAATCGGCTCCGACCATCGCTATCTGTTGCCGGCCTGCGCTCTGTTGGGAGCGGCTGTGGTGACTTTTAGTGACACCTTTGCCCGTACGGCCTTTGCCCCGGTGGAACTTCCCGTGGGCATTATCATGGCCGTGCTGGGGGCGCCGTTTTTCCTGTTCCTGCTCAGAAAGGAGCTGTGACTATGGCGTTAACAGTTGAGAAGCTCGGGGTAAAAATCGGGCATAAAGTGATTTTGCATGACCTATCGGTTACCTTTGCGGCGGGGAAGCGGACGGCGGTTGTCGGGCCTAATGGTGCAGGCAAGTCGACGCTGCTGCGCATGGCAGCAGGACTAAGTGGCAATTACAGCGGCACAATCCGGCTGGATGGTACGGATATCCGAAAGATTTCCCGCCGGGCTATGGCGCAGAAATTGGCGATTCTTCCCCAGGGGGCAACGGTACCGGCGGATACCACCGTGCAGCAGCTGGTGGATTACGGGCGATTCCCTTATCGCAGTTGGTTCCATCCGGGAAATGCGAAAAAAGACCGGGAGGCTGTGGAGTGGGCAATGGCCGTGACGAAGGTGGAGCAATTTGCCAACCGCCAGTTGCAGACCTTATCCGGTGGCGAGCGGCAGCGGGCTTTTTTGGCCATGGCCTTGGCCCAGCAGCCCCAGTACCTGCTGTTGGATGAGCCGACAACGTATTTGGATATTGCTCACCAATTGGAAGTCATGGAGATTGTGACCCATATCAAGGAGCAGTATGGTATGACGGTTATTATGGTGCTCCACGACATCAATCACGCCCTGCAATATGCTGACGAATTGGCGGTTTTGACCAATCACAAGGTGATTGCCCAAGGGACGCCACGGGACATTTTGACGGTGGATATGCTGGCCAAGGTGTTTCATGTAAAAGCAGATATATTTACCAACAGCCAGGGAGCCGCCGTGCTCTCCCCGGTGGAGTTGGTAAAATAGGAGAATCCGCTGGCTCGAAAAGAGGTGGCGGATTTTTAGCAAGTTACAGTTTATCGGTTAGAGTAGCTTTATTCGAAGCAGCTCTTCGCCGCCGCTAGGGGCAGTGCCAACACTACGCGGGAGATGTTTTTCTAAACGAAATTTTTATCTTTAATTAGGCATCGAAAAAGTTGCAAAACGCGCTTCGCTTGAACGGTAGCAATTTTTCGACGAACGGTGAGGATAAAAATTTCGTTCTTCACGAAAAACATCAAACGCTTCGTTTATGGCACTGCCCCTAGCGGCGGCTGAGGATGTGGTGAGTTTCCTCGAGCTTCACCCTCCGAGGGTGTAGTAGCTTCGTGCCGACTCTAACCGAGGCGGCGGGGGCCCCAGTATCATAAGCGTAGCCTTGACATTCCGCGTGAAGCAAGAAATTTTTGCCTGCGTTCTCGTTGGAAAAGCAGTTTCGTCCAAGCGAAGCGCGTTTAACTGTTTTCCAACTCTTAATTAAAAGGCAAAAATTTCTTGTAGCGGGTTGTCACCGGTGGAGCGTTGGTACTGGGGTCCCCGCCGCCGGCGACTTATCTCGAACACGAACTGGGGATTGCTCCCCTGCAAACTGTAATTTGTCCGATTCATAGAAGGATAGTATCATCTTTGCTCGGTATACATTAAAACCAAAATGATTTACTAGAACGAATAAAGGTCGCAAAATATGATAAAAGTACATGTGGAATAGAAAAAAGTATTTATTTGTATATTGGTATAAGATTTTTCTTTACATTATTACTGTAAACTGTTATGATGTAGCAACAAAGAAAAATTTGAGGTGACTTCTATGCATGAGAAATCGAGCAGCTTTTCCGGACAGCTGGGATTTGTTCTGGCTGCGGCAGGTTCTGCCGTTGGTGTCGGGAATCTCTGGCGCTTTCCTTATTTGACCGCGAAAGATGGCGGCGGTCTGTTTTTGTTGATTTATTTGATTCTGGTCATGACCTTTGGTTATGTGTTGTTGTCGTCGGATTTGGCTATTGGCCGCCGGACGCAGAAGAACTCCATTCGGGCTTATCAGTCGATGAACTCCCGCTGGTGGTTCCTGGGGATTCTGACCTTTTTGGTGCCGGTGCTGATAATGACCTATTACGCCGTTATCGGTGGTTGGATTCTAAAGTACGCCGTGGCCTTTTTGACTGGTCAAGGAGGTGCGGCTGCGGCGGATGCCTACTTTGTGTCCTTCATTACGAATCCTTGGGATGCCGGGCTTTATGCGGTGCTCTTTATGCTGCTGACGGCGGTAATTGTCTATCGCGGTGTGGAAAAGGGGATTGAAAAATGCTCCCGGGTCATGATGCCCATCCTGTTGGTGTCCATCGTCCTGATTGCCGGTTATTCGCTGAGTCTCAGCTATACCGATGCGGAGGGGGTAACCCGTACCGGTATCCAGGGATTGGGCGTTTACATGATGCCGGACTTTGCCAATCTTACCCTGGGCAAGTTCCTACAGATTTTGCTGGATGCCATGAGTCAGATTTTCTTCTCCCTCAGTGTGTCGATGGGCATCATGATCACCTACGGCTGCTATGTGCGCAAGGACGTAAATCTCAATCAGTCGGTTTCCCAGATTTGCCTGTTTGACACCTTCGTTGGTTTATTGGCAGGCATGATGATTATTCCGTCGATTTTCGTTTTTTCCGGCATGGAGGGAATGGCCGCAGGCCCTAAGCTCATGTTTGTTTCCCTGCCTAAGGTTTTCGCCTCCATGGGGGCGGTGGGGCCATTCATTGGTATGGCCTTCTTCATTATGGCGGGTTTTGCCGCCCTTACCAGCTGTATATCGGTCTTAGAGGCCATAACGGCCAACTGCATGGAGATATTCCGTGCCCGCCGTGAGACGGTGACCCGGGTGCTGGGGGTCCTCTATACCGTTATCAGCGTCGTGATTGCCTTGGGCTACAGCGTGTTCTATCTGGAGGTGGGCCTTCCTAACGGCACCACGGGACAGCTTCTAGATATCATGGATTACATCAGCAATTCCTGCATGATGCCCGTAATTTCCCTTTGCTCGGCTATTCTCATCGGCTGGGTGGTGAAACCGGAATGGGTAATGGAGGAGATGGAACGGGATGGCAGTGTGATGCCGCGAAAATGGCTCTATCGCTTTATCATCCGTTACGTGGCCCCGGTGATTATGCTGATTCTCTGCTTGCAGGCCTTTGGCATTTTGTTGTAATCGAAAAGCCCCCCTATGGGATACCATCATAGGGGGGCTTTTTAATTGGAAGGAAATGGAAAAATTTCTCTTTGTCAAAAGCGGAACAATAGCGTTATAATAGGAGCGGCGACGAATTTGCAAATCGCTGGGGAAAGATAAAGGAGAAATTTTGATGAAGTGCAAAAGTATCGGGGTGCTGGTGATGGCGCTTACCGTTTTTTTTACAAATTCTGTGCTGGCGGCGGGCAATCCCTTTGCCGATGTTCCGGCAGACCACTGGGCCTATGAGGCCGTAAATAATTTGGTGGCCGATGGCGTGTTGACGGGTTACGAGGATATGACCTTCAAAGGTCATAAGGAAATTACCCGCCAGGAAATGGCCATGATGGTGGCCCGGGCAATGGTGGCAGAAAACAATGTGGAAGTGAGCAGCCGGGATAAGCAGGCAATTGTGCAGCTGGCTGCAGAATTTAGTGACGAATTAAATTCCCTGGGCCTTCGCGTCAACCGATTGGAGCAGCAGACAGACCTTGTCACTTGGCAGGGCAAGGCAGAGTATACCTATAAGCAGGCCCGGGGGGATTTACTGGCGGGCCGGGACAGCAGCAATGCCATGCTCCTGCGCCTTGAGCCGGCGGCGAGCCTTTCGGCGAATTGGCAGGTAAGGGCACGTTTGGAGGCGGCCTCGGAGCTTTCCCAGGATGAGACCGGAACGGTGACCCTAAAGCGCCTCTACGCCCAGGGGGATTACGATTCTTGGCAGATGAAGCTGGGCAAACTGCCCCTTTACACCAATGAGGAAGGCCTGCTCTGGGATGGGCAGTATTCGGGGGGACAAGCTTCTTTTGGTGGCGGCTGGAAGCGGCAGCAGGGAGCGGTGCTTACCCTGCTGGGAGGCCGGCTGAGTCCCCAGGAGCTGCCGTCGTCCCTGGGACTGGTAAGTGATGAGGCGGCCGATTTATTCGGCGTTAATCTTGATGGCACGAAAAAGAAGGGAACGGCAGGGGCCGGCGCTTATCGGCTAAAAAGCGACAGCTGGAACAAGGCTTACTTTGCTGGGGAGAATACGGCCACGATTTGGTCTCTGCATGGGGCTTATCGCTTTACCGATCGCCTTTGCCTAAGTGGTGCCTATGGAGAAAATACCAAGGCAAACCGCCAGGATACCGCCTGGCAGACCGAACTTGCCTATGGAAGATATCAGCCGGAAGCTCAGGGCTCCTGGCAGCTTTACAGTGCTTATCGCCAGCTAGGGGAAGCAGTCGCCGCTGCTGGCACTGGTGATGCCCTTCACTATGGACAGAAGGGCTGGGAAGTGGGGGCAAAATACGCTCCCTGGAAGAATGTGGGCCTAATCCTCAAGTATGGGGATGGGGAAGAAATCGATTCCCATCAAGGAGTCAAGCAGTATTTTGCCCGGGTGGAGTGTTTCTTCTAAGCCAACCATAGCGTTTTGACAATTGACTGGTCAAGTTGACCGGTCAATTTTGACAAGTCAGCGGGAATAACCCGGTGGCTTTTTTTTTTGAGAAAATTTCCTAAATGTAATTGATAATCCTTGACAATTGCTATTGATATACGTTATCATGTTTGAAGATAAGCAATATCATTTACACCCGCATCTTTGATGCGTGCACTTATTCAATTCATTTGGGAGGTTTTTCTATGACTCTTAAAGAGGGTAAAACTGGCATGACGTTAAAAATCAAGCAGATTGACGATAGCAGCTTGAAAGAACGTCTCATGACTATGGGCCTTACGCCAGGGACGAAGATTAAAGTCCTGCGGGCAGCTCCACTGGGGGACCCCATCGCTATTAGTGTCCGTTCCTATAATCTGGCCCTTCGCCGCGCGGATGCAGAGAAGGTTACCGTAGAGCAGGTTGGTTAAAAAGGAGACGATTTAGTAAAATGGCAACAATTGCAGTAGCATTAACCGGTAATCCGAATACCGGTAAATCCACGATATTTAATGAACTTACTGGCGCACGTCAGAAAATTGGTAACTGGCCGGGCGTAACCGTTGATAAGAAAGTCGGTTATGCGCGCCATCAGGACCGTGCGATTTCTATCGTTGACCTCCCAGGTACCTATAGCATTAATGCCCGTTCCCCGGAAGAAAAAATCGTCATCGATTACCTCATGAACAACAAGCTGGATTTGGTCATGGACGTAGTGGACAGCTCGAACATTGAGCGTAACTTGTTCCTGACGGTTCAGCTGCTGGAAAAAGGCATCCCTCTTTTGATTGATCTCAACATGGCCGATGATGCAGAGCGCCGCGGCATCAAGATTGACTGCCGCCGCCTCGAAGATGCACTGGGTATGCCGGTTGTGCAGACGGTGGGCCGCAGCAGCAAGAGTGCGAGAAAGCTGTTGGATGTGTTCACTTCCACGGTTATGTCGAACTACGAACCGAGCCAGCTGGTAAAGGATCACATCATCAAAGTTCAGGAAATTGAAGCCAGCAGCAAGTCCGAATCCCAGAAGCAGGAAGAAATCATCGAGGCTCGTTATGCGCTGATTGATACGGTTATCGCTCAGTCGGTGACCATGTCCAACGTGGGTCAGACTAAGTCGGAAAAAATCGATCGGTTCTTGGCTAATGGCGTTTTGGCCCTGCCGATTTTCCTGGCCATCATGTATGGTGTTTTCATGATTACCTTCGAGTGGATTGGCCAGCCAATTGCCGATGCTTTGGATTCGCTGATTAACGAAGACTTCTTGGATTTTGCCACGGACTTCCTCACCGATGCCGGTGTGGCTGATTGGATGGTTTCCCTGGTATGCGATGGCATCATCGGTGGTGTTGGCGCTGTGCTGACCTTCGTGCCGCTGATTTTCGTGCTGTTCTTCTGCCTGTCCTTCCTGGATGGCACGGGTTATATGGCCCGTATCGCTTTCGTCATGGACCCGATTATGCGCCGTTGCGGCCTCACGGGTAAAGGCGTCATGCCGCTGATGATGGGCTTTGGCTGCGGTGTTCCGGCAATCATGGGCGCTCGTGCCTTAGATTCCGAGAAGGATCGCATGGTTTCCATTCTCGTAACGCCGTTCCTCACCTGTGGTGCGAAACTGCCAATCATGGCTTTGTTCGCTGCCATGTTCTTCCCCGATAATGCCGCTAACGTGGTCTTTGCTATGTATATTGCCGGTGTCATCATGGCAATTGTTGCGGCCAAGGGCCTGGGTTCCTCCATCTTCAAAGACAAGGGCTCCACGTTCCTGCTGGAACTTCCGCCGTACCGCATGCCGGACATGAAATCGGTACTCTTGGAGACTTGGGATAAAGGTAAAGGCTACCTGGTTAAAGCCGGTACGATTATCTTTGCCGCTTCGGTTCTCCTGTGGGTAATGTCCAACTACAACTTTGATGGTCCTTGCGAAATTGACGAGTCGATTCTGGCTACCTTGGGCGGCTGGATGTCTAATCTCTTCGTATTCCATGGCTTTGCTACTTGGGAATCTGGTGCTGCTCTGCTTTCGGGTATTATGGCAAAAGAGACGGTTGTTGCAACCATTGGTGTCCTCTATGGTGCTGCTGATGTATCCACGGAAGCAGCCGATGCCGTTGAGTCTGCTGGTCAGATGATGGAGACGGGCATGGCTTCGAGCTTCACGGCATTGTCGGCGCTGGCCTTCATGGTATTCTCCCAGCTCTACACGCCTTGCGTAACGGCTCTGGGTACCATCAAGAAGGAAGCTGGCGGCTGGAAGTGGATGATTTTCTCGGCCGTTTACATGTTTGTCATTGCTTGGCTCGTATCCCTGCTGGTTTATCAGGTAGGCAGCCTGCTGGGCTTCTGATTGTTTCCGTAAATTTCAGGTTACCGAATATCTTAGTTAGGAGGGATTTATATGGCAACCTTTATCGTAGCTGCGGTATTAGCTGTGGCTCTGTTCTTTGCCCTTAGGCATATCTATCACAATTTCCATGAAGGAAAATCTGACTGCTGTGGTGCATCGGAGTGCGGTGGCAGCTGTTGCGGGTGCCATTCTGTCCCCGAAAAAAAATAATAGTCTGTCCGGCCTTGGCGTATCGTGATGATGCGTCAGGGCCGGATTTTTTATTTTTGGGGGGAGAGATTTCAGCGAGTATTCAGATGATTGTCATAAAATTATTACAAGTTACAGCAGGAGAACAATTCCTTCTGTCGAAGGGTAATGGTGTAACGAGATAACTAAATAACATCACGGGAGGTTACAGTATGAGGATCAGCAAGCTTAGAAACATGTCAAAGTCGTTGTTCTGGGGCGACAGACCTTTACCTGAGAATTCCGAGATGAAAGGAGTGATTGAGACCGACAATGGCCGTACAGGATTACTTTTGCGGCTAAAGGATGGTATGTACGTGCTGGGGACAGCGGGCAGCCTATCCAAACTGAACCAGGATAAAATTCGCCGGAAACTCAAGGAAGCATAAGGGCGATACATAGAGCAAGGGCCGCCTTCAGAAGAAGGCGGTTTTCTTATGGCGGTGTTTAAGTTTTGTGGCTTTTTTGACGATAAAATAGATAGCACAAGGATGTGGATTAGGAGGTGCTTTCTATGGATATGAGTATTGCCGCTATGTCGGTAAGCATGCATCAAGCCCAGGCCGGACAGGATATGGGAATTGCCGTTCTCAAGATGGCAATGGAGACGGCTGAGTCAGGACCGATGGAACTGCTGGAAGGTATGGAGCAGAGCCTTGACCCGAATCTTGGCGCGTTGGTGGATATCCAGGCCTAAGCGGAACAGCCCTTGTCTTTGGGGACAGGGGCTGTTTTTTTTGACGGCTTTTGCACTTTTGGGGCGTCTAGTGTAAACTAAGGATAGTTGTTTCTATTTTTTAGGAGGATTATACGATGGCAAACGTTCGAGCAGAAAAAGCAGTGGAGTATAAGAAAACATGCAATTGCGCCCAGGCGGTATTGCTGGCTTTTAAAGACGAGATGGGAAAATCTGAGGAAGAACTGCTGGCCTTGGGGTCCGGGTTCGGTTCCGGTATGGGCGGCATGGAAGCAACCTGTGGCGCTTTGTGCGGTGCTGCCATGGCAGCAGGCTTTTTGAATCAGTCGGATACTCTCACCAAGATGATGACGAAAGCCATGCTTCAGGAATTTAAGGAGAAGGCTGGTGCCACCATTTGTGGTGACCTCAAGGGAATTAAGACGAAAAAGATGCTCTGCTCCTGTGACGACTGCGTGCGTCATGCTGTCGTTGCTTTGGAAAATCAACTTTGATAGGAGGGGCTGGAATGCTTCATATTGGCAGTCATTTATCCTTTGCCAAGGGTTACAATGCTATGGGGAAGGAAGCCCTGGAACTAAAGGCGGATACCTTTGCCTTTTTTACCCGCAATCCCCGTGGTGGCAGGGCAAAGGCCATCGATGCTTCGGATGTGGAGGCGTTTTTGGCCCTGGCTGCGGCCCATGGTTTTGTGAAGCTAGTGGCCCATGCCCCCTATACGATGAATCCCTGTGCGGCGAAAGAGGAACTGCGTACCTTTGCCCGGGAGACTATGGCCGACGATTTGCAGCGCATGGAGTACACGCCGGGCAATTACTACAATTTCCATCCGGGCAGTCACGTTAAACAAGGGGTAGCGGCGGGCATTGACCTTATCGCTGCCCAGCTAAATGAAGTGCTGGTTCCGGAACAGACGACTACGGTACTGTTGGAGACCATGGCCGGCAAGGGTACTGAGGTGGGCCGAAGTTTCGAGGAGCTTCGGGCAATTCTTGACCGGGTAAATCTTCGGGATAAGGTGGGGGTCTGTCTTGATACCTGTCACGTTTGGGACGCCGGTTATGATCTTGTAGCGGATTTGGATGGGGTACTTTCTGAATTTGACCGGATTATCGGCCTGGATAGGTTAAAGGCCATCCATCTAAATGACAGCCTCAACGCTTGTGGTTCCCGTAAGGACCGCCATGCCCGCATTGGGGAAGGGCAGATTGGGCTGGGGGCATTGGTTCGTGTTATCAATCATCCGGCCCTGCGGGAGCTGCCCTTTATCCTTGAGACCCCCAACGACCACGATGGATATGCCGCGGAGATTGCGCTGCTTCGCAGTCATTGGCAGGAATGATAAAAGCCGTTGCTCGTAAAAGAGGCAACGGCTTTTCTTGGCAGGCAGGTTTTTCGGGAAGAAGGGCGAATACTGTTTAGAAACAGTAAGATTCGGATTTTGGTGGATGGGGATCTGAGAAAATGAAACTTTTAGCGTATAATATCGACGACCTGAAAAAATTGGATAGTTGTTTGGAACAGTTTCGTTTCGAGTGCCCGGAAAAGGCATCGGCCATTCTCTGTATGGTCATTACCAGTTTGAATCAGCCCCAGGAACTTGCGGCCATGACAGCCCATATCAAAAAGGTACTGCCGGAGGTACAGGTTTGCGGCAATACGACTTCCTGTGAGATTAGCAATGCAAGGGTCCATCACCACAGCCATGAGCTTTGTTTTTATGTGTTTGAATCCTCCTCGGTGGAACTTTGTTTCTACGATGGGCATAAGGAAGATTTGGCCAAGGCGGCGTCGGCAGTGGTGGAGCGGGCCAAAGCCCATGAGCCGGCGGCGGTTGGCATGATTATCACCATGAAATCCCTCCATGGGGCGGCGGAGGTCTTTCGCAATCTGCGCCACTTGCCACCGGCGGTGCCGATGTTTGGCGGAGCGGCGGATTCCTATACCGATAGGATTGACAACGTAAAGACCACTCCCACCCATGTATTTACCGACCAAGGCTGTACGGACTGCGGTTTCTTTGTGATTCTGTTCTATGGAAAGGATTTGCACATTCACATTGATTCCTATTTGGGTTGGCGTTCCCTGGGCAACGAAGTCACGGTGACGGAGCTGGAATCCGACATCAGCGTGTTAAAGGTCAACGACATAACGGTGGCGGATTTTTACAAGAAATATATCGGCGTTGCACCGGGCCCAAACTTTTTCACCTCCATCATGCCCTTCCCGCTGATGCTGAGCCGGGAGGGCCACGACATTGCCCGGATCCCCATTGGCTACGGGGAATCGGGTTCGGTGCTGTTTACCAGCAGCATCCACAGAGGGGAGACGGTGCGGCTGGCCTATGGTGACCCCATGGAAATTTTAAACCAATCCCATCAGGCCCAGTTAAAGCTGCAGCGATTCAGCCCCGAGGGAATTTTGTTGATTCCCTGCTGCGTGCGGCAGATGTATTTGAAGGATGATTTTCAACTGGAGCTTACCCCCTTTGGGGATATTGCGCCTACGGTGGGCTTTGCCTCCTATGGCGAAATACAGCGCTTTGATGACTGCGCGGAGCCCCAGCTGTTAAATGGTGCCATGCTCATTGTGGCCTTCCGGGAGGGGGGACGGGAGCAGGTGGAGCCGGAGGATCGATGGACCAGCCAAAGCGACCACATCTTCAAGGACGACCGCATTACCCTCGTAAGCGGCCTGGCACACTTCGTTTCGGTTACCACCGGACTGGAAGAAGAAAACCGGAAGCTAGAAGAGTCGCTGACCCGGCAGGAATTGCAACTGCAAAAGATACGGGAACTCAACCGGCTGTTAAAGGAACAGCAAGAGCATCTGGCCAAGGCCAAGGAAAAGGCCGAAGCAGCTAATCAGGCCAAGACCACTTTTTTATTCAATATGAGTCATGATATCCGCACGCCCCTTAATGCCATTATCGGCTTTACGGAGTTGGAGGAGCGTCATCCCGAGGCGGTGGAAGTCAATCGGGAGTATCGCAAGAAGGTAAAGCTGGCCAGCCGGCAGCTGCTGGATATCCTCGACAATGTGCTGGAAATGGCCAGAATCGAAAGCAAGCAAATCATCATTGACGAGGAGTTAAATAATGTCCGGGAGTTCTATGAGGCTTGGATTTCAGTCTTTGAAGGGGAAATGAAGAAGAAAAATCTCACCTTTACGACCAGCTATGAAGTTCAGCATCCCTATCTGTATTTTGACCGCACCCATGTGATGGAACTCTTGATGAATATCCTCAGCAACGCGGTGAAATACACCGCCAACAATGGCGAAATCTTTGCCGGCGTCCGGGAGCTGCCTGGGAAAAAAGCGGGGGAATGCATCGTTGAGACCACCGTTCGGGATAATGGCATCGGCATGTCGAAGGCCTTTCAAACCCAGATTTTTGAACAGTTTTCCCGGGAACGGAATTCCTCCCAAAGCGGCATTCAAGGCACAGGCCTTGGAATGGCCATCGTCAAACGGATTGTGGAGATGATGAATGGCACGATCTCCATCAAGAGCAAGTTAGGCGAGGGAACGGAAATCATCATTTGCCTGCCCCATCATATTGGTGAAGAACCGGAGGAGCAAGATACCGTCGACAATCCGGAAGCGGAGTTTGACTTTTCCGGGAAACGCATCCTGCTGGTGGAGGATAATGACCTCAATGCGGAAATCGCCGAGGAGCTATTAACGGCCTATGGCTTCCAGGTGGAACGGGCTTGTGACGGGGTGGAATGCGTGAATATGGTGACCAAGGCTCCGGCCGGCACCTATGATTTGATTCTCATGGACATTCAAATGCCCAATATGAATGGCTATAAGGCCACCCAGAAGATTCGCCGCCTGGATGACCCCGCCAAAGCTCAAATTATGATTCTGGCCATGACGGCCAACGCCTTTAAGGAGGATCAGCAGGACGCCATCCAGGCGGGCATGGATGGTCATATTGCCAAGCCCATTGATATCCATAAAATGTTCCAGACTATAAAGAAAGTATTGTCGTAAAAATTTTTGCCAACAAAGCAGGGGGCTTTTTGATGAATACAGCACTGACAATTGCCGGCAGTGATTCCAGCGGTGGCGCAGGGATACAGGCCGATATTAAGACCATGACCATGAATGGGGTTTATGCCATGAGCGCCATTACTTCGCTAACGGCGCAAAATACCATGGGCGTGACGGGCATCTTTAACGTGACGCCGGAATTTCTGGCTAGGGAACTGGATGCGGTCTTTGCCGACATTTTTCCCGGCGCGGTAAAAATCGGCATGGTTTCCGAAGCCGTCTTGATAGATGTCGTGGGGGAAAAATTGCAGCAATACGGGGCCCGTCATATTGTTCTGGACCCGGTGATGATTGCCACCAGCGGTGCCCGGCTGCTGGCAGAGGAGGCGGTAGCGGTTCTCGTGGACAAACTGCTGCCCCTGGCGGAGCTGGTGACGCCCAATATCCCGGAAGCTGAGGTGCTGTCGGGCTGTACCATTAAAAGCAAAGACGATATGGAACGGGCGGCGGCAGGGATAGCTGACCGCTATGGCTGTCAGGTGCTGTTAAAGGGTGGCCATAGCGTAAGCGATGCCGACGATTTCCTCTATGAACAGGGCAAGGGCCGCTGGTTCAAGGGAGAGCGGATTGATAACCCCAACACTCATGGCACCGGCTGCACGCTGTCTAGTGCTATCGCTGCCAATTTGGCGAAGGGCTATTCTCTGGAAGATTCCGTTTGCCGGGCAAAGGAATACCTATCCGGCGCCCTTTCGGCTATGCTGGATTTGGGGGCTGGTTCAGGGCCACTGAATCACGCCTTTGACCTTAGGGGAAAATTTGCGGCAGACAGCAGGACCGAAAGCTTTGACAAGGGGAATTGACAACTGCTTGCCGGCATACTATAATGTAACGCAAGAAGACACGCAATGGAGCGGCAACGTTCATTGCGTGTCTATTTTTTTATATTTTGGGAGGTTTTATTATGCGCAGTTTTCCGACTTTTGCTGAACTTGAGGTCAAACGAAATGAAATCAACAGCCGCTTTCATCGTGAGACGAAGCCCCTGCTTATCGAACGATTTCAGGAATTTGGCTTTGTGCCGGTGAACTCCAATACCAAGGAATACATGGTGCTGACGGAAGCCAGCACGGGCAATCATTACCTGCTGAACATCACTAAGTACGAAATCCGGGTGGAGTTCGAGCATGTATCCCGTCATGAAATCGTAAAAATCTGCGAAATCAGCAATCTGGCCCTGTCAGCCCATACGATTATGAACATTATCATCCAGGCCATCGACTGCTGGCTCCAGTATGGCGTCGTCATGGACTACGTAAAGGGTCAGCATTTAGGCGTCGATGGCTGATGGTCAGCGCTGGCAGGCGCGGTTTACCACCGGCAGCAAAACAAGGGCGGCGATGGTGTTGATAACACCCTCCAGGAACAGCCCCGGGGCTGAAGCCAAGCCGGCGTCAAGGCTGTTGTAGAGCAGGGCGCCAAAGGCGGTATAGCCAACGGTCATCCAGAGGGAGGCAAGAAAGAAGGCAGCGGTGGTGCGCAAAAGATTTGCGGCACCGCCGTTTAATTTCCAGGCAATCCAAGCCATGACGAATTTAATTAGGATAGTTGGCAGAATCCACAGGGGAAAGCCTCCCAGCAAATCCGAGAGAGCGGAACCTAAGCAGGCGGCCAGAAAGGCCGGACGCTTAGGCAAAAACAGTACCAGCAGAAAGATGGCTGCATCTCCAAGATGAGCATAGCCTAGGGGAATGGGAATCCGCGGGACAAAGGTGGTCAAAAAAACAAAAGCGGTCATAACCGCCGCCAGGCAGATGGTCTGGGGGGTCCACTTTGTCTGGTCAGAAAAGTCTTTTGGTGCAGAAATAAGATTGGTATTCACAATAATTCCTTCTTTCTTGTAAAAATGACAACTTTATTGTATACTTTTACTGACCATAAAGAAATATTCAAATTCAGATAGTTTTTAAGGTCAGAAAGAAAGGAAGATTGCCCATGCTGACCTATCCATTGGAGCAGGCCGGGGACATGCCCCTCTATGAATATCTATACGATTGCATCCGCAAGGACATCCTGTCCGGCCGCTTGCAGGCGGGGGAAAAGCTTCCCTCCAAGCGTGGTCTGGCGGCCCATTTGGGAATCAGCACCATAACGGTGGAAGGGGCTTATGGCCAGTTGATGGCAGAAGGCTATTGCCAGTCTGCTCCCCGGCGGGGCTTTTTTGTTTCCGCAGTGCAAAGCCCCAGCGTGGAAAAAACGGACCTTCTGGCAAAAGCCAAGGCGGAGACCCCAAAGGCCAAGCCGGAATGGCTGGCTGACTTTGTCAGCAACAGTATTTCGCCGGAGCTTTTTCCCTTTGCCACTTGGACCAGGCTGCTGCGGCGGGTGGTGGCCGAAGATGCGGAGTCCCTGCTGGCGCGGTCTCCGGGCTTTGGGGTGTTGCCGTTGCGGCAGGCCATTGCCGATCATCTGCGAAGCTTTCGGGGCCTAAAGGTATCGGCGGAGCAGATTGTCATCGGTGCCGGAACGGAGTACCTCTACAATTTACTCGTGCAGTTTTTGGGCCGGGACAAGCGGTTCTGTGTGGAAAATCCCGGTTATGAACGAGTGCGAAAGATTTACGAGGCTTGTGGGGCGGATTATGTTTTGGCAGCTATGGATGCCAAAGGGGTTCGCCTTGAGGAATTAGAGCGGCTCCAAGCCCAAGTCCTTCACATCAGTCCCTCTCATCATTTCCCCACAGGCATCATCATGCCCGTGAGCCGGCGCTATGAGCTCTTGGGCTGGGCGGCCGCGCGGCCGGAGCGCTATATCATCGAGGACGATTACGATAGCGAGTTCCGGCTCACCGGGCGGCCCATTCCCACGGTGATGGGGATTGATGTCAGCGACCGGGTCATTTACATGAACACCTTTTCCAAAAGTCTTACGCCGACAATTCGCATCAGCTACATGGTTCTGCCCGAGAAACTCGTGGAACCCTTTAAGGAAAAATTGGGCTTTTACAGCTGCACCGTATCAAACTTTGAACAGTATACCCTGGCTAAGTTTATCGGTGAGGGCTACTTTGAAAAGCATATCAATCGCATGCGGGCCTATTACCGCCGGAAGCGGGAGGAGCTGCTAGGCCTCCTCAAAGCCTCGCCAGCCGCCAAGAAGCTAAAGGTCATCGAGCACGGTTCCGGGCTGCATTTTTTGCTGCAATTTGACTTGTCAATTGCCGATAACCTATTGCAGCAAAAATTCATGGCCGAAAAAATACACATGAAGCCCTTAGCGGATTATTACGAAGGCGAGCCTCTTTCCTGCCCGCATACTTTCGTGCTGAATTATTCCGGTGTTCCTGCTGAAAAACTCGAAGCGGCGGTGGCTGCCATCAGCCGCGTGGTGATGAAATAAAAAAACTCTGTACACAGGAAGCTCTGTGTGCAGAGTTTTTTATTGGCTTTAGGACTGCGCCTCTGGGGCGAGATCCTCGCTGTTTTCTTCGGTGGGGGTGTCATACATGTTTTCTAGCCGGGCGACAGCCAAGGTGCTGACCACGTCGCCGGTTACGTTGAGGGCGGTGTGAATCATGTCGATGGGGCGGAAGATGCCGACAATCATACCCATGATGGTGGCAGGCAGCCCCATGGTGTTTAGCAGCATGACTGCCAGGACAATGCCGCTGGCCGGAATGCCCGGCGTACCGATGGAAATCATGGTGGTGATGAAGATAAACATGGCCTGCTGGGCAAGGGTCATGTCCATGCCGTAGATTTGGGCCACAAAGATGATGGTAACGGCATAATAGACGGCAATACCGTTCATGTTGATGGTGGCACCAAGGGGCAGGGAGAAGGAAGCTAGTTCGTTTTTGACATGGAATTCCTCTTCGGTGACTTTAAGGCTTACCGGCAGAGTGCCCGAGCTGCTGGTGGTGCTGAAGGCAACCAGCCAGATGCTGAGGATTTTGCGGAAAAAATCCGTCAGCGGATAGCGGGCGATGACTTTGATGATGAAGAGATAGAGCAAAATGATGACGGAGATAGCGCCTACGTAATGGGTGAGGATAAACATGGCCAGCACGCTAAAGAGGGCGGTGCCGTATTCGCCAATGCTGCAAGCTGCCAGGGCAAAGACGCCTAGGGGCGTGGTCTTCATGACCAAATCTGTCAGCGTGAACATGATTTGCGTTCCTTCGTCTACGAATTTTTTTACGGTGCTGACCTTATCCCCCAGCATGGTCATGACGATGCCGAGGAAGGCGGCGAAGATGATGACCTGAATCAGATTGCCTTCGCTTAACGCGTGCAGGGGATTGGCGGGAATCATGCTGAGAATCGTGCCGCCAACGGTCATGGGAGCCGCTTCTTTGATGGGGTCGCCCGTGGCGACAATCATATTGGCATCAAAGCCCTTGCCGGGCTGCATTAGGTTTGCCACCACGAGGCCGATAATCGTAGAGAGAATGGTGGTGATGACGTAAAAGCCGAGAATCTTCGAACCGATGCGCCGCAGTTTGCGGATGTCGCCGATATTGGCGATGCCGCCGATGATGGACAGGAAAATCAGCGGTACTACAATCATTTGAATCAGCCGCAGGAAAATATCCCCCACGGGCTGCAAAAACAGGATATCCTTCTGGAAGAGGATACCGAGAATCGTGCCGGCAATAAAGGCAATCAGCACTTGGGTTGCCAAATTCATTTTTTTCATAAAACCGTCTCCCTATAAATAACTGTCCACAATGTAAAGAAGAAGCTTTACATATGCAGCGTTTTCTTTAGGAGTATATAATACTATGAATCATGTGTCAATTGAATTGACGGATTTTGTGGCGGCAGCGGCGGTGGTTTGGTGAGAAATGCCTTTGTTGAGGAGACAAAAGCAGGATTTTTCATGGGGGTGGGCGAATTAGGCGATAGGTAATTTTGCCAAAAAGCGTATGAGGGGAGTTTTAGGATGCAGGACATAGCGGATAAAAACTATAGCAAAGGAAAGGCCAATAAGCTGCTGCGGCTGTTGGCGGAAAAATATCCCAACAAGCAGGCCGTTTACGAGAAACTCGTATATCTTCAATCGCGGCTGTCCCTTCCCAAGGGCAGTGAACATTTTATGAGTGATCTGCACGGGGAATACGAATCCTTTTTCCACATTTTAAACAATTGCTCGGGCATCATTCATGAGAAGGTGGATTATGTTTTTGGTGACCGGCTCACTCAGGAGGAGAAGGCGGAGTTCTGTACCCTGATTTATTATCCCAAAGAAAAAATGGAGCAGATAACGGCACTGCACGCCAATACACCGGAGTGGTACCGGCGCAATCTGGCCCAATTGCTGGAGCTGTCCCAGGTCATGAGTTATAAATATCCGGCGTCCCGGGTAAATGGCTTCATTCCGGACTGCTATGCCTCGGTAATCTTTGAATTGATGAATACGCATCCCACGGTGGACAGTGCCCAGCGGGTTTATTACAATCGGCTGCTCAATACCATTGTGCAGATTGATAGTGGGGCGGATTTTATCGAGGCCTTTACGGTGCTCATCAAGCGGTTGGCGGTGGACCGGCTGCATATCGTGGGAGACTTTTACGACCGGGGCAATCGGCCCGATGCGATTTTGAATCTGCTGATGGAATATCCCTCGGTGGATATCCAATGGGGCAATCACGATGTCCTGTGGATGGGCGCGGCGCTCGGAAGTGAGGTCTGCATTGCCAGTGTGGTGCGCAATTCGCTTCGCTACAACAATACGGATGTGCTGGAGCGGGGCTATGGCATCAGCCTGCGCTCCCTGTCCACCTTTGCTTCCCGGCTCTATCCCGACGAAAATCCCATTAAGGCGGCAGAGCGGGCCATGACCATCATCATGTTTAAACTGGAAGGCCAGCTCATTCGCCGCAATCCGGATTTCCAGATGGAGAGCCGGCTGCTCTTGGATAAGATTGATTTTCGGGTGTCGGCAGTTACCCTGGGGGATGGCAAACGGTATGAACTGGAAAATGCCTACTTTCCGACCATTGATGAAAATACCCAAGACCCCTATGTGCTGACGGAAAAGGAACAGGAAGTAGTTGATGATCTTAAATCCTATTTTGTGGAAAGCCTGATGCTCAAACGCCATGTGGATTACCTCTACCAGAAGGGGAGCATCTATACCCGTTTTAACGGCAATCTGCTTTTTCATGGCTGTGTGCCCCTAAATGAAGATGGCAGCCTGCGGGTGGTTAAGTTTGGCGGTCAGGAGTACAAGGGGCGCCAGTGGTTTGACTTTTGCGAGAAAATGGCCCGGGCTGCCTGGCTTCACGGGGATGAGACGGCGAAGGACTTCATGTATTTTCTGTGGTGCGGCCGCATATCGCCGGTATCGGGCCGGGAGTTTAAAACCTTTGAGCGGGCGATGATTGCCGACGAAAGCACTTGGGTGGAACCATCAGACCCCTATTTCCGCTATATTGATAAGGCCTCTGTTTGTGAGAAAATCCTGGCGGAATTTCATCTAGAACCGAAACGGGGCCATATCATCAATGGCCATGTGCCCGTGAAGGTGCGAAAAGGCGAAACGCCGGTGAAGGCTGGCGGCAAGGCCATCATCATCGATGGTGGTTTTTGCAAGGCCTATCATAAGAAAACGGGTATCTCTGGGTTTACCTTGATTTCCAATTCCCGCGGACTGCGGCTGTTAGAGCATCAGAAGATTCCCGATGTCCGGGAGGCCCTGCGGGAGAATCAGGACATCGAGTCGGTGTCGGAGACGGTGGAACTGCAGTCTTATCGGACCACCGTGGGGGATTCCGATGAGGGCCGGGCCATCAAAGAGGAAATCAGCGACCTTTATAAATTGCTGCTGGCTTATCAAAATGGGCTGTTAAAATAAAGCCGGAAAACTATCGCAGATATATTTTTGCCGCTGGCAGGAAGCCGCCAGGAAATGTCGAAGTATTACAAAGCAGGAAAAAGATTTTACGCAACTATATTGCGGTCTTTTTGCCTGGGGAAAGCCTTTTTGTGTATTAGTTTGGCGGGAGGCGGTTTTATGGCAAAACGGTTCTTTATCTGTAAGCTTTGCGGCAATATTGTCGGCGTGGTCAAAGAAGGCGGCGGAACGCTTTCGTGCTGCGGTCAGGCGATGACCGAGCTTACGGCCAATACCACCGATGCGGCTCAGGAAAAACACGTGCCGGTAATCTCGGTGGCCGAAAATGCGGTGAAGGTGTCGGTGGGGAGTGTAACCCATCCGATGACGCCGGAACACTTCATTGAGTGGATTCATCTCGAGACGAAACAGGGGGCCCAGATGGCCCATCTGACGCCGGATGATGCTCCGGAGTTTGTGTTCAATATGGCGGATGGAGATGAAGCAGTGGCAGCTTATGCCTATTGCAATCTGCATGGCCTGTGGAAAGCAGAAGTGTGACGAGTCAGGAGGATATTGCTATGAGTAAATATGCGGGAACCCAGACGGAGAAAAATCTGCAGGCGGCTTTTGCCGGAGAGTCCCAGGCACGCAATAAATATACGTATTTTGCCTCGGTGGCCAAGAAAGATGGGTCGGAGCAGATTGCGGAATTGTTTTTGAAAACCGCGGCCAATGAGTCCTATCATGCGAAGATGTGGCTCCGGGAGCTGGAAGGCATTGGCAATACGGAAGAGAACCTGGAAGATGCCGCCAACGGGGAGAACTATGAGTGGACAGACATGTATAAAGGCTTTGCTGAAACGGCGGAAAAGGAAGGCTTCCCAGAGCTGGCAATGAAATTCCGCATGGTGGGCGAAATCGAAAAACACCATGAGGAACGCTATCGGAAGCTCTTGCAAAATGTCAAGAATGGCGAAGTGTTCAAGCGAAGCGAAGTAAAGGTCTGGGAGTGCCGCAACTGCGGTCATATTGTGGTAGGCATGCAGGCGCCAAAGCTTTGCCCGGTATGTCAGCATCCACAGACTTATTTTGAAATTCAGGGGGAAAACTTCTAAGCGTGTCCAAGTGAAAAGCGGACCAGGTCAATAGTTGGCCTGGTCCGCTTTTTATTGGCGGCTGGGATTGATTTGGGCGGTGATGGCGGTTAAGATGTCGAGAAATTCCAGGGTGAGCCGGGACGGGCGGGTGGACTTTGGCAGGATGTAGCCGATTTCCATATAGTCATCCACTGCCAGGGGGCGGGCCACGATGTTGGACCCGTTTAACTCCTCGCTGATGCTGCCGCTGCAGATGGTGTAGCCGTTGAGGCCGATGACCATGTTGAACAAGGTGGCCCGGTCGCAGACGATGAGTTCTTTGTCGCAGTCTTCGGTGCTTAGAATCTCCTCGGAGAAGTAGAAGGAGTTATGGCTGCCCTGTTCGTAGGAAAGCCGCGGGAAGGGCTTTAGGTCCGCTAAGGTGACCTGGTCTTTTTGCGCCAGGGGGCTGTTCTTGCCCACAAAGACATGGGGGCTGGCGGTAAACAGCGGCGTAAAGGTGAGCTGGTTGTCCTTTAGGGTTTTGGTGATGATGGAGCGATTGAATTTGTTCCGATAAAGGATACCGGCTTCACTGCGCATATGGGCCACGTCATCGATGATTTCATAGGTTTGGGTTTCCCGCATGTGAAATTCGTATTTGTTGCCTTGGAACTGACGGATGAGTTCGACGAAGGCTTCGACAACAAAGGAGTAATGTTGGGAGGAGATGCAAAAATGCTGGCGGATGGGGGTTTTACCTGTGTAGCGTTCATGCATGAGGTCGGCCTGCTCTAGCACCTGCCGGGCATAGCCTAATAATTCATCCCCGGCAGGGGTCACTTCGATGCCCTTATTGGATCGGGAAAAAATGGTGATGCCGTATTCCTCTTCTAGGGAGTGGATGGCGGCGGTGAGACTGGGCTGGGCGATAAAGAGTTTTTTGGCGGCTTCGGTGATGTTTCCTGTCTCGGCCACTGTGACGGCGTAGCGAAGTTGTTTTAGTGTCATAAGAATCTCCTGATGAAATGTTTTGATGTAATTATACCATGGCCCATAGAAAATAACTATGGTGTGCCGATGCTTTTTCATATTTTACAGAAGCCTGCCGATTGCCTAAGATAGGTGTATACGATTCAGAGACACACCCGAAAGAAAGGATGATCGTTATGAATAAAATACAGACACCATGCCGTTATGATTTTGTGGGGAGCTTTTTGCGGCCGGCTAAGTTAAAAGAAGCCCGGGAAGCCTTCAAGGCGGGGAAAATTACCCAGCAGGAATTGGATGAAGTGACGGATGAAGCCGTTACCCAGGTGGTGGCCAAGCAAAAGGCCGCAGGCTTCCACGTGATTACCGATGGCGAGTTCCGCCGGGCTTACTGGCATCTGGATTTTATGTGGGGCTTTGAAGGGGTGGCCCATAAAGCCGGTGGCGGCGTCCAGTTCAATGGTGAGGTGGCAGAGCTGGAGGATACCTGGCTGGTGGGCAAGGTGAAAGCGAAGCAGCATCCCTTTGTGGCGTATTTCCGATTCCTCAAGCAGTTTGAAGATGAGCAGACGGTGGCCAAATACACGATTCCAGCACCGGCCCAGATGTTCCAGCAGTTCATCATTCCCCAGAACATCGAATCCACCCGGAAAATTTATCCCGATAACGAGTCTCTTATCCAGGATATTGGCAAGGCCTATCAGCAGGTCATCCGCCAGTTCTACGAGGCAGGCTGCCGGAATCTGCAGTTTGATGACTGCACCTGGGGCGCCGTGGTGGGGGATGCCGCGCAGCAGCGCTATCAGGCGCTGGGGCTTGACTTGCAGCAGGTCAAAGAACAGCTGCTGGCTGTGAACAATCTGGCACTGGCGGCAAAGCCTGAGGATATGGTAATCAATTCCCATATTTGCCGTGGTAATTATCATTCGACCTTCTTTACCAGCGGCCCTTATGATTCGGTGACGGATTACGTCTTTGCAGAGGAAAAGGTCGATGCCCTTTATCTGGAATACGACGATGAGCGGTCGGGGGGATTTGAGCCTCTGGCCAAGGTATCCCCAGACAAAAAAGTGGTCTTGGGTCTTATCACGACGAAAAAGCCGGAGCTTGAGGATAAAGCAAAGATTATTGCCAGAATCCGGGAGGCCGCCAACTACATTCCCCTGGAGCGGCTGTACCTCAGCCCGCAGTGCGGCTTTGCCTCCTGCGAAATCGGCAACAAGCTTACCGAAGAGCAGCAGTGGGCGAAATTGGCCTTGGTAAAAGAGATTGCTGAGGAGGTTTGGGTGTAAAGTATACCGAAAATAGACATTTGTCTAGAATAAGTATATTTTATGCAGAGAAAAGGTTTACTTGTAATTAAAAATACATTATGCTATAATTTTGTCTTAATGAAACATGAGTGGGATTTATCGCGTATATGTTATAGCGTTAAGTTAAATCCGGGCTGCCGATGGGCGGCTCGGATTTTGTGTAAACATGGGATAGTTTACTTTTATCAAGCAACTAAAATGGAGCAACGATTTTAGCAGGTAAGAACAGCCCTGGCTGTTTTTATAAATACTACTACATATACAAAGGAGAAGGGTAAATGGGAATCAGACAAAAGTTTATCGTGTTGGCTGGTATCGTAGGAGCGTTGATGGCTGCGGTGTCCATCATCGGCTACTACCTGGCAAGTTCGGATTTGCAGCAGAGCGTCGATAACGAGCTGCGGGCAGTTGTTGCCAAAGAGGTGTCCGATATGGACGGCTGGCTGATGGCAAAGCAGTCGTCGACGGCGCATACGGCCAATGTCATGACGGCTTACAATGGGGACAAGGCCAGCATGCAGACCAATGCGGCGCTTCAGGCGGCATCCTCGGAGGCCGATGTCATGGGCGTGACCTTGGGCATGGAGGATAAGTATTTTGCCTCCTCCACCGGTGGCAATATGACCGGTCAAAAGGACCCGACCCAGCGCCCCTGGTATCAGCAGGTGAAAAAGGATGACAAGGTGGAGTTTACCGAGGCCTATGTGGATGCCATCACCAACAAGTTGGTGGTATCGGCCATTGCACCAGTCAAGGCCAATGGTCAGTTCGTCGGTGCAGTCTGCAACGATATCGCTCTCGATGCGCTGGGGGAACAGGTAAAGAATATCGAGTACCATGGCGAAGGCCAGGGCATCATCATGGAGAAATCCGGCAACATCCTGGCAACGGCTGGCCTTGGCAAGCCTATGCAGAATTTTGCTGAAGTCGATGGCTTTGGTGAGCATTTCAAGGAAATGCAGGGCAAGGATTCGGGCTACTTTACCACGAGCAGTGACGGCCAGGATGTTGTCTTTGCCTATGCCAAAGTGCCGTCGACGGAATGGCTTATCGGCATTGCGGTGCCGGAGGATTTCGTCTTTGCCTCGCTGAAGCACATGCGCTGGGTATTTGGCCTGTTGACCCTCGTGGGCTTTGCTCTCATGATGGTTGTCTGCCAGTATTTTGCCCAGAAGATAACGCGTCCAATCCTGGGGCTTAACGAGCATGCTATGCAGCTGGCTGATGGTAATCTGCGCATGGCCGAGCTGCCGGTGGAAAGCTCCGATGAAATCGGTCAGCTCACCCAGGCTTTCAATACCATGAACAAGAACATCCGCAGTCTCATCCAGAAGATGAGCGCCGCCGCTGAGCAGGTGGCAGCATCCTCCGAAGAACTCACGGCCAGCGCTCAGCAGTCGGCAGAGGCCGCCAACAGCGTGGCCGTATCCGTCGGTGACGTGGCTCAGGGTGTCAGCGACCAGGCGGAAAGCGTGGACAATGCTAAAAATGTGGTGGAGGAAGTCGTAGGCCATATCGATGATGTGGCAAAAGGCATGGAGCATGTCAACGATCGCACGAACGAGACCAACGAAACGGCTACGGCAGGCAGCCAGCTTATGCAGGATGCCATGGACAAGATGGCCCTGATTGAAAAGGCTTCCCAGGAGTCGGCAGCCATCGTCTCTCAGCTGGGCAAGAACAGTGAGCAGATCGGTAAGATTGTGGAGACGATTTCGGCTATTGCTGAGCAGACGAATCTTTTGGCCCTCAATGCGGCTATCGAGGCAGCCCGGGCCGGTGAACAGGGCCGCGGCTTTACCGTTGTAGCTGAGGAAGTTCGCAAGCTGGCGGCTGAATCCCAGGAAGCTGCTGAGGATATCAAGCGCCACATCACGACGATTCAGAGCGATACGAACCAGGCAGTGGGCTCTATGGAGTCCAGCACGGAGCAGATCAAGCTTGGTACCGATGCGATTCGCGAGGTCGGCGAGCAGTTCGGCCGCATCATCGCGAAGGTTCATGACATCAAGGAAGAAGTCGAGAATATGAACGCTCGGGTGCACAAGGTTTCTGCCGGTGCCAGCTCCATTGTGGGTACCATGGAGGAAATCGACGAGGTCAGCAGCAAGACCGCTGCCCATACCCAGACGATTTCGGCAGCAACGGAAGAGCAGTCGGCATCCACCGAGGAAATTGCCTCGGCATCCCAGGCCCTGGCTAACATGGCGACAGAGCTGCAGGATGCTACGGCGAAATTCAAGTTCTGACAATAATTATTGATAGAAAGTATAAAAGCGTGCTATAATAAGACGTGAGATTTGTCTTTGAGGCGGGGAGCATTTCCCCACCGGCGGTATAGCCCGCGAGCCCTTGGGAGCATGATCCGGTGAGATTCCGGAGCCGACCGTATAGTCGGGATGAGAAAAGGCATGTTGGTTTTACATGCGATTTAGGCCAGCGAGAAGAGAAATCTTTTCGCTGGTCTTTTTGGTCTCAATCACAAACCTAAGATGAAGGAATCTGAGGTGATAGGATTGCAGGATGAAGATTTTATGCGCGTAGCCCTGCAAATGGCTCGCAATGCGGAGGGGCGTACCTCGCCCAATCCCCTGGTGGGAGCTGTGATCGTAAGGGAGGGCCGTATCGTGGCGGCGGGCTGGCATCGCAAGGCCGGCACCCCCCATGCGGAGGTTCATGCGCTGAATATGGCAGGAGACCTTGCGCGCGGCGCAACGCTTTACGTGACGCTTGAGCCCTGTGCCCACTATGGTCGCACGGGCCCCTGTGCCAAGGCAGTGGCCGAGGCAGGCATTGCCCGGGTGGTCATTGGCATGCGGGATCCCAATCCTCTGGTGGCAGGCAAGGGCATCAAGATTTTAGAAGATGCCGGCGTCGAGGTTACCTGTGGAGTCCTCGAAGAAGAGGCTGTGGCGTTAAACGAAGTGTTCCTCAAGTGGATTACCACGAAGATGCCCTTTGTGGTGCTCAAGACTGCCATGACGCTTGACGGCAAGATTGCAACGGCTGCGGGAGAGTCCCAGTGGATTACCAATGAGACTTCTCGGCGCCGGGTCCACGAGCTGCGGGATATTTATGATGGCATATTGGCTGGTATCGGCACGGTGTTAAAAGACGACCCGAGCCTTACGACGCGGATTCCAGGGTGTGAAGGGAAAAATGCCATCCGCATCATTGTCGACAGCAAGGCCCGCACGCCGCTTACGGCTAAGGTGGTAACGGACGGGGCGGCGCCGACTATTGTGGCGGTGACGGAGCAGGCACCTAAGGAGCGCGTACAGGCTTTAAAGGCTGCCGGTGCAGAGATTATCACGGCGGGCAGCGGCGAGCAGGTTGACTTAAAGCTCCTGATGGCAAAGCTTGGTGAGAGGGAAGTCTGCTCGGTATTTGTCGAGGGCGGCGGCCGCGTAAATTTCTCGCTGCTTGAAGCAGGCCTGGTGGATAAAGTCCATGCCTTCATCGCCCCGAAGCTTATCGGCGGGCGGGAGGCGCTGACCCCGGTGGAGGGGGAAGGCTTTGCGCGACTTTCCGATGCCGTGGAGCTTAATCGGGTTACGACGGAGTCGATGAATGGCGATATTTTGCTCACAGGTTATGTGACGCGGAGGTGAGACGTTGTTTACAGGAATCATTGAAGAGGTCGGGCATATCCGGCGCATTGGCGGCGGGCAGCTAGCCATTGACTGCCAGAAAGTGGTGGAGGATGTGGCCTTAGGCGACAGCATCGCCGTAAACGGCGTCTGCCTTACGGTGACCTCCTTTGACAAGAATCATTTCACGGCGGATGTGATGCCCGAGACGGTGCGGCGCACGTCGCTTTCGGAGCTTTCCAAGGGCAGTCCTGTAAATCTTGAGCGGGCACTGACCCTTGCCAGCCGCTTGGGCGGCCATATCGTCAGCGGCCATATCGACGGCACCGGCGAGATTGTTTCCTTTAAAGAGGAAGGCAATGCCATCCTGATGAAGATTGCGGCAGGGGCGGACCTTTTGCGCTACATCGTGGAAAAGGGCTCGGTGGCTCTCGATGGCATCAGCCTGACGGTGGCGGCCGTAAACAATACGGATTTTACCGTGAGCCTTATCCCCCATACCCGGGAGGTCACGAATCTTGGCAGCAAGAAGGCGGGCAGCAGGATAAATATTGAAACCGATGTGCTGGGAAAATACGTGGAAAAGATGCTGGCAGGAAAGGAAGAGCAGAAGAAGGCCGGCGGTCTTTCCCGGGCCTTCCTGCTGGAGAACGGTTTTTAAGTGAAGGAGAAAGATTATGGCAGATTTTGCAACAGTAGAGCAGGCCATTGAAGATATCAAGAATGGCAAAATGGTGGTGGTGGTCGATGATGAGGACCGCGAAAACGAAGGCGACCTTATCGTGGCCGCCGCAACGGTGACCCCCGAAGATGTCAACTTTATGGCCAAATACGCCAAGGGGCTCATCTGCACGCCCATTGACGGCAAGCGCCTCGATGAGCTTAACATCGGCCAGATGGTGGTCAACAATACGGATAACCATGAGACGGCGTTTACGGTTTCCATTGACGCCCATGAGACGGATACGGGTATCTCGGCTTATGAGCGCTGCCTGACCATTCGCAAGCTTTTAGACCCCAAGGCGCGTCCGTCGGATTTCCGCCGTCCGGGCCACGTGTTCCCGCTGCGCTCTGTGGAGGGCGGTGTCCTGCGCCGTGCCGGTCATACGGAGACGACCACGGATTTGGCGCGGCTGGCTGGTTTCTATCCGGCAGGCCTTTGCTGTGAAATCATGGACGACGATGGTCACATGATGCGCACGCCGAAACTCATCGAGTTTGCCAAGAAGCACGGTCTGCACATGATTACGGTACAGGCTCTCATCGAGTACCGCAAGCGCACCGAATCCTTTGTGGAGCTGGTGGCTGATGTGGATTTCCCCAGCAAGTTCGGTCATTTCCGCATCAAGTCCTATGAGAGCAAGCTGGACGGCAAATGCCATCTGGCCATCGTCAAGGGCGACGTCAAGGGCAAGAAAGACGTGCTGGTGCGCGTCCATTCCGAGTGTCTGACGGGTGATGCGCTGGGCTCCATGCGCTGTGACTGCGGTGACCAGCTCCATGCGGCCTTGGAAAAAATCGAAAAGGCCGGCGAGGGCGTCGTGCTCTACATGCGTCAGGAAGGCCGTGGCATTGGCCTTGCTAACAAGATGCGGGCCTATGCCCTGCAGGATAAGGGCCGCGATACGGTGGAGGCCAATGTGGAGCTCGGTTTTGCACCGGACCTGCGGGACTACGGCATTGGTGCTCAGATTCTGGCGGATCTGGGGCTTACCAGCATCCGGCTGATGACCAACAATCCGGCTAAGCGGGCTGGTCTTGAGGGGTATGGTCTTACGATTACCGAGCGGGTACCGCTGATGATTCATGCCAACAAGTTCGACAAGAACTATCTGACAGTCAAAAAAGTAAAGATGGGCCATCTCTTGAACGAAGAGACGTTGAAGTAAGGTTCCTATAGGAGGTAATATATCATGGCAAATGTAATCGAAGGTTTTATCACAGCAAAAGGGCTGAAATTCGGCATCGTCGTAGCCCGTTTCAATGAGTTCATCACGAGCAAGCTCTTAGGCGGCGCCCTGGACACGCTGCACCGTCACGAGGCCAACGATGCTGATATCGATGTGGCCTGGGTACCGGGGGCATTTGAAATCCCGGTGGTGGCTAAGAAAATGGCCGAAAGCGGCAAGTACGACGCCGTTATCTGCCTGGGTGCGGTCATCCGTGGCTCGACGACCCATTACGATTATGTCTGCAACGAGGTTTCCAAAGGTACGGCTCAGGTTGGCATGCAGACGGGGGTGCCGACGATTTTCGGCGTCGTGACGACGGAGAACATCGAGCAGGCAGTGGAGCGCGCTGGCACGAAGGCTGGCAACAAAGGTTCCGACAGCGCTATGGCCGCTATGGAAATGGCGAACCTGCTCAAGAAAATCGGTTAATCGCGTTTAGGAAAGAAGCTGAATTTCGATGAAAATTGGTATTATCAGTGACACCCACGGCCATGAAGGGGCTTGGCAGACGGCCTTTGACAAGGCTTTCCATGATGCCGATATGATTCTGCACGCAGGGGATGTGCTCTATCACGGCCCCCGCAATCCCATGAAGGCGGACTACAATCCGGCGGGCCTCGTGGCCAAAATCAACAGCTGCCCGGTGCCGGTCATCATCGCCAAGGGCAACTGCGATTCCTCGGTGGATGCCAGCTGCCTGGAACTTCCCGTGCAGGCACCTTATGCCTATGTGGTTTACGAGGGGCTGCGCATCATCGTCACCCATGGCGACAGCGTCATGACCGATGAAGAAAAGGACAAGATGGCGGCCCATTTAAAGGCGGATCTCTTCATCAGCGGCCACATCCATACGACGGTGCTGGAAAAGCGTGGCCAGACCGTATTCTTAAATCCTGGCTCGGCGGCGCTCTCCAAGCGGGAAGATGGCCGCAATACCTATGCGGTGCTCGAAGACCGCACAATCCGGATCTACGATATCGATACGGATGAAGTGCTTATGCAACATACGATTTAAAGATTAGCCTTCCCCAGCGGGGAAGGCCTTTTAGGAAGGAAATATTCATGAAAGACCATTTAGTAAAAGCAACGGCTGAGGGTGTGCGCATCTATGCGGCGGTGACGACGGACCTGGTCAACGAGGCCATCCGCCGCCATGACTGCTATCCGGTGGCGGCAGCAGCCCTGGGCCGCACCATGACGGCGGCGCTCTTGATGGCAGCCAACCTCAAGAACCAAGAAGCCCTGACGATAAAATTCGATGGCGATGGCCCGCTGGGCAAGGTGACGGCTGATGCAACGCCGGAGGGCTTTGTGCGCGGCTATATCGACGAACCCCATGTCAATCTGCCTCTTAACAGCCTGGGCAAAATCGATGTGGGCGGCGGCGTCGGCAAGGGCATGGTATCGGTCACGCGGTTCACGGGACTCAAGAACCCCATCACGGGCAGCACGGAGATCACCGATGGCGAGATTGCCGACGACCTCACGAAGTACCTCTACGTCTCCGAGCAGACGCCGTCCAGCGTCGGCCTGGGTGTGCTGGTGAATCCTGACTTCAAGTGCATCGGTGCGGGCGGCTTCATCATCCAGCCGCTGCCCGATGCCACCGACGAATGCATCGATAAGCTCGAAGCCAATCTGCGCACGGTAAATTCCGTCTCGCACATGGTGGAGCGCGGTCTCGATGCCAAGGGCATCATCGCGGAGCTCCTGCAGGGCTTTGATGTCAACTACATGACGACGACGGATCTGGCCTTTAAATGCCAGTGTTCGAAGGAGCGCATCAGCGAAGTGCTGCTGAGTCTGGGCAAGGCGGATCTTCAGACCTTAGTGGATGATGGCCATGCTGAAGTTTGCTGTCATTTCTGCAACGAGAAATACGAGTTTTCCGGTGAGGAACTGCAGGCAATCTTTGACGAGTCCGAAAAGCGCCGCCAGGGATGACGGAGGAAATCTTTCCCTTCGCTGGGCAGGTCATATACCTAAAGCGCAAGCGAATCAAAAACATGTACCTGCGGGTGCAAAAGCCCGCTGGCCGTATTGAGGTAACTGCGCCTCTTCGCATGAAGCGGGAACGTATTACTGATTTTTTGCGCCAGCACTGGCAGTGGGTGGAAAAAAAGCAGCAGGCCATATGGGAAAAGGCGGAGCAGAAAAAGTTGACCCGTCAATATCAGACGGGGGATAAAGTTCCCCTTTGGGGTGTCTATTATGACCTGGTGGTGCGGGATTCCGCCAGCCGCCGGGCTTCGGTGGTTTGCAAGGATTCCCGGATTATCCTCACGGTTCCAGCTTATGCAACGGTGGAACAGCGACGGGAAATCGTCAACGGTCTCTACCGCCGCCAGCTGGAGCAGGCTATCCCTAAGCTGCTGCCGCGCTGTGAGGCCGTTGTCGGCAAAAAAGCCGCCGAGTGCCGCATTCGCAACATGAAGACCCGCTGGGGTACCTGTAACATCCTAAAGGCCCGGGTTTGGCTTAACTTGCAGCTGGCCAAGTATAAGCCGGAGGCTTTGGAGTATGTCATGCTCCATGAACTTACGCATCTTTGGGTGCATAATCACGGCCCGGCCTTCAAGGCAAGGATGGATAAGGTTTGCCCCGATTGGCGGCGCATCCGGCAGGAGCTGAATCAGCTGGCAGATTTTGCGTAAAGTATACTACTAAAGTGGTAAAACACCAATAACTCCTACTACCGATGAATTGTAAAGGTGGAAAAGGTCTCTTATAATAGAGAAGCCATCGGAATGGATTAAGAGGGATGAATTGTTTCCTGGTACGTTTAGCGAAACGATTCTCCGGTGGCTGCTATGAGGCTTGGGGAAGCTGAGTGGTATAGGGGATTATATGTTTTTGGGGGCGGGCCTTTAAGGGCTCGCTTCTTTGTTTTGTGGGGAAGTTGGCGGGGCTCCGAACCGATGCGGGGATTTTCGTTATAGCAAAATAGGGATAATGGGGTTATAATAAAATGAGAATGAGAGATGAGAGAGGCAAGGGATATGCTTTATTTGGATGAAAATGAATGCCGCGTGATGACCATGGCTGTGCTGAAATGTTATGAGGCCAGCGTCGACGAATATCGCCAGGCGGTTTTTGAAGCATTGGAAAGCCTGGTTCCCTTTGCGTGCGGCGTTTCCTTTATGATGATGAATGAGGCGGATGCAAAATGCCATGTGCGGCCCCTGAGTTATAAGTGGAGCCCGGAGGCACCGGCTTTTGAAGAGATGGCCGCTAGAGCCATCCGCCTGGGGAAATCCTATCCGTACCGCTCCCTGGAGTGGCGCAAGGAGTCCCTAGTGTTTCGGGATACGGATGTGTTAAGCGAAGAATTCCTGCAGAATTCGGATTTTTACCAGCAGGTGCGAAAGCCTATTGGCATGCATTACAGCTGCAAATTGTGGCTGGTAAAAAACAATCTGTTGCTGGGGAAATTCGGATTGTTGCGGCCAAAGGAAATGGGAAATTTCACGGACTTGGAGCTGATGAAGCTTCGCTGCATTGAGCCCCATATTGCCCAGCGCTTGTATCGCTTCCATCCGCAGAACGACACGAACCAGCGAATCCGGTTGGTGTTAAAGCAGCGTTTTGGGCTAACGGAACGGGAAATCGAGATTACGAGTTTGTTGTGCCGCGGCTGGTCGAACCGTCAGATAGGCGAACGGGTGAACAGTGCGGAAAGCACTGTCAAAAAACACGTCTATGCCATCTGCAAGAAGATGAAGGAACCCAATCGCGCCTCGGTGATGTGCCGCTGTGTATTGGAAGGCGTAATGCCTAAGTGTATTTAAGGGAAAATAGAATCGAATGGTTCAGAAAAGCATGAGCCCCACCGCGATAGCAGTGGGGCTCATGCTTTTCTGATAGCGATACGATACAAATAAAGAAAGCGAAAGAGACGAGCTCTTTCGCTTTCTTTATGATATATCAGCTTCTGATATTATGCGCAAATCAGAGGGCACGCTGAACCTTACCGGAACGCAGGCAACGCGTGCAGACGTTAACACGTTTGACTTCGCCGTCAACAACAGCGCGGACACGCTGGATGTTCGGTTTCCAAGCACGTTTCGTCTTCAGGTGGGAATGGCTGACGTTGTTACCAGACAGCTGACCCTTTGCACAAACTTCGCAAACACTTGCCATGTGTTACACCTCCTTAACGTAGGAGCATAGTTACCCCTAACAACACAATACAAATATTCTAGCATAAATTCCCACAGGTTGCAAGTAGTAAACCTTGACAGCCGGAAATTATTTGATAATTTTTTCAAGCTGATCGAGACACTGGCTGAATTTGCGGAACGTGATGGCAAACGGCTCGCGGCTCGTCATGTCGACGCCGGCCCTTTGCAGTAGCTTGATGGAGTAGTCGCTGCCGCCGCTGGCGAGGAACGAAAGATAAGCCTGCTGCGCTGGCTGGCCCTGGGTGCGGACTTTCTCCGAGAGCGTCATGGCAGCCGCATAGCCCGTGGCGTACTGGTAGACGTAGAAGGGGCGGTAGAAGTGCGGGATGCGTGACCACTCAGCGCGTAGTTCATCGTCGAGCACGACGCCGTTGCCGTAATACTTCCGGTTAAGGTCCATCCAGATGCCTTCGAGTTTGTCGGCGGTCAGGGCCTCGCCGTTTTCGACGGCCTCGTGGGTGAGTTTTTCAAACTCGGCAAAGAGCACCTGACGGAATACCGTCGTGCGAATCTGCTCGAGGTAGAGGTTTAGATAGTAGAGACGTTCTTTTTCATCGGCATGTTTTAGCATGTACTCCAGCAGCAGGTTTTCGTTGGTG
This sequence comes from Selenomonas sp. WCT3, assembly GCA_900100835.1. Taxonomy (GTDB): domain Bacteria; phylum Bacillota; class Negativicutes; order Selenomonadales; family Selenomonadaceae; genus Selenomonas_A; species Selenomonas_A ruminantium_E. The sequence continues at coordinate 160,597 of FNCM01000005.1, read as the reverse complement.
GTGGAGGCGACTTCGGCGCAGAAAATCGTGTATTCGGAATTGGTGTATTCCTGATTCTTGGCGCTGTAGAAGCTGTGCATGCTATGGCCCATCTCGTGGGCGAGCGTCGAGACGGCATCATAGGTATCGTGCCAGCTCATGAGTACGAAGGGGTGCACGCCGTAGACACCCCAGGAGTAAGCGCCGCTGCGCTTGCCTTCGTTTTCAAGACGGTCCACCCAGCCGCCATCAAGACCCGCAAAGAGGTCGGCAAGATACTGCTGGCCTAAGGGAGCCAGCGCTTCTTTTAAGATATGGCGGGCCTCGTCGTAGGTATACGGCGTTTTCGGCTTTTCTACTACTGGCACGTAGAGGTCATACATATGGAGCTCGTTGATGCCTAAGAGTTTTTTCTTGAGCTTCATGTAGCGATGGAGCTCGGGCAAAAACTCGTGGGTGACCTTTATGGTCTGCTCGTAGACGCTGACGGGAATATTGCCCGCATCGAGGGCCCCAGCAAGCATCGAAGGATATTTGCGGGTGGTGCTTAGGAATTGGCTGGCCTTCACCGAGGAGCTGTAGAGGCTGGCAAAGGTGTTGCGGAACGAAAGATAGGTGGTAAAGAGCTTGTGAAAGGCATCGGCGCGCACTTTGCCATCCTGGGAGCGGATGAACTGCATGTAACGGCTCTCAGAGAGGGTCGTAAGCTTGCCATCTTCGCCCAGAGTGTCAGGGAATTTCATATCCGCATTGGTCATAACCGTGTAGGTATTGCGGGCCGTGGCGCGGATTTCGCCGGTGCGGGCGAGGAAGGCCTCCTGCTCCGTGGTCAGCACATGCTCCTTGCCCCGCAAGAGGTCCTGGAAGCGGAACTGGTATTTTTTTAGGCCCGGTAGTTTATCGGCCATGGTATGCAGGGCTTCTTCGGGCAGGGACAGAAGCTCAGGCTCGATGAAGGCGCAGGCCGCCGAGGCTTTGTCTAGGAGCGGCAGGCAGCTGGCGGTATCGGCCTGATATTCCTGATTGGCCGTATCGGTATCGGCCATCATGCGCGCATAGGCAAAGACGGCGCTAAGATTAATTTCCATGGTGTCGACGGCGGTCAGGCAGTCCAGGAGCTGCTGGGGGACGGAGAGCTTTCCGGCAAACTGCTGGATGGTTTCCAGCTGACCTTCGATGGCATCCCGGGCCTTTTGCCAATCGGCGTGGGTGGCGAAAATATCATGAAGATGCCATTTGTCTGCTGCAGGAATGTCCTCCCGGCGGGCTAATTTATTTTGACTTGTCATACTATCGTCCTCTCTATTAGAAAGTTGTTCTCAATTATTATAACACATACCAAGGGGAAGCGTAATGTGGTAGAATAAGTAGATATTATATAGAAAGCATTTGCTATAGTAAGGAGAACGATTTTGACAGAAGATATTTTATGGCTGGGCATCAATGCCAAATATTCCCATACGTCCCTGGCCATTCGTTATTTGCGCGAGGCCGTGCCGGGATCGCGGATTTTGGAGCTTACCATCAATCATCAGCTTTTGGACATGCTCGGGGAAATCTATGAGCAGCAGCCAAAAGTCTTGGGGATTTCCTGCTATATCTGGAATATCGAGGTGGTAAAACGGCTGTTGCGTTTGCTGCCAGCGGCCCTTCCGGATACCATCATCATCTGTGGTGGGCCTGAGGTGTCCTATGGCACGGCGGACTTTATGCGGGAATTTCCCATGGTGGATTATGTCCTGCGGGGCGAGGGCGAAGAGTCAATCCGCCAATTGACAAGTCAGCTTTTGACTTGTCAATTTGACCGGTCAAAAGTCAGTGCCTTGCTTGACCAGTCAGAAATCCGCGGCATCGCCTGGCGCGGCGCCGATGGTGCCGTTCATGAGGGGCATGATGTGACGGTGGCAGATCTTGCTGCGGTGCCCTTTGCCTATCGCGAAGAAGAAATGGAAGATATTTGCGAGCGCATTCTCTACTATGAGACGTCGCGCGGCTGTCCGTTTTCGTGTGCTTACTGCCTGTCCTGTGCGACGGCGGGGGTTCGCTTCCTGCCGCTTGCGCGCGTTTTTTCCGAGCTTGACTTTTTCGTGCGCCATGATGTGCGGCAGGTAAAGTTCGTCGACCGCACGTTCAACGCCAAGAAGAGCCATTTCCTGCCGATTTTGAAATATTTGCTGGCCCTGCCGGATTCGTGCCGCACGAATTTTCATTTTGAGGTGGCCATCGACTATTTAGACGAAGAAGTGCTGACGGTGCTTAGCCAGCTGCCCAAGGGCCGCGTGCAGCTCGAAATCGGCATCCAGTCCACGAATGAGCAGACGCTCAAGGCTGTCTCCCGGGTCAATCACTGGCAGGACATCAAGGCGCATATCAATCGCATCATGAGTTTTCACAATATGCATCTGCATGTGGACCTCATCATCGGCCTGCCCGGGGAAGGCATGGCGTCGTTCCAGCGTTCCTTTAACGATGTCTACGAACTGCAGACCGATATGCTTCAGCTGGGCTTTTTGAAATTCCTCAAGGGGGCAACGATGATGAATCTCGTAACCCCCTATGGCTATCAGTACATGCCCATGGCCCCCTACGAAGTGCTCGTGACCGATGCCCTAAGCTATGGGGAGATTCGCTGGTTCCACAGCTTTGAGATGGTCTTTGAGCTCTACTACAACGCAGGCCGCTGCCGCAAGACCGCTGCCTATATCATCCGGGAGCAGGAGGCGGGCGATGCCTTTGCCTTCTGGCAGAAATTCACCGACTGGTGGGAGAAAAAAGGGTTCCATAAAATCGGCCATAGCACGAAAAATCTCTATGGCTATCTGCGGGACTTTGCCTGCGAAGTCTACGCCCTCGATGAAGAACTGCTCGACAATCTCCTGCGCTTTGATGCCCTGCTGGCCGACGGCGGCCGCATCCGTCCCGAGAATCTTGGCTGGAACCGCCAGCGCTATCAGGATATCACCGCGGACTTCTGGAAAGGCGCCCCGAGCCGCGTACGCGAGTACCTGCCGGGCTATGAATTTACCAACTGGCGGGACGTCAACAAGAAGTACCATATTGAAATCTTTGGCTACCATGTAATGGAGGCAGAAGACAAAACATTGACTCGTCAACAGACGGCGGTATTGTTCGACTACACGGCGGGCGAACCAGTATGTCAAAGGATAAATTTGGAAATCGATGACAGGGCGAATAAGTGATTGGTTTTGATTGTAAAAAAGATAAATTAGTGGTGAGATATATGATAGTTTTAAGGCACTTTGTGCTGCGTGATGCGGCAGTTGTTCAGGAAAAACGATATCCTGCGAAAGCGCGGGCGGAAATTGAGCAGCTGATTCGCGAGTGGAATGAGAAGACACGTTGTGGCAGGCGGTTTGCGATGCTGGCCATTGTGCATGACGATGAAATCGTGGGGGGTTGCTCGTGGTTTGAACATAGCAAAAGCGTCGTTTCCTTCGGTGTTGACGTATGGGAAGGCGAACGGAAAAAAGGCTATGCGTTTATGGCTTTGACACAGCTGGAGAAATGCGTGCGGGAAAAAGGTTTTGCCATTGTTCAAGACCAGGTAAGGGCGGACAATGTCGCGAGCATCCGGCTGCATGAAAAATTGCAGTTTGAAACGGACGGATATGTTTATAGGAATCAAAAAGGTGGAAAGGTACTGTTGTTTTTAAAAGCACTGACAACGGCAGCATGAGCACGGAAAACAATCGCTGGGGGATAGGACATGGAACATGATATATATCGGACTTTTTCGGATTATTTGAAGGAACGCTATGGGGAAAAGGTTTATAAGCTGCCGGTGGCGCTTCCGGTCAGTTGCCCGAATCGGGATGGCTCCTGCGGCAATGGCGGGGCTGGCTGCACCTTTTGTGGTTCGATTGGTGCAGGTTATGAGAATCTGCCGGCGGATATGACGATTACGGCGCAGATTGCGGCCAATAAGGCCCATATCATCCCTAAGTATAAGGCTAAGAAATTCATTCCGTATTTCCAGAATTTCAGCAATACCTATGTGCCGCTGGAAAAATTGCGGGCCTGGGTGCAGGAGGCCGGCGCTGGCGAGGATATCGTGGCGATTTACATTGCCACGCGGCCGGACTGCGTCAGTGATAAATATTTGGCGATGCTGCGGGAGGAAGCGGATAAGCTTGGCATGGATATCTGCGTGGAGCTTGGCCTGCAAAGTGTCAACTATCATTCGCTGCAGAAAATCAACCGCGGTCATACGCTCGGGGAGTTTATCGATGCGATTTTGCGCATCAAGGCATATGGTTTGCAGTCCTGTGCACATCTTATCCTGAATCTTCCCTGGGATACGATGACGGACGTGGTGGAAGATGCCAAGGTGCTCTCGGCCTTGGGTGTCGACCAGGTCAAGCTCCATGCCCTCTACATCGTCAAGGGGACAGAGATGGCGCGGCAGTATGAGGCGGGGGAGCTTACGCTCATTTCCCGAGAGGAATACGAGGCCCGGGTCATCAACTTCCTGGAGCATCTGTCGCCGGACATTGTGCTCCAGCGCATCATCGGCCGGGCCCCGGAGACGAATACGCTGTTTTCCAACTGGCACACAGGCTGGTGGAAGATTCGCGACAACATCACCGCCACTATGGCGGCAAAGGGACAGTATCAGGGAAGGCTTTGCAAGTATCTCAATGGGCCGGCTGTAAGAAAGTTTTTGTCCGTATAAGCAGGATATTACCCGATGAATGTCTAATACCACAGTATCAACGATATGCACGGTGTTTACTGTGAAAGGGGCGATATTATGCGGGTATGGATTGAACGGATTGGGCCTTTGGGGGAAAATGAGCTTTATGCCTTTGGCCCCTCTTGGCAAGATGTGACGGGACGAGTGGAGCTTGATGCCATAGGGAATGGAATCATTCGCCGCAAGCATCAAGCCTTTTCCGAAGCGCAGCTATCGGTCATCGCTGACCAGATTGACGGGTGGATCCGTGATTTGGGCAGCTGCCAGCTATCCTGCATCAATGCGCCGGACAAAGAGAGCGGAGAACCTGAACGGCGCTGCCGTTGGAGACCGCGGGCGGCAGATTTAAGACCCTTGGAGCTTCCTATGCGGTCGGTGGAAATCGCCCCGAAGCTCGAGGACTGGTCAGGTGGCGAACAATGGCTTTAATGCAAGAACACCTCTTGGGATTTTTTCCTAAGAGGTGTTCTTTTCGTTGTGGGGAAGTTATGCTATAATGCGTAAAGTAAGTTTGTAGGACCTTGAAGATTAGGAGTAGTGTTATCGAATGAAAGTTTTTCAAAGCCTGGGCAGACAGAACCATATTGCGGGATTGGATGCACTTCGCGCGTTGGCTATTGTCGGCGTCACGCTTTTTCATATGTTTCCGGATACGGTGAAGGGCGGCTATTTGGGTGTGTCGCTTTTCTTCGTGTTGACGGGGTTTTTGCTGGCCTTCACCAGTGTGAGAAGCTGGGAGAATGGTTCCTTTTGCGTGCTTCGGTATTACGGGAAGCGGTTAAAGCGCATTTATCCGTCCCTGGTGATTATGATGCTCACGACGATTGGACTGTTTCATTTTCTGGTGCCGGAGGTCATTGCGGCAATCCGTCCCGAGGTGGAGTCGGTACTCTTAGGCTATAACAACTGGTGGCAGATTGAGCAGAATGCGGATTATTTTACCCGCATGGCTAATGCGTCACCCTTTACCCATTTGTGGTTCCTTGGTATCGAACTGCAGTATTATCTGCTATGGCCGGTATTGTTCTTTGTTTATATCCTCTGGGCCAGTGTCTTTGGCAAGCGGAGCGGGGCGGTATTCTTTGCCCTGCTGGGGCTGGCGGCAGCTTCCTTGATGCCCCTTCAGTATGAGCCGGGCATGGACGTCACGCGTCTTTATTATGGAACGGATACCCGGGTATATGCCCTGCTATTGGGGTCGGCCTTGGGATTTTGGCGCGGAGGAATGAAGCCGGCGGGCTTGCGGTTCCGCGCAGATGGCGGTTACAGCTGGTTAAAATATTTGGCCTTTGTCGGGATTCTCATGGTGACCTTTCCGGCTTTTGCCCTAATGGATGGCCAGGCAGCGTCTACTTATCAGTGGGGGATGCTCGTGATGACGCTGCTATTTTGCTGGCTGATTCAGCTGGTGGCCGATAATCGATTGGAACTTGGCCGCGGCCTTGACCAACCGGTACTGTGTTGGATTGGCCGCCACAGTTATGGCATTTTCCTTTGGCAGTATCCAGTAATCTTTTTGTTCAATCGTATGGGCTGGACGAAATGGCCGGAGTATTGGGTGCTGGAACTGGCGGCAATTGTGCTGTTGACGATTTGGTCCGATGCCATCGTGGCCTTTTTGTTAAAGCAGAAGAAACCGGCTTTGGGCCGTTCCTTTATCGTGGCCCAGTGCGTATTTTTCCTGATTGTCACCATGCCAGGAGTGGCTCTTATGGGCTACGGCGGTTATGGTATTGTGGCCTCGTCGAATCAGAAGACCTCAGAGCTCAAGGCAAAGCTTGAGGCACAGAAAGCCGTCCAGGCGGAGGCCAATGCCCGCGCGGCTGCAGAGGCAGCAGAACGGGCGAAAAAACAGCAGGAGGACCAGGAAAAAATGCTGGCTCAGCAACTGACGGGAGTAGCCTGCATCGGTGACTCGGTGTTGTTGGGGGCTTCGGGGGATGTGCGCAAGGCCCTTCCCGGAGCGATTGTGGACGGCGAGGTGTCCCGCTATGTAGGCGGCGGCATTCCTGTGGCGCAGAGCTTGGCGGCACAGGGGCAGTTAGGAAATGTAGTCGTCGTTGCATTGGGTACCAACGGGCCAATCGCGGGGCAGGAGCGCTATGAGTCGCAGACCAAGGAATTGCTCAGGATTCTCGGAACAGAGCGCAAGATTTTCTGGGTCAACATCTATGGGCAAAACCTCACTTGGCAGGATACCAACAATACCTATCTTAAGCAGGTGGCCGCTACCCATCCCAACGTCACGATTGTTGACTGGTATGGGGAAGTATCTAAGCATCCGGAATGGTTGTCCGCCGATGGCATCCATCCCAATGACGCTGGCTGTGCAGCTTATGCCCGCATCATTCGGGAGTGCCTGGAGCGGACGCTGGCCGCTTCGATAGCCCAGTAAAAAAATCAGCAGATTATTCTGACAAAAGTATTGCTTTTCTTCGAAAGAACATTTATACTGATGGTAGATAGAGGGATAGATGTTCGATAGGAGGAACCTAAAATGAAGAAGGCATTTGTCGTAGTGATGGCTGTCTTGTTCATTAGCCTTGGGGGAATGAACGCCGAAGCAGCCGAGAAGAACTGGAATCTCGTGGAAGTGACTGTTACGGTTAAAAGCGGCGATACGCTGGAGAGTATCGCGCGAGAATATATGAAGAAAAATACCTATGGGCCCCGGGAAATTCATGAATTCATCGATGGCATCCGGGAACTCAATGAATGGTTGCTGAAACGGGATATTCGTACGGGAGATACGTTGCGGATTAACTATTGGGAAAAACGAAACTAAAAAGGATTTGGGACGAAAAGTCCCCGACCCTGCGAAGTGTTCGCAGGGCCGGGGACTTTTTTATCGTTTGTTATTTGGCAACTTTTACGTTGTAACCATAGATGGTCTTCCAGTCATCCCGCATGGATACCGGAATCCAGCCATTCTTCTGGCAGTCTGCTTTCATTTTGTCGGCTTTTTTGATATTGCCGAGGTCGTCTTCCAGATCATCGCAGCAGAGCGAGAAGGCTAGTGCCTTATACTTGTTCTTGCTGATGGTGTAGTTGAACATGGAAGCATCACCAGAGCTGTTGCCGAAGGCGAGAACCGGCTGGCGGCCGATTTCGCGGGCAATGTTGGATACTTTGTTCATCTTGACATCCTTGAGGACAAACTGTCCACGGACCAGCGTGTCTTTATCTTTATCATAGACGTATTCCAGACCGTCCGTATTGCCCTGCCCGGAAGCAATGGTCATGATGTCCGTGCCGATGAAGTGGTCGCGTTTAATGGGCAGTACGCCGTCCATCAGAACGCGCTGAGCATCACGATCGGAGCCGGATACAATCCAGATATCAAAATCGTTTTCTTTGAGGTAGGAGACAACTTCTGCCATGGGCAGGTAGAACTCCTCGCCACGTTTGAGGTTCGTGAGGCCTTCGGCTGGCGTTTCCATGAATTTCTTGACGAAGGCGTTGTATTCCTCCTGGGTCATGCCAGCAAATACGGAAGCTTGGGATTTTGCCTCCTTGCCTTCCATGTCCTCTGGAATCGACTGGTTTTCGATGGCCTTTTTGACTACCAGCGCATATTCACGGTCTTCTTTGGAGGGGGTGTAGGTCGGGTCGTTAAGGGCGCGCTCCAGGTACATCATCCACTCGAAATAGCAAGGGGTGCGTTCACCGAGCAGCGTGCCATCCATATCGAATACGGCAATGCGGTCTTCCTCTGGAATGTAGTTTTTGCTCTTCTTGTTGGTTACGTCTTTGACATAGCTGGTGAGAGCTTTGAAGGAAGCCGAATCCTTATTCCAATATTGGAAGTTGCTTCCGTTTTCCTTCACACTGATTTTGGCGATTTCGGCGCGGCTGGCAGCATCGACATTCATGCTCATGCCAGTTCCTACGACAAAACTCATAGCTACCAGTGCTGCACAAAGTTTCTTCTTGTTCATAGAATTTCCCCTTTCTTCTAAAACGCTCAAGAATCACAAATGTGTAATGGTGAGAGTGTCCCCATTTACCCCCGATTTTCTATATTCGCTTAGAAATTGAGAAATCCTCCTAGTAAACTATGGAAAAATTGCGAAAATGAATCAGGTGGTTTTGATGTAATCCTGTAACATGAAATTTCCAGGCTCGACAGGTGCTTTTGGACGTTCTGTCGAAATGTATCGTCAGAAAAGACAATCCGATTCGTATCGGTGGAGGCCGGTAGGAGCTCAAAGGAGGCATGGATATGTGTGACCATGATAAGTTGGAACGAAGGTTAAATGAGTTTTTCTCGGAGCGGCATTTTGAGGAGTGGATTCCGGAGCCGCGAATTGAAAGCTTGGAGACAGGACTGCGGAACTTTGCCCATGAGTTGGCATTGGCTTTAGATGGGACAGAGGCAGCGGAGCATCCTTTGGAAAAAGCAGCGATTGCTGCCGATGCCGTCGATGAAATCATCAGCGGTCACTTGCGGGGAAGAACTCCACTGGCCTTTGCGACGTTGGCAGATGAGACCAAGGCATTGCTATGGGCAGAAATTAGCCTGCTAGATGAACTGATGCCCCGCAGTCATCAGATTTCGCCCAACTGGCTGGAGAAAAATCTCTATCCGGAGTGTCGGCGGTATGCAGCCTTTTAATTGTTTTTTATCTGATTTTTAGCTGAAAGCCATAAACATCTAAGAATTTCGGTTTACCCTAAAAAAGGAAATTTTTGACAGTCGGATTAGGCCGCTGTCGGTAGGCCGAAATGGCAGAAAGAGGGATGTTTAATGGATGATAAGAACGAACAGTTACAGCAGGAGGCGGAACGGCTGGCTTTAAAGGTCAAGGCCACGGAGGAGGAAGGGGCGGAAGCGCCTGCAAAGTCATCAGGAGGTTCCAAGATTTTGCGCGGACTGGCCAAGGGAATATTCTGTTTGGCGTTGAGCCTGCTTATGATTCATGTAATCAAGCCGATGTATTATCAATACATCGATGCCTCGGCGGCGCAGGAAATGACCGACGGGCAGAAACAAGAGGCGATGGGATTGCCGCTAAAAATGACCAAGCCCCCCAAGGGCAAAAAGAGCACTTGGAGCCGGGAAGAACTTCGCTGGATGGCGTTTATGGACATCAAACTCGACGAATTAAAAGCCTGTGTGAACGAACGAAATGAGACGGGAGCCCAGGAGTACAACAAAATGGCAAGGGATTATAATGAACGCTGTGGAGAGTATTATTATAAAGAGTCCGATTTGAAGGCTGTTCGTCTGGAAGTGGAAAAATACCGCGATCAGATTAAGCAAAAGACAAGGGAAGAAGTGCAGGCGAAAGGCTGGGATAAACCAGCGAAAAAATAATGTTTGACAAATCAAACACTCGATGCTATACTAATATTCGTTGATGACGCATGTTTGAAAGTCATTTTGCCGGAATGGCGGAATTGGCAGACGCAGCAGACTCAAAATCTGCCGTTGGCAACAACGTGCCGGTTCAAGTCCGGCTTCCGGCACCATTAGTGCTATCAAGGCCTCGCGATGTTTTCGCGGGGTTTTTTTTCGTGCTTTTGGCAGGGATTGTATGGCCAATCGTGTTTTGACCGTTCTGAAGGGCAGATTAATCTGCCCTGAAACGGTCTTATACAGGCGGGCGGCTGACAAGTCGATTTTGACAAGTCAGCCGTCCGCCTGTTATGAGCTGGATTATAGTTTAGGTGATTTTTGGTTGTCCTTTGCAGATTTTGGCTTAATTTGCTTATAATAAAATGGATGGATAAATATTAGACAAGGACAAAATTGTAGCTAATTTAATACGAATTGAGAAAAATATAAGCATCTCGAAATCCTTAATTCATAGGTTTTCGAGGTGTTTTTGTATTGTGGGTAATTTATGAAATTGGAAGATTTACCTTTGCAAGGAGTGGATGAATCATTGTTTGAAGCAAGGGGGTACATCAGGTAAAACAAATCGTTTGCAAGTTACAAGGGGATTCAGGGGACAAATAGGTTTGGCCATTCTATCTGATATTCGGTGGTTAACCTATCGACTTTCATGCTTATTTAATATATAATATAAGCACGAAAGTTGGTGATACCATGGAAGCAATCGCACAATTTATCGATGAATCGGGGCTCCTGTTGACCAAAGAAGCCCTTCGCGGCGGCATAAAAAAGGACACCTTTTATCGCTTTGTCGCAGATAACCACTTTGAGAAAGTTGCACAGGGCGTATATCTTTCCCCCGAAGCCTGGGAAGACAGCGCCTTCGTCCTGCACCAGCGGTGCCCACAGGCCGTTTTTTCCCATGACGAGGCACTTTTCTACTACGAGCTCATCGACCGTGAACCTATGGAACAGACCATAACCATCTATTCCGGCTATAACACCCAAAAACTCAAAGCATCTGGAATAAAGGTTTTCACAGTAAAAAAAGAATTACTTAACATTGGCCGGACGGAATATAAAAACTCCTTCGGACACATGATTCCCATCTACGACCTGGAGAGAACCATCTGCGACCTTGTACGCAATCGGAGCAGTTTTGAAATCCAGGACTTCCAGACTGCCATAAAAAACTACACCCGCCGTACCGACAGGGACTTAAACAGGCTGATGTCCTATGCCCCGCTCTTTCGTGTGGAAAAACTGATACGCCAATACATGGAGGTACTTTTGTAATGAAACTCACCTCAGCCCAGTTAAAGGGCCGACTAAAGAAGCTTGCCACCCAGCATCACGCAGATGCCCGCACTCTCATGCGCCTGTACATGATGGAACGCTTCTTGGAAAGAATCGCTGCCTCGGATTACCGGGACAACTTCATCATCAAAGGCGGCATACTCGTCACCTCCCTGATTGGTGTGGCCCTGCGTTCTACCATGGACATTGACACCACCATAAAGAATCTAAACCTATCCGATGAGGACATCCGTCGTATTGTCGATGAAATCTGCACCATTGACTTGCAGGACGATGTGAAATTCCAGGTAAAACAGCTAAGCCGGATAATGGACGAAATGGACTATCCTGGCATCCGTGTCACACTGAATGCCTTTCTCGGCAATATGCCTGTCCCCATGAAAATTGACATTTCCACCGGTGATGTAATCACCCCACGCGAAATACATCATCAGTATAAGCTGCTTCTGGAAGACCGTACCATCCTGTTATGGTCGTATAATCTGGAAACCCTGTTATCCGAAAAAATCCAAACCGTTCTTGCCCGTGGCCAGCTGAACACACGGATGAGAGACTTCTACGACCTGTACGAACTCTCCAAAATTTACCGTGATAAAATAGACGTTGCTACGCTCAAATCTGCATTCACAGCCACCTGTGCCAAACGCAATACCCAAAATCTGCTCCAGGATGCTCCTCAGGTAATTACGAAGATACAGCAGGACAATAATCTGATGGTGCTCTGGAAATCCTATCAGAAAAAATACACATATGCTATCAATATATCCTATGATGATATTATGCTTAGTCTGACACAGTTGTGGGAGCTAATAAAAGGTTAATAAGAAAAAATAAAATCTTTAGAATCTAATTCCGCAAATTTTTTGTCGAAGAAAGCGAGCAGCTATGTGAGGCTTGTTGGAATAAGATGTACGAAAGGAAACAATCAGATGAGTTCTCATGTGAAAAGGAACAATCCCCCAATAGATAAGGATACTAATAAAACAAGAGGTGATCGAATGAAAAAAATATTAGCAGCAATGACGGTAGCAATTGTAATAACGATGTCCGTTTGGGGACGAGGTGAATGCAGTCCAGTAAGTGTGCCACTCAATGATACGCGGGATATGTTTGAAATCATAAGATCATACAATAGAATGGTAGGAGTGGCAAGTTCGAAATGTGAGATTTCGTTAAGCTTTAGTAAAGTAAGGAATAATTCGAGTAAATATGTGAGCTTTAATGAATCCAACCGTGTGATGGGCGGCGTTGAGGTAAGCTCAAGTGGCGATGGTAAAGTGATTAATTATGTGGTAATGATTCCGAAGCAGAATATGAATCAAGTAATGATGGAATTAGTTCCTTATGCTATGATATGTTCCGTGTCTGATGTCATAGGAGGTAAGGATATAAAAATTATAGCAGCACAAACTAAGATGCTTGTACAAGGAAAAACAAACAAAATATTTGCTAAACCTGAAGCGGACAACCGGGTGTATTTGGTTAGCTGTCATTATATGCCTGAGGAACAATGTTATGTGTTTATGATACATGCTGGTAGCGTCGATTAAGAATCCGATTCAGGGACAAGGCCAAAGAACTTATGGATTCGGTTATTTTCATGGCCAAGCTGGGTGTGGGATGAATAAAAGATAAAAAGGAATTGATTATTATGTTAGGTAAAAAAATAATACTCTTAATGGTGGTAGTGCTGTTGAATTGTATGACGGCAATGGCTATGGCTGAAATCAAAGCAGAAGAGGTCCCCCTTGGCGTGAAGATTTATCATGCTAATATTGATGGAGTTGAGTCAAGAATCGAGATCCCCGTGGATGAGGTTTTTTATAATTTTGATTTTTATGTTTTAAAAGGTGGGTTTTGTAATGGATTGATTCCAAATGTGAAAGTTTATAATGAAGATGATATAGCTAACCCAATTGATGGGGAGAATATTTTATATCGGGAAGAATGTTGGACGTTTGTCTTTAATAAAGATACAGACAATGGTAAATATCCTGCTGTTTCTTTTTCTTGTGGTGGACGATATATTGATGCGCAAGGAAAAGCGATAAAAGACTATCCGTCAAGGGAGGTAAGTATATCGGAACCGCGTGCACAGATTATAATGGATATTAAAGAGAACGTTGTTGCATGGAACAAGGGGAAACCGAAATACAAAGTGATGTATGGTAACAAGCCATATATGTATTGGTATACTCATAGCAAACATAATCTCGATGGATAATAACAAAGGCAGTTCGAATAAATCGGGCTGCCTTCTTATTCGTAAGAATGATGTGGCTAGCCGGATAATAAAACAGATGGTTAAGAAAATTACCGTATAATATTTCTTCGCTTTGAGGGAAGCTATCTACTGTATACATCATCATGCAAATAGTTGAAAAATCTTATTCTATAAGCCAAATAAAAGGCCATTTACCCAATGTTTCGCATTTCAGTGTTTACGGCTTCAAAGCTGGTGGGCTGAATATAAATCCATTCGCCTGCTCCTCGATAATACATATTTTTATTATCGTATTCATAGAAAAATTTATTTGTATATTTATTAGTAACATTGCCGTCAAAGTCGCCTACGAGAACTTCAATGGAAATAGTATATTCTGGAGGTGCATACTTTATTACATTAACACTGCTTTTTCGGATATAAGTGTTTTGATGTATTTGGACAATATCACTATCGTCATTTAAATGTTTGGGAAAAGGTCCAGCACTGCAGGTGACTATTAATATGAGTAAAATAGAAGCTGAAAAAATAACAGTTATTTTTTTCATAATAGATACACTCCTTTGCTTTTTATTCCCTTATTCGCCGCGAAGTTTAGCTTTTTCTTTCAGTGTGACATGTAATATATCGTTGGCTAATGGGAAATCCTTTACATATTTCCGTGGCGAAGGTTGATTAGAAGAATTCATGCCACCTAGCCAATTTTGATACATATATTCACCATCATAATCTTGAAAACACCAAGTCGAATGGTCGCCTATGTTGGTATATACGCCAACATAGGTTAATCCGCTTCTGGTTCCGGAAAGCTCATCCGTTTCTATGAAAAAATTAAATCCCTTATCTGATGTAGAGCAGTAAACGCGTCCTGCATTTACCGTAGAGTAATAACAGTTAATAGTAGAAAAGAAAGCGAAACAAATGAAACAAACAATTATTCTTTTCATGGCAGTACCTCCTTCGTTACAAAATCTGTTCGTGATATGCTTTTGGGGGGATTCGACATAAGCTCAATAAATCCTGCATGTATGGGGATGAGCAGACTGTAGTCGGGGGATTCTTGAGAAGGAAATTACTGTCTTCCTATGGTATAATGTAGGTAGTACAATTACGGGAGGATGCAGGCATGGAATTTGGAAACATTGGGCAGTATATACGAGCAAGGCGCAAAGAGGTAAAGATGTCGCAGGTTGAGCTAGGGGGGAAGGTCGGCAAGTCTTCGCAGGTAATTTCCAAATGGGAGCGCGGCTATACCCAGAATGTCAGCGTGGACGATTTGGCAAAAATTGCGCAGGCCTTGGAGGTGTCGCCCGCGTATTTTTTCCCGGAGCAGCCAAATACCAAAAATCAATGCCCCTCCGTAGTGGACAAACGCCTGCAATATGTGATTGACAATTACCCGCAGCTGAATGACAAGGCCAAAGACCTTATTGATTCGGTCATTTTTATGGCCAAGCTGGGAAAACGGTGAAGAAAAAGATAGTCATATTTTTACCAAGGGACCTACTTACCGATAGTTGGTTTATATTCTTCATTTCCTGTTGCGATAAAAAGCAAGAGTGCCTTGGTAATCATATTATTGTGTAACGCAGATATAATAAAAACGAGGCTGTTTTTGGCCTCGTTTTTATCGTATTTCCTATTAGTCGTTGTCAGGTTCTTTTGGCGCAAGACCGCAGTCGTCGATGGTGACTTTGTTGCGGCCCTGGCGTTTGGATTGGTAGAGGGCGTTGTCGGCGCGGGAGTAGAGGCTGGTGAAGGTATCCTGGGGATGGGAGATGGTGCCGCCGACGCTCATGGTGACAGGGTGTTCCTGGGTGCCGTAATGGATAGCCGAGGGAACGGTGTCACAGATTCGCTCACAAAGGCGCTGAGCGTAGTCTTTGGAGGGGATGTTGGGAAGGTATAGGCAGAATTCATCGCCGCCCATGCGGCCAATGATATCTGTGTGGCGGATGTGTTCGCGGAGAATCTGTACGATATCCTGCAGGACTTTATCGCCAGCTTGATGGCCTGACGAGTCGTTGATGGACTTAAAATAATCGATATCTAACATGATAAAGGCACTTGGGATGCCTTTTTTTAGTGCAATCTGAATGAGGTCGTGAATGGCACCGCGGTTGTAGACGCCGGTCAGCTGGTCGGTGGCCGCTTTTTGTTCTAACTGTTGCTCTTTTACGGTGTTGGCTGTAACGTCGGAAAAGAATCCGGTGATGCGCAGGACTTTTAGATGGTTTTGGTCGTAAAATCTATGGCTGTTGACGCGGTAGAAGCAAGTGCGGTTGTTGGCATAGGTAAGGCAAAGCTCCTGGGTGATATCGTTTTTCTGGATTGCCTGCACGAGAAAGTGGAGGCCAATCTTTTCTAAGGGCGTATGGAACCGCTTAGAGGCTGTATGGAATGTGGGAATTGTCTCGGGCAGATGCAATACTGAGGCACAGCTGGGGGAAAGGTGCATTTTGTCGCTTATGGGATCGTAGTCAAAGACGAAGAATCCGGCCGTATGACTCATCCATAGGAAAAAATCCCATTGGTTCATACGGCGGTGATGCTCCCGATAGAGAAGTCCAGATAAAATGAGTGCGATTATTGTTAGAAATATATTGGCTTCAATCATAAGGTTCATAGTCCTTTTCTTTTTGCAGTCTCAGCTGTGCAAACCGTATTTTTCATTTGATTCTCATGATATCATAATTTTCGGGGGGAGTAAATAAAATCAAGCGGGCAAAAGTCAAGACTTTTTCTTGAATTTTTATCGTGCTATACTTTTAGACGTGTTGATTATGTCAGCTTTAGGGGTAAAGCTGATGGTTGAAAAGAAGTGGATAAAGGAGATTTGTGATGACGGTAACTACACAGGGAAAGGAACTTGCTTGCATCGATAAATTGGGGACGATGTGCGCTATGAGTCACTGGACCGATGACCAATTGCAGGACGTGCTGGATTTGCTGCGGGACTATGGCCAGAGCTGCGAACAGGATGGGTTTGAGGCTGGGTATGAAGCGGCCTTGAATGATGCAGTGGCTGCGGCGGAACGCACGGCTATGGGCTGAAATCTGACGAATTTTAGAAAAATAATTGACTATTACAAGATAATTCGCTATAATACGCTTGTTATTAAAGTGAAAGGGGACAAACTCACTATGGCAAAAGAAGTACTTAGCAAATCCGCACTGGTAGATAAAGTTGCAGAGGCAGCTGGCGTTTCCAAAAAAGATACGAAGGCTGTTGTTGATGCACTGCTCGAAACGGTAAAAGAGAGCGTTAAAGCTGACGCTGAGATCCGTCTCATCGGCTTCGGTACGTTCAAAAAAGCTCATCGTAATGCACGTCAGGGCCGCAACCCGCAGACGGGTGCTACGATTGAGATCGCTGCTAGCGATAGCCTGGCATTCAAATCCAGCGTTAAATACTAATTTTTGATTAGTAGAACGACGAAAGGGCATGACATGTTGTCATGTCCTTTTTGTGTAGCAGGATTTTTCTGCTGGCAGGGATGAGTGGATTTTCGTAGAATCTTTCATGGGAATAGAATTTGATGTAGGGAAGGAAGCAGGTTGAAAAAGTCACAGATTATCCTTGCAGCCGTCATCCTATATTTGCTTATCATGGTCATGGGCGGGGCTGCTTACTATGCCTATAGCGTCCAGCATGATGCGCGGCAGGCTAGGATTGAGCAGGAAGCCCAGGATGAGGCGGCAGAGCACAAGGCAGTCCAGGAGAAGGCTGCGGAACAGGAAAAGAAACCAGAAGAAGAGTCTAAGGAGCAGCGCACGTCAAAACGTGCAGGTTCGATGGAGGTGGAGACCCGGGGTGGTGTGGATTACTATAAGCATCCCTGGCCGGTAAAACCGCCCAGTGGCGTTTATCTGCGTCCCTTTGTAGCAGAGCGGAACGGCGTCTGTGTGTTCAAGAGCGATATTTATTATTTCTATGAAATCACGGACCCTGCGCAGACGGCCTGGATATTTGGGGACCGGCTGGCAATCCATGCTGGCGGGCAGACTACGACTTTGGAACTGGATCCGTCGAAACTTCATAAGCACATGGCCTCCGATGCGAGCTGGCTAGCGGAGAATTATGTGATGAATGCGGATAAGAAGACGCTGGCGGCCTATCGCCGCATTGCAAAGTCCGATTCGGCGTATATCGTGTATTACAAGGTGGGCGGCAAGGAGCGCCGGCATGATTTGAGTGCCCAGGAAATCAAGCGGATTCGCGAGATGGTGGAGCTTTACGATACCCTAAGTCAGCCGTGATGGTAGTGTCCGTATAGCGGTTTGACAGATACGGGGAAATCGAGTAATCTAATAGGAGTATTTTGTTTTATTTTTCTAGGAGGGATTTTTTCCATGAAAAAGACAGCTCTGCTGACTCTTGGCGCTCTGATGATGAGCTCCGCTGCAGTTATGGCTGCTCCGATTAACCAGATGGCTGCCAATGAGACGGCTATCGGTGTAGGTACGAATGAGTCCTACATTGAGCACAAAGTGACGAATAAGATGACGGTTGGCTATCAGTATGCAGACCGCGACCAGTATGGCGACCATAGAGATGCTTATCTCCAGTACGATATCGTTGGTTCTGAGGTCAAGATGATTGGCGGCTACCGCTGGAATCTGCCGGGGGACAAGGACCAGGCTTTTGGTGGCGTTGCTGTAAGCACGCCGAAGGTTCTGGGCTTTGAGGCTTATGCTTCCTATATCGCTGGCAAGGACTTCAACGAAACGACGGTGGGTGTCAACAAGAACCTGTTGTTCAATGTTGATGTTAACGTTAATTATCATAACTTCAAACCGGAATACGGCAAACGTGAAAACGGCGTTGGCGCTGGTGTAACGGTTAAGTTCTGATTGAAAATTTGAATACGAAAAAACCGCAGGGAATTATCCTTGCGGTTTCTTTGTGTCTGGATGTTAGTTCTGGGCGTCAAATAACGGCAGCGGCTCTAAGAAGATGATATCATCCCGGGAGGATGCATCGCCTTCAGCGAGTACGCAGGCCTGACCGATGACTTTGCCGCCGGCTTTTTCTGTCAGCTCCGTCAGGGCCTTCATGGAACCACCGGTGCTGATGACATCGTCGAGCAGCAGGACGTTCTTGCCTTTGAGGCGGTCGACGTCGACGCCGTCCAGGCAGAGGTTTTGAACGCCCTTCGTGGTGATGGAGATATCTTCAACCCAGATGGCGTTTTCCATATAAGCTTTAACCGATTTGCGGGCTACGATGTAGCGAGCCATGCCCAGCTCCCGGGCAAGGTCTGCGGCCAAGGGAATGCCCTTCGTTTCTGCCGTCAGGATAACATCCGTTTCTGGCGGAATCTTCTTGGCCAGTGCTTTGGCGCAAGCCAGGGTCAATTCCTGGTCGCCGAGCATGATGAAGCCGGCAATGGCCAGTTTATCCGTGACGTTCAGGATTGGCAGGGAGCGTTTGCAGCCCGCTACCGTTAATTCATAAAATCTATCAGCCATAGTACACCTCTCTTATTAATACGGAACTATTATACGCTCTTTATATCTAATGTGCAAATTTTAATGTAGGAATTCGAAACTTTGACGAAAAAAATTCAATTTTATATTGTGTATCTTGCTGGATTGTACTAAAATATTTTCATAAGACCCTTTGGGCCTTAAATTTATCAAAAAGGTCGTGTTAATGTGTTATGAAGAGTTTCAGACTCACCGAAAAAGAAATGAACAAGATGGCAGAGCGGATTCCTACACCGTTCCTGGTCGCATCGCTGGACAAAGTTGAGGAAAACTACCAGTTTATGCGCAAGCATTTGCCAAGTGCTGGTGTTTATTATGCCATGAAGGCAAATCCGACACCGGAAATCCTCAAGCTGCTGGCTTCTCTTGGCTCCCACTTTGATGTGGCTTCGGCTGGCGAGATGGAAGCGCTGGCAGAGCTTGGCATCGAGGGTTCGCGGATGATTTACGCCAATCCTGTAAAGGATGTGCGTGGCCTGCAGGCGGCGGCTGTCTATGGTGTGCGCCGGTTCACCTTTGATGACGTGACGGAAATCGACAAGATGGCCAAATACGTGCCAGGGGCTGATGTGCTGGTGCGCATCCAGGTCCGCAACAACAAGGCCCTTGTCGACCTCAATACGAAGTTCGGCGCGCCGATGGATGAGGCCCTTGATTTGCTGGAGAAGGCAGAGAAGGCTGGCCTCCATGCGATGGGCATCTGCTTCCACGTTGGCAGCCAGTCGCTGTCGACGGCGGCTTATGAAGAGGCCCTGCTCTTAGTTCGTAATCTTTTCGATGAGGCGGAAGCTCGCGGAATGCACCTTACCGATCTCGATATAGGCGGCGGTTTCCCGGTACCCGATGCGGATGGGCTTACGGTGGATCTGGCAGCCATGATGGAGGCCATCAACCGCCAGATTGACCGCTTGTTCCCGGAGACGGCAGTATGGACGGAGCCAGGACGTTACATGTGCGGCACGGCGGTCAACCTCGTGACCTCGGTTATCGGCACCAAGGATCGGGCGGGCACGCCGTGGTATATCCTCGACGAGGGTATCTATGGCTGCTTCTCCGGCATCATGTATGACCATTGGACTTACCCGCTCCATTGCTTTGGCAAGGGGGAGAAGAAGCCGTCGGTCTTTGCCGGCCCGAGTTGCGATGGCATCGATGTGCTCTATCGCGACTTTATGGCGCCTCAGCTCCAGGTGGGGGATAACCTTCTCGTAACGGAGATGGGTTCCTATACCAGCGTCAGCGCAACGCGCTTCAACGGTTTCTACCTGGCCCCGACGGTTATCTTTGAGGATCAGCCCGAGTATGAGGCACGTCAGAGCACCAGCAATGACGACGATGCCGAGGCGGCTGTCTGACTTTTGACATCTGACAATTGACATTTGACAAGTCAAACTGGCAGCAGTATAGAAAGGAAGAAATACAGAATGGAATTAGCAGAGATCGAGCATATGCTGCTGCATGCCCTGACGGAAGAATCTGTAGGGGAAAAGCTCGATGGTGCCAAATCCCAGCAGGAAGTATACGAGGCTTTAAAAACGCTGCCGTACTTCACGCTGACGATGGAGGAATTCCAGCAGGGAATCCAGGCACTCAAGAACGAACAGGCCGAAGTGCATGAGCACGAGGCCGAGTAAATGACATAGAAATAACCCCGCTACGATGTAGCGGGGCTATTTTTATGCGTGGTATCAGAGGTTTTTCTCCGTCAGAACCATATCGATGGCGTTGAGCACGTCGTCGACGTTTTCTTTTGTGATGACAAGGGGCGGCTGGAAGGCCATGACGTTGCGGCCTACGCCGTTCTTGCCGATGATGAAGCCGCGGTCTTTGAGGGTCTCCAAAACATCATCGAGGATTTCGGGGGCCTCGGAGCCGTCGGCATGGATGAATTCGGCACCGTCCATGAGGCCAAGGCCGCGGACGTCGCCGATGACGGGATGTTTCTTCTGGAGTTCGCGCAGGCCGGCTCGCAGCTGCTCACCGCGCTCCATGGCGTTCTGGGCAAGCTTATGCTCCTCGATGTAGTCGAGGACGGCCAGGGCTGCTTCCGAAGAAACCGGGTTGCCGCCGAGGGTCGAGGCGCCGGGGCGGGTATAGGTATCAGCAATCTTGGCACTGGCGATAAAGGCCGAAATCGGCGTGCCGTTGCCGAGGGCTTTGGCCATGCACATGATGTCAGGGACGACATCGTAGTTTTCGATGGCAAAGAGCTTGCCCGTGCGCGCAAAGCCCGTCTGAACCTCGTCGATGATCAGCAGCGTGTTGTACTTCTCCAGGATTTCCTTGACGCGCTGGAAGTAGCCCTTCGGCGGTACGACGCAGCCGGCGTTGCCCTGGATCGTCTCGGCGATGAAGGCACCCGGATGGCCCGATGTCGCCGTCTTGATGAGGTCTTCGATGGCGTTGGCGCAGGCGTAGTCGCATTCCGGGAATTTCTTGTTCATGGGGCAGCGGTAGCAGTTGGGGTTCGGGGCAAAGTGGATGCCGCCTACTGGCGTCGGTGCCGTGCGCCACATGGTAAGGCCCGTGACGCTCATGCCGAGCTTCGTGCGGCCGTGCAGGCCCTGGCGCAGGGAGATGATCTCGCTGTTGCCGCTGTATACTTCTGCCAGCAGCAGGGCGCCCTCGGTGGCCTCGGAGCCCGTGGAGCAGAAGAAGGATTTCTGCAGGTCTCCCGGCGTGACTTTGGCCAGCTTTTCGGCGAGGTTGACGAAGTTTTCGGTCAGGTAGATGTTGCAGACATGCTGGAGCTTATCGACCTGCGCCTTGATTTTTTCGGTGATCTCGGGATTGCAGTGGCCGCAGTTCATGACCGATACACCGGCATACATGTCGAGATATTTCTTGCCGTTGCTGTCCCAGAGGTACTGCATCGATCCCTTGACCATCTGCTGCGGGTTCGAGTAGAAATGCGCGAGGCATGGCATGATATATTTCTTTTTCTTTTCGATGATGGCCTCAGGGCCAATGTATTTCTGTTCTTCCATTTATACGTATCCTTTCTGAAGACACCCTCCGGCACATCACTACCGGAGGGCGTTTTGCTATATGGGTCAGATGGAATTGCGGCTCTGGCGGAAGCGGTAGGTACCAAGACCAAGCTCACGCGGGCCCTGTTTGAGTTCTGCCAGTCTTGACTGGTCGATTTCCTGGCCGCTGGCCAGGGCGTCAAGGGCTTCGCGATAGATTTTCGTGACCTTGCCCGTGAATTCCGGCGTGTAGTCCTGCGCCTCGATGCGGTAGGAGGCGATGCCGTTGAATTTTTTAAGATACGGATAGAGGCAGAGATCCTTGGCGAAATAGATATGGTTGCGGCCGAACTGGTCGATGCGGATGGAATGTTTTTCCTTGGCATTGTCCAACAGGGCATAGCGGCGGTCAAGTACCTCGGGGTTGTCGAGTTCGCTGTAATGGGGCAGCGACATGCCTGGGATGTTGTGGTCGCAGATCATAGACTCATAGGAGCCATGGACGATGGTCTCGACGGGAAGCTCGGAGTTTTCGACAATTTCGCGCAGCTGCTCGAAGGAGAGCTCCAGCGAGGAGCAGGCCTGGGTAAGGCCATTTTCCTTGAGGAATTTGGCGGCCAGATGATTGAACAGGTTGAAGGAGACATCGGCCTGGATTGGCAGCTGGGTGTACTGCTTGGCAAGCTTCAGCGAACCGAGGTTGCTGACCATGATGCCGTCGGCGGCAAGCTCCGGGCGGGAGGCAAGCGCCGTCAGGAACTGCTCAAGCTCGCCACATTCGCGGCGCATGGTCGTGCGCGGCGTATTGATGACGACTTTGGCCTTGCCCTTGGCATAGGCGATGATGTCGGCGTATTCGGACAGCTTCCATGGATGGAAGGGGCGGAAGGCCTCGCCGCCTACGTAGATGACATCGGCGCCGTTATCGACAGCAGCCTTTGCCGCGTCAAGGGTGTTCACGCGGACACTCAGCGTGCGGTGAGCAGCGTTCTCCTTCTGGATGTCAGCTTCTTTCTTGAGGATCTCATCCTGGAAGCCAGCTTCCTTGACGGCATCGCTGAAGAAACGCGGTTCGCGTTCACCGGTCATGCCGATATCTTTCTTGGTCGGATTGCCGAAGGCAAAGGTCGTCGTGAAGTCGCGGGCGCGGTTCTCGTAGAGGCTCTTCCAGCCTTCCTCGTCGACCTGATAGCCCATGGGGTCAGCCAGATAGGCATCGATGGCCTTGCGGTAGGTGGAGACGATGCGGCGGATGAACGGTGCCGGACGCATGCGGCCCTCGATCTTGAAGGAGAAGACGCCAGCCTGGATAAGCTGAGGAATTGAGCGGTACATGCACATGTCCTTGAGGGCCAGCTTGTAAGCGCCGTCGCTGTCCTTGTCCAGGACTTCGCCCGTTTCCTCGTCAATCAGCGAGTAAGCCCAGCGGCAGGGTTTGAGGCAGCGGCCGCGGTTGCCGCTCTGGCCGAAGACGACGCCCGAGTGGATGCACTGGCCGCTTTCACTCATGCACATGTCGCCATGCATGAAGTATTCGACCTCGATGCCCGTGCGCTCACGGAACAGGCTGAGCTCGGAAAGGGTCATCTCACGGCCGACAACGATGCGCGTGATGCCGTATTCCTTGAGCTTCTCGATGGCGTGCTCGTTGTGGGTGTTCATCATGACCGACGTATGGATGGGGATGTCGATACCCATCTCATGGACGAGCTCGAGAACGGCGAAATCCTGCACGAGCAGAGCATCCGGCTTGATTTCGTTGAGGTAGGCGAGGTACTCGCGCAGGGCCGGAATTTCTTCGTCGCTGATGAGGTTGTTGAGGGTGATGTAGAGCTTGACATCATGCTCGTGGGTATAGGCGATGGCCTTCTTGAGCATCTCGTCGTCAAAGTTGAAATCGCCTTCGTGCATGCGCATATTAAAGTGCTTGCCGCCGAGGTAGCAGGCATCAGCACCTGACTCAACACCAGCTACAAGCGCATCCCAAGTGCCCGCTGGTGCCAAAAGTTCAACAGATTTACGATTCAAAATCATAATAGGTAAAATACTCCTTTAAAAATAAATGATATCTATATATGATAGTCCTAATTCATAAGTATAACAGGAAAAGGAAAGAGCTTCAATATATATGAAAGGATAAAGCAGAAATGCCCCAAAAAACAAAAAGCCTCTGCCGCTGGGGCAGAAGCTTACAAGAGGAAAATGTCAGCTGATGGTGCCAGTCAGACTGATATCCTGGCCGCTGGCGGCTTTCCATTCGGTGTTATCTGTGTAATGGAGATAGATGACTTTGGCACGGAATTTTTGCCCGTTGTCAAAGCCGTGAAGCGTCCAGGTTCTGGTGTTTTTCAGCGTTTCGCCCGGAGCAATTGGCGATTCGCCGCTGCCGTGGTAACATGTAGCCTCATTGATACTGCTCTTTATCAGCAGGCCGTTACTGTCGAAGGCATAGACAACGATGCGATATTTATCGATGGTCTTTTCGGCATCGGTGTTGCGGATATCGAGGTGCAGCTGCGGTTCACCCCAGGAATTTTTTTTGATTTGGATTCCGTCCAGGGCGATTTGTGGCGTATTGGGGGCTGGCTGAGCTTTTTTCGGAGCTTCTTTTTGCTCCTGCTTAGGCTGCTGCTGTTGTTCTGCTGCTGTTGGCTGTGCTGCCGGGGGGTCGGCATGTTTTTTGTTATGAATTCCGATGGAGCCGAAAATAAGGATAATAAGTACGAGGATTCCTAGCATAATTTTTTTGCCTGTGGAATATGGTTTAGCTGGAATATTTTTTTTTGACGGCATAGCGGGTGGGGAAGAAAGTGTGTTGACAACTTTTGTGCCGCATTTTTTACAGAAAATGGCATTGTCGGGGAGCTGTTCCCCACAATTTTTACAGAACATATTGAAACACTCCTTTATAAAAATAAAGTCCATAGTTAAAAGTAGCATGGAAGATTAAAAATAACCCTTGAAGAACTTTAAAAGTTTCTTGGAAATCGGGAAATGGGATATTCTCGGTGGTGAGCAAAGGAATAATCTTAAGGTAAACCAAAGAGAAAACAATTAGTTGACGATACGAGCGGAGGTGTTTATAATGAAAATTGTTTGCGGGAGGTTATTATGGAACAAAACTTTTTTCGCGAGCTGGCGCGGACGTTGTCGCGCCTGCAAGGCGGACGGTTTGCTGGCGCAGTTATCATGCGGGCCGATTGGCAGCTGATGGAGGATGAATCCGTGGCGACGGCTGGCTTGGAGGTGCTAAAGGACCGGCATGGATTATTCCAGGTGCGATGCACAGCTGGAAAGGAAGTGCTTGAGGTGACGATGCTGTTAGGCCGCTATCAAAAGCAGCTGCCTGACAAGTCAAATTTGACAAGTCAATTGACCGGTCAAAATGACTTGTCAAATTGGCAGGTGGGATCGGCAGTAGTGCAGGCGTTTACGGAGGCCGTTGGCGATACGAACTGGATTCATCAAGGGGAACAGCCGATCATTCCGGGGCTTTTGCTCATGGAAAAGCTGCTAGGTGAGCGCCCGGCAGGAAAAAAGCTGCTTTCGCTGCGGTTTTATCATGCGATGACAGCCGGAACTGTTTTGGTTGACTGGTCCGCGGGAAAATTTTTCCAGCAGGAGCAAATGACGGCGGCTTTTCGTTGGCAGTAACGAGGCATTGATTTTATTTTTTGAGGATAAAGGCAGGTTTTTGACATGCAGAGAGAAACAACCATGACGTTAACAGAAGAAAAATTTACGACGCGGCAGCTGACGAAGATGGCACTTTGTTTGGCCTTCTGTTGTGTATCGGCATTCATTTCGTTTCCACTGCCGTTCACGCCGGGACTCGTGACGGCGCTGACGGTGGCGCTGACGGTGACGGCGCTCGTGCTGCCGCCAAAGCTTACGTTTATCACGATTGCGGCCTATGTGTTCTTAGGCGCGGTGGGCCTGCCGGTATTCCCGGGCGGCATGGGCGGCCTGGGCCGTCTCTTAGGGCCGACGGGCGGCTTTTACTTTGGCTGGCCGTTTGTCTGCCTGCTCGTCAGCCTGCTCAAAGGCAAGGCCATTTCATTTCGCCGTTATGCGCTGGCAGCTGTGCTCGCCGGTGTGCCGCTCACCTATGTCGGCGGCCTTATCTCGATGATGCTCGTCATGAAAGTCGGTCTTTGGCAGGGGCTTATTATGGCAGTGTTCCCATTTATCCCCGGCGATATCATGAAGGCACTGCTGGCGGCATTTATCGGCGTGCGCGTCAATAAGATGCTTGAGAACTTTTAAGCATGCAGGACGTATATGTACTCGATGTGCTGCGGACACCGATTGTCGGCAAGAACGGAAAGTTTAAGGCGATACGGCCCGAGGTGCTGGGCGCTGAAGTCATAAAATCACTGTTGCAGCGTTGCAGGCTTACGGCAGTTGATGGTATCCTCGGTGGCAATGCCGTCGGCACGGGCGGCAATATCACGCGGCTTATGGCGCTGCTGGCGGGGCTGCCCGAGGCGGTGCCTGCCTGCACCGTTGATATGCAGTGCGCGTCAGCGGCCGCAGCTATGGCGATGGCCTATGCAAATATCGCCTGCGGGCAGGGGGAGCTTTGGCTCGCTGGCGGTATGGAAAGTTCGTCGCTGCAGCCACTGCGGACGTATGCACCCGCCGATGAGCGCTATAAACTCGTGCCGGATGGTAATGGGGAATACTATACGGCGCAGTTTGCACCCGGTGATATGGCGCCCGATACGATGCTGCGCGGGGCAGAGCGGGTGGCGGCTGAGGAAGGTATTACGCGCGCAGAACTTGAAGCATGGGCAATGCGGTCGCACGCGCGCGCGGCAGCAGCTGCAAAGACTGGCGTCCTGCAGGATAGGATTGTGCCGGTTCAAGGCTGGTCGTGTGACGACGGCATCCGTCCGCGTATGAGCTGGCGGTTGCTCAGCCGTTTGCCGCTGCTTTTGGGGAAAGGCACGACACTTACGGCGGGGACGGCCTGCTGCATCAATGACGGAGCGGCCTTTGCGGTGCTGGCATCAGGGGATTATGTGCGGCGTCAGGAACGGCGGCCGCTCGCGCGTATCGTCGGGAAGGCAGCGGTTGGCGGCGATCCTACCCAGAGTCCGCGCGGGGCCATGCGCACGGCCGATGTATTGCTTGCGCGGCTTGGCTGGCGCTACGAGGATTTGCAGGCTATTGAGTTTAACGAGGCCTTTGCGGTCATTGATGTGTTGTTTGAGCGTGTGCATCCGGACTGCGTGGCAAATTACAACCGCTTTGGCGGAGCGCTGGCCTATGGTCATCCGTACGGCGCGTCGGGGGCAATACTGCTCGCGCATCTGGTGGAATCTTTGCGCTCTGCTGGCGGTGGCCGCGGCATCCTGTCGATTGCCGGTGCGGGTGGCATGGGTGAGGCAATTGCATTGGAGTTGGTAGAATGAATTATTATACGTTATTACAACATGGGGCATCACGCCAGCCGGAGAAATTGTTTCTCGTTGTGGATGGAGAGGAATGGAGCTATCAACGGTTTTTGCGGTTGGTTCGGCAGCTGACCGGTCAACTCGCAGAACGCCTGCCGCAGGGGTTGGCTGGGGCCGATGTTTTGCTGCTGGCGGATACCTTTGCCGGTCAGTTGGCGGGCTTTTTGGCCTTGCAGGCAGTAAAGATGCGGCCTATCCTGTTGCATCATGGTTTGTCCCCTGGGGAAGTGCAGGAAATCCTGCGGGAAAACCGCTTGCAGGGGCTTTTGACCCTTTCGGTCAAATCTGACAAGTCAGCTTTTGACCAGTCAAAATTTGACCTGTCATGGGAAGAAAACGCGTGTGAAAGGGTGAGACATGAGGCGCCGGATATTCTTGGGGTACTGAGCTCTGGTACGACGGGGGCGCCCAAGGTAATGTATCGTACCTACGAGAGTTGGGCGGGGTTCTTTCCCGTACAGAATTCGATTTTTCATGTCGGTCATGATTCGCGGCTCTTTTTGCAGGGGAGCCTTAGCTTTACGGGCAATCTCAATTCCCTGCTGGCGGTTCTCTATGAAGGAGGCAGCATCATTACGAGCGAGACGATGCACTGCCGCCGCTGGGGGAAGCTTATACGCGGGTGGGCGGTGGATGTAATTTACCTGATTCCCACCAAATTGCAGCTGCTGGCGGCGGCGCTAAAGGAACCATTGCCCGATGTGCAGTCCCTGTTTACAGGTTCCCAGCTTTTGAGTGCGCGCAATATCTGCGATTTACAACGGCTTTTGCCCCAGGCGCAGCTCCTTCTCTACTATGGGGCAAGTGAGCTAAACTACATCTCCTATGCGATTTGCGCGGATCCCGGGCGCGACAGCCGCAATTTGGGGCGGCCCTTCCCGGGAATTGGGGTTACGGTGCACGATGGCCTTATCTATGTGGATACACCCTATCATGTGAGTGGTGCAAAGATTCCCTTTACGGTAAAGGATACGGGCTATCTAAATGAAAAGGGAGAATTGATTTTTGAAGGCCGCCGGGATGCCTGGGTGAATAAGGGTGGCGTCAAAATCAGCATACTGCGGGTAGAGAACGAATTGCAGGCGGTGGTTGGCATCCGCGAAGCGGTGGTGTTGCCTTGTGCCGATAAGCTGCGTGGCAGTACGTTGGCGGCCTTTATCGTCCGCGATGAAGGTGCTGAGGAGTCTGCCCTGCGGCGGGCAATCCGAAAATCGCTAAAGCCGGTGGAGGTTCCCAGTGTCCTTTGTTTTCTGTCCCAAATGCCTTTAAATGACCGTGGCAAGGTAAATCGTCGTGCATTGCGAGAAAAATTGGAAAATTATTTGACAATAAGCGAAAACAATAGTAAAATAAGTGTCAGTTAAAAAAGAATATCGCGATTGGATCAGGTGTCGAAAGACTTAATAGGGAAGCCGGTAAAGTCCGGCGCGGTCCCGCCACTGTAACAGCGAGTGACTCCGCAGATATGTCACTGGAGAGGGAAAAAGCCTCTTTGGGAAGGCGCGGAGAAGCGATGAACTGGAGCCAGGAGAACTGCCTGATTGACGATCACCGTTTGACCTGCGAGCGATGGGGATGGGGATCTTGAACGATTTAGTTTAGAAAGAGTCAGGCTTTTACCTGACCGTTAGGACTGAATGTTTTTCAAGATGAGCCCATTTCCGCATGCCGCAGGGAATGGGCTCATTGTGGTATGTATTCTCGCTGTTCTTGACTTTAGGCGAAAGGTTTTTCCTCATGGAATCTTCTGTGGGGAAGAAATTGCTCATACATTTCATTCAGTTCTATGTATTGGCTGCCTTTGTTGCAGCAAGGGTCTCGATTTGTGGAAGGATCGAGACCCTTCTTTTTTTGCCTGGGCGGATGAAATGGAGCATATATTATTCTACCTTTAAAGGGGGAAATGTATATGAGTAATGAAACAAAGACACAGACAGAGTCGGAACTCGACCTGCAGGCCATCTTGAAGAAGGCTGAGCAGCAGACCGAGTTCCCCGATGTACCGCTCGACGAGTTTACGCCGCCGACGTATGAAGAATGGAAGGAGAACTGTATTACGCTCCTGAAGGGAGCACCCTTTGAAAAGAAGATGTTCACGAAGACCTACGAGGGCATCACCTTTGATCCCATGTACTTCCGCAATACCACCGAGGAAATCCTTCCACGCACGTCCTTCCCCGGCATGGATGATTTCCTGCGTGGGTCCCGGCCCAATGGCTACATCAAGTCGCCCTGGGGCATTGCCCAGGCCTGCGATGAGACGATGCCTGCCGAGAACAATGAGCTGCTAAAATACGAGCTGGAAAAAGGCTCGACGATTTACCATATCAAACTTGACCAGTCAACGCTTACCGGTCAGGATGCCCGTGAGGCGGAAAAGCCCGGGGACGAGGGCTGCAGCGTAACGACGCTGGATGACCTCCATGTATTGCTGGATGGCTTAAAGCTTGACGAGCATCCGCTGTACATCTATGCGGGGCAGACGGCCCTGCCAATGCTTTCCATGGTGGCGGCGGTGCGCCGGGCATCGGGGAAAGACATGCAGGCGGTCCGCGGCTTTATCGGTGCTGACCCCATTGGCGAGCTGGCCGAGCGGGGAACCCTGGCGGCAGCCCTTAGCGACCGCTATGACGAAATGGCGGAGTGCGCCAAATGGGCTATCGCCAATGCACCGGGCCTGCGCACCATCATGGTTCGCAGTGACGTCTACAGCCGCGGCGGTGCCAGTGACATCCAGGAAGCCTCCTATACGATTGACACGGCGGTAACCTACCTGCGGAAACTGCAGAAACGGGGGCTTTCCATTGATGAGGCAGCCAGCCAAATCTTGTTCGGCTTTTCCATGGGGGCCAATTTCTTCCTGCAGATTGCCAAGCTCCGCGCTATGCGGCCCATCTGGGCACAGATCATCGCGGCTTTTGGCGGCAATACCGAGTCCCAGCGCATGCATGTCCATGCCAGACCAGCACTTTTTTTCAAGACGGTCTATGACCCTTATGTCAACATGCTGCGCAATACCACGGAAATCTTTTCGGGGGTTGTCGGTGGTATCGACTCCTTTGAAAATGCCCCCTTTGACGAACCGATTCGCAAGGGCGACGTGTTCTCGCGCCGCATTGCCCGCAACGTGCAGATTATCCTGCAGGAAGAGTTCGGCCTCTTGCAGCCCATTGATCCGGCCGGTGGTTCCTGGGCAGTAGAAACGCTGACGAAACAGGTCAAAGAAAAAATCTGGGTGGCCTTCCAGGAAGTGGAAGGCGCCGGCGGCATCGTGGAGGCGCTGAAGGCGGGGACACCTCAGCAAGCCATTGGCGAAGTGCTGGCGGAGCGGTTCAAGAATGCGGAACTCCGGCGCGATCGCATCGTCGGCAACAACATGTATCCGAATATGACGGAAAAACTTCTCGACCCGCGCACGGAGGATTGGGCCGAGAATAAGAAACAGCGTACCCAGGCCATTGAAGCCTATCTGGCCG
Organism: Selenomonas sp. WCT3; assembly: GCA_900100835.1. Lineage (GTDB taxonomy): Bacteria > Bacillota > Negativicutes > Selenomonadales > Selenomonadaceae > Selenomonas_A > Selenomonas_A ruminantium_E. The sequence goes on along the minus strand of FNCM01000005.1, from coordinate 129,631 downwards.
ATATCGACGGCAAGTACCATGAGGAGAAACTGGCGGCAATGTCGGCAGCCGAAACGGACCGGGTGCCGGCGGCCATCGCAGCTGCTGAGGCAGGCGCAACTCTGCCCGAGCTCTGGGGCACACTTTCTAAGGCTGGTGACGTGCCAAGTGTCGAGAAAATCGCACCCCATCGCTGGAGTGAACGCTTTGAGGCCCTGCGTCACCGCACGGAAGAATATGCGGCGGACAAAGGCGACAACGTGCGCATCTTCCTGGCTAACATGGGCCCAATTCCTCAGCATAAGGCCAGGGCAGATTTTACCACGGGCTTTTTGCAGGTGGGTGCCTTCGAGGTACTGCGCAACGATGGCTTTAAGACCACGGATGAGGCGGCCGCCGCTGCGGCTGAGTCCGGGGCTGATGCCGTGGTTATCTGCTCCACCGATGCGACGTATCCGGAAATCGTTCCCGATTTAGCTCCCAAACTTCATAAGGCGCTGCCAGCGGCAACGGTCTATCTGGCCGGTGCCGCACCGAAAGAATTGCTCGAGACCTATAACGCGGCGGGCATCGATGATTACATTTCGGTACGGGCTAATTGTTACAAAATCCTGCAGTTCCTGCAGCAGAAGAAAGGAATGATGGCATAATGGCAGCGTTTAAGAATCCTGATTTTACGAGCATGGACCTGCGGGAGGCACCGCAGCATACGAAAGAAGAGTGGCAGAAACTCTTTGAAGAGCAGGTCAGCGCCAGCTATGACGAAATGACCGCGCGTACGATGGAGCACATTCCGGTAAAACCCTTCTATAACCATGACGAATACGACCACATGAATCATCTCGATTTTGCCAGCGGCATCCCGCCGTGTCTGCGGGGACCCTATTCGACGATGTATGTATTCCGTCCCTGGACCGTCCGCCAGTATGCCGGCTTTTCGACGGCGGAGGAGTCCAATGCGTTCTACCGCCGCAACCTGGCCGCTGGTCAGAAGGGCCTGTCCATTGCCTTTGACCTGCCGACCCATCGCGGCTACGATGCCGATAATCCGCGCGTGCTCGGCGATGTTGGCAAAGCCGGCGTTTCGGTCTGCTCGATGCTCGATATGAACATCCTGTTTTCGGGCATTCCGCTCGACCAGATGTCGGTATCGATGACGATGAACGGTGCGGTGCTGCCAATCCTCGCGTTTTATATCCAGTCGGGAATCGAGCAGGGCGTTGACAAGTCAATTATGGCGGGCACCATCCAGAACGATATCCTCAAGGAATTCATGGTGCGCAACACCTATATCTATCCGCCTGACATGTCCATGCGCATCATTGGTGATATCTTTGAATATACGACCAAGAACATGCCGAAGTTCAACAGCATCTCGATTTCGGGCTACCATATGCAGGAGGCCGGTGCTACGGCGGATATTGAGCTGGGATACACCCTGGCAGATGGGCTAGAATACCTGCGCACGGGTATCAATGCCGGGCTGGCTGTTGATGCCTTTGCTAAGCGTCTGTCCTTCTTCTGGGCTATCGGCAAGAACTACTTCATGGAAGTGGCCAAGATGCGGGCAGCCCGCGTGCTCTGGGCCAAGATCGTCAAATCCTTTGGCGCCGAGAATCCAAAATCCATGGCCCTGCGCACCCATTGCCAGACCTCGGGTTGGTCCCTTACGGCCCAGGACCCCTTCAACAACATTTCCCGCACCTGCATGGAGGCTATGGGCGCAGCCCTTGGGCACACCCAGTCCCTCCATACCAATGCGCTGGATGAAGCCATCGCCCTGCCGACGGACTTCTCGGCTCGTATCGCCCGCAACACCCAGCTCTACATCCAGGATGAGACGCGGGTCTGCAAGATCATCGACCCTTGGGGCGGCTCGTATTATGTTGAGGCATTGACCAACGAGATCATCCGCCGGGCCTGGGCCCATATCCAGGAGGTCGAGTCCCTGGGCGGCATGGCCAAGGCCATCAGCACGGGGCTGCCGAAGATGCGCATCGAGGAGGCGGCGGCCCGCCGTCAGGCCAAAATCGATTCGGGCAATGAGACTATCGTGGGCCTCAACAAATACCGCCTTGACAAGGAAGACCCGCTGGAAATCCTTGCCATCGACAACACGGCGGTGCGCCAGGCCCAGATTGAGCGCCTGGAGAAATGCCGCAGCGAGCGCAACGACGACGATGTGCGCCGCGCGCTGGAGGCCATCACGAAGGCCGCCGACAGCCGCGACAACGGCAACCTGCTGGAATGCGCCGTGGAAGCTGCCCGGGTGCGCTGTACCCTCGGTGAGATTTCCGATGCCGTCGAGAAGGTTTCGGGCCGCTATCAGGCCGTCATCCACACGATTTCGGGGGTTTATTCGTCGGAATTCACGAACAAGAGCGCGCTCGAAAAAGCCCGCCATATGGCTGATGAATTCGAGGAACTCACGGGCCGCCGGCCGCGTATCTTTGTCGCCAAGATGGGCCAGGATGGCCACGACCGCGGCCAGAAAGTCATTGCGTCAAGCTTTGCCGATATGGGCTGGGATGTCGATGTAGGGCCGCTGTTCCAGACGCCGGAGGAAACCGCCCAGGATGCCGTCGACAACGATGTGCATATGGTTGGGTTCAGTTCCCTGGCTGCTGGTCATAACACGCTCTTGCCGCAGCTAGTCGATGAACTCAAGAAACTGGGCCGTGAGGACATTATGGTGGCCATCGGCGGCGTCATTCCGGTGCAGGATTACGATTTCCTCTATGAGCACGGTGCCGTGGCCATCTTTGCCCCAGGTACCAATATCCCTGAGGCCGGCTGCAAGCTGCTGACGCTGCTCATCGACCGGGCGAAGGAGGAACTGGCGGAAGAATAGGGAGGTAATAAGCATGGCACAGAAATATTCGGTCAGCAAGCCGAGCTGGGTGCCAGAAGAAAAGGATGAGAAATTTGCCTGCTCGGTCATGGGCGGCATCGAAGGCATCAAGGACACGACCGTCGGCAATATCAATCCGGCCATCCAAAGCGGCAAGCTGCGCCCGAAACGGCGCCTGGTGCTGACGGAGGACGAGTACGTCGAGGGCGTGGCGCGCGGTGACCGCATGACCCTGTCCCGGGCCATCACGCTCATTGAGAGCAACAGCCCGCGCCATTTCAAGAAGGCCCAGCGGGTGCTCCAGCGGCTCCTGCCGCGCACGGGCAAGGCTCTGCGCATCGGCATCACAGGCGTTCCGGGTGCCGGCAAAAGCACCATGATTGAGGCTCTGGGCAATATGCTTTGCGATGAGGGGCATCGCGTGGCCATCTTGACTGTCGATCCGACGAGTTCGGTCACCAAGGGCTCTATCCTTGGGGACAAGACGCGGATGGGAACGCTGTCAAGACGGCCCGAGGCCTTTATCCGTCCGTCACCGGCCGGCGGGACACTTGGGGGAGTGGCCCGCAAGAGCCGGGAGACCATGCTGATGTGTGAAGCTGCCGGGTATGATATCATCCTCATCGAGACCGTAGGCGTCGGCCAGTCAGAAACGACGGTGCGGTCCATGGTGGATTTCTTTATGCTTGTCGTATTGACCGGAGCGGGGGATGAGCTGCAGGGCATCAAAAAGGGCATCATGGAACTGGCTGATGCCATTGTCATCAACAAGGCCGACGGGGATAACCTCGTAAAGGCTAAGGTGGCCAGGGGCGAATTCGAGCGCATGATTGAATACATCCGTCCGGCTACACCAGGCTGGCCTACCCATGCCTATCTGGCATCGGCCATCGAAAAGACAGGACTCAAGGAACTATGGGAAGTCATGCAGGCCTTTGAACAACTGACCAAGAAAAGCGGCGTATTCCAGAAACGCCGCGATGGTCAGCTGCTGGATTGGATGCACAGCATGATTGACGAGCATTTGCATAACCTGTTCCTCGAAGACCCGGTCATCAAGGGGAGAATGCCGGAGATCAAGGATGCCGTGTTGGGGGGCACGATTTCCCCGACCCAGGCGGTGGCCGAGTTCATCCGCATGTTTGATGTGCAGCGGGCGGCCGCAAGGCAGGACGATTTGTTCCATCCGCGGGAAGAGAAGGGAGGCGGCCGTTAGGCATGTATACGAAAAAGATTTACTTTTCGGGGGGCGATTTCCACGAATTGCAGGCCGTATTCACTGGCTTGCCCGGCGTCCTATCCACGCGGACAGGCTACCTAACGGGAGAGGGTAACGACGATGAGGTGCATGGCATCGAAGTCGAGTACAATCCGAAAAAAGTGGATCTCTCCATGCTTATGGATATCCTGTTCACCGTCGTGACGCCATACCGTCCCGACGGTCAAGGCAAGGCGGTGGGCAAGGCTTTCCGGGCTGGTGTCTGGTATACCGATGCCGAAGACGAGCCACATCTGCAATTTTACATGCACTTTTTGGCCAATCGCGGCAAAGCTCCGGCGGCAACAGCAGCTGGACTCACCATCAACGACCCCAACAGCAAAGCCGTGCGCAAATGCTACGCCAAAGCCACCTCGCTGAAAACCTTCCGCGAAGCCGCCGAAGAGCATCAGCAGTACTTTGCCAAACACCCCGACGCCGAATCGTTTATCGACTGGAAATCGTTTCGGGAGCAGGTACGGTATTAGGTAACAAAATAAATATGGGAAGCAATCGGTAGAGGATAAAGAGAGCCGGCAATCAGAGTAGTCAACTAGACAGCTCTGATTGCTGGCTCTTTTGGTGGGGACAGAAAACTTCTTGACGAGGGATAAAATCTTTCTAAATAGAGGAAAAAATAGTATAATTATTATCAGCAAATTATGGTTGGTTTAGTACGGCAGGAGGAATGGAAATGAACAAGACTACAATGGAATTTGTTGTTTATATGATTCATGCCTGTGCGAATATGTGGAATTTGTCCCCTAAGCAGGTTTACCAAAAACTTCAGGCAACAGGTTGCATCGACGAGTATCTTGTTCCCAATTACGATATCCTCCATACACAAGGGAGCGGTTATCTGGTCGATGATATTAGGGAATATTTACGGATAAGAGGGGTGAAGGTATGATCGTATATCATGGTTCCACAGAGATTATTCGGCAGCCTGATGTTCAGCATTCCTATCGTCCGCTTGACTTCGGGCAAGGATTTTATGTCACCACGGTAAAAGAACAAGCCATGCGTTGGGCACGAAGAAAATCTGCTTTACAGAAGGGAAAAGATGCTATCGTGAATTGTTACCAGATGGCAGATGATATTGGCGGTTTGAAGTATAAGACATTCCCTGACGATATGGTGGAATGGATTGATTTTGTATGCCGCTCTCGTGATGGTGCGCTTGATTATAAAGAGTATGATATTATTTCTGGTAAAGTGGCCAATGATAAAGTTTTTCGGGTAGTGGATTTGTATCGTACCGGCATTTGGGAAAAGGATAGGGCGTTGAAAGAAATCAAAGCATATCCTAATTATGATCAGATAGCATTTATCACTCAAAAAGCTATTGACCAGATATTGGTGTATGATTCTTACTTTGAGGTGTGAGCCATGGACGATAAAATCTTGGAACAAGTATATCAGGAAAAGCTAGAAGAACGCATCATTGCCCGAATTGCGGAAGAGAAAGCAATCCCATTGGAAAAAGCTATGAGTATCTATTACAGCAGCGACTTGGCGGATAAGATTCACCAAGGGGTAGAGGGAATCCAGTATCTTGATTATAAGGTATTAGTGCAGTTGCTGGAAGAAACAGAAGGTTAGAACTGATAACTTTGTTAAGACTGCTGCCTTAGCGGATGGATTTACAATCTATGTGCAACAGCACATAGCGTAAAATAAAATAACGCATAGACCTCTGGTATAATGGTGTTTGCTACAACCCATTTCCAGGAGAAACTATGCGTCATTACAAACATCTTACACTATATGAGAGAGAAAAGCTACTATTTCTTCGAGCCAAGGGCTATTCCATAACAGGCTGGAATACACCAGTCTCTTGGAGCATGTGAAGCACAGGCTGCTCGAATGTCAGTGGTCTCCAGAAGAAATCGCCGGACGGCTGAGAGCCGAATATGGCAAGTGCGTAATAAGCACCACGACCATCTACCGTGCAATATACAGTGGATGGCTGAACGCCCCCAAAGCCTCCACGGCAAGCGTCATAAAGAAATTGAGGCACCGTGGCAAGCGCAGGAGGAAGCGCTCCGCTGATGAGAAGCGTGGCAAAATCCAGATCAGCCACGATATTACAGAACGCCCGGTAGGAGCCGAAAACCGTTCAGAAATAGGTCATTGGGAAGCTGATACTGTTGTTGGCCAGCAAGGAAAAGCCTGCCTTGTAACCCTTGTCGACCGAAAGAGCCGCTATCTTATGTGTGGCAAGGCTGACAAGAAAAACGCTCAGGCTGTCAGCAGGACAATGATAGACCTGCTTATTGGTGCTAAGGCTCTGTCTGTAACGCCCGACAGGGGCAAGGAATTCGCCCGTCATGCTGATGTAACAGAATACCTAGATGGCCTGCCATTCTATTTCCCGCAGCCGCACCAGCCGTGGCAGAGAGGTTCCAACGAGAATACCAACGGCCTGCTTAGAGAATATTTCCCTAAGGGCAAAGACATAACAGAAATCTCTGATGACTACATACAGAGAAAAGTAGCTATGATGAACTTACGCCCTAGGAAATGTCTTAATTACAAAACACCATATGAGGTCCATTTTGAGAAAGTGTTGCACTTAGCTTGACAATCCGTCGTATATTGACGACTCAACTCCCGAATGATGATTATACGGATGTTGATAAGGAACGTGTCGTTGTAGGCTTGTTTATCATAGGAAGGATAGAACCAGCCGAAAATGATAACGACCGTATTTATGCCGTGGAAAAGGATGATTATCTCCTTTCTTTTACATTCGAGGAAGCAAAACGATTTAAGTATTGGGATATTGCAAGCACTAGCACCAATCCAGATAATTTATGGGGAAGTGGATTGTATAGAAATTTGGATGATGATATGGCGATAGAGTTTTTGAAAAAAGCCATTGATATTAAAAAGGATGTGGCAGAGAAAGAAAAGGCTAGGAAATTCCTGCACCATTATTGTGAAATCAATGGACTAACAGTTGAAGCAGTATAGGGGGAATATGTGATGAGTTACGCGGGTAAATGGGCAATTACTATAAATACGACAAAATCTCGTACTGATGGACGCAAATTGATGATGCCGCACCAACAAAATGCAGTGGACGCATTAAATGAATATTACGATATGTCTGGGACACAGAAATCTTCTCAAAGTGGACTGTTGATAATGCCAACAGGAAGTGGAAAAACTTTTACCACAATTACCTGGCTTATGGAAACTGCAATTCCTGCGGGATATCGTATAGTATGGTTTGTACATAGACAAGGTCTTGTTGAACAGGCGGTACAAGAATTTTGCAGAGTGGCACCGATTCTCTCTGAGCGTGGCATTAGCAAGATTAAAATACTGCCTGTTTCAGGTCAGCATGCCAGTATGTCGCAAGCATGTGGGTTTGATATTAATGTTTGCTCGATACTGTCAGCTGCCTCAAAGAAAGGTTGCCGATTTATAAAACGAATGCTTGGGGCTCAAGGTGCACGTAAAGTTGTAGTTGTTATTGATGAAGCACATCATGCACCAATGAATTCATACCAAAAGGTATTGGAGGTTATTAGACGTGTAAATCCTGCCATGGTGTTATTGGGGCTAACTGCAACTCCAAAACGTTTACAGGATAATCAGCAATTACTCAAGATGTTTAACGTTGAAAAGAATGTTGAAAAAAGAGGCAAGGGATTTATTTATGAAGTTACACTGCAGCAACTAATACAGTATGGATATCTTGCTGTACCACATTATGAACGTGTGGATACAGATATCCATGGTGATAGTGCATATTCATTAGACGCAAAGAGTATTGAGTTTTTTGAGAAATTTGGAGAATTGGGAGAAGGCATACTTGAGAAAATTGCACAATCTAAAGCGAGAAATATGTGTATTGTTAATCATTACCTTAAAAATAAGAAACTCTACGGAAAGACGCTGATATTTGCCATTAATCAAGAACATGCTCAAAAATTATGCGAAGAGTTTCAGAAAGCTGGAGTGTCATGTAACTATGCAATATCTAACCGCCCAGATAGTCGTGAAGTTATAGAGGATTTCCGGAGAAATAAATATAGCGTATTGATTAATGTACAGATTATGACTGAAGGTAGCGATGTTCCTGACATACAGACTGTCTTTATGACACGTGAAACTAATAGTGATACATTATTTATGCAAATGGTAGGGCGAGGGTTACGGGGCACGTATGCAGGTGGAACTAAAGATGCGTATATTGTAGACTTTCATGATAATTGGGAGTTGTTGCATTTCTGGTTTAAGCCCGAAGGATTGGATATTTTTAATATTGAGGATGAGAGTATAGAGGAAAGATTAGCTGATCAGGATCCTATAATAGAGGAATCTGATTCTGAAAAAGATGAGGGAGAGGAGAATGAGGAGGAAGAGCAAGAGGAAAAAGATGGCATTGAAGAAATTCCTGAAGAAGTCATAAAAGAAATGCATAAGATTGTTGATGAGAATTTGAAAACAAATTGGGAGGTTACGAATGAAATTCCGCATTGGCCAGTTGGATGGTATGGATTAAATAACCATAATGCAATTCTCGTAATGAACGATCAGCTGGAAGGATACCATGATATGCAGAAATTCCTTCATACGATTATTGCTGGCCGTATTTCAAGTGCGCAGATACAACAGAATTATTTTATTGAAGGTTCTATCCCGTCTGACGCAGATATGAAGAATATAATTGCACATATCAAAGAATATAAAGAAATGCCACCTTATTTCGAGCTGGCCTATATAGATGAATCAGACCCACATTCTGTAGCAGATAGCCTAGTGGATATTGACAAAAACAATATAGAAAGATTAACCAAAGAAGCACTTTTGTTGATTCGTGAATTTTATAATATGTCCCATCAAATGCAGAAGTTATATCCTACAATAGGGGCGTACAAACGAGCGATTGAAAATGTTCTTTCCGCTTACCGTCAAGCAGCTTTGATTGAAGAGGATGAGCGCAAGGAATTTAATTGCATACCTGACTATTATGATATAAATGAATTAGCAGACGAAGTATATAAGGCATATCCAAAGTTAAGGACGGCAAATTTGCAGAGCATTACTTGGAGTGAACGGGTAGTAAAATCATGGCTTGGTAAATGTTATAACCTTGGTGATAATAAATTTAAGATTCGAATCAATAAATTGCTGTCTTCACCAGATGTTAGTAGAGAGGCTATCAAGTATGTAATTTATCATGAATTGCTTCATGCGAATGGACTTTGGAATCATGATGGAATATTCCGAGATACAGAGTGGTCATATCCAGACTCTGAGATGTGGGACAGTGAACTGGATACGCTATCTGAGCGTTATAAAATTGACTATCAGAGATTGAAGAAAGAAAATAGCCCTGTGGTATCGAAATCCAGCCAGGGGGTGGGCAAGTCGTCTAATCTTACGGATAAAGATGAAATGTTCAATCCCAAAGCTAAGGGAGTGGAGGCTGGATATAAATATTGTCGAAATTGTGGGCATAAGCTTCCAGAGGCAACAAAGTTCTGCGACAAGTGCGGAGCGTCAACGCAGTATGAGTAAGATTGAGGCTTCAACATTAGGTCACTTGGGAAATGCTGAATAATAAACTTTAAGCCAGCCAGCCTCCGTCCTCCGATAATGTCCTGACAGCTATCAGTGACGGAAGGTGGGCTGGCACCTGAGGGGGGTGAGCTGCCCGTCCCCCGATAGCCAAGCGTCAACCCTGAAACCGGAGTTTGTCAAGAGAAGTGTGTAAGTTTTTTTGCCATAAGAAAAGCGGTCCGAAAGGGCCGCCTTTTCTATAGGGAAAAAGCTTAATATTGCTCGTATTTTAACATCCGTGCCTGAATCTTCTCATCTACTGCAAGCTGGTTTCGTACCATAGACCACCGCATAATGGGATGCCCCTGCCATTTTTTGTATAGCTCCAGAATACGCAGATAAAGAATCTTGCGAACGGCGTTTTCATGGGGGAATGCACCTTTTCGGGTTACTTTGCGGAAGCTGGAATTAACGCTCTCAATGGCGTTGGTGGTATACATTACGCGGCGTACGGCACTGCCGTAACGGAAAAGCTGCTCTACATGCATCCAGTTCCTTTCCCATACGCCCACAGCTCCAGGATATTGTTTCCAAGCTTCCTTGAACCGGTCAAATTCAGCAATGGCCGTTTTGAGATTAACGGCACCATAAATTTTCTTAAGCTGGGCTGTAAATCCTTTGTAATCCTTGGACGGGATATACTTGATGGAATTGCGAATAAGGTGCACAATGCAGCGTTGTACTACGACCTGCGGGAAGATGGCCTTTGCCCCTTCTTCCAGACCAGAAACGCCGTCCATGCTGATAAAAGCCACGCCTTCGACACCGCGGGCCTTGATTTCGTCAAAAATCTGCATCCAGTTGTGCTTTCCTTCGGTGTCGCTAATCCATAAGCGACGGATTTACAATCTAAGTGCAACAGCACATAGCGTAAAATAAAATAACGCATAGACCTCTGGTATAATGGTGTTTGCTACAACCCATTTCCAGGAGAAACTATGCGTCATTACAAACATCTTACACTATATGAGAGAGAAAAGCTACTATTTCTTCGAGCCAAGGGCTATTCCATAACAGGCTGGAATGCACCAGTCTGTTGGATCATGTGAAGCACAGGCTGCTCGAATGCCAGTGGTCTCCAGAGGAAATTGCTGGACGGTTGCGAGCTGAATATGGCCAATGCGTCGTAAGCACCACGACCATCTACCGTGTTTCCGCAGCCTCATCAACCTTGGCAAAGGGGCTCCAACGAGAATACTAACGGCCTGCTTAGAGAATATTTTCCCAAGGGCAAAGACATAACAGAAATCTCTGATGATTGCATACAGAGAAAAGTAGCTATGATGAACTTACGCCCTAGGAAATGTCTTAACTACAAAACACCATATGAGGTCCATTTTGAGAAAGTGTTGCACTTAGCTTGACAATCCGTCTCCTTTATGGACTGGGAAGTGAAATGATGATAAGTGAAGGGAAAATACTTGGGGTGAGTGATGATATGATTAAATTGTTTATAAAACTTTCCATATTGATTATGGCTTTGATGTTTTCAACAGCGTCTTATGCACTGGCTGATGGGGCTCCGGCTGATTATACGGTTTGGGATAGAATGCCTGCTGAAGCTGAAGTTAATGTGAGAATAAAAATCGAGAATCCGTTAACGCTTTATGCGGCTCCTAATAGTGATAACGTAACGGGGAATATTTCTTCAGGAGAAATTGTGAATCGCATCTCTTGTGTAGTGTATACCCACCCCAATCGGCATGCCGTTCGAGTGGAAAAAACTGTGCAGGCGTATAAATATCAATCGGCATCATCTGAAAAAATAACGCTTTATCCGGGGACAATTATCTATTTGTTGCAGTACACAGGCGAGGGAACGTATCTCGGATACTGGAATGGGCAACTCCTTTGGTGGCTGGAAGGCTATAATATCAGAGGGGTCAATACTGCGAATTCATATGCAGTTTGGGGAAGTTATATTGGTGAGGCAACAGATCGTTCTCTAGGTATTGATTTTTGGATGTGCCTTAGAAAGGCAGATGGAACGGTCGGCTGGGTTCATCCTAAGGAATACCCGCAAAGTACTTTCAAGTATTATTGGAAAGATTGATGTTTTTGACATGCTTCATGATGGCGATTTGCAAAATACGGCTATCTATGTTACACTTTAACGTATCGTGACGATGAAAAAGAAGAGTAGGCTCGCAGAACATCTTTAGAGAGTCCCCGGTTGGTGGAAAGGGGACGGTGCGGCGGGGTGAACGTTCGCTTTGGAGTCTTTCGGAGGAAATGCCGGACGTAGGACTGCGTTAAAGTCATTTGAGTGAAAAATCAGGGTGGTACCGCGAATTTATGCCTTCGCCCCTCGTGCGCTATTGCGCAAGGGGCGAGGGCTTTTTTGATATTAGGAGGTTATTCGATGGAAGAGAAGATTGCACAGCTGAAGGCCGAAGCTGCCGCAGCCGTCAAGGGCGCCGCTGATGTGGCTGCCTTAAACGATATCCGCGTCAAATATCTGGGCAAGAAGGGCGAGTTCACCGCGATCCTGCGCGGCATGGGCAGCCTTAGCCCGGAGGATCGTCCGAAGGTCGGCGCTATTGTCAACGCCGCTAAGGGCGAGATTGAAAGCCTTATCGGTGAGCAGAACAATGTCCTCAAGGCCAAAGAGCTTGAGGCACGCCTTGCCAGCGAGAAAATCGATATTACGTTGCCGGGCCGCAATGTGCCGATGGGCCATCTGCATCCGCTGACGCTGACTCTTGAGCGCATCAAGGACATTTTCGTGCACATGGGTTTCAGCGTTGAGGAAGGCCCAGAGATTGAGCGCGACTACTTTAACTTTGAGGCACTGAATCTGCCGAAGGATCATCCGGCCCGCGATATGCAGGATTCCTTCTATATTACGGAGGAGATTCTCATGCGTTCGCAGACCTCGCCAGTTCAGGCTCGCACGATGCAGAGTAATGAACCGAATAAACCGATTCGCATGATTGCACCGGGCCGCGTCTACCGCCGCGATGAGTACGATGCTACCCATTCCCCGATGTTCACCCAGGTCGAAGGCCTGGTCATTGATGAGGGCATTAGCCTGGCAGACCTTAAAGGCACGCTGGAACTCTTCCTGCATCAGATTTTCAATGAGAACGTCGGCGTTCGTTTCCGTCCGAGTTTCTTCCCGTTCACGGAGCCGTCGGCTGAGGTCGATATTTCCTGTGTCATGTGCCATGGCGAAGGCTGCAAGGTCTGCAAGGGCACGGGCTGGCTCGAGATCCTCGGTGCTGGCATGGTTCATCCCCATGTCCTCGAGATGAGCGGCTACGATCCGAAGAAGGTCAGCGGTTTTGCCTTCGGCATGGGCGTCGAGCGTATTGCCATGCTATCCTACGGTGTCGATGACCTGCGCTTGTTCTACGATAACGACACGCGTTTTCTGAGCCAGTTCTGAGATTGAGGAGGTTATACGATGCAGGTTTCCATTAAATGGCTGAACGATTACATTAAATTTAACGAGACGGCAGAAGAGCTTGCCGATAAATATACCATGTCCGGCGTGCCGGTCGAAAACGTTATCCGTGCGGACGAAGGTCTTGACAAGGTGGTCACGGGCCGCATTGAAAAGCTTGAGGCTCATCCGGATTCGGATCATCTGCAGATCTGTCAGATGAATGTGGGCGAAAAAGATCTCATCCAGATCATCACGGGTGCCCAGAATGTCAAAGAGGGCCAGGTTGTGCCGGTAGCTATGATTGGCGCCCATCTGCCCAACGGTCTGCACATCAAGAAGGGCAAACTGCGCGGCCTGCCGTCAAACGGCATGCTCTGCTCGGCGGACGAGCTCCACATGGATCTTGATAAGCTGCCCGAGGAGCAGAAGAACGGTATCTATATCCTGCCTGCTGATACGCCGGTAGGGGTTCCGGCTAAAGATGTGTTGGGCCTTGACGATGTGGTGCTGGAGTTTGAGCTCACGGCCAACCGCGGCGACTGCTTCAGCGTTATGGGCCTTGTGCGTGAGGCCGCTGTGCTTACGGGCAACGAGCCCCACTATCCGGAAATCAAGGTCAACGAGGACGATGAGGCAAGTGCTGCTGACATGGTCAAGATTGACATCGAGGCCAATGACCTCTGTGACCGTTTCTCGGCCCGCGTGCTGAAAAATGTCAAGATCGGCCCGTCGCCGGAGTGGATGCAGCAGCGCCTGGAAGGGGCTGGCATCCGCGCCATCAACAACGTCGTCGATGTCACGAACTTTGTCATGATCGAGCTGGGGCAGCCGATGCATGCGTATGACTATGATGAAATCAAGGGCCATCACCTGACGGCTCGTGTCGCCAAGGCTGGCGAGAATCTCCATACCCTCGACGATTCGTCGCGGGTAGCCAAGGGCACGGAGCTCGTCATTGCTGACGATGAGAAGCCGGCTGGCCTGGCTGGTGTCATGGGCGGCCTGGAGACGGAAGTCACCGAGAAGACCACGACGGTCGTTCTCGAGGCAGCATCCTTCTATGGCCCGAACATCCGCCGCACCTCCCGCAGCTGCGGCCTGCACTCCGAGGCATCGGGCCGCTTCGAGCGCGGTGTCGATGTGACGAATACGCCGCGTGCTCTCGACCGTGCTGCCCAGCTCTTGCAGGAAATGGGTGCCTGCACGGTTACGAAGGGCATCGTCGATGTCTATCCGGCACCGAAGGCCCCGGTCACTATCGACTTCACGGCGGAGCAGATCAACAAGCGCCTGGGCACGAAGCTGGCTGGGGCCAAGATGGTGGAAATCCTCGAGAGTCTGGGCTTTGGCGTTGAGGAGAAGGGCGCGGAGGTCTACACGGCTACGGTTCCGTCCTGGCGCAATGACTGCACCTATATGGAAGACCTTTCCGAGGAAGTTTCCCGCATCTATGGCTTTGACAACATCCTGTCGACTTCGCCGCGGGGCAGCATCATGCAGGGCCGCCAGAGCGACCGCCAGAACTTCATCGATAAGATCAAGCATGTGCTGGCAAGCCTGGGTATGACCGAGGAGCTGTCCTTCAGCTTCACGAGCACCGAGATGTTCGACAAGATGCAGGTGCCGACAGACAGCCCGCTGCGCCAGGCTATCCCCATCATGAACCCGCTGAACGACGATGCACCGCTGGTCCGCACGAGCCTGCTCACAAGCATCATGGAAAATACCGTGCGCAACTTTGCGCGCAAGAATACCGATATCCGACTGTTCGACGTGGCGCCGGTATTCTTCCCGAAGGCACTGCCGGTCACGGAGCTTCCCGATGAGGTCGTGAAGCTCACAGGCCTTATCACGGGCCGTCGTCATCCGTTTGGCTGGAACCAGGGAAATGAGATGGTGGACTTCTACGATATGAAGGGCATCGTCGAGGAGCTCTTCCGTGCTCTGTCGATCTCCGGCTACACGGTTGAGGCGGGCGAGCATTTCGCCCTGCATCCGGGCAAGACGGCCCTCTTCAAGAAGGGCCGCGAGGTGATCGCTACGGTGGGCGAGCTGCATCCGGCAGTCGCTGCCAACTTTGGCATCAAGCAGAAGGTCTACCTTTTCGAGATGGATGTCGAGACGCTGATGAAATACACGGCGAAGAACTTCCACTACGAGTCCCTGCCGAAATATCCGGCCATCGCCCGCGACCTGGCTATCGTCGTTGACGAGTCGGTGGCCGAAGGCGATATCAAGACGGTCATCGAGAAGAATGGCGGCAAGTTCTTCTGCGGCGTGACGCTGTTTGACGTTTACACGGGCGAGCATGTGGCCGCAGGCAAGAAGAGCCTGGCCTTCAACCTCAAGTTTCAGTCCAAGGACAAGACCCTGACCGATGAGGAGGCCGATGCAGGCTTCAACAGCATCCTCAAGGCCGTTGAGGACAAGTTCCAGGCGGAACTGCGCGCGTAAGAGGGAAATCATGGCAGAAGAAATGAAAAAACAAGCGGAACGGGTTTTGGTGGAAATCTACGGTAATACGTATCCGCTGAAAACCGATGACCCAAAGCATATGCTTAAGCTGGCAGCTGACCTCGATAAGCGTATGAAGCAGATGGCACGGGTAGTGCGCAGCTTCGATGAACGCAAAATTGCCGTTTTGACTTGTTTGCAGCTGGCAGAAGAATTTGATAAGCTCAAGCAAGACTATAATGAACTTGTAGAGCTTCTCGAGGAAAAATAAATAATACCAAATGACTCCCAGACGTAAAGTCTGGGAGTTTTTCTATCATATAGCAGGAAAATAGTGAAGTTTGTCGAATTGTAAAAATAGTCCCAAGATGTGAGAGAAAAATAAAGGTTGTATACTATGGGAAGCAAATGACCTTTTAGGAAAAGGAGTGTTTAAACATGGGATGGATGAATAACTTAAAGGTGGCTTACAAGCTGCTGATCTTAGCGGTAGTGGCCGTTATCGGCATGAGCTTTATCGGCTGGAATGGCTACTCGGCTGTCACGAAGGCACAGCGGGATATGGAAGTGATGTATGAAGGCACGGTCAAGGGTATCGATGCGGTCGGCAAGGCCGGCTATGGGATCCGTTATGCCCAAGGCATGGCGGTTATTGCAACGACGGTCAAAAACAATCCGCAGCGGCTGCAGGATCTCAAGGGCAAATATGAGGCCGGCGTCAAAACGGTAGATGACAGTATTGCTGCCTATGATGCAATCCCGCATAAAATTGCTGGCGAAGAACCAATCATGGACAAAGTCAAGAAAGATTGGGCCGCTTTGAAGACGAACCTTGGCGAAGCGGTGGCTTTAAGCATGGAAGGCAAGAACGAAGAGGCGTTGGCTCATTATGAGAAAATCGGATCGCCGCTGGCAGCAGCTTTGGGAAAGGAACTAGGTGAACTGTCAGAGCTCAACAGCAAGCATGCCGAGGAGCTCAATACGCAGAATGATATTGACTCAGCTGCGGCTGTTCGCAATACGATCATCCAGCTGCTGGTCACGCTGATTGTACTGATTGCCTGCGCACTTTGGATCACGAAGGAAATCACGAATCCGCTCGAAAAGATGATGCTGTCCCTGAATCGTCTCGAGGGCGGTGATTTCAGTGATCATCCGCGTACCATCATGCGTGGTGACGAGTTCGGCCAGATGGCGGATAAAGTGGCGTCGGTACGTATGAACCTTAACAAACTCATGCGTAATGTCAGCACGACGGCAGAACAGCTGGCGGCTTCTTCGGAAGAACTTACGGCAAGTTCGCATCAGTCGGCACAGGCTTCGGAGCAGGTCGCACAATCCGTTACCAATGCAGCTGGCACCGTGGCGGAACAGCAGCAGGATGTGGGCGATACCATTGCGGCCATCGATAACACGGCTGAGGCTATCGGCCGTTTGAATCAGACGGCTCAGCGTGTTTCGGATCATGCGACGGTTACCAATGATGCGGCAACCAGCGGCAATGAATCCGTTAAGGTAGCGGTAGAACAGATCGAAAGCGTAGCTCGTATCGTTAATTCTTCGGCGGCTACGGTAGATAAACTGGGGCAGAGCTCTCAGGAAATCGGTCAGATTGTGGAGGCCATTTCGGCTATTGCCGAGCAGACCAACCTCCTGGCACTTAATGCGGCTATTGAGGCAGCTCGTGCCGGTGAGCATGGCCGCGGCTTCGCCGTCGTTGCCGATGAGGTAAGAAAGCTCGCCGAGGAATCCCAGGAGGCCGCTCAGCGCATCACGAGCCTTATTAATGGTATTCAGGGCGATACGGCTGAGGCTGTTCGCTCCATGCAGGAAGGCAGCCAGGCAGTCAAAGAAGGCACCCAGTCGGTTGAAGAGCTGCGGGAAAACTTCGCTCGCATTCGTGAAGCCGCACTCAGCATGGCAGAACAGGCCAAGGTTATGTCCAATGAGATTAAGGCTGTTTCGGATGAAACGGTTGTGGTGAAAGAGAAATCCGATGGCATTTCCCGCAAGGGCGGCATGGTAGCTTCCGAGATGGAGAGCGTATCGGCTGCCTCGGAACAGCAGTCGGCATCGGCTACGGAGATTGCGGATGCCAGCACGTCCCTGGCTAATCTGGCCCAGGGCTTGCAGAATTCGCTGCAGCAGTTTAAATTCTAACGAAATAGAAACGAAATCCCCCGATGGAGCAGTACATTCCTGCCCCATCGGGGGATTTTTTTAGTAAAATTTGTTGTAACTTTAAGAAAGAAATAATCCATCTTTTGTAAGATAAACAATGGATTAAATGTTTTTATAACAGGAATATGAGGTGAATGTGATGGTAGAAAACAAGGAGAAATTTGATTGGGAAGCTGCATTAGAATCGGTGGATTTTGCCCAGCATAACTATGGCGCGTATCGTTAAGGCAGGGAAGAATATGAAAAAATCAGTAAGAGGTGTTTTGATTGGCTGCCTGCTGCTCACCACTACGGTCACTTCGGGCTGTTCGGTGTGGGAGACTTTTGCCATTGCCCGGGCGGTGGTAACGGCGGAGAAAATTGCTTCCCGGCATGATGATTTGCCGAAGAACCCGCCGGTAGAGTATCGAAACTACACAGCCAAAGTCCTTCGTCAGAAGGATGGGAAGGGTTTGTCGGTAGATTTGCCCTTTAAGCTTGATTATGCATCCCTGCCTGCCGACGGCACTGTTAAGAATCCCGAACGATATTATCATCATGAGGACCGTTGCTTTGTGGATATCTATCATGGTACCATGGCGGACCCAGGGCAGAAGATACCCTTTAACCTGAAAAGTTTCATGAAGTCTTATAAGGATGCGGACAAGCTGCATCCAGTGCTTAAGACCTGTGAGAAGCGAACCGTAAATGGTCAGGAAATGACTTATGCGGTAATCAAAGTCAATGGGGAGCAGGATAAGCAAAAGATGGAATGTCTCGGTGTTTATGCTGGCAACGATTTTTGGATCATCAGTTACGGCTATAAGGAGGACGATACCAAGGCGGCGCAGATGGTGGAGCGGTCCATGAAAAGCGTGAAGCTTTTATAAGAATAACAGCAAACGTCACGGAGAAGATTTATCCGTGGCGTTATTTTTTTGGGAAAAATTTAATCATTAAAAGATTAGAAGGAGATTTGTCTCCTGTCACGAAGTTTACAGACGGAAAATCCTCATAGAGGGGATGTTTTGTCAAGGTATCAAGTAGTGAAAAGGAGGATATCGATGAAAGGTTCAAGACAAGCTGGTTTTTCGTTGCTGGGAATTATGATTGCCATGGCGATTTTGGCTATTTTGGCTACGATAGCCGTGCCAAAATTTAATTCAGCTATTGCCATGGCTAACACCACCAAGGTCAAGGCAGACTTGACCACCTTGGATTCGGCTATTGCCATCTACGCCACCCAGACCGGGCGCTGGCCCGACCATATTGAGGATTTGTCCGATTATGTGGCGGACTTGGCGAAATTAAAGCCACCCCAAGGTAAATGCCAGCTGAAGAATGGCAAGGTGGTGACTATTAGCGCGGAAGCCTATGAAATAAAAAAGGAGGCTTCCGCAGTAGAGCTCGAGGGGGCAGATTGCCGGGCGGCCTGCAATGGCTATACGGCAGGAGATTTTGGCAAATGATGGGAAAGGAGTTTGTCTTTGTCTTGGCAGGCTTGTGGCTGGTCTGGCGGTTAGGAGAATTGGCTTTGCTGGATATCCACTGTGGTCTTTTATACGACCGGCTGGTTCTGATTGTGGCCCTATCGGCAGTTTATCCTTGGCTTTTGGGGATGAATTCCTTGGATGATATGCTGGCAGGTGGCCTTTTCGGGAGCGGGCTCCTTTGGGGGATACGCTGGCTAAGCCGCGGCGGTATGGGCTGGGGGGATGTGAAGCTAGCCGGTGCCATTGGCCTTTGGCTGGGAGTTAAGCTCATGGTGATGGCACTGCTATTGGCCTTTTTGCTAGGCGGCATTGTTGCCCTGGGGTTGTTATTCGGGCGGGGGTATTCCTGCTCGGCGAGGATTCCTTTTGGTCCCTTTTTGGTGGCAGGGACCTTGGCGGCTTACTGGTTCGGCCGAGAATGCTGGCAGTGGTATGAGGGGCTGTTATGAAGAAACAGGAGAATAAGCAGCAGGCAGGCTTTGTGCTGATGGAAGTGTTGATGCTCATGGCCATTATGGCGCTCCTGGGGCTGGTGGCGATACCGTCGGCCATGCAGTTTTATCGGGAGGCGGCCATCGAGTACGAGACGGAGCATTTGCTCTCAGACCTTCGTCGGACGCAGTCCCTGAATCGGCTGATTGAAGGGGCAAATCACGGCTTTTACGTCCGGGATGGCGTGGTCAAAAAGGCTGTTATGGAAATTCGTAGCGAGGATTACTGTGTGACGGTGAGCAGCAGCCAGGAGGAGACCAGCATGTCCCATCATTATTTGCCACTGGTGCGGGTGAGTCGCCAGTGGAATGGGACGAATGTTGACAGCGGCCCGATTACCTTTAAGGACAATGGCGAACTGAAAAATGTCGGGCTGGGTATGATGACCCTGCTCATATGCTGTGAAGGCTGGCCCCAAGAGGGGCGGAAAATCATGATTAGCAAGGCGGGGCGAATCCGTGTGGAAAGGGTGAGCTGGTGAAGCGGGGAAAACAGCAAGGGTATATTTTGCTGGAAGTGGTGGTGCTAAGTGTGGTGGTCTTGGCCATGGCGACAAGCCTTCATTTGTTCCGGCAAGCCCAAGTGGTGATGCAGCAGGATTCGGCACGGCTGGCTGGCGTGTTTTTGGCTCAGGAGGAAATGGCCCGGTTAGAATGGGCCATGGATCAGGATAGCCTCGCGGAAGGCCAGTATGGCTGGTTGGGGGAGGCAGGGCTGCTGACTCAGGAAAATGCTTCCTTTGTCGTGGCGGCCAGCGTTCGGGTCGAAACGGCCGATATTTGGCGGGCACAGGTGTCGGTGGATTGGCAAGTAAATGGCAAGGCTGGCGCCCTTAGTTATGAGCGCCTGTTGTGCCGGCATCAACCGCAGAAAGGAATGAGGACATGAACGAAGGCAAGGGGCAAAGGGGGATTATCCTGCTGGAGATCGCCATATCGCTGCCCATAATGATGCTTTTGCTGACAGCGGCCGTGGCTATGCTGTTGCTCAGCCTTCGGAATTACTTTCGGGTGCTGGCTGATGCAGAACTTCATCAGGAAATGCAGATTGCCTTTACCCGGATGGTTCAGGACTCCACCGAAGGAAGGTACATAACGCCCTATCAGCAAAATTATCCAGGGATAGAGATTCACAAGCGCTGGTATGCGCTGCGGGATTATAACGGCAGTACCGATCTATGGAATTTTTATTGGATTGCCGAAGTGCGGGAGCGGAAGAAATTGATTTGGGGCGCAGATCGTTCCGCTCCCATGACCGGGGATTATTCTCTGGCGGGGGTGGAGATTCATGAAATCGCTGGCGAAGAGCAGGCGGCATGTCCGGGACTTTATGTGCTTCGGCTCACGGGGCGAAGTGTACTTACCAATCATTACTATACCCTGTCGACAGCCGTCTATTTGCCGATGGGAGAAGGGGAGGCAAAGCATGGGGGAGGATAGACAACAGGGGGCCGTTTCGCTGCTGCTGCTTTGCATGCTGCTGGTGGTGATGGTCTTTTCCTTTGGCCTACTATATTTTATTCGGGCCGGGCAGCAGGCTAATGACAGCTATGCCTGTGAGACAAGGCTCCGGCTCGCGGCAGAAAGTATGGTGGAATTGGTGGCCCTGCGGATTGAGCAGAATCCGCAGCTTCCTTCGTCTTGGCCGGAAGACAAGGTGGTGGATATTAAATTGGCGGCGATGCATTTGGCGGAGGTGGCACCGCCGGAGGGGGTGGCCTGGAAGGCTGGCGGCATCAAGCGCAGGGATAAACTCTATTTGCTAGGCTATGCAAAAAATAACCGAAACAAGAAGCCTTGGGAAGAATGCCGGCTGGTCAAAGGGGAAATGCAGAAAGTGGGGGAGCGGTATGTTTGGCTTGGTTGGGCGCCTTAAAGATCGTTTGCAGATAAAGTGGCGCCATATTATTGGCGTGGCGATTCAGGATGATGGTTCGGTGTGTTTGCTTGAATTAATTGAAGGAACGGAAGGAAATGGTTGGCAGGTGAAGGAGCGGATGGAATTGCCAGCGGAAGCTGGCGGTGACCTTTGGGGGCAGGCCAATCGGATTGCCGCAAAGCTGGCGGCAGCGGGGCTGTCGGATATCCCCGTGGTGCTGTTGGCTAAGAAAGAAGAGGAGCATATGCTACCGGTGCCGCCAGGAATGACGGAAGGGGAGCGGCAGGAAGCCGCTTACTGGGAACTTGATGTCCGTTTAGCGGCAAAAGGACTGGAACGTGAAGATTATGCGGCCGCGATTTGTTCGCTGCCCCAGAACCCTAGGCTTTGGGGCGGCATTGTGCGCCGGGAGTATTTGGACGAGGTGCGGGCGGCCTTTGAACAGGCAGGAGTTAGGCTGATAGATGTTTTTATTACGCCGGACACCGAAATGGGAAAAGCTCTTTGTAGGGGAGTGAGCTATTGGCAAAAACAGGGGGGCAGGAAATGGGGCTGTGCGCTTCTTCACCAGCAGGAATCGCCGGTGGAGTGGAACTGGCCGGTTATGGCCGCTATCGTAGCTGGCATGGCGATTTTTTTGAGCTGTGCCGTCATCGGTTGGGATTCTTGGATGCTTTATGCGGCTAGGCAGGAAAATTGGTCAGCCAAGCAGGAAATGGTTCGCCTGGCCTCGGAGCAGAATAAAATGAAGCTTTTAGAACGCATCGGGCAGGAAACAACGGGAAAGGAAAAACTCTTGCAGGAATTATCGGCGAAAACTATTCCGTGGTACAGCGTGCTGGTTCATTTGGGCAGCCGGACGGTGGAGGGGGTATGGCTGGAACGGTTGGAGTTTGAGGGCCGCAATAAACTTCATTTGACAGGCCGGGCCGCAAGTTATGAGGCCGTGGCTGCCTTTGTCCAAGCCTTCGAGGAGGACAGGGATTTCTTTCCCCAGGGGGCCGTGCTGGAATCCTCCGGCGAGGCGGAAAAGCAAAGTCCTCAGCCAGAAGGGGATGGAAGCATATCGTTTCAGCTCAGCATAACCTTATGAGGGGGAGGATGGATTGGATGGTCAAGATGATTGGGATGGATTGGCTGCAGAAGGCTAAAAAGCCAAAGGGGAAAGAATGGCTGTTGCTTTCTCTTGGCATTTCGCTGCTGTGTTTCGCATTGGTTTATTTTTTTGTTCATGGGCCAATGCAGGCGCGAAGGGAACAGGCACAGACAGAAGCTTTGGCTATGCGGCGGGAAATCCAGGCGGTGGAAGCCTATAGGAAGGCCCATGCGGCAGAACCTTCCTACGAAAAGGATTTATTGGCGCGGCAGGCTCGGGCCGATCAAGCATTGCCAGACCGCTTGGAGCAGGGGGTGTTTTTAGGAAAGTTGCAGCAATTGGCCTTTCAACACAAAATCAAATTGACTCAGGTGGCACCAAAGGCGGCAGTGGTGCGAGATGGCTTACAGGTCATGCCGGTAGAGGTGAGGTTTCGCAGCAGTTATTTCGAGTTGTTGTCCTTTTTGCGCAGTTTGCGGGAAGATGATCGTTATATTCAGGTGGCGCGGACAACGGTACAGGAAAAGGATGGTGCCCTCAATTGTCAGCTGGAACTACGGATTTATGCGGTGAAAGAGGGCTCTTGAGGAGACAGGAGAAGAAAAAGTTTTTGATAAATGGACAGGGATTAGCTCTAGAAGGACTTGATTTATATAAAACGATAAATTAAACTAGTAAATAAAGAAATTTGAAATCCTGCGAGGTGTATCCTGTTATGAGTATGTTACGTTTTATGACGGCCGGAGAGTCCCATGGACCCTGTCTGACCGCTATCCTCGAAGGCCTGCCAGCGGGCTTGAAACTTGATGTTGAGGCGATTAACCGCGATTTGGCGCGCCGCCAGCAGGGCTATGGCCGTGGCGGACGTATGAAAATCGAAACCGATCGGGTGGAAATTGTCTCGGGGGTTCGCTTTGGCGAGACCCTGGGGGGGCCGGTGACGCTGCGCGTCGTCAATAAGGACTTCGAGAATTGGACGGACCGCATGGCGGTGTTTGGGCAGCCGGCAGGGGCGAAGGTAACGGCGGCAAGACCGGGCCATGCCGACCTTACGGGAGTCAAGAAATACAACCGGCAGGATGTGCGGGATATTCTGGAGCGTTCCAGCGCTAGGGAGACGACTATGCGGGTGGCTGTTGGTGCAGTCTGCAAGGAGTTTTTGCATGCCCTTGGCATTCAGGTTGTATCCCAGGTGACCAATATCGGTGGGGTGGAAGTTGACCCGTCAAAAGTCAATCGTCATTTGCTGGGACCGGAGACGGAGTCGGAGCTTAACTGCTTTGACCCGGCTGCCGAGGAGAAGATGAAGGCGAAAATCGATGAGGCCAAGAAGGCTGGCGATACTCTGGGAGGCATCTTTGAGGTAACGGTTCGCGGTCTGCCCGCAGGTCTTGGCAGCCATATCCAGTGGGACCGCCGTCTCGACGCCAAAATTGCCGGTGCTATGATGTCGATTCAGGCGATAAAAGGCGTGGAAATTGGTGCAGGGTTCCAGTGTGCGATTTTGCCGGGCAGTCAGATTCACGATGAGGTATTCCTCGATGAGGAGGGCGAAGTGTTCCGCAAGACCAATCGGGCAGGGGGCCTTGAAGGCGGCATGACCAACGGCGAGGAAGTAGTGGTCAAAGCGGCCATGAAGCCCATTCCGACGCTGATGACGCCGCTTCGTTCCATCGATATCGAGAGCCGGGAGGCAGTTCTAGCCTGCAAGGAGCGCAGTGACACTTGTGCCGTGTCCGCCGCTTCGGTGGTGGGCGAGGCCATGATGGCCTTCGTCATGGCTGAGGCCATCTGTGATAAGTTCGGTTCTGATGCCATGGTGGATGTAAAAGCTTCGCTGGAAGCGTATAAAAAACGCATCGGAAAGGACTGGTAACATGAAAAATGTGATACTTATCGGTTTCATGGGAACCGGCAAGACCAGTACCGGCAAGATGCTGGCCAGTAAGCTTGGCTGTGCCTTTATCGATATGGATCAGAAAATCGAAGAGGAAGCTGGCAGGCGCATTCCGGAGATATTTGCCCAGCAGGGGGAGGAGCATTTTCGCCAGCTGGAACGAGAGTTGGTGGAACGGCTCTCAGCCCGGCGCAATGCGGTGATTTCCACCGGTGGTGGGACGGTCAAAAATCCCGCTAATGTGGCTGCCTTTAAAAAGAGCGGCATTATCATTTGTTTAAGTGCCAGCGTGGATGCGGTGCTGGAGCGCACGAAGCGTCATGGTACCCGGCCGGTGCTGGATCAAGCCGACCAGGGAGATCGTCGCAAGGCAGTGGAATCGCTGATGGAGGAACGGAAGACTTTATACCAGCAGGCAGACTTTACCATTGACACCAGTGATTTGTCTCCCTTGCAAGTGGTTGAAAATATCGTGCGTTATTTAAAGACGAGAGGTGTACTCCATGCGTGAAGTCCGAGTAGAGTTAGGGGAAAAAAGTTATAGCATTTATATTGGCTATGACCTGGATGAAAAGCTGCGTTCCTTTGTGAAAAATGCTGCCTTTTCGAAAACGGCAATGGTGATTACCGATACCAATGTGGGCCCGCTTTATGGCGAGAAAATCGTAAAACTGCTGAATGAGGCGGGGCTGGAGGCGGCGCTGGTGACGGTCCCTGCTGGCGAAAGTTCCAAGAGCCTTACCGTGGCCGAAGGTCTCTATACCAAGGCCATTGAACTGGGGCTTGACCGTAAGTCGCCGATTTTTGCTTTGGGTGGCGGCGTAGTCGGGGATTTAGCCGGCTTTATCGCGGCCACGTATATGCGCGGTGTGCCCTTTGTGCAGCTGCCCACGAGCCTTTTAGCCCAGGTGGATTCAAGCGTGGGGGGCAAGGTGGCCGTCAATCACAAGCTGGGTAAGAATCTGATTGGTGCCTTTTATCAGCCTAAGGCCGTTTTTATGGACCTGGAACTCATGAAAACGCTGCCCAAGCGCGAAATCTATACGGGCCTTGGGGAAATTATAAAGTATGGAATCATCTACGACCGTGAGTTCTTTGACTTCCTCGAAGCGAATCAGCAGGCTGTGTTGGATTTAGCGCCTGAGGCCACAATCCATATGATTGCCCGCTCCTGTGAAATCAAGGCCGCGGTAGTCAGCCAGGACGAACAGGAAGCCGGCCTTCGCCGTATCTTGAACTTTGGTCATACCATGGCCCATGCCATCGAAAAGGAAACCGGCTATACGCGTTATAATCATGGCGAGGCCGTGGCCATTGGCAGCGTCGGGGCGGCAGACATCAGCTGTGAACTGGGCATGATTTCCCCTAAAGAGTTCCAGCGGGTGGTGCAGCTTACGGAAAATCTTCAGCTGCCGACTAAGGCGGAAGGCTGCACCGTGGATGCCATGTATGGGGATATTTTCCACGACAAGAAGACGGTGGCAGGCAAAGTCACTTGGGTGCTGATGGATGCTATCGGTTCCGTTGTTTGCCGTAACGATGTGCCCGCTGATGTGGTGAAGAAGGCCATGGGGGCACGGCTTATCCAGTGAGTTTTCAGCAAAATTTAATCTTGACGGGGTGTTGAAACGACCTTCCTTTTATGGTAAACTATCAGAGTATATGTGGGCGGTCCTCTGAGTAAGCCGTGAGTAATCACCAAAGTAGATGCTTGCCACGAACGTCTATAGAAGGAGGAAATATACAAATGAACATTATCGAGACTTTAGAGAAAGAACAGCTCCGTTCCGACATTCCGGCGTTTGCACCTGGTGACACGGTTCGCGTTCATGCGAAAATCGTCGAGGGTTCCCGCGAGCGTATCCAGATGTTCGAGGGCGTTGTCATCTCCCGCCAGGGTACGGGCGTTCGTGAGACGTTCACGGTTCGTCGTATTTCCTACGGCGTAGGTGTTGAGCGTATGTTCCCGGTTCATTCCCCGCGCATTGAGAAGATCGACGTTGTCCGCAAGGGTATCGTTCGTCGTGCTAAACTCTATTATCTGCGCAACCTTACGGGTAAAGCTGCTCGTATCAAAGAGAAACGCTAATTGGCGTAACGGTAGGGACTGCTTTTTAGCAGTCCCTATTTGTTTGAAATTTATTATGAGGAGGACACTGTAATGAGTTCATTAGGAGAAGAGGCTAAAGATTGGATTGTTTCGATTGTCGTGGCCGTCGTGCTGGCGTTTATCATCCGTCAGTTTGTAGTCGAGCTTTATATCGTTGATGGTCCGTCTATGCGGCCAACCTTGCAGTCTCAGGAGCGCCTCGTAGTCAATAAATTTATCTATCAGTTCCGTGAACCCCAGAAAGGCGAAATCCTGGTATTCCAGTATCCCCGTGACCCGAAGCGTGATTTCATTAAACGCGTTATCGCAACGGCAGGGGACACGGTGGAAATCAAAGATGGCCGCGTATTCGTCAATGACCAGCTCTTAAATGAGGATTACATTCTGGAAAAGACGAAGAGCGAATATCCGAAATCCACGGTACCGAAGGGGACGATTTTTGTCATGGGCGATAACCGCAACAATTCCGAAGACAGTCGTTTTGCTGACGTAGGTTTTGTTCCCCTTGACCTCATTAAGGGCAAGGCTATGATGGTCTTCTGGCCATTGGATTCCTTTAAGGCACTTCCGTAATGGGGAGGGTGAACCGATGAAATTTATTTCTTGGAACGTCAATGGCCTGCGGGCCTGCCTCAAAAAGGGCTTTATGGAGTCCTTTTGCAAGCTTGATGCCGATGTATTTTGCTTGCAGGAAACGAAGATGCAGCCGGACCAGGCCATCCTCGACCTGCCGGGTTATAAGCAGTACTGGAACAGCGCCGAGAAGAAGGGCTATTCGGGGACGGCGGTCTTCACGCGCATCGAGCCCCTTTCGGTAAGCTACGGGCTCGGCATCGAGGAGCACGACCACGAGGGCCGTGTAATCACGCTGGAGTTCCCGGAATTCTACTTTGTGACGGTCTATACGCCAAACTCCAAGCGGGAGCTGGAGCGTTTGGCCTACCGCATGGAGTGGGAGGATGCTTTCCGTGCCTATCTGCTTGAGCTTGACAGCAAGAAGCCGGTTATCGTCTGCGGTGATCTCAACGTGGCTCACACGGAGATTGACCTTAAGAATCCCAAGACGAATCATCACAATGCGGGCTTTACCGATGAGGAACGGGCTAAGTTCACGGAACTTCTGGACGCTGGCTTTATCGATACCTTCCGCACGCTGTACCCGGAGCGCACGGGCATCTACACCTGGTGGTCGTACCTGCGCAAGGCCCGGGATACAAATGCGGGCTGGCGCATCGATTACTTTGTGGCATCAAAACGCCTCAAAGACTGCATCGCTGATGCGACTATTCATAATGAAATATTTGGCAGTGACCATTGCCCCGTGGGCTTGGAGCTCAAATAAAACAAACGGCAGCAGCAATCTTATCATAGGATTGCTGCTGCCGTTTTTGACTGGTCAATTTTGACTTGTCAAATGCTGACATGTCAGATTTGACCGGTCAATTTTGTGATATTGACTTTGACATCGTAGAAGGTGCTGCCATCGTCTTTGTCGGTGGTGCGGGCATGGGTCAGCTGGTTGGTGTTGCCGGTTTTTGTCAGCGTGTTCCACCAGACGCCCTCGCTGACGACGCGGCCTGGTTGGGTGCGTGCCGATAGGGTAAGCGTAAACTGCGCACTTCCCTGGGCATTGCTGGCCTGCACGGTATCGCCTTCGCAAAGGCCCAGGCGCTGGGCATCGTCTGGATGCATCAAAAGCTCCATAATATGGCCCCGGGTAAGTTCGGGGCGCTCGTTAAAGGAGCTGTCGAGGATGCGCGGGTCCGGGGCGTTGATCAGCAGGAATGTTTCGGTGTCGTTGGCATAATGGGGCGGACGGTAGTCGGGCAGGGCTGGCTCGATGGCGGGATTTTTGATTTCGATTTTGCCTGAGGGTGTTTTAAAATCGAGTTTGTAATTATCGGGCAGAGGCAGGTCGACTGGCTCGCCGTTTGCTAGTTTTGCTTTGTCGACAGGCAGAGGCCAGGCGGTGTCGGTGCTGGCGATGAATTTATCAATCAGTTCCGCTTCCGTCTGCTGGAAGAAGGTATCGTCGATGCCCATGGCCTTGGCCAGTAGCGAGAAGACCTGCCAGTTGGCTTTGCTTTGGCCGACCGGCGGAATGGCGGCATCGCCGCGCTGGACGGTATAGTGGCCGTAAGAATAGTAGATGTCGTCGTGCTCCAGGGAAGTCGTCGCAGGCAGAATGATATCGGCATAGCGGGCCGTGTCGGTCATAAAGCGCTCGTGGACGACGGTGAAGAGGTCCTCGCGCAAAAGCCCCTGCTGGACGAGGGCCTGCTCGGGAGCCGTGCAGGCAGGGTTGGAGGAATAGACATAAAGGCTCTTGATGGGGGGCGCTAGTTTTTCATCCGTCAGGGCTTGGCCGAGTTTTATCATATTGATATGGCGGACGCCACCCTTTTCCTTTTCGGGGCGGCGGATGATGCTCTTGTCAAAGGCATGACTGCCCGAGGCTGAGGTCAGCAGGCCGCCGCCAGTATGGGCATAGGCGCCGACGATGGCGGGCAGGCAGGTGATGAGACGGGAGGTCATCGCGCCGTTGCCGTAGCGGGATTGGCCACTGCCGAGGCGGATGAAGGGGGCCCGGGCGCGGCCGAAGGCCTTGGCAAGCTCCTCAATGGCTGCGGCAGGAACCTCCGTGATGGTTGCTACGTCAGCTGGTGAATAGCGGGGAAGGACGTTGTCGCGAAGTTCCTCCCAGCCCGTGACATATTGCTGGATGAATTCCTCGTCGACAAGTCCGTCGCGGCTAAGCACATGCATAAGGCCCAGGGCCAGGGCACCGTCGGTGCCGGGCTTCACGCAGGTGAAGTGGTCGGCATAGCGGGCCGTCGGCGTCTCATAGGTGTCGATGCACCAGATTTTGGCGCCGTTCTGGCGGGCAAGCTCCACATCGTGACGGAAGTGAATATCGGTGGCCAGCATGCTGATGCTCCAGAGAATGATGAAGTCACTGCAACCGGCCTCCTGGGGTGCCGTGGGCAGCGTGCCGCCCATGACGTCGCGATAGCCGCGCGATTTTGCCGGCGCGCAGATGGTGCGGTCAAGGCTCGTGGCGCCCAGCTGAAAGAAAAAGCTATGACCGGCGCTGTACTGAATTGTTCCCATGGTGCCAGCGTAGGAGTAAGGCAGGATTGCCTCAGCGCTGTACTTACGGATAATCTCCTTCCACTTGCTCGCGATGGTTTCAATCGCGGTGTCCCAGCTGATCGGTGCAAATTCCCCGCTGCCCTTGGGGCCGACGCGTTTGAGGGGCGTCGTAAGGCGTGCCGGCGAGTGCACCGTGCGCTCGTAGCGCGCCATCTTGGGGCAGAGCGTGCCGCGAGTATAGCTGTGGCTCGGGTCGCCCTTTACTTTGATAACTTCATCGCCCTCGGTATAGACAAGCAGCCCGCAGCAGTCGGGGCAGTCGTAGGGGCAGGCGGATTTCTTGATTTCCATGTGGACACCTCCATTGTGTTCATTACTCTCTATTATACGACAAGAAATTAATTATTGCGATGATAATAGTCCTTGTAAGGATGGATAGATTAGCAGGATAAGCAAACGGAATAAAAAGATAGTAGCATATTGGCCAAAATGTGTTTGGGCGAGTCCTGTGCCAATGGCTGGCTCCTTTTGCTACGCAATTCGTGATATGGCTTTATTTGATTACTATACGGTTAAATTGTATAATGAAAAACGTGCTATTAAATTTGATAGTATTCGCTAATTGACAAATCGGCGATTCAATGCGTAGAATTAGGATTTGTTTGGGAGAAAGTGGGGAAGAGACATGCAATGTAAACATTGTGGGAAGATAATACCAGATGATTCTGTATATTGTCAGTATTGTCGAGCAAAGACGGATGCTGTAATTAATCAAGTGGCAACAGTAGATGATGGCTATCAAGGGATAAGGTGTGTAAATTGTGGTTCACATGATTTGCAAGTTATTTCCGAAGTTCGTGGTACTGGCGTTGATGGCAATAAAGTTTGTGGATATGGTACTTTAGGATTTTTATCAGGTTGTTTGTGTTGTGGCATTTGTTCGCCTTTTATGGGAATGCTCGGGGCCCTTTGTGGTATGGATGGTGCTGGAGAAACAGAAACAGACACGTTATGGGTTTGTAAACGGTGTGGGAAAAAATTCCGGTTATGAGAGAAGAAAGCAAAATAAAGCTATGGTCGAAATCGATGGCTCTTTTTCGCAAATATTGGGGATGCCATCAATTACCGAATCGTAGTTTTTTTATAGGTAGTTATCAATTACCACTTTGTGCGCGTTGTACAGGGATATTGCTAGGAGAGCTAATAGCTATCATCATGGTAGCAGATAATTTTATTCTTTCTTTGGCGTATAACTTTTTGTTGCTTATCCCCTTGATTATGGATGGCAGCATTCAATTACTAACTGCGTATGAGTCAAATAATACCAAAAGGATTCTTTCTGGATTGTTGTTTGGATTTGGTTTAGTTGGACTACTATTTGAATCGATTGTAAGGATGTGGAATTATGTATTGTAGAAAATGTGCGGAGGAGATTCCTGAAGGTGGTTCGTTTTGCCCTAATTGTGGAGCAGAGGTGTTGTCCACAGGGGAAATGACACGAATACTACCGCAAAAAGTCGAGATTCAACGGACGAAACAATATTATGTTTCCTCAAAAAATAGAAATGTTGCATTGCTGTTAACATTTTTGGGCTTTTTTGGATTTGCTGGATTGCAGCGCCTTTATGTTGGCCGTATGGTTTCAGGAGCTATCTATCTATTTACTTTTGGTTTGGGGGGCTTGGGGACAATTTATGATTTTTATACGATAGCTAATGAGACTTTTAAGGATGGCGATGGATATCCATTGTATACGGATTCATCCATGAAGTGGAATTATCATCGGCGCGCTCTCAAGATGGATATCAGAATACCGATTGCTATTGTATTGGTATATATTGTAATGATTACAAATATGTTTGCTGACAAGTAATTATATATGCTATTGTGGTTGGGGCAGTCCTGCAATTATGTTGCTAGCTGTTGTGAGGGTGACGAAAGGGGATAGTAGGAGCAAGGCAGTGCGGAAAAAGTCTCGTGCCAATTTTTGTTTTTTATGGTAAAATGGTTGGTACGTGAGTTTGTAAGGGGGAAACCCTTTAGTAGCGAATAATGTGTTGGTATCAAAAATATATGACAATTGGAGGATTTACTTTGTCAGCATTAAGTGAAGAACTCAATAAAGAAATAGAAAAGCGCCGCACCTTTGCCATCATCTCCCACCCGGATGCTGGTAAGACGACGCTTACGGAGAAACTCCTGCTCTACGGTGGCGCCATCCATCTGGCTGGTTCCATTAAGAGCCGCAAGACTCAGCGCCATGCGGTATCCGACTGGATGGAAATCGAGAAACAGCGTGGTATCTCGGTCACTTCGTCGGTGCTGCAGTTCGACTACGACGGCTGCCGCATCAACATCCTCGATACGCCGGGCCATCAGGACTTCTCCGAGGACACCTACCGCACGCTGATGGCCGTTGACAGTGCCGTCATGGTCATCGATGTGGCCAAGGGCGTCGAGGCCCAGACCAAGAAACTGTTCAAGGTCTGCAAGCAGCGGAACATTCCTATCTTTACCTTTGTCAACAAGCTGGACCACTATGGTAAGGCTCCGATTGACCTTATGGACGAAATCGAAAACGTGCTGGGCATCCGCTCTTATCCGATGAACTGGCCAATCGGTCAGGACGGGCAGTACATGGGCGTCTACGACCGCCGCAACGACAAGGTGCTGCTCTTCGCTGAGGATACGACCCATGGTCAGGAGGCGCGCATCGCTGATGTCTATGAGCCCGATGACCCGGCAGTCATCGAGCGCGTGGGCGAAGATGTCTGGGAAGCTCTGCAGGAAGATTTGGAGCTCCTCAATGAGGCTGGTGAGGAATTCGATATGGAACTCGTCAATGCCGGTGAGCTCACGCCCATGTTCTTTGGTTCGGCCATGACGAACTTCGGTGTGCAGGACTTCCTGGAAGGCTATATCCGCATGGCGCCGATCCCGCAGCCCCGCAAGTCTTCAGAGGGTATGATTCCGGCCAGCGATGAGAAGTTCTCGGGCTTTGTCTTCAAGATTCAGGCCAACATGAACCCGGCCCATCGCGACCGTCTGGCCTTCATCCGCATTTGCTCGGGCAAGTTCGAGCGCAACATGGAAGTCTGGCATGAGCGCACGGGCAAGATGTTAAAGCTCGCTCAGCCCCAGCAGTTCCTGGCTCAGGACCGCCAGATTGTGGATACGGCATACCCGGGTGACATCATCGGTCTCTTCGACCCGGGTGTCTTTGGCATCGGCGACACGGTCTGCGATGCCAGCCATAAGTTCAAATATGCGGACTTTCCGGTATTCCCGCCAGAAAAATTCGCCCGCGTCCAGGCGAAGGATACCATGAAGCGCAAGCAGTTCGTCAAGGGCATCGAGCAGCTCACTCAGGAGGGCGCAATCCAGCTCTTCCAGCAGGCTGGCGCCGGTACCGAGTCCTATATCGTCGGCACCGTCGGCACGCTGCAGTTCGAGGTGCTGGAGTACCGTCTCAAGAACGAGTACAACGTTGACATTGAGATGAACATGCAACCCTTCGAAGTTGCTCGTTGGATGGCCTTCGAGGATGGCCGCGAAGTAACGCCGGCAGAGCTCAAGGGCGCGGACCGTGGCATGTTCGTCTATGATCGCAACCAGAATCCGGTATTGCTTCTTAGCAATGAGTGGGCCATCGGCTGGATTACGGACAACAATCCGGATCTCGTGCTCAACCACGTTCCCTTTGACAAGAAAGAAGCATAAGTTTTTTCGTTTCAACGATTCAAAAAGGTTCCAGCCGTTTGCAAGGGCAAATGGCTGGAACCTCTTTTTATTTCCCGTACAGGTTATGAAATTCTTCGGCGATGGTTTCGTAATTGGTGGGACGCACGCGGATGCCGTAGCCCACAAATACCGGCGGGGTGGCGAACCGGGGCATGAGCTTGACGTAGATGGTTTTGTCCCGATGATAGAAGAAAATGTTATAACTGTTGCAGCGCTTGTGAAAGTGATGGGTAAGATAGTCCGTGACGATTTGCAGATAATCGGCCAAAGTATCAAGGGATTGGTCGGTAAGCTTACGGACTATCAGATTGAACTCCCAAAAACCGATGCGGGGTTGGTCCGATACCGTCATGGTTACGTTGTTTTGGGCGTAGATGACTGGGCCGTCAAATTCCTCGGGAGAAACTGCAATCGCCACGGACAAGTTGGGGATTGCGATAAGCTGCATGTGGGGGTGGCGAATGGTGCCGCCGGACAGGGGGCCGAAGTTTTTGAAGAAGAGAACCTCCTGATATTTGCCGCAGTGGAGAAGCTGCCGCCAGTGCTGAATGCCAAAGCGGATGAGTTTTCGCATGTGTTCGGTGGTGTATTCGGGCATATCGCTGTGGCAGGCGTCGCCTTCAATCAGCACGAATTGGTCAGTTCCTTTCAGTACGTTGTATTTGTTGCGGACCAGCAGGATGGAGCCATCGCTGTCGATGATGTTTTCCAGGTTTTCGCGGTCGCAGAATGGGCAGTAATGGTCGGTGTGGACGATGGTTTCCGGTTTCTGGCGCCCCAGGGCCATATCGAATTCAAGCAGGTTGTGATTCATGATTGCTCCTTGCCGTTTTCGGCTGATGCCATAAAAAAATGTGGCATACCAAGGCTATAAATGATATAATTCATATGTTACGTACCAATATTATAGCGATATTGGTGAGATTTTGCAAAACGGGCATGCTGTCAGGTGCAGTATGCCTTTGTACATAGGCGGTGTTTCCAATTAGTAACCAGGAAGTAAAAGAAGAAAAGAAATCCAGCAAGGGGGAGTCCTTCCTTAAGGGAACCTTCATATTGACGGTGGCCGGTTTTGTGGTCAAGGTCATCGGTTCTTTGAACTGGATTTTCGTATCCCGAATCCTTGGCGGTGAAGGTATTGGTCTTTACCAGATGGCCTTCCCTATTTATTTCTTTGCCATGACGGTGTCGCAGGCTGGTGTGCCGGTGGCTATCTCCATCATTACGGCAGAGAAGGTGGCGTTAAAGGATATCTTCGGGGCAAGGCGCGTGTTCCACATCTCCATGGCGTTGATGCTGGTGACAGGCCTGGTATTCTCGTTTTTGACCTATTTCGCGGCGGATTGGCTTATCGATTGGCAGTTTGTCCGTGACCCGCGCGCTTATAAGTCCATTGTGGTGTTGGCACCGACGGTATTCTTCGTCACCTTGCTGGCGAGTTCCCGCGGCTATCTACAGGGTTGGCAGCGCATGACGCCGACAGCGGTTTCCCAGATTGTTGAGCAGATTTTTCGCGTCATTACCATGATTCTCTTGGCGGAGCTCTTGCTGCCCTGGGGCCTTGACTATGCATCGGCGGGTGCATCCCTTGGTGCGCTAGCGGGAGCGGTGACGGGCCTCATGGTGCTGGTCTACTTCCACTGGAAACTCGACCGGGACATTGAGCGGGACTATGGCAACGATTTGCAGCCTCTGCTGGGCAAGGAAAGCGAGCCGGCCTGGGATATCATCAAGCGCATCTTTAAGTTGTCCTTGCCGGTATCGGCAGCCAGCATCATGCTGCCGGTGGTCTCCAACCTTGACCTTATGATTGTGCCCCAGCGCTTGGAAGTGGCAGGCTACAGCGTCAATGAAGCCACGGAGCTCTTCGGTTACCTTACGGGCATGGCTGTGCCGCTGGTCAATCTTTCCTGCATCATCACGGCCTCCATGGCTATGAGCATTGTGCCGGCTATTTCGGAGGCTCGGGCCTTAAAGGACATGAAGCGGGTTTACAATCAGACGGCGGCTTCGGTTCGCATCTCCAATTTCGTCTGCTTCCCGGCCTTTGTCATCGTATTCGTGCTGGCAACGCCAATTTCGTCCCTTATCTACAATGCGCCTGGCGCTGGTCCGGCCGTTATGATTTCGGCAGTCAGCATCATTCTATTGGGACTGCATCAGGTATCCACAGGCATCCTGCAGGGCCTTGGCCATCCGACCATTCCGATGGTCAATATGATCTTGGCTGCGGTGGCCAAAGTCGTCCTTAACTGGGAACTTACCGCAATCCCCTGGCTCGGCATCATGGGTGCGGCCTGGGCTACGGAAGCCGATATGGGGGTCGCTGCCATCATCAATCTGATCTTCATCTACAAGTTCATCGGGTATCGCATGGAGATTCCCCAGCTGTTAAAGACTATCATCGCTTCGGCGGTCATGGCAGCGGCGGTCTACTTCTTCTACGATTGGACCATGGCCTGGTGGCAGATTGGGGTTATCTCGACCTTCGGTGCGGTGTTCTTTGGCTGTGCGGTTTATATCGCCGTTATGTTGCTGATTGGCGGCTTGCGGGAAGACGACCTGGAGCGTATGCCCATGCTCGGCCGTATTGGCATCAAGTTCCTGCGCCGTATCGGTGTTTTCAAGACGACGGCAAATTGATTCGATGAAACGAGCAGTACCAACCTGCTCGTTTTTTATAGGAGGAGAAACATTGAAAAAGCTGGTCCTTTTCTATAATCCAGTATCGGGGCATGCAGCCTTCAAGAATAAACTCGATAGTATGATTGAGGCCTTTCAGCGCCGCAACATTCTGTTGCTCTTGTATCGGACGAAAAAAGAAGGCAATGAGGATTTTGTCGATTTTGTCCGTGAGACCCAGCCGGAAGGGGTGCTGGCTGCTGGCGGTGACGGAACGGTTCACGAGTGCGTCAATCTGATGGTGAAAAACGGCATCGACCTGCCCCTGGGCATCATCGGCAGTGGTACGTCCAACGATTTTGCCACCTATCTCAAAATCAATGAGGACATGGAGAGGTATTTCGACATCATCGCCGCTGGCAAAGCCTGTCGCATGGACCTGGGCAAGGTGGGTGAGGACTATTTCATCAACGTGGCCAGCGCTGGCATGATGACAGGCATTGCCCACGAAGTGGACGCGCGGCTCAAAAATGCCATGGGCAAGATGGCCTATTATATCAAAGGCCTGGGCGAGATTCCAAAATTCCACGCCGTACCGCTGAAAATTGAAGCCGATGGCGTGCTTCATGAGCTGGAGGCTTTCCTGTTTGTGGTCATCAACAGCGCCGTGGTGGGCAGCATGAAAAATGTGGCCAAGGACGTATCGGTCACCGATGGGAAATTGGATCTGTTGGCTATCCGCAAATGCGGCGTGCCTTCCCTGATGGCTGTAACCGCTGACCTTATCGCAGGAAAGCCGGTGTCGGAGAAGGATAAGGTTCTGCACATTCAGGCAGAAACCTTCCGCATTGAAGCGGCAGAACCCTTGCAGAGTGATTTGGATGGAGAAATCGGCCCATTGCTGCCCTTAACCATCGAAACGGTGCCGCAGGCCATTGCGGTTTACTGTGATGGAAAAAGATAAGCAGAATGGTTAAGCGGGTGGTTGAAAAGTCAACCACCCGCTATTGCATTGCTGGTTTATTGTGTTTTTGCCTGCAGTTGACCGGTCAAATTGACAAGTCAAACTCCAGTTTTTGACGGTATATATGTGGTTGTTATCGAAAAGTACCAACCATGCTTTAAGAAAAGAAGCGTGGGGATTGTTGGAAGTCGTTGCGCTTTTTGTTTGTTTGCGGGGTAATCAGCTGGCGCAGTTCGGTGGACATGGTGTCAAGGGTAAGCTGTTGCTGCAGGGGCGATAAGGTGTCAAGGCCCTGGGCGCGCTGGGTGCTGGTTAGGTAGGCACTGGTTTTGGTGATGAGCGGAAGTGTTTCCGCTTTTTTTATGCGATGGAGTAAGTCGCGCCCGCGGTGGCCGCAGGCGAGTATGCGGGCGTAGAGCGGTCCGGACTTGTCGATAGTATCCAGTTGTGTCTGTGTGACGCCGAGCATTAGGTGGATGAGGGTGCGGGCGATGCGGCTTCGGGAATAGCGCTTGGTGGTGGCGGCAGCTAGGAGTTCCCCATAGGTTGTAGTTGTTTGCAGGCAGTTCCGCAAGCGGTTTTCCAGGCCTTCGTTGATACCGGCAAACTTGCCTAGGGCTTGGTTATCGGTGCGTAGCATTAGGGCCTGCAATGGCAGAAGCAGGCGGTTATGGTCTGGCAGCTGGGAGACTGCGAGTCGCTGGAGTGCGTCTAAGCTGGCTGGTGGTAACGACTGGCGCAGCGCGTGAGCGTCGTGTTCTGTTAGCTGGGCCGCGAGCAGTTTGCCGTCGGCGGCTCGCGCGGCGACAGCGGCTTTATGCAACAACTGTCGGATGGCTGTTGCGCTGGCGTTGGTGGCGCTGATGTCCTTGTCATGATAGCCGGCACCGGCCCGGGGAATCAATAGTGGCTTGATGCCGGGCGTTTTTTCCAGTGCCCGCAGGTACTCGATGGCAAGAATGTTGTTTGGCTCGTGCAAAAGGGTTGCGTCGGCACCGGCGGCCGTGGCGGTAAGTTCTGTAAGTGCTTGGGCGTAGGAGGCTCCGTCATTTATCCGCTCGTGCAGCTGTCTTTGGACGGCATCGGAGTCAATGGCCGCTGCAATGGTCTTGAGCGTGACTAGGGACGGGCATTCGGCGCCAAAGGCCAGCGTGTCGACGCAGCCAAGCCGCGTTAGCAGGCGTACGCCACCGCGGGCAAAGTCCTGGGCACTGCGGCAGGAGAAGGCGAAGGGCAGCTCAAGGACTAGGTCGCAGCCGCCAGCAATGGCCAGCTCGGCACGTTGCCATTTGTCGAAAAGCGCTGCCTGCCCACGCTGGACAAAGCTGCCGCTCATGACAGCAATGACGATACTTTTGGGATAGGTCTGGCGAATTTGTTCGATTTGATAGCGATGGCCGTTATGGAAGGGATTGTACTCGGCGATGATACCGGTAACGTGCATGACGATGCCTCCTGTGCTAGTTAACGAGAATAGGTTCTTTGTTTAGTTTAGCATTTGCGGGGCATTTGTGACAAGATTCCTTTGGGTCTGGGCGAGAAT
Organism: Selenomonas sp. WCT3; assembly: GCA_900100835.1. GTDB lineage: Bacteria > Bacillota > Negativicutes > Selenomonadales > Selenomonadaceae > Selenomonas_A > Selenomonas_A ruminantium_E. The sequence continues at coordinate 91,035 of FNCM01000005.1, read as the reverse complement.
ATGTTATACTTAAAGATACGAATGCGATTATAGCGCATGATATTTCGTACGGATATAGGAGATTGAAATAGATGGAAAAGAAAAAAGTAGTAGTGGCCATGAGCGGCGGTGTGGATAGTTCCTTGACGGCAGCGCTGCTTGTCGAACAGGGCTATGAGGTCATTGGCATCACCATGCGCCTCTCGGAGGAGAGCCGCGACTTTGATTGTAACGATCGGGGCTGCTGCAGTCTGGCCAGCGTCGACGATGCCCGCCGGGTGGCGGAGACCATCGGTATCCCACATTATACGGTCAATTTTAAAGAGGCCTTCCAAAAGGATGTTATCGATTATTTTTTGGCCGATTACGCCAAGGGGTGGACGCCAAATCCCTGCATTGCCTGTAATCGCTATATGAAGTTCGGTCTGCTGCTTGATAAGACGCTGGAGCTGGGGGCAGAGTTCTTGGCTACGGGGCATTATGCCCGTATCGAGCAGGAGGAAAACGGCCGCTTCGTTCTCAAGAAGGGCGTTGACACCCATAAGGACCAGTCCTATGCGCTCTATCATCTGAACCAGAAGACGCTGCGTCATTTTCTGCTGCCGCTGGGTGGCATGACGAAGGTGCACACCCGCGAATTGGCGGAGAAGTTCAATCTGCCGGTGGCCCATAAACCGGACAGCCAAGAAATCTGCTTTGTGCCCCACGACGACTACAAGGCCTTCCTGCGGGATAAGAATCCATCCTGTCTGAAGCCGGGCAATATCGTTGACCGTGATGGGAAGGTGCTGGGCCGTCATGACGGTGTACCGCTCTATACCATTGGCCAGCGCAAGGGCCTTGGTATTGCGGCACCAGAGCCCCTTTACGTGACGGAACTTGACATGAAGAACAATCAGGTAATCGTTGGCGGCGCCAGCGATGTCTATGCGGGTGGACTCATCGCCGGGGATCTTAATTGGATTGCCTTTGACGAGTTTACTAAGCCCTGCCGCTATGCCGCCAAAATCCGTTATGGCAAAAACGAAAGCATGGCCAGTCTCACCCTGCGCGAGGACGGCCGTTTGCAGGTGAACTTTGATGAGCCCCAGCGGGCAGTGACCCCGGGACAGTCCGTGGTGTTCTACGATGGGGATACCGTAGTGGGCGGCGGTGTCATTGAGGAAGCCTGTCGTCCGGTTTGCTAAGCCAAAGCAGGATTTTTCGCGAGCAGGTCGAATAGATACATTTGTGACTATTATGAGACAAGAAATAGCGAAAGAAGGATTGTATGACACTCGATTCGAGTAATGAAACAGTAGCAATACTATACGATATCGAAAACGCGCCCTTTGAGATGCTAAATTACACCTTGGGCAAGGCACGGCGGTTCCAGCCCTGCCGGACCATCGTTGTATCGGACTGGGAGGCTCATCCGGAGCAGAAGCGTTGGGAAAAACTCATGCGCCGCCCGGGCTTTACCTTCCGCCAGATAAGCCGCACGTATCAGGGCAAGAATTCGCTGGATTCGGCGATTTACGATTCAGCGGCGCTGCTTTATCAGGAGGGCGTTCGCAAGTTCTTCATCATCACGACAGATTCGGATTTTGTCCGCATCGCCGAGCTTTTAAACTCGAAGACGCCGTCCTATATTATCGGTGTGGGGACCAAGCAGGCCAGCGAAATCCTGCGGAACGCCTACAATGAGTTTATGGTCTATCCGCCGGAAGAAAAAAAGAAGCCGGTCAAAAAGGCTGAAAAGAAAAAGGAAGCCGTGACTGAGGATAAGAAAGCCAAAGCGGTAAAGCCGGCTAAGAGTACCAAGAAGAACAGTGCCAAGGCTAAGGTTTTGGAATTGGAAAAGGCCAAGGCTGAGCCTAAGGCCAAGGCTGAGCCAAAGAAGAAGGCAGAGCCCCCCAAGAAGGCGGCGGTAAAGAAACGCGAAGCTTCTGCCAAAGTGGCAGAAGTTAAAACTGTATCTCCAACAGGGCAGTTAGCCGATGGCATGATGACGGTCAAGCTGCCCAAGAGCCTGCGCAAGTCGTTAGAAGAGCGCAAGCAGGAAGAAGGGGTATCTTTAGATGAACTCGTTACCTATCTGATTATGAGGGGCTTGGCCCACTGATAAAGGAGCACTTTGGATGAAACGACAAGAACAAGTTTTATTCTATCAATTTCGCGATATGGAAAAATTACAGCTGGCCCGCAAGGTGCTCAGCCGTATGGGGGTTGTTTCAAAGGTGATTCCGGTGGACGATTGGACCCAAAAAGTCGGCTATCTGTTGGGGATGAAGGGATTCAAGGCAGCGGAAAAACCTGATGCCGATGACGACTTTGTCTTTCCCCATGAAGTGATGGTGCTGCAGAATATTCGCAACAAGCGCCTGGATGAGGTGCTGTTGGCGCTACGGCGTGCCGGTGTGTCGAAGGTGCAGTACAAATCGGTGGTAACCCCCTTTAATACCCTGTGGACCCTGCGCCGTCTCTGTGAGACTATGCAGAAGGAGCATGCCGTTATGGTCCAGCAACAGGAAAAGGAAAAACAGAAAACGGAGTAAGAGCAAGAACCATGAAAAACGAAGACCTGGAAAAAACGCAATATATGAGTCCGGAGGATATGGAGGCGCTGAAAAAAGGCAAAAAGCCGCAGCTCTCCGATACCCAGGAACTGCCAGCCTTAGGAGATGATTTGGGGATTAAGCCTCCCTTCCCGCAAGCTGGTCAGGCTGCGGGCAAAGTGCGGGAGTTGTCGCCGGATGGCAAAAAGCCCAAAGCGGAGGAACAGAAGAAGAAATTCCTGACGCCGAAGCGTAAACGGGCTTTGCTGCTTGGTGGTGGTTTTGCTGCCGCCCTTCTTATCGGCTTTATGATTGCTGGTTATAATCAGGACAAGTCCGAAGCGCAGCATGCACGGCAGGTGCAGGAACAGCAAATGAAGGACAAGGAAAAGCAGATTGCCGAACAGGAGACAGACCTTAAGGCACGCCGGGCGGAATTGGAAAAACAGAAGAAGGAACTGCAGGAGCGCCAGCGGCAGTTGGAAGAGCAGTCCAGCCGGGCCAAAGGCCGCAATGAGCAGCTGGATGACAGTGCTCCGAGTTCTACCATCGGCAAGATAATCGATAAGGTGACGGGCAAAGAAGCAGACCGCCGGCAAAAGGTGGAGCAGAACAAACAGCAGAGTGCGCAAAGTGATACGGCGGCAGCTGATGTGGGCAAGTCCATCGAGGATGCTCAGCGCATGCTGGATGAAGTTAATTCCAAGCTGGATTCGGTAGAAGCCATGAAGGCCGAGGCCAGTCAGCTAAAGGATAAAGCGGCGGCTGCCTATGAGGAGAACAAGGGCGTTATCAATCAGGCCATCCATTATGCCAAAGTCGGTGCTGACCTGCTGGAGGGCTGGTTGTCCCACTGATTGCCCTAAGACGATAAGAAAGAAGGCATAACCTTGAAAAAGATAGTTGCGATAGTATTGGCGGTCCTTTCCATGGCCGTCGTTGCTGGCTGTGGCACTTCTAAAGAGGCTGGCAGCAACAAGCAGAACCTTCAGCCGATTACCATCGGCTTGATGCCGGATACGGATTCGGTCCCCTTTATCATCGCCCAGGAAAAGGGTTACTTTAAAGAAGAGGGGCTGGACGTAAATCTTCAGCAGTACAAGAGTGCCATGGACCGGGATTCGGCTCTGCAGAGCGGCAACTTAGACGGTGCGGTTTCCGATATGCTGGCTGTTGCCTTTGCGAAATCCGGCGGTTTTGACGTGAAAGTCACCTCCTTTACCGATGGCAGTTATAAACTGATTGCCAGCAAGGATTCGGGCATCAAGGATGTCAAAGGTCTAGCTGGTAAAGACGTATCGGTATCGCGCAATACCATTATCGAATACGTGACGGATCAGATTCTTGCCAAGGAAAACATGGATGGCGACAGCATCAACAAGGTCATCATTCCGCAGATTCCCACGCGGCTGGAGATGCTTCAGAATGGCAAGCTCGCCGCCGCAACCCTGCCGGAACCGATGGCAAGCATTGCCGTCCATAATGGCTGTAAGTATGTGACGGGGTCTGATGAGCTGGGCATCAATCCCGGCGTCATCATGTTCACGGCGAAAGCAACCGATAGCAAAAAGGCAGAGATTCAGGCCATGTATCGTGCCTATAACAAGGCAGTGGCCTATTTGAATCAGGCGGATCGTTCCGAGTACATCGATCTCGTCATCGAAAAAGGGGGCTTCCCGCCGGCAGCCAAGGATGCGTTGAAGTTGCCGAAATATCACGAAGCAGCTTTGCCCAAGGAAAGCGATGTGATGGATTGCCTCAGCTGGCTCAAAAGCAAAAATCTGATTTCCGAAAGCTACAGCTACAAGGATATCGTTCTGGATTTGTTTGGCAAATAATTTTAGTGAAAGTAAGAGATTCATAACATGATTGAAGTAGAGCATTTATCTGTCGGGTATGATGCCGATGGAAGCGAACAGAGTGCCCTTCATGATGTAAGCTTGACCGTTCCGAAAGGGACGGTCTGCGCCGTTATAGGGCCTTCTGGCTGCGGCAAGTCCACACTCATGAAGGTAGTGGCAGGCTTGATCCGGAAGTTTCAGGGCACCGTGCGGATAGACGGCTGCCCCGTAAATCCCCAGGAAATGAAAATCGGATTTATGCCGCAGAATTATGGGCTTTTGCCTTGGAAAACAGTGGGTGAAAATATTTATCTTGGCTGCCGTATCAAGGGGGAGGAGTCCGCGGACTTGGAAGCCCGCGGCCAGGCCCTTTGCCAGCGGCTGGGTATTGCCGGTCTTGAAAAGAGGTTTCCCCATGAGCTGAGCGGAGGTCAGCAGCAGCGGGTGGGACTTGCCCGGGCCTTTTTGCTGCGCCCGGACATCCTGCTGATGGATGAGCCCTTTTCGGCGCTCGATGCCATTACCCGGGAAGAGATGCAGGAGGTGTTTTTGGACCTTTGGCAGGAAAATCACATCACGACAATGCTGGTGACCCATTATGTGGAAGAAGCCCTGTACTTAGGGCAGCAGATTGCCCTGATGTCCGCTCATCCTGGCTCGGTGCAGGAGGTAATGGATAATCCGTTGGCCGGCAGTGCCGAAGAGCGGCATAAACCGGAGTTCTTTGCTATGGGGCAGAACCTTCGGGAAAAAATCCGAGAAATGGGGGCTGAGGCATGAGGAAAAGCAAGTTAGTATTGCGCTCTTATGTGCTGGGCGCTGTCTTTTTGCTGCTGTTCTGGTGGGCAGTGGCTTTGCTAGTCGAACTGCCAATTATTCCCACCCCGGATAAGGTATTTACAAAACTTGGTCATGTCTTTGTGAGCGCCATTGCCATTCACAGTGCCTACAGCCTTTGGCGCATTGCCGCAGGCCTTGGGTTGGCGGTGCTTATCGGCTATCCTTTGGGGCTTGTCATGGGATATTTTAAACAGGCGGACCGGTTATTAGCGCCGCTGGTGTATCTTACCTATCCCATACCGAAAATTGCCCTGCTGCCGATTTTGATGTTGCTCACGGGCGTGGGGGAATGGTCAAAAATCCTGATGATTTTTTTGATTATCGTCTTTCAGGTGGTCATTGCCCTGCGTGATGGCATCCGGGCAATTCCCGAAGAGACCTACTACCCGCTCTACTCGCTGGGGGCGTCCTTCTGGCAGCTTTTCCGCCATGTGATTTTTCCGGCATCCTTGCCAAAATTTTTGACGGCTGTTCGGGTGGCAATGGCGACAGCGGTTTCGGTGTTGTTCTTTACCGAAACCTTTGGCACCCAATATGGAATGGGCTACTACATTATGGATGCCTGGCTGCGGGTAAATTATTTGGAGATGTATGCAGGGATTGTGGTTCTGAGTTTGCTGGGGCTTTTGCTCTTCGGCATGCTGGACTTGTTGGAATACATAACCTGTCGTTGGCAAAAGTGAGGTGGTGACAATGAAAAAATTCGGCTGTCTCGTTCTGTTGCTGCTGCTGGCAGCGGCTGGCGTGGCTTGGCTTATGGGGCGCGGCGATTGGCTGCCCTTTGGCCAGCAGGCGGGGGATGGCTCCATCAAAGTCATGACGGAGGGCCAGCCCAGTGAAGCGATGATGCGGGATGTTCATCAGGCCTGCGAAGCCTTTAACCGGACCATTGAACAGACCATGGGCGTCCGGCTTCAGCGAAATGTCAAAGTCTTTGTGGGCGGTACCGAAGGGGACTATCAGCAGATTCTTCAGCGGGAATTTGGCTTAGAACCGGAGGAGGCCAAGGCCATTGCCGATATTTCCGGCGGCTGGACTGGTGGCAAAAAGGCCATTACGGCCATCAACGGCAAAGCTGGCGTCATGAACAGCAGCAGTGACCGCATCAGTACTACGGGCCACGAGCTTTTCCATCAGGTGCAGTATGAGCTCAGCGATGGCAACGATACCGATGAACAGGCACTGTTTTGGCTGGAGGAAGGTTCGGCAGATTACGTGGGGGCTGATTTGGCCGCAAGGCTGGGGGGCAAGTCCATGCAGAAATGGATTTTAGACGTCAAGGCCGAGCTCATGGGGGCGCCCCGCACCGTTTCACCGGAAAATTTGCAGCACAATACCTTAGAGCAGCGCAAGGCCTTGATGGGAAAAGACCTGCATTCCTATCAGATGTCAGACCTTATGACTTGGTATTTGCTGGTGACTAGAGCCAAGGGCCACGAAGGCGAAAAACTGGCCCAGTATTTCCGGCAGTTAAAGGAAACTAAGCAAGGCGAGGTGACTTTCCAGAACACCTTTGGCATCAGTCTCGAGGATTTTTTGCGGCAGTTTGACCGCTGGTGGAAAGAAGAACAGACGAAGCCTGCTATTCTCCATTTTGAAGCTCGGGAGGGCGTGAGCCAGGCCTTGGTTCGTTCCTTGGAGGCTGAGACCAGCGCTGTGCAGACCATGTTCCAAAATCGTTTGGGACAGCAGCTCCACGGTGAATATCAGATTGTTCTGGCCAATAATCAGGAGGACCTGGCCGAAGCCGTCACGACCTATTGCAGTATTCCTGAGGACCAGGCAAAGGAGCTGGCCGCTTCGAGCCTCTGGATTGAAAATGGCAGCACGGTTCTTTTGAATGCCTCCCAGATTGAATCCGACCGTCAGCAGAGTTTCACGGTGGGGGTCATGCTGATGCGAGTGATGCAGGGACAGCGGATGGGCCAGCCGGAGCGCGGCATTGAGTGGCTTATGCGTGGGTCTGGGTACCTTATGGGAGTGGCTCGCTTGGGCGAAAAGGGACTGGGAACCTTGCCGCAGTATCAACGGGCGTGGCTGGATTCCCTGCGCAAGGCCGGACGCATTCCACAATTGGCCCAGATGACTTCGGTGGACGGTTTCCGTCAAGTTTCCCAGAGCTATTCAGACGATACGGCCTCGGTAATGGCTGAATACGCCACGGCTGAGCTGGTGAATCGCCGGGGCTGGCCGTCGCTGGTGCGCTGGGCCGAAGCCACCCGCGCAACGGGAGATGCGCAAAAGGCCTTTCGCCAGGTGTACGGGCAGAGTAGCGCGGATTTTGAAGCGGAACTTCAAAGCCGTGTCCAACGGCAGGTGGTCAATGCCCGCTAGGAGGCTATTATGTATACAAAAAATAGACCTTTACAAACCTTTTAGGCTGTGCTAAGATATCATCTGTAAGTAAATAGCTTATGGCAATGGAGCCATACAGGATAAGACCTGCGGACATTATCGTCTGGCGGATTATTCTGTATGGCTTTTTCGTTTGTGTTGATTTATGAAAAGGATGGTACACGATGGAAGATTTACTCTATGTAATCCCGGCAAACTCCAGCAAAGAAGAAGTACTTGAACTCGTCAAGTCGCATCCGGAAATCAAGTTTGTTTCCCTCGTCGGTGTCGATATGGCCGGCAATGATACGGATGAAAAAATTCCGGTCCGTATTTTCCTTAAAGATATCGATGATTTCTATGCTGGCACGGCTGTCCAGACCGATGGTTCTTCCGTCGTACTCACGGGTATCGCTACGCTGAACAACGCCAAAGTCGATATGCCAATCGATCCGTCTGTCAACTGGTTCGTTGACTACAACATGGAATACTACGATGACGAAACGGGCAAGCCGGTCGGCACGCTGCGCATCCCGTCCTTCCTCGTGCATGAGGGCAAACGCGTTGACTCCCGCGCCGTCCTTGCTGACTCGATGGAATTCGTCAAGAATGAGCTCTTGAAGCTCTTCAAAGAGAATCCGAAGATGTCCGGCCTTGAGAGCATCGATGGCAACGACGTGGTCGACATCTCCTTCACCTCGGCTACGGAGCTGGAGTTCTGGGTCAAGACGCCGCTGGAGGAGGCTGCTATCGAAGAGATGTCCGCTTCCCAGGTCATGCAGGAGCAGTATTGGGAGCGTACTCATGGTGCTGTCCGCACGGCTATGGAGACCTGCCTGCTGGAGCTCGACAAATACGGCCTGAGTGTTGAGATGGGCCACAAAGAGGTCGGCGGACTCAAGGCACAGATCGATGAGAACGGCCATATGACCCATGTCTGCGAGCAGCTGGAGATTGACTGGCGCTTCGCCGATGCCCTGCAGGCTGCCGACAACGAGATCTTCGTCCGCACGGTGGTCAAGGAAGTATTCCGCTCCATGGGCCTCGAGGTAAGCTTCAAGGCGAAACCGATGATCGGCCTTGCTGGTAATGGCGAGCACACCCACATCGGCATGGCTACCATCACGAAGGACGGCAAGCTCCACAACCTGTTCACGGCTGATGATCAGCTGAAAGACTTCATGAGCTCCGTCGGCTATGGTGCCATCATGGGCCTGCTCAAGAACTATGAGACCATCAACCCGTTCGTATCCGCTACGAATGACTCGCTGAACCGCCTCAAACCGGGCTTCGAGGCTCCGGTCTGCATCGTTACCTCCCTGGGCCACAAACCGGATCAGCCGTCCCGTAACCGTACGATCCTCGCCGGCCTTATCCGCGACCTGGGCAACCCGTATGCTACGCGTTTCGAGCTCCGCGCTTGCAACCCGTACACGAATACCTACCTCGTCCTCGCTGCCATCTACTCGGCATGCCTCGACGGCATCAAGGTCGCTGTCAAGCACACGACGGCAGAGCTCTTGGCTGAGCTTTCTAAGGAAGCTGGCGAGGAAGGCTTCTACCTCGAGAAAGACCGCGCATATCGCTCCGAGAAGGATGTTTTCGAAGACTACACCGAAGAAGAGCGTGACCGCCTGTTTGGTGCTCCGCCGGCTACGGTTTGGGAGAACATGCAGAACTTCGAGAACTATCCGGAGAAGAAAGCTGTCGTAACGAGCGGCGGTGCCCTCAACGACCAGATCATCAACGCTTTCCGCGATGGTGCCCTGATCCGCTGGAAGACCGAGCTCATCGCCCGCATCATTCCGGAGAACCGCGACATCGTCCGCAAAGCCCGCGAAATCAAATCCGATTTCGTCACGGATCAGGATTCCTACAACTGGAACAAGATCAACGGCATCCGCACCTATCTGGCGAAAGACAGCATCGACGAGAAATCGCTGTTCACGCTGCTCATCAACGCCCTCAACGAAGGCGACTATGCAACGGCATCTGGCCTGCAGGTCGAGATGTACGACAAGGTCGAGGAGCTCAAGGCTCTCTACGATTCCTATTCCAAGAACATGATCTGATAGATTCCTATCAGTATGACGAGACCATCTTTCGGGATGGTCTCGTTTTTGTTTTGAGAAACTTTTATGGAGCAGCCTTATAACTTTTCCGAAATATCCGATATATAGGGGAGAGGGGAAATCTGCACCAAGGAGGATGATCGCATGATGATTGGAACCAAAGAGTCGGCCAGTGCTGGTTTTATCGACTATCAGCTAAGTGCTGCCCACAAGGCAGACAGTAAGGCAAAAAATCAGAGCGATGCGGCCGCTGCGCCGTCTTTTCTGACGGCACCGGCTTACCAGGTGGATATCGCCGCCAATTTGCTGGAAGGCATATCGACACGCGTACAGGGAGGGAAGGTCTGGCTGGAGCCAGCCAATGGTGCTTACGCACCCTATACGCCCTATGGAAAGGGCTGGACGCGGGACGATGAACTGGCGGCACTGGAGCGCGGCATTGCCTATTATCAGCAGTGCAATGAAAGGTACTATTCACAGGGCAGTCCTTATGACCCCGAGGCGGATAAAAAGCGGCTGGAGCAGATCGTTTCAGAGATTCCGATGGGCGAATTTTCGCAGGTGCCGGCGACTTATAAGGAGTTAGGTTTGCCGGCAATCGAGCAGGATTTTGCCATAGCGGACAAGCCGCCAGCAACGGCTGCGGCTACGTCTGCCGAGGTTCTTGATACATCGGCAAGCCTCTATACGCCAGTAACGGAAATCGCTACGAAGCATTACCGTTGGACGGAGGCGACGGGCATCGAAGAAACCCTGACGCAGGAGCAGGAGATTGCAAACGGGAAGTCCGTAGTCCGTCAGTGGATGCAGGGATATATCACCGATACCGTCGGCGAGATACTAAAACCCCATGCGACTTATGAAGACGCCTATGCGGCGCTTTATGGGGATGCGGTGTCGGCACCCGTAGTGACCTTCAACGAAGAGACGTTTTGCTATGATATGCGGATGAAAAATACGCAGGGTGGTGCCTTTGGCGTACTGGCCACGCAGCTGAACCGGTTCTTGGAGGATTACGGCAAGGATGACTCGTTTTACGATACATTAGCCAGCGCCTTGAATGAACTAGACCCGCAAGGGGAGAATGACATCGTCAATCAAATCCGCAAGATGATAAATCAGGTAAAGGGTGGCAGTCCCATTGACACCGAGAGCGAATCCTTCGAGGAAGAAGTGCAGGAGGCTATCGCCAAGACCTTTGGCGGTTCGGTACAAACTGCCAAGGCCAAGCAGAAGCAAAAGCAGGACCACAAGCAGGAAGAAGCGCAGGGACTTGACTATCTCGCTATGCAGCGCCGCCAGGCTGAGGAGGAAGGACAGCTGTTGGATGCTCTGCTGGGCAAGGAGAACGATAAGCAGGCGGAGTCCGCAGGAGACGTGCTGCGCGGCCGCAAGCCAGAGGGCAAGGATATGGAGTTTACCGATAAGCTCCGGCGCGTAGACGAGCGCGAGGCACCACGCCAGCCCTTTGTGTTTATCACCGATGAGGATGATAAGGGGCCAGGCCTGCCGGCTGAAGAAATCCAGCAGCAGGCGCAGCTGCATACTGCCTGGCTTAAGATAGGAAAGCAGCTGGCAGAAAAATTTGTGGTTGAAAAACAGGCACGAATGGGCAGCAGTGCAGATTGACGAAGAAGGAATATCGTAATAGAATATAAGTGTTGAACGAGTTTGTTCAACTGTGTATTGATTATTCGTATTAAGGAGATTGCTGTTTGAAACACAACACCTTGGAGATTGTAGGCTGATCGGGAGGTTGGCGTAACTACAATTTCGCGCAAACCTCCCTGTATTGCAGTCAACAATCATCAGGAGGAAATAAACAATGAGTAAAAATGACTATAGTATCCGTTTGGAAAAACGCGAAGAACAGCGCGATGTGGAAAATCTGGTACGGGAATCCTTTTGGAATGTCTATCGTCCTGGCTGTTTGGAGCATTATGTCCTGCACTGCCTGAGGACCGATGCGGACTTTGTACCAGAACTGGACTTTGTCATGGAGAAGGATGGCCGGTTGATTGGCCAGAATATCTTCATGCGGGCTAAAATCATGGCCGATGATGGCCGGGAAATCCCCATCATGACCATGGGCCCCATCTGCATTTGCCCGGAGTTAAAGGGAAAAGGCTATGGCAAGAAACTGCTGGACTTTAGTCTCGAAAAAGCTGCCGAGCTTGGCTGCGGTGCCCTGTGCTTTGAAGGAAATATTGGCTTTTACGGCAAGAGCGGCTTTGACTATGCCAGTAAATTTGGCATTCGTTATCATGGCCTGCCCGAGGGGGAGGACTCGTCCTTCTTTTTGTGCAAAGAGCTGATACCAGGGTATCTTGCTGGAATCACCGGCGAATATGCCACGCCGCAAGGGTACTTTGTGGACGAATATGCGGCCGAAGACTTTGATAAAACCTTTCCCTATAAGGAAAAACTGGTATTGCCGGGGCAGATTTTCTAAAGGTTTTCGTTTATCGGTAACCGTTCTATGACAAAGAAAGCCGTTATTGTGTGAAGCGATTCATACAATAACGGCTTTTTGCATGGGGAAAAATCTCTGCAGATGACTAGAATGAAACGTCATCGCGGATAGGGGAAATTTTTTTTATGTCGAAATAATAAGGGAAAATGTTGTAGTATAAAAGGATGGTGGCGGCAGATGACAAAGGAAAAGGCGTATATTGATCATGCGGCGGTTACGGTGGCCGATATTCATTGGAGCGTGTCATTTTTTGAAGAGGTGTTGGGCATGACTGTGACCCGGCGGCGGGAAAATGATGGCAAATTGCAGCAGGTTTGGCTCGATGGTGGTATTCAGCTCATCGAGGCTCCCGCTACAGTTCCAAGCGGTCAGGCCCATCACTTGGGGATAAGGGTGCGTGACTTTACGGGTACGCTGGCGAAAATGCTGGCTTATGAGGGCGTGCATTCCGTGGAGGGAAAGCCGGAAAAGTGGGTGCAGCTGCCAGATGGCTTGCTATTGGAGCTGTTTCCCATTGAGACATAATCCAAAATAATATAAGCAACGAGATGCTCGTCAGGTGGTACAACTTTGACGGGCTTCTTTTTTTACGGCAAGGCAACAAAAAACAAAAAAAAGAAAGAAAAATATCTGTCTTTGCTATTGATTTATCTGTTATTGTGTTGTATTATGAGCATGTAAGCAAAAATAAGACGAAAGAAAACGAACAAAAACAACATGGTTTTCTTTAGGGGAGTTGGCAAAATGGCGAATACGTACTATCTGGCCATTGATATTGGGGCATCTTCCGGGCGGCACATCCTGAGCTGGCTGGAACATGGGAAAATCAGGCTGGAGGAGCTATATCGGTTTGAAAATAAGCTGGTGAAGCGGAATGGCCATCTGTGCTGGGATATCGAGCATCTCTTTGCAGAGGTGGTGGCAGGGATCAAGGAATGTCAGCGTCGGGAGAGGATTCCCGCCAGCATCGGCATTGACACTTGGGGCGTTGATTTTGTGCTGTTGGACAAGGAGGGGAAAATCCTTGGGGACACGGTGGCTTACCGCGACAGCCGCACCCAGGGCATGGACGAGGAAGTCCGCCGGGTAATTAGCGATGAGGAACTTTACAGCCGCAACGGCATTCAAAAGCAGCTGTTCAATTCCATTTATCAGCTGTTGGCCATTAAGAAGGAAACGCCGGAGCTATTGGATGAAGCAGAAAGCTTCCTGATGATTCCTGAATACCTCAACTACCGGCTGACAGGCATAAAGAAAAACGAGTACACCAACGCCACCACAGGGCAGCTGGTCAATGCTCAGACCCGGGATTGGGATTATGAACTCTTGGAAAAGCTGGGGATTCCTACTAATATATTTGGTGAGCTGAATATGCCTAAGACGGTGGTAGGGAAATTAAGCCCGGAGATAGAGGCAGAAGTTGGTTTTCAAACTGAGGTCGTACTGCCTGCTACTCATGATACGGGTTCGGCGGTAATGGCGGTGCCGTCCATCACGGACGACAGCATTTACTTGAGTTCCGGAACCTGGTCGCTGATGGGCATTGAACGCCTGATTCCCGACTGTACGGAGAAGAGCCGTGCCTACAACTTCACCAATGAAGGGGGCTACCATTACCGTTACCGTTTCTTGAAAAACATCATGGGTATGTGGATGATGCAGTCCCTGCGACGGGAGTTCCGGCACAAATATACCTTCGAAGAGCTCTATCAGCTGGCCTATATTGGCAGGTATTTCACTTCTGTGGTCAATGTCAATGACGAATCCTTCTTAGCACCGAACAGTATGATTGAAGCCATTAAGGATTACTGCCGCAAGCATAATCAGGAAGTGCCGGAAACGGAGGGGGAACTCCTCTACTGCGTGTATATGAGTCTGGCTCGCTGTTACGCACAAACAGTGGCAGAAATTGAAGAGGTCACGGGAAAAAAATATGGCCGCATCCATGTGGTGGGGGGCGGCTGTCAGGATAAGTTCCTCAATGCTCTGCTGGCTACAGAAACGGGCAAGGAAGTTTTCGCCGGGCCTGTTGAAGCTACGGCTATCGGGAACTTGTTGGCTCAGATGCTTAGAGATGAATGTTTTGCCGATTTGCGTGAGGCACGGCAGGTAGTAGCCAAGTCCTTTGCCATGGAAAAAGTGGAAGGCAAATTGGTATTTTGATAAATGGAGGCGTAATCATGTCCAGATTTGAAGAAGCGGCAAAAAAATATGCCACCTTAGGCATTGATGTGGAAAAAGTACTGGCAAAGCTGAAAGATGTCAGTATTTCCCTGCATTGCTGGCAGGGGGATGATGTGCGGGGCTTTGATACGGACCCCAATAAACCCCTAACCGGCGGCATTCAGACCACGGGAAATTACCCGGGCAGAGCTCGCAACCCTGAGGAACTGATGGCGGATATCGATGAGGTGATTTCCCTGGTGCCGGGGAAGCCCAAGATGAACCTCCATGCCAATTATGCGATTTTTGACAAGGACGAATGGGTAGATAGGGACAAGCTGGAGCCCAAGCACTTTGCCAAATGGGTGGAGTTCTGCAAGGAGCGTGGACTGGGCTGCGATTTTAACCCTACATTCTTTTCTCATCCCAAGTGTGACCCGCTGACCTTGTCTTCGCCCAATGAGGAAACCCGCAAATTCTGGATTGATCATGGCAAGGCCTCGATCCGCATCAGCTCTTATCTGGCCAAAGAACTGGGTCAGCCCTGCGTCATGAACATTTGGACAGGGGATGGCTTCAAAGACATTCCCGGTGACCGCCTTGGCCCTCGGAAACGCTATAAGGAAAGTATCGATGCCATTTTAGCCGAGCCCTTTGACTTCAAGCAGGTCAAGCCTTGTGTAGAAAGCAAGGTCTTTGGCATCGGCGTGGAATCTTACACGGCAGGCAGTGGGGAATTTGCTCTGACCTATGCCGCCATGAACAAGGATAAGTGCATCCCGCTGATGGATAACGGCCATTATCATCCCACGGAAGTGGTCAGCGATAAGATTCCGGCGCTCCTGACCTTCTTTGATGAAATTGCCCTCCATGTGACCCGCCCGGTACGTTGGGACAGTGACCATGTGGTGCTCTTTGACGATGAAACCAAGGAAATCGCCCGGGAAATTGTCCGTTGCGGCGGTTTAGACGGCCGGGTAAAGATGGCTTTGGATTACTTCGATGCTTCCATCAACCGCGTGTCGGCCTGGACGGTGGGGTACCGTAACTTCCAAAAGGCTTTGCTCTTTGCCCTGCTGCAGCCGGTGGATGAACTGAAGGCCTTGCAGGATAAAGGCAATTTCACCAAACTCATGGTGATACAGGAAGAATTAAAGACCCTGCCTTTCGGTGATGTCTGGGCAGAGTATTGCAGCCGCAGTGATGCCCCTCAGGATGGAGAATGGTTCGCCAAAGTTGAAGCATATGAAGAAAATGTACTGGCCAAACGCCGATAAGGGGGAATAGATTTTATGGATATCAAGCAGGCGAAATTTATGGAGGGCTTTATCCGACTAACGTCGGATGCCTTCAAAAAGGGGTGGCACGAACGCAACGGGGGAAATCTGACCTACCGTGTGGCTGAGGTTGAGGTGGAGGCCGTGAAGGACAGCCTGCACGAAGTAACGGAATGGCTGCCCATTGGGAATAAGGTACCGGGCCTTGCCGGAGAATATTTCCTAGTCACCGGTAGCGGCAAGTACATGCGGAATGTGGAATTGGCTCCCGAAGAAAATGTGGCTCTGATTAAGATTGATGATAAGGGGGAAAACTACGGAATTGTCTGGGGGCTGGAGAGTGGCGGCCGGCCCACCAGCGAACTGCCCACGCACCTGGCCAATCATGAGCTCAAAAAGAAGATGACGGATGGGCGCAACCGTGTTATCTATCATGCCCATCCCACTAACCTGATTGCCTTGACCTTTGTACTGCCCTTAAACGACAAGGAATTTACCCGGGAGCTCTGGGAAATGGCCACGGAAGATCCGGTGATTTTCCCCGAAGGATTGGGGGTTGTTCATTGGATGGTGCCCGGTGGTAAAGCCATCGCCGATGTGACCACCAAGCTTATGGAAAAATATCGGGTGGTTGTTTGGGCGCATCATGGACTATTTGTCTGCGGGGATGATTTCGATGAAGCCTTCGGCCTTATGGACACAGTGGAAAAGGCCTCGGAAATCTGTGTTAAAGTTCGCTCCATGGGGGGCAAACGCCAGACCATCACCAAGGAAAATTTCTTGGATTTGGCTGAGGATTTTAATATCAACTTGAATAAAGATCTGATAGATTGATTTTAGTTGTATAGGCGGGGGAGTCTTAGAGACTTCCTTGGCTTATCATAGAAATTATCACAATATTTATTTTTTTAATAACATTGAGATGAGAGAGCGAAAGGAAGGGTAAGATGTTTAACGTAAAACTCGATTACAACATGTCTGCCTGGAAAAAGACCCTGATTGCGGGCCTTATCAGCTACATCGACGCTGGTTCGATTGTGGCCGGAGCTTCAGGCCTCACCATGTGGCAGGATTATCTGGGCATGAGCAGTGTTCAGATGGGGCTTCTGGCGGCACTGTCTTCCAACACTGGTGGTGCAGCCATCGGTGCGCTTATCGGCGGTAAAATCTGCGATAAGTATGGCCGTAAGTTTGTGTACAACTGGGCGTTGCTCATCTATATGATTGGTGTGGCAATCATCTGTCTGGCAACGAATTATCCCATGTTCCTGTTGGGGTACGTTATCGTAGGTTTGATGGTTGGTGCTGATGTGGTTGCTTCCTGGACCTTTATTGCGGAAGAAGCACCATCGAGGAATCGAGCGAAACACTGCGGCTCGGCCCAGATTGCGTGGATGCTTGGCCCTGTGGTAGTGTTTGCTGCATCCATTCCCATGAATGAGATGTTTGGCCTGCTGGGCAACAGGATTATCTTCGCTCACCTTATCGTGGTGGCTGCCTGGATCTGGTATCAGCGTCTGAAGATGCCGGAATCCACGGAATGGGTCGCTGCTAAGAAACAGGAAGAAGAACTGGTTGCCAAGGGCATTCAGCAGAAGAAAGTCCGCTATGCCGATATCCTGCGCGGTACTAGCTTCAAGACAGTGGCACTGTGCGTCTGCGTTTATGCATTCTGGAATCTGGCTGCCAGCACCAATGGATTCTTCATGCCTTATGTGTATGAGCATGTAGGCAATCTTAGCAACTCCATGGCTTTAGGGATGACAGCGTTGAATTTTGCCGTATGTATTCTCACCACGATTATCTTCATGTACACGGCGGATAGATTTAATCGTCGCAAGGTCTACGCGATTTTCTCCGGCTTGGGTGTCATCAGCTGGTTCGTCTGGGCACTGCCCGGGGAAATGCTCCAGACCTGGATGCTGTTCTTCTTTACCATTGTATGGGGCTTCTCCATGCAGCAGCAGTTCTATCAGCTTTGGAGCTCCGAACTCTTTCCCGTGCGTTACCGCGCTACGGCGCAGGGCTTTACCTTCTTCGTTACGAGATTTTCCGCAGCCATTTGGGGCTTTGCGGTTCCCCTGATTATGGAGGCACTGGGCTTCCAGATTGCTGCAATGCTCATGATTGGCTTTTGCGTAATCAGTTGGCTGGCCGGTACCCTTTGGGGCGGCGATGATCGGGGCAAGACTCTTGACGAAATTACCCGTGACCGCTACGGCGATGAGATTGACGCAAACGGCTGGCTGGTTGACGATACCAGCCCGGAACATGTTATGGTTCATAAATAACGGGAGATGACGAATATGGAACGCTTTGCCTGGAAGGCAACAGTTAAAGAGGGTAAACTTGCCGAGTATAAGAAACGCCACGACAACATCTGGCCAGAACTCAAGCAGGTGCTCAAAGATGCTGGCATTGGCAACTATACCATCTGGAATGTAGGCAACGAACTCTTTGGCTACTTCGAATGTGATAAGGGTGTTGCCTATGCTGAACAACAGCAGGCGGCCAGTTCGGTGGTGGACAAATGGAATGAATACATGAAGGATGTCATGGTCATGGAAATGGACCCGGAAACGGGAGCCCAGCCGAAAATGCAGCAGGTATTTTTCCTAGCGTAAACAAAGAAAAATCCCTGAGATGCAAATTGCATCTCAGGGATTTCTTTGTTCAGGTTAACAGATGAGTTCGACCTGTGCCTGGGCCAGAGCCTTCTGCCAGGTTTTTTCAGGAGCGGTGTTGGTAACGATGGTATCGATATCGGCAAGGCTGCAGGTTTGGACGAAGGCGGTTTTGTCGAATTTTGACTGGTCAACGAGGAGCAGGGATTTCTTCGCCTGGGCCAGCATGACCTGCTTGACGGCGGATTCTTCCTCGTTGGATTCCATGACTCCCCGTTTGGGGTCGAGGCCTTTGCAACTGATGAGAACCACATCGGCATAGTAGCGCTGCAGGGCATTGCAGGTAGCCGTGCCGGTCAGGGCCATGGAATTGGCCCGCAGAGTGCCACCTGTGGAGATAATGCGGAAGGGGGAGGCGGAAAAATCGTAGGCCAGACGGATGGAGTTGGTTATGATGGTAATATTACGGCGTTCTTTCAAGTGATGAAGCAAGGTGAGACAGGTGGTGCTGGAGTCTACCATAATAGTATCGCCGTCATTTATCAGTCCCTGCGCTTTCTGGGCGATGGCTTCCTTGCTTTCACTGTTGATGGTGCTGCGCTTCACAAAGGAAATATCCTCGCCGGTCTGCTGCTCGTTAAGGATGGCACCCCCATAGCTTCTACGCAGGAGGTTTTCGTTTTCCAGCTTTTCCAAATCTCGGCGGACGGTTTCCTCCGTTACCTTAAAGAGTTGGCTGAGTTCGGAAACATAAACTTTTTTATCTTGTTTTATCTTATCAACAATTCGTTGACGCCGTTCGATACCAAGCATAAAATCACTCCTATAATGAAGATTTATACCTATATTATAACGAATAACAGAATGGTATGCAAGGAAACGGAATAAAAACAACATAAAAACAGATTGGCGTTTTTTTACGCTTCCGTGACGCAGATGGTGTTCATTATAGCCGATTAGTGGTATCCTATCTTTAGGAGTTGACATGTCAAAAATGAGGGGCATGAGATCAGTATTGAGGATGAGTGGTTAATGATACGGACAGACGAGTGGCATGACCTGACAGCAGGAGAATTGCCGAAGCTGCTGCCAGATAAGCTGGAGTCCTTTGGCTTCACCCATGATGGCAGTACATATAGCTACTGTGAAGATTTACTGGCGGGCAGTTTTCGGCTGTATGTCAGGGTACAAGAAAACGGCGCGATAGCAACTCTGCTGCTGGATACGGAGTCAGAGGAGCCCTATGTGCTGCATCTGGTGGAAAATGCCCAGGGCGCCTTTGTGGGGGAAGTCCGGGCAGCTTACCGGGCAGTGCTTGACCGCATTGGGGAGGCCTGCGGCGAGCATGGCAGCTTTCATGGGGATTATGTAGAGGAGCTCCTGGGTTATGTAAAAGATACTTATGGAGATGAAATCGAATATCCCTGGAAGGATACGGATGCGGCGGTTATCCGCTCCCATCTGAGCAGGAAGTGGTATGCGGTCTTTATGAAGGTTCATCCCAGTAAGATTGGCCTGGGCGGCAGCCAGCCCATCCGCATCATGAATCTCCATGGCACGGCCGAGCAGGTGACGGCTCTGGTGGATGGAAAGCGTTATTTTCCTGGCTGGCATATGAACAGGAAATACTGGTATACCATCTGTCTGGACGGCAGCATACCGAGGCTGGAACTGCAGCAGCGAATCGATGAGAGCTTCGCCTTATCCCAGCCGAAGAAACGGCGTTGATTGATGCTATAGCGAGTAAAGGTAGAGGGAAAATGCAGATAGTATATGATCATGGCAAAGGAGGTACTGCCGGGGAAAGCGAGCATTGGTTCCATACCGAGGAACAGATGGCCTTTTTGGATGATTGGATAAGAACTGATTGGAATATTATACAGGAGGAATGATGAAAACTGAGATTTTGCCACAGGAAAGCCCTCGTGCGGAGGCTTTTTCCCTATGGATGACGTCGCCCATGCCAATGGTAACATTAGTTAAGACGCTAAATGTCAGTCGCTTGTTGAAGCTGAGCAAGAAGAGCGGCATAAAATTCACAGCGCTAATGTGTTGGTGTATTGGCAGGGCTGCCAGCAAGATAGAAGAGTTCTATTTGTTGCCGGAAGATGGAAAACTATATCGTTTCGACAAAATGGGGATAAATGTTATTGTGGCCAACAAACAAGGCGGGATTAGCTCTTGCGACATTCCCTTTTCTGCTGATTTGGAGCAATTCAATCGGGACTACTTGACATTAACGGAAAAAGCGGCGCAGGAATGTAAAAGCAGTTTCCTTGAAGACTGCATGATTATTGGCACATCAGCCATGATACAGACAGAACTGGATTGTATTGTGAATCAGTATACGGAAAAATTCTCAAATCCAATGGTTATGTGGGGAAAATATCGTAAAGGTTTTTTCAAAACCGTTTTACCGGTGTCCTTTCAGTTTCATCATGTGCAAATGGATGGGGGGCATGCAGCGAAATTTTTAGAACAGTTGCAGGGGGAATTTCAATATTGTGGCAAAGAAAGTTGAGCTGGATTGATGCAATATCATAAGATAAAACAGGCGAAATTTTTGGCCCGGCCCAATCGTTTTGTGGCCAAGGTTGAGATTGACGGCAGTGAGGAAACGGTTCATGTGAAGAATACGGGCCGCTGCCGGGAACTCTTGCTGCCCGGGGCTAGAGTCATCTTGTCGGCGGCGGATAATCCCAACCGCAAAACGCGTTACGATTTGATTGCGGTGGAGAAAGCAGGCCTGGGCCTGGTGAATATCGACAGTCAGGCGCCCAACAAAATCCTGCAGGAATGGCTGGCGGGGCAAGGTTTTGATTACATCAAGCCGGAGTATAAATATGGGGATTCCCGCATAGATTTCTATATGGAGCGGCAGGGACAGAAATATCTGCTGGAGGTCAAGGGCTGTACCTTAGAAATCGATGGTGTGGGCTATTTTCCGGACGCGCCCACCGAGCGGGGCGTAAAGCATATCTATGAATTAATCAAAGCTAGGCAGGAAGGTTATCGGTGCGGCTTGGCTTTTGTCATTCAGATGCCTAGGGTAAAAGAAGTACGGCCAAATATGGAGACTCATCCAGCCTTCGGTGAGGCATTGGAAAAGGCCAAGGCGTCAGGCGTTAAAATCCTTATGCTGGGCTGTGAGGTTTATCCGGATTCGCTGACCATTGATGCTGGGCGCATAAGTGATAAGTGGGGAGCATGATCATGGGTACTGCAAGGAGAATACTCTTGCGGAAGTAGTGATGGATTTGCCAATAAATAGATATATGGAAGGCAAAAATGACAGGTCAAATTTCAATTTGACCTGTCATTTTTTGATTGGTTAAAGATTTTATTGCGCAAGTGCCAGGTGATGCTGCTGCCAACAAAAGCCACGATTATGCCGCCCAATACATCGGTGGGATAATGAACGCCTGCATAGAGCCGGGAAAAGGCCATGACAATTGCGAAAAACATAAACAAGAATCGCTGCCAGCCTGTGCAGGTTCGCCAAAGGATAAAGGCTGCGGCGAAGGCACAGACGGTATGCCCGGATGGGAAGGAAAAGGAATGGGGAGGCAGCCCTAAAGGGAGGATTTCCGGAATTTGCAGAAAGGGACGCGGACGCATGACCAGTTGCTTTAGGCAGGCCGCTATACCGCCACTAAGCAGCAGGGCGATCAGTGACAGTATTCCCTGCTGGCGGGTAGATTGGTGCAGGGAAAAAAGGACTGCGATAAGTAGCCAGATGGCTCCATAATGGCCAATACTGGTGATTAGCATCAATACAGGCGTCAGGAAATCGGTGCGGATATTTTGCTGTAGGAATAGGAGTAGTGATTCGTCCATAAATTACCTCGTATTATGTACTATGTCAGAAAGACATGGTGGTCTATTATAGGGGATACCCTTGTCAATGTGCAGACGATTCTGGTCATGTATTAATTGGTGATACTGCGGATGTTCAATAATATGACTCCGACGATGATAAAGACGATGCCTAGTCCGGTGGTGAAGTCCATCTGCTCATGCCAGATAAATACTGCTACTAGTGCTGTAAGGGCTGTTCCTACGCCGGCCCATATTGCGTATGCAATGCCGAGGGGGAGCAGCATCAGGGATTTGGAAAAAATGTAGAAACAGGCGCCCATCCCGGCAATGAAAGCAACGCTGGGCATCAGTTTGGTAAAACCGCAGGAGGCCTTCAGCATGGAGGTGGAAACGATTTCCAGGGCAATAGCGATGGCGAGCAGAATATAACCTTTTAACATGTGTTTAAAATCCTTTCGTTCTGGTTGAAAAAAATCAGGCCAGATAAGAATGTGATCTTATCTGGCCTGAATAACCCGTTCCGGTGTTTTTTGACACCTTATCTGGCAAGTAGTCGTATACTTGCCGTCCGATACGGATATACATTCTAGCAGATAGGCTGATGGCTGTCAACCGCGGCTTTTGAGGATAGGCCGGATCAGCAGCGGGGGCGTATTTTCTGGCTGCATTCTTGTTGGAAGGAGCAACATGGGTACAGAAATCAGCGATGGATGTATCCATGCTTTTGGACCAGGTGTAAAACAATAGATCCAAGAAGGCCGCAGCTTATTGTCTCGCCAATAAAAAATTGGAATGCGAGCAAAGGCCAAAAGGATTCGACAGCATAAACGTAAATGATTATGGGCGGGATAATAAGCGTGTTGCTGATAACCGGAGCAATCCAGGCTAGCCAGGGCTTGTTTCGCAAGGCATAGGTCCCCCAGGCGCCAAGCAGGGTGGCCAATGAACCAAACACGATATCAAAAGGGGCACATCCTGTCAGCAGTAAGTATATTTTACATCGGCAGGAAAAAACTGTCACGGAAAGAATCTTGCCAGTAAATCCTCGTCAATCAAACCTAGGTTAGGGGAAGGGAAAATATTTTGCCAATGGGGTTTTACTTTAAGGCAATAACTCGTTATAATCAAGGTCAAAGAGAAAATTTATTGCGTATAAGGGGGCTGCGTTATTAATAGGAGAAGGCTGAAATTGGAAAATGACGATATTGGTTGATGCAGCTGCTTGCCAATTAGAAACATCCGCAGGTAGAATAGAAATATCGATTTGAGTGCAGGGAATGGATCCTTGGTTAAAAATAGGAGGAGATAAAATGAAAGAATTGATTTGCAAGCCGATTGGTTACATACAGTCCCCTTATCAGACGCGGGAAACAACACCGAAAAGTGGGGATGAGTATCCTGACCAGGAAGCTGTGATGGAAATCTCGGAGGAATATGCTGAGGCTATGGCTGATATGGAAGCTGGCAAGAAATATGAAGTGTTATTCTGGTTTGATAAAGTCCCTGACGTGAAGCTTAAAGTGCCGTTCCGGGGCGTTGGTCCTATGATGGGGATTTTTTCTACCCATGCGCCATATCGGCCGAATCCCATTGGAGCTTCTGTCGTAACCGTAACGAAAATCGAGGGGCAGCGTATATATTTTACTGGTGTTGATATGATGGATGGTACCCCTGTGTTAGATATAAAACCTTTTGATTTTTAAGCGGGGAAGTATATCCTATGGATAATATATTCGTGGCGGGATGGATAATACGCTGTTAATGTCTTTCAGGAATTGTCCGGATTTGGGGCGGTATAATGCCCGAAGAAAAAGCGTGTTTTACAGGAAATAAATCGGAAAAATTGCAGAAGGGAAAACCTGATTGTTGATAAGGCAGTCAGGTTTTTGTATCTTGGCGTAGTGTCTTCGATGCCTATAAAAAGGTTTTGTGAAGGAGGATATGCTTATGCTGGCAGATTATCATGTGCATACGGAGTTCAGTGACGATTCCCATGAACCGATGGAGGAGCAGGCTAAACGGGCGGTTTCGCTGGGATTGCAAGAAATGTGTTTTACCGATCACGTGGATTATGGCATCAAGAAGGACTGGGATGAGGGTGGTATCGAGTACCGCGGCGGCGATGGCATAGGTCTGGCGGCAGAGGAACTGCAGCCCTTGGCCAATGTGGATTATCCTAAGTACTTTGCGAAGTTCAGCCGGGTCAAGGCCGAGTTTGCGAAGGAAATCGCTTTACGCTGTGGTTTGGAATTTGGCGTGCAGGTTGGCACTATCCCGAAATATGAGGCGTTGTTTGCGAAATACGCGGACAAGCTGGACTTTGTGCTGCTCTCCATCCATCAGGTGGAGAACAAGGAATTCTGGAATCAGGAATTCCAGCAGGGACGCAGCCAGCAGGAGTACAACGAGCGGTACTATCAGGAAATGTATGACGTGATGAAGAACTTCAAGCATTACGCGGTGCTGGCCCATCTGAACCTTATCAGTCGCTATGACAAGCAGGGGAAATATCCCTTTGCAGCCGTCAGGGATATGATAGCCGAGATCCTGAAGCTGGCCATCGCCGACGGCAAGGGCATTGAACTTAATACTTCTTCCTGGCATTACGGCCTGGATGACACTATGCCTGCCCGCGATATCCTGCGGCTCTACAAGGATCTGGGCGGCCGCATCATCACGATCGGTTCCGATGCTCATTCCACCAAGTATCTGGCCGACCACATGGAGGAGGCCCGGGCTATACTGCGGGATGCGATCGGCATGCAGGAAGTCTATACGTTCAGGAATATGGAGCCCATCGGGCATAAATTATGAAGAAAATGGAGTGGGTCGCGTGAGCAGGATTATTTTCATTGATGTGGATGGTACGCTGGTGGATTATGACAATGCCTTGCCGGAATCGGCAGTGGCGGCTATCCGCCAGGCCAGGGCAAATGGGCATAAGGTATATATTAGCACGGGCCGCAGCCGGGCCGAGGTCTATCAGGAAATCTGGGACATCGGCCTTGACGGCATGATTGGCGGCAACGGCAGCTATGTGGAGGACAACGGGCAGGTGGTCATGCACCAGCTGCTCACGGCAGAGCAGAGTCGCCGCATCGTGGACTGGCTCCATGAGCGCCAGCTGGAATTTTATCTCGAAAGCAACAATGGTCTCTTTGCCAGCGAGAACTTCGAGACCCGGGGCGAGCCTGTCATGCAGGAATATTCGGCCCGCAAGGGACAGGACAATGCCGCCAGGATGACCGTGCGGCAGGCTTTCCCCGAAATGATTTTCGGCGGGGAGCTTTACCGGGACGATCTGAACAAGGTCAGCTTCATCCTCGAAAGCTATGAGGACTTCCTGGCAGCCAAGGAAGCCTTCCCGGATCTGCAGGCAGGTACCTGGGGCGGCGTCGGGGAAACGGCCCTGTTCGGGGACCTGGGCGTCAAGGGCATCACCAAGGCCCATGCCATTGATGAGCTGCTGAAACATATCGATGGCAAAATTGAGGATACCATTGCCTTCGGGGATGCCAAGATCGATATTCCGATGTTTGAATACTGTGCCGTAGGCGTAGCCATGGGCAACGGCGGTGAGGAGATCAAGGCGATGGCAGATTTCGTGACGGATGCCGTGGCCGAGGATGGCCTCTTCCATGCGTTTCAGCGGCTGGGGTTGATTTGATACAGGCAACGTGGTAACATAGGAGCATAAGAACATAAAAAGGTGCCTGTTGCCACCGGGTAGCAGGAAAGACGCCATATCTTTATCGTTAGGTCAGCGAAGATAAAGATATGGCGTTCTTTGCATATTGAAGGGGGATAGGATGATGTTCAGAAAGATGAGACGCTTTAAGCAGCAGATCAGTGAAGAGGAATGCCGTGAGGTATTGAACAATGCCAAGCGGGGAGTGCTTTCTCTGCTGGGGGAGGATGGCTATCCCTATGGATTGCCTATCAATCATTGGTACTGTGAGGAAGATGGCAAGCTGTATTTCCATGGAGCCAAGACGGGCCATAAGCTTGAGGCCATCAAGAAGTGTGACAAGGCCAGCTTCTGTGCCTACGATGAGGGCTACCGCAAAGAAGGGGAATGGGCCCTCAATATCAAGAGTGTCATCGCCTTCGGCAGAATCAGCCTGGTGGAGGACGAAGCGGTGGCTAAAAGGATATGTACCCATCTCGTAGGCAGATTCACCGACGATCAGGAATATCTGGAGAAGGAATTAAAAAATGCCCTGCCGCGGGTGCAATGCCTGGCGATGGGCATCGAGCATATGACGGGCAAGCTGGTGAATGAGTCGTAAGGAGGGGGAGCAGATGGAATTGAAACAAATCGAAGGCCGGCTGACGGTTTGCAAACTTAAAACGACGGCAGAAATTGACTTGAATCAAGATTTTTATTTTGTTGGCAGGACGGATGAGGAAATATCCCTGGTCTGCAAGACTGAGAATACTCCAACTAAAACACTGGAGCGTGACGATGGCTGGCGGGCCTTTCGTATAAAGGGAATACTTGATTTTTCACTGATTGGCATCCTGTCGAAAATATCATCCATATTGGCAGAAAATAAGATAGGGATATTCGCCGTATCCACCTACAACACAGATTATATCCTCGTTAAGGAAGGCGATTTTAATGCAGCATTAACGGCATTGGGGGAACACGGCTACAAAATCGTGTAATCGTTGGAGAAGGTTACAGTAGTTTTCCTGATTTAGGATAAACTAGGGCTATGATCATGTTTTTCAACGATTGCCTGATCGATTTCCTGTCCATTGGGCAGGAAGCACTTGATGATCAGGCGGTTTTCCTCTGCCGTAAGGGTCAGGTAATTGTCGGTCTCCGGCTGGGGAGCCACCTTTTCGTCCAGCGCGTGGTCAACCCACAGGCCGGGATAGCGGACATTACCGGCCACGCCCGTGAGGATATACAGCGGGCCGCTGCTATCCCGCTGGAAGTTGCGGATATGTCCCCGGTTGCGGTAGGTGTGCAGATGGGCCGTGAAGACTGCATCGATGCCCAGCTGGTCAAAGAGGGGCATGAAGGCCTCGCCCAAACCGGAAATCCCTTCTTTCCTCTCCGGCCGCTTGGTGATGCGGTATTGCAGCACGTCCTTGTGGATGAGCACGAGCTGCCAGCGCTTTGTGCTGGCAGCTGCGCTTTGCTGCAGCCATTGCTTCTGTTCTTCCAGCAGGCCGGGCTTGAAGGCTTCCGTCTCATCCCACTGGCTGTTGAGCACCATGAAATGCACATCGCCATAGTCGAAGTCGTAATAATAGCGGGCAAAATCCCTGCTGCCGTTGTCCGGCAGGGCAAAGTAATGGAGATAGGCCTCGGGCAGGCGCACCTTCCAGTTCTGGTCATAGGTCTCATGGTTGCCCATCAGAGGGGCAAAGGGGATGCGGTCAATGATGCCGTCCACACCATGGAACCAGGCCTGCCACTGGGTGTGGTCTTCGCCATTGTCCACGATGTCGCCCATGTTGATGAAAAAGGCCGCATCGGGGTTGCGCTTCGCCGCCGCCTGAGCCAGATTTTCCCAGTCGCTGTAATCGCTGGACTGGGAGTCGGGGAATATCAGGCACTGGAAGGTCTTGGCTCCGGCAGTTTTGAGACTGTGCCAATCGCTGGCATGGCTTTCCGACACCAAACGATATTCGTAGTCCGTTTCCGGGGTAAGGTTTTCCAGCCGGGCCAGATACTGCAGGTTCTCCACACCATCATCGGTGAAAAAGTCTTCCTGTGCATCAATCGTCAGCGAATCATGCTGCCCCCTGAGCCGGTACTCCACCTGTGGCTGGGAAAGCCTGCTGGCCGCCTGCCACATCAGCACCCGGCTGGTGGAGGCATTCGCTGTCATCAGCTGCCGCAGGAATCTGGCCTGTAGGTCTTCGGTCAGAGCCCGTACGCCGGTGACGGCCTGCCGGTAGAGAGGTCCCTTGGCAAAGTAAGCACCGCCGGCCAGCAGCAGCCCCCCGGCGGCAATCCCTTTCAGAAACCTGCGGCGTGAGAGCAGGTTGTTGTTCTTTGGTTCGTTTTTCATGCGTCCATCCTCAAATATAAATGATTCATCAACTATACTTTACTACTTGGAGCCAGCTTCAAGTCAAGGAAAAAATTCGGAGGACTGTTGGCGGAAATTCTCCTAAAGGCGCAATAAAAGGAAAACTGGTGTCAGCTTGCGGCTGGCACCAGTTTTCTGTATTTTGGGTTAATAAGGAAGATGGGGATTATGATTTGAGTTTTTCCGAGCATTTGAGAATCTCATCATAATGGGAAATCTTGTAGTCCAGCCGCTGCATGGTGGTTTGCAGGTTTTCCAGCTGTTCCTGCAGGCGGGCACGCTGCTCCACGAGGATATCCTTGCGGGCAGCCTCGGTGCCTTCCTGGAAGAACAGAGCGACGTAGTCGATAAGGGCTTCTACCTGCACCCCGGCACCGCGCATGCACTTGATGAATTCCACCCAGCCGCAGGAGGCCTCGTCAAAGTCCCGGATGCCGTTCTCCTTGCGGGGGACGTGGGGGATAAGGCCGATCCGTTCATAATAGCGGATGGTGTCAGCAGACAAATCGTATTTCTCACTTACTTCTTTGATGGTCATAATCTCACCTCATTATCGGGAACCGCTTGCTATGCCTTTAGTGTAGCATTTGGAGTCCACTCGAAGTCAATAGGTTTTGGGAAAACTTTTGTTGCTTTCGAGGCATTGAATATCTTGAGGGTTAGCAATCGATAAGGATTACAAAGCGTACTCCGCCAACTGGCAGGTTTTCGGCTTTTATAGTACCGCCGTGAATCTCTATATAATGGCGGGCTAAGGCCAGACCAATTCCCGAGCCGCCGTTTTTTCGGTTGCGGGATTTTTCCCCGCGATAGAATTGTTCAAAGATATGGGGCATATCTTCTGGTGGTATCCCAGGCCCGTTATCCTGTATTTCCATGCACAGGGAATGATCTTTTTGCTGGATTCGAAGCTGCACGGTACTTCCCGGGCCGCTGTAACGGCTGGCATTAGCTAACAAGTTGCCGATGACTTGACGCATGCGGTCTTGGTCTACGGATACGATGGGCAGATTATCCGCTACGTCAAGCAGCAGTTTTTGGCCGGATTCATCAAATAATGGCTGCATGAACTGGCCAAGCTGCAGGACTAACTGGCCGAAATCGGTGGGCTCTCGGTGAAGTTTCAGTTCCCGGATTTCGGCCAGGGACAGGTCACGCAGGTCCGTCACCAAACGGCTCAGGCGCATGACTTCCTCCTGCATGGAGAAGATGATTTCCGGTTCCGGGGGCGTGATGCCGCTGCTGATGTTTTCCAGATTTCCCTGCAGGATGGCTAGGGGCGTCCGTAGTTCATGGGCAATGCCAGCGAAAAACTCACGCCGTGATTTTTCATTGCGTGATAGGTCCTCAGCCATCTGGTTGAAGACCTGGGTCAGTTGGCCTACTTCATCATGGGCCGAAGCTGGCAGCTGCTGGTTGAAATTTCCCTGACCGATTTCCTTAGCCGCCTCAGTTAGGCGGCGCAGGGGCTTGGTGATGCTGGTGGATAGGAGATAGCTGGCCACCAGACCTAGGGCGATGAAAAACAGCCCCACCCACCAAAGGGATTGATGGACAGAGTGCAGGAACATCATTTCGGCTGTATCCTGCATTGGTGCTGCGGAATGATGAAGTTGCAGGAAATCATGGAAGGCTCGCTCCATTTGACCGTTCACTAGCACAATTAAGCTGCATACGGTGATGAGCAAAAGGAGAAAGGTACCTCCGGCCAATTTTAGGCGGATGCTTTGCCATTTATTCACTAGCGTCACCTCCAAAGCGGTAGCCTACGCCATACACGGTCAAGATATACATGGGCTTGCGGGTATCCTGTTCAATTTTGCGGCGCAGGTTGCGGATATGGGCGTCAATGGTTCGTTCATAGCCATCAAAGGCAAAGCCATGGCTTTGTTCCATCAACTGCAGGCGGTTCATCACCTGTCCAGGATGGCGCATCAATACTTCCAGCAGGGTAAATTCGATAGGGGTAAGCTCCAGCATTTTGTCGTTGAGTTGCACGGTATGCCTCAGGTTGTCTAAGACAAGGCCGCCGGCGGCAATTTGTTGTGTCTGGGGGGATGTATCGGCAAGTGAGCCGGAGGTTCGCCGCAGGACTGCCCGTATCCTGGCAGCTAGTTCCCGCATGCTGAAGGGCTTTGCCATGTAATCGTCTGCGCCTAAATCCAGACTTTCCAGTTTGTCTGCTTCTTCGTCCAGTGCAGTCAGCATAATGATGGGAACTTGGCTGATTTGCCGGATACGGCGGCAGATCTCTTTGCCATTCAGGTGAGGCATCATAATGTCTAGGACGACCAGGTCTGGCTGTTTCATCATCAGCGTCAAGGCTTCCAGCCCATCTTGGGCCCGGATGGTGGCAAAGCCCTCGTTGCGGAGAAATGGTTCCAGAACATCCAGCAGTTTTTCATCGTCATCTACCAGCAATATTTTTTTCTGCATTCTGTTTCCCTCGTATACGCAAAAGACGGACTCAATCATCAAGAGTCCATCTTCCTTGCTGTATTAGTGGTTCATTCCATGGGCGGCACCATTCGTATGATGCATGCCGCTCATATTGCTATCCATCATATCATATTGGGGGGCTGGCTGCCAACCACCTAATGAAGGGGATACCATGCCGAAAACCATAGCTACATGGCTGACAATCAGGAAGGTGACCAGCAGCAAGATATGACGGTGCATTTTTCTTTTTTCGTCAAAAGCCTTGCTTATGACGCCCATTTCCTGCAAGGCAATGGCTCCCAAGGGAATGACGCCTAGCATATAAAAGCCTACAGCCAGCAGGTCAATCCAGCCACGGAATTCAATCTGCGGTATCACGGCTGTGGCCAGGTACAGGAACACCCCGGTAAAATAAACGCCTAAAATCATGCCCAGATAGTGGCTAAGTTTTTTCCAGCTCTTATGTTCCTGGACATCGGACAGGATAAAAAATTCCGCCATGGTGATGAGTTCGGCCATTGCCACCGGCAGCACCATAAAGGCGATGAGATTCCAAGGCTGATTCGTCATCAAAAGTTCCATATAATTTGTCATACACTAATTCCTCCTCAAGGGTTGTTTATATTGACTGTTTACAGTATAGCGGCGAAATATGCAGAACTTTTGCAGAGAATGTGAAGATATTGTGAAGGTTTTTGCTTCCCATAGTATTGACAAATTTTATGTGTCCATATAAACTATTGGCATTGAAAAAGATTATAGGATTAGCGGATTCCCGCAGGTCATTCGATAGCGAAAGCCTATGGAGCCGTACAGCATTTTTGCTGTGCCGCTTCATAGGCTTTTCTTTATAAAAAACATAGGAGTGATTGGTATGAAGACAAAGAAATGGTTGGGCCTGGCGGCAGTAGGTGTGATTCTGGCAATGGGAACGTTGACGGGATGTGGCGGCGACGTAGCGGCAGAAAATGAGATAGCGGGCAAGGAATTTCTTAATGTTTCCTATGACCCCACCCGGGAACTCTATGCAGATTTCAATGACGTATTCAAGGAAGAATGGAAAAAGGAAGCCGGTGAAGATGTAACCTTCTCCCAATCTCATGGTGGCTCCGGCAAGCAGGCCCGTTCGGTGCGGGATGGACTGCAGGCTGATGTGGTGACGTTGGCGCTGGCGTATGATGTTGAGGAAATTGCCCAGGCGGGCCTTATTGACAAAAATTGGAGTAAGAAGTTCCCGGATAATTCCTCTCCTTACACCTCGACAATTGTATTTCTGGTGCGCAAGGGAAACCCAAAGAACATCCACGACTGGGATGACCTCATCCGCGATGATGTGAAGAGTGTGACGCCAAATCCCAAAACCGGCGGCGGCTCTCGGTGGAATTATCTGGCAGCCTGGGAATATGCCAAGGAAAAAAATAACGGCGACGAGGCAAAGATCAAGGAATTCATGAAAAAGTTGTTCAACAATGTGGTGGCTCTCGATTCCGGTGCCCGCGGTTCAACGACCTCCTTCGTACAGCGCGGTCAGGGGGATGTGCTGATTGCCTGGGAAAATGAAGCGCTGCTTTGCGTGAAGGATGCTCCAGACTCCTATGAGATTGTGGTACCGTCAATCAGCATTCTGGCAGAGCCCTCCGTGGCTGTGGTTGATGATGTGGTAGACCGTAAAGGAACGCGGAAGTTGGCAGAAGCCTATATCAATTTCCTCTATTCCAAGATGGGACAGGAGATTGCGGCGAAACATTTTTACCGTCCCCGGGATAAGGAAATCGCTGCCAAATACGCCAACATCTTCCTGCCGGTGAAATTGGTAACTATTGACGATGCCTTCGGTGGCTGGGCCAAGGCACAGAAAGAACATTTCTCCGATGGTGGAACCTTTGATCAAATTTATGAAAAGAAGTAATTCGAACAGAGAGGGGGAGAAATTTATTCTGCGAATTTTTTTTTGGAAGAAGTATTGACTTGAAGTTTACTCCAAGGTATAGACTTACAAACATCAGTTGAGATTTTGAAGGTTGTAAGCTAGAGCAAAGGAGCGATTTCATGTATTTGGAGAAAGTCACTGGCCCTGAGGATATCAAAGGTTTTTCCGCAGAACAGCGTAAGGTGCTGGCTCGCGAAATGCGGGAGGCTATGCTGAAAAGAGCCAGTATCCATGGCGGCCATTTCGGCCCCAATTTCGGTATTGTGGAGGCCACGATTGCCTTGCATACGGTGTTTGACTCGCCGAAGGACAAGTTTGTTTTTGACATTTCCCATCAGGCCTATCCCCATAAGATGCTGACGGGCCGCAAGGATGCCTATCTTTATGAGGAGCACTATGATGATGTGTCGGGCTATACCAACCCGGAGGAAAGTGAGCACGATATGTTCAATGTGGGGCATACTTCCACTTCCATCAGTCTGGCTACAGGCTTGGCTAAGGCCCGTGATTTGAAGGGCGACAAGGAAAACATCATCGCCATTATCGGCGATGGTTCCATGAGCGGCGGCGAGGCTTTGGAAGGGCTCGATACTGCGGGGGAGATGAAGTCCAACCTCATTATCCTCTTCAATGACAATGACCAGAGCATTGCCGAGGTGCATGGCGGCATGTATAAGGGCTTCCAAGAACTGCGTGATACCAACGGTAAGTCGGAACGCAATCTGTTCAAGGCTATGGGACTTGATTATCGCTTCGTGGCCGATGGCAATGATGCCGAGGCGATGATTGCGGCTCTGGAGGAAGTCAAGGATATCGATCATCCTGTGGTGCTGCATATCGTCACCCAAAAAGGAAAAGGCTATAAGTTTGCCGAAGAGAATAAGGAAGAGTGGCACTGGCATATGCCCTTTGATATCGAGACCGGTGAAGTGACACAGCCGTTGATTGACCCTTATGCGGAGCAGACGGCGGAGACCTTCCTGCGGCTAGCCAAGGAGGATAAGAAGTTTATCGCCATCTCGGCCGCTACGCCTGCCAGCATGGGGCTTACCCAGGCACGCCGTGAGGAGCTGGGTGAGCATTACATTGATGTGGGTATTGCCGAGGAGCAGGCGGTGGCTATGGCATCCGGTTTGGCGAAAAATGGTGCCCATCCGGTCTTTGGGGATTATTCCTCGTTCTTCCAGCGTACCTATGACCAGCTGGCACAGGATGTATGTGTCAATAACAGCCCCGCAACCTTCCTGGTGTTCTGGGCCTCCATGTACGGCATGAATGATGTAACCCATCTGGGCTTCTACGACATCCCCATGATGAGCAATATCCCCAATCTGGTTTACTTGGCACCGACCTCGCCGGAGGAATATCAGGCCATGCTGGACTGGTCGGTGGCGCAGGAAAAATACCCGGTAGCCATCCGGGTGCCCCATATGATGGTGGGGAGCTCCAATCGTCCTGTCCGCAAGAGCTATGACGAGCTGAACAAGTACGAGGTGGTCCGCCAGGGCAGCCAGGTGGCTATTCTCGGTCTGGGCAGTTTCTGCAATCTGGCGGAAGAAGCGGCGGCCAAGCTCAAAGAACAGGGCATGGAGGCTACGGTAATCAATCCGCTCTTTATCACGGGGCTGGATGAGGAACTGCTGGAAAGCCTGAAGGAAAACCACGATATGGTGGTGACGCTGGAAGATGGCGTGCTGGAAGGCGGCTTCGGCGAGAAGATTGCCCGCTTCTATGGTGCTGACAGGATGAAGGTGCTGAACTTCGGCCTGCCCAAGAAATTCTATGACCGCTATGATTATGGCAAGTTGGCGCAGGAACATCATCTGACTGCTGAACAGATTGCCGAGGATATCATAAAGACTTTATAAGTGTAGAAGGGAGAAGGATCCATTATGAGCAAAGCATTAGTCGCGTATTTTTCTGCCAGCGGTGTGACGGCCAAGGTTGCCAGCAATCTGGCCGAGGCCGCAGGGGCAGATCTTTTTGAGATCAAGCCGGAGGTTCCCTACACAAAAGAAGACCTGAACTGGCAGGACAAGAACTCCCGCAGCAGCGTGGAGATGCGGGATACTGCCTCCCGTCCGGCGGTGACGGGCAAGGTGGAGAACATGGGAGATTATGATGTGATTTTCCTGGGCTTCCCCATCTGGTGGTATGTGGCTCCTCACATCACCAACAGCTTTCTGGAAGAATATGACATGTCAGGCAAGAAAATCATTCTTTTTGCCACTTCCGGTGGCAGCGGCTTCGGCAAAAGTGTCGCAGGCCTTCAGGATAGCTGCCCAGGGGCGACAGTCATGGAAGGAAAAATTTTGAACGGCGGTCCTTCAATCGATGCGTTGAAAGAATGGGTGGAAAGTCTGACGCTTTGATTTATAATGGGGAAAAAGATGAACCGCAGAACATTTATTATGGGAGGTATCGGTGCTGTGGGCATGTTGTCTGCCGGCGGCTGGCTCTTTACCAGGCGGCCGGAGTTTGGCCGCCTGCCCCAAGGGCAAAGGCTGGCCCGCGTGCAGGTCTCGCCCCATTATAAAAACGGCCAGTTCCAGAATCTGGTGCCGGTGCAGGTGATGAATGAGGAGAGCGGGGAGAACCGCTTCGTGGCTATGGCGAAATTCCTCTTTGGGGATAAATCCGAGCTATCTCCCAAGGAAACCATGCTATCTCAAAAGACAGATCTGAAGGCTTTGGACAAAGACAAGGATGCCGTGGTGTGGCTGGGGCATTCCAGCTTCTTTTTGCAGCTGGGAGGACGCAGGATACTGATTGACCCGGTATTCAGCGACTATGCTTCGCCGGTGTTCTTCATCAACAAGGCTTTTCCGGGCAGCAATGTCTACACGGCTGATGATATGCCGGAGATTGATGTGCTGGTCATATCTCATGACCATTGGGACCATTTGGATTATCCTACTGTCATGGCCCTGAAGCCCAAGGTGAAGCAGATTGTCTGTCCTTTGGGCGTAGGAGAGCATTTTGACTTTTGGGGATTTGACATGTCAATTATGCGGGAGGAAGATTGGGATACGGAAATTAGGCTGGCGGAAGATTTCTCTGTCCATATCCTGCCCTCCCAGCACTTCTCTGGCCGCTTCCTTGACCGCAATCCAACCTTGTGGTGCGGCTTTGCCTTTGTGACGCCCCAGCGGAAGGTCTATTATACCGGCGACGGGGGCTATGGCGAGCATTTCAAGGCCATCGGCGAAAAGTTTGGCGGTTTTGATCTGATGCTTGGCGAAAACGGCCAGTACAATATGGCCTGGCATGCGATTCATATGCTGCCAGAGGAAACGGCCCAGGCAGCATCGGATGTGGGAGCAAAATTGCTTCTGCCTGCCCACGGCGGCAAGTTTGCCCTTTCCCGTCATCCCTGGCAGGAACCTTATCGGGAACTGACTCGTTTTAGCCAGGGGCGGGGGTATAAGCTGCTGACTCCGGAAATTGGCGAAGCGGCTTATCTTGACAGTGGCAGCACTCAGAACTTTGGGCCCTGGTGGGAGGACATGAAATAACAGCAAAAGAGCGTCATCGATGTTGATGACGCTCTTTTACTGCATTGAGTTTTTTATTCTTGTTTTTCAACCATCGTCTGGTCAATAGCAGAGAAAATGTTTGAGGAATGTTCCTGTTTACAGAAATCTATTTTTCAGAGCTTCTAAAAACTTCTGAGAGGCTTTGGAAAATACCTGATTCTTTTTCCAGGCGATAAATGGCTGGGCAAAAATCTCTGGCTTCAGGGGGCGACAGCAGATGTCGCTCCCTTTTGTATTGATGATGTTTTCGAAGGCCAGAACACAGCCAAGTCCCTCCCGTACCATCAGGGAGGCGTTGTAGAGCAGGGTGTAGGAACCAGCGATATGCAGCTCTTCCAGAGGCTTGCCTAACCAGTTTAGCAGTTCATCTCCGTGGGTGCTGGGAGAGAGGGTTTGTCGTGAGATAAGCAAAGGCTGGTTATGCAAGTCAGTAGGGGAAATGGTTTCATTTTGGGCCAGTTCGTCCTGATTATTCATGAGCACTACCCACCGGTCTCGGGCTGGCAGGGAAAGTTGATGATATTTCGCCGGGTCAAGGTCACCATAGACATAACCAAAGTCGATAAGGCCCCTGTCCAGACGATGCAGGGTGGTTTCGCCATCGCCGCTGATGATATGGAAGCGGATGTCCGGATAAGTGTTGCGGATTTCCTTTGCCACCTGCATGACCAGGCGGAAGTTTACCGATTCCCCGGCTCCGATGCGGATGTCACCGGAAATTGACCGGTCATTGCTCAAGAGTTCTCCCTCGGTTTTTTCTACTAAAGAGAGAATTTCCTCAGCCCGGCGGCGTAAGAGTTCGCCGTCTTCGGTGAGCAGAACTCGGCGTGGCTCTCGGATAAGCAGCGTCTTGCCATATTCATCTTCCATATCCTTTATCTGGCGTGAAAGTGTTGGCTGGGAAAGATGCAGTTTCTCCGCTGCCCGGGAAAAGTTGCCTTCCCTGGCTACGGTCAAAAAATAATTCAATACCCGCAGTTCCATCGCTTAAAGCCTCCTTTGTGTGTGCGTCTTTTTCCTTAATTATACCGAGGGAAATCTATTATTGTAAAGCATAGAATGATATTTGATATAGGTATTGGTATTAGAAGAGTCCTTTTGCTATACTCAAATCATCAAGCAAGAGTGAAGCGAGCAAGGAGGATTCAACATGAGAAAATCTTTGAAAATAATGCTGGCTGGTATCGTGTGTACAGGAGTGATGACTATGGGCATGAGTGCAGAGGCAGCTGTAAAGGATAGAAATATGATGCAAAGTGCAGAAAAGCAAGGAGACCGTGCCATCAAGGCAGAAAAGCTGAACCTTACGAACAAATGGGACAAGGTCTTTGCCAAGAGCGACAAGGTTGACCACCGCAAGGTGACCTTTGTGAACCGTTATGGCATTACACTGGCGGCAGATATGTATGTGCCCAAGAATGCCTCAGGCAAGCTTCCGGCCCTGGCTGTAAGCGGCCCCTTTGGTGCTGTGAAGGAGCAGTCTTCCGGTCTGTATGCCCAGGAAATGGCAGAGCGTGGTTTCCTGACCATTGTCTTTGACCCCTCATTTACTGGCGAAAGCGGCGGCCAGCCCCGTTTTGTGGCATCACCTGATATCAATACGGAAGACTTTTCTGCAGCTGTGGATTTCCTTTCCACTCAGGAGAATGTTGACCCGGAACGCATTGGCATTATTGGTATCTGCGGCTGGGGAGGCATGGCCATCAATGCCGCGGCTATGGATACCCGCATCAAAGCCACAGTTGCTTCCACTATGTACGACATGAGCAGGGTTATGGCCAATGGGTATTTTGACAATGACAAGGATGCCGAGACACTTGCCAAAGAACGCTATACTAACCGTCAGGCACTTAATAAACAGCGTACAGAGGATTATAGGAACGGCTTTTATAAAAATGCCGGGGGTGTGCCAGACCAGCTGCCGGATGATGCTCCTTGGTTTGTAAAGGACTACTACACTTACTACAAGACCGAGCGTGGCTATCATCCCAGGTCCTTGAATTCCAACGGTGGTTGGAACCAGACTACGGCACTTTCCTTTATGAACATGCCCATTTTGTCCTACAGCAATGAGATACAGAATGCAGTCATGGTGCTTCATGGTGAAAAGGCTCATTCTCGCTACTTTGGAGAGGACACATTCAAAAAGTTGCAGGGGGACAACAAGGAACTGGTTATCGTGCCTGGAGCTTCTCATATAGACCTTTATGACAACAGGGACAAGATTCCCTTTGACCGTCTCGTGGCCTTCTTTGACAAGAACCTGAAATAAGCTTTGGCTGAGCCTTCCCTGTGGGGAAGGCTTTTGTAAATCAAGGGAAATTTTTATCCTGAAAAACCATAATTTGTTGACTTAGAGTTAGCTCCAGGTGTTAGAGTAAAAGAAGATTGTAGGAGGAATGCGAAATGCAAACATATAGAAATGAAACGTTTGATGAAGAGAGAGCCTTGTACGGCAGCCAGGGAGTAACGCTGGTTGAGTGCCACTTTGATGGGCCTGCTGACGGGGAGAGTGCATTGAAGGAGAGCCGGGATATTGATGTGCAGGATACATTTTTCAATCTCCGTTATCCATTTTGGCACGATGAACATTTGCAGATAGCAAATTCTGAGCTTACGGAGTTTTGCCGGGCCGCTATCTGGTATTCGCGAGGAGTGCGGATAAAAGATTCTCGGTTGCATGGGATTAAGGCTTTAAGGGAATGTGCTGATGTAGTCATTGCAAATAGCGATATAGATTCTGCTGAGTTTGGTTGGTCAGTAAATGGCATCAAAATGCTGGATACCCACGTAAAAAGTGAGTATTTCATGCTGCGGTCCAGCAATTTGCAATTTGATCAGGTAACCATGCAGGGAAAATATTCTTTCCAGTATATTGAGGATGCAGTATTTACCGCTTGTAACTTTGATACCAAGGATGCTTTTTGGCATGCTGAAAATGTAACGGTAAGGGACAGTGTTATCAAAGGAGAATATCTTGCATGGTATGCAGAAAACATCACCTTTGAAAATTGCACGATTATCGGCACGCAGCCATTTTGCTACTGCAAAAACCTGAAACTGATTAACTGCCGCATGATAGGTACTGATTTGGCCTTTGAAAAATCCACGGTGCAGGCAACAATCCTGACTGTGGTAGACAGCATTAAGAATCCGCAAGCGGGGACGATACAAGTAGCTGGCGTGGGAGAACTTATTATGAATGACCCGGAGGCTCAAGGCCGGGTTATACTGACGGATGGCGAAGATAAAGCCATGAAGATAACGGCCTGAAACAGGGGAGATAGTCATTTTCCCTTTCGTTTAGGTTTGTCAGGGATATTATAAGTCTGCTTATCTATTACTGTAAAGCATAGATTGATATTTTTTATAAGTATTGGTAATTTGAGCCTGCTGCCCGTATACTAGAACCATAGAAACGCAACGAACTGGCTGAAGAAAGGAAATGGCTATGAAGAAGATTGCAAATAAGAAAAAGATGGTTTTGGCAGCTGCATTGGCAGGCATCATGTCCTTTGGGGTGATGGGAGCTTCTGTAAGTATGGCAGCAACGCCTGCCAAGGTGTTAGGGGAAAATTCCCAGATGAAGAATTCTTCCATCCGTGATCTGAAAAACGATACCCGTACCTTTGCTGTGGACAAGGATATTGAAACCAAGATGGTAAAGTTTACAAACTGCTATGGTTTCGAGGTAGCTGGGCATATGTATCTGCCCAAGGGCTTTGACGCCAGCAAAAAGTATAAGGCTGTGGTGGTCACGGGGCCTTTCGGTGCCGTCAAGGAACAGTCCTCTGGCCTTTACGCTCAGGAACTGGCGAAGCATGGTTTTGTGACGGTGGCTTTTGACCCGTCAACTACGGGTGAAAGCAGTGGCAGCCGCCGTAATATGGGCTCTCCGGAAATCTTCACAGAGGACTATCACGCCGCTGTGGATTTTGTCACCAACCTGAAATTTGTAGACCCGGATAAGGTGGGGGCCATGGGAATCTGCGGTCTGTCCGGCATGGCCATTACCGCTGCGGGCAGCGACAGCCGTATCAAGGCGGTGGCTACTTCGGCTATGTACGATATGAGCGAAAGCATCAGCGACCATTATGCCGGTGCTTATTACAGCCCCGAGCAGCGGGAACTGGTCAAGCAGCATATTGCCAAAATGCGGGATGAAGAAGCCAAGACGGGCAAATCCATCCGTGGGGCTCATGAGCTGGGGGTAAACAATGAGGGACAGGTGGAAACCTTTGATACCATGTTCCCGGATAAGCTGCCTGCCGATGCCAATGCGGTCATTCAGGATTTCTATGGTTATTATGTGGGCCGGGCCTATCATCCCCGGGCCATCAATTCCAATACTTCGGCCTGGGATTCCACTACACCATACGGATTCTTTGATTTCAAGCTTATGAGCAATATTGATGAACTGGGAAAAACGCCGGTGCTGCTGATTACCGGAGACAAGGCACATTCCAAGTATTTCTCGGATAATGTCTATGCCAGGATAAAAGGGGAAAAGGAAGAAATCATAGTGCCCGGGGCTACCCATGTTGACCTTTACGACCAAATGGACAAGATTCCCTTTGCCCGTCTGGTGGACTTCTTTGATAAAAACTTAAAGTGAGTTGCCGACGAGCCTTCCCTGCGGGGAAGGCTCGTTTGCGAAGAGGGAGTATAATTGTGAAAAACAAGAATCTGTTGCTGTTCATCCTGGCTGTGGGGGTGTTCAGCATACTGAACACGGAGATGGGCTTTATCGGCATTCTGCCCTACATTGCCGAAGAATACAATGTGACCATTGTGCAGGCAGGCTGGCTTATCAGTCTCTTTGCCCTTGGAGTAGCGGTGGCTGGGCCTACCATGCCACTTATGATGTCCAGATTTAACCGAAAGCACGTGATGGTTTTTATTTTGGGACTGTTTACCTTGTGCAATGTGGTGGCGGTCTTTGCAGAAGATTTCTATGTGCTGCTATTGGCGAGGGTCATACCTGCCTTTTTCCATCCCGTCTACTGTGCCATGGCGTTTTCGGTGGCGGCAGCATTGGCACGACCCGGCGAAGCACCAAAAGCGGTAGCAAAAATCAATGTTGGCGTTTCTGCCGGTATGGTGGTGGGAGTGCCCATCAGTAATTTCTTGGCGGAACAGATATCCCTGTCTGCCTCTATGACTTTTTTCGCCGTGGCAACTCTGTTGGTGCTCCTGGCCACCTTATGGCTGGTACCATCCATGCCTGCTAAGTCACGCATGAGCTATGGCAGCCAGCTGGCTGTGCTGAAAAAGCCACAATTGTGGGCGTCTATTATGGCAGTGGTGTTTTTGAACGGCTCGATTTTTGGCGTATTCAATTATCTGGCTGATTTTCTGTCTGTGGTCTCCGGGGTAACACCCGCTCTGGTCAGTTTATTGCTTCTTGTTTATGGGCTGTGCAATATTCTGGGCAGTTTGTTGGCGGGAAATCTTCTGACCATACGCCCCTTGTCTGTGGTTAAGGCATTTCCTTTAGCTACGGCTATGCTGTATGGGGTTATGCTTGGCGGTGGCAGTGTCTGGCCTTTTATGGGAGTTTTTGTAGTTATGTGGGGCATCTTGGGGGGGATCAATGGCAATATAAACCAGTATTGGATAACCAAGGCAGCTCCCGAAGCCCCGGATTTTGCCAATGGTCTCTTTCTTACTGCGGCCAATATCGGCTGTGTTTTGGGGACAACAGTTGGCGGCTGGTTTATAGAGGGATGGGGAACTGAATA
The DNA here is from genome assembly GCA_900100835.1 of Selenomonas sp. WCT3. Taxonomy (GTDB): domain Bacteria; phylum Bacillota; class Negativicutes; order Selenomonadales; family Selenomonadaceae; genus Selenomonas_A; species Selenomonas_A ruminantium_E. The sequence goes on along the minus strand of FNCM01000005.1, from coordinate 49,380 downwards.
TGTAGTGTTGGCTGGCCTTGTGCTTTGCGGTGCAGCAGTTCTGGTTGTATGGGGGCAGTGCCTGATGATGAAAAGTGCGTCTGGTTTGCGTATACAGGCTCAAAAAGTATAATAATTCCTTGACTTGGAGTTTGCTCCAGGTGTTAGAGTGGAAAAAGGGGGAGAGACATTGGGCAAGCTTTGGTTTATAGCTGCATTGGTGGCAGTGCTTTGTGTATCCGGCTGCGGTGCGGAAAGCAGCCGGGCAGAACAGAAAAATGCATCGGCTGTAGCGGTTAAATCTATAGAACCCATAGAGACTAAAGGAGAGAGCACAGTGGCTAACCATATAAAGCTGAATATTTCTCAGCAGGAGTATACGGCGGTTTTGGAAGATAATCCGGCAACCAGGCAGCTTATGGCAAAATTCCCCATGACTTTGGAGATGGAAGAGCTTAATGGCAACGAAAAGTATTACCAGTTTACTGAAGGTTTTCCTGCCAATGATGAAGATATAGGCCAGATTCATGCCGGGGATATTATGCTGTTTGCCGGGCATTATGTGGTGATATTCTATAAGGACTTCCTCAGTCAGTATCGCTATACCAGGCTGGGGCATATTGAAAATCCCCAAGGCTTGGCCGAATCATTGGGGGCGGGGAAAGCAGTGGTGAGTTTTCGGAAATGATTGTGTATGGAGGAGAGCGTATGAGCAAGAATGTATTAGTGATTTCCACGAGCCTGCGGAAAAACAGCAATTCAGAACAGCTGGCGGCAGCGTTTGCTGATGGAGCCAGAGAGGCGGGGCATGAGGTAGAGGTGCTATCCCTGCGTGATAAAACCTTGGGCTTTTGCCGTGGTTGTCTTGCCTGTCAGAAAACGTTGCAGTGTGTAATCAAGGACGATGCCAATGATATTGTGGAGAAGATGGGGAAGGCCGATGTACTGGTATTTGCGACACCCATCTATTACTACGAAATGTGCGGTCAGCTGAAGACGCTTTTGGATAGGGCAAATCCTCTGTTTCCGACAGAGTATGCATTCAGGGAGATTTATCTTTTGACCACGGCTGCTGATGAAGATGCAAGTGCTGTAGATGGTGCCCGTAAGGGGCTGGAAGGCTGGGTAACATGTTTCCAAAAAGCCTGCTTAACGGATGTGCTGTTTTGTGGTGGCGTGACGGATGCGGGAGACATTGCTGGAAACACGGCTTTGACAAAAGCTAAAAAACTGGGAACCAGTTTGTAATTATGAAATGTTTCAGGAAGGTTTAGGTATGAACAAAACCAACCATATATTGACACGCCGCAATTTCTTAAAGGCTCTTATCGGTGGCGGACTGCTCTTAGGTGGCGGAGTCTTTCTTGGGAAAGGGACATGGTATCGGCAAGTGGCCAATGGCATGCGAAATCTGACCAATGACCTGGATTTTCAGTGCCTAATTTTCCCGGATTCCCAGTCCAGCGATTACAGTGATTGGGAGCATTGGGCCCAGGAGGCGGCATGGCGTAATCCTGAGGCGGCCTTTTTCGTCAATATGGGAGATATCGTGGACAATGGCGAGGACCATACCCAATGGCAGGCCTCATCATGACAGCAAGGGGCCCCTCTATATCCTTACGGGGGTGGCAGGGAACGTGCGTTATCCGGGACTTTGGATAGACCATGCATTGGATGAGCGGGTTGCTCCACAGCCGGAGACAGACAATTACCTTACTATGGATGTGACGAAAGAGCGTATTGTCATCAAATGGTTCCTGCCGGACGGGCAGGAAATAGACCAGGTGGAAGTGGCAAAGAAGTAATAAGGGAAAGGTGGCAAGGCTATGGAAAAGCGAATGTCCAGACGAAAATTTGTTAGATTGGCCGGGGCAGCTCTGGCCGTTGTAGCACTGCCAGGGTGCAGTCTGGCAGCAGATAAACTTACCGAAGAAAAAAAGACGCAGGTACCAACAGCCGTAAAAAGTGGCGATATCTATGTACCGTACAGTGAGCGTCAGGGGAAAGAATCCGTAGTCTATTTTACCCGTGACCTGTCGGCGGCAGGCCTCTTAAAAATCTATGACAGGATAAGTCAGAACCTTAGGGGCAAGGTGGCGGTGAAGCTGCACACCGGCGAGCCCCATGGCCCCAATATCATTCCCCGTCCCTGGGTAAAGAGACTTTTGGCTGATCGCTTGCCTGAGGCTCATATCATCGAAACCAACACCTATTACAATGGTGGCCGTTATACCACGGAAGACCACCGCAGAACGCTGGCCATTAACGGTTGGACGGAGTTTGCCACAGTGGACATCACCGATGAGCCAGGAACTGCCATGCTGCCGGTGCCTGGGGGTAAGTGGTTTCAGGAAATGAGCGTGGGTCAGAATATGCTGAACTACGATTCCCTGCTGACACTGACCCATTTCAAGGGGCATGCCATGGGAGGTTTTGGCGGCTCCAACAAGAATTTGGGCATTGGCTGTGCCGATGGTCGCATTGGCAAGAAAATGATTCACAGCGGTGACAGTGGCCAGCAGTGGGGCATCGTGCAGGAAGAGTTTATGGAACGTATGACCGAGTCCACCAAGGCCACAGTAAATCACTTTGCCGGGAAAATCGCCTTTATCAATGTTTTGCGGAATATGAGTGTGGACTGCGATTGTGCAGGTACTGGGGCCAAGTCCGTGGTAACTCCCGATGTGGGCATGGTGGCTTCTCTGGATATTCTGGCTGCCGACCAGGCTAGCGTGGATTTGGTCTATGCTCTGCCAGAAGAAAGCAAGCATGACTTGGTGGAGCGGATGGAATCCCGACATAGCATGCGTCAGCTTACCTATATGAAAGAAATGGGTATGGGCAATGACCGTTACCAGCTTGTAGATATTGATAATAGCGATGAGATAATCGATGTACAGACAGCAGTCCAGGGGATTAAAGGTACCTGGGCTGGCGAAAAAATTTGATGGGGGTGTGTTATGAAAGGCAGGACGTTCCTGGCGGCAGGACTGGCCGCTGGCTTATTATGGAGCAGCAGTTTTTTTACGTGGGAGGCAACAGTTATGGCAAACAGTGCAGGTAATCAGAAAGCTGTGAAGGTAGTACAGACCGCAGGAAGGCAGCAACTGGGGGAATTTGCCCCGGACTTTGCCCGCTATAATGATGACATTCTCTTTGGAGAGGTTTGGTCGAAAAATGATGTGCTTTCCCTTCATGACCGCAGTATCGTGACGGTATCGGCTTTGGTAGCCAGCGGCATGGTGGATAGCTCACTGAAATATCATTTGCAGTCTGCCAGGAAAAACGGCGTGACGAAAGAAGAAATGGCAGAAGTCATCACCCCGCTGGGGGTTTATGCCGGTTGGCCAAAAGCCTGGGCAGCATTCAACCTGGCCAAGGAAGTATATAACGAAGATGCGGCAAAGAATACCAGTCGCGAAGGAGATGTCAATATGGATTTGGAAACCATCAAGCAAACCAGCTTATTCCCCGTAGGGGGCGAAAACGTCAACTACGCCCAGTATTTTGATGACAAGAGCTATCTTCATATGATTTCCTTGGACCAGGTGGTTATTGGCAATGTGACCTTTGAGCCGGGCTGCCGCAACCATTGGCATATCCATCATGCCGACAAAGGCGGCGGGCAGATGCTGCTGGTCACTGCCGGCCGTGGCTGGTATCAGGAATGGGGCAAGCCTGCTCAGGAATTGAAGGTGGGAGATGTCGTGCATATCCCCGCAGGTGTCAAGCACTGGCATGGCGCCGCCAAGGACTCCGCCTTCCAGCATATCGCCATCGAGGTGCCGGGGGAAAATACTTCCAATGAGTGGTGTGAGCCGGTGGAGGAAAAGGAGTATAACAAGTTGCCCTGAAAATATAAGGATTGATGTGTATGAACAGACGGGAGTTTTTGAAAGTCAGCGGCATGGGGGCGGTAACCTTCTTTTTGACAGGCTGCGGTCTGTCGGCCCTGACTGGCGATGAGTCAAAAGCAAATGTTGTCCCGGAAAAGGGCAGCATATCAGGAGGCACGAAAATGAAAATTGTGGTAATCACCAGCAGTCCCCATCCGAAAAATGAATCAACATCTATTTATCTGGCTGACCGGTTTACGGATGGAGCCAGAAGTGCCGGACACGAGGTCTTTACCTTTGATGCGGCCAATGAGGAAACGCACCCTTGCCGTGGCTGCGACAAATGCGGTATGGACGGTCCGTGCATTTTTAAGGATGCCATTGAAAACGCGTTGATGCCCAAGATGCTGGAGGCAGACTTAATTGTGTTGACCACACCGCTTTATTACTTTGGCATGTCGGCTCAGTTAAAGACGATTATCGATAGGTTCTATTCCCGGACCGAAAAGCTCCATGGCAAGAAATCCATCATGATGGCCACAGCTTACAATAGTGCCGATTGGACGATGGAAGCATTGGTCAATCACTATAATACGCTGGTGCGTTACATGGAATGGCAGGATGTGGGGCAGGTGATGGCTACAGGCTGCGGTGCCCGCTCCCTGGTGGAAAAATCCCAGTTTGCCGATATTGCCTACAAAATCGGAGCGAATCTCTAACGAGGCTTGACTTAGAGTTGGCTTTAAGTGATAGAGTTTATCCATAAGTGTTGATGTAAGCTGACTGGAAAGGAGCAAGATGTATGAAGAAATTATGGATTGCCTGTTTGTCTATGCTGATAGTACTGGGGCTGATGGGCTGCGGTGCAGATAATGGCAAGGCTGAGGAAAAGGCTCCGCCAACGAAAACTGTGGCACAGGCGGCTGATAATAATGCAACGGGAGATAAGATCTTAGTCGCGTATTTTTCCGCGACGGGCAACACGAAGCAACTGGCGGAGAACACCGCCAAGGCGCTGGGCGCAGATTTGTATGAAATTCGGCCGGAATCCCCCTATACGGCCGAAGACCTGAATTACAATGACGAAACCACCAGAGCCACGGTGGAGCAGAAGAACGACAGCGCCCGCCCTAAGCTGGCCGATAAGAATGCTCCTATTGCGGGCTACAAGACCATTATCCTGGCCTATCCCATCTGGTGGGCCCAGGCTCCCCGCATCATGGATACCTTCGTGGAAAGCTATGACTTTACAGGCAAGAATATGACGGCTATCTGCACCTCCGGTGGCAGCGATATTGGCAGCAGTGCAGATTACCTGGCCAGGATTACCAAAGGCAAGGCCAACTGGAAACCGGGCAAGTTATTCAGCCCGCAGGCTGGCGCCGATGAAATCAAAGCCTGGTACAATGGCTTAGGCCTATGAATTACCGGAGCATAAATCGGCGCATGGCCGTAACGGCGCTTTTGCCGTTGCTGTTTGTGCTGACCATGAGTTTTCACTATATCCCCAAGCTGCTGCATGAAATCATAGGCGTAGTCTGGTTCCTGCTGGCAGGCGTTCATCTCTATCAGAATCGTCACTGGCTGAAAAGCTTGCGGCAGGGCAAATGGAATTTTCGGCGGGCTTTGGGAACGGTCATTGATATATTGCTGATTGCCGTGGTGCTGGTGACTGTGTTTGCCGGTCTTGGCATATCCAACTTCCTGCTGAAAGATATCATGCCGCTGGAAATCCAGCGCAGCATTGTCATTCATCAGTATCATGTGTCCCTGCCCTATGCCCTGCTGATTTTATGCGGCCTCCATTGGGGGCTGCATTTCAAAGGCTGGCTGGGGCAGTGGCAAAAGGTCTTTGACTGGAAACTGTCTGCTGTGGCTAAACGGACAGTTGTGGCAGCTTTGAGTCTGGCGGCGCTCAGTGCAGGGATTTATGCGTCCTTCCTGAACCGCATCGGCGACCGCCTGCTGATGAAACATATCTTTGCCACGGCAGCCACCAACGAACCGGCGGTCATCTATGTACTGCTGCTCTGTGGAACCATCGGACTCTATGTTTTGCTGGGAGCCGCATTGCAGCGCTATCTAAAAGCATGAACATTTGATATGGGAGGTAATCACATGAGTAAGAAATTAGTTGCCTATTTTTCCGCTAGCGGTGTAACGGCAAAGGCTGCCAAGAACCTTGCCGAGGCGGCTGGGGCAGATTTATTTGAAATAAAGCCGGAAGTGCCCTATACCCAGGCTGATTTGGATTGGCATGATAAAAATTCCCGCAGCTCCGTGGAGATGCGGGATAGTAAATCTCGTCCGCAGATTGCGGCAGGTGACGCCAGGATTGCGGACTATGATGTGATATTTGTGGGCTTTCCCATCTGGTGGTATGTGGCGCCCACCATCATTAACACATTCCTGGAAAGCTATGATTTTGCCGGCAAGACCATTATTCTCTTCGCCACCTCCGGCGGCAGCGGCTTTGGCAAGGCCGTGGAAGGACTGAAAGGAAGCGTGGCAGACAGTACCGCTATCCGGGAAGGCAAGCTGCTGAATGGGAATCCTTCGGTTGCTGACCTTAAAAACTGGGTGGAGAGCTTATAAGCGTGACAAGCATCAGGCAATGTGCATGAAATATGTGCATTGCCTTTTGTCGTTGAGGAGGCAGGTAATTGGACGGTGAAAATTGAATTATACAATCGGAAGATGGAGTTCAAAAGCGTATAAGTGGAATAGGAGCGTGGTGGATATGAGGAAATTTTTTCGCATGAGAGCAAAACTGGCTTTATCATTGGCATGTATGCTATGTTTTACGGCCTCCACGACTATGGCAGAAGAGAAGGTGATTCCCTATCCGGCTGGGCTTGATACGGTTACAGAAGGTGCTTCATCTGCTCCAGCCGAAATAAATCATAAGAATTCACCGTATTTTACAAAAATGGATTTCTACAACATGGAAAGTATCCCGGGACGCCGTATTGTACTTTCCCACTATAAGACCTATCAACAGGCAAGAGAGTATACCTGTGGCCCTGCCGTTGCCTTGACCGTGCTTTATTGGTATGGGAACAGGGATTATGATGAAATGAGCTTGACAAAGGCCATGAAAACCCAGGGGTATCCAATCGGTACCGGGCTTAGAAATATGGTTGGATTCTTTAAAGAAATCGGCTGGGAGGTGCGCAGCAGCCTGAACAGCGATAAACTTAGCCGCTATGAGGATTTCCGTACCTTTATCCTGGAATCGCTGGCTCATGGGAAACCGGTACTGGTGGAAAATATAGAGTGGGGCGGTCATTGGCGGGCTATTATTGGCTATGACAACATGGGAACGAAGTCAATGCTGGATGATATGCTTATTTTTGCAGATCCTTACGATACTTGTGACCATAAACAGGACGGATATACCGCTGGCAATGCTACAAAATTCTACTCCATGTGGTTTGACCATTCCATGCTGCCTAAGAAGGAGCGCTATCAACCTTGGATTATAGCTTATCCGAAGGACGCTGATACTGTAGGAAAATAGGGGATTGATTATGAATAAGATGAAAAGAATATGGTTCTAGGTATTCTGGGTTTGCCTGTTGATTGTGCCCAATTAAGGAAATCTGGGTTATGCACTGGCTGAGTATCTTTCATAAGTCGTGAAACTGGTGGTTTCCTTAGCGTGCAATATACAGCTAGAGGCGTAGTGAAATACTAATAGCAAAAGCCATCAATAAGGCAGATATCTCAATCTGTGCTTATTGATGGCTTTTGCTATCTGATAACGGTTAATCTTACTGTTCTACTTCAGCATCGTCTGCAGTATATTCCTCCAGGGAATTTTCTCGCACCTGAATGCAGATGAAGCTGATGCCTTCATTGGCAGCCGCCGAGAATTGACGCCGCGCAGCCGGGGCAATGCGCAGCCAATCGCCAGCTGCGAGTTCTACGGTCTGCCCGTCAATCACAGCTGTGCCCTTACCGGCCGTGACGAAATAAATCTCCTCGTTTTTCTTGTGGTAGTGTACAAAGGGAACACCGGCTCCGGCGGGCAGGTTGTTGACGCTGATCTCTGCCCCCGTCAGATTCAATTTGTCATGCAGCTCAGTTCTTGCATCGCTTGCCACACTGATTTTGTTGAAATTTGCCATTTGATTTTCCTCCAATGAGTTTGTGTTGTAATGATATCGATTACAATAAGATGATAACATCGCTTTGATGTAATGTCAATGGTTACAATGGAAAAATTTGCGGCACATGCTTTCCTAATTGTCATAGGTTGCTGGAGGGTTTTGGTTGACATTTTACAGATGATGTAATATCGTATGGTACAACGACTACATAACGGAGGTTTTTGCATGCAGTTTTCTTTTCGTTTGCCAGTCGCGACACATATATTGCTTTGTATCGAGCGATTCAAGGATGAGTACAAGGCTACTTCCACCTTTTTGGCCAGCAGTGTCAATGTCAACCCGGTCATTATCCGGAAAACATTGGGCCAGCTCAAAGCTGCCGGACTGGTGGATGTGGCAGCAGGTGTCGGTGGGGCAAAGTTGACAAAAAGCCCGGAAGACATCACCTTGTGGGATGTCTTCCAGGCTGTGGAAGAGGACGAGGATCTATTTCACTTTCAGGAGAATCCCAATCCGAAGTGCCCGGTGGGCAGGAATATCCATGGGGTGTTAGGGGACAGACTCGAAGAGGTCAGACAGCATATGCTGGCCGATTTCAAGAAAGTCACCATTGCCGATTTATTGGCGTCTATCGAGGCGAAAGAAGCGGCAGAGTGAGAAATTATGCATGACATCTGGAATCCATGGCATGGCTGCAGGAAAATCAGCCCCGGCTGTGCCAACTGTTATATGTATACGCTGGATAAGCAAAGAGGCAAAGATGGCGCTGTCATTTATCGTACGGAAAATTTTGCCTATCCGCTGCAGAAAGACCGTTACGGCAGTTATAAGATAAAGAGCGGCGAGCTTATCCGCGTGTGCATGACTTCGGATTTTTTTCTGGAAGAGGCGGACAAATGGCGGGAAGAGGCCTGGGAAATCATGCGGCAGAGGCCGGATGTCATTTTCTATCTGCTGACCAAGCGGCCGGAACGGGGAGCGGACTGTCTGCCCCGGGACTTTGGCAGCGGCTGGGAAAATATCTGGTTCAATGTCACCTGTGAGAATCAGCAAATGGCCGATAGAAGGCTGCCGCTGCTCAGGGATTTGCCCTTCAAGCACAAAGGCGTGATGTGTGCTCCCTTGATTGGCGCCGTAAGTTTGAAGCCCTATCTGGAGGAAGGTTTCATCGAGCAGGTTATCTGCGGTGGCGAGAACTATGAAGGGGCACGGCCCTGCAACTTTGATTGGATACTAGCTTTGCATGAAGAGTGCCAGGAAGCCAGTGTATCCTTTTCCTTCATTGAAATCGGCTCAGATTTCATTAAAGACGGCAAGCATTATCGTTTGCAAAGCAAGCAGAAACAGGCGGAGCAGGCATTTAAGGCAGGTTTGAATTTCAAGGGCAAGCCCATGCATTTTGACCTGCGGTATGCCATTGGCATTCCGGTATCGTCAGAGGATTGCTATAGCGCAGCTTATGATGGCCCGCATTGTCATGCCTGCGGCAGCAGGTTGATATGCAATGGATGCAGCCATTGCGGCAAGTGCTGATAATTATTCACAAAATCCCCTTGCTTAATATTGGGCTTTTAGCCGATAAAAGTAGCAGTTTGACGAGTCAATTTGCCCCGTCGAATTGCTGTTCATATATACGTTGATTTTGCCAGTAATCAGTATGTTTTTTGACATGTGAAAAATTCAGTGGTGATCACAGGACATTATCCATAGAGATTACGAACAGAAAACTGGCATTTCATTTAATTTGATGCTGGTTTTCTGTTGTCCGGAGACAGTATGTATGGGGGGCAGAATGATATTGAGTCTATGGAGCGAATAATAATCTTGTAGGTGCAATAATCTGACCGATGGAAAAGACACTTGTACTGTAGAAAATTATGATGTTGTACCATGCAACTCAGGATGACTTATGGGCACTGCCATATCGAAAAAACTTGACACTTACCCTTAATGTAGAAGAGTTGCCAAAAGCATTGCAAGTTTGCTAAGATAATAGTGCTAAAGTTTGGCGGTTTTGAGCTGATGCTGGGGGAAAACGGCCAGTACAATATGGCCTGGCATGCCATCCATATGTTGCCGGAGGAAACCGCTCAGGCAGCGTCGGATGTAGGGGCAAAACTGCTTCTGCCTGCTCATGGCGGCAAGTTCACCCTTTCCCGTCATCCCTGGCAGGAACCTTACCGGGAACTGACCCGCTTTAGCCAGGGGCGGGGGTATAAACTGCTGACTCCGGAAATCGGGGAGGCGGCTTATCTTGACCGTGGCAACACCCAGAACTTTGCGTCCTGGTGGGAGAATATGAAATAAAAGAAGAGGCTATTGCATGTAAGTGATATACTCACACATGCAATAGCCTCTTTAATTATGTCTGCTTTTAGGGAACTTAGCACGGGGAGACGAACCCCAGGGAGTTGCGGAAAATTTTCGTGAGGCTATTTCCGGTCAAAGATGGTGTTGCGCAAGTGCCAGGTCAGGCAGCTGCCAACAAAGGCTACGATTATGCCGCCTGCTACATCGGTGGGATAGTGGACACCTGCATATAGCCGGGAAAAGGCCATGTTGACCGCGAAAGCTTCGTCCATAACTTACCTCGCTTGGTGTACTGTGTCAAAAAGACATGTTCGCCCATTATCGTTCATTTATGGGTTTATTGTCAATGAGAAAAGACACCGTGCATTATTCCTTTTTTTCTTTCTTTAAGGGCGAGCCTTCCATGGACAAATTCTCTTTGGCGTAAGCCTGCAGGTCATCATGATTTTCCACCACATCTTTTACATAGGCTTTGATGTCTTTTTTGAGGCCTTCCGTATCGGCCGCAGACATTTCTCCGAGTTTTTGGAATGTCTGTTTGTTTTGGCGGGTAAACTCATAATCGTCATCGTATTTGCGGAACAGCAGGCGAATCATCTTGCGGCGCAGGAATTTTTCTCGGATGATATTGTCCCGCTCCTGAATCCAGGCAATGGACAGCACCGCCAAAACCAGGAATCCCATATAGCCCAGCAAGGGATACATCCAGGATACCAGCTGGGTGAAACCGCCGAAGCTGCAGATATAGCCCAAGATTACAATGCCAATGATATAACGGTGCATTTTGCGTACATCATCATCGGCGAAACGGCGGGCGGTGGCGTAATAAAGACTGAAGGCCGTGTTGAAAATCAAGGCAAAGATGACCAGCGCATAGGCAAAGGCAAACAGAGGATGGATGTGGTTGACAATCATGAGCATGGGGATTTCGGCATCCTTGACCATGTCCAGATTGGCAAAGAGGGCCAGTGCCGCGCAGGTAACGATAACACCGATGATCACGCCGCCTAAGGCACCGCCTTTTTCTGCATCGCCGATACGGATGACGGAGCCGCCGAGCACCAATGCCATGGAAACGCCATTCATTACGCAGAGAGCAAAGTAATTCATAACGGATAGGTAGATATTCGGCATAACAGGTTCCATGGTGTCTGCCACCGCATTGAGCGCCGTAAAGTCATAGGTTTTTCCAGCAAAGGTGTAGGCCGTTACCACCAGGATCATCAAAATGATAAGGGGGGTAAAGATTCCCAACACCCGTGTGATTTTGTTGAAATCCATAAAGGAGATGACAATGATCAGCAGGGAGCAGAGCAAAGCTCCTGCCCAGCTGGGCAGCCCGAACTGCTGCTGTAAATTGGCCCCGGCACCAGCCACCATGACAAAGCCGACAACAAAACAGGAAATGATCAACGTAACGTCAATGATGCGATTGATGACGGGATGGGCGATTTGTTCCAGCACTTCCTGATGGTTGCTGGATTGATAATGCGAACCAAGCGTCACAATGATCCGGCCAAAAATGACATTTAGCAAGCCGAGGGCAATCACACCCCAGATTCCTGCTTGTCCGAAACTCAAAAAGTATTGCAGCATATCCTGGCCGGAAGAAAGCCCAGCTCCCACCAAAACGCCCACATAGGCCATGGCTATGGATAAGGCTTCTTTACTGATACGCAAAAAATTCATGGAATCACCTCGTATAGCAAAAAATGAAAAACATATAAATATAAATTGATTTATATCCAAATGACCTGGGATACTCCATAATGTATTAATCTGTTTCTGGTGTAATTCGCAGGATAAAATTTACGGGAAGTTCAGCTTCAGCATTTAGCCATTTTTGCAAGCGGGCTTGTTCGTCTTCGGTAAGTGGTGATTTGCATGTAATGACGGCCAGGAATCCTGTGGGGATGATTTGGCCATCCTTGTTTTCCGTGGCAACGGTGGCTCCTTCAACGCCGGTGAAGGAGGGGAACAGGATAGGGGCTTTTTCCCGTATGCTGGCCAGCAGCTTTTGGTCGGTCTCGAATCGCTGGTAGGCGGGGCTGTAACGCATGCTCAGTTCCTTGTACTTGCGCAAATCTTCCTGGGCCTTGGCAAGGCTGGCCCCGCCAGCGGCGTTCCACTGGGTGTTGATGAGGTTTTGGACATCCTCAGCGCGGACGGTGCCGGACAGATCGTTCTGAATGATATGCAGGTTCCAGTCTGCAAAATGGGAATAAGTCTGCAGCTTTTTTTCCAGTTCGGCCTGTTCTTCATCGGTAACCGTCCGGCCGATAAGAGTCAGATCCAGTTTTTTCTCCTGGGGATTCAGATGAAAGGCGACGACCTGTGGGTTTCCCTGCTGGAAATTGCTTTCGATATAGGCTTTGACCTGAGCATGTTCCAGATTGTTGAGGATGCTCTGGTAGGCCATATACATGCTGGGCAGGATGATGAGCACGCCCAACAGAGAGAGAAGCCAGCGCTGGCGGCGGAAAACTTGCTCGGATACATAGGTCTTGGCAGGAATCTTGATGAATTTCAGCACGATAAAGGTGGTCAGGCAGATGAAGAAACTGTTGATAAAGAAGAGGTAGAGCGCGCCAAAGAAGAACTTGGGCGAATAGGTGGCCAGTCCATAGCCTGCCGTGCACAAGGGCGGCATCAGGGCGGTGGCGATAGCTACGCCGGGAATAACATTGCTCTTTTCGATGCGGGTGCTGCCGATGATGCCGGCTAGGCCGCCAAAGATGGCGATAAGCACGTCCCAGATGGTCGGCTCCGTGCGGGCCAGAAGTTCTGTGGAAGCGGTGTCAATGGGGGAGAGGGTAAAATATACCGCTGAGGTCAGGACGGAGAGACTGACCTGAAACACGAGCTTCAGGAAGGATTCCCGGACATAGGCGCTGTCATAAGTAGCCATGCCATAGCCTAGGGACATGATGACCCCCATCAGGGGCGAGATCAGCATGGCACCGATGATGACGGCGGTGCTGTTCATGTTCAGACCAATCGAGGCAATGAAAATGGCAAGAATCAGGATGCACATGTTTGTGCCTTTGAGGGTGCCGCCGCTATAGATGCGCTCCGCGATTTCTTCCAAGGGAGCGCGGTCCTTTTCCAGGTCAAAGATATTGGCGGCGACGGTTTTGAGGGTATTCATAGATATTCCTCCTTCGATGGCCGTTGCGTGTCTCAAACGCCGTATAGCTCCTTCATGAAATACCTTCTGGGAACGAAAAATGGAACGTCCGCTTCTCCATAACTTCGTGATACAGGCTAGATTTCCTGCTGTCCAATGGATTGCTTCAAAATAAAATAGAGGGCCGGGAAGATTCTGCGTATGGTAATTTATAAAATCTATATATAAATTTTTATATAGATATAAAAATTTATTCAACAAGGAGGAAGTATCATGCGAAATGTTGGACCAGTAGGGGTAAAGGCTATGGGGCATTCCTGCCCGAAGACTTGACCACCATTGATCCCTTGGGGGTAATCATCCTGCTGGCCTCAATCGTGGCTGTGCGCAGGAAAGTCGGCGTGATAAAGCTATTGGCTGGCACGGGCATAGCCGGTTTAGTGCTGGGCATAATCCAGCAGACTATGCATTGATATGTACACGAGAAAACACTAAAAGCGGCCGTATAAACAGTACGGCCGCTTTTAGGCTGCGCAGTATATTTCAGAGTATAATGATATGATCTATTATACTGAGCAAAGTGATTGAATCACGAACGATTATCCGGTAAATTGCTATAATCATAACAACTTCGAGAAATTGATATTCGTTTGGAGGTATGATTATGGCAAAATATATCGTAGTTGGTGGCGTGGCAGGCGGTGCTACGGCAGCTGCCCGTCTGCGGCGGTTGGACGAAGGGGCAGAAATCATTCTGGTGGAGCGTGGCGGCGATATTTCCTTTGCTAATTGCGGCCTGCCCTATTATGTAGGGGGCGTTATTCCTCGGCAGGAAGATTTGCTGGTGATGACACCGGCCAAATTCCGCGGGCTTTTTCATGTGGATGTGCGGGTGCAGAGCGAAGTCACAAAGGTGGATACGGCAGCCCGTCAGGTAGTCATTCGCCATGGGGAGGAAGAATATCCGGAAAGCTATGATGCCCTGCTGCTGTCTCCGGGTGTCCAGCCCCTGCGGCCGCCGATTCCGGGCATCGACCATGAACGCATTGTAACCCTGCGCAATGTACCAGATGCTGCGGTTTTGAAGAAGCTGGCCGGGGATTATCCTCAGGGGCGTGCCGTGGTGGTCGGCGGCGGTTTCATCGGCGTGGAAGCGGCGGAGAATCTGCAGGCCCAGGGCCTGTCCGTGACATTGGTGGAAGCAACACCCCATATTCTGGCTCCCTTTGATACGGATATGTCAGCCCTGGCAGAAGCTGAACTGCGCCAGAACGGCGTGAAGCTGCTGTTGGAGCAGGGCGTACAGGAATTCCTTCATCATGAGGATGGCACCATTGGCGTTAAATTTCCTCAGGAGGTGTTGACGGCTGATTTTGTGGTGCTGGCCATCGGCGTGCGCCCGGATACGGCATTCCTGCAGGATAGTGGCATCGAGCTGGGGGAAAGGGGGCATATTTTAGTTGATGAATATATGCAGACCAGCGCCCCGGCAGTCTTTGCCGTAGGTGATGCGGTGATGACCTTTGACGGCCTGACGGGGAAGAAGGCGGCGCTGCCTTTGGCTGGTCCCGCCAACCGTCAGGGGCGGCTGGCCGCTGACAATATTGCCGGCAAAAAACGCAAGTATGCCGGTGTGGTGGGTAGTTCAGTGCTCAAGGTCTTTTCTTTGACTGCTGCCGCTACCGGCAAAAACGAGCGGGCCCTGCAGCAGGCGGGGCTTGTTTATGGCAAGGACTATCGTTATACCATCACTTATCCCAATGACCATGCGTCCTATTATCCCCAGGCGGAGCCCTTCGCCCTTAAAGTGCTGTTCAGCCTGCAGGATGGCAAGGTCCTTGGTGCCCAGGCAATTGGTAAAAAGGGCGTGGATAAGCGGATTGATGTATTGGTTGCTGTTTTGCGTTTAGGCGGCACGGTGTATGATTTGGAAGATTTGGAGCTTGCCTATGCGCCGCCCTTCTCTTCAGCCAAAGACCCGGTGAATATGGCCGGATACTATGGCGATAACATCCTGCAGGGCCTGACCAATCCCCTGTTGCCGGTGGAACTGGCGGCAGAACAGGAACGGGGGGCATTGATCATCGATGTGCGTCCGCCGGAAATGTTTGCGGCAGGCCATGTAGAGGGAGCAATCAATATCCCGGCAGCCAAAATGCGGGAACAGCTGGATAAGCTGGATAAAAAACGGCCTCTGGTGGTCATCTGCAAAATTGGCATGAACGGATATTTCATGGAACGTATGCTGAAGCAGTCAGGCTTTGAGGTTCGCAATATGATGGGTGGTTTTACCTATCTGCAGGGAATTTTGCCCTAAACGACAACAAAGAGGATTGACATGTCAATGCTTTGCTGTTAATATACTATCCATATATTGGTCACCGGAGGACAGAGTGCCGTAGCACGGGGGATAGCAGGATTTCCTGCAGGCCGCCTGTCGGATAAGGTGTCGGGTGAGCCCGGATTCTGTATTAAATGCAGAACCCGGGCCTTTTTGTATGCCCGGGCTGCTGAAGGAGATTGTATGCATTCAGAAATCTTTTCGAAAATGCCGCCGATAGCCAGCCTCTTCAGCGGTATCTTGGCCCTGTTTCTCTACAGGAACAGTCAGTCTGATTTGACCAGGAAGCTGCAGATCAGTCATTCCTGAGAAAACGGTGTAGTCCGAGCTAAACTAATGGGAAAAGCTAGGTAAAACGATGTGTTTGCCGCTTGCTGGCAGCCAATCCAAGATAAACTGACGGAATTTCTTGCTGGCCGTTGTGGGCAGAGTGTATTTATCCGTGATAAGGTAAACACTCTGTCCTTTTTCTGTGCCTTCACCCAAAGGGCGAAGAACGATATCCTCATGGGTATTTAAAACTGCTGCATAATCGTAGCCGATGTTGATGGCGTGATTCTGAGCCACCAGTTCCGTGATGATTGATTCATCTGCTGTTTCGCCAAGAATCTTTACATTCAGCCCTGGCAGGAGAATGTGCCGGTCAATGTTATCCCGGAAACATTGATAAGCCCGGCCTTTGCTGATGATGGTTTCTCCATCCAAATCGGCATAGCATAGTTCTTGTTTGGCGGCCAGGGGATGGTTTTTATGGAGACGGACACAGTATCGAGAAAAGAATAGCTCATCACCCTGGAAACGGCTGTTGTCCAAAGGGCCTGTCACTATGGCGAAATTGCATTTCTTGGCGGCAAGGCCGTCGAGGGCAGCATCATCTGTGGTATCCACAACGCTGAGGATAATATCGGGGTGGGCCGCATGGAAGTCCAGCAGGAAATTGGCACCCAGGTAGGTCAGGATATGGTCAAGGGCATAAATGGTAACGACGCTTTTTGACTGGGAGGCCAGGGTATTCATGCCCTCGATATAGCGATAATCTTCCAAAAGACGCTGGGCATGGGGAAGCAGTGTGGTGGCATAATCTGTTGGTTCCAGACCGCGTGGTGTGCGGGTAAAAAGAACTTGACCAAGCTCTTTTTCCAACTGGCGGATGATTTTGCTGATGCCCTGACGGCTGACATATAGTTTATCAGCCGCAGCTTGAATATTGCGGCTGCGATAGGCCTCGATGAAGTATTCCAGCTGTTTTTGATTCATGGGAAACACCTCCTAGTTTTAGTTTACCGCAACAGAATGGTTGCGGCAAGTGCCGAAGCATTTGCTTGTTGACGGATTATTCGATTGTTAGAATAGCAGTAAGAGATAAGTCAGCAATCTATGTGTGAGAGGAGTTTTTTACATGAAATTGACACAGATACGTAATGCCACCAACCGTTTGGAATTTGCCGGCAAGACCTTTTTGATTGACCCATGGCTGTCACCCAAACATGTGCTGTCGTTTGTTGACATACCGGGGATGCCCTTCCATGTGCCAGATCCTGTAAAGGAGAACATGGCTATGCCCTTTTATGACCTGCCCATGTCCGTGGAAGAAATATTGCAGGGGGTGATTATTATGTGGTAACGCATATTCATCCGGACCACATTGATATGGCAATGGATGGCACAGTGGGGGCTCCCTTAGACAAAAATGTACCAGTCATCTGTCAAAATGAGGAAGATGCAGCTGTTTTCGAGAAATCTGGCTTTAGGAAGATTATCGTCCTTTCCCGTGAGGGGATGGATTTTGGTGCGGCAAGGCTGACGCAGGTGCCTGCTCGTCATGGCACTGTAGTTCCTTGTGGTGAAGCCATGGGGATCATGTTTACCTCTCCTAAGGAGAAAACATTCTACCTGGCTGGGGATACAGTTTGGTATCCTGAAGTGCAGGAAAATATTCGCAAGTTCAGCCCGGAGGTTATTGCCCTTAACTGTTCTGCTGCTGAATTGGTAGAAAATGGCCGTTTGATTATGAATGATGAGGATGTTTGGTCTGTGGCCATGGAAGCACCGCAGGCTAGACTTTATCTTACGCATTTGGATAATGTTGCTCACGCTACCATTACCCGTCATACGATGCGTTCCCTGCTCATGGCCCGTCATGTGGAAGACTATGATATGCCTGGCGATGGTGAAAGCCTTTGCTACTAAGCAATATTGTCTTAGGAAGAAGCGTCTCCATAGAATACCTGCCCTGGGAGGCAATTCGCCTGCGGAGGTCAGCAAGCAAACCTTCTATCGCTGCTATAAGGACAAGCATGAGCTGGCCAACGAAATATACGTCCAGCTTACCCAGCAGGGGATTATCGAGCCAGAGAAAATACAAACCGAGGATGACTGGCGGGATATGTACCTGAAGATTGTTGTTTGCTGGAATTGTATCAGGACCCATGATGAAGAATTGACCATTGAAGCTAGCGGGGGAATGTTGATGCGCATGGTGGTGCAGGGCATGATGCGCTATGGGGCGTCCTGGCTGGGATGATGTGCCGCTATCAACTGGTGATGCTGCGGATGTTTAACAGGATCACTCCTATGATGATGAACAAGATGCCCAAGCCGGTGGTAAGGTCCATCTGTTCATGCTAGATAAATACCGCCACCAGCGCCGTAAGAGCTGTCCCGACGCCAGCCCATATTGCATAGGCAATGCCCAGGGGGAGCAGCAGCAAGGATTTGGAAAAAATGTAGAAACAGGTTCCCATTCCCGCTATGAAAGCAACGCTGGGCATTAGTTTGGTAAAACCGCAGGAGGCTTTCAGCATAGAGGTGGAAACAATTTCTAGGGCGATAGCGATGGCGAGCAGAAGATAACCTTTTAGCATGTGTTTAAAATCCTTTCGAAAAAAAATAAGGCCAGATAAGAATGCGATCTTATCTGGCCTGAATAACCCGTTCCAGTGTCTATGGACACCTTATCTGGCAAGCAGGCGATTGCTTGCCGTCCGATACGAGTATTGATTCTAGCAAATAGGCTGATGGATGTCAACCGTGATTTGATTTTTTGACATGTCAAATTAGCTGAGGCAGGAATCTTGATTGGAATCTTGGCAGGATCTGCATAACGATGTTAGGGAGTGGAATGAAGCGGGAAGAGAAAAGTAAAGATATTCGCGGGAGTGGCAGAAGTTCTGAGCTGGACAGCTTTGGGCGTATGCTTTATGATGTTTACATATTGATTTACCATTGGAGGTATTTGTCATGGCATATGAAGCAAAATATACGTTAAGGGTCCTGATTGATGATTGGGTGGAGGAAACGCCTTGGGAACTGGAGGGGGAGCATGGCCTTTCCTTTTACGTCGAGACCCCGGAGAGCAAGTTCCTCTTCGACTGCGGGCATACCGGGGCGGCCTGGCGCAATGCGGAGAAGATGGGCGTAGACCTATCTGCCGTGGATTTTGTCGCCTTGAGCCACTCCCATTATGACCATGCGGGGGGGTTCCCTGCGCTGCTGGCGCACGTAAAACCCAAGGTGCTTTATACCGGCCCGGATTTCTGGCAGGAGAAGTATTCCTATGATCGGGAGAAGGATGAATACCTGTATAAGGGCTGCGGCTTTACGGCGGACAATCTGGCTGCCTGGGGTATCGAGCAGCGCGAATGCCAGGATATGATAAGGCTGGACAATCATGCAACCCTCTTCACTGGTTTTGCGCGAACGACGGACTTTGAGCATATCCCTGAAAAATTTGTGCGTGGGGCAGCGAAGGAACCGGATTCCTTTACCGATGAGGTCTGCCTGTTGCTGGAGGAGGGAAATGGCCTCTGCATGGTCGTAGGCTGCTCCCATAGGGGAATTGTGAATATGGTGGCAGCCGTCAAGGCGCGGACGGGAAAGCAAGTCCTTCGTGTGGTTGGCGGCATTCATCTGGCAGGGGCCAGCGAGGCGTGTGTCAGTCAAACCGTTAACGAGCTTAAAAATCTTGGCGTAGCGTATTTCAATCTGTGCCATTGTTCCCTGGATGCGTGCCACAGCTCTGGTGTTTGGCCCATGTATCTTGATACTTTTGCTGCCGGCTCGGCAATCTGCAGCGGACAGGAGGAGGGGGGGCCATTGTTGGCGGCCATCCTCTATGATTCGCGCACGCATACCACGGAAAAGGCGGCCGCCTTTATCGCCGAAGGCGTGCAAAGGGCAGGATTGCAGCCTGCTTGTTTTCATATCGATGAGGCGGATGCAGAATATATCGAAAAAGCAGACCTTATTATCCTCGGCTCGCCTACCTATATGGCTTCGGTCACCGCTAAAATGAAAACCTGGCTCGAGGAGAAAGGCTCCAAGCTGGATCTGGCCTATAAAGTGGGCGGAGCCTTTGCTACGGAGCAGTATATCCACGGTGGCGGGGAAAATGCGATCCGGGAAATGCTGACGTTCATGATGGTGCAGGGCATGATGACTTATTCGGGGGGCAAGGCTTATGGCAAGCCAATCATCCATCTCGGCCCTGTGGGCATGAGCCAGGATATCGGATCCTTCCGGGATCTGTTCGTGGCCTATGGGGAGCGCATGGGGAAACTGGCAGCCTGGCTGGCCTGACGCCGGCAAGATTCCGCGGGCTGGATTTACTTTATACCAGCAACGCGTTATAATCGAGGAACAAAGGAGGAGGAATCTATTGCGTAATCTGCTTATCGGCTCGGTACTGTTGTCACTGGCGGGCAGTATCTGGGGCGCCATGTTCATCGCCGTCCGGCTGACGACAGGGGTTATTACGCCTGTGGCCTTGGTCTGGATGCGGTATGGCGTGGCGCTTATCCCCTTGGTATTTCTCATGTACCAGCAAAAAATCTCGTGGAAGATCGAGCGCAAGGACTGGAAACTGCTCCTGCTTTCGGCCCTTACGGGAAACACTTTGTCGATTGTCACCCAGGAATCCGGCACTATGCTGACTTCTGCGCAAATGGGGTCTGTTATAACAGCAGCTACCCCGGCGTTCATGGTGGTCTTTGGCTGTCTGCTGCTCCATGAGCGGTTCAATCTCAGCCGCTTGTTGTCGGTGGTTCTGGCCACCGTTGGGGTACTGCTCATCGTGGTTGATCCCGATAATATGCGCAGCGGCAGTCTGCTGGGCGGGCTCTACCTCAGTATTGCCGCCGTTACCTGGGCCCTGATGTCCATATTGCTCAAGCTGCTGAGCCGCTATTCGGTGTTTGCCCTGACTTTTTACAGTGTGCTGATTGCCTTTTTGGCGCTGAGTCCTTATGGCCTCTGGTGGCTGGCTGCTGAAGCGGATCTTGCCGCGCTGGCCCGGCCGGAGATAGGGGGCTCGGTGCTCTATGTGGGAGTGGTTTCCACGACTGCCGGCTTTGTCCTTTGGAGCAAGGGCCTTACCTATATGGATGCCTCTATCGGCGGCCTTTTCATGTTCTTCCAGCCGGTGGTGGGAACGCTGCTGGGGCATTTCCTGCTCGGCGAGGCAATCACCAGCTATTTTGCGCCAGGTTTTGCCCTTATTGCCAGCGGGGTGGTGCTGGCTATGCGGGGCGGCAACACCACCGCCGCAGAAAAGCTGGCCCTGGCAAATCCAAGGCAAGGAGCTTCGCTATGAAAATATTTGTCGATGCAGATGCCTGCCCGGTGGTCAAGGAAACAGAAGAAGTGGCGGCAAAATATTCGGTGCCAGTGGTTTTGCTATGCGATACCAATCACATCCTGCAGTCTGCTTATAGCGAGGTAAAGATAATCGGCGCGGGAGCCGATGCGGTGGACTTTGCACTGGTCAATTGCTGCCGGTCTGGCGATTTGGTGGTTACGCAGGATTATGGAGTGGCAGCCATGGCTTTGGGCAAGAAGGCGTATGCTATTCACCAGAATGGCTGGCAGTATACCAATGAAAATATCGAGCGGCTGCTGATGGAACGCCATCTGGGGAAGAAGGCACGCCGCGCTTCGAGTAAAAGTCATTGGAAAGGGCCACGGAAGCGATCCGTGGAGGACAACTTACAGTACCAGGCAAAACTGGAAGGATTGCTGAAAAAGATTATGGAGGAAACCGATGGATAAACAATATGGGCGGCCAATCCCGCAGGCGGGCGAGATATGGCAGCATTTCAAACACAACGATTACAAGATCATCGCCTGCCCGGTGATCCATACCGAAACGGAGGAGCTGTACTGCGTGTATCAGGCGCTTTATGGGGACTATGGCATATTCTGCCGGCCGCTAGCCATGTTCATGAGCGAGGTGGATCATGCGAAATATCCCCAGGCAGAGCAGAAATACCGGTTTGAATGCAAATGATGCCAAGAGGTGGTGCCGATGAAGGTTTTAGCAGTAGACGATGAACAGAGCATACGGGAGCTGCTGGCGTTCCAGCTGCAAAAGCATGGCAAGGAATGACTTCAGATTTCGTCCTCATCCATAATTCCCAGTTTCCGCTTCCAGTAGCGGGAATAAATGGCACCCAGAGGATTGTGGGCCAGCAGCCGGTCTTTTACCACTAAGGTAGTGACAGGGCCGGGGCAGCTGGCATTAAATATGGTATCATGTCCCACGCAGAGGCCGCAGGAGATGAAAAGTTCTGTGCCTTTTTCCGCTAGAATCCTGGCTTGGAATTTTGGATTGCACATGGCTTCATGCGTAAGTTCGGGCTTGACCTGTTTTAGGTCAAGCTCTTTTTTGTTGAAACTGCAATTTTTACAGCAGACGCTGTAAAAGGTAAAGCCTTGTTGTTCGTAGTAACGGGCAATATAGCGGGCTTCGGCGTTGAGGCCGATGCAAAAGGCCATGCCGAGTTTCTTATAGCCCATGGCTTTAGCAAATTCCGCTGTTTCCTGCAGACGGGTGATGTTGCTGTAAAAGGTTCCCTCGACATAGGCGGCAGCTTTCATAATGCGGCGCTCTTCCTCATCGTAGGCGGCAAGAATCGTTTCCCGGTCGATGCCGGTGCAGTTTGTTCCTTTGGTGTAGCAGACATGGGAGTGACAATTGGCACAATCCGCTTTCATAGTAAAACCTCCTAAAACTATTCGCTTGGCAAAAAAGGTGCCCAAACAAAATCGTCGGGCACCTTTTGGTCTTATCGTTGGTATTAGTGGCAACTGTGGCTGCCGCAGCCATGACTGCCACAGCTATGGCCTTCGCCATGGCTGTGATGGTCGCAGTGAACGGCCGGATCGTAAGCCAGTTTTCCCGCTAAGAAATCCTGTACTGCTGCATCAGCGTTACCCTGAACACCGCCATACAGGGTAATGCCCGCCTGAGCCAGTGCGTTCTGAGCACCGCCGCCAATACCACCGCAAATCAGGGTGTTGATGTTTTCTTCCTGCAGCAGGGTAGCCAAAGCACCGTGGCCGGCACCGTTGCTGGAAATTACATGGGATTCCTGAATCGCATTGTTTTCGATGGTATAAACTTTGAAGGTCTCCGTGTGGCCAAAATGCTGGAAAATTTGGCCGTTGTCATAGGTAACTGCAAGTTTCATAGGTCTGTTGCTTCCTTTCTGCATAGCTGCTCGGACTGGATGGGGGCTGCGCGGACAAGCCGGACAGAGTTCAAAATTTCCGCCGCGAATGACCAATGGGCGGCCTTCTACCAGACAGCCGGCGATGCGTTTGCGGGCTGCTAGATAAAGAGCCTGTACCGTGGTGCGGGCTACTCCCATTTGTTTGGCGCATTCTTCCTGGGTCATGCCCAGGTAATCGAGCAACCGGATGCACTCATATTCTTCTAGGGAAATGATAACTTCTGGTGCTTCCGTTGCTTCCTGCGGAACAAAATGTGTGCAGGGGGGGAGCCCGCCGATACGGCGTTTTTTTAATGGTCTGCTCATCGTTAGCCTCCGTTTTTGACATATGTCTTAATGAAATTATAGCATGACTTTTTGACATATGTCAATTTATTGGGACGCAGTGATGAAAAAACTATCGATTGCGCCACTGGTGAGGTGTCACCCCATAGTGCCGTTTGAAAAGCCGGGTAAAATAGCCGCCATCGTTAAATCCCGTTTCGTACGCTATCATTTGGACGGAGGAATCACTGGCGGTAAGCAGTTGGGCGGCTTTTTCCAGTCGCAGCTGCTGAATAATCTGCCCCGGTGTTTTTTGATAGCGTTTTTTCAGGAGGCGGATTACATATGATGGATGGAATGAGAAGTGTTCGGCTATATCTGCAAGGCAAAGGTTTTCTTTGTAGTGATCGTTCAGAAAGGCAAAGATTTCGGCTGCTGCATCGTGGGATTGTATTTCCGCACTTGATTCGCCAATGTAGGTAAGAAGGGTGAAGAAAAGCTGCTGGAGTTTTAATTGGGGAATGGTGTTATCCGAAAAGCGTTTGCTGTTTTCCTTGCGGTCGATGCGAACCTGGGTGATTTGCTCCATGATGTCCAGCATATTGGGCTGCAACTCATCCAGGATAGTTCCGTATTGGGGCAGCGAGATGTGGAAGGGCTTCTTTTCGAATTGTTGGGAGCTTTTCTGGATGACATTGGAATCGCGAATCGGTGTTTCCGAGCAAGAAAAGCTTCCAGTCGTATAAAAGTGCAGCCAGTGAAAGACGGTTTCCGTGCGGCAGGTTTTGGTGCCTCGATGAAGCCGGTGAGGCGGCAAAATGAGAAATTGTCCTGCAGTAACGGTAAAGGGCTGTCCGTCTTCTTCCATGAAGAGTTCCCCTTGGTGAACGTAAATGAGGTCAAAGGTATGGGTAAGCGTTCGGCGGAGATGGCGGTCGCCACTGCGAAAAGTGGACATGCCGCCGACAATCAGGTAGGGAAGGGGCGGACACGAGAAGATTAGATACATTTCGGACTACCTCCTGTGGTCAATTTTCTCCTATAATTCAGATTGTTTAATCGAGTAGTTTATTGTTTTATCGAAATGATTATAGCATGTTTGGAACGAATTAGTCTAATTTTGTGATATTATTTAGGATTATTTTGTCCTATAAGTTGCAAACGGACTGACTATCTCGGAAGGGGATGGGAACTTATAATAAAAGCATGAAGAAGACGCGTCAAAATTTTTATTTTGGAGAATCGGAAGGAGGAGTTTTAATGTCTGAGGATAAGGTCACGGGGAAAACAGAACTGCGGGGCCGTTTAAGTTATGCTCTTACGGATGGATGCGGGAACCTGCTATATTGTATAATCGGGTCTTTTTTGCTCTATTTCTATACGGATGTATTTGGCTTGTCCGTAGCGGTTACCGGTACGCTGCTGTTGGCAACCCGCTTGCTGGATGCCATTGATGCACCGTTATGGGGCTTTATCGTAGATCATACGAAAACCAAGTACGGCCAGAGCAGACCATACTTTCTATGGCTGTGCGTGCCCTTTGCCGTGTTTATGTGGCTGACCTTTACCACGCCAGATTTAAGCGGTACGGCAAAGGTGGCTTATGCAGCGGTTACTTATATTGCGGCGGGTGTTATCTACACAGGGATACAGACGGCGATTACCTCTATCTTGCCGAATCTGTCCCATAACTCGGAGGAACGAGTGGTTCTCAACACCTTTCGCATGGTGGGGGGCAATGTTGGGGCGTTTATCTGCATGACCTTCACCCTGCCTTTGGTGGCTTACTTTGGCGGTGGCAATGACCAGCTGGGCTTTTCCATGACACTGGCATTTTTCGGCGTGATTGCCGCGGTGCTCTTATTTGTAGCTTTCCGAAATCTGCGAGAAGTGAATGTGGAGAAAATCAAACGGATTCCCATCAAGGATAGCATCCGGGCGATTAAGGGAAACTGGCCATGGATGATTCTCGTGGCCGCGAATCTGATTTTCTGGATTGCCCTTACAATCCGCCAGTCGACGGTGGTTTACTATTGCCAGTATGTGCTGGGAGACAAGGGCATTGCTGCCATGATCAATGGCTTTATGGTGATACAGGTATTGGGGATGCTGTCCATACCTTTCCTTGTTCGCCATACCAGCAAGCATACAACCATGATTATCGGGTTCGTGCTTGCCATTCTGGGGCATATCGGCATGTACTTTGCTGGCGCTGATTTATCCGTACTGGTTCCCTTCTGGTGCATCAGCTGCATTGGCCAGGGGATTGCCTGCTCCATGCCCTTTGCGATGCTTTCCGATACAGTTGATTATGGTGAGTGGAAGACTGGCATAAGAGCCAGCGGCTTCCTTACCGCTATCGGCAGTGCCTTTTGTATAAAAGCTGGTTCGGGCATAGGTGGTTTCATTCCGGCGATGGTGATGGATGCCTTTGGCTATGTTCCCAATGCGGTTCAGTCAGCAACGGCACTTATGGGGATTCAGGTGGTATTTATCTGGCTGCCGGCGATTATCTTTGCCGTAGGCATTATCCCCATGCTGTTCTACAGCCACTATGAAGCAAAGGAGGAAGAGGTCTTGAACGCCCTCGCACAGTCATGATGAAACATTCAGCAGCAGTAAATCATAGGATTATGGATAACAGCAGCCAGGTAAAGGTAACGGATAAGTTTTGGCTGAACTATATGGAGCTGATCCGCACTGAGATGCTGCCATACCAGTGGCGGGTACTCAATGACCAGGAAGATATCGAGATCGCCAAGGAACGCGATGCGGATTATATTCCTTCGGAAAAAAGCCACGCCATCGAGAATTTCAAAATCGCGGCAGGGCGCAGCCAGGGAAAACACTATGGTATGGTCTTTCAGGACAGTGATGTGTATAAATGGCTGGAAGCTGTGGCCTATACACTGGCCAGGGTGCCGGAAGACAAAGTGCTCCGAAAAGCCGCCGACAGCGTGGTGGAATTGATCGCTGCAGCCCAGGAAGAGGATGGATATCTGGGCACCTACTTTACCACAGAGGCCCCTGCGCGTAAGTTTAAGCGCCTCTACCAGAGCCATGAACTCTATTGTGCCGGACACTTTATCGAAGCCGCCGTGGCCTATCATAAGGCAACGGGAAATCAGCTGGTGCTGGATACTGCCTGCCGTCTGGCCGATTGCCTGGATAGGCACTTTGGGCCGGAAAAGGATAAGATTCATGGGTATGATGGTCATGAGGAAATCGAGCTGGCATTGTTCCGCCTATACGAAACGGTGGGCAATAAGCGGTATCTGGAGCTGGGGAAGTATTTCCTTTATCAGCGGGGCAAAGATCCGGACTTCTTCCGTAAACAATGCCAGGCGGATAAAGACAAGTCCGTGCTTATCGAAGGCATGGAAGGATTCAAGGACAGCTACTATCAGAACCACAAACCGGTTTTGGAGCAGGAGACGGCAGAAGGCCATGCAGTAAGGGTTATGTATATGTGCACAGGGATGGCCATGCTGGCACGGTTGAAAAATGATGAAAAAATGCGTCAGGCAGCCCAGAGGCTCTGGAAGAATATCACCGAAAAACGGATGTACATAACGGGGGCTATTGGCTCGACGGTTATTGGTGAGGCCTTCACGGCAGACTACGACTTGCCAAACGATTCCATGTATGGGGAAACCTGTGCCTCGGTGGGGCTGATGTTCTTTGCGCATAACTTGCTGAAGGATGAGGCTGGCCATGGGGATTATGCCGATGTTATGGAACGCGCACTGTACAATACGGTGCTATCCGGTATGGCTCTGGATGGCAGGCATTTCTTCTACGTGAATCCCTTGGAGGTTGTCCCGGAATTAAGCCGTAAAGACCCCGGCAAGAGTCATATCAAGACGACACGGCAAGCATGGTTTGGCTGTGCCTGCTGCCCGCCAAACCTGGCCCGCCTGATCAGTTCGCTCGATGAGTATATCTATACAGTCGGTGATGATACCGTCTATGTGGATTTGTATGTTGGTTCTGAAGCAGAGATTTCCCTGGGCGATAAAACGGTGAAACTATCCATGAGAAGCCAGTTCCCCTGGGATGGCAACGTGGAGCTGGCCACCAAAGCGGATGGCCGATACGGGATAGCCCTGAGGATTCCCTCCTGGGCAAAGACTTATAAGATTGCCGTAAATGGCAGTGCAATAAAAGAAGAAAAGCAAAATGGCTATGTAACAGTGCGCAGGAACTGGCATAAGGATGACAAGATTACTTTGGAAGTTCCCATGGAGGCCACCCTTTATCAGGCAGCACCGGAAGTGCGGGAAGACATTGGACGGCTGGCTGTACAAAGAGGGCCGCTGGTATACTGCGCCGAATCCATTGACAATGGAGAAGGGCTGGAACGCATCCGGCTTATGGATGGCATGGAGTTTATCTATGAATACAGCGACAAACTCTTCAAGGGGGCAGGTATACTTCGTACGGATGCGGTGAGGGAAGCAAAGGGCAACCAGCTTTATAGCCTTTATGGCAAACCACGTTCCCTCCATCGGCAGGAACTCAAACTGATTCCCTATTACTGTTGGGGAAATCGGGGAGAAAATGAAATGATGGTATGGCTATACCACAAATGATTTATAATCCAAAAGCAAAAGGGGCAGCTGCAGCTGTCCCTTTTGCTTTTGGGCATAGCTTGCGGATGATGGGAGGGCTTAGAATGAGCAGGATAGTGGTTTTGGTGGGCAGCAACCGAAAGGGAGGCAATACGGATTTACTGGCAAAGGCATTTGCCGATGGTGCCAGTGACCGTCATGAATGTCGGGGATTTCAGGCAATGTAGAAAGAAATAACGGACAGAGGTATAATATCCGTAGGTATAAATGAATCGGTAAAATGAGGTGAGAGAAATTCGTACGGTAATTTACTATTATTCGGCAACCGGCAACTCCTTGTATGTAGCCCGGGAATTACAGCAGGCTATTAATGGTGTTGAGATACGTTCCATTGCCCAAGACATACAGGAGGATAAGCCGGAGGCCAAGGCAGATTGTGTAGGTTTTGTATTTCCGATGCATTACTTCGGTCTGCCATTGCAGGTGGAGGAGTTTTTGCATAAGCTTACGATTCTAGAATCTCCGTACATTTTTGCCATCGCTACCTGTGGTGTGCCTTATTGGGGAAGGCCTTTTGTGGATGCGGCAAAGATATTGCAGGAAAAGAATCAGCAGCTGCAGGCTGCCTGGTATGTGCGGTTGGTGTCCAATTATATTCCCTGGCGTGATATTGCAGCTGATTGGCAGATAGCGGTGAGAGCGTGGCTGGCAGAGCGGAAGCTGAAGAAAATCGCCAGTGCCATCGGAAACCGGGAACAGCATGAGACCTGGCAGCTGCTCAGGAAATTCTGTGCAGGTTATCATGATAAGTGGAAGGCAAGACAGCAGGAAATTGCAGAAAATTTTCTGTGCGATAAGGAAGTGTGTACGTCCTGCGGGCTTTGCGAGCGGATTTGCCCCAAGGGAAATATCCTGCGCCCTCAGGGACAGCCTATTTGGCAGCAGGATTGTGTGGAGTGCTTGGGCTGTTTGCATATCTGTCCTACCGAGGCTATCAATTATGGTGAGCAGACAAAGGGGCGCAAGCGGTACAGGCATCAGCTGGTGAAACCGGCGGATTTGCTTCAA
Source organism: Selenomonas sp. WCT3 (assembly GCA_900100835.1). Classification (GTDB taxonomy): domain Bacteria; phylum Bacillota; class Negativicutes; order Selenomonadales; family Selenomonadaceae; genus Selenomonas_A; species Selenomonas_A ruminantium_E. The sequence goes on along the minus strand of FNCM01000005.1, from coordinate 20,264 downwards.
CGATGATAGGGGAGATGGCAGGATTACAGTTGTATCGGAGCTTTATCCGTTTTATAATGAGAGTAGTTCTAGATAAGGAGGGTTTCTTTTATGTCAAATGTAGAAAAGGTGAACGAATTCCTAGATAAGGCTAAGACCTTCTATTTTCTGACTACGGATGGAACGCAGCCGAAGGGCCGGCCGTTTGGCTTCCATATGCTGGTGGATGGCAAGCTATACTTTGGTTGTGGCACCTTTAAGAATGTCTATAAGCAGTTGGTTGCCAATCCGAAGGTAGAGGTATTGGCGCTGGCTGGGGATGAATTCCTGCGCTACGATGGCCAGGCTAAGGTGGTTAAGGATGATGCCCTGCTGGCCAAGGTGCGGGAGATTATGCCGCAGATCATGGATATATATGATAAGAATGGTTGGGAGATGGGGCTCTTTTACCTGGAAAAGGGCCATGCCGAGATTCGCGGGATGTTAGACCTGATAGAGGAATTTCCTGTTTGATTTTGTAAAAGAAACCGCTATGACACAGCACAAAGCGTGTGGGTCATGGCGGTTTCTTTTTTTATTGCAATTGAGAATAATTCGCGTTATAATAAAGAGGTAGTTGAGAATGTATATCAACAAAATAAAAGAGGTGGTAGCATTTGGCCAAAGAAGATTTTGAACAGGTGATGGGAATGCACGCTGCGCCCATGCTTTGGGGAGTTAAGGCTGCGAATATGGTTTCGTTCCGCAAGAGCAGCTTTGATGATTTTGATGCGTTGCTGGCGTCGTATGAGCCCTGTTTCCGCTGCAAAGGGATTTCGGTATTCCGGGTATCGGAAGGAGAGGAATACGTATTGCTGTTATTTTATCGCCAGGAGGCGATGTGGCGTACGCTTCATCAGCCTAAAGCCATGGAACTTTTAGAGCGGTTTGGATATCGGCGCGAGGATACGCTGGATGAATTGCTTGAACGCTTGAAAATTCGGATGCAGGTTCGTAAGACCTTCCCCCATGAGGTAGGACTGTTCCTGGGCTATCCGCCAGATGATGTGGCCGGGTTCATTGAGAACAAAGGCCAAAACTACGCCTTTAGCGGCTATTGGAAAGTCTATGCAAATGAGGACAGGACCAGAGCGTTGTTTGACCTCTATACGGATTGTTCCCAGAATTTCTGCATGGAACTGGAAAAGGGCCGCCGGTTTGAAGAATTGGTTCGCGCAGTATAAGAAGCAACGATTAGAAAGAGGGATAACAATGAAAAAAATGGCAATTATCTATTGGTCGGGAACTGGCAACACCCAGGCGATGGCAGAGGCTATTGCCGAAGGGGCGAAAGCTGGCGGTGATTCGGTAGAACTCTTTGAGGTGGAGCAGTTCGATAAGAAAACGCTGGAACAGTATGATGGCCTGCTCTTCGGCTGCCCGGCCATGGGCGATGAGGTGTTAGAAGAGGGGACCTATGAGCCCTTTTTCACGGAGGTGGAAAAGGGCCTTAAGGATAGGCCGGTGGCTTTGTTTGGTTCCTATGGCTGGGGCGGTGGTGCCTGGATGAAGGATTGGGAGGAGCGCGTCCGAAACGACGGGGCAAAACTCTTTGCCGATGGGCTGGCAATCGAGAATACGCCGGATGATGAAGGCGTAGCTGCCTGCCAGCAGCTGGGCAAGGATTTTGCTGCTTCTCTTTAAACGATAGCAAGAAAGAGGCTTAGTGAGCCCGTGGTAAATCCACCGGCTCACTAAGCCTCTTTGTTTTATAGGTATTTTAACAGCCAGGAAATCGTGAAGAAGATAATCAGCACGGAAGTGAACATTTCAATGGATTGGCGGCTGCGGTCCTGTTCGTAATGCTTTTCGAAATCTTCGACTGCCTTGAGGTAGCAGTTCATGGTCAGAACAGAAAGCTCATTGATGTTTTTTCGTGGCGTATCCTTGGTTTTCCACTGCTGGATATCGTTTTGTTCCACCAGGCGGAAAAGGCCGATAAAACGGAGTTTTTCCCGGCGGTAGGAACTGCGAAGTTCAAAGGCGTTTAGGGCGACCAGACCGAAGTTTATCCAGGTGGCGGCCGTAAAACCGACCTGGAGCAGGTCGATAAAAGTCACGGACAGGATGAAGAGATGCAAGAGCCAGATATGGCGCAGCGCAACGCGCAAAAAAAGCAGTTTTGGCATATGGCAGGGCTCTCCTGGCCATAAGATATAAACGGAACGAAACATAGAAACACTCCTTTACATACTATCTGTATTATACCGCGATAGCGTAAAGTTTGCCAAGGCAAAATGTGTTAAAGCTGTGTTTGCGGTTCGTGGTTCCCTTCGTCGGAAGGGGGAGCATCCTGGATGCTTTCGGCCGTGCCCTGTTCTTTTTTCAGCATGGCGTTATCTTGCATACGTACGAAGGGGTAATAGACGATGGTCGACATGACGATCGTGGCCAGCTGTACGACAGCACCCTGCCAGCCGTTTAAGAGGAAACCAGCGATGATGGGCGGAGCGGTCCAGGGAACCTGTACGGCACTGAACGGAGCCATAAAGCCAATGACAATGGAAACATAAGTCATGACCAGGGCAATCAGCGGCACCAGCACGAAGGGAATCAAGAGGTAGGGGTTAAAGACAATGGGCAGGCCAAAGATGATAGGTTCGTTGATGTTGAAGAATCCCGGGACGGTTGCAAGTTTTGTCAGGGATTTGAGTTGGGAGGATTTGGCAGAAAGCCAGCTGGCAATCAGCAGGCCAAAGGTTAGGCCGCAGCCGCCGGTCTTAACCATGAAGTCCACCTGGCAGGTGATGATTTTTGCATCGGGATTGCCGGCCAGCTGCATGCCCATGTCAAGAATGTGCTGGTTGTCCAGAGAGTTGGCGATGAGAATTGGGTTTACTACGCCGCCGACGAGGCTTGGCCCATGGATGCCAGCCCAGAACAGGATGCTTTCTAGGGCTTCGATAATCGAACCGCCCACCAGCGTATCGGAAAGGCCCTGCAACGGCGTTTGGATGATTTTGAAGATGAGTTCCGGTAGGGTGGTAGCCCCAAGGTAATGGCAGATGCCGTAGAGAATGGAAGCCCCCGTGAAGAGTACCATGCCTGGCGTCAGGGCTTCAAAGGCTTTGGCAACGCCACCTGGGACAGCATCCGGCATCTTGATGCCGATGTGATGCTTTTCGCAGTAGCAGAAAATCCAGGAAGCGGCAAAGCTTACGAGAATAGCCGTGATGACGCCATTGCTGCCAGCCCAGGCCTTCGGAATGATATCGGCAACGGTGTCACCGCCTTTGGTAACAAGGGAAGGGGGCAAAAGAATCAAGAAGGTGGAAAGGGAGAGGATGGAGGCCATGATAGCGTCGCAGCCTTCGGATTCCACGTATTTGTAGGTAACTGCCGGTACTACAATTAGAGCGAGTACACTGAAGGTACCACCGGCCACGGCGTTGAGGGGAGCTGTCCAATCCGGGCCAAAGAGACTGGCCATAAATTCTGGATAGCCGGGAATCGGCAGGTTGGCCAGCAGCAGGAATACTGAGCCGCAGACCGTAAAGGGGGTGGTCATGATGAAGCCGTCGCGCAGGGCAACTACGGCGCGAATTTCGGCGAAGCGGCCCATGAAATCGACGAACTGGTCAAATAATTCTTGTTTCGTCATGTTAATCCTCTCTTTCCAGGTTGATGGAGAAATAATTACTTGATGTGTCTTACTGTAGCATGATTTTTCTTATTGCTTCAACGGATTAGCGCTAGGTTGAGACGATGTTTTACGAAAAGCAATAAAAAAGACGAAACAATTGTAACAATGCTTCGCCTTTTTGTAAGAAACAGGAATCAATCCCGGAACTTAATCGTTGCTGAGGTCTTCACCGTTGGTGGCGATTACCTTTTGGTACCAGTGGAAGGATTTTTTGCGGAACCGTTTCAGGGTGCCGCGGCCTTCGTTGTCCTTGTCGACGTAGATGAAGCCATAGCGTTTTTCCATCTCCCCGGTGCCGGCTGACACGAGGTCGATGGGGCCCCAGGGGCAGTAGCCCCAGAGGTCGACGCCATCTTCATCGATGGCTTTTTTCATTTCCTCGATATGGGCTTTAAAATAGGCAATGCGGGCATCATCCTGGATTTCACCATTTGCGTCAGGCTCCTCGTGGAGGCCAATGCCGTTTTCGACAATCATCAGCGGCAGCTCATAGCGTTCCTGCAAAGTGTTTAGCATAATGCGCAGTCCCGTGGGGTCAATGGGCCAGCCCCAATCGGATTTTTGGAGATAGGGGTTGTCGATGCCCGTGGAGAAGCCGCCCTGCAACTCTTTAAACCGGCTGCGGTCACCGGAGGTGGCGGAGCTCATGTAGTAGCTGAAGGCAAAGTAATCTACCGTACCCTGCTGCAGGGTTTCTAAGTCGCCTTCTTCAATTTCCACGTTGTAGCCCTTGTTTTCCCAGAGCTTTAAGATATAGGAAGGATAGTGGCCGCGGGCCTGGACATCGCCGAAGAAATAGCTCTTGTCCATTTCCTTGATGGCTGCCAGCTGGTCAGTGGGGTTGCAGGTTTCCGGATAGCAGGGCCCCATGGCCAGCATGCAGCCAATCTGGAAATCCGGATTGATGATGTGTCCCTCGATGACAGCTTTTGCTGAAGCGACAAACTGATGATGGGCAACCTGATAGAGAACCGCGTATTTATCCTCGTCCTCCTGATATAGTACCCCCGAATTTGTAAAGGCCATGAACGGGACGTTGACCTCGCGCTGGTTGTTGATTTCGTTGAAGGTCATCCAGAATTTGACTTTATCCTTGTAGCGCTTGAAGCAGGTTACCGCAAAGCGGACGAAGAAGTCCACCAGTTTGCGGTTGCGCCAGCCGCCGTATTCCTTGACCAGGTGATAGGGCATTTCAAAGTGGGAGAGGGTGACGACTGGTTCCATGCCATTTTTGTGCATTTCGTCAAAGAGGTCGTCGTAGAATTTGAGGCCTGCTTCGTTTGGCTCCAATTCATCGCCATTGGGAAAAATCCGCGTCCAGGCAATGCTGGTGCGGAAGCATTTGAAGCCCATTTCGCCGAGCATGGCCAAATCTTCTTTATAGGTATGATAGAAGTCAATGCCTTCGTGGTTCGGGTAGTTTTTGCCCGGAATGACACCATCGGTGATTTCACGCGGTACGCCGTGGCGTCCTGCGGTCATAACATCGGCAACGCTGATGCCTTTGCCGCCTTCCTGCCAACCACCTTCGAGCTGATGCGCGGCAACGGCGCCGCCCCATAAAAATCCTTTTGGGAAACCCATACTATTACCTCGCTTATTTCTTTGCTATTTTTTGTTCCAGGGATTCAATGCGTTTGTAAGCATCCATGAATTCCAAGGCGATGGTTTTAAAGCCTTCGGCACTCATGAGCTGGTCCTCTGCATGAAGGATCAGCAGGGACAGGGTGCTGCCGGGGCCGTCTTGTGCTTCCTGCGTAAGCAGATTGGCATGGGCGTCATGTCCTTCCACGAACATTTCGTCACCTTCTGCAATCAGCGACTCGGCCTTGACAAAATTTCCCTGTTTGGCTTCCTGGATTGCCTCGATGTAGCAGCTGCGAGCCGAGCCCACCGAGGAGATAATCTGAAATGCTGTGAGTTCAAGTCCTTCCATTGGCTCTACCTCACGCCATAAGGCTCTTGGCATAGTTCAGCACACCGGCGCCGTCCATGCGGCCATACATGCGCATGTCGATGGCGTCCACCGGAATGCCCGGGCAGAGTTCAGCAATTTTATTTTTCTGGAAGCGGACCTGGGGCCCGAGAAGGATGACATCGGCATCGGCTGCTTTGGCATTGGCCTCAGAAGTCGGGTAGGCAGCAATGGAGCATTCATAGGATTCGGCGGCAGCCGCTTCCTGCATTTTTTTGACTAGCATGCTAGTGGACATTCCCGCAGCACAAAGCAATACAATCTTTTTCATGATAATCTTCCTTTCCAAAGTGGATTCCTTTTCAAGACAAGTTCACTATAACATAGCGTTTGTTATCGTTTCAATACGTTTGGGGCATCTTGGTAGTTTGTTTTGAATTATTGCAATAAAAAAGTGAAACACTTGAAACAGCGTTTCACTTTCGTAGTAGTTTAACGGAAATAGGTATTGGCGGCGGTACTGAGGCCCAGCAGCAGACAAAAAACCATGATGCCGCCGGCAAAGTAGGCCGCGCAGATTTTGAATTTGCCCTCGGCGTAGTAACCCTTGATGTTGGTCCAGACCACATCGGCTGTGACCATGAGCACAATAAAGGAGATGATATGAACAATGTTGCGAAGAATATCCATGAATGTAAACTCCTATCAATAGAGATGATAGACTTTCCAAGGAATCTGGTCGACGCGGATGGTCTTTAGAAAGTCTACGATATCTTTTCGTCCGTAGTAATGCGGGGTGCCGTTATTATCCTGACTCATGAGGATGATGGGCATGTTGGGGAAGAACTGTGAAAGTTCCTGGCGTGTCTTGATGAGACGGGTGGTGTACATGGTTACCGATTGTTTGACCGCAATGACGGCAAAGGTGACGCCTTGCTCAATGATGACAGCACCATGAATATTCATAGAATCCTCCTTTCTGACAAGTCAAATTGACCGGTCAGATTGACTTGTCAATTCGTTACTTTTATTTTAACAAAGGGGAAAAACAGCATCAAGAGAAAAAATGTTCGACAAAAGTATTGCAAGAATAAATGTTCTATGCTAAGATAAGAACATGAATTTGACAAAACTATGTTCGAAGAAAACATGTTTTACATATTTTCGCTTGGGAGGTTTACTGTAATGAAGAAAAAACTTTTGTCGATTGCCGTTGCTGTTTTGCTGTTCGCTGTCGTTTCCCCGTTTAATCTGACGAACGAATACCTTCGTGCCAGTGACTTTGATACGGTGACCGTTAAGCAGAACGATAGCGTTTGGAATCTGGCCCGGCGTTATACCACGGATGAAGCCCGGGCTATGGACTTGCAGCAGGCCATAATCGAAGTAAATGGCCTGGCCCCGGACGGCAGCAACCTGCGGGTAGGACAGCAGATTCAGGTGCCGGTCGTCAAAAAAACAACGGGAACGCAGATGGCGGAAAAATAATCGGCAAATCCCTTGACAGGAGCGGGGAAGGCTCCTATAATAGGGAACATCAAATATCAAAGCAAAGACGAAGACACGACGGCAGACCGGCGTCTCTAAGAGAAGGATGCATTTGGTGCGAGCATCCCGGGATAGCATCTGCGGCCACCACTTCGGAGCTGTTTGGCTGAAGCCTTCGGGTGTGTAAGCGGAACCGGAGACTTTTCCGTTATCAAAGACTAAGTGGCTTTCCGATAGTTAGGAGAGCAATTTGGGTGGAACCACGATGCGTTAGCTTCGTCCCTATTTCGGGACGGAGCTTTTTTATTTTAAGGAGGGTTTATCATGTTGAAGATTACGCTCAAAGACGGCGCAGTCCGCGAAGTCGAGGAAGGCAAGAGCATTCTCGAGTTCGTCAAAGAAGTAAGCAACAGCCTGGCTAAGAAAGTCCTGGCTGCGAAAGTAGATGGTGAGACGAAAGACCTCACGACGGTCCTGACGAAGGACTGCCAGGTAGATTTCCTGACCTTTGAAGAGGCCGATGGCCGCTGGGCACTGCGCCACACGGCATCCCATATCCTGGCACAGGCGGTAAAACGCCTTTACAAAGACCAGAACGTCAAGCTGGCTATCGGCCCGGCTATCGACAATGGTTTCTACTACGATATCGATATGGACAAACAGCTCGGCGAAGCTGATCTCAAGGATATCGAGAAAGAAATGAAGAAGATCGTCAAAGAGAACCTCAAGCTCGAGCGCAAGGAAGTCAGCCGTGCCGATGCCCTCAAGATGTTCGAGGAGATGGGCGAGAGCTACAAGGTTGAGCTCATCAACGACCTGCCGGAAGATGCGCTGATCACGCTCTACACCCAGGGCGAGTTCACGGACCTCTGCGCTGGCCCCCATGTCGTATCCACGGGCAAGGTCAAGGCTCTGAAGCTCCAGAGCGTTGCTGGTGCTTACTGGCGCGGCAGCGAGAAGAACAAGATGCTCCAGCGTATCTACGGTACGGCCTTCGAGAAGCAGGCTGACCTGGATGAATACCTGCACATGCTCGAAGAGGCAGCCAAGCGCGACCACCGCAAGCTCGGCAAGGAACTCGACCTCTTCAGCCTGCATGAGGAAGGCCCGGGCTTCCCGTTCTTCCATCCGAATGGCATGGTTGTCCGCAACGAACTCATCAACTATTGGCGCGAAGTTCATCGCCGCTATGGCTATCAGGAAATCAAGACGCCGATGATCATGAACCGCAAGCTCTGGGAGACTTCCGGTCACTGGGATCATTACAAAGAGAACATGTACTTCACGAAAATCGACGATGAAGACTATGCCGTAAAACCGATGAACTGCCCGGGCGGCATGCTGGTCTACAAATCCCACCAGCACAGCTACCGTGACCTGCCGCTGCGTCTCGGCGAGCTCGGCATCGTTCATCGCCATGAGCTTTCCGGTGCGCTCCACGGCCTGTTCCGCGTTCGCAACTTCACGCAGGACGATGCGCATCTCTTCATCACGCCGAACCAGATCGAGGGGGAAATCCAGCATACGATTGACCTGTTCGATGAGGTTTACAGCACGTTCGGCCTCACGTATACGGCGGAGCTCTCCACGCGTCCGGATGACAGTATGGGCTCCGATGAAATTTGGGAGAGTGCAACGGAAGCCCTGCGCAACGCCCTCGAGCATCGTGGCCTCAAGTACATCGTCAACGAAGGCGACGGCGCTTTCTACGGCCCGAAAATCGACTTCCATCTGCGGGACTCCATCGGCCGTACGTGGCAGTGCGGCACGATTCAGCTCGACATGCTGATGCCGGAGAAATTCGACCTCACGTATGTGGGCGAGGACGGCGAGAAACATCGTCCGGTCATGCTGCATCGCGTTGTCTATGGCTCCATCGAGCGCTTTATCGGCATCCTCATCGAGAACTATGCCGGTGCCTTCCCGACGTGGCTGGCTCCGGTACAGGTCCGCATCCTGCCGATTACGGAGAAACATGCTGACTACGCTTACGAGCTCAAGAAGAAAATGTTTGACCTCGGCCTGCGCGTAGAGGTGGACGACCGTAATGAGAAGGTCGGCTACAAGATCCGTGAGAGCCAGGTCAAGAAAACGCCGTACACGCTGGTTGTCGGCGACCAGGAAGTCGCCGATAAGACGGCAGCAGTCCGCAAACGCGGTGTACAGGAAAGCACGACGATGAAGATTGATGACTTCATTGCCTATGTACAGGAAAAAATCGCCAGCAAGAGCGAAGAATTTTAATTGATTCGGTAAGAGTATGACCGGTCAAATTGACAGTTATTGACATGTCAATTTGACCGGTCATTTTTGTGCGGGAACACTTCGTTGTTGCGATTGATAAGGGCTGTGGTAGAATTAACGTAGAGAAAGCGAAACGGAGGGATTGGCATGAAGAAAGTAAGGATAACGATAGTACGGAAAGCCTGTTATCACGATTTGATCGAACAATACGAAAATCCCATCGAGCATGCCTGTGATATGGAGGAAGGTGATGTGTATATCGCCAACGACTGGCAGCGGCCAGAGGGCATGTGCGAAAGCGCTTGGGAATCCATGTCTCCCTTTGTCATGGGGCTGGCCCATGGTGCGGAGGACTTTTACGATGGCTGGATGAAAAATCCCCGTTCGGCTATGATTTCCTGCAACGATGGTTTTCGTCCTGTAAGCTTCCTGCTGGAAACTCTGGATGAGGATGCAGAGCCATGATTGTAAGTGCCAGCCGCCGGACGGATATTCCGGCCTTTTATTTCGACTGGTTTTGCCGGCGATTGGAGGAAGGCTACGCGGATGTGGAGACGAACCTGCACGAGCTTTTTACGGAGGAAATGCAGGCTTTGGCAAAGGGCCTTGTCAGGATAGCCCAGGGCAGCGGCGTAACGCTGCAGACCTGCTCCGAGGCGGTTGACTTGGAGGAGTATGGCATCATCCATGGTGCCTGCATCGACGGCGCACTTATTGAACGCATCACCGGCAGGCCCGTTAAGGCCGGCAAAGCCAAGAGCCAGCGCCCGCTCTGCAACTGCGTGGAAAGCTTTGACATCGGCCAGTACGATACCTGCATCCACGGCTGCCGCTACTGCTACGCCAACACCAGCATGGAAAAGGCCCAACAGGGCTTTGCGATACATACGCATGAAGCAACGCTGCTGGGGGGGAAATTGGTGGGGGATGAGAAGATTACTTTCCATGAGTAATATAACCCACCACGCGGTTGCGGCCATTTTCCTTAGCCATATAAAGGGCTTCGTCCGCCCGTTTCACAAAGGAATTCATATCATCGCCCTCCATGATGCTGGTGACGCCCAAACTCATCGTCACGTGCCGCACCACCGCATAGCAGTTGGCTTCCACCTGCAGGCGCAGCTTTTCCGCAAACTCATTGGCTTTTTCCAAGTCCGTATCTGGAAGTAAATATAGAAATTCCTCTCCGCCCCAGCGCCCGAAAACGTGCTGGGGCTGTAAATTATCCTTGATTAAATCCACAGTGGCCCGCAAGACCATATCCCCCACGTCATGGCCATAGGTATCGTTGACGTGCTTAAAATGGTCGATATCCATAAAAATCAGGGAAATCGGCGTGTGGTCATCTGCGCTGAGCTCTATCGCCTCTGTGATTTTGTGCTCCAGCTCCCAGCGGTTATAAATCCGCGTAAGGCGGTCGGTATAAGCAATCTTCCCCAATTCCTTGTTGAGCTGGTCCAGCTCCAGCGATGTTTTCTCAAGAAAATGCAAAATCCTGTCCACAAAGGGAATCACTTCGTTTTCCTGTTCCTCCGGGCTGTCATTTTCTTCTGTGACCTTTATGCAGGAACGAATCTCGTCCGGAGAAGTTGCGTCTTCTGTGAGACCCACGGCCACCAAAGCACTGTTTAAGACACCGCCGCCGGTGGGGGAAAAGAACAGTTCGGCATATCCCACCGCCACGGATAACTCCGGGGAAACCTCCCGAAATTTGTCCGGCTCGTGCCTTGCTTGGTCTTTGAGAAAGCGAACCCGGTTTCCGCATTCAAATAAGAAAATAGCTTCCGGTTTGAATTTTTTCAGGTTCTGAACCGATTGGTCAATGATGTTGAACAGGTTGGCCGGATTCCCATAGGAAAGCCGGAATCTTGCGCCTTTTTCCACACCGGAAGTAAAGTAGATGGAACCATCATCATCACAGGCAAAGGGGACACGGGCAAGGCTGCAGTCATCTTGAGAAAAAATCAGGGGAAATTCACATACATTATGGACAAAATACTTGTTTGGCTTGACATTCAGGTATTTGGAATAAACCTCCGTTGCCGGCTTGTGGTCAATCTCGGTGATGATGTTGTCGCCTTCCGTTTTGGTCACCAGCATTTCCAGGCCGATTTCTTTGAAGCCCAGGCAATTATCCATATAAAGATGCAAATCTTCTCCAGCAAAGACAATGGCAACAATGCCATTTGCATGGGTACTTTTGCCATATACCAGCGCCGTATTCAAGGCCCTTATGCTGCGCCCTGCCTTGGCACCGAAGAGGGGCAGCTTATGGTGGCTGAACTCGTTGATAAAGGCATCGATGACGGCACTGCCGCAGGAATAGCAGACGAGCATACATCTGGCATCATAGATATCCTCCAGTTTATTGTTAAGGATGCGCCCCGCCACGAACCCGGTTTCATGGTTCATATCAAAGTCAAAGGCCAGAACCCTTGTGGTGCGAAAATAGGTGACATTCAGCTCGATGGGCTCATCCTTGATATCAAATTCCTGATCTGCGATATTGGCGCAGGTAAGCCCGACGAGACAGGCTTTTTCACAGGCATCATGAAGGTACGTGATTATTTCCTCATCAGCAGCGTCAATCTTGGGATTGTAGAGCTGGAAAAGAACACCGGATGCATTTCTATAAGCATTGCTGGCCGTTATCTCGGTGGCAATGCCCGTTAGTTCATCAAATGTATGAAACACATATTTTTTCTGAAGCATAGGTTTTCGCTCCTTTGTCGGGCGTATATGTCATGTGTCGATAGTATTCTAATTCAACATGGTGGTTTTTAGTACCTGCATATACGACATACAATTTTGCAAAATTAGAATAGGCGCCTGCTTTTCGATTATGAGCTGTAAGGTGTTATATTACGCTGAACTATGATAAAATAATAAGTGCTGGAAAAACAGCAAAAATTGGAGTTGGCCATTTCGATATGGCCGACTCTTTATATGCGTGGATTGCCTATATCGTGAGTAAATGGATAGGATGAAGGGCAAGGGATAGATTTTATGAACATTAGAGATTTAATTGGAGAAGCAACGGAATATGATAAAAAACAGTCTTTGGAAGTGAAGAAGCCAAAGTGCTGGTTGAAAAGCATTAGTGCATTTGCTAATACCTTTGGCGGTAAGCTGATTTTTGGTATTCGTGATGATGATACGATAATTGGGCTGGAAAATGCCAGGGCAGATGCGGAAATAATCAGTGAGACGATTAAGAATCGCATGAATCCCATTCCAAAATTCAAATTGTCGTTTGAAGCCGTGGAAGGTAAAGAACTGATAATTGTTGAAGTTATGACCGGTGAGGAGACACCGTATTATTACTCTGGCGAAGGGCAACTTGTTGCCTTCGTGCGTTTGGGAAATGAGAGTGTACCTGCAAATCCCATGCAGCTGCGTGAGTTGGTGATTCGGGGAAGTGGGCAGAGTTATGACAGTCTGCCTTCCCGGTTCAAGTTTGAAGATATGGCCTTTACGAAACTGCGCTCCGTATATAAGCAGAGAACGGGAAAATCTTTTGAGGAAACAGATTTTGAATCCTTTGGCTTGGTTGATTACAATGGCAAACTGACTAATGCCGGCGCTTTGCTGGCTGATGAATCACCCGTAAGGCATTCGCGGGTATTCTGTACCAGATGGAATGGATTATCCAAAGCATCTGGTTTGATCGATGCCATCGATGATGAGGAGTATTCAGGTGGATTGATTTCCCTTTATCAAGATGCGCTGAGTTTTATCATGCGCCATAACAGGAAAGCATGGCGGAAAACACCTACTCATAGGATTGAATATCCGGACTATCCTAAGCGTGCTGTGATGGAGGGATTGGTCAATGCCTTGATTCACCGCGACTATCTGATAGTGGGCAGTGAAGTCCATATTGATATCTTTGATGACCGTCTGGAGATTTATTCTCCCGGTGGAATGGTAGATGGCTCGTCGTTAGAAGGCCGCGACCTACGGCATATATCGTCCCAGCGCAGGAATCCAGTTCTGGCTGATGTGTTTAGCAGGTTGCAACTAATGGAGCGCAGAGGCAGCGGCTTCAAGAAAATACTGGAAGACTACGATTTCCAAGAGCATACGACAGCAGATTTGATGCCGAAATTTATGGCAGAACATAGAGATTTTTTGCTGACGTTGTATAATTTGAATTACGGTGAGGGGCAGAATAACAGCGATAATGTTGCAAATGACGGTGAAGTGGCGGTGAATGACGGTGAAATGGCGGTGATTGGCGGTAATATACAGGAGAAGATTATTGAAGCCATAAAAGCTGACAATACCATCTCTGCAACACAATTAGCAGAATTACTAGGCGTTTCCAAGCGGACAACAGAAAGAAATATTAAAGCGCTGCGGGAGAAGGGGCTCCTTATTAGGTATGGTGCTGCTCGTGGAGGATATTGGGAAATTACAGAATAATACATGTTTATGATGGAAAAATAAGAATTGTAAAGAGAAAATGTATGATATCTATGGGAAAGGAATGGAATAAGTGAGTGCGAATGTTAATGATATGACGGAAGATGAGATTATATCCCAAAAGAGTAATAACTATGGCGGATATATTTCAAAAATAATTTTTAATAACGGGACTGAACTAGAAGTAGAAGAAAATGATATAGTTATTTTCGTTGGCCCTAATAATGCAGGCAAAAGTCAATCGTTAAAAGATATTTATGAATTATGTGATGCAAAGAAAAATACTGTTGTTGTTAATGATATAGAAATCTCTATACAAAATGGGGATGTAAAAGAATTATTAGAGTCCGTTTCTAAAGTGAGTGATTGTGGACTATCTAAAAATTATTCTGGCTTTGGATTCAACGTTAACACATATTCAATACCAGATTTCAGCTCGGAGAAGCATTTTGGGTCTGTTAGACCATTGTTTGTAGCATACTTGGATACTTTACAAAGATTAGTAATTAGCAATCCTGCCCCATTAACTAATCGTCATGAAATAAAAACCAGCCCTATACATTATGCGGCATTTAACCACGAATATAGAAAGTGGTTAAGTGATAATTTTAAACAGGCTTTTGATAGAGAATTAATTCCGTATACGTTAAATGGTGGTAATATCCCATTGTGTATAGGTGAAGCTGTGAATTTAAGTGGGGATTATCTTGATGAGCAAGAACGTCAAGAAGCTTATGCGGCTGTATTGGATACGTATAAGCAAGTGCAAAATCAAGGAGATGGTATAAAGAGCTTTACAGGGATATTGTTATATTTGATGATAGATTACTATCGTACTTTTTTGATTGATGAACCAGAGTCTTTTTTACATCCGCCGCAGGCTAATATTATGGGAAAAATAATTGGAAAGACATTGCGGCACAATCAACAAGCATTTATATCAACGCATAGTGAAGAGTTAATTAAAGGTCTATTGGATGTATGCCCGGAAAGAGTGAAAATTGTCAGAATAACGAGAATGGAAGATTCTAATTCTTTTTCTATACTGGATAATGATACTTTTTCTAGTGTTTGGAATGACCCTTTATTGAAATATTCTAATATTATGAAAAGCTTATTTCATAGAGAGGTAGTATTGTGTGAAAGTGATTCTGATTGTAAAATGTATTCAATAATCGATGATTATGTTAAGCGATTAGAAGGACGCTATTCGGAGACATTGTTTATTCATTGTGGAGGTAAACAACGAATGGCGAAGATTGCAAAGGCACTTCGCTCACTTGATGTTTCTGTAAAACTAGTCCCTGATATAGATGTTTTAAATGATGAAAAAGTATTTAAGGGGATTATAGAAGCTTTTGATATGGAGTGGGATTATATAGAACCTCTATATAATGTGGTAGTTTCTAATGTTAGTAGTTCTATAAAAGGTGTTAAATTATGTGATTTTGAGTCCTGTATCGATAAGGTTCTCAAGGAATCAAAGGGAGATTACTTATCGAAGAGTGATATTAGAAAAATTCAGGAAGCTATTAGAGTACCTTCGAAATGGAATGAGATAAAAAGAGGAGGAATTTCAGCATTGCCAGGAGGGGATGCGACAGAAAGATTTAAAAAGATGAATAAAAAATTAAAGGAGAAAGGAATATTTATTGTTCCGGTTGGAGAGCTTGAATGTTTTATAAAAGAAGTTGGTGGACATGGTCCTGAATGGGCTAATAGTGTTCTTGAGAAATATCCAGACTTACATGATGAAGTTTATAATAATATTAAAGAGTTTATAAAAGAAGTTTGTGTGTAGTCGGTCTTTGGAAATAAAATAAAAAAATAGTGATTGAAGAGGGATATATGTCATCACAGGAATTGAATCAGGCGCTTTGGAGTGCCGCTAATGTTATGCGCAGTACGATGAGTGCGGATGAGTATAAGGATTATTTGCTGGGGTTGATTTTCTATAAGTATCTGTCTGACCGTCAGCTTTATGCTGTGGTTGACCTGTTGGAGGATCGGAAGCCGGAGAGCTTGGATGAGGCGCAGCAGCTTTATGAGGAAGCGCGGCAGAGTGAGGATTGGGAGGATTTGAAGGCGGAGCTGGAGGAAAATTACAGCTTTGCTATTGAGCCGCAGTATACTTTTACGGCTTTATATAATGAAATCAACAACAAGACCTTTACCACCGACCATCTGCGTCAGGCGATGCGTGATGTGGAGCAGGGCGGCGAGGCCATCCGTGGGCAGAAGCTTTATGAGGATTTATTCGAGGACTTTGATATTGACTCCAAGAGTCTGGGCACTACGCCAGCCAAGCGCAATGCGATGCTTTCGGATGTGATGAAGGAGCTCGCACATATTGACTTCACCCAGTATGGCGCGGATGCCTTGGGGGATGCTTACGAATATCTGATTGGCCAGTTTGCCGCCGGTTCCGGGAAAAAGGCCGGCGAGTTCTATACCCCGCAGGCTGTTTCGGAGCTTATCACGCGTATTGTAACCAAAGGCAAGGAGGGGGAGCCTGCTTTTTCCATTTATGATCCGTGCATGGGGTCTGGTTCTTTGCTGTTGCATGCCCGCAGTTATATCAACGAGGACTGCCGCAATGGCATCCAGTTCTTCGGGCAGGAAATCTCCCATACCACCTACAACTTGGCCCGCATGAATATGATTCTGCATAATGTGCCGTTCCAGTATCAGCATTTCCGTAATGGCGATACCTTGGGGGCTGACTGGCCGACGGAGGAGCCGACGAACTATGACGGAGTATGTATGAATCCTCCCTATAGCCAGCATTGGAGTGCGGCGGCAGGCTTTTTGACTGACCCGCGGTTCCAGCGGTATGAGAAGCTCGCGCCGAAGTCCAAGGCGGATTTTGCCTTCTTGCTTCATGGCTTTTATCATCTGAAGGAAAACGGCACCATGGGTATTATCTTGCCTCATGGTGTATTGTTCCGCGGGGCGGCGGAAGGGACAATACGCAAGCATTTGCTGGAAGATGGCAATATTTACGCCGTTATCGGCCTGCCTGCTGGGATTTTCTTCAGCACGGGCATACCGACCTGCATTATCGTGCTGAAAAAAGACCATGTGAGCCGTGATGTGCTCTTTATTGACGCGTCAAAGGAGTTTCGCAAGGAAAAGGCGCAGAACTTCATGGATGCGGAGCACATTGACAAAATTATGGCGGCTTATAATGAGCGCAAGGATGTGGACAAGTTTGCCCATCTGGCTACCTATGAAGAAATCAAGGAAAATGATTATAACCTCAATATCCCGCGCTATGTGGATACCAGCGAGCCAGAGCCCGAAGTCGACCTCAAGGCGGTGTGTGCCGAAATGCGGGCGCTTGATGCAGACATTCAGCAGGCGACGAGGGATCTTTTTGACCTGTCAACGAATTTGACTTGTCAAGATAGTGAGACCCAAGACGCTCTGGCCGAGTTCCTTAACGTGCTGCAGGAGGAAACGCCAAATGGGTGACACGGAAAATAAAGATCCGTTTGCCAGCTATTATAAGTCTGGGGAGCCGGATAAGGTTGCCAAAGCCTATGCATGGCAAACGGCCATTGGGTTGCAGAAGGTGGATAACCTGCAAACCTCAGACTATCTGCTGGCAACGGCGCAGGATAATATCGAAGGACGTATCAGCATAGGTGAGGCTCAAGAACTTATCGACAGCTATTATAAACAAGACCGGGCCCAAAGCGCACCAGAGCGCACCGAGGAAGCCGATAAGGTTGCGGCGAGGATTACAGAAATTCTGGCCGAGGATTCCTTTGTGTTCTCCCCAGCGCAATATCTTGCGATTCATAAACGGCTGTTTACAGGAATATTTTCCCATGCAGGAATAATCCGTGATTATAATATTACGAAAAAAGAATGGGTGTTGAACGGTGCATCGGTCACCTACGGTGGAGCCTTGGAACTGAATGCTACGCTGGATTACGATTTCCGCATGGAAGAGGATTTTCGCTATGAGGGCTTAGGAATGAGCGAAATCGTAAGGCATCTGGCGAAGTTTGTCGCGCGCCTTTGGCAGATTCATGTATTTGGTGAGGGAAACACGCGCACAACGGCGGTGTTCTTTATCAAATATTTGCGCAGTCTTGGGTTCGATGCTACGAATGATATATTTGCCGCGCATTCCTGGTATTTTCGCAATGCCTTGGTTCGCGCCAATTATAACAACTTGCAGAAGGGCATCCATGAGACCACGGAATATCTCGAGCAGTTTTTGCGCAATCTCTTGCTGGGCGAGGCCAATGTGCTGAAAAATCGCTATTTGCATGTGGATTGGCAGGCAGAAACAGCACATTCATTGAAAAAACAGCACATTGAACAGCACATTGAGTCGAATAACAGCCTATTGGTGTTGCTGAAAACAGTTAAAGGAACTGAGAGGACGAAAAATAATATTGTTGCCTTGTATGAAGCTTTTGGCAGGGAAAAGATTTTTAGCCGTAGCGATGTGCTGTCAGTTTTGTCAATCACAGAACGTCCCGCCACAACATTATTAAAAAAGATGTTGGAAGCAAAGTTGATTGAGAGTGTGTATGGTTTGGGAAAAGGAAAATATCGCTTTGTGGTCAAGGAGGGATGAGAATGGCGAAAGTACCGAATATACGGTTTCAAGGATATACGGACGATTGGGAACAGCGGAAGTTGGGTGATTTGGGGACTATACAAACCTGCAAGCGTGTATTCAAGGAGCAAACCAGTGAGGTTGGGGAGATACCTTTTTACAAGAACGGAACCATTGGCTTGCAGGCTGATGCATATATCTCTAGGGAACTGTTCGAGGAGTTTAGGGCAGCGTATCCTTATCCTGAAGTTGGGGATATTCTTATTTCGGCGGTTGGCAGCGTTGGAAGAACCGCTGAATATACTGGCGAAGACGAGTATTTTCAGGATTCCAATGTTGTGTGGCTCCATACTGACGGCAGGGTGGCCAAGAAGTATCTGAAAGCCTACTACCAGGTCATTGACTGGCTCATTGAAGGCTCTACGGTTAAGCACCTGTATAACGACAACATACTGAACAGCAAGATAAATATGCCTGCTGACCTGTCAGAGCAACGCAGGATAGGGGAATTTGTAGAGCAGATGGATAACCTTATCACCCTTCATCAGCGTAAGTGTGATGAACTGAAAAAAGTAAAGAAGTATATGCTTCAAAAAATGTTTCCGAAAAAAGGAGAAAAAGTTCCAGAGATTCGCTTTGCTGGATTTACTGGCGATTGGGAACAGCATAAGCTGGGAGATGTCGGTTCTGCAAGGTCGGGGGTTGGTTTTCCTGACGCAGAACAAGGCGGTACAAGCGGAATTCCTTTTTTCAAAGTTTCGGATATGAATATAGATGGTAATGAGAATGAACTTGTAAAAGCGAATAATTATGTTAACAAAGAACAAATTGAACGGAAAAGATGGAATGTAATTGACCAAGTACCAGCTATTTTCTTTGCTAAAGTTGGGGCGGCTGTTATGCTTAACCGTAAGCGATTAGTAAAGACGCCGTTTTTACTTGACAATAATACAATGGCATATATTTTTACTAAGAATACATGGGATTATGATTTTGGGAAAACATTGTTTGAAACATTAGATTTAGCAAAGTTAACACAAGTTGGTGCGTTGCCTTCTTATAACTCTTCTGATGTTGAAAATATTTCTATTATGTTGCCTACGTTGAAGGAACAGGAGCGAATTGGTACATATTTTTCCAATCTCGATAGTCTTATCGCCCTTCACCAGCGTAAGTGTGACACCCTTAAAGAAATCAAGAAATATATGTTGCAAAATATGTTTCCAAAGAAATAAAGGCATTGGGGGGGAATTGGTATGAATGAAATCGAGAAGGTATCGCAGGATATTTACGGCGAAATCCGACAAAGTATAATTCATGTACAGCATAAGGTACAGCAGACAGTAAATGCTGGCATGGTGCAGATATATTGGGAGATTGGTCAGCAGTTGGATAAGGCCTGTGATGGCCAGCATGCAGAGTACGGAAAAGGAGTTTTGCAACAAGTTTCCGCTAAGCTGACGGCTGAATTTGGCAAAGGTTATTCTTATGCCAATTTGCGGAATATGCGGCAGTTTTATCGGTGCTTTCCAAATCGCTACGCACTGCGTAGCAATTTGAGCTGGACGCATTATCGTATGCTAATGCGGGTAGTGGATTCTAAGGCTAGGGCGTTTTGATGCAGAAGACTTATAAAAAATAGAAGAGCGTTTCGATGTTGTAGTTATCGTGACATCGAAACGCTCTTTGTGTTATAATATCCGTGGTGCTATCACACAGGAAGCGGTTAGCCCTCTGCGGAGGGACTGTGACCCTCCGATTACATAGAAATCCCTTTCGGGAAATATGATATGCTCCCCTTATGAGAGACAGTAAAAAATAAAACTGTCATCATAGGGGGAGTTTTTCATGCCTCATAAGCAAAAAGCAACAGCAGAAGAGAAAACCAGAGTTACCCAGAAATGCCTCTCAGGTAGAATGACACGTAGTGAAGCAGCAGCATTATTACAAGTAGA
>FNCM01000004.1 GCA_900100835.1 Selenomonas sp. WCT3 | reverse complement strand
TTAACATCTGGCTTAAATCATGTTGCATGATTTCATTTTACATTGTTTAGTTTTCAGAGAACAATCTCTGTCGCTCATTTCAGCGACTCATTTATTGTATCGCATCGATTTGTTTCTGTCAAGAACTTTTTTAAATTCTTTTCGAAGCTTTTCAGAGAAACAATCGCATCCGTTTTGCCAATCAAGGTCTGAAGCTTTTGTTTCGCCGTATCTCTCAGCGACTTGTATTATGTTACACGTTTTATTATAAATTGTCAACACCTTTTTTGAACTAATTACATTTTTTAAAAAATAAAAAGCGCACCACTTACGTGATGCGCTTACTGATTGCAAATGGTGGCGGCGAAGAGATTTGAACTCCTGACACTGCGGGTATGAACCGCATGCTCTAGCCAACTGAGCTACGCCGCCATAATGGTGGGCAGGGATGGATTCGAACCATCGTAATCCGAAGATGACAGATTTACAGTCTGTTCCCTTTAACCACTCGGGCACCTACCCATATGCAATTAACAAGTGTTAAGAACAAGATATATTATATCTGCTCTTAACGTTCTTGTCAACTGTTTTTTTATTATTTTCGACGCATCCAGACCGGAATGTCGATAAAGTCTGGAGCTGGTGCAGCAGGCTGAGCTTCTGCCGTTTTATCCGTTACATCTGTTGCCGCAGGAATCGTACTTGCTGCCGGCTGAACGGGAGTCTGTACGCCAATTTCTTCTGGCGCATCAAAACCAGTGGCAATAACTGTAACGCGTACAGTATCACCCATGGTATTATCAACGGCAGCACCCCAGATAATATTTGCCTGGCTGTCAGCAGCTTCCTCAATAGAATTCGACGCCTCGGTAACCTCAAACATGCTGAGATTCTCTTCCGCACCGGTAACGTTAAGTAAGATACCACGAGCACCATCGATGCTGGTTTCCAGCAACGGCGATGCAATAGCCGCCTTAGCAGCCTCTACCGCTGCATTTTCACCGGAAGCTTCACCAATACCCATCAGGGCAGAGCCAGCATTGCTCATGATATTCTTCACGTCAGCAAAGTCAAGGTTAATAAGCCCCGGCAATGCAATAAGGTCTGCAATACCTTTTACGCCCTGGCGCAACACATCATCTGCAATGCTGAAAGCCTGCGTAATCGGCGTCTTTTTATCAACCACCTGCATCAGACGGTCATTGGGAATCGTAATAATCGTATCCACATGTTTTTTTAGATTTGCAATACCAGACTCTGCATTGCGGCGGCGCTTCATTCCCTCAAATGAGAACGGACGCGTCACAACGCCTACTGTCAACGCACCAATTTCACGGGCACACTCTGCTACTACCGGAGCAGCACCAGTACCTGTTCCACCGCCCATACCAGCAGTTACGAATACCATATCTGCACCACGGAGTGCTTCCAAAATATCGTCGCGGCTTTCCTCAGCAGCCTTCTGCCCAATCTCTGGCTGAGCACCTGCACCAAGACCACGGGTGAGTTTTTCACCAATCTGCATCCGTTTCGGTGCCAAAGACTTCATCAAAGCCTGCGCATCAGTATTTACAGCAATAAATTCTACGCCCTGAAGGCCAAGATTAATCATGCGGTTGACTGCATTGCTGCCACCACCGCCAACACCGATTACTTTAATTGTAGCCAATTGATCCAGGCCATTATCATCCAATTCAAACACTGCATTAACCCCCATGACGATTATATTCTATAATGCGGTTATCTTACCACATTTGCCAATCTGCACAATTATACTGTTTTATTTTATCATTATTTTGCATTGAATTCCATAGCTTTTCCGAAAAAACTTCCAGAATTCCCACTAAACAAGGTATATTTACTGCGCATTCGCATTGACAACAGTCTCTTTTTCTGTTGGCATGTGCTTCAGCCGAATAAAGGGGGCGGTATAACTGAAATCCACATATTCGATGGGATGGCGGCTATTGGGAAGGTTATCGAGAAACTCCTGGGTTAGTTTTGCCTTTTCTTCCATTCGATCCATGTTTCCCAAGCGTATCTGAACCGAGTTTGTCGTATAGGCAGTTATCTGTTCCGGATTGGTCATATTAATTTCCGAAATCTGGTTAAGGGCATCCGCATTCAGTCTCTGCAGAAACATGAGGATTTGCGCCACCCGCTCATCTTTATTGTCATCCCCAATATACAAATCATGCAAGGTCGTTCCCGTTATCAAAGGGATTGGCATTTTATGAAGAGACCGATAGCTATGAATTACTTTTCCCTGCCGGTCAAAATCAATATAGCCATAATCGCATATTGCCGTTGCCACCGGCACCCGTTCGGTGATATCAATCTCAATCGTATCCGGCAGCCGTCTGCGAACCACCGCTGATTCAATGCGCAGGTCATGCATGAGATTTTGCGTAATCTCATCGGTTTTCAGCTGAAAAAGCGGTCTGCCCTTCTGGATTCTGCCAATATCCATAACATCATCGCTGCTTAAATATGCATTGCCATTGAGAATCAGCCGCTGAAAGGTAAACAAAGGCGAATAGATGGCAATCCCCATTATGCTTCCACATATGAGCAGAAATAAAAGACCTTTGATAATTCGCCGTGGACTGCGGCGAACTTTTCGATTGACCGTCACGGGCTGTGGTTCTAGTTGTTCATGTTCCCTTTCTTCCATTACTTTCACTTCCTTCCTCTGTTAGAAATAAACCGGACAGGTGATATCCTGTCCGGCATGGTCCGGCAAGCGGCTTATTTTTTGAAACCGGCCATTTCCAAAATGCGTTCGCAAAGCTCCGGGAACTCAACCCCCATTGCCCGAGCAGCATCTGGAACCAAGGAAAGTTCCGTCATGCCCGGAACGGAATTGACTTCAATTACATAGGGTTTCTCATCAGTTCCCAGCATCATGTCAACCCGTGCTACCCCACGGCATCCGCAAGCCGTAAAGGTTTTGATAGCCAATTCCTGAATTTCTTTCGTCTTGGCATCCGATACCGGCATGGGAATAATATGCGTCGAAGCACCTTTGGTGTATTTGCTTTCGTAATCATATCGGCCAGAGGTAGTCGTAATCTCAATGATTGGGAATGCTTCTTTGGCTTCATCGTCGCCCCAAACGGCAACAGTCAGCTCACGCCCCTTAATAAATTCCTCTACCAGGACTTCATCGTTATAGGAAAAGGCTTCCTGTAAAGACTTTTCCAGCTCGTCATGATTCTGAACGATATAGACACCGATACTTGACCCCTGGGAAGCAGCTTTAACCACTACCGGCCAGGAAAAGTTTTTCTCGATTTCCTCTACCAGATTGTGTTTCATCTCAAAGGCATGGAAGGTCTGGGAGCGCGGCGTCGATATGCCCTCAGCCAAAAATACCCGCTTGGAGGCTGCCTTATCCATAGTTACAGCCGAAGCCAGGACCCCAGAGCCCGTATAAGGAATTCCCAGCATATCCAGCGTTCCCTGAATCATGCCATCCTCACCAAATTTGCCATGAATGGCATTAAATACAATAGCACAGCCGCTCTTGCGGATATCTTCGGCAAAAGTCGTCGGATTGAGTTCCATCCCCTCGGCATTATAGCCCTTGGACTGAAGTGCCTTCAAGATGGCCGTCCCCGTCTGACGGGAAATCTCTGCCTCCGTGGAGGTTCCGCCCATAACAACAACAATTTTATCCTGATTCATTTGAATGTATTCTCCTTTAACCTCGATTACTTTTCCAACATCTCAACGAGTTCTTCTCCCGTCTTATAGATATCGCCTGCGCCCATTGTGATAACCAAATCCCCATCTTTGACTTCCTCTTTGAGGTGCGCTGCCACTTTTTCGCGCTGGGGCAGATAGATTACGTCTTGGCCGGACTGACGACGAACTTCCTTCAGGATCGTCTCACCATCTACCCCTTCAATGGGGCTCTCGCCAGCTGCATAGATATCCGTAAGAATCAAAAGGTCTGCCGATACAAAGGCCTTGCCAAACTCCTCATGCAAAAGCTGAGTGCGGGAATAACGATGGGGCTGGAAAGCACAAATCAAGCGGCCCGGTTTCGTTTCCTTGGCAGCCTTAAGCGTTGCGGCAATTTCCGTCGGATGATGGGCATAATCATCCACAACCCATACACCATTGACACGTCCCTTCGTCTGAAAACGGCGCTTAGCGCCATGGAAGGCGGCCAAGCCTGCAGCCATCTGCTCGAAGGGAACCCCCATGGTAAGACCAGTTACAATGCAGGCCATGGCATCCAGCACATTGTGACGTCCCGGAATATTGAGGGAAATATGCCCCAGTTCCTCTTCCCCATGAACCACATCAAAACAGATTCCCTTGCCGCCAGTTTTGATATTGACAGCACGATAATCCGCCTCATGATCAATGGCATAGGTGTAATATTTGCGGTCTACCGTTTTGGCGATATTGCGCAGGTTTTCGTTATCAAAGCAGAGTACCGCATACCCAGTCTCTTTGTCCACATTCTGGATAAACTGACGAAAGGCCTTAATGATGTTTTCCATCGTACCATAGTGGTCCATATGATCATCTTCCACATTGGTTACCACCGCAATATGAGGACGAAGTTTCAGGAAGGAGCCATCGCTTTCATCGGCTTCCGATGCCAGATATTCACTTTCCCCAAGTTTTGCATTGGTACCCAGGTCTGGAACCTCACCACCGACAATTACCGTCGGGGAAACGCCTGCATGGGTAAGGGATACCCCCAGCATCGAAGTGGTAGTAGTCTTACCATGTGCACCAGCAACGGCAATGCCCTTGTATTCATTTACCAGGGCTGCGTTGATATCCGAACGATGGAGCTTGGTAATGCCCAAGTCACGGGCTGCCAGTACCTCTGGATTGTCATAGGGAATTGCCGTCGATACGACAATCGCATCAACGCCCTTGACATTTTCCCCCTTCTGGCCTCCCAGCATAACCTTGACGCCAAGCTTGCGCAGATTTTCAATCACCTGAGAATCTTCCCGGTCAGAACCAGATACCTCATAACCAAGTTCTGCCATAATCTTTGCCAGTGGGCTCATACCAGCTCCACCGATACCAACAAAATGAATCTTTTTGATATCTTTAAGCTCTTTCAGCTGTTTCATCAATCTTTCTCCCCTCATGAACGATTCGCAAGTTCCAGTACGAGATCGGCAATGTCTGCTGCCGCCTGAGGACGTCCCATTTGGCGGCTGGCCTCTGCCATCGCCGCTAATTTATCCTCTTCACTCAAAAGTTCTGCCAGAACGGAACTGAGCCGTTCACTGGTCAATTCTTTATTGAGAATCATCCTGGCTGCTCCAGCTTCTTCTAATGCTCTTGCATTGTGCTCCTGATGGTTCTCAGCCGCATATGGATAAGGAACCAGAATCGATGGAATTCCCCGGGCCGTGAGCTCTGCCAATCCAGTGGCACCGGCACGGAATACGGCCAAGTCTGCCACAGCCATAGCCTTTGGCATATCGTAAAGATAGGGTCGAACCTTAATATGTTCCACTGCCTCCAGGTCAAGACCGGCTTGAGTCAAGCGCTGAACAACATCTTCATACTCGTTCTTTCCCGTAACATGCAAATACTGTACCTCAGGATGAGCAGCAGCTTGCACCAGTACATCAATCATGGCGCGATTGATGGCCCGGGCACCGCGGCTGCCGCCAGACACCAATACCGTCTTGCGCTTCGGGTCAAAACCGAATTCGGCGGCCCCTTCTTCCCGCAGGGCCGTCATGACTTCGCTGCGGATGGGATTGCCCGTGCAAAGGACCTTTTCGGCGGGAAAGTGCTTCATCGCTTCCTCGGTCCCCGCTGCAATCTTCGAAACGAATTTGGCCAAGATTTTGTTGGTAATTCCCGGGACAACATTCTGCTCCTGAATCAATGTCGGCACGTGCATAAGGCTTGCTGCCAGCAAAATCGGGCCGCAGACGTAACCGCCAGTTCCCACCACCACGTCTGGGCGGAAATCGCGGACAATCTTCGCCGCTTTTGCCACTCCGGCCATGGCTTTGCCGGCACGAATCAGATTAGCTGGCGTCAAATGACGTTCAAAGCCCTGAATGTCCACCGTTGCAAAGGGCAATCCTTCCTTGGGAATGATATCGGCCTCTAATCCCCGGGTCGTTCCCACATAGAGGAAATTCGCCTCGGGATATTTCTGCTGTATCGTGCGGATAATCGTGATAGCCGGATAGATATGTCCACCCGTTCCGCCACCAGATACAATAATATTCAAAATAAGAACCCCTTTTATAAATTATTTACCAGGCGCTTGAAGTCGCGGCCACGCTGCGCCATTCCATCATACATATCAAAACTTGCACAAGCCGGTGAAAGCAGGACCACCTGCGGAGCTTTTGCCAGAGCATGTGCTTTTTCCACTGCCTTTTCCATGGAGAACCCTACCCGATGAATGTGCTCGGCCGGATAACCATTTTTAAGAGCCTCCTGCTCAAAGCGCTCAGCGGCTGCACCGAGCAGCACCAAATCCGAAACGCGTTTTTTGCACAGCTGCATGAAATCCGTAAGATCCGTAAGTTTATCGTCACCGCCTGCCAAGAGCACAATGCCATGCTCAAAAGTCTCCAAAGCCTTGATGGCAGAATCCGTGTTAGTTGCCTTAGAATCATTATAATAGGCCACACCATCTACATCACGGACATATTCAATGCGGTGTTCAACCCCACGGAATTCCTTGAGAACATGAACCATGGCTTGCGGCTCACAACCGGCCAAGAAGGCCGAAGCCACCGCCGCCAAAGCATTCTCCACGTTGTGACCGCCCTTGATGCCCAAATCCTTAACGGGGCAAAGCTGATGCTCCTGCCCTGACCAACGAATTACTAACTGGCCATCCCGGACAAAGGCACCCTCCGCCAGCTCTTCCCGGCGGCTGAAATAGCAAACTTTCGCCTTAGCTCTAGCCTTCATGCCACGGGTCTGCTCGTCATCGTAATTGAGCACCAGAAAATCCTCTTCGGTCTGCTGCGCAAACATTTTCTCCTTCATCTGTTGGTAGACTTCCATGGAACCATGACGCACAATATGGTCCGGCGTTACATTAAGCACCGCCGCAACATGCGGATGAAAATCCTTCGTGATTTCCATCTGATAGCTCGATATCTCAGCGGCAATGCAGCCGCCCTTGCCAACGCGAAGCACTTCTTCGGAAAGCGGGACACCGATATTACCACCCACACCTACCGGATTGTAATGGGTTGCCAACAGCAGCCCCAACAGCGTAACCGTGGTGGTCTTGCCATTTGTCCCCGTCACCGCACAAATGGGGGATTCGGCCAACTCATAGGCCAGCTCTACTTCGGTAAGCACGCGGATTTTGCGGGCATAAGCTGCCTGAATAAGCGGAATTCGCTCGGGAACGGCCGGCGATACCATCACCCAGTCTACATCATCCAGCAGACTTTCCTGCTGGAGACCAAATACCAGTTCAATCCCTTTATCCCGAAGTTCTTGGAAATCGTATGAAATATCTTTTTCCTCTTTAGCATCGCTGAGCACTACCTCTGCTCCAAAGGACTTGACCAATTTAGCCGAAGCAAAACCGCTGATGCCGGCACCGATTACCAGTACTTTCTTTCCCGAAAGATCCATAACCACGAAGAAATCCCCCTCAATGAATTCTTATGAACTCGAATGAACAATTACAGCATGCAAAGGCCCGCAATACCTGCCAAGAGCCCTACTGCCCAGAATACGAATACAACCTTCCACTCAGACCATCCACCCAGTTCAAAGTGATGATGAATGGGGCTCATGCGGAACACACGCTTGCCCGTAGACTTGAAGGAGATAACCTGGATGATAACCGAAAGGGCCTCACAGACAAAAATCAAGCCGACGACAGCCAGCAAAACTTCTGTATGTGTCAAAATACCGACTGCTGCCAGAGCACCGCCCAATGCCAGGGAACCCGTATCCCCCATGAACACTTTAGCCGGATGCGCATTGAATCGCAAAAAAGCCAGGCAGGCTGCTACAACCGCAACGCAGAAAATCGCCAATTCTTTATGCCCCATATTCAGACAGATAACCGCGTAAACACTAGCAGCAATAGCCATCGTACCAGAAGCCAATCCATCGAGGCCATCGGTAAGATTTACGGCATTGGAGGTACCCACCATAACAAAGAGCAACAGGAAATAATATCCTGCTCCAATGTTGATGGAAGTGTTGGCAATCGGCAGCCATACGCTCGTATCGATTCCCAGCATGCGAGTACCGATAATCATCGTAACGACCGCAATGATAATCTGCCCTAGCATCTTCTGCTTGGCCTTAAGGCCCAGGTTGCGTTTCTTAACCACCTTGATATAGTCATCGAGAAACCCAAGTACGAAATGGCCCAAGGTGATGAAAAGCGCCAGCAGGATTTCCGTGGAGAGCGGTGCTGCCACCACCGTGCCAATCGTAATTCCCAAAATAATCATGATTCCGCCCATGGTTGGCGTACCACTTTTCGCCTGATGGCTCTTTGGCCCTTCCTCACGAATGCTCTGACCAAATTTCAGTTTATGAAGTTCGGGGATAAAGAAGGGCCCCGTCACCAATACAAAACCAGCAGCTACCACTGCCGCAATGAGTAAACTCGTTTCCACTTTGTGATTCCTCTTTCTATTTCATTTTCCTTAAAGCAGGTCGATAATTTTTTCCATCTGCATCCCGCGGGAGCCCTTGAATAAAATCGTATCGTCCGGCTGCAGAATTTCGTGAAGCCGCTGGGCAGCTTCTTCATGGGAAGTGCAGCGATATACAGTTGCAATCCCGCCAGCTTCGGCTCCATCGGCGATGTGATTTCCCATCTCACCACGGGTGATGACAGCAGCAAAATGATGCTCCGCCAGCTCCTCACCCACACGGCGATGGGCTTCCACCGATACACTGCCCAATTCTAACATATCGCCCATTACCGCAATCTTGCGGCCCTTCGTCAATTCTGAAAGGGTATTGATGGCTGCTGTCATCGACATGGGGCTGGCATTGTAGGCATCGTTCACCACATTCCAATCCTTAACTTTCTGGCACTCAAAGCGCATCTTCGTCGCTTCAAGATGCTGCAGTCCCTGGCTGATTTCCGCCGCCGTGAGCCCTAAAGCAAAGCCTGCGGCAATAGCCGCCAGGGCATTGTAGACATTGTGACGTCCCACCATCGCAATGGTATATTCGTGGCGTTCCTGCTGATACGTTACGGAAAATCGCGTCGTCTGCCCTTCCGTCTCAATGGCATCACCGCGCACATCGGCCTCCTGCTCTAGGCCGAAGGTCAGGACGTGTACTCCTGCCTTGGCCTTGTCCCGCATGCCGGCCACGTATTTATTGTCCGCGTTGAGGATAACCGTCCCCCCAGCAGGAATTGCTTCTACCAGCTCTGCCTTTGCCTTGGCAATGTTCTCCAAGGAGCCCAAAAGCTCCATATGGGTCTCGCCGACATTGGTCACAATACCAAGCTTTGGTTCCGCAATAGGGGCCATAGCCTCGATCTGATGGAACCCCCTCATGCCAATTTCTACCACAGCAGCCGTATGCTCCTTCCGGATTCCCAAAAGGGTCATCGGCAGACCGATTTCATTGTTGAAATTTGCCTGAGTTTTAAGTACCGGACCACGGGCGGACAAAACAGCTGCCGTAAGGTCCTTGGTTGTCGTCTTTCCATTCGAACCAGTGATGGCAATCACCGGAAGATCCGTAAAGCGCATACGCCAAGCATGAGCCAGCTGCTGATACGCAGTCAGCGTATCCTCCACCTGTAAAACCGTCCCCTTGCAAGCCGCCAAAATCTCCGGCGCGCAATCACGGCTTACCATTACGCCAGCAGCCCCTTTTTCCAATGCTTCGGCAGCAAAATCTTCGCCATTGAAGCGCTCACCCTTAAAAGCCAGGAAAAGGACACCCTCCGAAATCTTGCGGGTATCACTGACCAGGTCGCAGAAATTTTCTTTCTCTTTGGCATACACGGAAGCCTTCGTAATCGCCTGTACTTCCTCAAGATTAAATGCTGGCATCAGTTTCCCTCCTTGTGGGCAGCAACTGCCTCTTTCGCCACTTCCTTGTCGTCGAAATGAATGGTTTCATCCTTCAAAATCTGGTAGTTTTCGTGGCCCTTGCCTAAGATAATGACAATATCGTCGGTTTCAGCCAATTCCACTGCCCGGAAAATAGCCTCACGGCGATCCGTAATCTTCTCATGGTGCTTGCTGCCAATCGCTTCTTTCACACCGGCTTCTACTTCACTCAAGATAAATTCCGGATCCTCCGAACGGGGATTATCCGACGTGGCAATAACCACATCAGCCAGCTGCGCTGCCAAATGTCCCATAATCGGACGTTTGGTGCGGTCGCGGTCGCCACCGCAGCCAAAGACTGCAATGATTTTCTTCTTGGCAATCTGCCGCGCTGTGCGAAGCACATTCTCCACCCCATCCGGCGTATGGGCATAGTCAACGATAATGGAAAAATCCTGGCCAGCCTTTACCAGTTCAAAGCGTCCCGGCACACTGGTAAAGCCCTGCAAAACCTTCTCAATGATTTCCGGTTTGATGTTTTCCGCCAGAGCAGCGCCCACAGCCGACATGACGTTGTAGACGTTGAAAATACCCGTAATATGTAGCTTGAGAACCATCTCGCCAAAGGATTCATGATTCAGCGTGAAGTTAGCACCACTAGCCAGGACATCGACATCCGTAGCCCGCAAATCTGCTTCGCCATTAATCGCATAGGTCAGGTGGCGGCAGGATGCATGCTCTAGCATCGTCTTGCCTGCTTCATCGTCGACATTGACCACAGCGGTCTTGCCCTGTTTGACGCCCTCCCTTGATACCGCTTCAAACAATTTGGCCTTTGCCAACATATAGTTTTCCAAGGTTTTATGATAATCCAAATGATCCTGGGTAAGGTTCGTAAAAACAGCCGTATCGAATTCAATCCCCGCCACACGGTTCTGGTCCAGTGCATGGGAAGATACTTCCATAACCACATAGTCCATTCCCTTGTCACGCATAATGGCCAGTGTATGCTGGAGTTCCACTACATCCGGCGTCGTATTGTGAATCGGGAATACTTCATCTTCCATCATGATCTGGATGGTTCCGATGAGACCTACTTTATAGCCAGCTTCACGCAGGATAGCTCGGGTGATATAGCTGGTGGTAGTCTTGCCGTTGGTACCGGTTATACCAATAACCCGCATGCTGCGAGCCGGATAATCATGGAAAAAGGGCACAATCGTATCCAAGGCTGCCGTAAGGTCTTTGACCAAAAGCACGGCGATGCCCTCTGGCACCTCTACCTCTGCCCGCGTCGTGAGGATGGCCGCAGCACCGGCAGCCACTGCCTGGGGAATAAATTGGTGGCCATCCACGTGGATGCCCGGAATGCAAACGAAAAGCGTTCCCTTTTCGACCTTGCGGGAATCGTGTTCAATCCCCGTGATAACCGTTTCTTTATTGCCAATAACTTCAGCGCCCTTAACGAGCTCTGCCAGCTGATTGATAGTTTTCATCGATTTTCCTCCTCAGATTCCGCCACTCATAATTGCGGACCGTACACTATTATAAACCGTCTGGATAAAAAATAGTAGTATTTTTTCTTTCTGTATAAACGCGAAAGAAGCTGTTCACGTTGCATGACAGCCTCTTTTCTTGACAGCCGCCTGTTATGCGGCCAGGTATTTACTTTTCCTGACTGAAATACGTATGCTTAGGAACTTCCATCC
This sequence comes from Selenomonas sp. WCT3, assembly GCA_900100835.1. Classification (GTDB taxonomy): domain Bacteria; phylum Bacillota; class Negativicutes; order Selenomonadales; family Selenomonadaceae; genus Selenomonas_A; species Selenomonas_A ruminantium_E. The sequence goes on along the minus strand of FNCM01000004.1, from coordinate 230,998 downwards.
CCAGCTGGTCTTGGGCAATATTTTTGATGCGTTCCGGCGATTTGAGCTTCGCAATATCAATCTTCAAGCGTTCATTCTCCTGCTCCAACGCATCAGCCTTCTGCTGCACAGCCACCAGTGCATAGCCACGGCTTGCACTGACACCGCTGCCCACCGTAACCAGCATGGCCAGAACTGCCATCGTCAAAAAAAGGATTTGGCAGTGGGATCGGGTACTCGTATCCAAAACCGTCTTAAAAAGCGGCTCCTTTGGTGCTTGTCTTAACCGTCTGTTTTCTTCCTCCACCGAAAGCACTTCTTCTACCTGTTCTTCTTCCTGTCTTGCGAGCATCAGCGATCCCCTCCTTTCTCTTGTTGCGGTAATTTCTCTGCGATTCTTAGCTTAGCGCTCTTCGAACGGGAATTGTTGGCCAATTCCTCACTGGTTGCCTGGATTGGCTTGCCAATCATGCGAATTTCTGGCTTATGGTTGCACATGCAGACGGGAAGCTCTGGCGGGCAAATGCAGCCACGGGCCATTTCCTTCAAGGTCGTCTTGGCAATGCGATCTTCCAGGGAATGGAAGGTGATGATGGCAATACGCCCCCCAGGCTTCAAATGCTTGACGGCCGTGCGGAAGGCATTCTCCAAAATGCCCAGTTCATCGTTGACTTCAATGCGAATGGCCTGAAAGATGCGCTTGGCCGGATGACCGTTTGCCGCTTGACGAACCGCTTTCGGCACGGCCTTGCAGATGATATCCACCAGCTCTCCAGTCGTCTCAACCGGTTTTGCCGCCCGCTCCTTGACGATAAACTGCGCGATGCGGCGTCCCCAGCGTTCCTCACCGTAATCATGGAAAATGCGGTCCAGATCTTTCTCACTATAGGTATTGACCACATCGTAAGCCGAAAATCCTGCTTCCGGGTCCATGCGCATATCAAGAGGCGCATCCTGCATATACGAAAACCCACGCTCCGCCGTATCAATCTGATGGGACGAAACACCAAGGTCGAACACCACACCATCCACCAGTGGAGCATTCTCTTCCTCAAGAATCGACTCCAGATTGCGGAAGTTGCTATGAACAATATCCACCTGACAGGGCGCGTCCTTCAACCGTTCCGTTGCCGCCGCAATGGCCTCTTCGTCTTGATCAATACCAATGAGACGCCCCTCCGGTTCCAACAATTCCGTAATCCTGCGGGAATGACCAGCTCCACCCAGGGTACAATCCACATAAGTTCCCTTTTTATTTGTCACGAGACCTTTTACCGTCTCCTCCAGCATCACGCTGATATGATGAAACTCCATGTTTCCTGCTCCTGACTTTTCTCTAACTTCATGAAAAATGGGTTATATTCCCAATTCCGAAAGGGAATCGGCAATCGCCGTCACATCCGGCTCCACCTCTTCATTATATTTCTGCCATTGCTCCTGACTCCATACTTCAATGCGATTATCGACACCGGTAAGCACAACATCCTGCTTTAAGGCAATCCCCGCATGGGAACGAAGATTAGCCGGAACCAGAAAACGGCCCTGCTTATCGCATTCCAGGGTTCTAGCACCAGCAAAGAAGAATCGATTGAGAGCACGGGCAGCCGGTTTCGCCATGGGCAAAGCGCGAAGTTTCGCCGCCCATTCTTCCCAGGCCTGCTGTCCATATAGGAACAAGCAGTTATCGAGACCACGGGTGATTACAAAGGTAACGCCAAGTTCCTGACGGAAATCAGCCGGCAGAATGATACGCCCTTTGGCATCGATGGAATGTACGTATTCCCCCATGAACATTCTGCCTCACCACCTTTCTGGTCTTTTAAACCACTTTCCCCCACAATTCACCACTTTTCTTCTCTCATTTATATCAAAAATCCGCCACTTTTGCAAGTCCTAGTTCACCGCCACCAGGATTTTTCCACAATTTTTTCCACAATTAATAAAAAAAACCTGTGAATAAACAGATTGATTTCACTGTTTATTCACAGGTTCTTCGTTGCCCAGCCAGTAGCCCCGCAACCATTTCTATTAGTTTTTCGTCCAGCCAAAGCGTTCAAATATGGGGGTATAACGGATGCGCTCCAGAAAATCCTTGCGCGTATCTTCGGTATGGAATATCGGCACACGCTCCAATGCATAGATATTGCTGGCTTTATCCACATTTCCATATTTGATGGTAAAGGCCGCTTTATAGCCTGCTTCCTTCACCATCTCCGCAATGTGAAGGTTATAGGTGCCCGTGGGATAAGCCATATAATCTACCGAATGGCCCAGCTCCTTTTCGGCCTTCTTCTTGGAGTCGACCAACTCCATACGAAGCTGTTCGTCCGTAAGGTCCGTCATGGATTTATGGTCAACGGTATGGGATTCGATGCTGATGCCATGCGCATCCATCTCTCTAGCCTGATCCCACGTCAAATAGTTCTTATCCTTTCCCAGGAAGCTCGTTATAACAAATATAGTTGCCTTAAACCCATATTTCTTCAAAATGGGGTACGCGTTGGTATAATTGTCTTCATAGCCATCATCAAAGGTAATCAGCACCGGATTTTCCGGAAGTTCCCCGTTTCCTGCTATGCTGTCATACAGTTCATCCGGGGAAATCGTATGATAGCCATTATCCCGAAGGTAACGCATCTGTTCATCGAAATCATCCGGGCGTACAGCCAGCGAGATAAAGGTATTGTCGATTTTATGATAATTGAGTACCATCACCTTGGTGCCCGTCTCACTGTCTGCCACCATAGTCGCCGTCATCGGCTTCTGGCCGGATATCAACACAGGAACCAGCAGCAAAAGCAAGATTGCCACCGCCCGCAGCCACCATTTTCCAGGAATTTTTCTTCTATGTTCCAACGACATCTTTCGATTCCTCACTTTCAAAGTCCTATTCATTTTAACCCGATTCAAAAGAAAATTCCAGTCCCCTTTCGATTTTTTGATGAATGTGGTTCATTATTCCTTGTATCGCCGAACCCATCTGTGCTATAATTCGGGTAATGGAAATTTCCCATCCTTGATGGGTTTTTACTAGGCTATATATAGGAGGTTATATATTATGGCAATTACCAAAGACATGAGCATTCTCGAAGTTGTTCAGAAGTACCCGGACACGGTTGATGTATTCGTTAACGCTGGTATGGGCTGCCTTGGCTGCGCTGCCGCTCATTTCGAAAACATCGAGCAGGGTGCTATGGCTCATGGCATCGATGTTGACGCTCTGGTTGAAGGTCTCAACGAGGCAGTCGGCTCTGCTGAATAATCATTCATAGCACAAAAAGCTCCATCTTACGATGGAGCTTTTTTATATGCTCGTATAACCTTAAAGGGTCTGCAAAAGTTCCTGAACTTTTGCCAGATACTCTTCCCGGCTGAAGGTAAATACTTCCCCGGTCTTACGTACCTTGACCTCAATCAAGCCTTCTTCCACAGCCTTCGGACCAACCACTACCCGCACCGGGTAGCCAATCAAATCGCAGTCTTTGAATTTGACGCCAGCGCGCTCTTTGCGGTCATCCAACAGCGTATCCATGCCAGCTTTGCGGCATTCTGCATAGATTTCTTCGGCATAGGCCAGCTGGTCATCTTTTTTCGCATTGACGGCAACGACAACCACTTCAAAGGGAGCAATGGCTCTTGGCCAAATGATGCCCTGCTCATCGTTGTTCTGCTCGATTGCCGCAGCCATGGTACGGCCAACGCCTATACCGTAGCAACCCATGTAGAGGGGCTGGGATTTCCCCTGCTCGTCCAAGAAAGTTGCCCCCATTGCTTTGGAATACTTCGTTCCCAGCGTAAATACCTGGCCAGCTTCGATACCACGAGTCATGGTCATCGGGGCTCCGCAGCGCGGGCACAGGTCGCCTTCTTTGACCATGCGCAAATCCGTAACCACTAGGCTCTGCTGCGTGAAATCCCGCTTCGGATTTACATTCTTGTAGTGGTAATCCGCTTCATTAGCACCAGCCACTGCATTGTACATGTTCATGACGGTCGGGTCCACCAGAATCAACGTGCCTTCTTTGATACCAATGGGGCTCATGAAGCCCGGGCATCCGCCCACAGCCTCGATGGCTTCGTCCTCAGCCATCCGGAGTTCCAGCGCACCTTCCACCTGATTGATGACCTTAACTTCGTTGACTTCATGGTCACCGCGAACAAAAGCCAATACCAGCTGGTCCGTATCCGTCTGATAGGCTACGGCCTTGATGGTTTTCTCCACCGGAACATTTAGATACTCCGCTACACTCTCGATGGTAGCAGCTGCCGGAGTTTCAACTTTTTCCAGCGCCAACGCTTCCTCAGAAGCGGCCTCAATCGGAGCCAGTTCAGCCTTTTCATCACTGGCGGCATAATCGCACTTCGTACAGTAGGCAATGTTGGACTCACCCGCCTCAGCCAATACGGTAAATTCATGGGAATGACCACCACCGATAGCACCGTTATCGGCTTCAACCGGACGGAATTTGAGTCCCATGCGGTTGTAGATGTTCGTATAGGCATCGTACATCTTCTGATAGGACACATTCATGCCCTCTACGTCCTTATCAAAAGAATACAAATCCTTCATGATAAATTCGCGGCTGCGCATAAGACCAAAACGCGGACGGCGTTCATCGCGGAATTTATCCTGAATCTGATAGAGCAGCAGCGGCAGCTGTTTATAACTGCTAACCTCATCCCGGACGAGGTCGGTAATCATTTCCTCATGAGTCGGGCCAAGGCAAAAATTACGGCCATGGCGGTCCTTGATGCGCATCATCTCATCGCCATAGGCAGCCCAACGGCCACTTTCTTCCCAAAGCTCCGAAGGCTGCAGAATCGGCATAGCTACTTCCTGACCGCCAGCTTCATCCATCTCCTCACGGATGATTTCCTCAATTTTGCGGATAACCCGCCAGCCCAAGGGCAGGAAAGTGTACATACCACCGGCAACCTTGCGGATCATCCCCGCACGGTACATCAGCTGATGGCTGACAATCTCGGCCTCAGCCGGCGTATTGCGAAGTGTTGGTGCATATAAATTACTTGCTCTCATTTCTGTTTACGCTCCTCCAATATTGCATCGATTTCCTTGAACAGTTCCTCCACCAGTATTTCTTCTGGTACCTTGCGGATGATTTCCCCCTTGCGGAAAATCAGGCCCTCGCCATTGCCGCCGGCAATGCCTACATCCGCTCCCCGTGCCTCGCCGGGGCCATTGACCACACAGCCCATAACAGCCACATCGATGGGATCTTTGATGGTTTCCAGCTTCTTTTCCACCTGGGCAGCAATAGCCGGCAAATCGATGCTAGTCCGGCCGCAGGTGGGGCAAGCTACCAGCGTGGGGCCATATTCTTTAAGCCCTAAGGATTTTAAAATCTCATTGGCCACCTTTACCTCAACCACCGGGTCTCCCGTCAGAGAAATCCGGAAGGTATCGCCGATGCCTTCCGCCAATAGTGCACCGATTCCTACCGCCGATTTGATAATCCCCGTATTGACCGTTCCCGCCTCGGTGATACCAAGATGCAACGGATAATCCACCGTCTCGCTCATCAAGCGATAAGCCGCTAAGGTAAGGGGCACATCGTGGGCTTTGAGGGATATTTTCATATCGTGGAAATCCAGGTCCTCCAGGATGCGAATATGCTGCATTGCCGATTCTACCAAGGCTTCTGGCGTAACCGCGCCGTACTTGGCCAGAATTTTCTTATCCAAGGAACCAGCATTGACGCCTATGCGAATGGGGATATGTTTGTTTTTGGCCGCCTGCACCACAGCCCTTACCTTCTCCTCACCGCCAATATTTCCTGGATTCAAACGCAAAGCTGAAATTCCCTGATTAATAGCCTCCAAGGCCAGCTTGTAATCAAAATGGATATCGGCTACCAGTGGCACATCAACCTGAGCAATGATATTCCCCAAATTCTTGGCCGCTTCCATATCTGGCACAGCCAGACGGACAATATCACAGCCCGCAGCCTGCAAAGCCTTAATCTGCGCCACCGTGGCCTCGGTATCCGTCGTCTTCGTATTGCACATGGACTGCACCGAAATCGGTGCGCCGCCGCCAATGGCCACGGGCCCAATATGAATCTGCCGGGTCTTTTTTCGTTTTATCATTTCTTAGCCTCCCGTAAAGACGCGTACGATATCATTCTTTGTCGCCAGCACCATAAGCAAGATCAGCAGGAAAATGCCAATCTTCTGGGTGTATTCCAGTGCCTTCGGACTCATGGGCTTCCCCCGTACTGCCTCAACGACCAGGCCAGCAAAATGGCCGCCATCCAGAGCCGGAATCGGGAACAGATTCACGATGCCAAGGTTGAGGCTCAAAAAAGCAGCAAAATTGAGCAACGGTACAAAGCCCATTTGCGCCACCTCGCCAGCCATCTGGGCTACGCCAATGGGGCCAGCCAATTCCGCCCCGGAAAGCTCCAGGATAATCTTATAGAGGGCATCCAGCATCATCAGGATAATCGCCACGGTCTTGCTTACAGCCAGCTGAGCTGCTTCCAAGACACCGGGGTGATGGGTCTCCACCGAACTCATTACTCCAACTACAGCCTTCTTCGCCTGATTATCATAAACCGGCGTCATGACCGTGGTAACTCTCTCGTCGCCACGCTGAACCACAACGGTAATCGGTTCTCCCGTATTGTCCTTCACGCCATTGACAAAATCGGCCCAAGAATTCGTGCCCACACCGTCAAGGCTGAGAACCCGGTCGCCATTTTTAAGGCCTGCTTCCGCCGCTGGCTTGCCTTCCATAACCGTTCCAAGGATTGGCTCGGGATTTGGGGTGCTGACACCAGCAAAGAAAAAGATGCCAAAGAACAGGAACACCGGCAAGATAAAATTCATAATGGACCCCGCCAGAATGACCACCATTCGGGAAAGAACCGGTTTGGCACAATAACCGCGCTCACCAGCATCGTTATCACTAGGGTCCATGCCCGCTATGTCGTTGAAACCGCCAAGGGGTATGGCACGAATCGAATAAACGGTTTCGCCCCACTGATGGCTTATGAGCTTCGGCCCAAAGCCGATGGCAAATTCATCCACGCGCATACCCGTTAGTTTTGCCGTAATAAAATGCCCCAGTTCATGAACCAGCACCAAAAGACCAAAAACAAAAATAGCTGCTGCTATCGTCAAAACCATAAAAACACCTGCCTGTTATTTCGTCAGCAGGGACGCCGCGAAGTCGCGGGCCCAGCGATCCTCCTCAAACAATTCCTCCAGCGTCGGTTCCATGATGCATTCACGTTTCAGCATCGTCTGCTCGATAATGTCATAAATATCGAGGAACTTGATGCCCCCCTTCAAGAAGGCACCAACAGCAATCTCATTGGCCGCATTGAAAATGCAAGGCATGCTGCCCCCCATCTCACCGGCCTCATAGGCAAATTTAAGTCCCTTGAAGGTATCCGTATCCGGTCTAGAAAAGGTTAAGTCCTTCATCTTCCAGAAATCCAGGCGCTCAAATTCCGAATCCGTACGGTCCGGATAGGTAAGGGCATACTGAATCGGCAGCTTCATATCCGTGGAACCCAATTGAGCAATAACCGCACCATCATGGAACTGTACCATGGAATGAACGATGCTCTGGGGGTGCACCACTACCTGAATCTGGTCATAGCGAACGCCATAGAGCCATTTGGCCTCGATGACTTCCAGCCCCTTATTGACTAGCGAGGCCGAATCAACGGTAATCTTTTTGCCCATATTCCAGGTCGGATGAGCTAGTACCTGCTCCACCGTCGCATCTTTCAAATCTTCGCGTTTTTTCCCGCGGAAAGGCCCTCCCGAACAAGTCAGCAGAAGCTTTTCGATGCTGGCCAGCTTTTCTCCCTGCAAGCACTGGAAAAACGCACAATGCTCACTATCCACCGGCAAAATCGCTACGCCCTGCTCCCTAGCCCGGCGGGTTACAATTTCACCAGCCACTACCAAGGTTTCCTTATTCGCCAACGCAATGTCTTTCTTGGCATCCAGAGCTTTCATCGTTGGTTCCAAACCAGCAAAGCCCATCATCGACGTAACCACCGTATCGACTTCATCCACGGCAGCTGCATCGATAAAAGCCTGGCGGCCTCCCGCCAGTTTTGTGGGACCACTATACCGGCTCTTCAGCCGGCTATAAGCAGCCTCATCCGAAAGAACTGCCAGCTCCGGTTCAAACTCGCGAATCTGCTGTTCCAAAAGTTCATCACTGGCATTAGCTGCCAGCACCGAAATATGAAATAAATCCGGATGACTGCGTACTACCTCTAAAGTCTGAGTCCCGATAGACCCCGTAGAGCCCAATACTGCTATATTTTTCATCGCCGCTTCACCTTACTTCCTTTTACATCGCCAATCCGACGAATTTTACAAAATAATACACCAACGGTGCTGTAAACAGGACACTGTCAAAGCGGTCCCAAACGCCACCATGTCCCGGAATAATATTTCCCGAGTCCTTGATGCCCGTGTAACGCTTCGCCACCGACTCAACCAAGTCGCCCAGCGTTGCCAGAATGGAAATTGCCAATCCCAACAGCGCCAGCTCCTTGACCGGCAACGAAAAGAATATTCCCAGGCCAGCTACGGACGCCGTCGTGCCCACTACCGAGCCTAAGAAGCCCTCTACCGTCTTGTTCGGGCTGATGCTGGGGCAGAGCTTATGCCGGCCAATTGCCGAACCGGTAAAATACGCAAAGGTATCACTGGCCCAAGTGCCGATAAACATAATCCAAATCAGGGCTGCACCGAACTCAAATGCCCCCAGTGACGTAAAAATCGTTACCCCCGGCTGCATATCCCGCAGCATAACCATATAGGCAAAAGGAAAACCAAAATAAAAAACCCCGGCGATGGAGGTCACCGCATCCATGATGCTGGTTGCGCTATGGCGCAGTACCGTTTCCAAGAGGATTACCAACAGGATAAGCGTACTAGCTGCCATCATCAATTCGGCATTGCCAAAGCGGCCTGCATACCAGAGCAGCGTAATGCCAGCTAATCCCGTGGCAAAGGTCAACCCCATGCCACGCTCTGAAAAGGCCCGGACATACTCAAACCATGCCAGCAGCGCCAGCACCAAGGCAAAACCGGCAAACAACATACCGCCGGTCTGGATTACCAGAGCCGCCAAGGCAATCCCGATAATCCCCGTAATAATTCTTGTAATCAATGAAAACGCCCCTATTATTTTTTTTCTTCCTTCGTAAGTCCACCAAATCGGCGGTCACGGCCGGCATAATCAATCATGGCCTTGACAAAACACTCCGGCGTGAAATCCGGCCAATTCGTATCCGTAAACCAAAATTCAGCATAAGCCGACTGCCAAAGCAAAAAGTTCGACAAACGCTGGTCGCCACTGGTACGAATCATCAGGTCAACGGGCAGATTCCCCTTCGTGTCCAGAGCCTCCTCAATCACTGAGGAATCAATATCCGCCACGGACAATTCCCCAGCATTAACCCGCTTGGACACCGTCTGCACAGCACGAATCAATTCATCCTGACCACCGTAGTTTGCCGCCACGTTAAATTTAACACCGGTATTATTCTTCATCAGTTCTTCGGCATCCCGCATCTGCTTTTGCAGCGATTCTGGCAACCCATCGATTCGCCCGATGAAATGAATCTGCACATTGTCCTCGTGCATTTCCTGAACTTCTTTCTTCAGATATTCCGAGAAGAGATTCATCAAGAAATCCACTTCCGCATGAGGGCGCTTCCAGTTCTCCGTCGAAAAGGCATAAACCGTAAGCGCATCGAGTTTTAAGCCGATTGCCGTTTTTAAAATGTTCTTGAGCGTCTTGACACCAGCGGTATGACCAGCCGTGCGAATCATTCCCTGGCCCTTCGCCCAGCGCCCATTGCCATCCATGATAATTGCTACATGACGAGGCAGTTTCTCCCAGTCAATTTTAGCAAAAAGCGGCGAATCGTGCTCCGGAATCTCAAAATTTCCACCTGACACCACCGATTTGCCAATGCTGCCTAAAATCTTCTTAATCATATCGAAATCCCTCGTTTACAGGATATTGTATGCTTCAATAATACAAGAACAAGCCCCTCTTCCGTCAAGCCGTAAGAGGGGCCTGTTCCCAAAGGAATCCTAGGATTCCCTCATGCGTCAGGGAGCCTCGATAGCAGATACCGGGCAGCCAGCAGCGCAAGCGCCGCACTCTACGCATTTGTCTGCATCAATTTCATAATGCTCAGCACCTTCGCTGATTGCCTCAACCGGGCAAGTAGCAGCACAGGAACCGCAAGAAATGCAGTCATCATTGATTTTGTAAGCCATGTCAGAACACCTCCTTCTCGAGTTTCTTCTGCTTCGCAACCAGCGTAATCAGCAGAGTGCCGTCGGCGATTCTACGTTCGCGAACGACATAAAGACAGTTGCTGTCTGTCTTGAAAAAATCACGCGAAGGGCGCGATATTTCCGTCTGAAACCCAATCCCTGCCGATTCCAGCAATGCTTTTGCTTCCTCCCAGGGACGGCCAACTACGTCATGAGCCATATCAGACTTCCATGACCTCTTTCTCTTTGGCTTCCTTCGTCGTATCAACCAGCTTGATATACTTATCTACCAGCTTCTGGACACTTTCCTGACCACGTTTGGACTCGTCCTCCGTGATTTCCTTAGCCTTTTCGAGTTTCTTCACCGCATCATTGCCGTCACGGCGAACATTGCGGATCGCCACTTTTGCCTCCTCGGCCTTTTTGTTGACCTGTTTTACGATTTCCTGGCGGCGCTCCTGGGTCAGAGCCGGAATAGCCAGGCGGATTGCCGTGCCATCCGAGTTCGGGGAAAGTCCGAGGTCCGACTTCATGATGGCAACCTCAATCTCATGGAGCATGGATTTCTCATAGGGCTGAATCAAAATCATGCGCGGCTCTGGAACAGCAACTTTGGCAATCTGGTTAACCGGCGTCGGTGAACCATAATAATCAACCATTACCTTATCCAGCAGAGCCGGCGTAGCCCGACCAGCACGCAGGGATGCGAACTCACGCTTCAGGGCCTCAATGGATTTCTGCATGCGTTCCTCATGGGAAGCAAGGATGTCTTTAATCATTATTCTTTACCTCCTACCGTCGTACCGATCTCTTCACCGAGAGCAGCCTTGACGATGTTTTTGTGATCATCGATATTGAATACAACCAAGGGAATCTTGTTATCCATGCAAAGGCTCGTTGCCGTAGTATCCATGACCTGCAAGCCCTTGTTCAGGATTTCAATATACGTCAGCGTATCGAACTTCTTAGCATCCGGATTTTTATTCGGGTCCGAATCATAGATACCGTCCGTTCCCTTCTTGGCCATGAGAATAACATCGGCTTCCGTCTCAGCGGCACGAAGTGCTGCCGTCGTATCCGTCGAGAAATACGGATTGCCAGTGCCGGCACCAAAGATGACAACACGGCCCTTTTCCATATGACGGATGGCCTTACGGCGGATGTAAGGTTCAGCAACCTGGCGCATTTCGATAGCCGTCTGTACACGGGTATCCACATCGAGCTTCTCCAGTGCATCCTGAAGAGCCAACGCATTCATAACCGTAGCCATCATGCCCATGTAGTCCGCGGTAGCCCGCTCCATGCCCTTTGCCGAACCAGAAAGTCCACGCCAGATATTTCCGCCACCAACGACAACGGCAACATCAACGCCATGATCACGAACCTTCTTAATCTGAGCAGCAATATCCTCGACAACGGCTGGGTTGATACCAAATCCCTGGTCACCAGCCAGCGACTCACCGCTAAGTTTAAGGACTACACGTTTATACTTTGCTGTTTCCAAAACTATTACCCTCCATCCAGGCATCACTGTACCCGATTCAAACTCATACTTAGTATATTATACCTTAAAACGCAGCGCGAAACAACGCTTCCAAGGCTATTTCCTCGTTTCATCGGCACATCTATGGGATAAATCAAAAAAATCCGTTGACTCATCTTGAGTCAACGGACCTTTTGAAAAATCTTATTTCATCTGTGCAGCAACTTCAGCAGCGAAGTTTTCTTCTTTCTTCTCGATACCTTCGCCGAGCTGGAAGCGCGTGAATGCCGTAACTTTGACATCGCCGAGAACGTCAGCAACCGTCTTCTCGGAATCTTTAACGAAAATCTGCTCGTTGAGGCAAACTTCTTTGTAGAATTTGTTGATACGGCCTTCTACCATACGCTCGATGATGTTAGCCGGTTTGCCCTCTTCCTCAGCCTGTTTGCGGAGAACTTCCTTCTCATGCTCGAGGTCAGCAGCGTCAACGCCAGCACGGTCAATAGCCGTCGGAGCAGCAGCAGCAATCTGCATAGCAACATCTTTGCCCAGAGCCTCGTCACCAGCCGTCATGTCAACGAGGACACCGATCTTGCCGCCCATGTGGATGTAGGTAGCAACGCGGCCAGCGGACTCATAGCAAGCGAAACGGCGCAGGGAGATTTTCTCACCAATCGTTGCCGTAGCTTCCGTAATGAGGTCGGAAACTTTTTTGCCATCGATAACGCTGTCATTGAGTGCATCGAGGTCAGCCGGTTTCGTGTCAGCGATGTGCTTAGCGATTTTAGCCGTCAGCTCTTTGAACTGGTCATTGCCAGCAGCGAAGTCCGTCTCGCAGTTGATTTCAACAACAACACCAACTTTTGCATCGTCGCTGACGTAAGCAGCAACTGCACCCTCAGCAGCAACACGGCCAGCTTTTTTCTCAGCTTTAGCGATGCCCTTCTCGCGCAGGAAATCGATTGCTTTTTCCATGTCACCATCGACAGCCGTCAGTGCTTTTTTGCAGTCCATCATGCCTGCGCCCGTCTTTTCGCGCAGCTCTTTTACCAGTGCAGCAGTAATTGCCATTTACTTCTTCCTCCTAAAAATCGTTTTGATTTTCATAATAAATAACGGGGTAAGGGATAATTATTCCCTTACCCCGTCATGACTTTCTTGTGTGAGTACTATTACTCAGCAGCTTTCGTATCAGCTGCCTCGCCATCCTGGCCCTGACGGCCTTCGAGGACAGCATCAGCCATACGGCCCGTCAGCAGTTTGACGGCACGGATAGCATCATCATTGCCCGGAATGACATAATCGATCTCGTCCGGATCGCAGTTCGTATCAACGATAGCAACGATAGGAATGTTGAGTTTGCGTGCCTCAGCAACAGCAATGCGCTCTTTGCGCGGATCAACGATGAACAGTGCGCCCGGAAGCTTGTTCATTTCTTTGATACCGCCGAGGTACTTCTCGAGTTTCTCCATCTCATGACGGAGCCCCTGAACCTCTTTCTTCGTGAGGACTTCGAACGTGCCATCAGCTTCCATAGCCTCGAGCTCTTTCAGGCGAGCAACGCGCTTCTGGATCGTCTGGAAGTTCGTCATCATACCACCGAGCCAACGCTCGTTGATGTAGAACATGTTAGCACGCAGAGCCTCTTCTTTGATAGCTTCCTGTGCCTGTTTCTTCGTACCAACGAAGAGAATGCTCTTGCCTTCTTCAGCAACGCTGCGAAGGAATGCATAAGCCTCGTCAACTTTCTTGACGGTCTTCTGCAGGTCGATGATGTAGATGCCATTGCGCTCCGTGAAGATGTATTTAGCCATCTTCGGGTTCCAACGGCGGGTCTGATGTCCGAAGTGGACACCTGCTTCAAGTAACTGTTTCATGGAAATAACTGCCATGTTGGTGCACCTCCTGTTTTTTCTTCTGAGCTCCTCATCTTCTGCACCACCCCATACCGGGGCACAGGGCAGATATCGGATACTCATGCTTTTTATTACACCGTCAAGTATTATAGCATAGAAATACCGGGAAACGCAATCCATAAATTGCAATTTCCCGGTATTTTTTTTGCGATATTTTAACCTTTATGCCGCAGCGTGTTTTTTCTCTTCCTGGTCCATGACAATGGTCACGGCACCATCACCCGTGATATTCAGGCAGGTACGGAACATGTCGAGGACACGGTCGATACCAGCGACAAGTGCCAGTCCCTCGATGGGAAGGCCAACAGCCTGCAGTACCATAGCCAGCATGATAAGGCCAGCGCCCGGTACACCTGCCGTACCAATGGATGCCAACGTACCAGTCAGGATAACCATCATCATCTGTCCCATGGTCAGGTCAACGCCAAAGACGTTGGCAATGAACAGCGTGCAGACACCCATATAAAGTGCTGTACCATCCATATTGATGGTTGCGCCAAGTGGCAGTACGAAAGAGGAAACCTCACGCGATACACCAAGTTTCTCCTGGCAGTTCTTCATATTGACCGGCAGGGAAGCTGCACTAGAGCAAGTCGTGAACGCGATGAGCATCTGCTCACTCATACCACGGAAGAACTGCATCGGCGTATGACCACCCCAGAGTTTTGCCAGCGTAGAATATACTGCCACTGCATGGATTGCACAGCCAACAGCTACGCAGGCAATGACCGACATCAAAGGCAGCAGAACTTTCGGGCCGTTCTTAGCAACGACCGGCAGCAGGAGCGCAAATACACCATAAGGAGCAAAGCTCATAACGATACCAATGATTTTATAGGATACTTCCGCAGCAGCATCAAAGAATTTGACGAGAAGTTCCGCCCGCTCGCCGCCTACCTGAAGGATGCCGACACCTACAAACAACGAGAAGATGATAACTGGCAAAATCTGCGCTTTGGCCATGGCCTCAATCGGATTTGCCGGAACCATTGCCACGAATACCTGCATGATAGAAGGTGCTTCTTTTACCTTCACCGCTGCATCACTGGCAATCTGCAGGCCAACGCCCGGATGGATAAGGCCAGCAATGCCAAAGCCGATGACGATGGCAATTGCCGTCGTAAACAGATACAGGACAATGGTTTTTAAGCCAATGCGTCCCAGTTTCTTCGTATCGCCAAGACTGGTCATACCGACTACGAGGGAGAAGAATACCACCGGTACGATCATCATCTTGATGAGATTGATGAAAATGGTGCCAATCGGGGCAATCCACCAGTTGATGAACGGCAGTGCCGGTTCACCAGCTATAAGCCCCACAACAACGGAGAGGATCAGTGCAATAAAGATCTTGATTGAGAGGTTCATAACAATCACTCCTTTTTTAATAAATTTTAATAATAATTACGGTATCCCTCGTTTACATATATTATACTTTAAATTTTCAGACACGTCTACAATCTGTATACATAACTCCGCAATGTGTACTGTATACATAAATAAAGCGCCCTCATAACAGACATTTGTCCTCATGAAGACGCTTTATACTTTATCGGATTGTTAATTTTGCTGCAAAATGGAATAATTCTCCGGGTGCATTCCTGACTTCACCGTCACTTTAATATCCGTCCCGAACTCAGCAGCCAGATTCATCATCAGTTGATTCTGGCGCAGCTCCTCGGCTACGGTTTCATGGACTTCAATCTCATAGCCTTCACTGGCATGAGATGAATGTTCCATGCGGCGTATGGCGGTGGCAATGCGAATGCTGACCGTCTCCGGGGATTCTACCCGTCCGCGGCCATGACAGACTGGACATTCACTGTAGATAATGCTGTCGAGATTCTGGCGGGATTTTTTGCGGGTGATTTCCACAAGTCCCAAACTGGTAATATCCACGATATTCGTCTTGGTGCGATCGTGTTTGACATTTTCCCGCATGAAGTTCAGCAGGTGTTCCTTCTGCTCTTCTTTCTCCATGTCGATGAAATCAACAACGATGATACCGCCGATATCACGCAGGCGTAATTGACGCAGGATTTCCCTGGCCGCCTCTAGATTCGTCTGGTACACCGTATCCCCCAGATTGGATTTGCCCACGTATTTTCCGGTGTTGACATCAATGACCGTCAAAGCCTCCGTCTTATCGATGACGAGGAATCCACCAGATTTTAGTTCTACCTCCCGGGCTCCTAGCTTTTCCAGCTCCTCTTCAATGCCGTATTTGCGGAATAAGGGCTCTTTGCCTTCATAGAATTTTACCCGATCCAGCAGCTCCGGCGACAGGAACTGTACCAATTCCCTAACCCGCTGCCAAACCTCGTGGTCATCGATGACCATCTCATCGATTTCCTCAGTCAGCGAATCCCGAACAATCCGGATGATGAGGTCCGCATCCCGAAACAAGAGATTCGTTCCCTTACTCTTGAGCTTGAACCGCGCCATGATGGACTGCCAAAGTTTCACCAGATAATCCACGTCTGCTTTGAGCACCGCTTCGCTCTGGCCAGCAGCTGCCGTCCGAATGATAAGCCCCATTCCTTCCGGGCATATCTGGCTGGCAATCTCATGAAGACGATTCCGTTCCTCCTCATCTTCAATCCGCCTTGACATCCCAATATAAGCGGCAGTGGGCATCAAGACCACATTGCGCCCCGGTAAGGAAATGTGGGTAGTAGCCCGCGGCCCCTTGGTGCCAATCGCATCTTTTATGATTTGCACCGGCAATCGCTGGCCAATGTGGATATGCTGGGCTTTCGGCAGCGCCTTTACCATATCCTGGGGCATGCCATCGCCGATATAGAGAAAGGCGTTTTTCTCCGTTCCAATATCCACAAAAGCCGCCTGCATTCCCGGCAGGACATTCTGTATCTGTCCCTTGTAGATGTTGCCCACCAGATGTGAGTGGGATGAGCGCTCCATCTCTATGGTCTCAAGCACACCATCCTCTATCATTGCCACCCGATTTTCCTCAGGCGTACTGGTTACCAATATGGATTTCATAAGCTCCCCCCTTCCCTATCTTATTTCTAATAGTTATTATACCAGTTCAATCAGCCGCTTGCCATGCCCGAAAAGCCCATTGCGGGTAATCAAGGCCTTTCCCGCATCTACCGGCAGGGCAAACTGCTCGGCAATGGCCCGCAGTACCTCCACTGGCTTGACACTGCCCGACTGGGTAATGACGATATCCATGACCAATTTCAGGCCATCCTTTGTCACTTCCGCCTTCACAGGCTGTTTCATATACTGTTTCGTTTCAATTTCCCGTTTTTTCTTCGGCGTAACCCGATGGAAGATGACCTCAGCAGCATCGTTATAAGCCTTCACCGCCCGCTGGGCCGAAGCCTCATCTCCCTCATAGGGAACCAGCAAAGTATAGCGGGCTTCATCCGCCTGGGCCATCAATGCCGGCTGTTTACCATGAACCTCGCGCAGCTCCTTAAGTTTTGCCCCCGGTGGCAGCTGTGCATTCAGCCGGTCAAAGACCTCAGGCTGACACACGGGCTTTAACAGTTCAAAGTCCATATACTCCGCGTCACTAGTAACGCCCAAGGACAGGGCCGAAGCAAAGGCCACCTTCATATGGGGATTGAACCCCTCGGAATAGGCCATGGGCAATTTTGCCCGGTCAAAGGCCCGCAGGAAAAGATTCGCATAATCCAAATGGGATACATAGCGAAGTTCTTCCCCCTTGGTGATTTCGGCACGGTATTTGTACAACGTGCGCGGCTTTCCAGGGCCCTTCGGGTCCTTTTCCGGATTTTTCGGGGCTGAAACTTTGGCAATCTGCTCAGCAACGGTGGGATTTTCCTTTGCATAATCGATAACATGAACCCCAAGGTTCGGACAAATTCCGCAGGCACTGCATTTACCACGGCGGCAGTCTTCCGTCAAGGCTCCTTCCATGGCCTTTTTCCACTCCCGGAGCAAAAATTCCTTATTTACTCCGGGCGAAGTAATCTCCCAGGGCAGAGGCTCATTGAAATCACGCGTACGCTCGTTGTAAACCTTCATGTCGACACCGCATTTTTCAAAGGCCTGGAGCCAGGTGTCGTGCTGGTAGAGATCCGACCAGCCGTCAAACTTTGCACCGTCCTGCCACGCCTGATACAAAACTTTTCCCAACCGGCGGTCACCCCGGGCAAAAACGCCCTCGATAACCGAGAGCCGGGCATCGTGGTAGTTAAAGGTAATCGCCCGATCGGTGATATTTTCCTTCAGCAGCTGCTGGCGGCGTTCAAATTCAGCAATGGGAAGCTGACCAAACCATTGGAAGGGCGTATAGGGTTTCGGCACAAAGCAGGCAACAGAAATCGTCACCTTAACGCCACGGCGTCCCTTGATTTCCGTGTAAAGGTCAACGACCTTCTTTGCCAGTTTAGCGATGCCGATGATGTCTTCATCCGTTTCCGTCGGCAGCCCCATCATGAAGTACAGTTTAACCTGTTTCCATCCCTGACGGAAAGCCGAGCCGCAGGCATTCATAAGATTTTCTTCGGTAACTCCCTTATTGATGACATCGCGAAGACGCTGGGTACCAGCCTCCGGGGCAAAGGTCAGGCCAGATTTTCTCACCTGCTGCATTTTATGGGCCAACTCAATGGAGAAACTGTCAATACGCAGCGAAGGCAGCGAGAAACTTACCTTTTCATTTTTGAAATCCTCCATCAAATCATTGACCAAATTGCCAAGACACGAATAATCCGCCGAGGACAGCGAAGTAAGACTCATTTCATCGTAACCGGATTTATCCACCAGCTGCCGTGCCATCGCCTTGAGGTTCTTCTCCGTACGCTCACGCGCCGGCCGATAGCAGATACCAGCCTGGCAGAACCGGCAGCCCCGGGAACAGCCACGGAACAATTCCAGCATGATGCGGTTATGAACGATGTCCATGAAGGGAACAATTGGATTCTCCACAGATGGGATTTCATCCATATCGCGGCAAACCCGTTTGAAAATAAGAGGCTTTGCCTTTTCATCCAGCGCCTTAAGGCTCAGATAATTTCCCGCCCCGTCGTACTGCGGTTCGTAAAAGGAAGGTACATAAATTCCGTCCATGGTGAGCAGCCGTTTCAAGAAACCACGGCGTCCCCCCTGGCGGCCGGCTTTTTTCCATTCCGCCATTGCCTGGGCGATTTCCACCACGGCCTCCTCAGCTTCGCCCACAATGAAGAAGTCAAAGAAGTCCGCAATAGGCTCCACATTGTAAACACAGGGGCCGCCACCGACGATAAAGGGCATGGTATCGTCACGGTCTTTGGCGAAAAGCGGGATGCCTGCCAAATCCAACATATTGAGCACGTTGGAATAAATCATCTCATACTGCAGCGAAAAGCCCCACAAGTCAAAGGCCGAAAGCTCGGTATGGGTCTCCAGGGAAAACAGGGGGATGTTCCGCTGGCGCATTTCCTTTTCCATATCGGTCCAAGGCGCATATACTCGTTCTGCCGCCACATTTTCCTGGCGGTTTAAGGCATCATAAAGAATGGCCAAGCCCAAATTGCTCATACCTACTTCATAGACATCCGGCAAGGACAAGGCAAAGGTGCAACCTACATTATCCCAATCTTTTTTCACGGCATTCCACTCACCGCCAGTATAGCGGGACGGCTTCAAGACGTTCTGAAGCACTTCGTGGTCAAGTCGTATCATTTGTTCATTCCTCCATCATTTCATTCCGAATCATTGTTTAGATAGAAATAGCCCTCCCCATAAATGGGGAGGAGCCACTTCAATTTCGCGTGAAACCTGCTAAAACAGCAGCTTTTGCTTTCGTAATTGGATATTCATCAATATCGTAATCGACAAGATATTGGTAGTCAGGGAGCTGACACCATAACTCATCAGCGGCAGCGGTATACCGGTAACCGGCATAATGCCAAGGGTCATGCCCACGTTGACCAGCACATGGAAAGCCAGCATGGAAGTGATGCCTACCGCCAGCAGGCGGCCGAACATATCACTGGCATCCCGGGCAATGCACATCCCGCGCCATAGTACCACCAGGTAAAGCAGCAGCAGGAAGGTGACGCCGATAAAACCCAGTTCTTCGCCCACCACGGCAAAAATAAAGTCCGTGTGATTCTCAGGCAAAAAGTTCAGCTGGCTCTGGGTGCCTTCGAAAAGCCCCTTGCCAAAGAGCAGCCCCGAACCGATGGCAATCTTCGACTGGATGATATGATAACCAGACCCCAACGGATCCACATTCGGATCCATAAAGACCATGATGCGCATCTTTTGGTAATCCTTGAGCACATGCCATAAAATCGGCATCATGGCGATTCCCGTGGCAAATATTCCCCCGAGTATCCGCAAATTGATACCGCAGGCAAAAACCATGCCGAAAAAGATGGCCATGAATACCAGCGAAGTTCCCAAGTCCGGCTGCTTCATGACCAGCAGGAAGGGCAAGCCCACATAGGCAGCCACCGGCAATAAATCATGGAGTGTATTTAGCTTGCCCACCCGGTCTTCCAACATGGTTGCCAAGGACACAATCATGATAATCTTGGAAAACTCCGATGGCTGGATGCTGATTGGTCCAATGGAAATCCAGCGCTGGGCTCCCAATGCCGACTGCCCCACAAACATGACGGCCAGCAGCATAATGAGATTAAACACGTAGAGCTTGTTGCCATATCCCTGCAGCAGTTTATAGTCAAAGTTCAGCAGGAAGGCGGCAAAGCCAACATTTACCAGAGCAAAGATGCCCTGCCGGGCAACGAACCAATAGCGATCATCGCTGGGCGTATTGATATGGGTGGCACTGCCGATGATGACAAGACTCATGAGGACAATCCCCACCGTTGCCGCCAGCAGCGCCAAATCCATACGCCGTAATATACTTTTCGTCATTTCTTCTTATTCATCTCTCAGTGATTTCCCTTATCATGCTTCATGCGAGCGACGGGGATATTGGCAACCAGCGCAACGGAATCATCATCGTTAGCCAGGGAAATTTCCATATCCGTCTGGTTGATTTCCATGTAGTTGGAAATCACTTTGATGATATCGTTTTTGAGGTTATCCATGACTTCAGGAGAAATGTTGGCACGGTCATGGATGAGCACAACCTTCAGGCGGTCGCGGGCAATCTTACCAGACTGCTCTTTCTTGCCGAAAATCTTCATCAATGCGTCTAACATAAAACCCCTCCTTACTTACGGAAAACGTGCTTCAGACGAGTCCAGAAGCCTTCTTTTTCAAAGGTCATGAACGGAATATCTTCGCCACACATACGTCCAACGATGTTGCGGTAAGCAGTACCAGCCTGAGAGTCATCCATCGTAATGCAAGGCTCACCCTTATTGGTGCTGGTAACGACTTTAATGTCATCCGGAACCTGACCGATGCATTCCAGGGAAAGAATGTCGTCAATATCTTCCATATCGAGCATGTCGCCGTTTTCCACCATCTGCGGACGAATACGGTTTACAATCAGTTTGATGTTATCCTTGTCCGCCCGACCGAGCTCACCGATGATCTTATCGGCATCGCGGACAGCCGAGATCTCCGGCATCGTCACAACCAGTGCCGTATCCGCAGCAGCGATTGCCGTTTTAAAGCCCTGCTCAATACCTGCGGGGCAGTCAATCAGGATGTAGTCAAATTCCTTGCGAAGTTCGTCACATAACGTGATGAGCTGTTCCGGGTTGACTGCCATCTTGTCCTTTACCTGGGAAGTCGGCAGCAGGAACAGGGAATCATATTTCTTATGACGAACCAATGCTTTCTTGTAAGGAACCCGGCCTTCGGTAACGTCAATCAAATCGTACATGATACGGTTCTCAAGGCCCAGCAGCAGATCCAGATTCCGAAGCCCGGTATCCGTATCCACCAATACAACTTTCTTGCCACGCATGGCAAGGCCCACACCAAGATTTGCCGTCGTTGTGGTCTTACCAACGCCGCCTTTACCGGAGGTAATTACATAGATTTCACTCATGTTTTCAGTTCCTACCTTTCTATTGGTTCAATCACAATACGGCCTTCTTTGATGGAAGCCCGTTCTGCACGCTCAGTTTTCTCCATCTCATCCGGCGACCGGGCAATGAGATTGGAGATGCGAATCTGCGTCGGCATCAGATGGTCAGCAATGATAAAAGCTGTACTGTCCCCAAATGCGCCTGCATGTACCATGCCACGGCAAGTACCGCGGATGTCGATACTGCCCCCCGCAATTATCTGGGCACCGGGATTTACATTGCCACAGACCATGACCGAGCTTTCCGTCCGAATTTCCTGGCCCCCCCGCAAGGTGCGGTTGACCACCACCATCTCCTGGACTTTCTCTTTCTCAGCCTTTGCCTTTTTCACTGCTTCCTGATGCTGTTTGCTTTCCTCCCGCACCTTTTCCGACGGAGTCTGCTGCTCCGCCTTCATGGTGCGGCAAATCAAGCCATGCTCATGGAATAGCTTCTGGAGCTTTCCACGTTCCCCTTCGGTAAACGCATCATTAGGAAGAAGTACCAGTGTTCCACGCAGGAAAAAACCTGTCCCGGAGACGAGTTTCTCTTCGATATCCTGGCGAACATCATCAAAGGTAGCACCATCTGCGAAACTAAGCTGCAGACCGGACTTACTGCCCTTGATCTTTACAATTTCTTCACTCATGGCTGCCCTCACTTCTTAAAAATTTTATCTTCATCTGCCGCTATATGTGGCGGCAGAATGGATTACGGATTTTGCTACTGTGCAGCTTTTTGCTGATTGATACCAAAGGCCGCTTCCAAAATCTTACGGCCGATCGGTACCGCCGACTGGGCACCAAAACCACCCTGCTCGACGATGACTGCTACCACGATATTGGGATTATTAAAAGGCCCATAGGCAACGAACCAACCATGGTCTCTACCATGGGAGTTCTCCGCCGTACCGGTCTTACCCGCAATATCGATGGTAAATCCCTGGAAGGCCGAAGCCGCCGTACCGTATTTCGTAACATCGTGCAGACCATCCTGAACCAGCTTGATGACGTTGGGGTCAACGTCCAAAGTCGACAGGAGTTCCGGCTGGAAGTCCTTGATGACCTTGCCATCCGGCCCCACAATGCGCTTGACTACATGCGGGCGATACCGTTTTCCATCGGCAGCGATTTCTCCCATTACCATGGCAGCCTGCAAGGGTGTCACCAGATTGAATCCCTGACCAATTGCTGCATCAAAGGTCTCGGACAAGTACCATTCGCCGTCCTCGAAGTTCAGTTCCTTATAGCGGCGGTTGGCCACCAGTCCCGATGCTTCATAGGGAAGGTCGATGCCCGTCCGCTTGCCCAAGCCAAACATCCGGGCGTATTTCTCCAGTCGGTCAATGCCCAGGCGATTGCCCATCTCATAGAAGTAGACGTTATCCGAATGAGCCATTGCCTGACGGAAGTTAATGAGTCCCAAGGCCTCCCCCTCCGAGTTCCCCTTCGGAATAATCCAATGGCGGCCAGTATCGTTAATGAGTTCCTCCGGCGATACTACCCCTTCCGTCAGAGCTGCCGTACCAGTAACAATCTTAAAGGTGGACCCCGGCGGATATTCACCGGAAATGGCCTTGTTATCCATGGGATGATAAGGATTGTTGTTCAGGGCATTCCAATCCTTCGTGGAAATGCCATGAGCAAACAAATTCGGGTCAAAAGCCGGACGGCTTACGATGGCCAATATCTCCCCCGTCTGTGGATTAAGGGCGACAGCAGCTGCCGCATGGGCGTTGATGGCCTTGAGCTGTTCATCCACGGCCTTTTCCGCAGCTGCCTGCAGGTTTTTATCGATAGTAAGGTAGAGGTCATCACCAGGAACCGGGTCCTTTTTGCCAAGGATTTCTACCGGACGTCCGGATACATCTACTTCCACCTGCTGGCCGCCATTTTCGCCCCGCAGTTCCTTATCATAGATTTTTTCCAAGCCGAACTTGCCGATGATGTCGCCGGTCTTATAGCCGTCGTCCTTCATCTTCTCCAATTCCATGTCATTGATTTCACTGACATAGCCATAAGTATGTGCAGCTTCCTGCTTATTCATGTAATCGCGAATCGGCAGGACTTCGATAACAACCCCCGGATAATTTTCCTTCTGCTCTTCAATGATGGTAACGATATCCGGAGTGACATCCGCCTTGATGCGAATGGGATCAAACCCGCTATGCATGGCGATTTTTTTCTTGATGTCCTCCACCGGCACCTTTATAAGTTCTGACAAGCGCTCAATGACATCCTCCGAAATCGGCGCCGTCAACGGCAACAAGGACACCGTAAAGCCCGGGCGATTCTGTACCAAAAGTTCCCCATTGCAGTCATAAAACGTTCCCCGAGGAGCCATTGAGGGAATGATGCGGATGCGATTGCCTTCGGCCAGCTCCGAATAGTATTCCCCCTGATAGATTTGCAGGTAACCTGCCCGCCCGATGAGTACGGCAATGACTAGCACGCAAAGCCAGCCCAGGACTTTTAATCTGCCGCCAAATTCATCATTTTCGACCAAGAATTATCTCTCCCATAACGAAAGGCACCCCGGAAGGTGCCTTAATCAGTGTTTTTCTTTTTTGCTGAGTTTCTTATCCAAGGCATAGGTAAGACGATGCACCGGATAGGCAAAAGCCAGCTGATAGATGAGCATGGGAACCAGCATGGATTCCATATTGCCCACCAGATTAAAGCGATAACCTAATAATACCATAAGCAACGCCAAAATAAAATAGTTTGCCACAATTGCTGCCACCGATGCAAATACCGGCAGGAAAAACTGCTCCTTAAATACCCGATCGGAAAAGCGGCCAAAGAACATACCAATAAGCAGCTGCGAAAAGGCATGAATTCCCAGGAACGTTCCCATCGCCAAGTCTTGCAGCAGGCCAGTGCTAAATCCCATCAGCCCACCGTGCCGCATCCCCCGCAAAAATGCATAAGAAACGGTAAGCAGCAGCATGAGGTCTGGACCGATTCCACGATAAGCAATAAGGGTCAGTAACGACGATTGCATCACATAAAGCAGAATGACAAAAAGCGCCAGTTTTCCAAACTTATTCATTTCTGATTCTCCCCAGCTGCCGCAGCTTTTGCCTCAGCAGCCTGTGCAGCCGGATCCGTCTCCGTCCCCGGGGTCTGCACCGGCGGTTTAATCGGTTCCGGAGGAGCCTCACGGGAAGCTGTGATTACCATGACATCTTCTAATTTCTGGAAATCCACCGCCGTCTCTAACAGGCCGATTTTCAGCAGACCGCCAGCATCATTTTCGATGGAAGAAATCCGTCCTACCACAATTCCCTTGGGATAGATACCGCCAAATCCTGACGTTACGATAACATCGTCTTCCACCACATCCGCATTCTTCGCAATATTTACCATTTGCGGCATCATGGGGTTGTTCATGTCCCCCTGGACGATTCCGGCCACCCGGGACTCAGCCCGCTGAACGATGGTTCCCACCGAGGAACGCGGGTCCAAAATCAGCTGAACCTTTGAGGTATTCCAGCCAGCCTCAACGATATGGCCTACCAACCCTTCGGAGGTTACGACAACCATGTCCACATCCACGCCGTCCTTCTGGCCCCGATTGATGACAATCATCCGTGACCAAGTAGCCGACTCACGGCCAATAACCCGGGCAGCGACCATATCAAACTGCGTGGTCATCTGACGATAGCCCAGAAGCGTCCGCAGTCTCTCATTCTCCGCCATTGCCTCGCTTGCCTCAAGATTCTGTATGCGAAGCTGCTCCACCTCATTGCGCAGCAACTTATTCTGCTCGTGGGCCGTAGCGATGTCCCAAACCGTACTGGTCACATAATCCAACTGTCCGCCAATCCACGACACTGCCTGCTGGAACGGCGACAGCACCAGCGCCACAGCCTGGCTGTTTGCTGGTGCCTGAAAGCGCCCCTTGGCAGCAAAGAAAATGATGCAGAACAAGCTCACAATGACAAACAGCACAGCCCATGTCTTGCGATGCGGATTCTTATCTTTTCTTACTCTGCTGCTCATTGTCTCAACTTCTTCGAGGTCATTACTACACGTTTCAAGAGCTCAATATTCTCCAGGGATTTGCCGGTACCTTCGCCGACACAGGAGAGTGCATCTTCCGATACCAGAACCGGCATACCCGTTTCCTGGGATAAGAGCTTATCCAGGTTCGTCAGCAGTGCGCCGCCGCCCGTCATCATAATGCCGTGATCCATAACATCTGCTGCCAGCTCTGGCGGGGTCTTCTCCAAGGTTCCCTTAACCGCATCGATAATCTTATAAATCGGTTCATTGAGGGCATCGCGAATTTCACGAGCCTGGATGTTCAGGGTTTTCGGCAAACCGCTGACCAGATCACGGCCACGGATATCCATGGTCTTGTCCGTCTCCGGAGTGACAATAGCCGTACCGATGTTGATCTTAATTTCCTCAGCGGTGCGCTCGCCAATCATGAGATTGTACATGCGTTTGATATACTGCACGATAGCCGAATCCATCTCATCGCCACCGATGCGAATGGAACGGCTCGTAACGATACCACCCAAAGAGATGACAGCGATTTCCGTCGTACCACCGCCGATATCGACCACCATGCTGCCCGTTGCTTCCTCAACCGGCAGACCGGCACCAATTGCCGCTGCCATCGGCTCCTCAATAAGGTAAGCCTCGCGGGCGCCAGCCTGCTGGGCTGCATCGATAACTGCACGCTTCTCCACTTCCGTAACCCCAGAAGGAACGCCGACGACAACGCGGGGACGAACAAAGGACTTCGAATTCATGGCCTTGCGAATGAAGTATTTCAGCATGGCCTGGGTTACATCAAAGTCAGCAATAACGCCGTCTTTCATCGGGCGGATAGCTACGATGTTGCCCGGCGTACGGCCAATCATCTGCTTAGCTTCCTCACCAACAGCCAGTACATCGCCCGTATCACTCTTAATGGCAACAACCGACGGCTCACGCAGGACAATACCTCTGCCTTTTACATGCACCAGGGTATTTGCCGTACCAAGGTCAATGCCCATATCGTGAGATAAACCACCAAAAAGACTCCACATTTTACCGAAAAACTCCCTTCGAAATAAAACAAGCCAATACGATATCGCACCGGCGAAATTTACCATAAAATAAAACAGTACTCTTATTGTAGCACAAATCCTAGCTGTTTGTAACGGAAAAATTCCAGAAATAACAATTTTCTCCTAGGACATCAGCCCTTTGTCCTTGAGGCTGACATACCGGTTGCGCCCAATAATGACATGGTCTAACACTGGTATATCCATAATTTTTCCCGCTTTGACCAGCCGGGTCGTCACTGTGATATCCTCGTGACTAGGTGTCGGGTCGCCACTGGGGTGATTGTGCAACAAAATCATGGAAGCTGCTGCATAGTCCACCGCCGTCCGGAACACCTCCCGGGGATGTACCACGGCAGCCTGCAGGCTTCCCACTGATACATCGTGCAGTCCCAAAATGTGATTCTTGGTATCCAGCAGCATGACCGCAAAATGTTCCCGCTGTTCAAACCGGAACCGCGGCATGGCAAAATGCGCCACATCCTCAGGGCCATTTACCACCTCCGCGCTTTCGGCCTCCGCTATTGCCAGCCGACGGCCCAGCTCCACCGCCGCTAGGATAGTGGCGGCTTTCGCCTGCCCTACACCATGAATTGCCGCCAGCTCCGCAGCGGGAATGTGGGCAATGGCCAAAAGCCCCCGCTCTTTGTAATAAGCCAAGACTTCCTCGGCAATCCGCAGAGCTGACTTCTCATGGGTTCCCGTGCGAAGCAGCACCGCCAAGAGCTCCGTATTGCTTAGCCCCGCTGCACCAGCCGCCAATAATTTCTCCCGAGGACGTTCGTTAATCGGTAAATCCCTCACCATGATTGTCATACAAATCGACGCCTGCCTTTCTTGCAAGCTGTGTGACTGCATGCAGCGGCAACCCCACCACGTTGGAGTAGGAACCATCGATTTTCTCGATAAAGCGCGCCGCTATTCCCTGCACCGCATAAGCTCCCGCCTTATCTAGCGGCTCTCCGGTCTCTACGTAACGGGAAATCTCTGCTTTGGACATGGGCCCGAAGGTGACTTTTGTCGTCACAACATCCGTGTAAATCTTTCCCTTTACCGCAAACGCTATGCCCGTAGATACCTGATGGGTACGGCCAGAAAAGGTCTCCAACATGCGGCAAGCCTCCGCCGCATCACACGGCTTCCCATATGTATGCCCGTCAAGCGAAACCACCGTATCTGCTCCCAGCACCGGGCTGTCCGGATGCTCGGACGCCACGGCCTTTGCTTTCGCCACAGCATTTATTCTCACCAGTTCTTCCGGCTCGAGCAAGTCGCTGCTTTCCTCCGAAGCCTCGCTTACCAAGACCTTAAAACTGGCTCCGATCTGTTCTAAGAGTTCTTTTCGGCGTGGTGAACCAGACGCTAAAATAATCATGACTTCCCCCTCTCAATACCGGCGGAACAAGATAATTGCCAGCACAATCCCGAAAATGCTCATGAGATTGGGGGCAAAGGCCAGTCCCAGCGTCAGCTGAATCACATAAAGATTAATCGTAAAAGGCTGCACGTCAAACACCGGGTACGTCGCCACCAAATAGGGCATCAACCCCGAAAGGGCATCCACATTCATCAACAGCTGACCAATAATTCCGCCCAGGATTGCACCTACCACCACAAATAGGAAACATATCCCCGTACTGCGTCCACTAAACTTTGCCAAAAGAACCCCTCCAAACCATTATCATCCTTACTATTCTTGTCCTGCTCCCGGATTCCTGCCGGCAAAAGCAAAATCCAGACAAAAAAACAGCTGCGGAATTTGATTCCGCAGCTGTCATCAGCAGATTAAATCAAGTACCGGATATAAACATACACCGTTGACAGTATAATCGTCAAGAGCATGACAGGAAATCCGATTTTAAAATAATTGATAAAGGTAATTTTAACGCCGCGTTCCGCTGCCAAGCCAGCTACAATGAGGTTAGCCGAAGCACCGACCAGCGTTCCGTTGCCGCCCAGGCAGGCCCCTAGTGCCAAACTCCACCAAATAGGTTCCAGGTTGCTGACTCCCATATTTCCCATATCCTGAATCAGCGGAATCATGGTAGCGACAAAGGGGATATTATCCAGTACTGAAGAGACCAAGGCACTGAGCCACAGCACCAGCAGCGAAGTTTTCGTCACATCGCCCCCCGTAAGTTCCACAGCCTGTTTGGCCAGGCTGCCGATAATGCCCGTCTCGATGAGACCGCCAACGGCGATAAAGAGACCAATGAAGAAGAAGATGGTCGCCCACTCTACCGATTTCATCGTCTTCTCTACCAGATGGTGGCTGCCACCTGCCAACAGCAGCAGCAGGAAACCGCCAGCCAAGGCAATCATGGAAGACTCAATATGGGTAATGGAATGGGTGAAGAACCCCAAAATAACCAGCGTCAGCACGAACAGCGAGCGAACCAACAGTCCCCGGTCCTTGAGGGCTTTTTTCTCATCCATCTGCATGAGTTCTGCCTGCAGTTCCGGCTTCGTGTTCATCTTGTTGCGGTAAATGACCTCCACCAGGAAAATTACCACGATGAGGTTGATAAGAGCAATCGGTGCCAGATTCTCAATAAATGCCATAAAGGTCAATTCTTTGATTGCACTGCCAATCATGATATTCGGGGGGTCACCGATAAGGGTTGCCGTACCGCCCACATTGGACGCAATAATCTGCGTCAGCAAGAAGGGAATCGGATTGATATGAAGCTTCTGCGTGATGCTGAACGTAACGGGAACCATCAACAGAACCGTCGTAACATTATCCAGGAAGGCCGAAAAAACTGCCGTAATGAGTCCAAGATATACCAAAATGCGTTTTGGTTCCGCCTTGGCTACTTTCGCTGCTTTAATGGCCACGTAGTCAAACAAGCCCGTATGACTCGTCACACCCACTAACACCATCATGCCCACCAGCAAGCCCAGCGTGTTAAAATCCACATGGTGCAATGCCGTCTCCTGGCTCAAGATGCCCAGCAAAACCATCAGCGTTGCGCCAAGCATAGCGGCAACCGTACGGTGTATCTTTTCCGATACAATCACCACATACATCAAAACAAAAATAATACCTGCTAAAACTTCCATTTTATGCCTCCTTTTTGCCCTTGGCAGTACCACAGGCTTCCTAAAAAAACAGACGGAGCCCATGGTGACCAGACTCCGCCAAGATTCAAATTTAATTGCAGAAATATCTTACCATATGGAATGCAGCCATGGCAAGTCCATTCCTACGCGTTATATCATGACCACCGTATTTTTTCCCACAGTGCGCTTTGCCTCATACAAGGCACGATCCACCCGACGGCAAAGGCTGTCGACGGTATCCTCAGGATTAGCTGTAACCACACCGATACTAGTCGTTACCTTTCCTCCCTCGGTCAAAACATCCAATTCTGCAACTTTCCGGCGGATGCGTTCCGCAACCTCCTGCAGGACTTTTTGATCCATGTCGTAGAACACCACAAAGAATTCGTCGCCCCCCCATCTTCCCGGAGCATCGTCGTCTTTGCGGGTCGAGGCCCGCAAGATATCCGCAATGGCCTTGATAGTCGCGTCCCCGGCTGCATGGCCATAGGTATCGTTGATTCCCTTGAAATCATCCACATCCATCATGAGAACGGACAAGGGATGGTCGTTAAGCCTTGCGGCCTTCATCATGCGCCGCAGCCGCAGCTCCGTCTCCCCGCGGTTATAAAGTCCCGTGAGCCGGTCGAGCTGTGCCAGACGCTTCAGCTTAGAATTGGACGCCTCCAGCTCCTGGGTAGTCGTCTCAATAAAATGCACCAAATGGGCCATAATAGACCGATGCTTTTTGAGCTTCGGCGGCGTTACCACCAGCTGGGGGCTCTCTCCAGTCTTGAGTCCCTCACGCATGCCAATGGTCATCAGTGTCATATTGGAGACCATAATTTCCCCATTTTTAATGCGCATGAACTCACCATAGGCATAAAAGCCAGATGAAGGTGCCAAATCCCGCGTGATGGACAATTCCTGCTCGGTATCACTGCCCAGCAGCATCCAGCGGGCCACACAGCTTACGACAAAAATCGCTTCTGGCTGAAACGATGCCAGTTTGCCCTGCAGCACCAAGGCATTTTCGATAATATCCCCTGGGTCGCCATAAGCCAGGCGCACTTCCTCCCCTTGACGAATATCCGCCCCAAAGACTATACCGCCATCTTCGCGGCATCTACGCGGATGACGCGCCAATACCACGCCATGGCGCTCAAAATAAAAGGGAAAGGTCAGCGCCTCCACCAAGAATTTTTCATCGTTGGCAATGCCCAGATAGCGGCTGAAAATATCCAGCGCCGGCTGTCCATCCAATTCCTGCAGACAGTATTCTCCATCCATCTTCGTTACCGACATACTGCGCCCCAAAGGCTTCCAGCCGAAACTGGAGCTGGCCTCCACGCGAAGCTTATCACCACTAAACACCGCCACCGCTACACCGTGACGAAGATTCGTATTCTGGGCAAAAACCATTCCGTTTTGTCCTAAGCTGCCATCGTCCGCTAAGCCGCCAAAGAAGACAATCTCCTCCCGTGATTTGGAAACCTCCCGAAAAAAGGGATTGATATCAAGATGGAATCCTGCTGAGATTACCTCAACCGCAGCAACGTTTTTATCCGCGTTCAATATGGCCAGCAATTCCTTGCCCGCCTGTTCACTGGACATCTGCCGGAAATCGTACGACATGACGCGGACCTCCGAGCATTCAAACAACGTGAAATTAACCACGATATTATGCTCGATTAACCGTCCGTTTACAATTTCTCCCGTGGACACGGCACCAACAATCTGCGCTTCCGGAAAGGATGCCGAAATTGTCCGCTGCATCTCCATCAACATTCGCTCATTAGCCGTATCCATGAAAATAGAGACCATCACACAGGATACCCGCCGCATCGATCGGGCTTCTTGTTTTACTTTTTCAATACAGTCCTGAAGTTCCTGACGCTTTTGAATCGAAAAAGGAATCTGTTTCATTTTATTTCAACCCTTAACCATTAACAAAAACACTTACTTTATTCACTCTCATGTTATGATACGTCAATATCATATTACCGTTTACGGTTGGGATTAGCAAGTTGTTTTTCCACAGATATCCAAGCACATGTTTTTCTCGCAGCCTATGGAAAAAAGCTCGAATACAACGAGGTACCCGGGCTTTGGCAAACACTTGCTGGACTTCAACACCTATAATACAAAAAACTCCGAGGACCCCTCGGAGCAATTATCCATTGGTGCGTCAGGAGGGATTCGAACCCCCGACCCACGGCTTAGAAGGCCGTTGCTCTATCCAACTGAGCTACTGACGCAATAAAATAAATGGTCGGGATGACAGGATTCGAACCTGCGACATCCTGCTCCCAAAGCAGGCGCGCTACCAAACTGCGCTACATCCCGTAGACCACTCATATAGTATAGCCAAAACTCCTATTCTTGTCAATGTTTATTTAAATTTTATTTCCTTTTTGCAGAACTAAGTTGACAATATTACAGTTAAATGATAGTGTTTATTTTAATAATGTAATAAATTTGTATTTGAGGTGAATACGCATGATTAAAGAAGCCATTGAAAAAATAGTCAGCAAAAAAGACCTTTCCTATCAGGAAGCCTACGACGTCATGAATGAAATCATGAACGGGGAAACGTCTCAGATTCAGAATGCTGCCTATCTTTCTGCGCTTTCGACCAAAAGCACCAAGGCAGAGACTATTGAAGAAATTTCCGGTTCCGCAGCGGCCATGCGTGACCATGCCCTGGCGGTAACCCACGATATGGATGTCTTGGATATCGTCGGCACTGGCGGCGACCATGCGCACAGTATCAATATCTCCACCACAGCGGCGATGATTATCGCTGCCGCCGGCGTAAAAGTTGCCAAACACGGCAACCGGGCTGCCTCTTCCAAATGTGGTGCCGCCGATTGTCTTGAAGCTTTGGGAGTCAATCTGGACCAGCCGCCAGAGAAAGTGGTGCGGGAATTAAAAGAAATTGGCCTTTGCTTCATGTTCGCCCAGAAATATCACAGTTCCATGAAATACGTAGGCGCCATTCGCAAAGAACTGGGAATCCGTACCGTATTTAACATTCTTGGCCCACTGACCAATCCAGCCCATCCAACCCATATGATTTTAGGTGTTTACGACGAATACCTACTCGAACCTCTGGCTAAGGTCATGTTATCCTTAGGGGTAAAAACCGGTATGGTAATCTTCGGCCAGGACTGCTTGGATGAATTCTCCCTAAGTGCTCCCACCAGCGTCTGCGAGTTCCGTGACGGCTGGTTCCGCCGCTATGAAGTAACACCAGAGGAATTTGGCTTTACCCGTTGCCAAAAAGCCGATA
Source organism: Selenomonas sp. WCT3 (assembly GCA_900100835.1). Taxonomy (GTDB): domain Bacteria; phylum Bacillota; class Negativicutes; order Selenomonadales; family Selenomonadaceae; genus Selenomonas_A; species Selenomonas_A ruminantium_E. The sequence continues at coordinate 197,973 of FNCM01000004.1, read as the reverse complement.
TCCGTGGCGGTGCCCCCGCTGAAAATGCCCAGGTTACCTTGGCTATCTTAAAGGGCGCTGCTGGCCCCAAAACCGATATCGTACTGTTAAATGCCGGTGCTGCCATCTACGTTGGCGGCAAAGCCGACAGCATAAAAGCTGGCATCGAAAAAGCCCGTGAGCTCATCGCTTCCGGCGCCGCTATGAAAAAACTTGAGGAATTTCGTCAGCTCTCCAATGCCTAACATACGAAAACAGGCTATGACAAGCGCTTTTGTCATAGCCTGTTTTTTATTCCAATTCTCGACGATTCATCTCACGAAGAAGTTCAATGGCCCCTTTGCCGATTCCCGTCTCGCGAGCTGTTTCTTCTACCGAATAGCCGCTAAGCAGCAAAGCCCTTGCCTTAGCGGCATTCTGGGACATCCCCTCTTCCGGCTCTTCCACATCAGAAACATCTTCTGTCTTAACAGGCTCTTCTTCTGCCTCAGTCACACGATGGTTCATAGCCTCAGCTAAACCGACAGCCTGATGTTCCCCCATAACATGGGGAGCATGAAGTTCCTGCTCCTCCCGCTGGATGGATTTTTGCAGAACAGCGGCAAAATCCTGTGCATCGACACGTTCAACGGCTGCAGCTGGCGGCTGCATCATCGACGGCTGTTGTGCCATAGCCGCTGGCGCCATCGGCGCCGGTGCCATCATCGGCATAACCGGCGGATTCTGCCAACGTACCGGCAACTCCTGGGCCATCTGTTTAGCGGCCATAATCCGATCATCGAGCTGACGCCCCTGCTGCTCTAACGACAGGGAAAGCTGACGAGCTTCCGATAGCTGCGCCTCTAGCTCACGGTTACGGGCTTCAGCCTGCTGCAACAGCTGCTCCAAATGACTGATATGACTTCCCATCCGCTTGATTACTGCATCAGCTGACCGCTCGATTTCGGCTTTAAGCTGATTCGCAGAATCCACCAGTTCCTCTTCATCCCAGGAACCCTGCTGCCGCCTAGAAAGCCATCTAGCCCCCATCACCAGGATAAAACCAACTATAATAAGTGAACCTAACGTATTGACCATAGTGGAAAAAAATGCCTCCTAAAAGCTAATATCCAAAAGATTCCCCCTGGAGGGATCCTTGGCATATTTAACAGGCTCCGGCGCTTTTTCTTCTTCAGAGGAACTGGCCTGATGCTTAGAACCATACCCCTGTCCGCCGTGTTTTTGCTGGCGCTCCGGGTCGTCCTTGATGCGGCCGTCTTCCGGATTATCCTTTGCCCGTACCTGTTCCTGTTTCAGCTTGTCGTCTTCTTTTTGTTGTATTGCCTGAAAATCAGACTGCATGGCATTAGCCTGATTGAGATTATGCTGTACCTGCGCCGCATCAGCAGCACGCGGCACCATCATTTGCAGGCTCATCGGCGTTATATCCATGAGGAATCCTTCTTTCTCAATACCGCCACTTATATCTCTTAATAGGGCCCAATATCTACACGATCGTTTTTCACCGCCAGGGTTGCCCGCTTAATTTCCGACTGTACATTCATCATAACTGAATTGATAGATATCCTTACCCCCGGATAAACGGTATCACTGACGCGAATTTTACCATTCTGCATCATATTGAGTTCTGTCTCGATAGCTAAAATCTCTTTTTCATCGCGCTTAATTTTGCCAGCTAAGGGGAACTGGGAACGAGTCAACGCATTGATTTGATTGATGCGCTCCTGAGGCAAGCGGCTAATATCAATCTTCCCCAGGGTGTTGAGCATCTGGGTGATTTGCTTGAGCCGCTGTTTGGAATCTTTGTATTCCTGACAGAGTTCCCGATAGCGCTTTTGCAGCTGCGGATTGACCCCCACGGCCAAGCGAGTTACCACAAATGCCGTATTGCCGACAATCTTGCAACGAATCTCTTCGCCAGCCTCCACCAAGCCGCCTGTAATCATCCCGCGTTTATCTTCAAGGAAAATACGTTTCCCCGCACTGATATTGGAATGAAGTGCCACATCCTGGATATAAATATCCCGCTCACTTTCTATCACAGCATTTTCCGCAAAAGCAGCCCGGACATCCTCCCGAGCCTTGACTTTTCCGCGATTCATCCCGTTTACGCCGCCCTGGATATAGACGTTACGGCCCTCGACATCACCGCCACTGACCATACCACCAATCTCGATGTCACCAGTAGCTTTGACGACAAAGCCGGCTTCAACATTGCCCTTGATTTCTACACTGCCCATGAAGTCGATATTTCCGGTTCCCACATCAACACTGCCTTGAATTAGCAAATGGGGGTCAATAGTAATCTTCTTGCCACTATCCACAATCTGACCATCAATAGAGGCAATCAAATCATTCTCACCGGAAATTTCCGTATTCTTCCCCTGGGGGATAGGAATTGGCTTGCCGTTTTTCGCTGGCACTTCCATGCCATAAACATCACGGCCTGCCTCTCCTTCCGTCTGAGGAATACGCACCGCCAGCAAGTCACCTTTCTTAGCCAGTACGAATAGATTCATATCTTTGAAATCAACCCGATCGTATTGGTCGACCTTGGGGCGTCCTTTAACCCCCAAATCGAAATGGCGCTCAATCCGGGCATTTTCCCCATTTTTCGGCGGTTTCCCCGTTGCGGCTACAAAGGGGTTCAAACTCTCTACACCAACACGAATCGCTTCATCGTCAATGCCAAAGACGATATTGTGGTCGGCCAACGCAGCCCGTACCGTGTCAACGGATGGAAGCCTCTTGCCAATCTTCGTGTCGTAGCGAATGGTTACCGTCATGCGGTCCCGGCTGACATCAACAATAAGACCGGCTTCAGCCTCTGCCTCGTTCTCTTCCTGAGTGATTCCTTCATCCTGAAGCGATAGATTCGCCGCTTCCTCCGATGATATATAACAGTCTGCTAATTTTTTCGACTCTCCTGAAGCCTCTCGTACAATCTGTGAAAGCGTGATGATATCATAATCGATAACACCATTATCGTGCAAAATCTGGCGGATATCCGAAAGTTCAAATAAAAGGCCATCAGCAGCATCAGGATAAATCGTCAAATAGACACCATCTTCCCGAAATTCACACAGGTAGCCTGCTTCTTTGCTGCCTACTGCCGGGCGCAATGTCTGGTCATCCATGATACGTCCCCCCCAGGCTGAAAATCGCTATACCAAGCTTGCCTTCATGCGAGCCAAGTAACCGCGTAAACGAAAAACTGCTTTTGTGTGCAGCTGCGATATTCTGGCCTCTGATAATTGAAGGATCAAACTGATTTCTTTCAAAGTCATTTCTTCGTAGTAGTAAAGTGCTACAACCTTTTTTTCTTTTTCCGGCAGCCGGTCTATCGCCGCTGCCAAAGTATCCCTAAGTTCGGCCTTTTCCAGCCGTTCTGTCGGACCTGCCTCACTTGATGCAGGAGTATCTGTCCGCAGATAATCATCTAGTGGAATCACAGTGGCTACACTGATTTGACTCTCCAGGCTTTGCAATTCTTTTGCACTAACCCCTAGTTCTTCCGCTAACTCCTCATCATTTGCCGGACGTCCCAGACGATTCTCAAGTTCATAAACCGTCTGCTCATAGCGACGGATTTTTTGCCGTATCGCCACCGGCAGCCAATCCTTGGACCGCAAATAATCGAGCATCGCGCCCCGGATTCGAACACCAGCGTAGGTCTCAAACTTGTTTTTCCGCTCCATGTCATAACGGTCGATTGCATCAAGCAAACCAAAAAATCCACTTGATAGCAAATCGTCCCGATCCACATGGGACGGAAGACTGATTGCCAGACGCCCTGCCACCATCTTTACCAGTGGAAGATAATGCTCTGCCAACTGGTTGCGAAGCTCGATTGATTTATTGTCCAAATAACTATGCCAAAGGGAAGTAATATCGGCCAAATTTTCATCTTGGTTCTGTCCCCTAGAATCCATTGGAACGACCTCCTCCCATCCTAAGTAATTCCGATTCGATGTTTATTGATTGAGAACAGGAGCTGCGCCATCAATTATCCGATGGCGCCTCCATATGTTTGAGGTTATTTGATGTCAGCGGCTGAAAATCCGCATTATCTTCATCACTTGTTTGCATTTCCGCCGACGGGGCTTCTGCCTCTGCTGCCTCTGCTGCCGCCGCTTCATCCTCAGCTTCGTATTCCTCCGGACTCTTTGGTTCTTCTCCTTCCGGATTTTCCATGAGCTCCAGATTTTTATCAAAGCCTACCAGTTCTTTAGCTTCTAAAACAAAAGCCACCAACCAGACGACGGCACCAGCAACCAGAAAGCCTACCAGACTGCGTAGCAGCACCGTCATCAGGCGTACGTCACTGACTAATCCCGCCAAAGCAATAACCATAGCGGAAATAAATGCAAAAACTAACGACATACCTAATTTGAACAAGCTGCTTCACCTACTAATTGCATAAACATGATTAAATTTCTTTTTCACCTTTATCAATGGTCTTGACCTTATAGACACCGTCTTCCATATTGATGGAAACCGTGCGTCCATAAGTACCTCCTGTATCCTCAGCAATCAACCGGATATTGAGATCCTTGAGGATTTTCTTGGCGGCTTCGGCATTGCGTGCACCAACTCTCATGATATCCGTAGCATTCGCAAAAGCAAACATCTGCGCTCCACCAGCAATTTTCGCTACCAAACGGGAACGGGATGCTCCTAATGCCAATACATCCTTGAGCATCAGCGGAAGTCCCGTGTCTGCAAACTTTGCCGGATTATCCGTTGGACGCGCTTGTGTGCTGTCCGGCAGCATGATATGCAGAAGCCCCCCTACTTTAGCCTGTGGATCATACAGAGAAATGCCGATACAGGAGCCGAGACCATAGCTGATGATTGTGGACGGCGCCTGGCCTACTTTGTAATCAGCCATGCCGACTCGGATAAGATCTGCCATTTTACTCAACTCCCACCGCGTCAATAATCGTATTCAGGGAACCCGGATCCGGAACCAGGAAGAACTGACCATTAATCCCATCGTCCTCGGAAAGGAATTCCGTCTCGATAACCAGAGCCTGGTCACCCATCTGCCCCAACTGAGCCAATACAACATTCAGGATTGCCCCTGCCATATCCATTGCCAAGGCGGGAATAGACGGCAGCATGGTAATCTTGGTGAACGTGAAAAATGCATTCAGATAGGCACCGGATAAAATGTTGCCGATTTCCATGAGCGCAGACTCATCCATAAAATCGAGACTTGTGGTTGAGCCATGCGGTTTGCCCATGAGCGTGTCAACCAGATAGAAAGCACTTTTCTGTGGAAGCAGGAATAAGATGTTGCTTGGTGCTTTACCGTATACACGCAAAAAGATACCAACAACTACAGCATCCGGTCCACCAACCAGATCTGGTACAGCTTCCAACGGAACCAACGCCACTTTCGGCACATTCATGTCAATCCGGCGATTGATTACCTGCGACAGAGCCGTGGCTGAGTTGCCGGCACCAACATTGCCGATTTCCCGCAGAGCGTCAAGCTGGTTCGCGGAAAGATTCAATTCATCTGTCATAGTTGGACCCCTCTTTTTACAGGAATGGGACGTGCCTAGGCACGCCCTATTACCCTGATATACTCAAATTATTTGCCGTCACCAACGTTGCCAATAATCTCTTCTAGATTCAGCATGATAATCAGACGGCCATCAACATTGCCAATCCCACTTAGGAAACGAGAACCGCTCTTGTCATTGATTGCCTTTTTCGTATCTACCGGCTTACTGTCAATGGTCAGAACTTCCGTTACGGCATCTACCAGCATTCCCACATGAAGGTCATCGATATTCACGGTTACAATACGCGTATCATCCGTATAGGGAGTCTCCGCTAAGCCAAGGCGTTTCTTCAAATCAATAACCGGCAGCACGGAGCCGCGGAGATTGATAACACCTTTGATGAAGTCAGCGGAAAAGGGAACGCGCGTAATATCCGTGAGGTTACGAATTTCCTGGACATTCAGGATGCTTACACCATACTCCTCATCGCGAAGTTTGAAGGCTACTACCTGTCTGCCTTCATCCATCTCATTCATATTCTCTTCATTTGCCATCTCAGCTACCTCCTCTTACTGCTGCATCATCGTAGCGACATCCAGGATCAAAGCCACACGGCCATCGCCGAGAACCGTCGCACCGGAGAACATCTTGAGACCTGCAAACAGGTTGCCAAGCGTCTTGATAACGATTTCTTGCTGTCCAATCAGATTGTCAACCACAATACCTGCTTTAGCCTCGCCGGCATGGACAACTACGACAAAAATTTCATCCGAATCCTTGACGTGCGGTACCTGCAACGTCTCTTCCATGCGGATAATTGGGATGATTTCCCCGCGCAGGACGATAACTTCCTTATTCCTTACCGTCTTAATATCCTCTGGCTGAATGTTAATCGTACTATCAATCGAGCCAAGAGGAATTGCATACATCTCTTCCTGTACTTTAACCAGCATAGCCTGGATGATAGCCAGCGTCAGCGGCAGTTTAATCTTGAATACCGAACCTTCATCGACCTTCGTCTCAACATCGACATGTCCCGAAAGGGATTCAATCTTGCTGCGAACAACGTCCATCCCTACGCCACGGCCGGAAATATCCGTAATTTGCTCTGCCGTTGAGAAACCTGGCAGGAAAATCAGGCGAACTGCATCTGCATCATCAAGCTTGTCAGCCTCTTCCTGGGTAATCATGCCCTTCTCAACTGCTTTTTTACGAATCTTCTCAGCCGGAATACCTGCACCATCGTCGGTAACCATGATAACCACGTTGTTACCTTCATGACGAGCAATGAGTCCGACCTCACCAGTACGCGGTTTGCCTTTGGCTTCACGCTCATCCGGATGCTCAACACCATGGTCAAGAGAGTTGCGCAGCAAATGCATGATCGGATCGCCGATTTCGTCGATAACCGTACGGTCAAGCTCTGTCTCCTCACCTTCGATGGTAAGATTGATTTCTTTGTTGAGTTCCTTCGATACATCGCGTACCATACGCGGGAAACGGTTAAAGACTGCACTAACCGGGACCATGCGGACCTTCATGACGATGTTCTGCAAGTCCGTGGTTACGCGGTCCATCTGCTCCAAGGTTTCCGTAAGTTCTGCCAAGCGATGAGTCTGACCAATCTGCTCCAGACGTACTTTATTGATAACCAGCTCACCCATGAGGTTCATCAGCGTATCGAGTTTGTCGATATCAACGCGAACGGACTGACTCTGATGCGCTTTTTTCGGTGCCGCCGGTTTTGCCGGTGCTTTCTTGGCTGCTGCCGTTTTTGCAGCAGCTGGTGCAGCTGCTGGAGCCGGCGCCGGAGCTGCCTTCTTCTCCTCAGCTGCTGGTTTTGCTGCAGCTGGTGCATCCGGATCAATGAGCTCAACAACCAGCTTGTCAATTTCCGAAATGCTGCTCAAAGCTTCCTCAACTGCCTTGGTGTCAGAAGCCGTTACCACCAATACATCAAAGGAATGATCAAATTTTTCCTGTTCCAAAGCTTCTGCCGGCGGATCGGATTTGATTACATCACCGAGCTCATCGAGAGCATTCATAACCATATAGGAGCGTGCTGATTTCAACAGGCAGGTTTCCGACAGGGTAACCTGTACATGAATCCCCAGCAAGCCACCTTCCTTAGCCTGACGCAGCACGTCGCGGTCTACGTCGGTTAGCTCAATTCCCGCACTCGGCGCTGCTGCCGTTTTTTCAGCGGCAGCCGGTGCTGCTGATGCAGCTGCCGGTGCTGGCTCTCCTTTGGAGATAGCACTGAGTTTTGCCACCAAATCGGAAACATCGACAACATCCTCCGATTCACCATCCGCAACGCTGTTAATCATCTGTTCCAGGGAATCCAAACATTTAAACAATGTATCAATGATGTCCTCATCCAGCTTTAACTGCTCTTTGCGAATCAGATCAAGAACATCTTCCATTTCATGGGTAAGTTCGGCAATTTTATTGTATCCCATAGTTGCCGACATACCTTTTAGCGTATGTGCATTACGGAAAATATCATTGACAACTGATACATCCTCTGAATTTTCTTCCAAACTCAGCAAGCCTTCATTCAAAGACTGTAAATGTTCATGTGATTCATCCAAAAACATTTCCATATACTGATTTGTTTCCATTTGTATTCCCCCTATATCCTTTCTATCTCTTTACAGCCTCGACGATTGCCCCGGCAATATCCTGCAATGGGCGGACCTCATCAGCCAGTCCAGCGTCAACCACCGCCTTGGGCATACCATAGACCACACAGGTTGGTTCGTCCTGCGCGATACTGTAGCCTCCTGAAGCCTTGATTTTCTTCATGCCCTCACAACCATCCGAGCCCATACCTGTCATAATGACCGCTATGAGCTTGCGGCCTAACGGTGCTACCGAATCGTACATTACATTTACCGCTGGGCGATGATTTCCCACACGCGCTTCCTGACTCAACTTGATTCTACGTATCCCGCCATCGTCCTTGACCCGCAAATGAAAATCTCCCGGCGCAATATATACATGACCTGCCCGGATTTCCTCTCCATCCTCAGCTTCCTTAACCGAAATCTGAGCAATTGAATCCAACCGGTCAGCCAATGCCTTGGTAAATCCAGCTGGCATATGCTGGACAATCACGACCCCACAGGGAAGATTTCCCGGCAGCCGCGTGATTACATTTTGTAGTGCCTGCGGGCCACCAGTAGATGTCCCAATCACTACCAGCTTATTGCAGCGCCCAAGGTTTCCCACCACCATGGGAGTAGGTTTCCCAATAGAAGCTGGTACACTGCTTCGGCCTTGCAAGAGGGGATTGTTTCTCTTGCTGCCAAAAACGGGTTTCTGCGCTACTGGCTCGGCAGAAGGTGTCCCTCCCAGTTTCAGCCCTTGGCGCTTTGGCATCTCCACCCGCTTCATTACCGGGGTACCTGGATGCCCAGCTGCCCCATCTGTCTTTTTGGTAACTAAAGCTGTTTTCTGCACGCGCGCCTTGGCAGCCGCACGGCATTTTTGCAGGATTTCCTGCTCAATGCTGTCGATTCGCGAAATCGAACCTCCAGCTTTGCTGATAAAGTCAACAGCTCCTGAACCCAAAGCCCGGACGGTCGCGTCCGTTCCCTTTTGCGTCAGGCTGCTGAGCATAACCACTGGGATGGGGCACTCTTCCATAATGATTGACAACGCCTCCAGCCCATCCATTACCGGCATATTGACATCCAAGGTCAATAAATCCGGTTTTAGCTGCTTTACCTTGCTGACTGCCTCCTTGCCGTTCATTGCCGTTCCCAGCACCTCAAAATCCGGCTGTTTCCGAAATAAATCGGCTAAGACTTGGCGCATGAATGCTGAATCATCAGCAATTAAGACACGAATCATTCTGATCACCCCATTTAGTGGTTCATCATTCGTCATCCATTTTGATGCCCTTAGCGATTTTTTTCCGCTGAACATCAAATAAATAGTGAACGAGCTTATTGCTCACTTCACGAGAAAGATGTTGGAAAGATGCCCCGATATGATAGACCGTTGTACCGTCCTCACGGGAAATCGGCGTGCACCGAGCTACCAAACTCATTTGTTCAACCGGTCCCACGCCAGGAATGCCCTCTAGCGATAAAGCGGCCTTCGTTCCTGGCACCACTGGGTGGTCCAGCGCAAAACAAATGCCATTGCCACTGAGATCGACAATTTTTGCCGTCACAGTCGGCTTAATCGTGCCATCCCCCTCAATGAGCCGCACCCCAACTAAAAGATTTACCTTCACCCGGACAAACTCACGATTTTGATAACGCTCTACCTGTTCCGGCCAGGAAATATGCCATACCGGAATCCGCGCATCCATGCGGTCTGTATTATGGAAGGTAGTGAAAAAGCGATAACGGCATTGCCGCCCTACCGCCAATGCATAGAGCTTCTCACCAGTCCGTGGGATAATCGGCACACGTTTGATACTCATAGGCATTGCCACGATAAGCTCATCTTCTGTTAGTTCTTCAATTCGGCTTGCATAGCGTTCCTCACTGTCTTCGACATAAAACTCTACGCGCTGGCCAATCTTTAAGACTTCCCTTGCTTTTATTAATTCGCCCGCCATAGTAAAGTTCCTCCATGTTTAACGCGAAAAATCAAAAATTTGTCGCAAAAATCCCTTCCAACCTCTTTTTACCTTCATTCTGCTTCCGTAAAGGACACTGTTTGCCATTGCCTGGATACAACGAGCAGCCACGCTGCCTGGCTGTGCCGCCAAAAAAGGAGTCTGCCGTCGCACGGAACGCATCACCGCGGTATCTTCAAAAATATATCCCAGGCAGTCAATCGGCATATTCAAAAACCGCTCGGAGGTCTGCTGCAATTTCGCCACTACCTCACGGCTTTCGGCTTCATCGTAAACACGATTTACGACTAAACGGAGATTTTGCTGGGTAGCATACATGCTGTAGGCCTTCATAACCGCATAAGCATCCGTCAAAGCAGTGGGTTCCGGCGTCGTAACCAGCAATACCTCATCGGCAGCCAAGATGAAATCCATGACATTTTTGCCAAGACCTGCTCCCGTATCAATCAAGATTATATCAGCCAATTGGCCACAGCGGGAAAGTTTTTGCATAAGCCGCTGGCGTTCCTCATAGGTAAAGTCCGCCGCCTTCTCGATTCCTGAACCACCAGAAATATAATTGACTCCATAGGGTCCATACATCAAGACGTCTTCAAGCTCGGTACCATCCTCCAGCAGATTCAGCAAATGTTTTTTGGACCGGCTGCCCAAAATGACATCGACATTGGCCATCCCCAAATCCGCATCAAGAACCAAAACCCGCTGACCGGCCATGCCTAAAGCTATGGCCATGTTCACAGTGAGATTTGTCTTGCCAACGCCGCCCTTACCACTGGTCACGGCAATGACTCTTGCCCCCAAAAGGCTGCCAGACTGCAGATTCAAATTATCGCTTTTACGGGATATATTATATTCTGTTTTTCCGCCAACTAATTGGCGAAGACTCTGAGCCTGATCTCCCATATTATTCCCTCAATAATAGTTCAGCCAATTTTCGCGGCGTTGCCGGAACAATGTCGTCCGGCACGCTCTGGCCATTTGTCAGGAATGACAAAGCAATCTCTTTTTCCGCCAGCAGATTAAGAATCAAACCAACGCTGCTGGTTTCATCAGCCTTGGTGAAAATAACGCGGTCTGGATTGCAAACCGAGAATTTATCCAAAATTTCTGCGGCATCGCTATTTTTGGTTGTTGCACTCATTACCAGATGACGTTCGATATGGGAATTCACTGCCAGGAAATCCTGCAGCTCCTTCATCTGATAATCGTTGTGCTGGCTCCGGCCAGCTGTATCAATCAAAATCAAATCCTTATCCCGATGTTTGTGGATAGCTACTTTAAGTTCATCGGGGGTATAGACAATCTCCAAGGGTAAACCAATGATATCCGAATAAGTCTTTAACTGGTCAACAGCCGAAATACGATAGGTATCTGCCGTAATCAGCGCCGCCTTGATATTTTTCTCTAAGACAAACCGCGCTGCAATTTTGGCCAGGGTTGTGGTTTTTCCCACACCAGTAGCACCAATCAAGGCAACAATGCGAACCCCATGCTTATTCAGCGCAATTCCCTCGGAAAAATTCATGGTCTTACCCAGGTAATCAGCCAACACATCGGGGGCCTTTGCATCCAATCGATCCAAAAGCGTATCGCCAGCAGGAACCGACGCCGCCATATTTTTAACGATGTCCTCATCTACTTCCTGAAGACGCAGAGCTTCCTGGATGGAAACCTTTCCCTTCGGCTGTTCTTTCCCCATGACCTGAGCCAGCATTGCCTTCATCTGGGCCAGTTCATCTTCCAATTTCTGGATTTTTTCCGTATCTTCCGGATTTGATGTCGTTGAAGCCATTCCAAACTGTGCCATATCTTGTACTTCATCCTTTTGCTCAATCTTATGAACTGACGATCCCCCCATGGCCGCACCGTAATCGGATGCGGGAAAAGCCTGAGCAGGCTGCACCGGCTGTACTGGGGAAATATGCTGAAAGTTCGGGGCAGGAATTGGCGATTCTGCCATCTTCACTCCTACTTCGGTGCCATTCGTCTTATATTGCGATAATACCGAAGACGGCATAACCGGAGCTGCCGGAGAAACAATATCCAAGGTGCTTCCACTATTGACTGCCTTTTGTTTCGTTGTCACATTGCGTTTTGCCCGTTTTTTCAGAGCTGCATCCTCTTGGTCTTCAATCGCTGCTGTCACTTCTACGACCTCCGTGCTATGATATCCCAAGAAACCGCCTTCCCGATATTTTTTGGTATGGAGTATGACGGCATCAGGCCCAAGTTCTTCTTTAACCTGTTGCATTGCTTCTTTCATTGTTGGTGCTTTGACTACTTTTATTTGCACTTAGATCTTCACCACCCCAAGGATCTGAATTTCAACACTCTGTTCAATCTCAGCCTGGGACAATACAATCAATCCCGGCACAGAGCGCTCTACCAATTTGCGGAAATACAAACGAACTGCCGGACTGGTCAGCACAATTGGCTGATAGCCCATATTGGTAAGTTTCGGCAGCTCGTTGTTGAGTGCATTGACAAGATTCTGCAACGAATCCGGGTCCAGGCTGACATAGGAGCCATGGTCTGTGCGCTGTACGCCGCCAGCAATTCGGTTTTCCAAAGCCGGATCCAGCGTAATGCAAGGCAACGTGCCATTCTGTACATTTTGCTGGGTAATCTGACGCGCCATTGCATGTCGAACATACTCCGTAAGGATTTCCGTATCTTTGGTTGCCCGGGCATAATCGGACAACACCTCAAGAATGGTCGCCATATCGCGAATCGAGATGCGCTCACGCAGCAAGTTGGCCAATACCTTCTGGATTTCGCCCACACTCATGAGGTCTGGAACGACTTCGTCCACCAGGGCCTGATTGGTCTTCTTGAGATTGTCCACAAGGTTCTGGGTTTCCTGACGTCCCAGGATTTCATCGGCATGTTGCTTGATGACCTCTGTCAGATGGGTTGCCAAAACCGATACGGCATCGACTACCGTGTAACCATTGAGCTCCGCCTGTTCGCGTTCATTCTCGGGAATCCAGAGTGCTGGCAGGCCAAAGGCTGGTTCCGTCGTCTCGATGCCCGGAACCTCTTCAAATACGGTGCCGGAGTTCATAGCCAAATAATGGTCCAGCATCAGCTCACCCTTGGCAATTTCAATGCCCTTGAGCTTGATGATATAGGCATTCGGTTTAATCTGAATGTTATCGCGAATGCGAATCGTCGGCACCACGAGACCGAGTTCCAGAGCACATTGCCGACGAATCATAACGATACGGTCAAGCAAGTCACCGCCCTGCCCGGTATCAACCAAGGGAATCAGCGAGTAACCAATTTCCAATTCCATTGGGTCCACCTGCAAAAGGGAAACGATATTTTCCGGCGTCGTCGCCTTCTTCTTTTCCTGTACCTTCTTCTCTTCCTTCTGGGTTTCCGCCTTTACCTCGGTTCCCTGCCGCAGGAGTCGACCAATAAAGAGGCAGGCAATCGACAAGGACAAAAACGGGATTCCCGGTAAACCAGGGATAATCGCAAAGAACAGCAAAACGCCCGTCAAGATGAAAAAGATACGGTCATTGCGAAACAGCTGCCCCACCATGTCGCTGCCGATGTTGCCTTCAGCACCTGCGCGCGTAACGATAAGGCCCGTTGCAGTCGAAATGAGCAGGGCTGGAATCTGGCTTACCAGGCCCTCACCAACGGTCAGCAGGGTATAAGTCTGCAATGCCTGGGCAGCATCCAGATTACGCTGCATCATACCGATGATAAAACCACCAGCGATATTGATGAACATGATGAGAATTGCCGCAATGGCATCACCTTTTACAAACTTTGAAGCACCATCCATGGCACCAAAGAAATCAGCCTCATGCTGAATCTTTTCGCGGCGAATCTTCGCCTCGGCATCGGTGATGGCCCCCTGATTGAGGTCAGCATCGATAGACATCTGCTTACCGGGCATAGCATCGAGGGTGAAGCGTGCGGATACCTCTGCGACACGCTCAGAACCCTTCGTGATAACGATAAAGTTGATGGCAACCAGGATGACGAACATGATAAAACCGACAACTGGATTACCACCGACGACGAAATTACCAAACGCCGTAATAACCTCACCGGCATAACCATCCAACAGGATAAGTCGCGTAGAAGAAATGTTGAGTGCCAACCGGAATAATGTCGTAATAAGCAACAAGGATGGGAATATCGATAAGTCCAATGCTTCCTTGTTATAAATAACTGCCATCACCAGTAGTAACGCAATGGTGATGTTCAAGCAAATCAACATATCCAGCAGCAGCGTCGGCAGCGGAATAATCATCATGACAACGATCGTAATGATAGCCACCGCAATCATTACGTCACTGTATTTTTGAATAAAACTGCCCTGTCCAAAAACATTGGAAGGGGCAGCTGCCTGTGGTGCAGCCATAAACGACTCTCCTTATATCTAATCAACTAAAAACAAATGGTATCCGTTTACGCCCGGCGGCGGTGTTTCAAGCGGTATACATACGCCAGCACTTCGGCCACCGCTTGATAAAGCTCCGAAGGAACCATATCCCCCACTTCAGCGCCTGCATAGAGGGCACGAGCCAACGGGCGATTTTCCACAATGGGTACCTTAGCATCCCGGGCAATTTCCTTGATGCGCTTCGCCACCAGGTCTTGTCCCTTTGCTACAATAATCGGAGCAATCATGCCTTTCTGATATTGTAAAGCTACCGCGAAGTGAGTCGGGTTGGTGACAATGACATCTGCCTTGGGAACCTCTTGCATCATGCGGCTCATGGCCATCTGACGCTGTTTTTGCTTTATCTTACCCTTAATCTGCGGGTCACCTTCGGTCTGCTTCATTTCATCTTTTACTTCCTGCTTGGTCATTTTGAGGTCCTGGGTTGTCTGCCATTTCTGATAACCGTAATCCAAAATACCAAGAACAATGATAACGCCAATAACCTGAAACGCCATCTTAAAGACAATGTTGGCCACCTGTCCCAGACTGGTGGCTAAGTCAAAGTAAATAAACTGAGGCATAGCCAGCAGCTGTTCGGATAAAAAGCGAACCAAAAAGTAACCGATAATGGCAATCTTGAACAAGGATTTGACCAGCTCAACCAAGGAACGCTTAGAAAAAATACGGCCAAAGCCATTGATGGGATTGAGTTTATCCGGCTTGAAGCCTATGGATTCCGTATTGAAATTCAGCCCGACCTGGAAGACATTGACTGCCAGACCGACCAGCAGAATCGCAAACATAATGGGCAAAGCCGTTTGCGCCATCAACTCAATGATGCCGATGAATATACGAACGATATTTTCCGTATCTACCGGCTGATTGGGATGCGTAAACACATAGGTCGTATAGGCGGCAATCGCATGGTAAATATGTTCCCATAATACCTTGATGACGAAAAATCCCACCAAAAGGACAAAGGCGGTATTGAGTTCGGTACTTCGACCGACTTGGCCCTTTTTCTTCGCGTCTGCCCGCTTCTTAGAAGTCGGTTCCTCAGTCTTATCGCCAGCAAAGCGCTGAAGGTCAAATACGAAGGAACTTCTATTGTAATGCCTGTAATGCAATTGTGATATTTCCATACATTTCATTGAACAGCACATCCAGGAATAACACATAAAATGGCAGTACCATCGATAAAATAAGAATACCAACAGTAAGCTGCATCGGAATACCGACGACAAAAATGTTCATCTGCGGCATCGTGCGGGCCAAAATACCCAGCCCGACATTTGTCAGCAAAATCGCAAAGGTCACGGGCATGGCAATCTTCATGCCCGTCAGGAATATGCCAGTAGTGAAATTCGCAATAATCAACGGCAAGGATAAGGATGGTTCCATGGATAGCAGCGGAACCATCTTAAAACTCTCAAACAAGGCATCAATAAGCATATGATGCCCATTTACCACCAAGAACACAATGACGGTTAAATTATAAAGAAAACTTCCGATAAGCGGCATCTGCTGACCGGAAGTTGGATCCATTACATTTACAATGGCAAAACCGACCTGCATATCCATTACCTTACCGGCCATCGTAATGGCCGCAAAGGAAATATAAGCCACAAAACCAATAAGCCAGCCGATAAACAGCTCGGATAAAACCGCAAAGGAATAGGCCCATATTGATGCTGGTGCATGAATATCCGAAAAATTGTCGATTACCGGAAACAGTACAATAGCAAAGGCCAAAGATGCTGCGGCACGAAAATACACAGGGATATTCAGGCTGCCAAAGAACGGAGAAATAACGAATATCCCGCTGACCCGGGTCATCAGAAGCATAAAAACCGCTGCATGCCCCTCTAAAAGATCATAGAAATCCATTATTCACTCCTTCAGCCAATATAGGATGGCAAATTGACCAAAACATTCGTCAAGTATTCCACCATAATACGAAGCATCCACGGGCCAAATATCAAGATAGCCACAAAAACAGCAATGATTTTGGGGATAAAGGCCAGCGTCTGCTCCTGAATGGAAGTCGTTGCCTGAAACACACTGACCAAGAGACCAACAATCAAGCCTAGTCCAAGCATAGGTGCGGAAACCAGCATAACGATAAACAAGGCCTCCTGTCCAAGCTGGACCACCAGATCTCCCGACATTGCAACAAACCTCCTCATGCATCTCCTCAGCTACTTAAAGCTGACAATAAGAGACTTAATCAATAAATGCCAGCCATCCACCATGACAAACAGCAAAATCTTAAACGGCAGCGATATCATAACTGGTGGCAGCATCATCATGCCCATAGACATCAAGGTACTTGCTACAATCATATCGATGACGATAAAGGGCACATAAATCATAAAGCCAATCTGAAATGCCGTCTTTAGCTCACTGATGATAAAAGCCGGAATCAACGTAAACGTTGAAACATCTTCCGGCCCATCGGGGCGCTCGGCATCGGATAAATTGACAAACAGCGCTAAGTCCGATTCACGTGTCTGCTTAAACATGAACTCGCGGATTGGCGCCGCCACATTGTCCAACGCCTCTTCCTGGGTAATCTGCCCAGCCATATAAGGTTGGAGTCCATTTTCATTTGCCTGCCCCCAATAAGGAGCCATGATATAAAAGGTCAAAAACAATGACAAAGCAATTACCACCTGATTAGGCGGCACATTCTGTGTTGACAGTGCATTGCGCAAAAACCCAATAACGACGACAATTCGCACAAAGGAGGTCGTCATAATGAGGATTCCTGGCGCAAGTGTCAATATCGTCAGCAGTGCCATAACCTGCAGCGTCACAGCGACATCCTGCGGTTTATTCGACGATCCCACATCCACATTGACTGCAGGAATCAAAGGCGCTGCCAAAGCGTCATTGGTCATAAATAGCAGGAGGAACAAGCCCCCCAACAGGATAAGAACATCCCGACGTTTCAAGCGCCTACAACCCCTTCTCGTTTCTTTTCATACATTCAGAATCAACCATACCGTTACTTGCGGAAAATCGGTGGAACCTTCTGGACAAAATCCGAAAGGGCACCAAATTGCTGGGAAAACATCTCGGGAACCTTCAGGCCGTTCTGCTCCTCACGATGAAGGCGGTCAATCTCATCCATGTCGGTAATTTCGGTCAAGAGCGTTATCGAATGTTCCGTAACCCCCAGCATGAACACACGGCCGGCCATCTCCATAATGCAAACGGAGCGATTCGGCCCCAATGGCAAATGGGATAAAATTTTCCCGCCATACCCCATTTTCTGCTGGGCAAAATGCCCACCGAGAAAACGAGCAGCAAAATAAGCCAGCCCCACCACAAAAATAAATATGGCAAAAAGGCTGACCAAATAAGCAATTGTCGACCACCAGGAAATCGACGATGGCTTAGGGTCGGTATTCTCATATCCAGACAGATACCCGCCCTTGGCTACTTCTTCCGCAGCCAGGGCAGGATCCATCGTGAACAGAGTAACCAGTATCCCTACGACACACGCCAATAGAATATATTTTCTCTCCATTAGCCTACTGCTTTACGGACAGCCTCCAGAACACGATCTGCCTGGAAGGGCTTAACGATAAAGTCACGGGCACCGGCCTGAATTGCTTCAATAACCATTGCCTGCTGGCCCATAGCACTGCACATAACGATCTTGGCATTCGGGTCAACTTTTTTAATCTCTTTAACGGCACTGATGCCATCCATCTCCGGCATCGTAATATCCATGGTAACAAGATCTGGTTTAAGCTCCTGATACTTCTCCAGTGCTTTCATCCCATTCTCTGCCTCGCCAACAACTTCATAGCCATTCTTCGAGAGAATGTCCTTAACCATCATTCTCATGAATGCCGCATCGTCAACGACCAAAACTCGTACTGCCATGTTTCATCTCTCCTCATCTTTAAAGAAATCATTCGACTTGGTTCAACTTTAACTTAATTATATAAGAAAGTCCATTGGTAGGCAAGAGCACCTCTTGGCCTAGCTTCAGCTCCTCAACAGATTACTGAAGTTTTGCAGCTCGCTCTGCCGGACTTGCTATCTCGGTAATACGAACACCAAAGTTCTCGTCGATGACAACAACTTCGCCCTTCGCCAGGAATTTACCGTTGACTTGAATGTCCACTGGCTCGCCAGCCAATTTCTCGAGTTCTACGATTGAACCGTTCGTAAGCTCGAGAATCTCTTTGATTGATTTTTTCGTGCGTCCCAGCTCTACTGTTACGGAAAGCGGCACATCCAGGATTAAGCCGATATTAGCGTCATTTACCTGAACAGGCTGCATATTAAGCGGCGTGAACTGTGCCGACTGTACTGGGACATTGGTTGCCACATGCGGCTGCATTGCCATGCCATAACCAGCGGCTGGAGCTGCTGCCATCGGCGGTGGTGCCGCAGCTGGTGCTGCCGGAGCAGGTGCCGGAGCCGCAGCCGGTGCAGCTGGCGCTGGCGCAGGTGCTGGTGCTGGAGCTGGCTCTGGTTCTTCTTCTGCCGAACCATTTGTCAGCGACTCAACCATTTCCTTCGCCACCGATACCGGAAGGATTTGCATAATTTCGCTGTCAATCAGTCCATCGACTTCCATGCGGAAAGACGTACGAACTACCGGCTCATCTTTGCCTACTAATTCCGTAATCTTATCCTCACTGCCAAAGTCAATGAGATTTACCTTTGGCGGGGAAATATCGATTTTCTTGTTGAACATCGTAGAAAGCGACGTTGCGACGGTGCCCATCATCTGATTCATGGACTCGCCAACAGCGCTCATTGCGATTTCATTGATTTCCGTATCGGGATTCGTACCATCGCCGCCCATCATGAGGTCCGCGATGATAGCCGCATCCTGTGCCTGAATGGCCAGAACATTGTTGCCATCTATACCAATCGTATATCCGACCTCCACAATGAGGTACGGCATTGGATACTGCTCCTGAATGATGCTCATGGTCGCAACCGACACCGTCGGCGTCGTGATGCTTACCTTGTGCCCCAGTAATACCGAAAGGGTTGTTGCAGCACTCCCCATCGATATATTACCGATTTCCCCTAACGCATCCTTTTCGACATCTGTGAGTACATCATCGAGCTGAGATGAACTACTGTCTGCGGCAGGTTCAGCTGCTGCCTCCGACTCTCCCGCGGGGGCTGCATCGCCTGCGTCCGGTATAGCGCCGCCGTTCAGCAGGGCGTCAATCTCCTCTTGCGAGATCATATCGTCACTCATCAGTATCTTCATCTCCTTCGTTAATTATTTTTGTAATCTGTACTGCCATTTTCTTGCCGGAAGTACCCGGTCGACAGTAGAATTTGGGCTTATGCCCCACCATGCAGAGTAAGTTGTCATCCACCTTGGCATCCATTTGCAGGACATCTCCAAATCCAAGTGTTAAGAACTCATTTATTGTGATGTCGACACTGCCCAATTGGACTACAAAGGGCACTTCGGTGCGCTCAATCTTTTTCTGCAGTATTTTGACCTGTTCCGGGTCATCATCTTTGGATACCGATGAGGCCACCCAGAAGGTTGTGGTCAACTTGGACATGACCGGTTCCAATACCAGATACGGAATACAAATATTCATCATGCCCTCAACATCGCCAACCTTCATTTGAATCGTGACGATAACGACCATGTCGCTTGGCGGCACGATCTGGGTAAACTGAGGATTAGATTCTGTTGCTTCCAAACTTGGGCGGAACTCCACCACATTGGACCAGGCCTCCTTTAAATGCCCCATGGCGGTGTCGATGAAGCGTTTCATAACGACTTCCTCAATTTCCGTCAGGACGCGAGGCTTTATTCCCGTCTTGCCTTCACCACCGAAAACACGGTCGATAAAGGCAAAAGCGATTTCCGTATTGACTTCCAGGATGATATTTCCCTTTAGCGGCGGAACCGCCAGAATGCTGATAACCGATGGATTTGCCAGGGATTGAACGAACTCCTGATAGGTGAGCTGTTCGACCGACGCTACCTCAACATTTACCAAAGTACGCAGGTGCGTAGACAAATAGGTATTCAGTAATCTGGAAAAACTCTCGTGAAGCATGAACAAGGTTCGAATCTGATCCTTGGAGAACTTGTCCGGCCGCTTGAAATCATAGGTCTTTATTTTCTTTTGTTCTTCGTCTGCTTTGACTTCTTCTGCGGATACTGTTCCGTCTGACAGTGCTGAAAGCAGTTTATCTATCTCAGATTGGGATAGTACGTCATCTGCCAACCTTCGTCCTCCTTCCTGCTATACTTTTCTCGTCTTACTGGAGCAGGAAGCTTGTGATATATACATCGTAGACCGAACCTGCGCCGAGCTTCGTATTGAGTTCATCTTTGATTTTCTTTTTAAGCTCGTCCTGTTTATTCGCATCAAACTCATCGAGTTTGGCGCTTCTAAGGATTTGCATCGTAGTATCAAGGATTTTCGTCTCAGCCATCGGCTGGAGCTTTCCTTCAAGAATATTATCCTTCTTGCCAGGGTTCATCTCAAGGACGATACCTGCCTTTAAGAACTTACCTGCTTTCTGGCCACCTACGTTGACCATGATTCCCTCTTTTGCATCTCCCAGTTTGATGAAAACCCCCGGGTCATGATGCTCACTGACTGACTCCGTGGCAGTATCCTTCATCATCTTTGTAGTAATAACAAACGAGATACCTGCTGCCAGCACAAGACCAACCAGAACCAGAATTACCACTAAGATAATCGGTGATTTTTTCTTCTTTTCTTCTGGCGCAGCTTCTGTTTCCTTCTGTTCGTCTGCCATCTGATACTCCTCCCATAAAAAGCTACTTTCTCATTATACCAAGAGTTTATAATTTGTCTACATCAAAATTGATGCAAGGCACGGCGATACTTCATAACTCTACGCACGATTTCATCCATCGGCTCATCAACGATGAACTTTTTGCCGTTTGTCAAAGTGACAACAGTATCAGGCGTTTCCTCTATTGTCTCTATTATTTCGGCGTTCAGTACAAATTCTCCTTTTTTATTTGTACGGGAATTAAATTTTGTGAGTTTAATCATGAATGATCCATCTCCTTGCCTTTCTGCAATACATCTTCATTCTCTTAAAATTCGTCATTCATTCCTATTTTCCCTTTTATTTTTTTCTCTTTCTCTAAAAATCCTGCAATATTTTTCAGCAAACACTAATCAATGAACAAAGGCCGATGTATTTTCATACATCAGCCTTTTTCTAAATCACTTCGTTATCAGCGTTTCATATTAATCATGGTCTCAAGCATCTCATCGCCCACCGTGATAATCTTGGAATTGGACTGGAACCCGCGCTGGGTAACAATCATATCCGAGAATTCGTTGGCGATATCGACGTTGGACATTTCCAGTGCCGACGGCGTAATCGTTACACCTAAGTCAGCAGCCGTCTTGATGTTAGCCGTACCAGAGTTGTTGGACTCCTGATACAAGCTATTGCCAGTTTTGAGCAAGCCCGAAGCATTCGTGAACTGAGCGATAGCTACCTGTGCCTCAGCCTGCTTGACACCATTGGTATAGGTACCCGTGATGATACCCGAGCTGTCAACCGAAACACTGGAAAGCGTACCGGCAGCATTACCGTTAGCCTTGCCATTGATCGTGCTGTTACCAGCATACTGGGTAAGGGAATCCATAACCAGCGTAATGCTCTGGGAAGCCTGGGCACCATTCTGCAGCGTCAGGTCGACACTGCTAGAACCACTATCCAACTTGCCATCTGTAGTAAACTGAAGGATCGTATCCGGCATGGTGATAACCGTTTCACTGCCATCCTCTTCTTTAATCGTAGCTTTACCCGAACCATCCGTTGCCACCGATACGGTCCACTGGTTGCCTGTGGTGCTGTCAGTTTTCGTCTTGGTAAAGTAAACCGGAATGCTGTGTGCATTGCCCAGCGTATCATAAGCCGTCAGAGTCGTCGTCACCGGCAGGCTGTTGCCTACCGCATACTTTCCAGAGGTTTCGGTAACCTTCGAGCCATCACTCATCGTAAGGGTAACTGGGTTGCCAGAAGATGCGGTAGAATCCTTCACATACGTCTTACTGATTTTCGTGATAGCAGTCTCCAGACTCATCGATGTAATGGTGGGTGCCGGCGTTGCCGTGCCATAAGAATCACCAACTGTAAACGAACCAGATGAAGGAGTCACGGTCGAACCATCACTCAATGTCAATGTGACCGTGTTGCCCGCAGCTACTGTAGCTGCGCCATCGGCAGCCGTCGTATAATTCTTCTTATAATTGCCACCGACAATGTACGAACCCGACTTCAAATCAACCGGATTGCTTCCGTCTGCCGTCTCTAAGGAAACAGGCCCCTCGTCCGTTGCCGTGACACTTCCCTGCGAAGCCGTCGTATATTCCGTCGTTCCCGTAGTTTTGTTTTCTCCACCACTAATCGATTTAATGGTTAAAGCTGCTGCATTAAGGTTATTGGCATACGTAGCAATACTAGAAGCAGCTGCCGCCATGCTCTTGCCGGCAGCAATCTGGATATTGCCAGCTGCACCGGAAGTATTGATGGTACCATTTTCGCCCATCCAGCCCTGTACAAACAAGCCAGAACCTGGCAGAACGTAGTTGCCTTCTGCATCGAATTCAAAAGCGCCATCACGCGTATAGTAACGCTGGTTGCCATTATTTACCACAAAGAGGCCATTGCCCGAAAGGCACAGGTCCGTATTCTTACCGGTGGACTGTACCGAACCATCCGTAAAAATCATGTCAATAGATGCCACACCAGTACCAAGTCCAATCTGCTTCGGGTTCGTACCACCAAGATTACCATTTGGCGAAGAGGCTCCTGTCATCGTCTGCGACAGGGTATCAGCAAAGGTGGTACGACTGGATTTGAAGCCAGTCGTATTTACATTGGCAATATTATTGCCGATGGTATCCATACGGGTCTGATGAGATTTAAGTCCGGATACACCGGAAAAAAGCGAACGCATCATAATGAATTACTTCCTTTCCTTACATTGAAAGTCATCGTCATTCATTGATAATGCAATCCTAGGCAGCGTCTGTCATTCGGCTGCCTGAAGTCTCCGTTAGGTCCAACTTCAAAGAATTGCTGCACTATCAATATTCGTTATTATATTTTCATTTCCACGCGTGCCATCCATGGCTGTTATCACGGTCCGGTTCGTCACACTGACCACCAGTGCCACATCTTTCATATAGACGAGCGATTCCCGTGCTCCCTTTTGAGCCAGTTTGTCGACGGTGTTATCAAGTTTTTCTAAATCTGTATCACTGAGATTGATATTCCGTTCCTGCAGCCGATTCCAGGCATGGTGGGAAAAACTCACCTTCTTTTGGGCCTCACTGAGAATATCCCCAAAGGTGATATTTCCACTACCATGCTGAATCTTCTGCTTGCCGGCCGTTATTGGATTTAGGGAGAGGATAGGCTGCGTGTTGAAGTATATCCTTGAATCAGCCATTGTCCGATTCCTCCCATTCAAAACGCCTTGAATTATTTGCTATCCTGGATACCTTCACCAATGCGGGTGATATCCCCGATAGCAACCTTATAAATCTTGTCACCGCTCTTGGCAATGACAGTCGGCGAACCATCCGAAATGCTTACGCCGGAAACCTTACCCTCAAGCTTTGTGGTAGTCTTCGTCTCTTTGCCATCGGCGTCCGTAGTAGTCGTAGTGACTGCCCACTGAACATCCTTACCAATCATGCTGCTGAGCTGACCGACGAGAACCGATGTGTCAATGTTGCTAACCAAATCCGACACATTCTTGAGTCCATCCGATACATTGGTCATCTGCTCCAATGCCGAGAACTGCGCCAATTGGGCAAGGTACTCGCCGTTATCCTGCGGATCGAGCGGGTCCTGATATTTCATCTGGGTAACCAACAGCTGCAGAAATGCATCTTTTCCCAAGGCGGAATTATCCGTTTTATTGGCAGCCTGGGATGCCTCATAGGCCTCAGCCGTCATGGTTACGCCACCCTTAGTAACGGTGTTGAGTACGTTTGACATAGTTATTTCACTTCCTATCTTTAAATGCGATAATCTACGCCATCCGTAGCGTTTGCAGCAGCTCCCTGAATAGCTGCTGCCGAAAGGTTATCCGCCTCATCGGCATAATCCTCTGCATCCATGGAAAGGATTCGAACATTGCCGCTATGATTTCCCTGCTGATTCTGCCAAGCCTGCTGTCCCTGGTCTTGTGGAAGCTGTCCATCAGCCAGACCAGCATAAACTTCCACACTGTCCACTTTAAGTCCCTGATTGTTTAACTCCTGACGGAGCTGAACAAGGGAATTTTCGATGACTGCACGAACTTGTGCATTATCGCTGTGGAAAGATGCATTAACGGAACCATTCTGGGTAACCGAAACCTTCAGCGTAAGTTCGCCCAGATGTTCCGGATTCAGCTTGATTACCATTTGCGTATCCGCTGCTCGGCGAATCAAGCGGGCCTGGTCAACAATCTGTCGAGGAATGTCAAAGTCTGCCTGGGGCTGCTGTACTTTCTGTACGTCAGCCGGCGCTGCCGTCCCCGTAAGGGTTTCCTGCAACTGCTGCTGGAAGGGGCTAACCGTCTGAGTATTCCCATTGGCAGCAGTTTGCGCCTGAGGCTTATCTCCCACTGCCTCTTCAGCCAGCTGCTGAACCATCTTGCCACTATTAGCTACATTTATCTCAACAGCTTCCTGCTGTTTTCCCTGCTGATTTTGCGGGTTCTGCTCTCCCTGCTGCATCATAGCCTGTTTGGCATCCATGTGGATCGGTGCCGGAACTGCTTCATTCTCCACCGAAACGGTCACATCCGGAAGGAGTTTCGATATCGGCTGGGAATCCTTTTCGGCGGTGGCTAGCTGTGATACTGCCAGCACCTGTTGCGGCGCACGCAGGTCACCAACTGCCAGATTCTCAGCAGCTGCTTCCTGCAAATTCGGCTGTCCCGTCAAGTTTTCCAAAACGGAAGCTTGGTTCGGCAAGTTTAACGGCTGTTGTCCTCCCTGCTTAACACTAAGGAGTTGTGCCTCCAAATTGGTTGTCGGCTGCATTGGCTGAACGGGTGCGTTGCCAGCGTTATCGGCGCCCCCTTGCGGAGCCGGTTTGCTTTTCAGCTGCTGTCCCGACAGCATTGCCAAAAAGTCCCGATTTTTAAGCCCCTCTTCTTCTGACTGCGGGATAAGACTCTGCAGCTCCACTGCCTTCGGCGCCTGCTTCTGTACTGGGGCCACCAGTTCCGCCTGCGCTTCTTCTGAAAAGTCCAGCTCCACTACCGGCATATCCGACTGTGGCATCGCCAGCTCTCCCTGTTCTGGCGTTATAGCTGCCAACTGCTGACTTGCCGCAATCACTGCTGCCAGCGGATCTTTTGGCGCTTCATCCATGACATCGCCATTATCTGCTGCGCTTTCCTGGGAATTATCAACGACTGCCTTGGTTATAGCATTCTGAACGTCCTTGTCGATTTTTTCCAATGCCTCACCGAAGGAATCCTGGTTGGCATCTTTATCTGCAGCCAAGGTGCTCTTCTTTCCCGATACATTAGGTGCTGCCTGAGGCACAACGGCCATCAAATTCTTTGTCTCCACACATTTCACCTCCTTACATAGTATCTATCGTTGAGAATCTGCAATCTCTTAAATTAAATTTCGCTATAAACAAAAAAAATCCTTCCTTATACAAGGAAGGATAACTATTTATGGATTATTTCCCTCGGAATTTTCACTGTTCGCTTTGTTCTGCTGTTCTTCTAGCATCTTGCGAACGTCCTCTTCCGTACTCATTTTCTTCTGAGTGCCCTCATACATAATTTGCGTCAGGCGGGCTGTTTTGGATGCTTCAAATTCTGCCATCACCTTGGCAGCATTGCCCTCATCCATACGCTGAAGAATCGCAATGCAAAGATCGTCATCCAGGGCATCCATCGCCTCAGCAGCATCACGCGGCTTCATTTCGTTATACAACCGCGCTAGTTTGGATACGCGTTTTTTTTCAGCTGCCTCGCGCTCTTTCATCTGCTTCTCGATTTCCTTCTTAGAAATCGTTATCTTCTTGGACTGTTTCTTATCATCCTTATTGGGCTTGACATCTTCCACCGGCGTATTTTCCATCTCATTTTGAGAAGGAGCCGGTTTTACAAAATACTGACCGATTACTGGTAATTTGTAAAGGCCAAGTTTTTCATTGGCTTCCTGCGTATCAAATAGCCGCAGATAGATGCCCAGAACAAAGCCACCGATAATAAGTACCAGCAACAGGAAGAGCATCAGCAGCAGCTTTGCTATTTTCTTTCCTTTTTTCTTTGGCTGTTCATCTGCCATTATATTACCTGCCTTTATCTATAATTCCACTGTTCATCCATTCGCGATTAACGATAGATATCCAGCACCTTGTTAACGTAATTCTGTGTCTCGCGGTATGGAGGAATCCCACCATAGTTCTTTACAGCGTTTGGCCCAGCATTATAGGCAGCTACTGCCTTGCGGATATCCCCATCAAAGGTATCCAGCATCTGACGGAGGTACTTGGCACCGCCCTCAATGTTGGATTTCTTGTCGTATGGGTTGACCCCCAATGCAGCTGCCGTATCCGGCATAAGCTGCATAACACCAATTGCCCCAGCCGAAGAGGTTTCATCTTGATTACCGCCAGATTCAACTTCTGCCACCGCAGCCACCAATTTCGGGTCCACATTATACTTGCGCGCTGCCTCATCAATCAGCGTCGACAAGCTCTGATCCGCCAAGGGAAGACTCTGGTTTACCGAATAAGATGGGTAGGAATTCTTCGACGACGACGAAACATAATTCCGTGCCTTGCCACTGGATGTTATGGGGGAATAGGAGGGCACAGCCTGATTTTTCTTGGCCGGTATAACTGCCGTTGAAGCTGTCTGCGCCTTATCCGCCTGCTCAGTCTTCTGAATCTCCTTCTTGAGGGTATTCTGAAAATCCATCCCTGGAACCCCTCTTGGCATTCCGAATCGTTCCTGGAGTTGTGCAATCCGGGCTTGTACCGCTCTTACCCCTGATAAGTTTATCATAAAGCTTCCCCCGCTTTCCTTCTCATGGTCAACTGCAGGCCAATCTCATCGAGCATTTTCTGCTCCTCCTGCATTGCTTCTTCCTTGTATTCCTGAAGCCGTTTCTCCTTCAACTGCTCAATGCTCTTCAGATAACTCATGACGTCCATGAGTTCCTTCAGTTTCTTCTGCCGCTCGTTTCGCATCTGCAGAAGGATTCCCTGCTGCATTTCAATCTGCTCACGCTTCCAGGCAAAAAAACTGTTAAAGGTCATCAGTCGTCCCACGGTCACTTTCGTGCCCTCCGTGGATAGCGCCTCATATTCTTGCTGCCCCTGCTGCATTTCCTTCAATAGTCCATCCAACGCCCCACGGGCCTCTTCAACTTTTCGGGATGCTTCTGCAAAGGCAACTTCCGCATCTTCTTTTTTCATGCGGGTGACTTTCAGCAGCGTTTCCAGTTGGAATTTGAACTTCTTCATTCATCTCACCCGGATATTCCTATCAGCTTATTCTCGGTATCCTCATACGAGTCTACTTCAAAGATTCCCTGACATAGAAAATCGTTAATGGAATCGATTTTGGCAATCGCTTCATCAATCTTCGCACTGGATCCTTTAACATACGCACCAATGTGAATCAAATCTTCCGCGTCGCGATAAACTGCCATCAGCTGCCGCATCTGCTGAGCAGCCTTCAAATGTTCCGGTGATACCACTTCATTCATGACACGGCTGACGCTGGGCATGATATCAATGGCCGGGAAATGATTCTGAGCGGCAATATTGCGGCTCAAAACGATATGACCATCCAAAATGCTTCGAACTGCATCGGCAATCGGTTCATTCATATCATCACCATCAACCAGAACCGTATAGATTCCTGTAATGGAGCCACGCTCACTGGTGCCAGCCCGTTCCAAGAGCCGCGGCAGCATGGCAAATACCGACGGCGTATAACCACGGGTAGCCGGCGGCTCACCAATGGTAAGTCCTACTTCACGCTGAGCCATGGCAAAACGCGTTACCGAGTCCATCATCAAAATGACCTTCCGACCCTGATCGCGGAAGTATTCAGCAATAGCCGTGGCCGTCATAGCCCCTTTGATGCGTACCAGGGCTGGCTGGTCTGAGGTAGCTACTACCACTACCGACCGCTTCATGCCCTCTTCGCCCAGGTCACGTTCAATGAAATCTCGAACCTCGCGACCACGCTCCCCCACCAAGGCGATAACACTGATATCCGCCTCGGTGTTGCGGGCTATCATGGATAACAACGTGGATTTGCCGACACCGGAACCAGCCATAATGCCAATTCGCTGTCCTTCCCCCATTGTTATCAAGCCATCAATGGCCCGGACACCCACATAAAGATTCTCGTGAATGCGGGGCCGGCTAAGGGGTGCCGGTGGGTCTGCCTGCAGAGGATATTCCTCCCGGCAGAGCAACGGTCCCTTGTCGTCCATGGGATTTCCCAAACCATCCAGCACTCTTCCCAAGAGCTCCGGACCTACCTTGACATTTAGCATCTTCTGAGCCGATACCACTTCACATCCAGGCCCAATCCCCTGCATTTCACCGACGGGCATCAACATAACATAACCTTCCCGGAAGCCAACTACCTCTGCGGGAATAGGGGCCACATCTGCCAGCCGCGAATGAACATAACAAAGCTCACCAACACTGACTGTCGGGCCTTGCGACTCAATAACCAGTCCAATAACCTGGGTAACCTTCCCCGTAAGTTTCATAGAGGGACAGTTTCTTACCGCCTCGGTGAATTTGGTAATATTTAATTGGAAGCTCTTGCCGCTCTCTTCACTCATAGCATTACATCCCGTACCGCTTGTTTCAAAAGTTCTATCCTTGTTGCCAGGCGAGCATCGACACTGCCATTTGGCGTCTCGATAAGGCAATCACCTGGTTTCAAGCTTTCATCCGACGTAACGGTCAGCACAGCATCACCATAAGTCAAAATCGTCCGGAACTCCTCACGGGCCATTAACACCAAATCATAACTATCCGGTGGAACGTGAACGATAAGCTCCTTTTGATTTTTAACTTTGAGAATGGCATCCTTCACCATGGGCAGAACGACCTGCGGTACATCGATAAAATGCTGTGGCAGTACCTTATCGACCACACTCATGGCAATGGTAATTATATCCTGTTCTGCCTGCTGTACATAATCCCGCGAAGCTTTATGCGCATCCGACAGGGTTTTTTCAGCCTTGGCATTTGCCTGGCGAATGATTTCGGCCATCTCTTCGCGGACTTTTTGCTCCCCTTCGTCATGGCCAGCCTCATAGCCTTCTCGACGGCCTGCCTGCTGAGCCTGCTCCTTGAGCGCTTCGATTTCCTGTTGTGCTTCTGCCAACAGCCGTTCACGCTCAGCCTGCGCCTCCTGCTTGATTATCTCGGCGTTTATCTTGGCATCTTTGAGCATCTCTGAGGCCCGCTGCTCTTTTCGAGCAATTTCAGCCATTATATGGGCGCGGGCCTCATCGTCCATCGTCATATCTGCCACAGACTCCTGTTTAGGTGGCTCCGGCGTATCGATAAAATGAGGGTTGTCTTTCCATACAGCGGCTTTGATAACCTTAGACAATCATCTCGTCTCCCTGTCCACGCGAAACAACAATCTCGCCCTTGTCCTCCAACGTGCGGATGACATTGACGACCTTCTGCTGTGCTTCTTCGACATCGCGGATCTTGACCGGCCCCATGAACTCGATTTCCTCACGCAGCATGTCGGCAGCACGCTTCGACATATTCTTGTAGACTTTGTCGGCAACTTCCTGAGGCGTAGCCTTGAGAGCCAGCGACAAATCCTTCGTATCCACCTCGCGAAGTACCATCTGCAAGGAACGGTCGTCCAGCTGAACGATATCCTCGAATACGAACATGAGCCGCTTGATTTCTTCGGCCAGCTCCGGATTGTCCACTTCGAGGGTTTCGATAATGGACTTCTCGGTGGTGCGGTCGACGCGGTTGAGTACCTCAACAATAGCCTTGACACCACCTGCAGAAGTGAAGTCCTGCGTAACCAGTGTTGAGAGCTTACGCTCCAACACACGCTCGACCTCGCGGATAATATCCGGAGAAGTCCGGTCCATCTGCGCAATGCGCTTTGCAACATCAGCCTGAGCATCCGGAGACAGCGAACCTAAAACGGTTGCCGCCTGATCCGGATCCAAATACGCCATGATTAGCGCAATGGTCTGGGGATGCTCGTTCTGGATAAAGTTCATAAGCTGTGACGGATCGGTCTTGCGTAGGAAGTCGAAAGGACGAACCTGCAGACTCGTCGTGAGGCGATTGATAATATCCATCGCCTTTTCGGACCCCAGTGCCTTCTCGAGGACATTCTGAGCATACTCCAAACCACCACTGGATATATAATCCTTGGCCATCGCCATTTGATAAAACTCGCTGATTACGGCAGCTTTCTGTTCAGCGCTGACCTGCTTGTGATTGGCAATTTCCAGTGTTATTTTTTCAATTTCTTCATCATCAAGATGCTGGAACAACTTGGCCGAATACTCTGGTCCAAGTGCTATGAACAGTATCGCAACTTTCTCCTGATTGGAAAGTTCCGGCTCACTGTCTCCATACATATCAAATGCCATTTATTCATCCTCCGAAAGCCAAGTCTTGATAAGCATAGCCACTTCGGCCGGCTTCTGATCGATGAGCTGCTGCAACGTCTGCTTCTCGGTAAGATGACGCTGCTCCTCTTCGGTAAGCTCTTCTTCGCCAACTTCGCCAGCATCCACGCGTTCTGCCCTCTCTGCTGCCAAACGTGCCTTCTCCTCCTCTTCGAGACGTCTCTGCTCTTCGAGTGCGGCAAGTTCCTGCTGTTTCTTGCGGCGACGCATCATGATAGCACCAACAATCAGTGCCAAAACCAACAATGCGGCAGCAATCTGCATGTAGAAAATGCGGTCTTCACGATCCTTGGCGGCCTGTTCTTCCGCAGCCCGGCGGTCTCTAAGCTCCGTACTGAACGGCAGTGGCTCAACGGAAATCGTGTCACCACGATCCTGATTGATACCAGCGGCGCTGCTTACCGTACGCATGATGCTGTCCTGCTGGGTTGCATTGACATCATCATTGACCAGCACAGCTACATTCAAACGGCGAATCGAACCTGGCGCAGCCACGACTTTCGACTTTTCCTCATTGATTTCGTAGTTTTTCGTCGATTCCTTTTTGGAATACTCTGCATTGGAATTCCCATTCTGGGCAACATACCCCGGAACATTCGACTGAACACCAGCGGCACCGCCCGGCTGGGTCGAAGTGCCATTATAGGACTCACTAACATCCTGCTGACTGCGAATAATACCGGAATCGTCCACTACTGGCGTGAAGGTCTGTTTGTCCGTCGTACGGTCGTCAAAGTCCAGCTCGACATTTACCCGGGCAAAAGCACGGCCTTCACCTAGCGACTGGTCCAAAAGTGTCTGAATGCTCTTCTGGATATTATCCTGAACCTTCTTGGTCATATCCAACTGCGTCATGGTCTTTGCCCCAACGCTGTTTTCTTCGTTTTCATCCGGGTCGTTGAGAATCTTGCCTGTATCATCAACGATGGTAATGTTCTCCGGCTTTAAGCCCTGGATACTATTGGCTGCCAAATTGACAATGCCCTTGATTTCTTTTTTGCTGAGCTCAGCCTGGGGTTTGAGACGAAGCATAATCGATGCCGTTGCCGGTTTCTCATTCTTCTTGTAAAGACTGTCTTCTGGAAGAACGATATGAACCCGAGCTTTTTCGACTGCTTCAATCTGCTCAATCGTACGGGTCAGTTCCCCCTGAAGTGCCTGAAGGAAATTGACCTTATTCTGGAATTCGGTAACACCGAGTTTGCTGTCATCGAAAATCTCAAAGCCTTTGTTGCCGCGCGGCAAGCCCTGAGAAGCCAAATCCAAGCGAGCATCATGAACATTCTTGGACGGAACCAGGATAGTTGTTCCCTGCTTCGTTTCCTGCACTTCGTAATTAATTTTTGATTCTTTTAATTTAGCCGCTACTTCACCGGCATCCTTTGCTTCCATATTGGTAAACAGAGGAACCATATCCGGCTTATTGCCATACCAGGCACTCAGGCCAATGATAGCAACGAGAATAGCCAAAGCGGACCCCAGCATGATATAGCGCTGGCGTTTGCTGAACCTGGCCCACAGGTTCTTATACCGCTCTTTCCAATCTCCCATGATCTCAATCCCTTCAAGTCAATTCTGTCTAAATCTGCTATAAAAATTATACCTGCATCCGCATGATTTCCTGATAAGCTGAAATCGCACGATTCCGAAGCTGAAGGGTGAGCTGCAGGGCAATGTCAGCCTTCTGGCTGGCAATAACCACCTGTGCAACGTCATCAATTTGTCCAGCCGCCAGCAATGCATTCTGCCGGTCCGAATCCAGCTGGAGTTCGTTGGTCTTCTTCAAAGCATCCTTCAAATACTCTCCAAAGCCTTTTACTTCTTCTTTTGGCTGGGTCTCCCCTAAATGACTGTTGGCGTGCATCGACACCGGTGTCATTTGCAATGCTTGTATATCCATAGCTCTGTCCTTTCAAAAGCCGATATCATAAGAATTTCTGCTTATTTGCTGCCCATCTCTAATGCCTTTGTTACCATGGACTTAGCAGCATTGATTGTCGTCGTATTCGCCTCGTAGGCACGGGAAGCCGTAATCATATCAACCATTTCGGCCACGATATTGACGTTTGGGCGTTCCACATACCCTTGGGCATTCGCATCCGGATGGCCGGGGTCATATACCAAAGGCCCCTGAGTGTCGTCTGTACCAATGCTGACGGCACGAACGCCATCCCCTGCTTCGAGTTTATTGACCGAACGCTGCAGAAAACTGGAAAAACTATTTCCCGACTTCGCACGCGGCTCAAAAACCACATAACGGCGGTGATATGCACCGCCTTCCTGAGTTCTTGTTGTATTGGCATTCGCAATATTATTGGAAATAACATCCATACGAAGGCGCTCGGCTGTAAGTCCCGATGCTGCTGCATCGATTCCCAAGAACATGCTCATAAAGTTTCTCCTCTATCTCCCATCATCAACTCTGACCGCTGGTAATAACGTTCTTCATCTTCGTCATAAAGCTCCCCAGCTCGGTGGACATCGCGTTGTAATAGAGCTGGTTTTTGGCAAGGCTTGCCATTTCAATATCAATATCCACGTTGTTGTTATCCACGCGCATGGTCGTCGTGCCATCCTCTTCGATGACAGCATGAACCTTCCCCGGCATCGCCATGGGCAGATGACGGTCATGGGTGCGTACCATCTGTACGCGTCTGCTGCTGTCTCCCAGATGCATTTCTTTTGCCAGCAAGTCTTCAAAATTTACCGCACTCCTCTTAAAGTTCGGCGTATTGACGTTAGCGATGTTATTACTGATGACTTCGTGGCGCAAATTTGCAGCCTGAAGGCCACGGCCCAGATAGTCGAAGTTCGGCGAATTCATGATTTGTTCCAGCATTCCAGAATCACATCCTCTCTCGGATTTTAGCACCCGTTCATAGTTACCTTTTATTTATTTTCTACATAACCCCTGCAACTCCTTCAAATTTTATCATTTTTTTCTTCTTTTTAGAAGTAGGCTCTCTCATTTTTTTGCCAAAAATAAAAAGGCTGATACATTTTTGTACCAGCCTTCTACGGAAAAGACCTTAATCTTTCATTTTCTGAACTTCATCTAAGAGATATTCGTTGAGAACTTTAATATATGTTCCCTTCATACCCAGCGATTTCGAGGTAATTACGCCTGCCGACTCGAATTTGCGCAGTGCATTAACGATAACGGAACGGGTAATCCGAACCTTGTCGGCGATTTTCGATGCCACAAGATAGCCTTCCGTGTCCTGAAGTGCCGACAGGATTGCAATGGCAGCTTTACGCTCCGAGAAGGAAAGCGTATTGAGGGCAATCTGAACCGTTGCCTTCTTCCGTGCCTCGATTTCGATTTTCTCCGCATGGTCGCGAAGCATCTCCATGCCAACCACCGTGGCACCATACTCGCAAAGGAGCAGGTCATCATCGGTAAACTCCTCATCGTATTTTGCCACAATCAGCGTACCAATACGTTCACCAACACCATAAATCGGGACAATCGTCGTATTCTTGCCGTTAAACATGCATTTCGTATTTTCTTCGTAGGCACACATACCCGTTTTGGAACGAAGATTTGCATTCGTCTCATCCATGCGGATAAGCCAATTCACATAATGCTTTGGAAACTCTCCCTGGTTGATGACCTTATCCACCATCAAATCGCACTCGAAATCATCGACAAAAGCATAGCCAAAAATTTTTCCCTTGCGGTTGGTGATATAGACATTTGCCCCCAATACATTGCTGAGAACACGGGAAATACCATCGTACTCAACATTTTCCGAACGCTGGAGCAGACGGTTGATTTTTCTTGTTTTTTCCAGTAATGATGCCATTTAAATTTTCTCCTTTTCAAAATATTCCGATACACAATATCCGTTCAATAAAGTAACCATCGCATTATTAAGGTTATTTTATCACATTTTTCAAAATAATCATAGATGCTGAACAATATTTTTAATTAAATTTTCGAAATATTCCCCAGCGCAGAAACTAAGGACCTGAGTCTCAGGTCCTTAGTTTCGTAAACCATATCCCTTACAGGATGAATTGCGACAGATCACGGTTCACCACGATATCCGAAAGCTGCTTATCCACATAGGCAGCATCTATGACAACCTGTTTCTCCTCTAGTTCTGGGGCGGAAAAGCTTATCTCCTCCAACAGTTTTTCCAGCAGAGTGTGCAGGCGGCGAGCACCAATATCCTCTGCCTGATCATTGACATCACAAGCCAGCTGAGCCAACCGAGAGATCGCATCCGGCGCAAAGGACAAGCTCACCCCCTCTGTCTCTAGGAGTGCTTCATACTGCTTAAGTAAAGCATTGCGCGGTTCGGTGAGGATCTTTTCAAAATCCTCTTTGCGCAGGGATTTGAGTTCTACGCGAATGGGGAAACGCCCCTGCAATTCAGGAATGAGATCCGAAGGCTTGGCCATATGAAAAGCACCTGCTGCAATAAAAAGCACGTGATCCGTCTTTAGCGGGCCGTATTTCGTCATAACCGTTGAACCTTCAACGATTGGCAAAATATCCCGCTGAACACCTTCACGGGATACATCGGCTCCCGAGGAATTTCCCTTGACGGCAACTTTATCAATTTCATCCAGGAAAACAATGCCGCTGTGTTCTGCTACTTTAATGGCTTCATCCGCCACGGCTTCCATATCAATCAGGCGGTTGGCTTCCTCTTGGGTGAAAATCTTCCTGGCCTGTTCCACGGTTACCTTGCGTTTTTTATGGCGCTTTGGCATGAGATTGCCAATCATATCCTGAAGGTTATCCCCCATCCCCTCGAGACTAGAACCTGCAAACATGCCCACCATTGGCTTGCC
Source organism: Selenomonas sp. WCT3 (assembly GCA_900100835.1). GTDB lineage: Bacteria > Bacillota > Negativicutes > Selenomonadales > Selenomonadaceae > Selenomonas_A > Selenomonas_A ruminantium_E. The sequence goes on along the minus strand of FNCM01000004.1, from coordinate 161,994 downwards.
AGATTCTTCCACATCAATCTCAATAATCTCCTGTTCAAGCTCACCATTTTCCAGACGCTTGCGAACCCATTCTCTTCCGGCCTGATACTTCGGTTCCGGCTGAGGCTCTACCGTTGCCTCTTCCTCGACGCCAAAAAGCCTTCCTAGAGGATTCTGGGATTTCTTCTGCTCCGGAACGAATACATCGAGAATCCGTTCTTCGGCCAATTCCGTTGCCTTTTCCTGAACTGCTTCAATACGCTGTTGGCGAACCATCCGTACAGCAGTCTCAGCCAAATCCCGAATCATGGATTCGACATCACGGCCCACATAACCGACTTCCGTAAATTTGGTTGCCTCCACCTTGATGAATGGCGCCCGTACCAATTTCGCCAGCCGACGGGCGATTTCCGTTTTTCCCACACCAGTCGAGCCAATCATCAGTATGTTCTTCGGAATGACTTCTTCCTTCATATCAGCAGACAGCTGCCGGCTGCGCCAACGATTGCGCAGGGCGATTGCTACTGATCGCTTCGCCTCGTCCTGTCCAACGATATATTTGTTGAGTTCTTCCACGATTTGGCGCGGAGTCTGTTCATTTACACCAATTTCTTCCATTAGTCCAGTTCCTCCACTTTAATATTATGATTCGTGTAGACACAGATATCCGCTGCAATTGACAACGCTTCCTTGGCAATCTCACCTGCACTCATGTCGGTGTGTTTGACCATGGCCCGGCCGGCCGATAAGGCATAAAATCCGCCAGACCCAATCGCCGCCACATCACCATCTGGTTCAATGACTTCCCCATTGCCCGACAGCATCAGCATCGTGTCCTGATCTGCTACCAGCAGCAAAGCTTCTAACTTGCGAAGCACCTTGTCCGTTCGCCATTCTTTTGCCAATTCTACAGCCGCTCGCTGTAAATTGCCATTATAGGACTCCAGCTTCGCCTCGAATTTCTCAAACAGGGTGAAGGCATCTGCCACCGAACCGGCAAACCCAGCCAGAATCTTATTGTGGTAAAGACGGCGCACCTTCCGGGCATTGGCCTTCATGATGGTGTGCTCCCCAAAGGTAACCTGTCCATCACCGGCAATGGCTGTCTTGCCATTTTTACGAACCGCACAGATTGTCGTGGCATGAAATTGTGTCTCCATGGCATTACTCTCCAATCTTATCCTTAAACATTTCAATCGCGTTCAAAGCCCGCTCAGCCAGACGCTGTTTTTTCAGCTTTTTATCTTTGATGTATTTGCCATTTTCATTACGCATGTCGATTTCTGGCAGGATGCCAAAATTCACATTCATGGGCTGGAAATGTTTCGCCTCACTAGTCGTTATATAGTGGCACAATGCCCCATGACAACTTTCAGCAGGGAATACCAACGGCTCTTTCCCCATGGCCAGCCGTGCAGCATTGACGCCAGCAATTAGACCAGATGATGCAGACTCGATATAGCCCTCCACCCCAGTCATCTGACCGGCAAAGAGCAGGGAATCCTCCCCACGAAGTTGCAGAGTTGGGCGCATGTGCTGCGGGGAATTCAAGAAGGTATTACGGTGCATGACACCATAGCGCAAAAATTCGGCGTGTTCCAAACCTGGAATCATACCAAATACCCGGCGCTGTTCCGGCCACTTCAAATGAGTCTGGAAGCCAACGATGTTATACAGCGTCGCACTGGCATTATCCTGCCGCAGCTGAACCACCGCATAGGGCCGGACACCTGTCTCCGGATGCTCCAATCCCACCGGTTTGAGGGGACCGTATAGCAGGGTGTCTTTCCCACGGCTGGCCATAACCTCCACCGGCATGCAGCCTTCGAAAAACTTCTCCTTTTCAAAATCCTTCGTCGGCGCCTTTTCGGCATTTACCAACTCCGTCCAGAAGGCCTCATACTCTTCCTTCGTCATGGGACAGTTGATATAAGCCGCCTCTCCTTTTCCGTAACGGGAAGCGCGATAAGCCTTGCTCATATCGACGGAATCGAGGCTGACAATCGGTGCCGCGGCATCGTAGAAATACAGCGAATCATTGCCCGTACGGGCAGCCACATCTTCCGCCAATTTTCCATCCGTCAGCGGGCCGCTGGCCACGACTGTTATCGCATCCTCCGACAGCGGAATGCGCTCCAACTCTTCGTGAATTACGGTAATCCGCGGATGCTCTGACACCTTTTTCGTCACATAGTCACTAAAACCATGACGGTCAACGGCCAGGGCACCACCAGCGGGAACCTTCGTGGCATCTGCTGCCTCCATGATAATCGAATGGAGCCGGCGCATTTCTTCCTTGAGAACGCCTACGGCATTCTCAAGCCCTGCTCCACGCAAGGAATTGCTGCAAACGAGTTCGGCAAAACCCGCAGTCTTATGGGCGGGCGTCGATTTAACCGGCCGCATTTCATAAAGGGTTACCTCTGCACCAAGTTCCGCCGCCTGCCAGGCAGCTTCGGAGCCAGCCAAGCCAGCTCCTATGATGATAACTTTTTTCATTCCTTATTCTTTTCCTCTTTCGCAACCTTAGCTGCTTTCTCCGCATCACGAGCTTTTTTTGCTTCTGCCCGTTGACGCATCTTATCCAATTCCTTGTTGATGGGGTGATCAATACGAGTCTCACAAGCATCGTTGCTGCAATAAAGCAGGGCCCGCCCGTTTTTATAGTGATGTTTCAGCATAAACGCACCACATTTCGGACAAGTCTCCTTCTGCGGCTGGTCCCAAGTCGTGTAATCACATTCCGGATAATTCTTGCAGCCGTAAAAATTCCGGCCGCGGCGAGTCTTGCGCTCTACGATGGCGCCACCGCATTTGGGGCACTTAACCCCTGTGTCTACCAGCAATGGTTTGGTATTGCGGCATTCCGGAAAGCCGGGGCATGCCAGGAACTTGCCAAATCTTCCCTGCTTTACCACCATCATCCGGCCACAGAGTTCGCATTTCACGTCCGAAACTTCCACAGGAAGCTCAACATGACCGATGGCTTCATCGGCTTTTTCCAGCGTTGTCTCAAAGGGGCCATAGAACTCCCGCAGGAGGTTGTTCTTCTCCACCTTTCCCTCAGCGATTTCATCCAACTCATTTTCCAGATTGGCTGTAAATTTTACATCGACGATATTCTTGAAATACTCTTCGAGCATATCCACTACCACAAAACCTAATTCCGTCGGCTGGAAATGCTTATCGATGCGCTGCACATAACCACGCGCCTGAATCGTCTCGATAATCGGGGCATAGGTACTCGGACGTCCGATTTCTTTTTCCTCCAACGTCTTTACCAGGGAGGCATCATTATAGCGCGGTGGCGGTTCCGTGAAGTGCTGCTGGGGAAGGGTTTTCGCCGTATTCAAAATATCGCCTTCCGCCAGTTCCGGAAGCACCACATCTTTCTCCTTTTTGGTGGAATCAGCCCCAGCGTAAACAGCCGTAAAGCCGGCAAATTTCAATTTCGAGCCAGCTGCCCGGACCGTATAGCGTTCTCCCGCCTTAATGGAAATGCTCATCGTATCGTAGACAGCAGCCGTCATCTGGCTTGCCGTGAAACGCTGCCAAATCAGCGTATATAATTTGAGCTGGTCCTTATTTAAGAATTTTTCGATTGCCTCCGGCGTCAGCGTAACATTGGTGGGACGAATGGCCTCGTGAGCATCCTGGGCCTTTTTCCCAGCAGAATAAACATTTGGCTTTGGCGGAACGAAGGCCTCGCCGTACTGCTCGCCGATAAAGGCGCGAGCATCATTCTGAGCCAGGTCGGAAAGGCGGGTCGAATCGGTACGCATGTACGTGATAAGACCCGTTGCGCCATGGCGGCCCAATTCGATGCCTTCATAGAGCTGCTGGGCCAGCATCATGGTTTTGCGGGAAGTAAAGCCCAGCTTGCGGGCCGCATCCTGCTGCAGGGAACTGGTGGTAAAGGGCGCCGATGGTTTACGGCGACGCTCACTTTTCTTCACGGCCTCTACCTTAAGCTCCTGTTTATTAAAATCAAGGAGCAGTTCCTTGGTTTCTCTTTCGTTATGAAGGTCCAGTTTTTTGCCGTCAACCTGGGTGAGTTCCGCATCAAACATCGCCGATTTCTCTTTGCGCAATTTTAGGCCCACCGTCCAGTATTCCACGGAATCAAAGGCCTGTATTTCCTTTTCCCGGTCGCAAATGAGTTTTACTGTAACTGACTGCACGCGTCCTGCCGACAGCCCCTTGCGAACTTTGCGCCAAAGGAGCGGCGAAAGCTTATAACCCACAATTCGGTCCAACATACGCCGTGCCTGCTGGGCATCCACCTGGTCGATGTTGATGGAGCGTGGGTGCTTGACAGCATCCTGAATGGCCGGCTTCGTAATTTCATTAAAGACAATGCGGCAGTCTTCCTCTGGATCTAACCCCAGAATATAGGAAAGATGCCAGGCGATAGCCTCTCCCTCGCGATCAGGGTCGCTTGCGAGATACACTTTATCGGCGTTCTTGGCATCCTTCTTGAGTGCCTTGATGAGGTCGCCTTTACCGCGGATATTTATGTATTTGGGCGCAAAGTCATTGTCGACATCAATACCAAACTGACTCTTCGGCAAATCCCGCAGATGCCCCATAGAGGCTCGTACCATATATTTGCGGCCAAGATATTTTTCAATCGTCTTTGCCTTAGCTGGCGACTCTACGATAACCAAGGTCTTTTTAACTTTGGATTTTGCTTTCGCCTTTGCTTTTGTCTTGGTTTTCGTTGCTGTTGCAGTCAAACCATCACTCCCTCTCAGCACGCCTATAGGCATGCAGCTCATTCTCTATAACAAAACCTTTAAGCTCCATTTGCAGGAGCAAAAAAGCCAGATTCGACATTTCTCCGTTAGGCAGACTATCGAATATTTCATCAATAGTCAACGGATGTTCAAAAGACAAAACCTGCCAAATCTGCCGTTCCTCCGGCGTAAACTGCCGTCTTATCTTTTGCTTGGGTGGCGCGGCTATTCCGTATTCCACAAGAATATCCGCCGGTTCTTGTACCAACTTGGCTCCCTGTTGAATCAAGTGATTACAGCCTTGACTAGTGGTAGAATAAATACTGCCAGGAATCGCAAACACATCTCGGCCCTCCGAGAGGGAAAGCTCGGCTGTAATCAGCGAACCCGAATGCCTAGCAGCTTCCACCACCAGCGTTCCCTTGGATAATCCGCTTATTATGCGGTTCCGGGCGGGGAAGAAAATCGGCAGAGGATTCGTTCCCGGTCCATATTCCGACAGAACTACACCACCCCTTTCGGGAATCTCCCGCAGAAGCCGTTTGTTTTCCGCGGGATAGGCAACGTCCACGCCACAGCCCAGCACGGCCACCGTCCTGCCCGCTTTCAAGGCGCCTTTATGGGAGGCCGTATCGATGCCTCTAGCGGCACCACTGACTACCGTTAGACCAGCCGCTGCCAGTTGCCTTCCGAACTCCAAAGCAATGCCCTCACCATAAGGGGTGAAGCGCCTAGCCCCCACCATAGCGACGCGTTCAGCCGCTGGCTGCCAAAGGCCACGATAGTACAGAACCACCGGCGGATCAAAGATTTCCTTCAATATATTAGGATATTCGCTCTGGATTATGGAGCAAAGATTTATCCCCAATCGTTGGCATTGTTCCGCCAGCTGCTCCGGCAATGCTGGATTCTCTTTCCGAAAAACTGCCAAGTTCTGCACCCGATGGGAAGACAGTCCCCCTTCTAAGCACAATGCTTCCAAAGGCGCCTGCCAAATCGAAGCCGCAGAGGGAAACTTCTCCAACAGTTTTTGGATATTTCGGCTGCCTAAGCCGCGGCAGCGTGCTAACGCCGCCAAATAATAGCTATCCTCGGATTTCATCTTATCGCCATCCTTAGACCTATACATTTGTTTATCTTAGCGAAAATTTATGTTGAATGCAACACTTTCCCCAACAATTTCATAAAAATTTTAGATAGGTGTATCGAATTTCAAACAGTATAAAAGGCCATCAGCCAATATTCGGCTGATGGCCCAACAGGTCCATTTTATCCCTGAACACGCGTTGTTTCGACTTCAACATAATCGATAGGACCAGAAATAGGAACCGACGGTTTGCGAATCCGCGCCGTCACCGTATGGAAGTGCGGATATTTCGCCAACAATTTATCCCCAATATGTGCTGACAACGCCCCTAACATCTGGAATCGCTTATTCTCCGTTACATCCTTGACAATATCGTAAATAGCAGCTGGGTCAACACCGTCTTTGACATCGTCCGTTTCCGCCATACGGTCATCTTTTGTCTCAATCTCAATGTCGACATAGAATTTCTGGCCCTGCTCGCGCTCATACTCATAAACACCATGAAAGCCGTAGAACATCATATTGTGGATTCTAACCTTTGCCATCGTAGTCACTCCTCATTTTAAATGATACCATTTTTTACATCTTGCAACTTACAAAAGTTCTCATTGCTTCTGCTTACCTTAATTCGTGACCCTTGGCAAAAATCCTGCCTGTTTCCAGAATATTTCCGAATATTTCTAAGTCATTGCGTAAAAAGTTCATCCCAAAAGGCATAGGCTGCCATCAAAAAAATCAATAACAGCAAAAACAAATCGCCCATTCCAACACCTCCAACGTAAAATCGGTAAAAAAATTGGAGAGGTCTATACCTCTCCCAAAAGACTGGTCATAATCACATTACCCGGCGAGCACCAATGTAGCAGGAGCCCCAATAAGAGCTATCCAGCGACGCTACACTGACACCGCGGCTAGACGACGCATTGATGAACTTGCGGTCACCCAGGTAGATGCCTACGTGAGATGCTCCCGGTTCATACGTCGAAAAAAATACCAGGTCACCTGGCATAAGTTCGCTGTCAGAAACATACGAACCAGCCTCATACTGGACATCTGCCGTACGCGGCAGAGAAATGCCAGCGTGTGCAAAGACATACTGAACGTAACCAGAGCAGTCAAAGCCATTCGGAGTGGTGCCACCGAACACATACGGAACGCCAAGATACTGCATCGATTCGTCGATGACCGTACGCTTGATGTAGTTGGAACCATGGGATACTGCCGGCATCGTCTTGCCCAGCAGTGCCGTGTAGGTCGTGGAACCCACCTGTCCATCCGCATTCATCCCGTGAGAACTCTGAAATGCCTTTACAGCTTCAGCCGTGGCCGGACCAAAGTCACCATCAGCTGATACATCGTAGCCGAGACGGACCAATTGTCCCTGAATCTCTGCTACATCGGTGCCCTGATCGCCTACGCGGAATGCCGAAGCCCCGCATACGGAAAACCAGCACATAAGGATCATGGATAGCGCAAATACGCGCATTGCTTTACTCAAAAAGCCAACTCCTCTCTCTATTCGCCTACGAGGTTAGCTGCCGGGCTCGGGTAGAGAAGACCACCCGCTTCAGTATCATGCTGCCATGAGTCTGACGTTCGCCCCAAAAAATCTGGTTCCCCCGCTCCTGGGCTGGATTCGGCTTATTCTTATGTAAGGACCCAATTTATATAATACGGCAAAAACCGCATTATTCCTTCTTGTTACTAATGTTTTTCTTAATCGTTCTTAATCCGGCTTACTTTTTCAGCTTCTTTTCAGAAAGCTGGCAGACATGAAAATTGGCTGTCATCACTGACAGCCACAATATTCATCTCACGTTGCTATAAGCAATCAATAAGCCGAGTTTTGTTCCGCTTGCGCGGTGACAATCATTTATCTAGGCACGGCAGTTGCCTGCCGGCTCAAGCGACTCAACCCGGAAGGTTCCGCGGGCCGCATCATCCCTTCCCTATTTGGTCTTGCTCCGTGTGGGGTTTACCCAAGCCAGCCAGTCACCTGACTGCTGGTGCGCTCTTACCGCACCTTTCCACCCTTACCTGACAAGCAGGCGGTCTAAATCTCTATGGCACTATCCCTAAGGTCACCCTCGCTGGACGTTATCCAGCACACTGCCCTATGGAGCCCGGACTTTCCTCATCTGCCTTCAAGAGGCAGCCGCGATTGTCTTGACAACTTATATCAACGTTGCACATTATAACACAATTAGCACGTCTTTGTCAAATCAGGTACTAATCCCCACGTTGCGGTATAATTTTAATCCTGCTATAATGAAATAGGGACATTTGCCCTTTTCTTATTTCTTATTTTTTTTTATAATTGTCCTATAAGTTTTAACTTTTCAGAATTGATTTCAGAAAGAAGGAAAACATCATGGCTACACCTCATATTGGCGCAGAAAAAGGCGATATCGCTGAGCGCATCCTGCTGCCGGGCGATCCGCTGCGTGCAAAATTCATTGCGGAAAATTTCCTTGATAACCCCAAACAGTATACTTCTGTCCGCAACATCCTCGGCTTCACTGGTACTTACAAGGGAGTTCCTGTTTCCGTTCAGGGTACTGGCATGGGCATTCCATCCATTTCCATCTACACTCACGAACTCATCCATTCCTTCGGTGTCAAGAAACTGTTCCGCGTCGGTACCTGCGGTGGTATGCACCCGGATGTCAAACTCCGTGACGTTTTGATTGCCCAGGGCGCCAGCACGGATTCTTCCATCATCAAGAACATCTTTGGCGGCTCCATCAACTACGCACCGCTGGCAGATTTCGACCTTCTCTCGAAGGCTGTGGAAAACACGAAGAAGCTGAATCTGCATGCAACGGTCGGCAACATCATCTCCGTAGACCGTTTCTACGACGATGAAATCGACAACGAAAAGCTCCGCAAATACGGCATCCTGGCTGTTGAAATGGAAGCAGCTGCACTCTACACGCTGGCTGCTGAAGCCCATGTTCAGGCTCTGGCTCTCTTCACGGTCAGCGACCATCTGCTGACGGGCGAAGCTTGCTCGGCTGAGGAACGTCAGACTTCCTTCAATGATATGATTAAAATTGCCCTCGAAACGGCAATTGAAGACTAAGCTCTTTGGCTTTCTGCTTCATAAAAAAGAACCGCTATTCGCTAATGCGAATAGCGGTTCTTTTTGCGTCAGGCATTCTGCAAAAAAGCCGTATAGCCCTTGCAGGCTTCGTAGACATCCACCTTGCTGGTAGCCTCCCAAGGCGCGTGCATACTCATAACACCAACGCCGCTGTCAATAACCTGCATGCCATAAAGGCTCATGATATAGGCAATGGTACCGCCGCCGCCCAAGTCGACTTTGCCCAGTTCGGCCAGCTGATAATGGACATTATGGTCGTCCATAATGCGGCGAAGTTCTGCCAAATACTCTGCATTAGCATCGTTAGAACCGGACTTGCCGCGTGCCCCAGTGAACTTATTGAACACCATTCCCTTGCCAAGATAGGAAACATTCTTCTTGTCGTAGGCGCTAGCATACAAGGCATCATATGCACTCGAAACATCCGAGGAAAGCATTTTGCAATTTGCCAGGGTACGGCGCAAGGCGAGGTCACTGTAAGCCCCACAGGCATTTAGCAGCTCTGCCACTACATTCTCGAAGAAGCGGGACTGCATTCCCGTGGCACCCACACTGCCGATTTCTTCTTTGTCTACCAACAGACAGCAGGCAGTGCGGCGCATTCTGCCCGTTGCCAACATTGCCACCAGCGATGTATAGGCACACACGCGGTCATCCTGCCCATACGCCAGCGTCATGCTGCGGTCAAAGCCAAGTTCCCGGGCCTTGCCAGCCGGCACTAAAGCCAGTTCCGCTGACCGGAAATCCTCTTCCTCAATATCGTACTTATCTTTGATAAGCTTTAAGACGCCTTCTTTTACCGATTCCTTATCGTCCTTTTTCAGTGGATAATTGCCGACGAGGATGTCCAAGTCTTCCCCTTCCACAACTTTAGCGGCATTTTTTTTCATCTGCTCCTGGGAAAGATGAATCAAAAGGTCCGTAACGCAGAATACCGGGTCTGCCTCATCCTCACCAATACAGATATCGATAACGCGGCCGTCCTTCTTGGCCACCACACCATGAAGGGCCAGGGGCTGGGTAACCCACTGGTATTTCTTAATACCGCCATAGTAATGGGTATCGAGGTAAGCCAGCCCGCCATCCTCATAAAGGGGGTTCTGCTTCACATCCAAACGGCAGGTATCGATATGAGCGCCGAGGATATTCATGCCCTGCTCCAACGGCTCTTCACCAATATTGAACAGCACCAAAGCCTTCTTCATATTGACGGCGTATACCTTGTCGCCAGCGGAAAGCTTTTCGCCATTTTTTACCACTGCAAAAAGATCCCGATAACCAGCAGCCTCTGCCTGTTTTACCGCCTCGATCACGCTTTCGCGCTCCGTCTTGCACTTGCTCAAAAATTCGCGATATCCCTGGTTAAGGTTCTCCAGTTCTTGTTTTTCTTTCTTGCTGTACTGACTCCATACGGATTTCTTTTCTTCTGCCATATTATTACTCCCTTTGTTTCACCTAGCTTTGCGAAACTGTCGTTAAAAGAATTCTTCAAGGATATCCAAAAAATCCTGTCGCGATTCCGCCTTGTTAAATCGGTCACGCAGCACAGCCCCATGGGTTATGCCCCGCGTATACCAGGTAGCATGCTTGCGCATCTCCCTAGGCCCAACGTAATCGCCTTTATACTTCAATAGCAGGTCAAGATGGCGGATAATCACTTCTGCCCGTTCCCTCATGGTCGGCCCCAGCAGCATCTCCCCCGTCTGCCAATAATGGGTAAGCTGTTTGAATATCCAGGGGTTGCCCTGGGCTGCCCGGCCCACCATCACGCCATCGGCACCGGTAACTTCCAAAATTTTCTTAAGGTCATTGCAACTGCGTACATCGCCATTGGCAATAACCGGTATGTTAACGCTTTGCTTTACCTTTGCGATAATCTCCCAATCCGCATTATCCCGATAAAACTGCTCCCGAGTACGGCCATGGACAGCAATCGCATCAACCCCGGCCTCTTCAGCCAGCTTGGCCATTTCTAGGACATTGACATGCTCTTCGTCCCAGCCTTTGCGCATTTTGACGGTAAAAGGCATCTTAATTGCCTTGCGAATGGCGGACAGAATCGCAAAGGCCTTCTGAGGCTCGCGCATCAGTGCCGACCCCTCGCCATTTTTTACAATCTTGGGGGCAGGACACCCCATATTAAAATCGAGAATGTCCGCCGTCCCCAAATCTTCCACATACTTAGCTGCCTCAGCCGCCATTTCCGGCGTGTTGGCAAAAATCTGCATGGCAATGGGACGCTCCGCCAGCTCAGTCTTTAACATCTCCAGCGTGCGCTCATTGCGGAAGTGGATTCCCTGACTGCTGACCATCTCCGCGTAGCAAAGGGGACACCCCATATCATGAGCGATGATGCGATAAGCGGTATCCGTCACCCCTGCCATAGGAGCCAGAAATACCGGCACTTCAAAATGGAAGGATCCGATATTCATGCTCATGCCTCAGTCTCCTTCTGCAGATGGTCGGCACTGCGGCCCTCACGGCGATCAGCATTGCGCTCATAAAGGGCCTGCAATCCCGTAAGGGTCAGGAAATGGTCCACCTTATCAATGGTGGAGGATTCTTTGGCAATCATGCGGGATAGACCGCCCGTGGCGATTACCTTCATTTCCTTGCCATACTCCCCCTTGATACGGCGCACAATCTCATCAATTTGGCCGACATAGCCAAAGATGATGCCCGCCTGCATGCCCTGGATGGTATTGCGGCAAATAATCTGCTTGGGCGGTACCAGCTCAATGCGTGGCAGCTGCGCCGCCCGCTGAAACAGCGCATCAGCACTGGTTCCAATGCCCGGCGCAATTACGCCGCCGAGGAAATCGCCTTCATCGCCAACGACATCGAAGGTAGTGGCCGTGCCGATATCGATGACAATTAACGGGCCGCCATATTGTTCATAGGCGCCGACTACATTGACAATTCGGTCGGCACCTATTGCCCGAGGGTTTTCATAATGCAGCTTGATTCCCGTCTTGATCCCCGGGCCCACCACCAGCGGGCGGATATGAAAATAGCGCTCACACATTTTCACCATGGGAACCACCAATGGCGGAACAACGGACGAAATAATGATTGCATGGATATCCGTCATGCGGATTCCCTGATAATTAAACAAGTCGTTCATGAGCATGCCATACTCGTCGCCAGTCTTCTGGCGGTCTGTCGAAATCCGCCAATGTTTGACCAGCTTCTTGCCTTCATAGGTTCCCATGACAATATTGCTGTTGCCAATATCAAAAACTAATAACAAAAGGGTTCCTCCTCCAATCATGCAGACCTGTCTGCATGGTCTTCTCCTACTTACGGGGTCGAATGGATACATCGCCTGCCAGCACCCGGTGACGGCCATCTGCCGCATCCACCAGCAGCGCTCCATCTTCATCGATGTCTACCGCAGTCCCCACATATTCTTCGCCATCACGAACACCGATTACGCGAACTTCCTGCCCCAGGGTAATCGAATACTTCCGCCAGGCCTCCATAACCGGCTCAAAGCCCTTGGCCAGTACCTCATCATACAATTTGTCCATGGATTCCAATAATACTTGGAAAAACTTCACGCGGGGAATTTTCTCCCCGTGGTTGGCCACCTGCAGCGAGGTTGCAATATCCCGAATATCTTCCGGGAAATCCTTCGGCAGGATATTCACGTTAATGCCGATTCCAATGACAACGTAATTGATGCGGTCCATTTCCGCACTCATTTCCGTCAAGATTCCCACCATTTTCCTGTTTGCAAACAAAATGTCATTGGGCCATTTGATGCCAGCCTCCAGGCCGAACTTCTCCATTGCCATGGCCACCGCTACTGCCGCCATCAGCGTGCACTTAGGCGCTTCCTGGGGCATAAAGGGTGGGCGCAGGATTACGGAAAACCAAATTCCCTTGCCTGCCGGCGAAAAGAATTTGCGCTCCAATCGGCCTTTGCCGCCAGTCTGCTGCTCCGTTACCACAATCGTGCCGTCCAAAGCGCCATCTGCTGCCAAATGTTTCGCCCAGGTATTGGTGGAATCCAGTATTTCCTTAAAATAAATATCGCGTCCGATACAGCGGGTTTTGAGCCCATGCCGAATTTCATTGGGCAAGAGCCTATCCGGTGCCTCCCGCAGGGAATACCCGCTCCGGGAATGACTGACAATTTCATATCCTTCCTCACGCAGCTCTCGGATATGCTTCCATATTGCCGTCCGGGATACACCGAGACGGTTTGCCATCTCTTCTCCGGAAATATACTGTTCGCCAGCACGGCGCAAAATATCAAGAATCTCAGTCCGCAATGGAAACCCTCCTTTGCTCCATTTCACACCTGTTCATTATACAACGAAAATAACCAGTAAAAAAGACCTTCTGTTACAGAAGGTCTTTCCCGTTTCCGCCTTAGCGGTCATAATGCGTGACATTGAATTTCGGTTCCGCTTTATCTTCTTTCTCCGCGTCCGTCTTTTCCTCTGCCGCCGGCTCTTTATCGGCTTCGTTTTCCTTATCTGCAGCATCCTCTTCCGTCTGCTGCTCCCCTTCCTCAACCGGAGCGGGGTCGAAGAAAGACCAATCATCCTTCTTCGTCTCAAAGTTCAACGGATCCGTTGCCTTTTTTTCGTCTTCATCGGCAAGCTTGCCAGTCGTCAACAATTCTTCCAGCTGTTTAGCCGTCAAAGTCTCACGCTCGATAAGCGCCTGTGCAATAAGTTCGAGCTTATCGCGGTTTTCCGTAATGAGTACCCGGCAAGCCTCATAGGCTTCTTCCAGATATTTGCGAACTTCTTTATCAATCTCACTGGCAACCTCTTCTGAGTAATTGCGTTCATGATTGATATCTCTGCCCAGGAATACCTGATGGTTCTGGCTTTCGCCATAAGCCACCGGACCGAGGACATCACTCATGCCGTACTGCATGACCATGCCGCGAACCATACGGGTTGCCTGCTGGATATCCTGAGAAGCTCCCGTACTGATTTCCTTCAGCACAATTTCTTCCGCTACGCGGCCACCCATAGCCACCTTGAGGCGGTCCAGCAGTTCGGACTTGGTTGCATAGTTGCGGTCTTCCTTCGGAAGCATCAGCGTATAACCGCCGGCACGACCACGCGGAATGATGGTAACCTTGTGGACGGGATCTGCATGTTTGAGCAGCATGCCCACGAGGGTATGACCACCTTCATGATAAGCTGTCAAGCGTTTCTCTTCATCATTCATGATATGAGACTTGCGCTCAGGTCCTGCCATGACGCGTTCAATAGCCTCTTCAAGTTCCTGCATGAAAATCTTTTTCTTGTCCCGGCGAGCAGCCAGCAGGGCTGCTTCATTGACCAAATTGCTGAGGTCTGCACCGGTAAAGCCCGGCGTACGGCGGGCGAGAATATCCAGGTCTGCATCCTCATCCACTGGTTTGCCTTTGGTATGAACCTTGAGAATAGCCAAGCGGCCTCGTACATCCGGTTTGTCGACCACAATCTGACGGTCGAAACGGCCTGGACGCAAGAGCGCCGGGTCTAGAATATCCGGACGGTTCGTTGCCGCAATGATGATGATGCCTTCGTTAGCAGCAAAACCATCCATCTCAACCAGCAACTGATTCAGGGTCTGCTCGCGCTCATCGTGACCGCCGCCTACACCAGCACCACGCTGGCGGCCCACGGCATCAATCTCATCGATGAACACAATGCAGGGTGCATTTTTCTTGGCCTGATCGAAAAGATCGCGGACACGGGAAGCACCGACACCGACAAACATCTCCACGAAATCCGAACCGGAAATCGAGAAGAAGGGAACGCCAGCCTCACCAGCTACTGCACGTGCCAGCAAGGTCTTACCAGTACCCGGAGGGCCAAAGAGCAGGACGCCTTTAGGAATGCGAGCCCCAAGGTCATTATACTTCTTCGGATGTTTGAGGAATTCAACGACTTCCTCGAGTTCCTGTTTGGCCTCATCAGCACCGGCAACATCTTTAAAGTTTACCTTGATTTTGTCCGCACCACTCATGCGGGCACGGCTCTTGCCAAAAGACATGACACGGCCGCCGCCCCCCTGGGTCTGCTGCATGATAAAGAACCATACACCCACCAACAGAAGAATCGGCAGAACCGACGAGAACATGGTGGACCACCATGGCGGCTCAGGCGGATTCTCAGCGGCAATCTCAACATTCTTGCTGCTGAGCTTCTGATAGAGCTGTGGGTCGTTGTTCGGGGCATCCGGTGTGATGGTCGTGAATTCCGTACCATCGGAAAGTTTTCCGCGGATCGTATTCTGAATAATTACGACCTTTGATACTTCACCGTTATCCACCTGTTGCAGGAACTGCGTGTACTCGATTTCCTGCTTGGCTGTGTTCTTTGTTGAAAAATAGTCGATGATGGAAATTGCGACCAGGATAATCAACAGGTAGAACCCTACATTTCGTAGAAACTTATTCAATCCATTGCCCTCCCTTTCCGGGAGCTTTTAAAAGGCTCCTGCGGATTTATTTGTTTGGCATACTCAGGCGTAAATCTCCGGCTTCAAAACACCGATGTACGGCAGGTTGCGATATACTTCCGCGTAATCTAAGCCGTAGCCAACCAGAAATTCATCTGGTACTTCAAAGCCGCAGTAGTCAATATTGACATCCACCACACGGCGGGACGGCTTCGAAAGCAGCGAACAAAGCTTGACACTTTTCGGTTTGCGCTCTTTGAAATACTTCATGAGGTAATTCATGGTCGTACCCGAGTCTATTATATCTTCAATAATGATGAGGTGTTTTCCTTCTACATCATAGTCAAGATCTTTTAAAATTTTAACTGTGCCGCTGGTCGACGTTCCATTTCCATAGCTCGAAGCGATCATGAAGTCAAAGTGAACCGGCAAATCAATCTGACGAACAAGGTCCGTATAGAACATAACGGCACCCTTAAGAATGCCTACGCAGAAAATCTCCTCTTCGACATCCTTGTAGTCTTCTGTAATCTGGCGGCCGAGCTCCGCAATCTTAGCCTGGAGCGTCTCCTCCGAATATACTACCTTCTCGATATCGTCGTTCATCATGATAAATGTTCCTCTCTTCTTTGAATCTTGAGATATAAGAATTTCTTCTTAGTTGTTGTATCTTTATCCACCGGACACAAGGTACTGCGCCGATGGCCCACAACCCATAATATTTCGTGACCGGCAGCAATTAGCGGCAGCCGGCCGCGCTCCTCCTGGGGAATCTTGTCGTCAATCAACAGCCGCTTTAGCTTCTTGCGGCCTCCTGCCAGTTGGATTACATCACCGGCTTCCCGCTGGCGGATGACTAGTGGTTCTGTCAGTCCCTCTGGGCTGAAGTAATACTCAAAGGGCCCGGTGGAGACAGGTAGTGTCGCTAACCAACTGGCCTCACAGGTATAACGTCCCCAGACCGTGCTGCCGGGAATTTGCAGCAGCACCGCTGGCAGCTTTTCAGCCGGAGCATTGGAGGCTTGGGGCTGGCCCAAAAGCCGCCCGTAGGCAACGCGAACCAGCCATCCCCCCGGCAGTTCCAAACGGCTTCCCGTCCTGTTTTCCAGACAAAGCCGGCGCACATCTTCAGCCTGCACAAACCCCAAATCACAACCACTGCCCGTAAGGCAATGCCAAAACTTGCGGACGACGCCGCGCTGCAAAGCCAAAGGCAGTTGGGCCAGGTGCTCCACCACCAGCGTAACACCATCCTGCTCCTCAACCAGCGGGCTTTTCCAAAGGTCATCTACCTGAGCCCGGATATAATCACTTTCAGCAGCGGCGACTTCTGCCAGCTGGCACAAGGCCTTCGAAAGTTCTGGATTATATTCCCGTTGCAAGGCGGGAATCGTGCGCAGCCGCAACAAATTCCGTGTGCAATCCAGCTGCTTATTGGTGCTGTCCTCCCGCGGCGTCAAATGCATCTTGGCACACCACTGACGGATTTCCTGCTTTGTCACCCCCAAAAGCGGGCGCAAAATATGTCCATCCACGCCACTTTTCGGACGCATAGCAGACAGCCCTGCGGGGCCAGTGCCCCGAAACACACGCATGAGCACCGTTTCTGCCTGGTCATCAGCGTGATGGGCCACCGCTAAGAAATCCAGCGATAGTTCCTGCCGGATATTTTCCAGGAAGGCATACCGAAGCTTACGGGCAGCCGTCTCCAACGACAGCCCGTAAGCTTCCGCATAGGCTGGCACATCGCCACTCCCCAAGCGAAAGGGAATACCGAGCTTTTGGCAAAAAGACTGCACAAAGGCCGCATCCTCTTTGGATTCCCCTCCGCGGATGCCATGCTCATAATGAGCCGCCGCCACCCGCAGCTGATACCGTTTGCGAAGCTGCCATAAAAGCATCAACAAGGCCAAGGAATCCGCGCCGCCTGAACAGGCCACGAGGATTCCCGCACCTTGTGGCAACAGGCCATGCTGCTGGCAGAACTTTTCCACCTTTTCCATCATAACCCGATCACCAAGCTTTCTGCAACAAAACGAACAAAAGCACCCTTATGCAGAGTGCTTTGAAATCACCAATGTACTGTCGTACGATTAGTCCGAACGACGGGAACCACGTCCTCCGCGTTTTGAGTCCGTCTTGCGGCGCAAGTCCGTCAGACGCTCGTCACTATCCTTGAGAAAGCGGGAAAGCTTATCCTCAAAGGATGCATTGGAATTGTTAAACCGATTCGGTTTGCGAAAATCACGTGGCGCCCGCGAACGCATTGGACGGGCGGAAGAATCACTCGCAGCAGCAGCATGTGGTTTTACTACATGTTCCTCCGGCTTCTTCTCCTGGAGCTGTTTGATGGAAAGCGCAATCTTGCCCTTTTCATCAATCGTCAATACCTTGACTTTTACTTTATCTTTTTCTGTGAGGAAGTCATGGACATCTTTTACATAAACATCTGCGACTTCTGAAATGTGGACAAGACCATTCTTGCCTTCCGGCAATTCTATGAATGCGCCAAAGTTTGTGATGCCGGTTACGACACCCTCGACCACACTGCCAACTTCAATGGACAAATTAATTCTTCCTCCTTAATGTAGTAAAGAATACACGAATTATTATAACCTTGACCATAGAATAGTGTCAAGGCAGATAACACTCATTTCCGGCTTCCGGTAGTGTACGGAAGCTCTCCGGCGCGGGTCATGCCCAACTCTTCCCGGGCAATCTTTTCGATGTACCCTAATTCATTGAGTTTCTCTTTTTCCTGCCGCAGGGCCTCATTTTCTTTCTGAGCGGCCGCCAGCCGTGCTTCGGCTGCCGCTTGGTCCCTGCTGACCTGACTGAGATAGACCTGTTGAGATATCAGAATGGAGACAAAGTAACCTACAATGATGACCAGCAAAAGAAAAAACCAACTAACACGATATTTCCTTGGCCGTCTTCTGTTATTCATCATTATCCCTCCTTCTGCAAAAATCTCAATCCTCTTAATGATAACGGCAAACTTTATGAGATGCAAGCCAATCGCCAATTATTTTTCCGACCACTGGAAATAATTCGTCGAAGCCAGCCGGCGAAAGGTGGAATTACAGTGCTTGCAATGGAAATGATCCTTGACATTTTCCATATCGGGAACACCATCCACCAGGCGAACAGCCTGCCCTTCCACAAAATCCATCATCTCGCCACAGCGTGGACATACACATTGATTATTGCGATCACGCTTCAGCTCCATGGGGTGAAGGTCCCCGGTTTTTACCATCTTCTTTGCTTTCTTTTTCTGAGGAAGATCATACTCATTATAGAAACCAGATCCCAAAAGTTCCTGAAAATAAATCCCGCAATGATCGCATTCGTATTTGGGCAAAACCGAACTCATATCCGCCCTGCCATTGACAATCTGTACGGCCTTGCCATCAACAAAGCGCAGCTTCCCCTTGCATTTGGGACAGATATACTGATTGTTGTCGTCCTTTGTTAATTGATATACGGCCATTTCCATCACCAATTCCTTCTACAGCTGGTATATCCCCCTCCAGCTGTCCGCAGACTGTTGATATAGTATTCCTCGTTACAACATCAAAAACCTGCTTACATCTTTAATTTATTTTTTCTGTCAGCATCGTTACGATGCACTGTGCTATTTCGGTGGCCGCAGCCGGTCTAGCACACGATCTTGCCTTGGCTGACATACTCTTCAGACAATCCCCTGCCAAAAGTTCCTGTACAGCCGGTGCTAATTTTTCTCCCGGATGCAGCCAAACAGCTGCGCCATGCTTCGTTGCATAAACCGCATTTTCGGTCTCTGGACCAGGAATGGGGTCATGCAGAAGCATCGGCAATCCCAGCACGAAAGCTTCACTGATGGTAAGTGCCCCTGGCTTAGTAATCAAAAGATCAGCCGCTCTCATGAGCTCATGGGCCTTATCGGTAAACCCCCAGGCCTTCACCAAATGATGATACTGCGCAGCGCACTTGCGTACCTCTTCTAAAAGTCGTTCATTGCGTCCGGCAATTACCAACAAGGTAAGGGACTGCGGAATCTTTTCGAGCTCCAGCAGCGTTTCCTTTATCCCGCCTAATCCAAGGCCTCCTCCCATCAAGAGGATTACCGGTTTATTTTGTGGTATCCCGTAAGAATCCCGCAGAGCAGCTTTTCCCGGCAGCGCCTGTAACGAGGCATCAACGGGAATTCCCGCAGCATGAAGACTTGCCTTGGAAAAGGCTCTGCCAATCATTTCCTGGCGCATGGCTTCTGTCGCCATAAAATAGGCCTCCACCCGCGGATACAACCATATCTGATGCAGCGAGTAGTCCGTCATAACCACCACCAAGGGCAGCTTGGAATCGTGACGTTTTTTCCACAACGAAGCCGCCCCCTCAGGGAATGGGTGGGTGCAAATCACCACATCCGGAACTTCCCTCCGAATAAGCCGCTCCACCACCGGCTGCATGACGACAGCAAAGGCACTCTGGGCCAATGAACCTCCCGAAGCTCCTCCGGATACCTTGTAGAATACATCATAAAGATTCGGCACAAAATCCAGCATAATCAAATAGATTTTCTTCATGAGCCAATGAATCAAGGATGTCTGGCGTGACATGAAGTCAACCGTGGTGATATCCGCCTGGGGCAACATTCCCCGAAGCTCCCTTTCGATAGCCTCCGCTGCCTTGATATGTCCCGAACCAATAGATGCCGTCAACAATAAAATCTTGAACGCTTTCGTACTTCTCCCTCCTCTCTGCATAAAAATACACACTTGCCTATTGTATCACATTTCAAGCAGTCAAGCCACCATCAACCCCCCAAATCGCTCCAGTTACAAATGAAGCCTCCGCCGATGCCAAAAAAAGAATCAAAGCCGCGGCTTCCTCCGGCGTGCCGATGCGCCCTAAGGGATAAACCGACGCCATCTGCCGCAGGGCTTCTTCCCGATTTGGCGCCCCTTGCAGCTGCTTTTCGGTAAGCGGCGTCATAATATCCCCTGGAGCAATGGCATTGACCCTTACCCCAAAGCCTGCCAATTCCAGGGCCAGGGCTCGGGTGAACATGACCACGGCTCCCTTGCTGGCACAATAGGCGGAACAATAATAGTTGCCATGAACCCCAGCATCCGAGGCCACATTGACGATATTTCCCCGGGCCTCTTTTAAGGCTGCTACCGCCGCCTGGCAAAGGTAGTAGGTTCCTTTCACGTTGATGTTAAGGACTTCCTCTAGGCAGGCGTCGGTCATATCCTCAATAGCACCTTCCACGTAAATCCCTGCCGAATTTACCAATACATCCAGCCTTCCCCAACGCTTCAACACTTTTGCCACCGCCTGATCGCAATCCCCATGGCAGCTGACATCACAGGGAATAAACACCGCATCTTCTCCTGCCGAAAGCTCCTGCAGCGCTTCTTCACCACGGCTTTTCGACCGCCCGAGCAAAGCCACGCAGAGCCCTCGCTTTAAAAATCCTTTGGCAGCGGAAAGACCAATTCCCGACGTTCCCCCGGAAATCATCACTACCTTCTTTGCCATCTGGCCTTCCATTCAAATCCAGCTCCCTTCTTCACCAATCATCACAAAAAAAGCCGGGTCCCCGAAGGAACCCGGTGTCTTGCCATCAAATTTTTTCACTTATCCATTGACTGCATCTTTCAATGCTTTGCCAGCCTTAAAACCAGGATTTTTCGATGCGGGAATCACAATATCCTCGCCTGTGCGCGGATTGCGTCCCTTGCGAGCCGGACGCTCTTTTACTTCGAAGGTGCCAAAACCAATCATCTGGACTTTGTCGCCTGAAGTCAGTGCCTCCTGAATACTCTCAAATAGTGCATTTACTGCCTTTTCCGCATCTTTTTTTGTCATACCGGTTTTTTCGGCAACACCAGCTACCAATTCAGTTTTATTCACAATTGCAGCCCCCTTAAAAAATACCTTTTCCCAGGCTCCAGCAAATGCCCTGCGCATTCATCGGCCTGCTAATAGTGAATGTAACAGAAAAGTAAATAAAAATCAAGGGCTTTCACGAAAAAACGCGAAAAAACGCGTTTTTTCTATTCAATTTTCCCCTCTCAAGCCTTAGCACGGATAAACAGGCTGGTAAGATGATCCACATCCTTCTGCCGATCCAGTTCATAAAGGGGAATCTGCCGAATGGATTCATCGGGTAAAGCCAGATTGTGGATATAGGTGACCTCGTATTCATCGGGATACAAATCCATCAGCATGAGCTTGGTATCCGAGGCAATCTGCTGATTGTAGACCTGGGTTATGACCAGCGACTGGGCCGGTGTTTCCTTCAGTGTTTCCACATCTTCGGCATCGATAATCGTAAGTCCGTCAATAGGGTCAATCCCCAACCGAGTATACATGACTTCGACAAAACTCATGCCCGGCCGAATATCCACCGTTACCGCCGAATCTTTCCCCAGCTCGCGCAAGAGCACCACCGTGCGCTCAGCCACCAAAGGGCTGCCGGGAACAGCATAGACGATGTCCCCCTCTGCCGCCGCCCGTTCCAAAAGGTCTGCGGCGATTTTCCGGTACAGCGTCTCAAAATCCTTTGCTTCATCGTAGAATCCATCGTAGGTGGAAAAGCTCAGGCCTGCAGCCTCCAAAGCCTCAACGGTAGGATGGATTCGCGTGCGCAACACCAAATGCTCTGCCTTTTCCATAAGTTCCCAACTCTCCCGGGTAATGAGACCAGCACGTCCCGGGCCCAAACCTACTACTGTGATTGTTGCCATATTCTCTCTCCTGCCTTATCTGCTCACTGTTTTTCCCTGCCACTTGCCAAAGCGGCCTCATCACCTACGGCAATCATAAGCAGCCGCGTGACGAAATTCGTGATATTTTTCTTATATTTGTCATTCAAGACAAAACGGAAGCCGTTTTTATCCGGCAATGCCCGCATACTCCGGCCAAATAATTTATCCAGGGCAATCATGCCCTTAACCGGTATTTTATAACCGGGAAGTAAATAAATATCCAAGGCTTTCGGCAATTCCGCAATCGAACGAATCGAAAGATCCCGGGCATAATTTTTGATGCGGGCCACCTCCAATAGATGCATAACCGGCTTGGTGGGCTCACCGAAACGGTCAATCAATTCATCGAGTAGATTGTGTAGTTCCTCATTCTTACGGATGGCGGCAATGCGCTGGTAAATTTCAATCTTATGCATGCCATCATCGATATACCCACCGTCAAGATAGGCCTCAACCTGCAAATCGATAAGAGGGTCTGGCTTTGGCGGTTCTACTTCCTTTTTGCCGCTTTTCATTTTCTCCACAGCTTCTTCGAGGAGTTTGCAATACATCTCAAAACCAACGCTGGCAATATGCCCGTGCTGCTGTGACCCCAACAGATTTCCCGCGCCACGTATTTCCAAATCCCGCATGGCAATCTTGAAGCCTGCCCCCAATTCGGCAAACTCCTTCATGGCCTGCAACCGCTTCTCGGCGGTTTCCGTCAGAATCTTGTCGGCCTGATAGACAAAATAGGCAAAAGCCATGTGATGGGAACGGCCCACCCGTCCACGCATCTGATAAAGCTGGGACAAACCGAAATGGTCCGCATTGTAGACAATAATCGTATTGGCATTGGCCACGTCCAAACCATTTTCTACAATACTGGTTGCCAGCAGGATGTCGTAAGCACCTTCATAAAAGTCCATCATGACCTGCTCTAACATGTCCTCTGGCATCTGGCCATGGGCTGTCTGAATCCTAGCATCGGGAACCAACTGCTGGATGTGGTCCCGCATGCGGTCGATGGTATCGACGCGGTTATAGACAAAGTAGACCTGACCGCCGCGTTTAAGCTCACGCTTGATGGCATTGGCCAGAACGGTGTCGTTGTTTTCCACCACATAAGTCTGTACCGGAAAACGCTCCGCCGGCGGCGTCTCGATGATGCTCATATCCCGCGCCCCCACCAGTGACATGTGCAAGGTTCGCGGAATCGGGGTAGCCGAAAGAGTCAGCACGTCGATTCCCGCCGCCAAGCTGCGGATTTTATCCTTCTGCTTAACGCCAAAGCGCTGCTCTTCATCTACAATCAACAAGCCAAGGTTTTTAAACTGGACCTTGTTTTGATTGAGAATGGCATGGGTACCAATCAGAATGTCGACTTTGCCCTCCTTAACCTTCTCTATGGTTTCCCTCTGCTCCTTGACAGACCGGAAGCGGCAGATTACATCCACCTCAGGGGCAAAATCCATAAAGCGGGAGCTAAAGGTCTTATAATGCTGCTGCGCCAGCACCGTGGTTGGCACCAGCACCGCCACCTGTTTTCCATCCATGGCAGCCTTGTAGGCAGCCCGGATGGCTACTTCCGTCTTGCCAAAACCTACATCGCCACACAACAGGCGCTCCATGGGCTTCTCTTTTTCCATATCCGCCTTAATCTCGGCAATGGCCTTGAGCTGGTCCTCAGTCTCCTGATAGGGGAAAGAATCTTCAAAGTCCTGCTGAGTTGCGTCATCCGGAGAAAAGGCAAAGCCCTTTGCCTGCCGGCGCTTGGCATATATCTCAATGAGTTGCTTAGCGATATCCTCCACGGATTTCTTCGCCCGGGCCTTTGCCTTGACCCACTCGGTTCCGCCCATGCGATGCAAACGAGGAACATCCCCCTCCGAACCGATGTATTTCTGCAGCAGTCCCACCTGATCCGTGGGCACGAAAAGCTTATCGTCGCCACCATACTTGATATGCAGGTAATCCTTATGAATGCCACCCACTTCCAGCGTTTCTACCCCAAGGTATTTGCCGATGCCGTGATTGACATGAACCACATAATCCCCCGGCTTGATTTCCCGGAAATGGGCGATTCGATCCCCTTTATGGGCGGCCCGGATTGTTTTACGCTTCTGATGTCCAAAAATATCCTTTTCCGTCACCACCACGAGACGGGCCGAGGCCATTTCAAATCCCGAAAGCAGGGTTCCCTGCTGGATATTGATTAAGTCTTCACGCAGCTCAGCCGCCTCTTCCACTACGGCTGATGGTACCCGATGGCGGGCCAAGAGCTCCCGCATGGAGTTGGCTTTTTCTCGGTCCCCTAACAGTACCAGAACCCGCTGCTTCTGCCCCAGCCAACGGTTTGCCTCATTCTCCAGTAAATCCAGCTGACGCTGGAAGGGCGTCATATTGGTAGCTGTGAAGCTGATGGTCTGCTCTGGCTCGGCCCCATGGACCTGCTGCAACATCAAGGCAGAATAAAATATATGGTTGCCCTTAGCCGCAGATAGCATATCTTCCCAACGGAAAACCGCCGCTTTGATGTCAGGGTTTTCCCGTACCATTGTCTTGATTTGTTCACGAATCCGTATGGGCTCATCAAAGAGAACTGCCCCTCGCCCCTCCAGATAGGTAAGGAATAGTTCTGGGCGGCCCGCGTCATCCGTCTGCGCCAAGGGAAGGATGGCTGTACTGCTGATGTTGCGGATGGATCGCTTTGTCTCCAAATCAAATTCCCGAAGGGAATCCACTTCATCATCAAAGAATTCCATGCGCACCGGAGACGGGCTGTTGATGGGATAAACATCCACAATACCGCCCCGGGCACTGAATTGACCAACCCGTTCCACATCCACAGCATTCTCATAGCCCAACTGAACCAAATGCTTCAGCAATTCTTCCCGAGGAAACTGCTGACCAATCTGAAGCCGCAGGCTCAGCCGCTCAAACTCATTGCGGCTCATTCCCTTTTGAACCGCTGCAGCCACCGTCGCCAGCACAATGACCGGCTCATGCCGCATAAGCCGTCCCAGCACATCCATACGCCGCGCCGAACGTTCCAGACTTTTGGCCGCCGCCTGAACATTTCCCAAATCCAATTCCGGCAGCTCCACCACAACAGCCGCAGGCAGCAGGGCCGTTAAATTTTCCCGCCAGGCATTTGCCATATCGCGGTTATGCACCAATATCACCCATGGCTGGGGAGCTTTTTCGTAACAGGCGGCAAATGCCACATGCTTCTGAGAACTTCCCAATCCATAGGCCAGCACCTCACAGGCTTTGCCTCCAAAGCAGGCCTGCAGCTTCTGCACTGCAGCATCCTGCCCCATAGCTGCCAATAAAGAATTCATCCTCACACCTCTGTCTGTTTTCATTACGCCAAAATGGGACTGCCGGCTGCTCAGGCAGCCGATAGTCCCTGTAAAAACAATTCAATGCTATTTATAATAATCCTATTTCTCCCGAACGTCAAGAAAAGACCGCGGTTTCCATACGAAGCCGGCAGCCATGCCCGGACGCAGATTCTGCAAATTCTCGGCATTGTGTGCGGGAAGAATACAATAACTGCCACAAGACTGGCATTCCAGGATAATCTCTTCGCCACGTACCGCCGCCGAAATCTCCGAACTGCCGCAAGGGCATTCCAGCTCCCCACTGCTTGCCAAATCATGTACCCGATTCAGCGCTTCCAATAGGGTCTGCTGGCGTTCCAGGAACCTGTCCCCATCATTGGGATGGAGAGAATCGTATTCGGCGTCGTTAAAATCCAGGAATTCGGCAATATCCTGCCATTGCCCGATATACCCCAATTCAAAATTGTCATGCTCGCAATAAAGCTTTTCGAAGCGCAGGCGGCGCAATTGCCGCCAGGTGAACTGCTGCTGGTTCTTTCCCTTGCAAGCTCCGCAAACGGTTTTAAGCAGCAAGCCCTTGCGCGGTTTCCAGGTTATTTCTCCCATCGTATGCCCACAGTTGCCGCATTCCATCACGAAGTGCTTCTGCCCGCTGAAGAGCGGCACATCCTGGAGCTGTATCCGGCCGCAGCGTTGGCAGTAGAACGCTAATGAACAGGCCGTATCGATAAGCATCACCATCTCCTCCTTTCTGAAGAATCCCATTTCCATCATCATTTGGGAGTATACTTCGCCAGCCTTCATTTGAAATCCTCCCGCGCCCAAAGATTTTTGTACGAAAAAAGCCCTGGATTTCCTAAGGAAATCCAGGGCTTTTTTCTTTTATTTCGTCTGGCTGACAGCCAGAGCCGCTTTGACAAAATCACGGAACAACGGATGCGGATTGTTCGGACGGGATTTAAGCTCAGGATGAGCCTGCGTAGCCACGAACCAAGGATGGTCCTTGACTTCAATCATCTCAACCAGGCTGTCATCCGGCAGGGTGCCGGCAATGACGAGCCCCTTTTCCGTAAGTTCCTGACGATATTTGTTGTTGAACTCATAGCGATGACGATGACGCTCCTGGACGTTTGCCTTACCGTAAGCAGCAAAGGAATGGGTACCTTCGCGGAGCAAGCACTCGTATGCTCCCAGACGCATCGTACCACCTTTATTTTCAACGCCCTGCTGGGATTCCATCAAATCGATAACCGGATGCTTCGTCTCAGCATCGAACTCCGAGCTATGTGCATCGGTCATGCCGCATACGTGACGAGCAAACTCGATGACAGCACACTGCATACCCAAGCAAAGTCCCAGGAACGGCAGCTTGTGCTCGCGGGCATACTGGATTGCCTTAATTTTGCCCTCGACGCCGCGATCACCAAAGCCTCCCGGCACCAAAATTCCCTTGCAGCCAACGAAGACCTCGTCAAGATCCGTATCCGGATTTTCAATTTCTTCTGCATTGACCCAGTGAATCTTAACCGAAGCATCGTTATCAATGCCGCCATGATGCAACGCCTCTGTTACCGAGATATAAGCATCCGGCAGCTCAACGTATTTGCCCACCACGGCAACTTTAACCTTTTTGCTCGGGTTGTTGATTTTGTAGACCATTTTCTCCCAATCAGACATATCCGCCGGGCCGAAATCCATATTGAGCTTCTGCAAGGCAATCTTATCGAGGCCTTCACGCTGCATCATCAGCGGAACTTCATAGATGGTCGATGCCGTACGGTTCTCGATAACAGCCTCCGGCTGCACATCGCAGAACATGGCAATCTTCTCTTTCATCTCTTTCGAGATGGTCTTTTCCGTACGGCAGACGAGAATATCCGGCTGGATGCCAATAGCGCGCAGTTCCTTGACGCTATGCTGAGTCGGTTTCGTCTTGAGCTCGCCAGCAGCCGAGATATAAGGAAGCAGCGTAACATGAATGTAGAGCGTATCATTCTTGCCCACTTCCTTCTTGACCTGACGAATGGCCTCAAGGAATGGCTGGCTTTCAATATCGCCCACCGTACCACCGATTTCCGTGATGACTACATCGGCACCATCAGCCTTCGCCACATCATAGACCTTCTGCTTGATTTCGTTGGTGATGTGAGGAATAACCTGAACCGTCGACCCCAGATATTCACCACGACGTTCTTTATTCAGAACCGACCAGTATACTTTACCCGTGGTGATATTGGAGTTCTTCGACAGATTGATATCGATAAAACGCTCATAATGACCAAGGTCAAGGTCCGTCTCAGCACCATCGTCAGTGACAAAAACCTCACCGTGCTGATACGGGCTCATCGTACCCGGATCGATGTTGATATACGGGTCAAATTTCTGAATCGTGACCTTCAGGCCCCGGCTTTTGAGCAGACGGCCGAGCGATGCAGCCGTAATGCCTTTTCCCAGGGAAGATACAACACCACCGGTAACGAAAATATACTTTGCCATGGAACTGCCTCCTGTACGTTCTTATTGAAATAACATGTTGCCTATTCTATCCTTTTTGGCCAGGACTGTCAATATCCTGAAACAGAATTATTCCTGAATGCTCTCCAGCTTCTTCTGTCGATTGTTGATAGCTTTGTTGGCAGCTTTCGATTTGCCAGCACTAGAACGGCTGCTGTGGCGTTTGATTTCTGGCGGGTTCCACTCCGTAAGCCCCCACTGGCCATCGCCTTCATAGTGGAAACGGCTGTCCATATTGATAAGGGTATAAACTTCCGAAATTGCTGCCGACAGGGACTGTACTGGCTTATGCTTTTTCTCGATAACCTCAAGAACCAGGTCTTTGTAATAGATGGTCTGCCCCTTCTGAGTCAGAACATAATAAGCGATATCGACTTCCGAGCTGTTGACGAAATCCATAGATAATGGTCTCCTTCCAATTCTTTTTCTTTACATATGATCCGGGGCAGAAACGCCAAGGATACCAAGGGAGTGACGGATGACATGAGCCGTTACCGTCACCAGTGCCAGGCGGGCCTCAGCCAGCTTCGGCTCGACGCCCATGATGCGGCACTTATTGTAGAAGCTGTGGAA
Source organism: Selenomonas sp. WCT3 (assembly GCA_900100835.1). Taxonomy (GTDB): domain Bacteria; phylum Bacillota; class Negativicutes; order Selenomonadales; family Selenomonadaceae; genus Selenomonas_A; species Selenomonas_A ruminantium_E. The sequence continues at coordinate 133,507 of FNCM01000004.1, read as the reverse complement.
CAGCGCCGCCAAATCATAGCTGTAGCGGGCAATGCGCTGCGGAGCGTAATCAGCCGCAGCCTTTTCCACCTCTTCCGGGTACTCTTCAATCTTCTTGATAAGGTCAATCTCTGACGGGTCCGTCAGCAGGCTAAGTTCCGGCTTATCCCCCAGAACCAATTTCGTCTCTTCCGCCTGGCGGAAGATGCTGCAAATACGAGCATGAGCATACTGGATATAATAAACCGGATTATCGTTGGATTTCTTCTTAGCAAGGTCAAGGTCAAAATCCAACTGGCTGTCTAAGGAGCGCATCAGGAAGAAATAACGGGCAGCATCGGTACCAACTTCTTCCATGAGCTCGTTAAGGGTAACGCTCTGGCCCGTGCGCTTGCTCATCTTAACCAGTTCGCCGCCACGGTAGAGTGCCACCATCTGCAGCAACAGTACCGTCAGCTTCTTCGGATCGTGGCCCAGTGCCTCCATGGCTGCCTTTACGCGGCAGACATATCCATGATGGTCAGCTCCCCAAATGTTGATAAGCCGGTCAAACCCGCGCTCATATTTATTATGATGGTAGGCGATATCGGCAGCCAGATAAGTCGGCACGCCATTATCGCGAATGACCACGCGGTCTTTATCGTCACCATAGGCCGTGGATTTCAGCCACAGTGCGCCATCCTGCTCGTAGATATTGCCATTGTCCTGCAGAATCTTGACGGCCGCTTTAACTGCCTCAGGATGAAGCGTGCGTTCACTGAACCACTTATCAAAGGTGACCTGGAAAGCTGCCAAATCTTCCTTCAGCGCAGCCAGCTTTTCCACATAGGCCAAATCCTGGAAAATCTTCAAGCGCTCTTCTTCCTCCATATTGAGGTATTTATCGCCCTCTTTGGCAATAATGCGCTTAGCTGTATCCACGATATCCTGACCATGGTAGCCATCTTCCGGGAACTCAACGTCACGGCCCAAAAGTTCCAGATAGCGGGCATTTACCGAGCGAGCCAGATTGTTCATCTGATTGCCGGCATCGTTGATGTAGTACTCACTTTCCACCGGATATCCAGCCGCCCGGAGCAGATTGACCAGCGCGGAACCAGCAGCAGCGCCACGGCCATGCCCCACATGAAGTGGCCCCGTGGGGTTAGCACTGACATACTCAACCTGAATTTTCGGCGCATTCTTTGCCGGGAGCTGACCAAAAGACTCACCAGCCTCCAAAATCTTCTGGAAGGAATCGTAAAGGACATTGCCTTTCAAATAGAAATTCAAGAAGCCCGGACCGGCAATCTGCGTGTGATCCAGCCAATCGCCCTCGATTCGTTTCGCCAGCTCTTCGGCAATCTGGCGCGGATTCTTGCGGAACACGCGGGCTGACTGCATGGCAAAATTCGTGGCAAAATCACCAAACTCCTTCTGCGGCGGAACTTCCAAAACGATTTTTGGCAGTTCTCCCTCCGGGAAAACGCCAGCGGCAATCGCATCTTTCGCGGCCTGCTCAATGGCAGCCGAGAGTGTATCTTTGATATCCATAATATCCCCCTAGCCTAAATCTGTCCGACAGGGCAGCTTTCAGTCGTTTTGTTTCTTGTCGTTTGTGATTTGAACCTGCAGCGTATTACTGCTCTGATACCGCCCGTCAATGGCAATATCGTACTCAGCCTCAATGCGCCCCTCCAACAATCCCAGATTCACCCGAAGTCTGCTGGTGCGGATGGACAGCTTCAAATCCCCATAAGGTGTCCGATAGGTGCTGCTTGTCTCAGCCCCTTCCCGAAAGCGCATTTCCTGATGCACGCCGCCTTTTCGCAGGATTACCACTTCCTCGGCGCTAAACTTCAGCACCGTAGAAGTCTTCACCTTCTCATCCAACAGGGCATCTTCATAAAGCACGTAATGCTTTCCGTTCTTCACCGAGTGACGCCCGATTGCCATGGATTCGATGGTATTCTCTTCACCGCTGTCATCCCGCTGGCTGCCGCGTACCCGGACAACGACCGGATTCATTGCGCTCACATAATCACCTCTTCAAAAAACATACTGTACATTATTATAAACCAATGTGCAAGCCTTGCCAACTATATTTTTGAAAAAAGAAAACGGCCCACCATAACGGTGAACCGCTTATTTCAAGGATAAAATCCATTAGGTCCGGAATTTATCAATCTGATGAGCCAGCTGCTCTGCCTGCTCTGCCAAACTGCGGGTTGCTGCCGCAATTTCCTGGGTAGAAGCCGACTGCTCCTCTGTGGTAGCCGATACCGACTGAGCCCGGGAGGCATTCTGGCTGCTGATTTCGGCGATGTTATTCACCGAATGCTGCATGGTCTTCGTGCCCTCGGCAATGCTGCGGAAGTTCGTGGTGACCTCCTCGATTCCCATAGCCAGCGACTGAATGGAAATCTTGATGGACTCGAACACTTCATCGGCACTCTTGACGGAATCCATGCTGCTGGCGACGCTTTCGGCGCTGAGCTCACTAGCTGCCACAGCATCTTTCATGTCATGCTGGATTTTCGTCACCAGCGCTGCAATCTGCTGGGTCGAAGCTGCCGACTCTTCCGCCAGCTTGCGAACTTCATCTGCTACTACCGCAAAACCGCGTCCTGCTTCACCGGCACGAGCAGCCTCAATCGCTGCGTTAAGTGCCAAGAGATTCGTCTGCTCGGCAATACCGGAAATCATTTCGACAATCTTGCTGATTTCATCAGAACTCTTCGACAGCTCCTGAATGGACGTCTTAACCGTCGAAGTGCTGTTGCTGATATTCTGCATGGAATCAACTACCGTATTGATGGCATCGCGGCCAGAGGTGACACTCTCCACCGTCATCTGGGTAACAGAAGAAATTGCCTCCGTATTCATGACAACATTATCCGTACGGCCCGCAATATCCTGAGCGGCTTGGTCAGCTGCCTCAGCTAGTTCCGACTGATTGGCAATGCCCGTGGCAATATCGGTAATCTGCTGAGCCACCTGATTGGAAGCATCTGCCGACTGATGAGAAGCAGCAGTAAGTTCCTCGGCGGAAGCCGAAACTTTTTCTGCACTGCTCTGAATGCTGCTAATAAGGCCACGAATGGTCTGGCGCATATTCTCAAAGCCCCGGGCCAGTTCCCCAAGCTCATCGTTGGTATCCACGGATAGCGGCCGGGAACGAAGGTCGCCGTCGTTAAGAATCCGGCAGTCTTCCCGCAGCGAAATAACCGGTGCTGCCATTCTGCCCGAAACAATCCAAATGATGATGGCGATGGCAATAACCATAACCACACCCACCAGCGTCAACACCCGAACGAGGTTATTGGCGTCAGCACGAATTTCATCCATAGGCGCTACAGAAACGGCCAGCCAGGTGCGGTTGCCCAAATGAATCGGCGTCATAACTGCCTTGGAATCGACCCCGGTGGTAGTCGTGTATTCCGTATCCACCTGCTTATCTTCCTGGATTGCTTTATTATAGCCATCCACTAAGGCTTTATCGATAGTCTTGTTGGATGTTTCCTTGGAAATATCCAGCTTGCCCACATCATCCGGCTGCTGTGCATAAGCGATAACCAGACCTTCCTGGTCAGCGATATAGACACGGCCAGTTTCCATATACTTGATACTGCCCGCAATTTCCGAGATTTCTTCCAGTTCAATGGTACCGTAGACAATACCAACCAAATTGCCATTATCCAGCACCGGATAGGCCATAATGGTAATGAGTTTTCCCGTCGTTCCAGAAACAGACGGACCGGTCATATAGGGCTTTTTCGTCTCGCGAACCTTCTTAATGTAGTCACGGGATGAGCGGTCCATATCTTTTCCGGTCTCGCTATAGGCCTTGCCGTTTACATCGGAATAGGCCAGCATGGCAAATCCTGACGTTTTCGATTTGAGATTGGCCATAATCTTCATGCGCTGTTCGCGGTCACCAGAAATGATGCCCTGATTCATCGCCAACCCTTCAATGGTCATTTCCTTTTCCAAGTAGGTTTTTTCAATCTGCAAGGCTGTGCTTTTTCCGATTTCCCGGGAAATCATATCAGCACTTTTAAACATCGCATTGCTGGACATGTAGTAGCTGATTGCAAAAAACACAAAAAAGCTGCCGACAAACATTGGCAGAAACCCCGCCAAAAACTTTGTCCGTAGGCTGTTTAATTTCATCAACCTAACCTCCTGATTCTCCTCCTCGCCGGATTCCCCAATCCAGCACACACACATCTTCTTAGGAACTCATAAGAAAAGCATTGCACAAATGATAATTTATGCAATGCTTCATCATAAATTCCACATAAAAATCTTACTGCTGTTCGACAGCAATGTCAAGTTCCACCACATGACCAGCCAAGTCCATCTCAACGGTCAAATACTGTGAATCACTAATCTTGACTTGAAAATTTTCTCCTATGGAAAGGGACGGCGTAGAAATATCTACTTCCAATCCCATCCCCGTAAGATTCGTTGCCGCATTGGCTGTGAGCATATTGCTCATTTCGGAAATAGCACTCTGTGCCATTGCATCAAACTCTGCCACCGGCATCCCCATCATCATCGTCGAAGCAATGAATTTTGCCGTATCCTCCGTCATATTATACACAACGTTGCCACGAATCTGTTTGGTAAACCCTACAATAACAGATACGCCCTTGCTCACGGCATTTTGTTCCCTAACATTCATCTTTAGGCGCTTCGGCTCAGGAAATCCCATCTGTGGCATGACAGTTGTGAATGCATCCACAAATGGATTCACTAACTTTGCATCCATCGTATCAATCTCCTTCCGCAAATCCCACATTCATGCTAATATCTCCAATTCGAGTTTTTGCTACGATGCGGAAAGTAGTCAGTTTCGGGCTTGCGATACGGATATTCGTACCACAGATTGTGCCCGGCGGCGTAATGCGCATCTCTTTATCCTTGAATATATCATTGATGTTTGATACACCCCGGCCCACGATAATATTCGCAGACTCTTCTACCGACTCACTAGCCTCCTCTTCCGTAATATCATCCAAACTTTCCCTATCCAACATAATCATAGAAAACTTATGCATGGTATCCGCTTCCATCGAAACGATGGCGCGCCCCACCGGATCCCCCGTCAAGCCAATGATAACCGCTACACCGCTGACATCCAGGAAACGGCGTTCATCCAGCTCGACCTCTACTTCGCTATGCACGCCAACCAAACTGAAAAGCCCCTGTTGCAACGCCCGTGCAAAGGGCTTCGCATAGGACTCGCGAAGTACGGCAACCTTTCCTACTTTGTTCTGGCAAAGAATCATCAGCGTATCAATCAAATCATTGGTATTGATTGGTTTCTGCATGAACGCGCTTATCCCAGCCTCGCGTCCCTTTGCCACCAGGCTGGCATCCTTCATGGCACTGATCATAACAATCTTTGCGTCGGAGTCGATTGCATGGATACGGCGGCTGCATTCAATTCCATCCGCATCCGGAAGATTCATATCCATGGTAACTACAGCCGGCCTATGTTCGGCATAAAGCTGAACGGCCTCAGCTGCATTTGCTGCCGTAGCGCACACTTCAAAGTTGGTCTTTTTAAGATTCCCTTCCAGCATTGCCCGACTGATTTTTGAATCATCGACAATCATCACTTTGACTTTCTCCACAAATGCTCACCTGCTTCTTTTAATATTCAAGACTACGTGACACTATTTCCTTACCTATACTCTTAGGGCTATTCAATTCTCAATAATTAAATTTTCGCTATCCATGACGTAAATCCCTGCTCCTCCATAAAAAAAATAAAATGGCGTCAGATTTTGCTCTGACACCATTGTTAGCCAACCAATCGCCTTATTTTGCCGGAAGGATTTCAATCCAGTACCCATCGGGGTCACTGATGAAATAAATTCCCATAGCTTTATTTTCGTAGCAAATGCAGTCCATTTCCCTGTGGCGCGCATGTGCCGCCTCAAAATCATCCACCGTAAGGGCAAGATGGAATTCATTTTCCCCAAGATTATAGGGTTCCTTGCGCCCCTTCAGCCAGGTCAATTCGAGTTCGTGGGGGGAATTTCCACCATCCCCCAGGTACACCAGCGTAAAATCCGGATTTTCCAAACGATGAACCTCTTTCAAGTCCAAAGCCTTTTGATAGAACGCCAGGCTTTTGTCAAGGTCCAATACATTCAAGTTATTGTGAACAAATTTGAAATTCATAGCATCTCCCCCTAACTTCAACTGTATACTTCCCGATCATTATACCGCCATTGCTCCGTTTTGCCAAAGGAAAATACTCCCAGCGGGATTATATTTCACTGTGCTCCACCGAATCGAATACAGCGGTAATGCTCTGGGAGGGCTTTTTATCCACTAGACTCACCAGATAGATGGCCAGCAGGGAAAATACGAAGCCCGGCACGATTTCGTAAAGGCCGAATAGTGCCAGCTGTTTCCAAACCAGAACAGTCACACCGCCCACGATGATACCTGCCAATACGCCATTGCGGGTAGTGCGCCGCCAAAACAGGCTCATGAGCAGTGCCGGGCCAAAGGCAGCACCAAACCCCGCCCAAGCATAAGCGACCATATCGAGAATAAAGCTATTTGGATTGAGTCCCAAAAAGATGGCCAAGGAAGCAATGACCAAGACCGATGCACGGCTTATCCAAACCAGCTCCTTCTGGTCGGCTTCCTTACGGGTCAGGGTGCGGTAGAAATCCTGGGCAAAGGCCGATGCCGCCACCAACAGCTGAGAAGAAGCCGTACTCATGATAGCAGCCAGCACAGCCGACAAAATAAGGCCTGCCACCACCGGCGGGAACATGGTATTCGTCATCACCAGGAATACGGTCTCCGATTCAGTTCCCTGAAGGGGATCCGCCAAGAACACGCGGCCTGCCATGCCGACAGCCACAGCAGCGGCCAGCGATACCACCACCCAAGTCATAGCGATGCGGGTAGCCTGCTTGATTTCTTTGGAACTGGAAATCGCCATAAAGCGCACCAGAATGTGAGGCTGCCCGAAGTAACCGATGCCCCAGGCCAGCAGGGAAACCAGTTCAATAATCCCCAACACAGAGCCATCCGGTTTAGTAAACGGTTCCAGCATAGAATGCTGGACGCTGTCGATGGCGGCTATAGTCGCCCCCAAGCCCCCCATGGACATGCCTGCCGTAATGGGAACGACCAATATGGCAAAAAACATCATGATGCCCTGGATAAAATCCGTCCGGGAAACTGCCAGGAAACCGCCCACCAAGGTGTAGAACACCACCGAACCGGCACCGATGAAAATGGCATACTGATACGGAATCCCAAAAACCGTTTCAAAAAGCCGGCCTGCCGAAACAAAGCCCGAAGATGTATAGATAATGAAAAAAATCAAGATGAAGATTGCCGGCACCACCCGCAACAGTCCGCTTTTATCCTCAAAGCGGTTCTCCAGGAATTCCGGAAGGGTCAGTGAATTGTTGGCAAGCTCCGTATATTTGCGCAGCCTTGCCGCCACGAAATGCCAGTTAGCCCAGGTGCCAATCGCGATACCGACGGCAATCCAGCCGGCATTAAGGCCTGCCAAATAAGCAAATCCCGGAACTCCCATCAGCATCCAGCCACTCATATCCGAAGCTTCTGCACTCAAGGACGTAACCCAGGCTCCCAATTTGCGGTTCCCCAAAAAATAATCACTCATATTGCGCGTCCGGCGATAGTAATAAACACCGATTGCCATCATGACACCAATATATAAGATGAACATATTGATGATTGCCAAATTATGTGTCAATAGTTTTCCTCCTCAAAATCATGTTACAGGTTTACAATATGTTATACATTATAACCGTAAACTACCCATAAATGCAACTATAATTTATATAGGAGCTATACTGTTTCTGTTATAGTGTACATTTTTATTTTTTTCTGCAAAAAAAAGCTTGCAATCTGTAAAATCTTCTCGTATAATAGCAAAGGTTTTGCGAAAAGCCCCAGAAAAATTGCTTGTATACGCAGATTGCTTCCCACCCGAACAGCAAATATCTGCGCTCTTTTTGTGCGCCCGAATTTATCCAGGCCACATATTTTAGGAGGGAATTACCATGAAAAAGTATGATGTTGCGATTGTTGGCGGCGGCCCAGCCGGAGTCTTTGCCGCTTACGAGCTGGCAGAAAAAAAACCGGAGCTTCGCATCCTGGTTCTCGAAAGCGGCAAGGATATCTACCACCGCGTCTGCCCCATCTCAACGGGCAAAGTAAAAAGCTGCATCGGCTGCAAGCCCTGCAGCATCATGCGCGGCTTCGGCGGTGCCGGTGCCTTCTCCGATGGCAAGTATAACTTTACGACCCAGTTTGGCGGCTGGCTCAACGAATACCTGCCCGATAACGAAGTCATGGACCTCATCAACTACGTTGATAAGATTAACATGAAGCATGGCGCGCCGGCTGAAGTCTTCTCCACCGAGAATTCCAACATCGGCCAGCTGGCCCTGCAGCATGACCTCCATCTTCTCAGTGCCAGCGTCCGTCACCTCGGCACCGAAAACAACCTCAACATGCTCAAAGCTACCTATGAATATCTCAAGGACAAGGTTGAGTTCCGCTTCGAGTGCCCCGTTGCCCACATTCATTCCGATGGCAAGGGCTATAACAGTCTGGAACTAGAAAACGGCGAAACCCTTGAAGCCGATTATCTGATTGTGGCTCCGGGACGTGCCGGTGCTGAATGGTTCTCCAATGAATGTGATGCCCTGGGCCTCCAGCAAGAAAACAACCGCGTCGATGTCGGCGTTCGCGTTGAGGTCCCCGATGAAGTCTGGAACCATATCACTAGCCAGGTCTATGAAGCCAAACTCGTTTACCGCACGAAACGCTATGGCGACCAGGTTCGCACCTTCTGCATGAATCCTCACGGCCATGTTGTCATGGAAAATACCGATGGCATCGTAACGGTCAACGGTCATTCCTACAGTGACCCGAAACTCCAGAGCAATAACACGAACTTTGCTCTGCTAGTCAGCAACCGCTTCACGGAGCCCTTTAAATCCCCACATCAGTACGGCAAACGCATCGCTTCCTTCTCGAACATGCTCGGCGGCGGCATCATCGTCCAGCGCTTTGGCGACCTCATGAAGGGCCGCCGCACCAATGCCCATCGCATGACCAAGAGCTTCACGAAACCGACGCTACAGGCTACGCCAGGTGATTTGTCCCTGGTACTGCCGAAACGTCATCTCGATAACATCATCGAAATGATTCAGGCCCTCAACAACATCGCCCCGGGTATGACCAACGACGACACTCTGCTCTACGGTGTTGAAGTCAAATTCTACAGCTCTCGGGTCGTTCTCTCCCAAGAACTGGAAACCACCCTCAAAAACGTCTTTGCCATCGGCGATGGTGCTGGCGTTACCCGCGGCCTTTCACAGGCTGGTGCCAGCGGCGTCTATGTTGCCCGCCGCATCCTCGACCGGGTAAAATAATCTGTTTTAAAAAACGAGACGTACAAGTCCGCAGTGACTTGTACGTCTCATTTTTATTTTACTCAATCTGCATCTTCAATTTTCTCAAAAGAAATCTCATTCGTATCCCGACTGCGATACTGAATGACCGCCAACAGCAAAAACAATCCCATGATCCCGGCAATCCAGCCGAACATACCGGTAAAACCGATTTCCCCGGCCACCGTTCCCAGCGCCAAAATACCGGTACTCGTGCCAATATCCAACATATTGTAGAAGGTTGCACTGGCGGCACTATGACGGTCCGGCCGCACCTGATTGAGCATCCAAGTCAAAAGTGCCGGTAACAGGGCGCCAGCTCCTAGGCCATAAAAAGCCGATGCCACCAACAGCCAAACCAACGACGGAGCCCAAATCAAAAGCCCCAAAGCTGCCAAATAGGAAACTGCCCCAGGAAGAACCACGGCAAAGGCACCATAGCGGTCTAAGAGTCTGCCACCAAAGGGACGGGATATAAAGATAAACAACGTGCCGACTACAAAGAAAAGGCCAGCTCCTTCAATCCCCTTTTCTGCGGCCAGCATGGCAATGAAGGTGTTGACGCTGCCATAGCCAGCACCAAACAAAACGGTCAGCAGGGCCGGCCCCCCAGTATTGCTTTCACACAAACGGTTGCGGATAGAAGAATGGATGGGCGGAACTTCTGGAAGTTCCGATACCGGCTTTTTCCCTCGGCAGATATAGGCAAAGAACAGTGCCAGCACCGAAGCAGCTATCGAGGATAAGAAAAGATCTGCCGCCCCTTCGGACAAAAGCCACAGCCCTAAAGCTGGAGCCATGGCCATGGCTACGGTACTGCCTAAACCGAAATAGCCGATGCCTTCCCCCCGGCGGGAAGCCGGAATTACATCGGCAGCCAGCGCCGCAGCAAATGTCGTCGACAGTCCAAAGCCGAAGCCATGAATTACCCGGGCAAACACCAAGGCATTGATATTGGCAAACAGCATATAGCCTAGCGTAGCCAAAACACAAAGGACGAGGCCAACATACAGGCAAAGTTTCTTGCCAAAGGCCCGCACGCCTGTATCCGTAAACAAGCGGATAAAAATCGCCGAATAACCAAAAATACCGCCAATCAATCCCATCTGCAATCCCGTAGCCCCAAGGCTTGCCGCATACAAGGTAATCGTCGGCAGCAAAAAATGAAAGCTAGCAAACAGCAAGCCATTTGCCGCAATCAACGCACCAAAATTCCGTGTCCATAATTTTTCTTTTGTCAAAACGATATCGCTCCTTTCTGTAATTGACCCGTCAATTACAATAACCTATTATAATATGTAATAATTGACATGTCAATTTTGTCGTTATTAGACGACTGACAAAACACCTGCATAAAAAAAACAGCCTGTCTAAGACAAGCTGCTTGGTAAGGTAAGTCATCCACAAACGCCACTATGCACCAGTCAATTGCCGGTCAAAGCTTTATCGTACTGTTGGGCCACTGCCAGCACAAACTGTTGGCATACCTTTGCCGATTCTGGCTGAAATTCTTCTGCCTGGAATTCCGTATTGGACAATATGCGGATGCCCAGGAAAGGAATCCCGTACTGCTGACAGATTTGTGCTGCCGAATTGACTTCCATATCTTCACAGGATGAGCCAAACTGGTTGTGCGAAAATTGCAGACGTGCCTTTTGCCGGTTCCAGGTATTGCAGCTGGCGATACAGCCAGCCACCACCCGGCCCCGTTTGTAGTCCTTGGCCACAACTTGTGCCGCTGCCAACAGCTTTTCATCCCCAGGATAATAGACGGCTTGAGGGACAAAAGACTGAGTTCCCTCATCGTAAGCATAAGAACCCATAAGCTCCATGTGCCGCCAATCCACAAAATCTTCCTGTGCACTGCGATAGGAGCTGGCATCAAAGGAACGCCGGCCCAATACGATATCGTAGGCCTTCAGTTCGGGGTCATGACCGCCCGCAGTTCCCTGGCTTATCACTGCCGTAGGACGGAATTTTTCGATCCCCAGCGCCGTAGCCGCCGCCGCATTGGTCATGCCAATGGAAGTCACAGCCACCACCAGATTCACTTCTTGGTACTTGCCTTCAACGAAGCGCCACTGCCCCACGAACTGCTCCTGCGGGTCTGTTAAAGCCTCCAGCAGCAGTTCTGTTTCCATATTCATAGCGCCTTCAATCATTATCTTCCGGGTATCCATTTTCTCCGCCCCTTTGCCGAAATTCAATCGTTACGACATAGACTGTACTCCCCTTGGCCGGAACTTGTCAATACATAATTTGCCGCCATGAGAATCCCGGCAATAAACTGCTGCCGCAGAGCATAATAATCCTGGGCCTTGCCACCAGCTTCAATCCAATAGGCACCATGAACATCAAACCGCTGCTGCCAGCAAAAATGGGTCTCGCTTTTGTCCGTGACGATGTTCACCCCATCACAGGGCATGCCATCTAAGGTACAATCATCAATCCGCCGATAGCACTCGCCAGCCGTACTGTTTTTCCCCGCTGCTTTTTCCGCACCAAAGGTATACGCCACAGCCTTCAAGTCGTCCAGCCGCTCTTCATGACCAGTCAGGATTTTCACAACCAGCTTGGCATAACGCTTTTCCACGCTTTCAATGCGGCCGCTGAGCCAGCCGTGAATATTGGCTTCATCGATAATCTCCTCTAGGGGACGCCCCTCACTTTGAACATAATCCGCTCCTGAATCCAGCCAGCCTTCCTGCACTGCCTTATCTGCCATGCGGCGCAAAAGTTCTTCCTGCACCATTATCTTTTCATACATTCGATAGTGAATCGGCCCTAAAAAAGCACTCATTCTATTACCTCCCTTTCGTATTTAAAACTATACGGAAAAATGGGGAGGCCGTCTGTAAAAAATGTTACAAGACAAAAAAGCTGTCCCCCCTTCAAGGAAGACAGCTTTTCCTATTCTGCTTAAAGATAACGCAGCCAAACGTATACATTTGCCATAATAATCGTCAGCACCATAACCGGGAACGCCACTTTCATGAACCCCAGGAAGGAAATCTGACGACCACGCTGTGCTGCCATCGAGGCAACCACAACGTTAGCACTGGCACCAATCAAAGTACCATTGCCCCCCAAGCAAGCACCAAGTGCCAGCGACCACCAGAGCGGGTCAAGATTGGTAAGGCCCATCTGCCCCATATCCTGAATCAAGGGAATCAGGGTGGCGACAAAGGGAATGTTATCGATAAAGGCTGAAGCGATAGCACTCATCCAGAGAATCAGCACTGCCGTAGCCGTGACATCCCCATTGGTGAGCTTGATGGCCTCAGCCGCCAGCATCTTGATAACCCCCGTTTCCACCAAAGCGCCTACCAGTACAAACAGACCGGCGAAGAAGAAAATAGCCAGCCACTCGACCTTCGAGAGGACTTTGGCAATCATCGCCTCATTGCGGGTGAAGGTAATGAGCAGCAACAAGCCTGCTCCCGTAAGAGCAGCTGTAGCCGTTTCCAGCCCCAACGCCCCATGCATGACAAACAGGGAAATCGTAATGAAGATGACAAACAGGCATTTTTTCAGCAGCTTCACATCGGAAATCTGGCTTTTGGCGTTAAGACGCATAACCTTTTCCTGCAGATCCGGCTGGGTCTTGAGACCTTTGCCATAAAGCAGGATGAGGAGTGCCTGGACGACGATGAAAATAGCAATCGATACCCCAGTCATATTCATGACAAAATCCATGAAGTTAAGGCCTACAGCACTGCCAATCATGATGTTTGGCGGATCACCGATAAGGGTAGCTGTACCACCGATGTTCGAAGACAGAATCTGCGAAATCAGATAAGGTTTGACATCTACCTTGAGCTGGGCGGTGATGCTGAAAGTAATCGGCACCGTCAGCAGGACCGTCGTGACATTATCCAGCAAGGCGGAACAAACCATTGTCAGCGTCGACAAGGCCACCAGCAGCGCAATAGGACGAGCCTTTACCTTTTTGGCCGCCCAAATGGCCAGAAAGTTGAAAAGTCCGGTCTCACTGGTGATATTGACGATAATCATCATACCCATTAAGAGCCCTAAGGTATTAAAATCAATGTGATGAATAGCAGTTTCCTGACTGATGATCCCGCATAGTATCATCAGCATAGCTCCGAAAATACCGACAATCGTACGGTGAACCTTCTCGGAAATAATCAGCGCGTAAGCAGTAACAAAAATGATAACTGCCACGGTTGTGCTGCTCAGCAATACAATCCACTTCTTTCTTTACTTATACTGGTTCAAATTTACTGGTTCTTCTTATATTTCGGGACCAGCACGATGTTTTCCCCATCACGCTTGATCTTGAACGAATACTTCTGGATTCCCCCACGGAACAGCTCCATTTTCAGTTGTAGCAGAGCCTTGCCCAATTCTTCGGTAAGTTCCGGTGTAAAACCGGCCTTGCCGAGCTGAGCTGGCGGTTCGATACCGGCGCGCTCGCGGCGCTTCTGCTCAGCAGCTTTCTCCGCCTTGATGAAGGTGTCCTCCAGCGAGGCCTCCTCCACGTAGTTCTGGAACATATCCTTATCTGTAAGGCCTTTTGGTATCTTGCTCATCTTATCCCTTCTTTACTTTCGCCCAGCTGTCACGCAAGCCAACCACTCGGTTGAATACGAGTTTATCCGGCGTAGTATCCGGGTCCACGACAAAATAGCCCGTGCGCAGGAACTGATAGTGGGTACCTGCCGCCGTAAGCTTGACACTGGGTTCAATCCACGCATTTTCAATCGTCTCCAGCGAATTCTTGTTGAGCGCCTCCAGAAAATCAGACGGAACGTTGCCGTTCTCATCCGACTCGATGAGGTAATCATAGAGGCGTACTTCCGCTGGCAGCGCCGTCTTGGCAGCAACCCAGTGAATCGTACCCTTGATTTTACGGCCAGCAGTTGCTCCGCCGGTCTTTGAATCCAGATCAGCCGTACAATGAAGCTCTATTATCTGGCCATTTTCATCTTTGATTACTTCCTCGCATTTGATGATGTAGGCGTGTTTGAGACGAACCTCGCCACCCGGTTTGAGGCGGAAGTATTTCTTCGGCGGCTCTTCCATGAAGTCTTCCTGCTCGATGTAGATTTCCCGCGAGAACGGCACAAAGCGGCGGCCGCCATGCATCGGGTTGTTGTCAGCCAGCAGATACTCCTCTTTATCCTCCGGATAGTTGGTGATAACGACCTTCAGCGGACGCAGCACCGCCATGACGCGGTCAGCATTCTCATTGAGGTCATCGCGGACGCAATGCTCCAGCATGCTGACATCTACCAGGCTGTCTGCCTTGGCCACGCCGATTTCTTCGCAGAACTTGCGCAGGGATGCCGGCGTATAACCGCGGCGGCGAAGTCCCGAAATCGTCGGCATGCGGGGGTCATCCCAACCGCTGACGAAATGTTCTTCCACCAACTGACGCAGTTTGCGCTTACTAGTAACCGTATTGGTAAGATTCAACCGGGCAAACTCAATCTGACGGGGACGGGTGTTGGCATCAAAGCCCAGGGACTCCAGCAACCAATCATAGAAGGGACGATGCTCCTCAAATTCCAGCGTGCAGACCGAATGGGTAATCCCCTCAATCGCATCGGAAAGCGGATGGGCAAAGTCATACATCGGATAGATGCACCAAGCATCCCCCGTGCGATGATGATGGGCATGGGCGATGCGGTAGATAACGGTATCCCGCAGGACCATATTCGGCGATGCCATATCAATCTTAGCGCGCAGAACCTTTTCCCCATCGGCGAATTCGCCAGCCTTCATGCGGGCAAACAAATCCAGGTTCTCCTCAACACTGCGGTTGCGGTAAGGGCTTTCCTTGCCGGGTTCCGTAAGGGTTCCGCGATAGGCACGGATTTCATCTGCCGACAAGTCATCCACATAAGCCAAGCCTTTTTTGATGAGCTCACAGGCATATTCATAAAGCTTGTCAAAGTAATCCGATGCATAGAACATGCGGTTCTGCCAGGAAAAACCAAGCCAATGAATATCTTCCTGAATGGAATCCACGTATTCCGTATCTTCCTTAGTCGGATTCGTGTCATCGAAGCGAAGATTGCAAAGGCCATGGTTGTGCTCGGCCAGACCAAAATTCAAGCAAATCGACTTGGCGTGGCCGATATGGAGATAACCATTCGGCTCAGGTGGGAAACGCGTATGAATACCTTCCGTATACTTTCCGTTCTTCTGGTCTTCCTCAATCGCATTCTGAATAAAGTTGGAAGCGATCGTCGTATTCTCTGCCATTTGATTCTCTCCTTTATAAATCCACACGGTCTTCTGCCGCGCATTTTTCCTTGATATATTCCCGCAAACGGCGGATGCCCTTATCCAGGCCTTCCTGTTCCGGCAGGTACTTGATAATCAAATCAACGTACCCTCGTTCCACCATTTTGCGAAGGGTCCAGCTGTAATTGATGTCATACACCCACATGAGCCGCACGAGTTTCCGGTCTCCATGAGTCCGCAGACGATGGTAATCCGCCTGTTTTCCCTCGGCAAAATCCCGAACAAAATCCGGACTTACCAACTGGCTGGCATCGCTAGGAACAAAGTTTGGCGCTTTTTGTGCTCCATCCGGTGCCAGATACGGCGAAAGGACGCGGTAAATATCGAGCTTGTCCGCATCCCGCAGCAAACGGGCAAAAACCAGTTTGCGATGGTCATCCGTCGCTTCGATTTCCTTCTTATTGTGGTTGCGGATGGCGAAGCGAACCACCGCCTCGTCTTCTAGCGACAGTTCCGCCATATAGGGCATTTCCTCGGACAGCACCTTTAACCCCAGGTCTGCATGATCTTCGGACTGCGCATCGTTAAAGGTCTTATAAATGCTGTACTGACGAAATCTGCCCACATCATGGAACAGCCCCATGACCTCTGCCAATTGAACATCATGGTCATTCAGCTGCAAATGCTGGGCCAGTTCCCTTGCGATTTGGGTGACATAGCCCGTATGAATCATCTTGATGCGTATGCCTTGCATGACTTCTTCGTCATCCGTAACAAACTGCGCCATATAATCATCCATCCAGCTATGCATTTTTTTTAGTAATTCTTCCATTACTCGTCTTCCTTACTAACCAATCTGGACACTGCATGAAAACATTATACTACGAAGGGAATTGTCACGCAATATCGTGAAATTCCCCGCAATTTTCCTCGCCTATCAATTTTCAATCAGGATATGAAGCTTGCGCAAATCCTCACGGATTGCCTGCAGGGTTTCCTCATCGGGAACCCTCACAGTATGCATATGAACTCCGCCAGTCACCACCAGCAGCGGATTGGCCTGGCACTTCTGCATCTTAGACAAAAAGGCCCGGATATCCCGGCGATTTTCCAGCAGCAAGTCGCCGCGAATCGGACCGTAAAGCGGATGCTCCACGATAACATCCAGCACCGCACCGCCATTGTCGACGATGGCCAGCAGCTCCTGTTCCATACCGGCAGCATCATGCTGGCATACCAAGGTAACCATCTGGCTTGCCTGGCCCTGCTCCTGGGGCAAGATGTAGC
The DNA here is from genome assembly GCA_900100835.1 of Selenomonas sp. WCT3. Lineage (GTDB taxonomy): Bacteria > Bacillota > Negativicutes > Selenomonadales > Selenomonadaceae > Selenomonas_A > Selenomonas_A ruminantium_E. The sequence goes on along the minus strand of FNCM01000004.1, from coordinate 116,579 downwards.
CCCGCGGCGTGGCGAAAATCTGCACGCCCTGGGCCCGCAGAATACTGATATCGCCGACAATAATCTGGCGGCTGACACCAAATTCCCGGGACAGCTTCGTTCCCGTCAGCGGCTGCTCCGCTTCCTTCAGGCGTTCAAACAATTTTCTCCGGCGTTCTTCCGTATTCATGCACAAACCCCTTTCCGCGATAACGATAAAAAAAAGGCTGCCCTAACGGCAGCCTATACATTTCAATGGTGGGCGATAACAGGATCGAACTGCTGACATCCTGCTTGTAAGGCAGGCGCTCTCCCAGCTGAGCTAATCGCCCGAAATGGTGACGCGTATGGGATTCGAACCCATGAAGCCGCCGTGAAAGGGCGGTGTCTTAACCACTTGACCAACGCGCCATATGGCTCCTCGAGCAGGATTCGAACCTGCGACAGCCTGATTAACAGTCAGGTGCTCTACCGGCTGAGCTATCGAGGAATAACTCTGTGACACTCTCGTGTCGACAAAAAGTATTATACGGGATTTTCCAAAATAATGCAACCCCTTTTTTAAAAAAAATCCCGATTTTTTTAAATTTTGTCGTGACGCAAATCTTCGGCGATTAATTCTTCCAATCTTCCCACCGTCATATCCTTTTCTGAATAGACCGTAATGCCGTTTTTCATCAACAGAGCAGCGGCCACTCCCTGGCCCTTGATTTTCTTGCCATCAAAATGGCCGCTGTGAATCTTCTTGACGCCACAGGAAGGGCTGCCCTCTTTCAGGATGGCCACTCGCGCATGATAGGCCTCAGCTATTTTGAGGATTTTATCGGCTCCTGTCATAAGATAATTGGTCGTATCCATACCGTTCTCATCCACGACACGAGCTTTGCCCATCAATACTTTCTTACCGGTTCCCTCCTGGATTTCCATGGGGGGACGCGGTACTGGCAGCATGGCAAAGCACTCCGGACAGACGGCAATAAAGCGTCCCCGTTCGTTGTATTTCAGCAGGAGCTCATTGGTATTGGCTCCGCCATTGAATTTTACTTTATGTCCCAGCAAGCAGGCACTTACCAAAATCATCGTTTATACCCCTTTCTTATCCCAAATTGCTGAACGGTTACTCCCAGCTTCTTAACCAAGGATTCCAAACTATCCATGGACATCTCCTGACCAGCCGCCATAGGAATACAAGCGCAGGTACGGGCATCATCCAGTGCATTGTGATGATTAAACGCAATCTGCAGAAACTCTCCCACCGTGTTTAGCTTATGATTCTCCAAATCCGGCCAGACCTTGCGGGCTATCGCCACCGTATCGCAATAGGCAAAATCCGGATTGGCCAATCCGTATTTTGCCAGACAGGCCCCCAGCACCCCCATATCGAAGCGGGCGTTATGCGCTACTACCATGCGGCCTTCCAAGTGCTGGCAAAGCTCCGGCCAAATCTGCGCAAAATCCGGCGCATCCACAGTATCTTCCCGCGTTATCCCATGAATGCGGGTATTGAAATAATTATACCGGTTAGCCGGCGGCTGAATCAGCGTATAGTAGGAATCATAAAGCTTTCCGTCCTTAACCTCAACTACAGCCACACTACAGGCCGAATCCCTGGATGCCGTTGCTGTCTCAAAGTCAATGGCAGCAAAATTCATCATTTGTTGTTTTTTCCTTCTTTCCCAAATACAATAGATAAATCCGCCTCAATACATAGCTGCGACTGAGACGGACTCTATTCGGTCTTCATTGACCGGAACTATTTCTTATTTCTTTTTGCTTTTCAGATATTCATCGATAGCAGCGGCTGCCTTACGGCCAGCCCCCATAGCAAGGATTACCGTAGCGGCCCCCGTGACGATATCACCACCGGCAAACACGCCCGGTTTGGAGGTGGCGCAGGACTCTTCATCCGCCTCAATATTGCCGCGTTTCGTCGTAACCAGGCCCGGCGTCGTATGGGCAATGATCGGGTTTGGCCCCGTACCAATCGACACGATGACCGTATCGACGGGCAGTTCGAACTCCGAACCTTCCACCGGAACCGGACGACGGCGGCCAGAATCATCGGGCTCACCCAGTTCCATGCGGATGCACTTCATGCCGCTGACCCAGCCATCTTCGTTGCCGAGAATCTCCACCGGGTTGTTGAGCAGTTTAAAGTCAATGCCCTCTTCCTTGGCATGCTCCACTTCTTCCTTACGTGCCGGCAGCTCTGCCTCACTGCGGCGATATACGATATAGACATGCTCAGCCCCCAGGCGCAGTGCCGTGCGGGCAGCATCCATGGCTACGTTGCCGCCGCCGATAACAGCGACATTTTTGCCCACTTTAATCGGGGTTGCATATTCGGGGAACTTATAGGCCTTCATGAGATTGCAGCGGGTCAGGAATTCGTTGGCGGAATAAACGCCGTTAAGGCCTTCCCCCGGAATCCCCTGGAAACGCGGCAGACCGGCACCAGTGCCGATAAATACCGCATCAAAGCCCTCTTCTTCCATGAGCTCATCCACGGTGAACAGGCGGCCAGCGACAGAATCAAGCTCGAACTTAACCCCGAGTTTCTCGATGTTTTCGATTTCCTTTTTGACAACCTTATCCTTCGGCAGACGGAATTCCGGAATGCCGTAGGACAACACACCACCGGCTTTGTGCAGCGCCTCAAAGACCGTGACCTTATAGCCCTTCTTGGCAAGATCCCCAGCACAGGAAAGGCCGGAGGGGCCGGACCCCAGTACAGCAACCTTCTGGGCGTCAGCTGCAAATTCGATGGGCTTTACTTCCTCATTCTTGGCCATATAACGGTCAGCAACGAAGCGCTCCAGACGGCCGATGCCGACCGACTCGCCCTTCTTAGCCAGTACGCAGTACTTCTCGCACTGGTTTTCCTGGGGGCAGACGCGGCCGCAGACAGCGGGCAGGGCATTGGCTTCCTTGATTTTCTCGATAGCACCATCAAAATCGCGCTCTTTGATTTTGCCAATGAATTCCGGAATATCCACCGATACCGGGCAGCCCTTGCGGCACTGCGGGATCTTGCAATGCAAGCAGCGTTCTGCCTCGGCCACAGCCGTTTCTTCATCGTAGCCAAGGGCTACCTCATCAAAGTTATGGGCACGGACTTTCGGATCCTGTACCGGCATTTCGTGTTTTTTCAAAGACAGAGCCATTGCTTACTTCCTCCCCAGTCCGATGTTGCAGATATGTTCTTTTTCCTCGGTCTCGAGGTCGCGATACATGCGCTGGCGGCTCATAAGTGCCTTGAAATCAACCAGATGTCCATCAAATTCCGGGCCATCGACGCAGGCAAACTTCGTCTCATCGCCTACCTGCACACGACAGCCGCCACACATGCCCGTGCCATCAACCATAATCGGGTTGAGGCTGACCACCGTATGGATGCCGAGCTCACGCGTGCAGTCGGCAACGCTCTTCATCATGATAACCGGGCCGATTGCCGTAATCTGGGCAATCTTTTCGCCACGCTCCACCAGTTCCTGCACCGCATAAGTGACAAAGCCCTTGATGCCGCGGGAACCATCATCGGTGGTGATGAGGATTTCATCGGTGATTTCCTTCATTTCATCTTCCATAATCAGAATGTCTTTCGTCTTAGCACCCATGATGGCAATGACCTTATTGCCAGCCTCTTTCATGGCCCGGGCAATGGGGAAAGTCGGCGCTACACCGATACCGCCCCCCACGACGACAACAGTACCATCAAATTTTTTGATTTCCGAAGGCTGCCCCAGCGGACCGACGAAATCCACAATGGATTCTCCTTCTTCCACAGCGGCTAATGCCATAGTCGATGCCCCAATGACCTGGAAGACGATATTGACGACACCGGTTTCACGGTTAAAGTTCGCAATCGTCAGCGGAATGCGCTCGCCCTTTTCATCTACGCGCAGAACGATAAACTGCCCTGCCTGGGCCTTCTTAGCGACGCGCGGTGCATCAATATCCATCGAGAAGACATTCGGGGAAAGCTCCTCTTTCTTCAGGATTTTAAACATGTTTCACTCTCCTAAAATATAACCTAACCTCCGCAAACACAGCGGATTTGTTTGCAAACCTTACAATGTGGCAAAGACACCAGCCAGGTATTCCTCAAGATTCGTGCGGATTGGCATCAAATAGATATTGGCGTCATTCTTTTCCGCCCACGCTTTAACTTCGCGGGAAAAAGCCACACTCCACTCAAGGCCTGGCTCAAAGGCCTTAGGGAATACCACGTTATTCTTACGCTCCCAATAACTCTGCGAACCAGCAGTCATGACCGGCGATACACCCCAGTATACGTTCAAACCATCCAACATGTCCGCATACATCTCCAAATAACGCATATCGTAAAAGGGTTGCGTAAAGAAGCCCTTGGCCCCTGCCTGTACTTTGCGATGAACCCGATAGAGTTCCTCCCGCATGGAGCTTCGATACTGGTCAATGCCGGCATAGACATCAACCTCAGGCATCTCCTCACGGAATTTGCGAATGACATCGGTGCTTTCCGTCGGATAGACTGCATGGGTCATGCGCTGGGGTGGGTCACCTTCGATGACCAGCACTTCCCGGATATCATGTTCCCGCAAATAATCCTTCATCGGCAGCTCCTCACCAAGGTTTATGTCCATAGCGCGGATGTGCGGCATCGCCTGAGGGAAGTATTCCTTAGCCATAGCCGCGCCCTGCCAGCTGCGCGTTTCAAAGCGCAAAAGGTCGGGGATATTGATGACATCAATCTTGTCCTTGTACTGCTGTAAAAGCGCGAGTTCCGCGCGCAGCGATTCTTCATCGCGTGGCACCAGCTCAACCGATACACGTTTCATAGGCAGCCTCCAGATAATTTTTCTACTGGTTATTAGTTACATAGATTATATTGTAAAATGTTTTTATGGATTTTGCAAGTAGATGCCCAATGGTTTAGATAAACTTGATTAATCATAAAATAAGCGCATTGAGAAATCACCTCTCAATGCGCTTATCCTTTCACTTGTCACATAAAGCGACACGAGGATTAAAAGAGTCCCGTAATCTTGCCGCTTTCGTCAATATCCATATTCTCAGCCGCTGGCTTCTTGGGAAGGCCCGGCATCGTGAGGATATTTCCCGTCAGAGCAACGATAAATCCTGCCCCGGCAGCGATGCGAAGTTCCCGCACAGTAATGGTAAAGCCGCTGGGGCGTCCAAGCTTCGTGGCATCATCTGACAGGGAATACTGGGTTTTCGCCATGCAAACCGGCATCTTATCAAAGCCCAGGGCTTCGATTTCCTGCAACTGTTTCTTAGCTGCTGCCGTGAAGTTCACACCATCGGCACCGTAAATCTCCCGTGCGATAGCCGTGATTTTCTCTGGAATCGACTGCTCTGTCTCATAGATGAAATGGAAGTTCTTCTGCTTGGCAAAGGCCTCTTCCACTTTCTCCGCCAGTTTCAGGCCACCTTCGCCGCCTTTAGCCCAAACCTCCGACAAGGCGACTTCGGCGCCAAGCTCGTTGCACTTCTTCTCGACAAAATCCAGTTCTTCCTTCGTATCCGTCGGGAAGGCATTGATGGCAACCACTGCCGGCAAGCCAAACTTCTGGATGTTTTCAATATGCTTGGTAAGGTTGGCCAGCCCCTTTTCAAGGGCTGCCATATCGACATGGTCAAGCTCTTTCTTATCCAGACCGCCATGCATTTTAAGGGCGCGAACCGTCGCCACAATGACCACCGCATCGGGATGGATGCCAGCAAAGCGGCACTTGATGTCGAGGAATTTCTCGGCACCGAGGTCCGCCCCGAAACCAGCCTCCGTGACTACGTAATCGGCAAACTTCAGGGCAAACTTCGTCGCCATGACGCTGTTGCACCCATGGGCGATATTAGCAAACGGCCCGCCATGAATAAAGGCCGGCGTTCCCTCAAGGGTCTGCACGAGATTCGGCTTGATGGCATCTTTAAACAGCAGAGTCAAAGCTCCCGTTACATTGAGCTCCTTGGCCCGTACAGCCCGGCCATCCCGGGTATAGGCGACGACGATTTCTCCCAGGCGCTTTTTCATGTCCTCAAGACCCGAAGCCAGACACAGGATAGCCATCATCTCCGAGGCCACCGTAATATCAAAGCCAGTCTCCCGAGGCACGCCATGTGCCTTGCCCCCCATGCCGATGACCACATGGCGCAGGGCACGGTCGTTAAGGTCTAGCACGCGTTTCCAAACTACTCGGCGCACATCGATATCCAGAGCATTCCCCTGCTGGATGTGGTTATCGATGACAGCAGCCAGTAGGTTATGAGCCGTCGTAATCGCATGGAAGTCCCCGGTAAAGTGCAGGTTGATATCCTCCATCGGTACCACCTGAGCATAACCACCACCAGCGGCGCCGCCTTTGAGGCCAAAGCAAGGCCCCAGCGACGGTTCACGCAAGGCAACGGCCACCTTCTTCCCCTGCTTATGGAAGGCATCGGCCAGCCCTACACTGGTCGTCGTCTTGCCTTCCCCAGCCGGCGTCGGATTGATGGCCGTCACGAGAACCAGCTTACCATTGGGACGATCCTTGACCTTTTCCCAAGCAGCCAGCGTGATTTTCGCCTTGTACTTGCCATAGAGTTCCAGTTCATCTTCCGAGATTTCCAGTTTCTCGGCAATTTTCCGGATGTCCTGCATCTCTGCTTCCTGAGCAATCTCCACATCAGTTTTCATTAGGCTTTCTTCTCCTCTGTTTGTTTCCGTGAAAGATATTCGGTTATTTATTTGCAGGCTGCCTTTTCGGCCGCCTTGACAACATTCTGCATGAGCATAGCCACCGTCAGGAGTCCTACACCTCCCGGCACTGGCGTAATTGCTCCGGCCACTTCCTTGACAGCCTCAAAGTCCACATCACCCACAAGTTTTTTCGGGGCAATGCGGTTGATGCCGACATCGATAACGGTGGCACCCGGTTTTACCATATCCGCCGTGACAAAGTTCGGCTTGCCGATAGCAGCCACCAGGATATCCGCCTCCCGCGTAATCTCCGCCAAGTTCTCCGTATGGGAATGACAGATGGTCACCGTGGCATTCTTGGCCAGCAGCAGGTGCAGCATGGGCTTGCCCACGATATTGCTGCGGCCAATGACCACTGCCCGCTTACCATCTAGGGGAATGTCAGCAAGTTCCAGCATGCGGATACAGCCTGCTGGCGTACAGGGAACCAGTCCATCCTCGCCAGTTACCAGCCGTCCTACGTTGACCGGATGGAATCCATCCACGTCCTTGGCCGGGTCGATGCGATTGAGGATTTCCGCCTCGTCTTTGGCAATCTGTGCCGGAAGCGGCAGCTGTACCAAAATGCCATGGATGCGCTTATCGAGATTGAGTTCATCAATCTTGGCGATAAGCTCCTGTTTCGATGTCGTCTCCGGCATCTCCACCACTTCCGAATAGATTCCCAAAGCCTCACAAGACTTATTCTTATTGCGGACATAAACCTGCGACGCCGGATTGCTGCCGACAATGATGACGGAAAGTCCCGGATTCACACCGTATTTTTCCCGCAAGGCTTCGGCCCGGCGGCCGGCATCCTCCTTGAACTGCTGTGCAAAGACTTTTCCTTCGAGAATTCTCGCTGACATAGAGTCCCTCCCAGATAAATGGATTAAAGATAAAAACTAAGCCAGGTGCATACGCAAATTGCCACCGATACGATGCCATTGCGCATGAAATAGCGCTGCGTGACCCGGGAAAAATCCGTGGGGCTCACGATTTTATGCTGATAAACCAACGTTCCCGCCGCAATACCAACCCCGAAATAATACAGGGAGGACAGCTGCAGCATCACGCCCACCGCCAAGAAACAGACGACACAAATGATATGCAGGGCAACAGCAATCTTAAACGCCCCCGCAGCCCCGTACTCCGTTGCCAGCGAATGCAGGCCCTGACTCTTGTCAAACGCCTCATCCTGAGCGCCATACATGGCATCAAAGCCGCCAATCCAGAGCGCAACAGCAATGCAGAGCAGTACCATCGGCACCGTGACCTGACCGCTGACACCGACCCAGCCCCCTGCCGGCGCCATGCCGATGGCAAGGCCAAGGAACAGGTGGCACCAGCCTGTAAAACGCTTCGTGAACGGATAGATCATAAAGGGAACAGCGGCGATGGGCAAAAGATAAATGCAGATGGGGTGAAGCTGGGTGACAGATGCTACCATCAAAGCCAGGCAGATCACGATAAAGACCTTGGCTTCCCGCTTAGAGATATCCCCTCGCACCATGGCACGATACTGCATGCGCGGCTGCTGGCTGTCATATTTGACATCGGCCAGATTATCCATAGCCAGTGCAGCTGCCCTTCCCGTCGTGATGGCTACCGCAATCCAAAACAAATCATGGAGCGATGGATGTCCACCGGCGGCCAACAGTGCTGCCATAAAGGCAAAGGGCAAATCAAAGATCGTATGATGGAGCGCCACGTTATTGATATGTGCTTTTATGTTAATCAATCGAGACCAAGCTCCTTCCACTTGGCATCGACCTTTTTGCGGATATCCTCAGACATGCTGATCTCTTCCGGCCACTCACGGGTATGGCCCTCTTCCGGCCAGGTCTTCGTAGCATCAATGCCGAGTTTGGCACCCCATTTCGCCATGGGCGAGGAATGATCGAGAACATCGAGGGGGCCTTCCACAATCTCCAGGTCATGTTTCGCGTCGATGTTATTGTAGACGCGCCACCAGACTTCCTTCAGATCCTGGACATTGACATGGGCATCGACAACGATGATCATCTTGACGTTCATCATCTGTCCCATGCCCCAAAGCGCATGCATGACCTTGCGCGCCTGCATCGGATACGATTTCTTGATGGATACGATGCAGCAGTCATGGAATACGCCTTCCAGCGGCATGTTGATGTCAAGGATTTCCGGCTGCATCTGCTGCAATAGCGGCAGGAAGATGCGCTCCGTAGCCTTGGCCAGATAGCAGTCCTCCATTGGCGGCTTGCCGACAACTGTAGACGAATAGATGGCGTCCTTGCGGTGAGTAATAGCCGTGATATGGAATACCGGATAATCGTCAGCCAGGGAATAATAGCCCGTATGATCGCCAAAGGGGCCTTCGCGGCGCACTTCGTCAGTCATTACATAGCCTTCGAGGATGATTTCCGCATTGGCCGGTACTTCGATATCCACGGTCTTGCACTTGACCATCTCGACGGATTTATGACGCAGGAAGCCGGCAAAGACCATCTCATCGATATCCCGTGGCAACGGAGCCGTCGCCGCATAGGTCACAACCGGATCCGTACCGATAGCCACAGCGGCCTCGATGCGGTCGCCGCCCTGTGCCTTCGTATCGCGGAAGTTCTCGGCACCATTCTTATGGATATGCCAATGCATGCCCGTCGTGCGGCTGTCGTACTTCTGCAGGCGATACATGCCCACATTGCGCTTGCCCGTCTTGGGATTCTTCGTAAATACCAAAGGCAGGGTGACAAAGGGCCCCCCATCATCCGGCCAACACTTGAGAATAGGAATCTCATCAAGATTTGGATTCTCCGTCTCGACAACCTCCTGACAAGGTGCATTCTTCACATATTTCGGGAAATTGATGGCGCGCTTAATCATCGGAATCATCGTGACAACGCTCATCTTATTCTGCAACGAAACATACGGAAGTTTCATCATCTCGCGCAGTTCATCGGCAACATCGTCGAGTTTTTCCACCCCTAGCGCCAGCGCCATGCGCTCATAGCTGCCAAAAGCATTCATGAGCACCGGCATCTTGGACCCCTTCACATTTTCAAACAACAAGGCCACATTCTTGTCGCCTTCCATCTTGGACACACGATCCGTGATTTCCGTGATTTCCAGTTCCGGGTCTACCTCCGTCTGGATGCGCTTGAGCAGGCCGCGCTTTTCAAGCTCCGCGATAAATTCCCGTAAATCCTTAAAAGCCAAAATATTTCCTCCCTAAACCAGCCTCAGTGGCGCAGAACATAACGAACGATAAAATAACCGACTTCGTATAGAATGATAATCGGCAAGGCAATCATCGACTGCGTGAAGATATCCGGTGTCGGCGTAATGATAGCACCTACCACAAAGGACAGGAAAATGACGATACGCTGGTACTTCTTCAAAAACGCTGAGGTTATAATTCCCATTTTTCCCATAATTGTAATTACAAGGGGTAATTCAAAAATAAAGCCAAAGGGCATTACGAACATAATGACAAAGTCAAAATATTTGTCAACCGAAAACATCGCTTCCAGTTCGGCACTGTTAAAGCCCATAAAGAAGCGAATCCCCGCCGGCAACACCAAGAAAAAGGAAAAGGCCAATCCTGCAAAGAACAGGACGACCGAAGTCGGCACAATAATGCCGAGAACTGCACGTTCCTTATGGGTAAGTGCCGGCAGAAAAAACCGCCAAACGTGCCAGAACACAACGGGCAGTGCCAACAGGAATCCGGTCACACAGGCAACTTTCAAATACGTGAAAAAAGCCTCTGAAGGCTGCATGTAGTAGAGCTTGCCCGCCGGCAGGGTTATGTAATGCATGATTTTATCAATAAAGAAATACCCTACACAACTGCCCAGGGCAACGGCCACCAGGCATTTGATAAGCCGGCTGCGAAGTTCTGTTAAATGGGCCACCAGTGACATGGTGCCATCATCATCACGAACGTATTCCACCGATCCTGGCTCAATTACTCCTCGCGGCTGCGGCGCCGCGATTTCTTCATATTGTTTCTCTTCTGCCATGTAACTCCACCTGGCTTACTGTTTTGTCGTGTCAGACTTCGACGGCAATTCCTTCGGCTGCTCCGTTACATTAGTCATCGTCTGTTCTGCCTGCTTTGCATCATCGCCAGTTGCACTCGACTTGAATTCACGGATGCCCTTGCCCAGTGCCTTGCCAATTTCCGGCAGACGGCTCGGTCCAAAAATAACGAGGGCAATCAACACTACAATTCCGGCTTGCCATGGACTAAACATAAAAAATCCTCCTAAAAAACAATTCATCTACGCGATTATATTTTCTCTTTTTTATTATAACGAAAAAACATAAAAATCTCAACGAAACATATTGGGCCTATCATATGAAATCCTTATGATGGATATAATAAAAACCATCATTGCCACAGACAATGATGGTTTTTTCACGGTCAACAATTTATTCTGCTTTTTTCCCAGCCTGCTCCTGAATCTGCTGACGCACGGATTCCTGAGTTGGAGCCTGATAAGCCGGAGCAGCAGGCTGCGAAGCCTCCTTTGAAGCGGGCTGTTCAGCCGCCGCATTTACCGTAGGCTCCGGAGCAGTTGGTGCCGGCTGCTGCGCCTGGGGCTGAGCTGTCGCCTGCTGCTGTACGGGAGCCTGCTCCGGTGCATTGATTGCCTGTGAAAGTGCATTGGTCGCCTTTTTGAATTCCCGAACCCCCTTGCCTAAGGAACGGGCTACCTCAGGGAGCTTACCTGGGCCAAAAACCACCAACCCCACTACCAAAATCATGATAAGTTCAGGAGCACTCAACATAATTATCTTCCTCCATACATTCCCAAATCTCTAATCCATCAAAAATCACGGTCGCCAATAAAGTCCGCCACCATGACAAAGGCCTCGCGAATTTCCAGCGCCAGGCTCTCCGGCAGTACCTCACGGGCACGGTCGAGATATTCCTCCACCTTGGCCTTAGCAATCTCAACGCCATCGGTTGCCTTGACGATTGCCAAGGCCCGCGCCACCATTTCATCCGTCATAGCGGGGTCCGTCACGATATTCTCAAGCTCAGCAGCATCCGCGCTTACATTAAGGGCATGGATAACCGGCAACGTGACAATTCCCTGGCGGATGTCATTGCCTGCCGGTTTGCCGATTTTCTCCGAGGTCTGCAGGATATCCAGCAAATCATCGGTAATCTGGAAGGCCATGCCAATGCAATGGCCGTATTCAGCCAGGCGGCGAACTTCCTCTTGCTCGAACCCGCCCACATAGGCACCGAGTTCACAGCATATCTCCAAAAAGTCCGCCGTTTTCTTCTGAATGCGATTGTAGTAGTTATCCAAATCCTTTACCGCATGATAAACCGTATGGTTCTGGATAATCTCCCCAACGCTCAAATTGCAGACTAAATCAGCCAGCCGCTTTGATACATAATTTCCATATTCGCCATCGGCAATGAGACCAAATGCCTTCGCAAAGATATAGTCACCGCTCAAAATTGCCACTTGATTATCCCATTTGGCATTTGCCGTAATGCAGCCGCGGCGCGTATCTGCCTCATCGATAACATCATCGTGTACCAAAGATGCCGTATGGATGAGCTCTAGGGCCTCAGCTAGCGGCAGCAGCCGTTCCAGGCTGTAAGCGGGGCCGCCATGAGCAGCCAGCAGGCAAAGAGCCGGACGAATGCGTTTGCCACCGGCCGTCACCAGATGCGTACCGATTTCCGTCACCAGGTCTACTGGCGAGGACACTGCACCAATCAAGCCCTCATTGAGCTTCTCTATATCCTCTTGTATAACATCAAACATGGAGTTTGACACGCTTATCACCTACAAAAATTCGTATTTCTTTCTTCATAGCATATTGTTCTATTTTACTACAAATACCCATTTTTGTCATCGATAAAACGCATAAAATTTATCGTTAACGGCGTCTACGATAAGCCTTCGGCCGGCCAAGGATTTCCGCAAAAACTACTGCCTGCTGCGCCGTTTCAGGGGTAAGGACAGGAATTTGTAATTTGGGTTTTCTTTTGGAAACACTAACCAATTTCGCCTGCACCTCATAAGCAGCTTCCTCAGCCGCCCGAATATCTGCTTCCTGCTGCAAGCGCTGTTTCTTGTATTCCGCCTCGCGCCGCTTCGCCTCTTGCTCTTTCCGGTATGCTTGTTCCTGCAGACGTATCCATTCCGCATCCCGCTTCGATGAATCCGGCGCATTGCGCAATTCCGGAATCTTGAACCCCAGATTTCCGCTGGTTTTCGCCGCTGAATTTTCCGGTCTTGGCACTGGGGCTTTTTTCTTGCTGCCACTTTTATCCGACAGCACGGCAAACAAGACAAATACGATAATCATCAGGATTGATTCCATGATGACCTCCTTACTTTACTGGCGCCGTTGGTGCCTGGAGCTTCCCTTGTCCTTCGCCAGAGGCACTAATGGCATTGCGCATATCCGTATCTGCCTGAACGTTGTTCAAATTGTAATAATCCATAACTCCTAGTTTGCCTTCGCGCAGAGCCTGGGCCATAGCATGAGGAACTTCGGCCTGAGCCTCGACAACTTTAGCTTCCATCTCCTGGGTATAAGCCTTCATTTCCTGCTCTTTGGCTACGGCCATAGCACGGCGTTCCTCCGCCTTGGCCTGAGCAATGCGCTTGTCTGCCTCGGCCTGATCCGTCTGGAGTTCTGCACCGATATTGCGCCCTACATCCACATCGGCAATATCAATGGAGAGGATTTCAAAAGCAGTACCGGCATCGAGACCTTTGCCCAGTACCGTCTTCGAAATATCGTCCGGATTGGCCAACACATCATTATGACTTTCCGAAGAACCTACTGTTGTAACAATGCCTTCACCAACACGGGCAATGATCGTGGGTTCACCGGCACCACCCACCAGGCGGTCGATGTTGGCACGAACCGTGACACGGGCCTTAATCTTAAGCTCGATACCATTCTTGGCCACCGCCGAAACCACCGGCGTCTCGATAACCTTCGGGTTTACACTCATCTGCACAGCTTCCAATACATCACGGCCTGCCAGATCAATGGCAGCCGAGCGCTCAAAGGGCAGGGGGATCTGGGCACGGTGAGCCGCTATCAGCGCATCTACCACCTTATCGACATTACCGCCAGCCAAATAGTGGGCCTCAAGCTGATTAACCGCCACATTCAGACCGGCTTTATTGGCCTTGATAAGGGGCAGGATAATCTTTGCCGGCGGAACCCGGCGCATGCGCATACCAACCAGCGTGACAATTCCTACCCGAACATCGGCAGCCAGCGCCGAAATCCATAGCCCCAGCGGCACGAAATGCAAAAATATCATGACAAAAGCAATGAGTAATACCAGGAAAAAACCCGATCCGATTATTCCGACCATAACAATACCTCCAGAAAATTAAACTTTACGAACTACTACCCGAACACCTTCAACGGCTACTACCCGTACTTTTTCCCCCTTGGGGATAAAAGCCCCTTCGGAAATCACATCCACGGGAACGCCATCGAGGAGCACCGCGCCGGATGGGCGCAGTTCACTTAACACTTCTCCCTCTTTACCCAGCAAAGACTGTTTGGGTGTTGTGCTGACATACCCTCGGGCAGATTCGGACTGATCCTTCAAAACCACCTTATTCCAAAGCCTGCTGGAAGGAAGGCGTTTTACAATCAGGGCAAAGCCTGCTACCGATACCACGAAGGCAATCAGCATCGCGTAGATAGCCTGAATATCGCCCCCCAGTGCCAGTACCACACTGTATAGCATTGCGGCCACACCAACGCCAGCCAAGAGCCCTATCGTCGGCATGAGCATCTCAAAAACAATGCAAAGGATTCCCGCCAAGAACATGGCAATCTGATAGAGGTCTACTAAGCCCCTTACATATTGGCTTCCCCAAAACACCGCTGCTGCTACCAGCCCCAACAACACGCCAGCGCCCATCCCGCCGGTTTTTATTTCCACCAAAACCGCCAGGAACATAATCGCCAGCAGTAAAACCTGCAGCGCAGGAATACTCACCACATCCATCGATATCACCTCCTAATACTATATTCCCTGCCCAAAGGAAATCACCTGCTTACACACAGAAAAGGCAACAGGTGTTACCTGTTGCCCTTATCTTTGGCACCATTCAATTCAATTAGAGTTTGAACGTCAGGCCCGTGTAAAGGCCTCTGGTCTTGACATCAACCCGATCATCGACATTTTTGGCATCCGTATACTGATAAGAAAGATCCCAATCTACATTCGGAGCCAGCGCATAGGAACCGCCGATTTCTGCACGCCAAAGGTCATCGCCAACGGCGCCGCCAACCCACCAGTTCGTCTTATCACCAGCCGGAGCGACGTACTTAACGCCAACCTGCACACGGTTATCGGAAATGCCCGATGCAGCCGAAGTACCTTTGACATTCAGGTTGCCGGCATAGATGTAGGTGTTTTTACCAGCCTGATAGTTCAGGTTGAACTCCTGCATTCTCATACCAACATTGCTTGCCTTGTTATCGGCATATTTATACTGAAGTGCAAAATTGCTGCCAAGACCAACCGTAGCACCTGCATAGGGTCGAGTCTTATCATCGCCGGAAAAACCGTTGATCTGCATATCCGGAGCAACGCTCATACCTGCCTCAACCGTAACAGCGCCAGCATCGTAATTCGTAGCCGGTGCAGCAAAGCCCGTACCAGCACACATGGTAATCCCCATAACCGCAGCAAATAAAGCCTTCTTCTTCATTGAATTGATCCTCCAAACTTCATGAACAACAGATAAACAATCATTTAACATGCATACTGTATCATTGCCATGTTAACCTTTCCTAAATAACAGTTATTATGTTCATTAGTTTTTCCTTGGAGTTTCATTAGACACCAACAATTTCCTTAACCCTGCAAAAAGCTGCGGACAATCGTATTAACCATTTTACCATCGGCACGCCCTTTTACCTTTGGCATCAGAACACCCATAACCTTGCCCATATCTTTCGGCGAAGCGGCACCAGTCTGCTCGACAGCAGCCTTGACCAATTCACGTACTTCCTCTTCCGACAGCTGAGCCGGTAAGTACGGAAGCAGTACATCAATTTCTGCCTGGGTTTTCTCCACCAAATCCTCACGGCCGCCCTTTTTGAACTCCTCTATGGAATCCTTGCGCATTTTGACTTCTTTGCTCAGTACCGCAATGACATCCTCATCACCCAGTTCCTTCTGTCCATCGATTTCCTGCTGGCGGATTGCACCACGAACCATGCGGATAACTGCCAGGCGATCCTTCTCATGATTTTTCATGGCTTCTTTCATATCATTCGTCAACTGTTCTTTCAGAGACATCGTATTTCCTTCTTTCTATCAAAATAAAATGAGGCGCCTGTCCATAAGACAGGCGCCTCACGCAAAAACCTAGGATTAGCCGCGGAACTTGCGTTTACGAGCTGCCTCAGATTTCTTCTTGCGGCGAACGCTCGGTTTCTCGTAATGTTCACGTTTTCTCACTTCAGCAAGCGTACCAGCTTTCTGGGACATACGCTTGAAGCGGCGGAGAGCACTATCGATTGATTCATTTTTACCAACTTTGATTTCGTTTGCCATCTATTTTTCCCCCCCTCCACTTAACTTGGGAGTTTGTGTTTCATAACTACACCACACAATTATACATCAGCTGGCGCAGCCATGTCAACCACAAACTGATTAGCCTGGAGGCCACTGCAGGGAACGGCCGCCCAGGAGGTGGAAATGCAGATGTTTGACGCTCTGCCCGCCTTCGTCGCCCGTATTGGTGACAACGCGGAATCCCTTCTCATCTACACCCAGTTCACGAGCCAGCTGCGGGATTACATCCACCAGGATATGTGCCGCCAAATCCTTGTCTTCCTTCGTAAAAGCCAGGACACTTTCCACATGTTTCTTGGGAATGACCAGCACATGGACTGGAGCCTGCGGTTCCAAATCCTTGAATGCTACCACCTGATCATCTTCGTAGACAAGATTTGAAGGAATCTCCTTATGAGCAATCTTGCAAAAAATACAATCTGCCATCTTTAACACCTCCCTTGTTGGATTTATCCGTCCATAATGGCAAATACTGCGCATAAACCGGATACATCTATAATAATTCGCCACCAAAAGCGAATTACCTGCTTAATACGGAATTTTATTTTACCTTTTCTACGACTTTACCGAAGACGCCATCTTTATAAAGCCGTTCCAAACGCACCTCATAAAGGTCGCCACAAATAACGGCATCATCGGTGTATACGCGAATGTAATTGTCCGTAAGACCATCCGTAATTCCTTCATTGTTGGTCTCAAACAGGACCCGCATGGTCTTACCGATAAACATGCGGTGGAACTCTTCGGTCTTGCTGGCCGCCAGTGCCTGCATGCGGTGAACCCGTTCCTTTTTCACCGGCTCAGGAATCTGATCCTTCCGCTCGGCCGCTGGCGTCCCGCTGCGGCGGGAATAGGGGAATACATGCATACGGGAAAAATTCATCTTCGCCACAAAATCCAATCCCTGCTGGAATTGTTCTTCGGTCTCCCCTGGGAAGCCCACAATGATATCCGTGGATACCGCCACCCCTGGAACTTCCTTCTCCACATGTTCAATGAGACGGGCAAATTCTGCCGTATCATAATGACGGTTCATATCCTTGAGCACCGAATCCGAACCTGCCTGCAAGGGCAGATGGAGATGGGCACAGAAGCGTTCGTCCTGACGAATGAGTTCAAATAGTTCTGGGGAAAGCTCGATGGATTCCAACGACCCCAAACGAAGCCGCTTTAAGCCCGCTACCTTCAGCACTTCCCGGCAGGCGTCGGCCAGATTGACCTCCTCTGGCAAATCACGACCGTAGGCCCCCAGGTGAATTCCCGTCAAAACGATTTCCTTAAAACCAGCGTCCACCAGTTTTTTAGCCTCAGCATGAATCTTATCCAACTGCCGGGATTTTACCGGGCCCCGGGCGTAGGGAATAATGCAATAGGAACAGAAATTCTGGCACCCATCTTCGATTTTCAGGAATGCCCGGGTGCGCTGTGGCATATCGTAGAGGGGAATATCTTCAAAGTCGCGGGCCTCCATGATATTGCCCACCTCATCGAGAATCCCATCTTCCCGCGCCGCCTGTTCCACGTACTCGACGATGCGGCTACGCTCTTTCGTTCCCAGGACTACCCGGACCCCTTCAATCGCTTTGATTTCTTCCGGATGAACCTGAGCATAGCAGCCGCATACCGCAATGATTGCCTGCTCGTTCTGCCGTTTTGCCCGGCGAATAATCTGACGGGATTTGCGATCACCAAGGCTGGTGACGGAGCAGGTATTGATAACATAGAAGTCTGCCGTTTCGTCAAAGGGCACAATCTCATAGCCCTTCTGCTTGAACAGACCTTCCATCGTTTCCGTTTCAAACTGGTTGACTTTGCACCCCAGTGTTGTTAATGCCACCTTTGGCAAGGTAAAAATCCTCCTTATCCTAAATCTCCACATTCGTATTGAACGACGGACATCGCCGTCAGTGCTGCTGTTTCCGCGCGCAATATCCGAGGTCCCAGCGTTACGCTTTTGCCTCCAGCCTCTTCTACGGCCTTGGCTTCTTCCAATGAGAAGCCGCCTTCGGGACCAACCAGCAGCACAATGCGTCTAGCAGTAATCTTTTGCAAATAATCCTTAACCGTTTGTTGGTCTTCATTTTCATAAAAGAAAACCAGCACGCTGTCCTGCTGCCCATTTTCCGATTCCAGCAACGATTTGATGTCGGTTACCGGAGCCACTTCCAAGAGTGCCGTCCTTCCACATTGCTTTGCCGCTTCATCGGCAATCTTTTGCCAGCGCTGCTGGCGGGCAGCTGCTTTTTTTGCATCATAGCGCACGACACAATTCTGGCTGCGGACCGGAATGACACCTACTGCTCCCAGCTCCACGGCTTTCTGCACGACCATGTCCATCTTATCGGACTTTAACAGGCATTGGGCTAGTATCAGGTCAATGGGTGATTCGGTATCGGCTTGCAGCCGTTCCAAAAGCGTAAGCGTCACCGCGTCTTCGCAAAAAGCCGTCATCTCCATGCGGGCTACCTGATTGGCATCGTCTACCAGAATGATTTGCTGGCCGGCTTTTGCCCGCATGACGTGCATCAGATGATGGGCATCGCTGCCCGTAATCTCAACGGTATCGGCCAGCCGACCCTTATAAAACAAACGCCTCATTTGTCTTCTCCGCGGCTGATGACCATTGCCGCCCAGCCTTTCTCTTCGATGACCTTATCGACGACAAAGCCATTGGCAATGCAGGCTTCCGTAACATCAGCCACCCGTTCAGTGATAATTCCCGACGCCAGCAATTTGCCGCCTGGGGCCAGATGTGCATCGAGCTCCTCAAACAGGCGGATGATAATATCGGCAATGATATTGGCCACGACGAGGTCAGCCTTGCCGTCGAAGGACTTCAAAATATCACTGATACCAGTCTTTACAATATCCTCTACGTGATTTTCACGGATATTTTCCGCCGCCACATTAACGGCCGTGCGGTCATAGTCCATAGCTGTCACATCGCTGGCACCGAGCTTAGCTGCCGCAATCGAGAGCACACCGGACCCCGTTCCGACATCAAATACCCGCATGCCGCCGCGCACGAGTTTTTCGAGTTCGCGGATGCACATTGCTGTCGTAGGATGCGTTCCCGTACCAAAGGCAGCCCCAGGGTCGAGTTCAATGACGATATCGTCCGGACTTGCCGTATAATCCTCCCAAGTCGGTTTGATGACAATCATGCCGCCGACTTTCTCAGGATGGAAATATTTCTTCCAGTTATCCGACCAGTCTTCATCCTGAACCGATTTCCAGGAAATCTCGCATGAGCCCTTCGTGATGCCGTCGCCTTCAACTTCACGGAACTTTTTGATCCGCTGTTCGAAGTCCCGCAGCCTGCCATCGAGGTCTTCATCCATGGGCAGGTATGCCTTGACCGTAACAATCTCTGTATCTTCAGCGCGCTGGATATCGGAAAAGTCCCACATCCCCGAATCTATATAACTGTTCAGGAGTTCCGGGTCCTCGATAACGACACCCTGCGCACCGATATCGTGATAGATTTCCGCCACAACATCTGTAGCTTCATGGGTGGTCAGGATACTTACTTCTGCCCATTTCAAAATACATCGCTCCTTTGCCGTACCTACTATATACGTTGACAATCTATTATACGTTTATCCGCTGAAAAAAACAAGTGAGAGTGTCACACTCTCACTTGTTTGATAATTTCTTGGATTACTTAAAGAGATTCTTGAGGTTATCAAGGAAGCTCTTCTGTTCCGGATTGACTTTATCGCCGCTGATTTCGCCGAACTCTTTGAGAAGTTCTTTCTGGCGCTGGTTGAGATTCTGAGGCGTGAGCACCTTGATGACAACGTGTTCATCACCACGTCCCGTACCGCGCAGATGGGGAATACCTCGTTCGCGCAGGCGCAGGATTTTGCCCGACTGGGTACCAGCCGGCACTTTGACCTCCACCGTGCCGTCAATGGTCGGCACCTGGATTTTATCTCCCAAAGCTGCCTGAACAAAGGAAATCGGCACTTCCACTACAACATCCGTACCCTGGCGCTGGTAAATCTTATGCGGCTTGATAAAGATATATACGTAAAGGTCGCCATGCTCACCGCCGAGTTTGCCGGCTTCACCGCCGCCGCGGACGCGAACCCGCTGGCCATTGTCGATGCCCTTCGGGATATTGACCTTAATCTTGCTGCGGACTTTCTTTTTACCAGTACCATGGCACTCACCGCAAGGATTCTTGACAATCTTGCCGGTACCATGACAACGGCTGCAGGTGGTCTGATTAACCATGCGGCCAAAGGGCGTGTTCTGTACCTGCTGGCGCACGCCCGTGCCATGACAGTCCGGACAGGTTTCCGGGCTGGTTCCCGCCGCTGCCCCAGAGCCATGGCAGGCTTCACACGTTTCCATGCGCGGAATACTTAGTTCCACCTCTTTGCCAAAGGCTGCTTCTTCAAAGGTAATCTCCAAATCATAGCGCAGGTCACTGCCCCGTTCCGGCTGCGGGCCGCGGGAACGCTGACGTCCACCGCCGCCAAAGAACATATCGAAGATGTCATCCATTCCGCCGCCACCGAAACCGCCGAAGCCGCCTCCGCCGAAACCACCAAAGCCGCCTCCGCCGCCCATACCGCCTTCAAAGGCCGCATGACCGAACTGATCGTACTGGGCTTTCTTCTGCGGATCCTTCAAGACATCATAAGCTTCGTTGACTTCCTTGAATTTCTCCTCAGCTTCTTTCGGATTATCGCGGTTGAGGTCCGGATGATATTTACGGGCCATTTTTTTGTAGGCCTTTTTTATATCAGCTGCCGATGCGCCTTTATCAACGCCCAGCACCTCATAGTAATCGCGTTTCTCGCTCACGTTGCACCATCCTTAAATATAATTGTTGGGAGCCCGCAGGCTCCCAACAATCCTTCCATCAAAACCGTGAATTATTTCTTGTCGTCTTTGACTTCCGTATACTCTGCATCAACAACATCGTCGTCGTTCTTGGCATCAGCCTGAGCTGCCTGGTCTGCACCCGGAGCTCCCTGGCCAGCAGCCTGAGCCTGCTGATAAGCAGCAGCACTCATTTCATAAAGCGGTTTCTGAGCCTCTTCCATTGCCTTCTTGATCGTTTCCGTATCATTGCTCTTGAGTGCCTCTTTTACCTTATCGACACCTTCCTGAACTTTGGCAATCTGTGCTTTATCTGCCTTGTCGCCCAGATCCTTAATGGTCTTTTCTGCCTGATATACAAAGCTGTCAGCCTGATTCTTAACATCGATGGCTTCTTTCTGCTTCTTATCCTCTGCTGCATGTGCCTCAGCCTCTTTGACCATGCGGTCGATATCTTCTTTGCTCATACCGCCATCGGACTGAATCGTGATTTTCTGCTCTTTGCCCGTACCGAGGTCTTTGGCCGATACGTGAACGATACCGTTGGCATCGATATCGAAGGATACTTCGATTTTAGGAACCCCACGCGGAGCTGGCGGGATATCGGAGAGCTCAAAGCGGCCCAGCGTCTTGTTACCGGCAGCCATCTCACGCTCACCCTGAAGGACGTGGATATCAACGGAAGGCTGGTTATCGGCAGCCGTGGAGAATACCTGGCTCTTATGGGTCGGAATCGTCGTGTTGCGCTCGATGATTTTCGTGCAAACACCGCCAAGAGTCTCAATACCAAGGGAAAGCGGCGTTACATCGAGAAGCAGTACATCTTTGACTTCACCCACGAGGATACCACCCTGGATAGCAGCACCAACGGATACGCACTCATCCGGGTTAACGCCCTTGGACGGCTCTTTTGCCAGGAACTTGCGGATAGCTTCCTGAACAGCCGGGATACGGGAAGAACCACCGACGAGGATAATCTTGTTGATATCGCTGCCAGAAAGGTCAGCATCAGCCATAGCCTTGCGGGTCGGCTCCATCGTGCGCTCAACCAGGCTGCTGGTGAGTTCATCGAACTTAGCACGGGACAGCGTGAGGTCGAGATGTTTCGGGCCCGTAGCATCAGCCGTGATAAACGGCAGATTGATGTTCGTCTGGGTCATGCTGGAAAGCTCAATCTTAGCTTTCTCGGCAGCCTCTTTGAGGCGCTGAGCAGCCATCTTGTCCTGGGACAGGTCAATGTTGTTCTCTTTCTTGAACTCCTCAACCATCCAGTCCATGATAGCCTGGTCGAAGTCATCACCGCCGAGGTGGGTGTCACCATTGGTTGCCAGAACTTCGAAGGTACCGCCAGAAAGTTCGAGAATCGAGACATCAAACGTACCACCACCGAGGTCAAATACCAGAACCGTCTCGTCATCGTCTTTATCCAGACCATAAGCCAGGGCTGCTGCCGTCGGCTCGTTGACGATACGCAGAACCTCGAGGCCAGCAATCTTACCAGCGTCTTTTGTTGCCTGGCGCTGGCTGTCGTTGAAGTAAGCCGGAACCGTGATGACGGCCTGGCTGACCGTTTCACCGAGATATGCCTCTGCATCAGCCTTGAGCTTCTGCAGAACCATAGCGGAAATTTCCTGCGGCGTGTAGCTCTTGCCATCCACCGTTACTTTGTAGCTGGAATCACCCATGTGACGTTTAATGGATGCAATCGTGCGATCCGGGTTGGATACAGCCTGGCGTTTTGCCAACTGGCCTACGAGACGCTGACCGTCTTTCGTGAAACCGACAACAGACGGGGTGATGCGGCTGCCTTCCGGATTCGTGATGACAGTCGGCTCGCCGCCTTCCATAACAGATACAACGGAGTTGGTCGTACCTAAGTCAATACCAATTACTTTAGACATTTTAAAATCCTCCTAAAAATATCTTTATCCAAAATATATAGAGAAAAACTTTATAAACAACCTTAGTTGGCTACAACCTGAACCATGCTCGGGCGGATTACCCGTCCCTTAACCATGTAGCCCTTCTGAAGTTCCTGAGCGATATCATCATCTTCCAGCTCTTCATTCTGGACACGCATAACCGCCTGGTGGAAATTCGGATCAAATTTCTGACCCTCGGTTTCGATTTTTTCCAAACCATTCTTTTTGAGCACTTCACCAAACTGCGTGAAAATCATCTCAACGCCCTTCTGGAACGCTTCCCCGTCCTTGGCCTCAGCAGCCATAGCACGTTCAAAGTTGTCCAAAAGCGGCAGCATATCCTTGAGGATACCCTGAGTTACGACGGCCGAAAGTTCCTCTTTCTCTTTGGCCGTGCGGCGGCGGAAATTCTCAAAATCAGCCTGCAGGCGAAGAACGCGTTCTTCTTTTTCCTTCAGGTCTGCCATGAGCTTTTCAAGCTGTTGTGCCTCATCGGAAGCTTCCGTCTCCGCAGCCTCCGCTACCTCAGCATCGTCCTGACCTTCAACTTCCTCGGCCTCAGCTTCAGCACTGGCCTCATTGATTTCCTGCTGCATCTCGTCAAGTTTCTGCTCATCTTTTTTCTTTAATTCATCTTTCATAAATGATGGCAATTCCTTCACCTCTTTCAAAGGGGATATCTTATTGCTAAGCACCAGCAGGTTCTACCAGTGAAAGCGTTTGATGACATTGGTAAGATTCGAATTCATGTACTCCAGCAGGCTCATTGCCTTGGCGTATTCCATACGGGTCGGCCCCAATACCGCAATGGTTCCCAAAAGTTCCCCATCGAGATGATAAGTCGCCGTAATGATACTGCTGTCCTTGAAATGCTTATCCTCATTTTCCTGTCCAATGGTGACCTCTAGGCCATCGCCCATATGGGCATAGAGAATATCTTTTATGAGCTCTTCCTCTTCGAGCATCATCAGGGTTTCCTTGACCTTTTCCACGTCGTGGAATTCCGGCTGGTCCAGCATCTGGGTCGTTCCCCCAAGATAAAGCCTTTCCTTTTTCCCGGTATCCAAAGCCCGATGGATAATCTCTAAGGCCGACTCGTAAAGGGGCTCATCGGAGATTTCATCGCGAATCTCTGATAGGGCATGATGATGAATCGTATCGAGGGTATGCCCGGCAAGATTGTCATTGATGACCCGTGCCATTCGCTGGAAATCCTCGAAGGTAGCACCACTTGGCATTTCAATAATCTTGTTCTCGATAAAGCCTGCATCCGTCATAAGCACCGTGATGACGCGATAATCATCAAGGGGCAAAAACTGCAGGCAGCGGAACTTCGCCTGGGTAAACTGCGGCGCCAATACTAGCGATACGTTTTTTGTCACCTGGGATATGATATGAGCCGTCTCTTGAAACACCTCATCAATCCGCTTAACTTTAGCATTATACCAACGGTCAATCAGCGCCTTTTCTTCCTCGCTGACTGGCTTCGGCGGAATCAAGCCATCCACGTAGAAACGGTATCCCTTGGATGATGGCACCCGGCCGGAGGAGGTATGCAGATGCTTAAGATACCCCAACATCTCCAGATCCGCCATTTCGTTGCGAATGGTGGCCGGACTGACGCCCAGGTCATACTTCCGAGCCAAGGTTCTTGAGCCCACTGGCTCGGCGGTTTCGATATAATCGTCGATAACAGCCTTTAACACCCGCTGTTTGCGCTCATCTATCGGTTCGGACATCAGCATCCCTCCTTCGGTATTTATTTTCCTGTTAGCACTCTTATATAGTGAGTGCTAACTTCGAATCTATTAAGATAATACCGCGAATAAGGCAAAAAGTCAACACTAAAAGACAAAAAGTCAAATATAAAAACCCGCTGACTCTTTCCGTCAGCGGGTCTTCCCCTATGGCAGCGGACATTTTATGTAAGTCCCTGCCCCTATTTCTTTTTCTTCTTGAGGGTCGAGGCAAAATACTGCGTCAATTTCTTCATGTCGTCAATCGTATCGCCGCGGCTCGTAAAGCCTTCATTCATGATAACCAGCACAAAATCCCCCTGCCGGCCGTAGAATATGCCGCCATCATCATAAAGGCCGGTGACTTCGCCAGTCTTATGGGCAATGGTGAAATCCGGCAGGGCAGCATTGAAGCACTCCCTGTCCTTCTGTCCAGATAGGACAAGTTCCATAAACCGGTCTTCGGTATCACCTACCAATTGATGATAATACAGCCGGCTGAACAATTTCCCTAAATCCTTCACGGAGGAAAAATTCTTGCGGCCGCCATTCCCAATCATCATCTTGTGAACTAGCTGTGTATCGCCATAACCGTGACCTTGGATATACCGATTGATTTTGTCCATGCCCAAACGGTCTATCAGCATATTGGTGGCGGTGTTGTCACTATTCGTAATCATCCCGGAGACCAGCTCCCGTATGGAACGCGACTCCCCGATGTTGTACCAGGTAATCACCCCGGCACCTCCCACCACATCCGCCTCCTGTATGGTGAGCTTTTCCTCCAGCGACAGCCTGCCATCGTGCACCTCCTGCATAACCGCGGCCATAATGAAGACCTTAATCATACTGGCGGGAGACATGGGACGATTCTGATAAAGAAAGGGTTCTTCTTCCTCGGCAGGCCGCCAAAAATAGATGGCATAGCGGCCAGAATCGCCGCCTAATATGCGCGCAATATTGCGGTTCAAATCCGCGGCATCCCTGGCCGCGGGGGCGCGTTTTTCCTCTCCCCCGGCATCGCGATTTTCATGGGCAGATTCTGCCTGCACCGCAGCCCCCTCATCGTGATGCATCCAAATGGCAATGGACAGCATACTGCCCACTTCCAGGACCACCATTATACAAAAAAAACAAATGATTCGCTTAAACGTCACGGACTGCTCCTGTCTTTCCCCTTACCATGGCTGTGGCGTAATCGGTGTCACCACGCCGAAACGATAGCCCTTCGCCTTCAGCACGTCAATAATTCCCTGCAGTGCCTTAACCGTTTCTTCCTTGCCACCGCAGCAATGCATAAGCACTAATGCCATATTATCCTTAAGGTCACCCTTCGTCATGCTGTCGACGAATTTAATCTGCCGGGCAGCATTGGGCCGTTTCGGCGTTGCATCCTCGGAGCTGACATTCCAGTCATGCTCCACATAACCGGCTTCGGTGAGGGCTGGATAATATTCTGCCGAAAACATCCCCACCGTTCCCCCCGGAGCACGGATGATGAAGGGGCGCACCCCAAGGATATTGAAGATAATATCATCCGTCTGCTGCATTTCCGCCAGGAAACTGTCCTTGGACTGATACAAACGCTTGTAATCATGGTCGTAGCTGTGATTGCCAATGGCATGACCTTCGTCAAAGATGCGCTTGAGCACCGTTGGATTCTCCTGGCACATCTTGCCGGTTACGTAAAAAGTGCCATGAATCCCATTTGCCTTGAGAATATCCAAAATAGCCAAGGTGTTCTTGTTATCCGGACCATCGTCAAAGGTCAGATAGGCAACTTTTTCCTTATTATAAACCGTCAGGGGCGGAAGCATTGTCGGCAGTCCCTTTTCCTGACGCTGCTTTAACGTATAGCGGTCATAGACCGGTTTGTCGACATCGGTAAGGAGTTCCTCCAGGTTGGAATAATCCCCCTTGGCCAGGATATAGGCATCCGATTCCACGCCGGGTTCTTTCTCCGCTTCTTCGGCTATAGCAGCCTGCTGTGCCAGCTGGTTCTGATTGTTTGCCCAGATAAGTCCGCCAACGGCACTGCATCCCATGATAATCAAAGCGGACAAAACAAATTTCTTAATGATTTTTCTGTCCATTCTATCTCCCCGATTCTCATCCAATTTTAAACATACAAAATTATTATAGCAGACTTTCCCCGAATAACCACTAGCCAAGGTCAAAAATCTTGCTCATCCAGCAAAAATTTTTCGAATACCAAATTGCCATACTTCATACCTTGGGAGGTCAAAAAAATACAGCGGCCATCATCGGCAAGCAGCTTTTTGGCAAAAAGTTCTTTCATGACCGTTCCATACAGGTCATCCAATTCCCTGCCAAACTTTTGGCGAAATTTTTCCCGGCTTATCCCCCTGGCCGTTCGCAACGCCAAAAAGCAAAATTCCTCCATGGCAATGGCCGCCGTTGCCGGCTCCTCGGGTTCCACCGGAATGCGGTTCTCCCTAATCGCCTCCATATAATGGTCCAAATCCGCCAAGGCGGCCCAGCGCTGCCCGTCAAGATAGGAATGGGCCGCCGCGCCCAGGCCCAGATAAGGCACGTCCTGCCAATAACTCAGATTATGACGGCTCGCAAATCCCGGCTGCGCAAAATTCGAAATCTCGTAGCGCTCATAGCCCTGTGACGGCAAATATTCCGTCATATAGTCGTACATAGCCTCCGCAACTTCATCCTCCGGCAGGTTGAGTTTTCCCAACTCCTGCATCCGATAAAAGGCCGTGCCTTCTTCGAGCTGAAGCCCGTAAATCGAAATATGCTTCGGCGAAAGAGCCAAGGCCTGCTTGACACTTGCTTGGAGCTGTGCCAAAGTCTGCCCTGGCAACCCGTACATCAAGTCAAGACTCAGATTGGTAAAGCCAGCTTTCTTCGCCATTTCCACGGCTTCTGCAGCCTGTTGGCCGCTGTGAATGCGGCCGATTCGCCTCAGCAGTTCATCATCGAAACTCTGCACCCCAAAGGAAAGGCGGTTTACTCCCTGTTCCCAAAGCATCGCCAAATAAGCCTCATCTACCGTTCCCGGATTGCATTCCACGGTAAATTCCTCGGCCTTGTCATCCGCCAAAAAAACCTGCCGGAGTTTTGTCAACAGCTGAGCCATTAGTTTTGCCGGCAGCACCGATGGCGTTCCACCCCCGAGATAAATTGTGGCCGGTCTTCCCCAAAGCTGCCGATAATAAGAGCCCCGCACCGCAATTTCCCGGCACAGGGCTCCTGTATAGTCTTCCCAGTAACGTTCCCGCCCCGCAAAGGAGGGAAAGTCACAATAGAAGCACTTCTGGCGGCAAAAGGGAATGTGGACGTATACGCCCCATTGTTTTGCATCCATTTATTTTCTCCGTTAATCAATCTTCAAGATGGCCATAAACGCTTCCTGAGGCACTTCCACACTGCCCACTGCCTTCATGCGCTTTTTGCCTTCTTTCTGTTTTTCCAACAGTTTGCGCTTGCGGGAAATATCGCCGCCATAGCACTTGGCCAGGACGTCCTTGCGGCGAGCGCGGACGTTCTCCCGAGCGATAACCTTGCTGCCAATAGCCGCCTGGATGGGGATTTCAAACATCTGCTGCGGAATGATTTCCTTAAGCTTCGATGCCAGCTGACGGCCGCGGCCAGCAGCCCGGTCCTTATGGACAATAGTCGACAGCGCATCCACCGGGTCGCCATTTAAAAGGATATCCACCTTGACCAGTTTCGATTCCTGATAATCCGCCAATTCATAGTCAAGGGAAGCATAGCCGCGAGTCGCCGATTTCAAGCGGTCGAAATAGTCAAAGATGATTTCATTAAGGGGAATGTGATAGGTAATCATGACGCGGTTCTCGTCGAGATAATCCATCGTCTTAAATTCCCCGCGCTTATCCTGAGAAATCTCCATAACTGCCCCGACAAAATCATTGGGCACAATGACCGTGGCTTTTACATAGGGTTCTTCGATATGCTCGATTTCCGTCTGGGGCGGCAAATCGGATGGATTGCTGACATCCACCTTAGTGCCATCCGTCTTGAATACGTGATAGATAACCGACGGTGCCGTGGTGATAAGCTTCAAATTATATTCGCGCTCTAAGCGTTCCTGAATAACATCCATGTGCAAAAGGCCCAGGAAGCCACAGCGGAAACCGAAGCCCAATGCCACCGACGTCTCCGGCTCAAATACCAGCGCTGCATCGTTAATCTGCATTTTTTCCAGGGCATCCTTGAGGTTGTCATAGTCCGAGCTGTCCACCGGATAAAGGCCGCAGTAAACCATCGGCGTAACACCGCGATAGCCCGGCAACGGTTCTGCCGCCGGATTATCGGCAAAGGTAATGGTATCGCCTACCTGAACGTCACGCACATCCTTGAGGGAGCCGGCGACAAAACCTACTTCTCCCACATCGAGATGCCCTACATCGACGGGCTGCGGTTTGAAACAGCCTACATCAGTGACCTCAAAGGTCTTGCCCGTTGCCATCATCTTTAGCTTCATACCCTTTTTGATATGGCCCTGTTTGACGCGGACATGGGCAATAACCCCTTTGTAGGAATCAAAGAAGGAATCGAAAATCAAGGCCTGCAGCGGAGCATTTTCATCCCCCTCCGGGGCGGGTATGTAATCGACAATGGAGTCGAGAATCTCTTCAATGCCGATGCCGGATTTAGCCGAGGCCAGCACCGCATTAGAAGTATCCAGACCGATGGTGTTTTCGATTTCTTCCTTAACCCGATCCGGGTCCGCGCTGGGAAGGTCAATTTTATTGATGACCGGTACAATCTCCAGGTCATTCTCCAAGGCCATGTAAACATTGGCCAAGGTCTGAGCCTCAACGCCTTGGGCAGCGTCGACCACCAACAGGGCCCCCTCGCAGGCTGCCAGGCTTCTCGATACCTCGTAGGTAAAATCGACATGGCCCGGGGTATCAATGAGGTTCAACTGATACAGCTGACCGTCTTTGCCCTTGTAGTCAAGGCGAACCGTCTGGGCCTTGATGGTAATGCCGCGCTCCCGCTCCAGATCCATATTGTCAAGGACCTGTGCCTCCATTTCGCGCTTCGTAAGGGTTCCAGTATATTCAATCAAACGATCCGCAATCGTCGATTTGCCATGGTCGATATGAGCAATAATCGAGAAATTGCGGATATTTTTGTTCTGCATAGTCATTTTCCTTTCAAAATAACAATCCATATCTATCGTATTATAGCATTGAAGGGCGCTTACCTGCAAGAAATAGAAGGACGAACTAAAGAAAACTATTGCTTTTTATATTTTCACATGCTATGATAACAAGGTAACGAATTTGTTAAGGGGGGTGAATTACTTGCCAAATATCAAAGCATCTATTCTTAGTGTAAAATCTGACGCTAAGCGCCATGCAAAGAACGCTGCTGAGAAGTCCCGTGTCCGCACTGCTTCCCGTCGTGTTCTTGACGCTGTTGAGGCTGGAAACGCTGATGAAGCGAAATCCCTCCTTACGGTTGCTTGCAAGACGATCGATCAGGCTGCTGCTAACCATGTTTATCATAAAAATGCTGCATCCCGTAAAAAATCCCGTCTGGCTCGCAAAGTCAACGCACTCGCTAAGTAATTTTCTCAGATGAGATAGAAAAAAGGCCTGCTGTTAAGCAGGTCTTTTTTGTTGTATTCTTTTTTCAGCCGCCTTCACATAAACCCGCTGGATAACGGAAGAGTTCCGATTCCATACCGACTGATCCCCGTCGCTCTTGGGGATGGTTTTCTGCCAGCTTCCATGCCTGCCTCTTCGGATGTAGCTATGAACCTCCCCCACCTTCCGAGACTCTATCAGCTGAGGCGACATGACCAGTCGGACCTTCCCCTTAGGATTGCGAAGTTCCACAGCCACCGTATACGCTTCTCCTGCAGCCAGGGATACCTCCGACGATAACTTCACGGTGCGGTACCCTGCCCATTCCGGCGTATTATCTTCGCCAAAACATCCCTGTTGTACCAAGGCCAAAGTTCCCTGCTTCGGGTCCAGGCTCCCCTGGCGAATGGTGATAGTATATTCCAGCCCATCAGCCAGGGCATAGAAACCTACTGCCTGTAGCCGGCCAGCGTCCTTGGCTTGATAGCCTGCGGCAAAGCCGCTGCCGGACTCCACTTGACGGTACCGCGGGCCACTGCCATTTTCCCAATTCTGCTGCGGCGGCGCCAAGCTATTGGACCGCTCATAGGTATCAATCCAATCGAAGGCAGCAGTATTAAGAGAAGTATCATAAGCCACGTAGTTGCCCAGGGTCTTATCCTCATAGGATAGATAGGCGTAGCCGCCATCTCCCCAGCCTTTTCCCCAACTGTTGCGAATTATCCAGGCACCCTTATGCTTCGGCTTTACCTTAAGCCCCGACTTCGAAAAATCATAGGAATCATCCCAGCCAATGATATTGACCCCATGATTTACCGGCAGGGGCTTGTTCCGATAGTAATCAACAGCCTCCTTTTGCTGCAAAGGCAGGCTGTTGATACCCGCCGCCAAAGCACCGTAAGCCAGCATCATGGACTTCATCCGCGCGATTTCTGCCGGCTGATAAAGCTTCCTGCCGGTACTGGTAAAGACATTGCGAAGGCGAATTCCCGCATCCTCTCCCCAGTCAGCGGGAGCCTTCATATCCTCGGATACACTAGCCCTGGCTTGGCGAAAGCCAATTCCACTGCCAGCTAAAAATTCCGGTGCAAAGAGCGGCCAGCTGCCATGTCCGTAAACGCGGCTGGCCAGCGGCACTGCATAGCTGCCCTTTCGCAGGGGCTTTCCCATAGCACCAGTCAAAATGCCCGGCTGTGCCACCGGCCGGGCATAGGATAACCAGGCCATTTTCCAGGGAGACAAGTGAACCCCCCGACCGTCTACCGAATAGGCAACGCCCTGACGCTGCCAATTTTTATAGACGTTGGATTCCATCGCCGTCGCTGCCGTAAAGGCCCAACAGATATTGGCACTGCCCTGGTTTCCCACTTCGTTCAGCAGGGATTTTCGCCCATCAAAATAGCTGAACCGATCAAAGGGATTGGCCAGCCGCATATCATAAAAGGCCGGCAAAGACTTCGCCGCTGGCGCCTCCTGGGCAAAAACTGCCGTAGGCAGCAGCAGCGGGACAAAAAGGGACACCCAAAATCCTTTTGCCATTTTGCCCATCATCTTACCATACCTCCTGCTGCCAGCCCACTAAATCCTTATCCAATTCATACTGCCGGTCCACCAGGAGTTTGGGATTGCACCGAAGGGCCGCTTTCATGGCTGCCTTGGCGGCCGGCTCAAGCCCCATCTTCGTCAAGATGCGGCTCTGCCGCTGCAGGATACGGGCATGTTTTGACGGATCGCTATCCATAAGCCGAAGAACCTGCTGGCTGTCCCGCAGGGCCTCCGAGTATTGTTCCAATTCGTAATTGGCCACACAGCGGGAAATATACAGATATTCCAGCTGCCTGGGGCTTAGCTTTTGTTTTTTCATGCCCAGGATGGAATCCACCGAATTGACCACTGTCCCATAATAGCCATTTTGAAAGGTGGCATATTTGAGCTGTGCCCCCAGCTTCTGCAGGGCAATCTTTAACCGCCTGGGGTCATCTTCTGCTGTCACCAGTTTCGCTGCCTGGTCATAATCGGCAAAAGCCTGCCGGTAATCGGCCAGCCCCTCATAGTAAAAGTGCGCCCGGCTCTGAAAAATCAACGGATTCTTGTCATCGAGTTTTATCGCCTGTTCATAAGCCAGCCAAGCCCCTTGGCTGTCCCCGGCACAGGCCCGCTCTTCTGCCCGTCCGGTATAGGCCGCCGCATTTTTATCATCCAGCAGAATAGCCTTATCAAAATCGAGCTTTGCCAGTTGGCTTTCCCCTCGCTGCAAATGAACCTTGCCCCGTCTGAGGTAAAAGTCAACGTAAGCAGGATACTGGTCAATGGCCTCATCATAGGCTCGAAGTTGTCTTTCTCCCCGGAGCTTTTCCGCCCGCTGCTGCCACTGGGACACCGTGCGCAGAGGTTCAGCCTGCACCACCTCTAAGGTACTGCCGAAAATCACCAGCACCGCCAATGCTCCCGCACTCCATTTCCCCAGGCGCTTTTTCATAAGGCATCATCTCCTCTGACCCGAAAACTTCCGCTGCACCTGCCCCATGCGAATCTGCAGGCAAACGGCTCCGACCAACACCCCGGCAATAAGGCCAATCCAATACCCATAGGGGCCAACCGCTGTCCAATTGGCCAGCAGCCAGCCGCTGGGAAGGCCGATAATCCAGAAGGACAACACTGCCAGCAAAAACGTCACATGAACGTCCTTGTAACCGCGCAGTGCTCCCTGCAGCGGCGCGTTGATGCTATCCGATACCTGCATGAACACCGCATATACCAAGAAGCCTGTAAGGATTGGCTGGACTTCACGGCTTGACGTATACAAAGCGGCAATTTCGGTCTTGAACTGCGTCAAAAGCAAAGCAAGTGCCCCCACAAAAATCATGGTCAGTACCCGGCTGAGGCGTATGTACTGTTCCGCATCAGCAAAGCGCTTGGCCCCCACTTCGTAGCCAACCAAAATGGTCAGCGTCATGCTGACTGCCAACGGCACCATGTAGACAATGGTGGTAAAATTCATCGCCGCTTGATGGGCGGCCACAATCACCGTACCATAAGCCGTCATAAAAAGGCCCACGGCCCCGAAGATGCTCTGTTCACAAAACATGGTACTACCAATGGGGATTCCAACCCCCAGCTGTTTTTTCCATTCCGACAGCTTAGGCCGCGGAAAATGATGAAAGATACGATAGCTTTTAAAGGGTTCAATATGGGTGACCACCAGCACATTGAGCAGCAAATTCAGCGTAAAGGCAATGGCTGAACCGATGCCGGCACCAATACCGCCAAAGGCCGGAATGCCAAAAAGCCCGTACATAAAGACGTAATTTAAAACAATATTCACCGGCACTGACGTCATGGTGATGCACATGGTAAGCCGCGTATACCCGTGAGCGTCGATAAAATTCCGTAAGACACCTGCCAAAAAGATTGGCACAATACCAAAGGACACCGCCAGCAAATAATGCACTGTGATATAGTGAACCTTCGGCTCCAGATTCAGCAGTGGCAAAATCCGTGGCACCGCCAGCCAGCCTAGGGCTATAAATAAAACAGCCAAGGCCAGGGCCCAATAAAAGCCCTGTTTGACGATAAAACCAATCTTATCCTGCCGGCCGCCGCCATAAAGCTGCGAAATCGTCGGCGTTAAACCGGATATAATGCCCAGAACACTGCCAAAGAAGGGCAGGAACAGATTGACCCCTACCGCCACGCCAGCCAAATCCTGCTGGCTGATATGGCCCGCCATAATCGTATTGAAAAACCCAGTTGCCATAAGTGACAGCTGGGTAATAAAGATAGGCAGCAGCACGGCAAAGAACTGCCGTGCTTTCTGCTGATAACCATAAGTCTGCTTCATTAGTTTTCATCCTTATGCAAGCAACAATTTTTATATTTTTTGCCACTGCCACAGGGGCAGGGCTCATTGCGGCCCACCTTATGACGGCGCACTTCCTCAAAGGGAATCACCTTGCCACGGCCGGCCTTAGCCATGAGTTTTGCCGGCGTATAGCCCTTTAGCGGCCAAAGATGCGTCGAATTATTAAAGGCGATGAGCAGTGGCACGATTGCCTCAGCCTTGCGGTCATCCTTCATCAAGCCAAGCTCATCTAGATATTCGACAGCTTCCTGCATATTTCCTCCATTCTGCAACAGAATGAGGATTTCCCCCACAATATCGGCGGCCTTTAAAACATCGCAGCCGTGTTCCCGCATGAAGAACTGTGCCAGGGCCTTATAAGCATCCGTAGCATCGATATAGCCTTCCGTGCCTGCTTCGTAAACCCGGTTATAGGACAACGGCGCAAAATCCAGATTCCCATGCTCCCGCTGTTCGTCCTCCAGCTTATTCTCATCGATAAGCGTATAATATTTTGCCCCCTGGGGTAACGCCACCAGGGTATTGGTCCAACAGGACGCATTGAGCATGACACCGACAAAATCCATAAAGGAAACCTGCTCGGCCTGAGCTGCATCCAGATAGCTAATGACCTTATCATAGAGCTGTTCGTAATTCATATACCCGTAAAAGAACAGGCAGCCAGAGGCCAGCCGGGTGACCTCGGTGTTGAGCTCTGCCAGGCTACGGAATGTTCCCGAATCCAGCTTTTTAAACTCGGCCTGGATTTCCTTTGGCATATACCAGGCCAGCTTATCCTCTTTGACGCCGCAGGACACCAAACCGAGTCCCCGCAGATAATCGAGGCGAACATCATCGTCGCGGAACTCCATAGTCAGGCCATCATGCTTGAGCAAGTGCTGGAAGCACTCGTATTCCTCCTCGAGAATCGAGGGGAACCAGCGCTGGGAGAATTTAACAATTTCCACCGACAAGCGCGCGGCAAGGTCTGCCTTTTTGAGGGAACTTGCCCCGGTGATATTGAGATTGTAGCGGATATCATCCAGCTCGGCTTTCGTCATTGCCTCCAACATATCCAGCAGTTCCAATTTCTTCGGCAGCTTGTGGCGATAGAGCGCCTTCTTACGTGCCTCCATATCCGCCGCTGCCATCTGCTCCAGCGTCTCGTTGTTCTGTTCGATTTCCGTCTTATTCTCTTCCATTATAAAAGGTTGAATCCTCACTTTCTTATCTATCATCCAAAGAAATCCGCAATGCCATCGGCAATACCCTGCGCGGCTTTCTTGATACCCGCTTCACTGTTCATCAGACGTTCCTCTGACGGATTGGAGATAAAGGCAACCTCCACCAGCGTTGCCGGCATATCCGTATGCTTCACAACGTAAAAATTACTGCTCTGGGTCCCACGGCTCTGGGTTCCCAGCTGATCAATGACTCCGGAACGGATTTTATCGGCCAACTCCCGGGAACGCTTAGACCCCAGGGAATAATAATAACCGGTTGTTCCCTTCGCCGCACCATTGGTGAAAGAATCCATGTGAATCGAAACAAAGATATCCGAACCATTCTGGTTGGGGATATCACAGCGGGCCTGCAGCTCCTCAATGTCGCTGGCATCAGCCCCCTTAGAAGAAACCTCCGTATCCGTCTCACGAGTCATATAGACCGTGGCTCCTTCGGCCACCAGCAGTCGTTTGAGTTCCTGGGCCACCCGCAGCGTAACACTCTTCTCCATTACTCCCGTCGGTCCAATGGCACCGGAATCACTTCCGCCATGGCCTGGGTCAATGGTAATCTTTCTGCCCCGCAGCCCCGTAATACCAGCCAGTTCACCATCCACATCATCCTTTGGCTTGGATTCCGGTTTCTGAGCCGGTTTCGGCGTCGGCTTAGCCGTCGGTTTCGTGGTGGGCTTAGTTGACGGTGCCGGTGTCGGTTTACTCTTAGGCAAGTCAATCTTTGCCCCCGAGTTATCCCCGCTCAGGTCACCAATATCCAGCACCACGCGGCCGGCTACCGGTCCCCCTTTTAGGGAAAACACCTTGTGATTCTGTTTGCCCACCTTGCTCTCCACCACAATCCGCACTGTCTGGGGATTGAACTGAGCCACCCGGGCCTTCCCCACAAAGCGGCTGTTCACCCCATACTCTTTCTTGAGCTTTGGCGAAAGCCAAGCATTGGGAATATCTACCACCAGGCGGTCTGGCTCCCCTAGGGACATCGCCTTGTATGTTACTTCTTTATTGGCATCGATTACGATGCGCGTCTTATTTGCTTCTGTACTGACTCGAACGCCAGTTACCTCAGCCATGCCGCTTACCCGCTGCCCAAAATTCGTATCAGCTGCGAAAGCCGGCAGGGTGAAAAGCATCATATATAATGTGACAAGAATCAAACGAATTATTCTCTGTCTCATCGAATCCCTCCCTACAGGCACATATACTTTATTATCATATGTCTCCTCTAAAAAATCAAGAAACTTATGTACGAAAAAGGCCTTCCTAGGGAAGGCCTAATAATCCTGTAAAGAGAATCCAATAGATTAGAGCATATTATTAAGGAATGCTTTGGTACGTTCCTCCTTGGGATGTGCGAAAAAGGCTTCCGGTTCCCCCTGCTCGACAATATTGCCCCCCGCCATGAAGATAACCTGGCTGGCAGCCTCCCGGGCAAAGGCCATCTCGTGGGTAACCACCACCATGGTCATATGCTCTTCGGCAAGTTCCCGCATCGTCTTGAGCACTTCGCCGGTAAGCTCTGGGTCAAGGGCCGACGTCGGTTCATCAAACAGCATGATATCCGGCTTCATACAAAGGGCTCGGGCAATGGCCACGCGCTGCTGCTGACCGCCGGAAAGCTGGGACGGATAGTAATCAGCCCGGTCTAAGAGGCCCACCTTCGCCAAAAGTTCCCTGGCATAAGGTTCAATCTCCTGGCGTTTAAGGCCCTTCACGTGAATCGGTGCCTCCAAGAGATTTTCCATAACCGTCATATGGTGGAAAAGATTGAACTGCTGGAATACCATGCCCATGCAACCAAGGAGCTTGCGCTCTTTCGCGTTTTCGGCATACTCGGCTTCACCATTTTCCTTGGTGACCGCCAAAAACTCGCCCTCAATCTCAATAGATCCGCTGTTAATCGTCTCCAGCTTGTTGATGCAACGCAAAAGGGTACTCTTGCCGGACCCGGAAGGGCCGATGATTGCCAGCACTTCTCCCCGGCGTACCTCCAGGTCAATTCCCTTCAGAACTTCAAGTGCACCGAAGGATTTATGGATATCATGCATCCGCAGCATGACGTCGCCTTTAGTTGTCGTATTTGCCATAATATGCCTCCAGTTTCTTGAAGCCCCACGTCAATACAAAAGTCATCGCCAGATAGAACACCGCTGCAATCAAAAAA
This sequence comes from Selenomonas sp. WCT3, assembly GCA_900100835.1. Taxonomy (GTDB): domain Bacteria; phylum Bacillota; class Negativicutes; order Selenomonadales; family Selenomonadaceae; genus Selenomonas_A; species Selenomonas_A ruminantium_E. Next base: position 78,971 of record FNCM01000004.1, on the reverse strand, counting down.
GGCGTCATATCAAATTCCCGCTGAACGATGGTACGGGCCACCCGCAGCAAATCGTTCATCGCCAAAATATAGACCAGCGACGTATCCTTTACCAGATTGATGGTCTCGTTGCTGACCGGCGGCAAAACCATGCGAAACACCTGTGGCAGGATAATACGGCGCATAGTTTGCGGGTAACTCATGCCCAAGGTCTTAGCAGCCTCATACTGTCCCTTCGGTACCGATTGGATGCCGGCCCGGAAGATTTCCGCAAAATACGCAGCATAGTTAAGGGTAAAGGCCAAGAGGGCGGCGGCGATATCCGGCAGTCGGATTCCCACCATAGGCAGAGCAAAATAAACGAACAGCAGCTGCAGCATGAGGGGCGTACCGCGCATGAGCCAAATATAGAACTCCACCAGCCGCGACAACGGTTTCAGGGCGGACAAGCGCCCCAACGCTGCCAACATGCCCAGTGGCAAAGCAATAACCAAGGTAACAAAGAAAATTTCCAGCGTGATTTCTGACCCTTCCAGCATCAACAGGAAGGTATCCAGCAGCTTATCCATCCAACAATCTCCTTTAGTGTAGCAAAGCGTTAATATGCTAATTATACACGAAACCACCGCTGCTGTAAAGCAAAGAGGCAGGCCCATGGACCTGCCTCCTATACACATACTTTATTTTTTCGTAATATCCTTGCCGAACCATTTCTCCGAAATCTTGGCAATGGTGCCATCGGCTTTCATCTCATTGAGAACCTTCTGGACTTCATCGCGAAGCTGCTGATTGTCCTTGCGGAAAGCAATACCAAATTCGCTGACCTCACCCACGACCGCATCAACGGCTTCGATGGAATCGGCATGTTTGCTCATGTAGTAGCGACCCGTAATCTCATCGCCAACTACCGCATCAATCCGGCCATTTTCCAAATCCATGAAGGCCGAGACATAATCGGAATACTTCTTAACCTCTTTGACGTCCTTCTTGAAGAAGTCCGATTTATCCATGTACTCTTCGGCAGTGCCAGCACTCTGAGTACCAACCACCTTACCAGCTAGGCTCTTCTCGTCGCTGATGCCCGTTGTGCCCTTCTTCACGAAGATAATCTGACGGTTATCCATATACGGGTCGGAGAACAGCATATTCTCCTTGCGTTTTTCGGTGATATCGAGGCCATTCCAAAGAATGTCTACGCGACCGCTCTTGAGCTCCGCTTCTTTGCTGGACCAATCGATAGCCTTGAACTCCACTTCACGGCCCAAGCGCTTGGAAGCTTCTTTCGCCAGATCAATATCAAAACCAACGATTTCATTGTTTTCATCTTTGAAGCCCATCGGCGGGAAGTTATCATCAAGTCCCACTACGATTTTTTTGCCATCCGAAGAACCGCCCTCCTTGACTTTATCGCTGCCGCAGCCACTGACAAGCGCAGCCGTCATTACCGCCGCCATGCCGAAGGCCAAAAGTTTTCTCCATTTCATAAGGAACCGCCCCTTTTCTTTTTATTTCTTTATCTAGTTAAAGGATTAACACGATGCTATTATACTGTAACTCTGTAAACAATGTCAAGCACTATTTTTTTACCGAAATCATATTATTTTGCGCAAATGGCAGGTTTTTTCCGGTGAAAGGCGAATAGTATAGTATACAATACGGATTTCCGTAGTCTAAGGAGGGGATTAGTTTGCGAGCTGTTTCCGTAGAGGATTTAAAACCTGGAATGATTCTCGCCCGCACCATCGTCAATCCGGACATGGTCGTGGTTTTATCTGAAGATACATTATTAACCAAAGCCCATATTACCCGTTTGACTTTTTTGAATATCCCGGTGGTTTATGTCAAGGATGAGTATGAACTCAGCCAAAACTATCAGACCGTTTCCACCATATTCAACCGGGGCAATGCCTTCGTCAAAGAATACGAAGGTGTCGTACAGGAAGCCCGCTCCATCTTTGCGGAAACCGGGGCCACTGGTACCATTCCGGTGGAGAAGACCGAAAACCTGATGAAAAGCGATATCGCCCCGATGGCATCCAACAGCGGTACCATCGACTATCTTTATGAGTTGAATCACCTGGCCAGCGATATCTACAACCATTCGCTACGCGTTTCCATTCTGTCCGGCGTCATCGCGAAGTGGATGCATTTTGACCGGGCGAAGCGCCGTGATATCATGCTGGCTGGCTTCCTCCATGACATCGGCAAAACGAAATTTCCGCAGCGCCTGCTGGATAAAAATGTCAACAACCTTCAGGGAGAAGACTATGAAGCCTATATCAAGCATACGGTGGACGGCCATCATATCTTAAATGCCCAACCCGGTCTTTCCGACGGCGTAAAGCTTGCTGCCATGCAGCACCATGAGCGGATGGATGGCACTGGCTTCCCCTTCAACTGCATGGGGGCTGACATTCACGAATACGCCCGCATCATCATGATTGCCGATATCTACGACAACATCACCACGGAACGAGAAGGCTACGTAAAACAGACTCCATTCTCGGCTATCGCCCAGATTACGGAAAACATGTTTACGTCCCTGGATCCCACGGTCTGCGTTCCGGTGCTCACCCATATCAAAGACGCCTTCCTGGGCTCGCGGGTTACACTGAACAATGGCGAAAAGGGTACCATTGCGGCCTATCCCAATGACTTTGCCGCCCATCCCGTCGTGAGCATTTCTCCCGATGAAATCATCAACCTCAACGAACATCCGGAGCTCACGATTACGGAATACAATCCCAAATAACAAAAGGAAATTTTGGCATAACAAGGCCCCGCATAAGCTGGACATCTTAATCCAAGCTTATGCGGGGCTTTTTCATGCCCGCTGACAAAATCAGCGCTCGTATTTTTCACAAAGGCGTTTTAAATCCTCCGCCTCAATCATCAGCGAGTAATCCGCTTTCAACCGCCATTTCCAATTCAGCCCTACCGTTCCCGGCGTATTCATCCGGCTTCGCTCATCCAAATGCAGAATATCCTGCATGGGAACAACTGCCAGACGAGCATTGGATGCATAAGCAAAGGCAATGAGTCCGGCGGCCACATCCTGAGGCCGGTCAGCTTTGGCATGCAGCAGTCCTGCCACTGCTGCCTGTACGGATTCATCAATATCCTGATTGTACCAGCCAACCGTTGTATTGTTGTCATGGGTTCCCGTGTAGACAATGCTGTTCTCCGGAACCACGCACCCCAGCCGTCCTTGCTCATTGAAGTGCAGGCAGAAATGAAGCACCTTCATCCCAGGGAACCCGCAGGCATCGCGAAGCTGTTCCACCTCATCGGTGATGATGCCCAAATCCTCAGCGACAATGCGGAATTTGTCGCCAAATTCCCGGCGAAGCTCGTCAAAAAATGGCTTCCCTGGCCCCTTGACCCAGCGGCCATTGGTGGCAGTTGACGCCTTTCCATCCACTTCCCAAAAGGACTCAAATCCACGGAAATGATCGATGCGGACGATATCCACCATCTCGAACAGCTTATGAAAGCGTTTTTTCCACCAACTGTAATTATCCGCCTTCATCGCCTGCCAATCGTACTGGGGATTACCCCAAAGCTGCCCCGTTGCACTGAAGTAATCTGGCGGAACACCAGCCACTGTATTGGCCGTGCCATCTTCCTGAAGGTCGAAAAGCTTCTGATTCGCCCAGACATCGGCGCTGTCACCAGCCAGGAATATCGGCATATCCCCCATAATCTGAATGCCCTGGGATTTCGCATAGTCATGAAGCCGCCGCCACTGCATGGCGAATAAATATTGCTCGAACTTCACCATGCCAATGGAATCGGCCAAACGTTTTCGCAGATCTGCCAGCGCTTTGGGGTCACGACTCCGGATTGGTTCCGGCCACTTGCTCCACTCCTTGCCCTTAAATTCCCGCTTAGCAGCCTGGAACAAGGAAAAATCCTCCAGCCAATCGGCTTCCTGCCGACAAAATTCCTGATACTCCTGATTTTTGTCCATCGTATGCTGGAATTTCGTCCAGGCCTTTTTGAAGCATTTCCGCTTGAAGTGCTGAACCCATTCAAAATCGATAAAGGAGGAATTGCTAACGTAGGGGACTCTAGCCTCGGCTGCCGTCAGCCAATTCTTCTCAATCAATTCATTCAAATCAATCAACAAAGGATTCCCAGCAAAGGCCGAACTCGACTGATAGGGGGAGTAACCCACGTTATCCACTGGCCCCAGGGGAAGAATTTGCCAGACCTTTTGCCCGGCTGCCTTGAGGAAATCCACGAATTTGTAGGCTTCTTTGCCCAAATCGCCAATACCGTATTTCGACGGCAGCGAGGTGGGATGAAGCAAAATACCCGCCTGCCGCTCATACTCCCGCGGTGCCCGTTTGTGCTGAAGCAGCACACCGGTCAGCGGTTCAAGCCGTAGTTCCACCCTTCCCCGGGTAACTTCATACACATTGCCACTGCCCGTTACATCGACAAAATGGCCTTCGGCAAAATCGCTGACATCCATCTCCAAAGTATGGGTTTCGGTACGGCTCCGATTAAAGGCCGCCAGGAAGGATTCGTCTTTTTCTTCCTTGCCGAACACATCCCTACCACCGCGAATTACCCGGGCATAGGCAATACAATCCCCTTCTGCTAAAATTGGCAGCAGAACACCAGTCTGCAACGCTGGATGCTCCTTACGCAGGCCAATGATTTTCTCATACCACCGTTTCAAATACGGGTCGCCCTTCCCCCAAGGATAGGGACGGCGATTGTATGGGTCTTTGAATCCCTGCATACCGACTTCATCCCCGTAATAAATACAGGGAACTCCTGGATAAGTCATCTGCCACAGGGATGCCATCATCAACCGCTCTACACCAAGATTATACTGGTCCTTATCCAGCTTGGAACGCGACTGCTCCACTGCAGGCATACCATCATAGTAAGCAGCCTCTCCCAGAATGGTTATGGCACGCTGAACATCATGGCTGCCGATGAGATTCATCATGGCATAGAAATTTTCCTTGGGATAATTCTCCCGCAGGCTTTCAAAACGCCGCATCGCCTGCCGCCCGTCGTTTCGATACAACAGGAAATCAAACAGGATATCCCGGAAGGGATAGTTCATGGCCGAATCCATTTCCTGACCGCAAAGGTATTCCCTCGGCGTTCCATAAGCAATCTTATGAGAGGCATCCTCCCATACCTCACCAATCATAACGGCTTCGGGATTGGCCTTTTTCAACTCAGCAAAAAAAGCCTGAGAAAAGGGCTCTGGCAGTTCATCGATGACATCGAGGCGCCAGCCGGCAATCCCCTCCTTCATCCAATGGTGCAGCACGCTGTCCGCATCGTAGATGATAAAATCCATATAAGACGGGGTAGTTTCATTGACATTGGGCAGGGTATTGAAATTCCACCAACTGTCATACTCATAGGGGAAATTGCGGAAGCTGTACCATTCATAATAGGGAGACTCCTTGGACTGGAAGGCCCCTACCGTATCATAGGCGCCAGCCCGGTTAAAATAGCGACTGTTGCTGCCCGTATGGCTGAACACACCGTCAAGGATTATGCGTATCCCCTGCTCCTTGGCCGCCTGGACCAGTTCACGAAAGTCCTCTTTTGTTCCGAGGATCGGGTCGATTTTATGGTAATCCCCCGTATCGTAATGATGATTGCTTTCCGATTCAAATACCGGATTGAAATAGAGGACCGAAATTCCCAGTTTCTTCAAGTAACCGAGTTTTTCCTTAATTCCCTGCAGATTGCCGCCAAAAAAATCATAGGCAACAATCTCTTTCGTATCCGGGTCTTTGTAGTAACAAGGATCATCAGACCAATCGGCATGATATACGGCTCCTTTTTTGGGGATAATCTGCTCCCCTTTCCGATAGAAGCGGTCTGGGAAGATTTGATACATCACGCTGTGCTTGAACCAGTCCGGGGTTTTGGCCCCCTTATTGTATACCGTAATCTGGAAGGAGGGCGGTACATGATCATATACTTCCCCCAGGCCGCCGAGCTGTTCCGGATTGTTTCCATAATAGCAAGTGCCGTCCGCAGTCGTGATGATGAAATAATACCAAAGCAAACAGCCTTTTTCCGGCAAATCCAAGGTAATCGAGTAGAACTTCTCCTCACTGGAAAAGTCATCCTTGGTGGTAAGCGTAAAGAGTTTCTCACCAAACCGGTCATGCCAACCCCGCATGAGCACACTCTGGATAGACTGGCACGTCCGCAAACGAATACCGAGTTTTATTTTAGAACCAGCCTCCGCTGCTCCAATCTGGGAACGAAAATAGACATTTCGGGAATTATGCTCAACCTCATTTCTTCCCAGCATAACATCCCCTCCTTTTCTCGTTTTTCTTGCATAAAAGGCGGCAATTTCATTGCCGCCCTATCCTGCTTTTTATTCCTCTAACAGTTTATGGTACAGCTCCTTGTATTCCCTAGCAGAATTTGTCCAGCTGTAATCCGTATTCATCGCATTTGCCACAATATGCTGCCACTCTTCGAAATTCTCGTAGGCGCTAAGCGCACGCTTCAACGCATACATCATTTCATGGGCATTGTAATCTCCGAAGACAAAGCCATTGCCTTCATTGGTGTATTTATCATACTGCTGAACCGTATCCTTGAGACCGCCAGTCTCGCGAACCACGGGGACAGCACCATAGCGCAAGGCAATCAGCTGACCGATACCACAAGGCTCATAATCCGACGGCATCAGGAAAATGTCAGCTGCTGCATACATGCGCTGAGCCAATTCATTGGAGAACTTGATATTGGCCGAAACCTTATTGGGGAAACGCCACTCAAGCCCTTTGAACCACTCTTCATATTCTCTATCGCCAGTTCCAAGCATAACGAACTGAATATCCTCATGCTGCAAGATTTCATCCATCATGCGAACAATAAGGTCGAGACCTTTCGCAGAAACGAGCCGCGAAACCAGTGCCACCATCGGCGTGCGGCGGTTATTCGGAAGCCCCAGTAAATTCTGCAATTCCGTTTTATTATCAGCCTTACGATCGCGGCTGTCGATATCATAGGTCTCAAACAGATTCGCATCCGTAGACGGATTGTAGACATTGTAATCCAAACCATTTACAATGCCAAACAGCGTATCCTGACGGCTGCGGAGCAGGCCATCTAAGTGCTCACCAAAGTATTCATACTGAATTTCCTGGGCATAAGTCTTGCTGACTGTAGAGATATAATCCGCATAGATAATACCGCCCTTCATGAAATTGACGGCATCATAAAATTCCAAATCTCCATTGTTGAAATACTTCCAGTCAATCCCTAAGACATCGCTCATAACCTCTTTGGGGAACACGCCCTGATACTTGAGATTGTGAATCGTATAAAGCGTGCGAATATCGCGATAGCGTTCATCATCCATATGCTCGAGTTTCAGCAGGACATTGACGAGCCCTGCATGCCAGTCGTTGGTATGAATGACATCCGGCCAAAAATCCATGACCGGCAGCAAATTCAAGACAGCACGACAAAAGAAGGAAAAGCGTTCTGCATCATCGTCATAACCATAGAAACCTTCACGGCCGAAGTATTCCTGATTATCGACGAAGTAATAAGTAATCCCGTCCTTTTCGTATTTATCCAGACCCACATATTTTTTGCGCCAAGCTACATCCAATTCGCCATCATAGACGTGCTCCATAGCGTTGGTATACTTCGGGTCAATCTTGCCAAATTTCGGCATGATGACACGGATATCTACATTCTCCTCTTTCAGTGCCTGAGGAAGAGAACCTGCTACATCAGCCAAGCCTCCCGTTTTGGCAAAAGGCACTACTTCCGATGCTACATAAAGAACTTTCATACCCATATCCTCCTTATTTATCGCCGGCGGCAACTGCTTTTTTCTTCACCGTTTTTTTACGGGCTGCCGTCGTAACAGCAGCAGATTTTTTCGTTGCCTTCTTAGGGGTAGTTGCTTTCTTATCGGCAGCAGCTTCCGATTCTTTTTTTGCTGCTGTCGTTTTTTTCGTGGCCGCTTTCTTGGTGACTGCTTTCGTGGCTGTCTTAGCGGTAGAAGCTTTCTTAGCCACCGCCTTCTTGGGCTTTTCTTCCTTTGGCTTTTCTACTTTTGCTGTCGTCACTTTAGCTGTGGTCTTGCGAGTCGTTTTCTTGGCCGCAGTTTTTTTGGCAGTTTCCGTCTTTTCTGCTTCCGTCTTTTTCGGACGGCCGCGGCGCTTAGCCGGAGCCTTTACTTCAGCGGCTTCTGCCTTATCGGCAGATTCTTTTTCCTCATGGCCTCTGGCATCTACTTCCGCCGAAGCCTCAGGAAAAGACGTGCCTGCACCAGTTTGACCATTTAAACGCAAATAGATGGTTGCCAGTGGCGGAATAGTAAGCGTAATGGACTGCTCCCGATTATGCCAGGGAATATCCACTGAAGCGATTTCATTTGCATTCTTGACGCCACTGCCGCCAAAGGCCTCATCATCCGAATTGAATACCTCCACATAATTTCCCTTGGAGGGCACGCCAATCCGGTAATTATGACGAACTTCCGGCGTGAAGTTGCAGATGGCAATGATGAAATCGTTGCTATCGTCTGCCTTGCGGATAAAGGATACAATGCTGTTCTCATTATCGTTGCAGTCAATCCACTGGAAGCCATTCCAATCGAAATCCACCTGCCAAAAGGCCTTATGGTCACAATAGAATTTATTGAGCGCCTTGGAATATTCCTTCATCTTTGTATGCATCTCATACTGTTCCACCAGATGCCAATCCAAGCTGTCATCGTAATTCCACTCGATAAACTGCCCGAACTCGCCCCCCATGAACAACAGCTTCTTGCCCGGATGAGCCATCCAATAACCAAAGAACGAACGCAAACCTGCAAATTTCTGCCAATAATCTCCAGGCATCTTGCTGATAAGCGAACACTTGCCGTGAACCACTTCATCATGGGACAGTGGCAATACAAAGTTTTCCGAGAACGCATACATGAACGAGAACGTGACCTTATCGTGATTCCATTTGCGATAGATGGGGTCTAAGCTCATATATTTGAGCATATCGTTCATCCAACCCATGTTCCACTTGTAGTTGAAGCCCATACCGCCCATATAGACCGGTTTGGAAATCAACGGCCAGGCCGTAGACTCCTCGGCAATCATCAACGCCTGGGGATGATACTGGAAGATAGCCTCATTGAGCTTCTTCAAAAAATCCATGGCTTCCAGATTGCCCGTGTCACCATATTTATTGGGCTGCCACTCACCGTCTTTGCGCCCATAATTGAGGTAGAGCATATTGGCAACTGCATCAATGCGCAATCCATCAATGTGAAATTCTTCAAACCAGAATATGGCATTAGAAATCAGGAAACTCTGGACCTCCGTACGGCCGTAATCGAAATTCGTGGTTCCCCACTCCCAATTTTCGGCACGAGTCTCATTATCCGACTCATAGAGGGTCTGCCCATCGAAATGACGGAGTCCCTGCTCATCCTTGCAGAAATGCCCCGGTACCCAGTCCATGATAACACCGATGCCATTTGCATGGGCCCGATCAACCAGATAACGGAAATCATCCGGCGTTCCATAGCGGCTGGTAACCGCATAATACCCCGTTGCTTGATAGCCCCACGAACCATCAAAAGGATGTTCGCAAAGCGGCATAAACTCAATATGAGTATAGTTCATGTCCCGAACGTAGTCAATTAACTGGTCAGCCAGTTCGCGATACGACAAATATTCCCCATCGGCATTGCGGCGCCAGGATCCGGCATGAACCTCATAGGTAAGCATCGGACGCTCATAAGAGGATTCCCGGCGTTTCTGCTCAGCCCAAGCATTATCCTTCCATTCATAATGGCTCATGTCATAGACCCGCGAGGCCGTATTCGGTTTCTTTTCCGCATAGAATCCATAGGGATCCGCCTTTAAGATACGAGGCCCCCCCCACTGCGGTTCAATCGCATATTTGTAAAGCGCCCCCTCCGGGATGTTTTCCAAAAAGACCGACCAAATCTCCCCATCGTCCAAACGAGTCATCGGATTTACCCGGTCATCCCAGTTGTTAAAGTCACCAACAACCGTGATGGATTTCGCATGCGGTGCCCAAACCGCAAACCGTACGCCCTTCTTGCCATTTTCTTCCACGAAATGAGCGCCGAGCATCTCATAGGCATGATAATTGGTTCCCTGATGGAATAAATATCGGTCAAATTCACTAAGATCTGATGTTTTCAAATTAATCCCCCTCTGTTATATCCATTGATAGGCAGGCGAATCCCCACTCGCCTGCCATCAATAATCCGGCTTGTTACGGAATCATGACAGGTTTTACCTGCCAGATTTCATTTGCATACTCGTCGATGGTACGGTCAGACGAGAAGCAGCCGGAATTGGCAATATTCATCGCTGATGATTTAAGCCAATGGAACCGGTCCTGATACCGCTTCATGATTTCCACATGAGCCGCAGCATAGGCATTGAAGTCCTTCAGGATAAAGAACTCATCATTGGCATGGACAAGGTATTCATAGAGCGAACGGAAGTCCCCATATGTCCCATCCGTCAGCTGATTCACAACGATGCGAACGTTCTCGTTGGTGTTGTACTCATCCCAAGCGGAATAAGTTCCCGTTGCGTAATAATTCAATACCTCTTCCGCCCGCAGGCCAAAGATGACACAGTGTTCATCGCCGCCTACTGCCTCACGGATTTCCACATTGGCCCCATCCAAGGTTCCCAAGGTAATGGCACCATTCATCATGAATTTCATATTGCCAGTACCCGAAGCTTCCTTCGAGGCGGTGGAAATCTGCTCACTGACATCGGCTGCCGGATAGACGATCTCACCAATCGATACGCCAAAGTTTTCAATAAAGACAATCTTGATTTTCCCCTTGATGGACTTATCGTTGTTGACCTTATCTGCCACAGCCAAGATCAGGCGAATCGTCTCTTTAGCGATATAGTATCCTGGTGCTGCCTTACCGCCAAAAATATACGTAGTCGGCAGCATATCAAAATTCTTATCCGTCTTGAGCTTATGATACTGGTACATGATATGCATGATATTCATAAGCTGACGTTTATAGGAATGGATGCGTTTTACCTGAATATCGAAAATCGAATCCGGGTTGACCTCGATGCCATTGTGTTCCTTAATGTATTTTGCCAGCGCCTCCTTGCGGAGATGTTTGATTTTGCCCAATTCTGCCAAGAACGGTTTGTCCTCTACGTAGTCATTGAGCAAATCCAACTGTTCGGGATGCCGATGCCAACGGCGGCTACCAATAGTCGCATCAATGAGGTCGGCCAGTTCTGGATTAGCCCCCATAAGCCAGCGGCGATGCGTGATTCCATTCGTTTTATTGTTGAACATCTTCGGATTGTACTCATAGAAATCGCGAAGCGTTGTATCCTTCAAAATATCCGAATGAATTTTGGCGACACCATTGACGCTGTGACCGCCTACGATGGAAAGTCTTGCCATATGGACCAAGCCATCCTGAATGATGGACAGGGCATGAACCTTACCTTCGTTGCGCGGATAGCGAGCCCGTACTTCCAAAAGATGACGGCGGTTGATTTCGTCGATAATCATGTAGATGCGCGGCAAAAGCTCCCGGAACATATCCACAGGCCACGTTTCCAAAGCCTCTGGCATAATCGTGTGGTTGGTATAGGCAATGGTATTTTTAGTGATAGCCCATGCCTCATTCCACTCGAAGCCTTCCTCATCCACCAGGATGCGCATAAGCTCTGCCACCGCAACTGCCGGATGGGTATCGTTAATATGGATAGCAATCTTCTGCGCAAAGTCATGAAGGTTCATGCCCGTCTTCTTGAAGTGACGGACAATACTCTGCACGCCAGCAGAAGTCATGAAGTATTCCTGTATCAAACGCATGCGGCGGCCTTCATAGGTGCTGTCATCCGGATACAGGTAACGCGTAATGCTTTCCACAAACAGGCGATATTCATTTTTCTGCCGCATCTGTTCCTGCGTCAACATGCCATAATCCGAGAAATCCCGGTTGACCTCTGCATTCCAGAGGCGCAGCGTATTGACCGTATTGTTGTGATACCCTACAATTGGCACATCATACGGGACTGCCATAACGGTCCGCGCATGTTCGTGAACCAGCTTGAGGCTGCCATCTGGCATTTCCTTCATGTAGGCGTTACCGCCAAACTTAACGTCTACAGCCTTATCTGGCTTGCGGTATTCCCAGGCAAAACCATTTTTCAGCCAATTATCCGGAATCTCAACCTGGTTGCCATTGATGATTTTTTGTTCAAACAAACCATACTGATAGCGGATGCTGCAGCCATGACCAGGCAGACGATGCGCTGCCATCGAATCGATAAAGCAAGCAGCCAGGCGGCCTAAGCCACCATTGCCAAGGCCTGCATCCGGCTCTTCTTCGAATACCTCAGAAAGTTTCAAGTCAAAGCCTTCCAAGACTTCGCGAACAGCTTCTTCAATGCCGAGATTGATCAAATTGGACTTCAGCAATCGTCCCATCAAAAATTCAATGGAGAAATAATAGACCTGTTTCTCCTCACGCTCTCCATAAGTGCGATTCGTCTTAATCCAGTTATCGGAAATGTACTGCTTGGCAGTTGCTGCCACAGTCTGATAGATTTCATTTTCCGTCAATTCATTGAGGTCACGGCCCCACATGATATGAGCGGTGTTCACGAAACGAACTTTAAGACCTTCTTTGAGTTTTTCAAATTCCTTACTCTTTGGTCCCTTCTGTTTTTTTTCTTTCTTTTCTCTTGCCAAATAAAACACTCCCCTTTGGCCTTGAGCCACGAAACCCTTGAGTTTTTATAACAAGAACAGCCGTTGTCCGATCCCACTGCCCGTTATAAGCAATGGTACCTCGTTACAACGGCTGACTTTGCCTATCAAATTACGACATTCTTGGTAACAATCAGCGGATAGTTAGCAGCTCCCTTGAGCCACTTCTCCTTGGAAATGATGACATTCTTATCACAGATGACATTTTCCAGCAGCGAACCTTCTTGGATGTCGCACTTCTGCATAATGATGGAATTCTTGATTTTGACCCCTTCAGCTACCTTGACTCCGCGGAACAGGATGCTGTTCTCCACTTCTCCACGGACAATGCAGCCATTGGCAATCAGTGAATTATTGACCTTGGCAGTTTCCTTATACTGGACCGGCACTTCATCCTTTACCTTCGTGTAAATGGGATGCTGCCCCATAAAGAGCTCCTCCCATACCTCTGGCTGCAGGATATCCATGTTGGCCTTGTAGTATGCTGCCGTAGAATCCACGTGTGCTACATAACCATCATGTTCAAAGCCGTAGATGTTATACTCTGCGGCGCGGCGGATAATACCATCAATCAGGAAGTCCTGTCCGCCATGCTCATAGGTATAGCGAATCATCTCAACAAAGATGCGCTTCTCCATGAGATAGACGTTCGTAGAAACCTGCGTCCCGTCATAAACAGCTGGTTTCTCCGCAATATCCGTAACCAGACCATTCTCAGCGGTTTCGATAACGACATTCTTGCCATGAGCTTCCTCGCTTGCCGTATTGTAAACCACCGTGATATCGGCATTCGTATTCTGGTGGAAGCGCAACAACTGGCTAAAATCCACATTATAGACGAAACTGCCGCTGGTCAGAAGGACGTAGCGCTGGGAACTGTGTTCGAAGAAATCCAGATTATGATAGAAATTCTTCAAATCCCCCTTGCGGTTCATATCTTCCTGCTGTGGGGCGGGAAGATAAAACAAGCCATCATGGCGGCGGGCCAAATCCCAATCCTTACCAGAACGCAGATGGTCCAGTACGGAACGCGGTTTATCCGGCAGCATGACTCCGACATTTGAAATGCCGGAATTCACCATGCTGGACAAGGTAAAGTCAATGAGCCGGTAACGGCCGGCAAATGGAATCGACTCTACGGCACGGCGCGCCGTCAGGTCGCGAATCAAGCTATTATCTTCCTGAAGATTGATAATCCCCATTACTGTTTTCAATTTTATTCACTCCGATCCAACTATGACTAGGTTGCTGTTTATATGCTGCGACTCAGCCAGCCTGTTTGCTGCCTGCCTCACTCTCTACTGTCTCGCCTTCTGCTACGACAGTAATGGCACCTTTCTCACCAGCTACCTTCGCACCTTCTGCGATTTCACAGTTCTGAGCGATAATTGCATAGTCGACAACGGCATTTTCCCGAATGACCGTTGAAGGCATAACGACCGAATTCGTAATCTTCGCGCCTTTCCCGATGCGCACGCCCGGGAAGATGACGGAATTTTCGACTTCGCCTAAAACCATGGAGCCTTCACTTACCATGGAATTCTTGATTTTGGCATCTGGACCGACAAAATGCGGTGGCATAGACGGATTGGAGGAATAAATCTTCCAATCTCCGTTGAGCTCGAAGGGCGGAACGTCCTGCAGAAGGTCCATGTTCGCCTGCCAAAGGCTTTCAATCGTTCCGACATCTTTCCAATAGCCATCGAATGCGTAGGAATAGAGACGTGCTTTATCTGCCAGCATCTTGGGAATGATGTTTTTGCCGAAGTCATGGCTGCTGGTCTCATCTTTTGCATCATCCTCGAGGTATTTCTTGAGGAAGTTCTTGTTGAAGATGTAGATTCCCATCGAGGCCAGATTGCTCTTCGGATTTGCCGGTTTCTCCTCAAATTCTTCGATACGGCCGTCTTTGTCCGTGTTCATGATACCAAAGCGTGGAGCTTCATCCCAAGGGACTTCAATTACGCCGATTGTTGCCTCGGCCTTGTTCATCTTATGAGCATCGAGCATCCAAGAGTAATCCATCGTATAAATGTGGTCCCCGGAAAGGATCAGGACATAGTCCGGATTTGCCAGGTCAATGAAATTGAGGTTCTGATAGATGGCATCTGCCGTTCCGCGATACCATTCTGCCCCCTTTTCCCTCGCATACGGCGGCAGGATAAATACGCCTCCATCTTTCTTGTCCAGGTCCCAGGCACTTCCCGATGCTAAGTAATTATGCAGTTCCAGCGGACGGTACTGCGTCAGCACACCGACTTTCTCAATGCCCGAATTCGCACAGTTGCTCAGCGGGAAATCAATAATGCGGTATTTACCCCCAAACGGTACGGCCGGCTTGGCGATTTTTTTCGTCAACGCCCCCAAACGGCTTCCCTGGCCACCAGCCAGGATCATTGCTAAGCATTCTGTCTTTCTCATAAAAAATCCCCCTTGGATGTTGTGGAAAAGTCGGTCTCCCCTATTTTGACCGCTTTTCGAATATATATCTATAAAAACAGACCTAGTCTGTTAATATACACAAGCCGTATGCAAAACAAGACTCCCACGCATCTTATTTCCTGCACCGTTATCTCCCGTCAGATAGCGGCTGATCTCCACATCAAGGGTCCTTCCGGGCCACCGTCTATCCTCTTGAAAAAATTCTTATACAATGAAATTCGATAAAGTTTTCGATTATCCTGCTTAACAATAAAAAAAAATAATATTTTTATATATTTTTTTATAAAGACCAATTATTATAATTATAAATAAAAAGACGTTTTTATGAAGTCCTCTTCATAAAAACGTCCAAGCCAGCGCACCGATAAAAGTCGCCAGGCTAAACCCCTTAATCACATTGCATATTACCTGCCCGCGCGGCCCATAAACCTTCAGAACAATCGGTTGCAGTTCATAGACCAGAAAGGAAACGCAGACAAAAATCAGCGGCGCATCGTCGTTGACCCACTCATAACACAGGATGACCATGGCCAAAACAATGGCCAGTACCTCGCCCCGGGCATAGCCAGGCGGTTTTGGATGCAGTGCCTCATCATGCTCGGCACGGCTGATCGGTACACCAAACGCATCAACTCGTTCTTCTTCCTTGGCGAACCAGCGATATCGCATAATTATACCTCCCCGTGCATTTTACAAGCATGCTGCATTATATACCAGATTATCCAACATACGATAAAGAATATCCCCTGGGCAGTCCGTGGAATTATACTCGCGGTGCCCCTTGATATGGCTGCGGTTTATGGGGAACCCATAATAGCGGCTCAAGGCCCGCAGCAGTTTGGCCGCTGACTCCATCTGCGCCGAAGTAGGATGCGCTTCCATAAAGTTTCCCACAATATTGACACCAACGGTGTGCCAATTCTGCTGGTAGCAATGGGCCCCCAGCATATTCATGGGACGGCCGCGCTCAATGGTTCCATCTTTCCGAATCAGGAAGTGGTAGCCAATACCAGCCCAACCATTGTTCTTGTGCCACTCATGAACCTCTTCCGCTGAAACATCGCGGTTGGTGCCACCGATGTGATGGATGACAACCCCATCGGTGGTGGTGCGCGCCTGCAAGGAACTAAACTGCAGATAGGTTTCGCGAATGGAAACCCCGGGAAGGTCGTTACCTGCTCCCCAGGCAGCCTCAACCGCCTTATGGTGCATAAGTCCCGGTGCCAGTGCCAAGCCCGCGCCCATACATATAGTATTTTTCAAAAAATCTCTGCGATTCATATTATCAACCTTACTTCTCTACAATGACGAATTCTATTGTATCCTCTCTTTCTGAAAATCATCAGTAAGACCTAATTCCTAAATCCTCCGAATAAAAAACGCAAAATTGACAAGTCAATTGACCGGTCAATTTTGCGTTTTTGCTTTGCTTAATTTTCGGAAGGAATCGGACGCAGCTGCCAAGTGCCGTCCCCTGCCAGATGCAGCTCGGTATCATGCTGGGCAAAGAGCGTGGAACGATGGCCCACACTTACGATGCTGGCCTGAGGAAGTTCCCGCTTTAGCAGCTCATACATTTCTTGCTCCCGGGGCTCATCGAGGGCCGAGGTAGCTTCATCCAGGAAAATCCAATCCGGCCTCACCAGCAGGACCCGGGCAAAAGCCAGCCGCTGCTGCTCACCTAAAGAAAGGATGCGGCTCCAATCGTCCACCTCGTCGAGTTTGGCGATAAATTTCTCCAAGCCCACCAGCCGCAAAACTTTTTGCAGCCCTTCATCGCTTCCAGATGCCGACAGCGGATAGTAAAGGGCACGACGCAGGCTGCCAAGTGGCAGATAAGGCCGCTGAGGTAAAAACAACGTCCGGCTGCCTGTGGGAAGAACGACTTTCCCTTTGCCATAAGGCCAAATCCCCGCTAACGTGCGCAACAGCGTACTCTTGCCACAGCCAGAGGAGCCCGTCACCAGCGCATACCGTCCCTGGGAAAGCTGCAGGGTACAAGCCGACAGCAGTTTCCGCTCATCCGGCAGCTGAACCTGAAGATTTTCCAAGCTCAGCTTATCCCCCTCTTTTTCCAACCGGCAGACGCCGTTTTGAATTTCGCTTACATCTGCCATATGCCCAGTAAAGGTCGTAAGTCGGCGAATAACAGCCGCCAATTGGGCGATGGTATCGTAGGACTCAACAAAATAGGACAGGGCATCCTGCACCCGGCCGAAAGCCGATACCGTCTGCATGAGTCCCCCCAACGCCATCGCTCCGGCAAAATACCGCGGAGCCGCCAGCACCAGCGGTACGATAATGGCCAGCTGGGCATAGCCATTTACATAGAAATTGAGCAATTTCGTCTGCCGCATGAGCTGCCAGTAATTCTCGATAACTTTGGCAAACCGCTCCTTAAAGCCCACGGATTCCGGCTGTTCTCCGCGATAGAAGGCAACGCTTTCACTGTTTTCCCGCACCCGCATCATATTGAAACGGAAGTCTGCCTCAAATCGCTGCTGGTCAAAATTCAAGCCGATAAGTTTCCGGCCCACCAAATGGGCGCAGATGGTACCCGCCGCCGAATAAATCAGCGAAAACCAGAACATGTAGCCATAGATAACAAATTCATGACTGCCCACTGGCACCGTAAACGCGCCAGACAGGTTCCAAAGCACTACGCCAAACGCCGCCAAGGTTGTCAGCTGTTTCAAGAAGCCAATCAAAAGCTGCAAGGTCAGCGTGACAAACTGATTGATGTCCTCACTGATTCGCTGATCCGGGTTATCCGTATCGCTCTTTAAAACCTGCAGGCGATAGTAAACCTGCTTCTTCATCCACTTGCCGAGATACTGATTGGTCAGCCAGGTGCGCCATTTAATCTGAACGGCCTGCCGCAGGTAAATCGCATAGACGGCGATGAGGATATGCAACATGGCCAGTCCCGTGAACTCACCTACCAGCGGCCAGAACTGATCCGCCTGGTACCCCTGCAAGGCGTTATAAAATTCGTTATACCAGCTGTTGATACAGACCAGCAGATATACGTCAAAAAAATTAAGTCCAATTACAAAAGCCAGCAGGCCTCTGGCCCGCCATTTGTGTTCCGAATTCCAATAGCCGCGGAAGAGCTGCCAAAAACCGTGCAGAAACTTCCCCTTCATAAAAACCACATCCTTTTACTTGCTGTGTCACAGATAATTTCAGTATAGCTTTTTCGCTTATTTCCCGCAAGGCTTGATTATGATAGAATAAAAGAAGTTTCATCCGTTTCATCGGGGAGGTTTTAACCGTAATGTTTCTATATATATTACTCATAATCGGGCTTATCCTACTGGGACTGCTCTATCGCTATCTGCCCAGCAAGCGAATCTTTTTCTTTTTCTGCCTGACGCTTTGCGCAGCTGGCGGCGTCGCCTATTTCTTTTGGCCCGTCAAAACGCCGGAACCAACCATCATGACCGAAGACGAAGTCAACTACCAGCTGGAGCAGCAGCAAATATTTGCCACCTGGTACGCCGGCTATCAAAAGGACATCAGCGAACTTGACCGGAACTGGCAATGGTATCACAATATCCTGGAGAATTTCAAAGAAGATAACATCAGCATCCAAACCACCTATGTACGCCTCAAGCAGTTGGAACAGGATAGCCAGCTGTTGCGGGACCGCATCAATCACAATGCCCCGCCGCTGGCCCTCAACGATGGCTGCTACGATTTGCTGATTGAAGTCATGAAAAAAACCAATGCCTACGCCGATGCCCAGTACCGTACCATTGCGCTAACCAAGGCTGCAGCTGACCCCGCCAATCTGCGCACCACGGACCAGGTTGAACAGAGCCGCATGCTTCAAGCCATTATGATTCGTGAACAGCCCGTCGGCCTTTATACCGCCAAAGAAATCGCGGCCATTCGGGATTACCTCGACATCCAGCAGGATACTCCCACTGAAAAATAACAAAATAAAAAAGGAGGTCCGCTAGCACAGTTACGGCCAGCGGGCCTCCTTTTATTTCGTTATCGAAGCTATTCACTTATCAGCGCATAGCTCTTGCGGCTACTGCTGCCCGATGTTTTTCCCGAAAGTGATACCATACCATCGGCAGAATCAGCATCGGAATGCCGGCGAATAAAGCCTCCTGCAAATCCGGCGTAAAGACCATGACCACCAGGCAGAACACCTGGGACCAAATGCCAAACAAGGTGACATAGGGGAAAAACGGTGTCTTATAGCGAAGTTCCGCCACCGTTCCTTCCGCCATCTTCAGCTTGCGGAAGCGATACTGGCTCCAGCATATGGAAATCCAGGCAATGGCACCGGTAAAACCAGATACCGCCAACAGATAGGTGTAAATTACCGAATCCGGATTAAAGGCGTAAATCAGGATTACCGCCCAGCAAGCCCAAAGAGAAACCATAACCGACCGGGACGGCATACCATTGTTGTTGAGTTTCCCCAGCGACTTCGGCGCCATATCCATCTTAGCCAGTGCGTGCATCGCCCGGGCTGCGCCGTAAAGTCCTGAGTTAGAACAGGAAATAGCCGCCGTCAGGATGACAAACGCAAAGAACGCACCAAATCCCGTAAAACCATACTGATTGACGGCCGCTGCAAAGACACTTTCCTCGAGGGAAGCCTTATCCCACGGAAGAATGGAAATAAGCAGCGAAATCGGGATAATATAGAGGGCGATGATACGCCAGGTTACATTACGGACGGCAATGGGAATGCTCTTGGCCGGCTCTTTGCATTCGCCGGCAGCCAGCCCAATAATCTCCGTTCCCTGGAAATTAACCAGGATGATGACCATCGTGAGCACAATGGACCAATACCCGTTCGGGGCAAAACCACCGCTCCCCAGCAGCACGCTGGTACCGATAAATCCCTGGTCCCCAATCAGACCGAGACAGATAAGACCTGCCACCGCAGTGAAGGCCACGAGAGCAAGAATCTTGATAAGAGAAAGCCACGATTCACTCTCGCCGAACTTATCGACATGAAACAGATTGATACAGGTCACAATCAGACTAAAGAGCACCGCCCACCAAAGCTGACTGACCATCGGCAAAAAATTATTCATGATGATTCCCGCGGCTATCATTTCCGAGGGAACATAGGCGACCCAGGTTATCCAATAGGCCCAACCTACGCCACACGCCCAAGTTGAAGAAATATGCTCCTGCGCATACGTAACAAAAGAACCCGAGACTGGTTTATCTACTGCCAGCTCTGCCAGACACAGCATGACGCACAACACGATAAGACCGCCAAGCAAATAGGCCAGTATCGCTGCCGGGCCCGCTTTTTCGAGGACATACCCCGTACCAAGGAAATAGCCGCTGCCGATTACTCCCCCAAGGGAAATCAGCTGCAAGTGCCGATTCTTCAACCCTCTGTTCATTTTCGATTCGTTCATGACCTTACTAACACAACCTTCCCAGTGCCGCTGCCTATTTGTGATTTGTATAGCATCTGCCATCCGCGGCACTTCATTTTATATCCCTAAGAATACTACAAATCGCTGCAGAATACTATAGTTTTATAAAATAAATTTCCCATACCCCCAGCGGCAGCAATCGGTTATAATAATAGAGACAAATCCAGCCAAAGAGGTGTTTTCATGAACCCATACCGCACAATCGAGGAAGCCGATGATTCCATCGAAACCCTTTACGAAATACAAAAATCCAAATTCATCACCCATCTTCGCCATGTTGACAGCGAAGAAGAGGCTCGCGCCTTCATCCAAGCCATGAAGAAAAAATATTTCGATGCCCGCCACAACTGCTCGGCCTATGTCCTCGGCGAAAGCGCCGATAAGCAGAAATCCAACGATGACGGCGAACCAGGGGGCACCGGCGGCAATCCCATCCTCGAAGTCATCCGGAAAAACGACCTGACCAATATCGTCGTGGTAGTTACCCGTTACTTTGGCGGCATCAAGCTCGGCGCCGGCGGACTCATCCGCGCTTACAGCCATGCAGCCGTTCTCGGCGTCGAAGCGGCCACAGTCCTCGCCATGACCCCATTCATCCAGCTTAACGCAGTGGTCAGCTACGACCTGCTGGCCACCGTTGAGCACTGGATGCGCCAAAAGGAAATTCGCAGTCTTGAAGCAGACTATGCCGAAAACGTCATCCTGCACCTTTTAATTGAACCGGCCAACCTCGAAACCGTAAAAGCAGCCCTAACTGACCTTACAGCGGGCCGCGCTGCTCTTACCACCGGAGACGAAAGCCTTATCGCCATCCCTGCCGATTCGTAAAAAAATGACCAGTCAAATCGCCAAAGATTTGACTGGTCATTTTGCGTTTCTGTGATTACAACATTTTGTCCTGGGCTGCCGCTTGAGCCTTGGATACCATGGCGCCATACATGGCACTGGCCTCCGGGCTGATGCTGACCGAGAAGGCTTCCCCAAAGACGTGCTCAGCCGCTACATCTTTGATTTTATCCTCTACCGTGCGCAGCTGCTCACTAAGATTACTGATTTTCTCCACATTAGCTTCCCCGCCCATGCGATTAAGCTCAGCAATCTGAGAGCGATAATTGAATTTCTGCGCCCGCAGCGTTTCAATAGCCCCATCATCCCCTGATGGATTTGCAACACCTGCTTTGCCCATGAGATAGGGCGATATCCGATCCGTGGGATTATAGAGCACATTGGGAATCGATACGATTTCCATACATACTCACCTCATTCCTTATTGGTTTCACTTTTATTATACCGAAAAATAAACCAGCAGGAAATAGGGCTTTCATCCCCCAAATCAAATAATTGTTTCGCCGTGATAAAGTTCCCCGCCGATGTCCGGTTTGACGCCATAGCCAATGGCCCATTCGCATTTGTATTTGATAGCCTGGGCGTGGATACTCTCCATGCGGTCCTGGGTTCGCACCACTTTTCCCGGCACCCCCACCACCAGCGAATTTGGCGGAATTACTTCATTTTCACGGACCAGCGCCCCAGCGGCAATGATTGACCCGCGGCCAATTTTCGCCCCGGTCAGCACCGTGGCATTCATGCCAATGAGTACATGGTCCTCTATTTCGCAGCCATGAACCACAGCCCCATGACCGATGGTCACGTAATCCCCAATCAGGCAGGGATGGTCATCGGCCACGTGGAGGCAGGCAAGATCCTGTACATTGGAACATTCCCCCACCGAGATGTAGTTCACATCCCCGCGGGCCACCACCCCAGGCCAAAGGCTGGCGTATTTTGCCACCCGCACATCCCCTGCCACAAATACCTGGGGCGCCACAAAGGCCTCCTGATGAATCTGCGGCGAGATTCCCTGAAATTCATTTCCTGCCAACGTATACATAAACATCGCTCCTTTGCGACCTCGCCCGGACAGCAAAATTGCATAGAAAAAGAGCCCCGCCCTCATCCACGAACCGCGAAGCCCTTATGCAAGGAATTTTTCACACCAAGCACAATCCTTGCTGTCGTACTTGCGAAAATTTTTCCTGAGTGGGATGCATCTCATTTGTCTGCCTATCCCTTGGCTAATATAATAGCACTTCAAAATTTCAAAAGCAAGCCTTTTTCGCCCCATTCTGGCGCCTTTTGCTTTATTTTTTTATCCTGGCAGAAAAAGGAGGATTTCGCGATTTTGTTGCGAATATTAGTTAGTGATTTTGTCAATTATAGGGCGTCTCCGCTGACAACTGGAGACGCCCTTTTTGGTTTTTTCGCCGTTAAAAAATCCTGCCCCGGACATTTCCCGTAAACAGTTCGATCTCATGCATGAACTCTTTCCAAGCCTCGGGCATGTCTTCACCTCGCATCGTATAGCTGCCACTGTCTTCAGTGCCATCGTGCCAGACCAGCTTCCACTCTACCTGCGGCAGGAAATCATCCGCAATCGTATCCGACTGAATGCCGAACCTAGCCGCTTGAGCTGCAATTCGTTCCAACAACAGCGGCACATTGCGCGCCGAATCAAAAGCATGGCGCTCTGTCCCCACGCCCTGTTTATGACGCGTGAATACCAAAATATGCTTGCCACGGTTGATGATGAGTTTCTCCGTAAGGGCCAGCTGCTTTTGCTTCGGCAAATAGATATTGCCGCCCTGATTTTCCATCGTATCCTGAAGGATCAACGATACCTGCTCCAGCTGTTTTACCCGATGGAGTTCTACCCCGGGAATGTCGTTCATCAAATCGATAAAAGCTGCCCAGCTTCCCGGATAGGCCTGATCCCCCACAATGCGGCGCATACCAACTTTCGAATCTTTAAATGCCAACCGCCAAAGGTGATGCACTTCCGGTGGCGTCTCCGGCTGATAGCTTGCCCGCCAGGAAGGCAGATGAAGCTTTTCCAGTCGGCGCAGCCAACGGCGGCCGCCTTCCAGCACCTGCATCGGTGCTTTTTCCTCTTCACTGCCCTTGCTCACGCGATAATACAGCTGACGATCTTTGAACACCAGTTCAACCTTCAGCGAGTATTCCTCCATCAAAAAAGTCAGTTTCTCCAGCAATCTTTCGCTTGCCTCCTATCACAATACAGACCGGTTCAATCAATCCATATGAATTCTCCTACTACATCATACGCACCCAAACTCAAATCGTCAAGCAACTGACGGCAAATGACAAAAACTGCCTGCCCTTGACTAGTCAAATTGACCGGTCAAGGGCAGGCAGACCATTTCTGCGGCAAAATCATAAACGGTTCATCGAAAAACAGGACTCGTCCCATTCATCGGCTTTGCTATTCATTTCCTCTTGAAAAAGCGCTTCTTCTTCCTGCAACGACTCGACTTCTTCTCTGAGCTGAACCAGTTTCGCATAAAGTAATGCATAACTTGACAACAAATCTTGTTCCATAAAGCAGCCCCGCTTTCGGATTGTTTGCGATTGCTAATTCTTAATTCCAATCATATTATAATATAGCTGCTGTCCCTAAATCAAGAATCTATTGCTTAGTTTCCTTTTCCCCACCAAATTTTTTTCCCGGACGCGGATGGAATAGATGCCAATCGTAGCGAAGAGCCCCTGCCCGCAAAAGGATAACGAGGACAAAACACAGCCACGACATGCCTAGGATTCCGATATAAGGATAAAGCAAGCACGACACCAAAGCCCCTGCCAAAGACGCTGTGGCATAAATATCCTTATACAGGACCACCGGCATGCGCCGCGCCATGACGTCCCGCAAAACACCACCGCCCACCGCGGTAATGACCCCCAGCAATACTGGCAGAACATAGGGATTGCCGTACTCACGGCCCAATCCAGTCAGCATGCCCGTAATCGTAAAGGACGCCAAACCGATGGTGTCACAAATATTGTAGAGCAGCAAAAACCGCTGCAAATTGCGATGGGATATGGGCCATCTGGTATAGCCCCAGGAAATAAACAGCGCCGTAATAATCGCCAGCATAAAATCCGTAATATCACATAAGGCCATCGGCGGCGTTATGCCAGCCAGCACGTCGCGAACCATGCCACCACCCACGGCGGTGAGCAGGGCCAATACGATTACGCCGAACACATCCATTCGCTTGTCAATGGCTACCATCGCCCCCGATACAGCAAAGGCGACGGTGCCCATAATATCAAAAACCACCCAGGTCAAACTATCCATAGCAAAAACTCCTTTATCCCTCTGTCCCTATCGTACAATAGCCAGAAAAAACCGTCAACCACAAACAAATCTTATATTGTCCACGTTAAAAATATTGACTTCATCAACTATTATGCTATAATCGGACGTAGAAAATGCTTTTTATCCAAAAGGAGTGACTCCTATGATTCCCAAAAATTTTTCCAGCCAAAACAAACAGGCCGCCTTGGCCCTTGCCACCTGCCTGCTCGCTTCTGGCAGCTTTCTGACCAGTGCCCATGCCCAGAAAACTGCACCAGCCGTCGGCATGCCAAATCCCATGGTGGAATACGCCACCGTCCAGGAGGCAGCCAAAGCCGCTGGTTTTACCCCACTGTACCTGCCCGAAATCTCCGGCTATCATGTCACCAATGCTTTTGTTATCAGCAAAAATACAGTGGATATCCGCTATGCCCGTGACGGGGAAACGAACAAAACACTGACCCTGCGTACCTCGCCGGCCAAGCGCCAGCAAACCAAGGACATCAGCGGTATCTACGGCGTAAAATGGATACAGCGGAATATCGACGACACGACGGTATTCTTGGCGAAAGTTCCGGCCGAATCGGCAGCTTACCACGAAGGTTATGCCGCCTATTGGCAACAGGACGGCATGCTGTTCTCCGCCTACGCCCAAAATATTTCTGAACCGGAATTTACCCATCTGCTCAAAGACGGGCTGCTTGACCTGTCCCATATTTATTTTTAACCGGTCAAAATCCCCCCGCCATATCCAATGACTGGAATAATACACAAAGAGGGGACTGTTGCATGCAACAGTCCCCTCTTTGTGTCCTCAACCGCTATCAGCCCCGGAAGACATACAGGAACACGCCTAATAAAATCAGGCCTAATCCCAGCGATATCCCGCAGAGTTTCACCTCAACGGGCGAAAGATCCGTCCATTCTGCATTCTGCTGGATAAGTTCCGGATGCTCTTCATAACCGCGGACTTCCAAATCTGCAGCCCTGTTTTTGATGGCAAGATCACTCATGATATTTCATCCTTTCTATTTACGAAGCAACCACCGGCGGCAGGATGCCATGGTAGAACAGATACGAAATGCCAAGGCCTACCCAGAGGATAAAGCCGAATAGCGCAAGGGCATAGACACCGACGATGCGGCCAAGTCCTTCGGCCCAAAGCTTGCGCACATTGGTAATGAGGCCAATGGAAAAGAAGCAAAGGCCAAAGAAGATACTGCGCAAGAGGTTTGCCTGTCCGGCACCAGCCCCAGCGGCTTTTACGATATCGGGATTCGTGATTCCCCAGAGGAACACACCACCAAATACCACGAGAAAACCAATCAGGAATTTCGGGAAACGGTCGCCAATCTCGCGGAAGGAAACCTGGTAGGATTTGCCTTCGCTGCGTTTGGTACCGATCTGATAGACAGACCAGACAACAGCCAGCACGAAGGCCCAAATACCGATAAACACATCGATGAACACCTTCGCCGTAGTGGCCGCCATCAGCGTCCAGCCCTCCTGATAGTTCACGCCATACTCAGCCAAGGCTTTAGCGCGGATCAGCGAATCGGTGATGGCCCCAGAGGCAATGGCACCGCCATCACTCTTGACGGCCAGGCCCATCCAGGCGCCAGCCACCAGCGGATCATCCGCAAAGAACGTGGTGGCAATCCACGGCAGGATCAATAGCTCCACCGCTACGAATACGATAATGACCGAGGAAAGCACCGTCGGCACGATTGCTCTGGCCCGAATGGCACTGCCCGTGGCAATCGCTGCGGCCACACCGCAGATGGAAATCCCCGAAGCCATCGGTGCCGCCCATTCCGGCGTAAACTTGAAGAACTTGCGGGCAATGATATAGACCACCGGCCAATAAATCAGATAAGCCTCCACCACCGCGCAGATGCCGCGGAAGATGACCGTGCTTGCCAGTCCCATTGCCCCGACGGTCTTGATGGCAATCGTCATACCCAGAATGACAATACCCGTTTTGATGTACCACTCCGGCTTGGCAGCCGTAGACAAAAAGGCCGCAGCCTTCGGAAAAAAATTTCCAATGATAAGCCCCAACACCAAGGCAATGACAAAGCCCAGCTCACCGAGCCCCAACGACCAGCCGATGCCAAACTTCTCCAGATTGTTCGGCGTAGCTGCCAGATACGCAAAGTTTCCCGCAGTATTAGCAGCCACTGTTACCCAGTAGAGAATCGTAAAACCGGCCACAAAGCGCTTGACCGAACTTCCCATGAAGTACGCTCCCGCCGTCGTGAGGATGAGCAGGAACAAATATGTCGCCAGCATCGAGCCAAAGCCCCCGAGGAAAGCAAAATCCTTGGAATTCGGGGCCACGGCCTTGCCGATATCCGACCAGACATTGTACTTGGCGACCCATCCCAAAAGGTCAACACCTGCGGCCTGTCCTGCCCCCAAGGCAACGATCAAAAGCCCCAGCCATACGGCCCACCAATCTTCACTCTGGAAAAAGCCCGGCTTCTGTACGAGCAGTTCATGTGGTTCTGCCGTCATACCAATCAGCTCCTTTCTTACCAATTAACCCTGACAAATAATAACGATAAGTGCGAATAGAAACAAAAAAGAGGTTCCAAGGACATAGCCAGCCCAAAGCTGTATGTCCTTGGAACCTCCAATTTTTTGGTCAGTTCCTA
The DNA here is from genome assembly GCA_900100835.1 of Selenomonas sp. WCT3. GTDB lineage: Bacteria > Bacillota > Negativicutes > Selenomonadales > Selenomonadaceae > Selenomonas_A > Selenomonas_A ruminantium_E. Next base: position 51,555 of record FNCM01000004.1, on the reverse strand, counting down.
TCGTTGTTGATACTATATCACATTATACATACATAGTCAATATGTATAATATGAATATTTTGTTCTCATTTATGTGAGAAGTTTGCGGATTCAAATTCGCGGCAACGCCTCGCCCCCACTCCCCAAAACTATAAACTCCGCTGGCCCCATACCGAGCCAGCGGAGTTGCTTTTCCTCTTAAATTACATAGAACCAAGCCGCATCGGGGTCTGCTTCTACTTCCTGTATCTCCCGGCGCCCCTGATTGTAGCGAAGCTCCTGATTCTTGACACTGACCTTCGTATCCGGTGCAATGGACTTCGTCAAAAATACATTGCCGCCGATAACCGAACCGCGGCCAATGACTGTATCGCCGCCGAGGATCGATGCTCCCGAGTAGATTGTCACATGATCCTCGATGGTCGGATGACGCTTCTTGTTGAACAGCTTGCGTCCCCCCGAAGTCGACAGCGCTCCCAGCGTCACCCCCTGGTAAACCTTGACGTGTTCGCCGATTTCCGTGGTCTCGCCGATGACGATGCCCGTGCCATGGTCGATCATGAAGTATTTGCCAATCTTTGCCCCTGGGTTGATATCGATGCCTGTCTTGCTGTGGGCCAGCTCCGTCATGATGCGCGGTATCACCGGCACGCCGAGCTCATAAAGCACATGGGCAAAACGGAAAATCGTGATGGCATAGAGCCCCGGATAGGCAAAGATGATTTCATCGGCACTTTCGGCCGCAGGATCGCCATCGAAGACCGCCTCCACATCAGTGGCCAGATATTCGCGGATTTCCGGGATGCGGCGCAGGAATGCCAGCGTGATTTTCTGGGCCTCCAGCCGCGTCGCCTCCAGTTTTTCCTCATCGGGATGTTCCCCATAGCGCAGGGCAATGGCAATCTGCTTGTTGAGGCGGAAAGCAATATCCTCGATGACCATCGAAAGGTTGTTGCGGATGTCGTAAATGCGGTAGCTCTTATCTTTCGTAAATCCGGGATAGGCCACCCGTACGAGTTCCTGGATCAGTTCATAGATAACCTTGGTATCGGGCTGGTTGAACACGTCCAGCTTGTCAATATGCCGCTTCTTATCATAGTCGGCAATGATTTCCCGGGTAATGTCATGTATCTCCGTTGAAATAAGTTCCTTCATATCAGTACCTCTTCTGGTAATATCGTTTTCTATACAAAAAAAGTTCCAAAACCTGACCAAAACAGGATTCGGAACCCTTTGATTTGTCCATGCATTGGATTCTTGTTTCATGGTAGCATACAGACGTATATCTGTCAATCAAAACCGTTTCACAGCCTCCTCATGACTCAGCCAGCTTCGCCAGCGCCTGCCCAAAATCCGCCAGCAGATCCTCCGCATCCTCCAGACCAACGCTTATGCGTACCAGGTCGCTGGTGACACCGGCATAGTCCTTTTCCGCCTCACTGGCATGGGCAAAAATCGTCGAAGCCGGATGGACGACCAGCGTGCGGGCATCGCCGATATTGGAGACATTGAGGGCATACTGCAGTGCGTTGATGAATCGATAGGCTCGTTCCTTGCTGCCAAGCCGCACCGTCAAAAGCGTGCCGAAATGACCGCCAAACTGCTTGGCCGCAATCTCATGCCAGGGACTATCGGCAAGGCCTGGATAATTGACCGTAAGCCCCTGTGCCTGCAAAAAGCTGGCCAGTTCCCGCGCATTCGTACAGGCTCTATCCAAGCGCAAAGCCAGCGTATCGAGGCCGATGCCCGTCAGATAGGCATTGAAGGGTGCCATGCAGCCGCCATAGTCGGTGACCATGCGCATGCGCAGCCGCACGCTGAAACTCATGGGGCCGAACTGGAACTGGCGGAACTTCGGAAACCGCGCCGGATCCCACTTGAAACGGCCGCCGCTGATGACAATGCCCCCCACGGAATTGCCATTGCCATTCAGGGCTTTCGAGGTCGAATGGATCACCACATCGGCGCCTAAGGAAAGCGGCTGGCAAAGATAGGGCGTCGTGACGGTGTTGTCCACAAACAGCGGAATATCATAGCTGTGTGCCAGCTTTGCCAGCGCCTCGATATCCACCACATTGAGTTTTGGATTGCCGATGGTCTCCACATAGAGGAGCCGCGTGCGCTCCGTGATAAGCTCCGCAAAATCTTCCGGCGCATCCCCCTTGGCATAGTGCACCCTAATACCAAATTCCGCAAGATCCCGGAAAATCGAACTCGTGCCGCCATAAAGGCCCCCCGAGGCCACAATCTCATCCCCCTGAGAAACGACATTGAGTACTGCCTGAGAAACCGCCGCCATACCCGAAGCACAGGCCACAGCGCCGACACCGCCCTCCAGGGAGCGGATGCGCATCTCAAAGCTGGCAATGGTCGGATTGCCCACCCGGGTGTAGACAAAACCGGGCTTACGCCCGGCAAAGATCTTTTCCATATCTTCGGCCGTTTCCTGATAAAAGGCCGTACTCTGGTAAAGGGGCTGCGTCACCGCTCCTGTGGCCTTATCGGGGCCAAAAGAATCGTGCAGCAGCCGGGTCGTGAATCTCATAACTCCCGCCCACCTTTTTGCACGACGAGGTCATAGGTGCCATCGGCGGCCTGGCTGACCGACAGGACCTTATGCCCTTCATCTTTCAGGCTGCGCGGCACGTTCTGGATGGGCTCGCCTTCATTGAGATGAACGCCCAGAATCTGCCCATCGTCCAAATCTTCGAGGGCCATCTTGACCTTCACGAACGTAATCGGACAAACGACATCGGTGATGTCAATCGTATCATCAATCTTCCATGCTTCACTCATAATACTTCCTCCACTGCCTGCTCAAACTTCTCCCAACCCACGCGGTCCAGGCAATTGGCAAACCGCTCACTGGGCTTCGCGTTGTCCTCAAAGAATTTCAAGGCGACATCGACAATCTCGTAGAGTTTCTCTTCATCAAAAATAATCGGCAGGAAATGACGGCCGACGGCAATGCGGTTGCCATAGAGCCCGCCAAACGAAACGACAAAGCCATTCTCGCCCGTCCAGGCATCGGTGGGGCAGCTCTTGATGCACTTGCCGCAGTAAACGCATTTCTCTAAAGCCAGCGTCAATTTCTTGCCCCCCTTATCCACTTCGATGGCTTTCTCGGGACACACAGCCCCACAAACACCACAGTAGATACAAGCATCCGATTTCCACTCAGGACGCACGCCGCCCTTGATGCCCATATCGTTTTCCTCGGCTTTCAAGCAGTTGTTGTGGCAGCCCGTGAAACCGAACTTAAATTTATGGGGCAGCTCGCGGCCGCCATAGCGCTTATCAAATTCATTGGCCAGCTTGACCGTATCGATGAGACCGGAGGGGCAGACAGCCGCTCCCTGGCAGGCCGTAATCGTGCGCACCCGCGGGCCGCAGACGCCTACCTCCACGCCGCCTGCTTTCAGGGCTTTCTTGACGTCATCAATATCCTGCACGTTGATGAAAGGGATTTCGATGCCCTGCCGGCTCGTCAGATGCACATAGCCCTGACCGAACTTCTCCGCCACCTGCTGCACGGTGGCCAGCTGGGCCGCCGTAAAGTGACCGCCCACGGACTTGAGGCGCATGGAAAAACAATCCTTCTGTCTCTGCCGCATGAAGCCGCCCTTTTTGAGCTCTTTATAATCCACTGCCATCGTAATTCCTCCTAAATATCACACATATCATCAGCGAATCCGCAAATCTTCCTTCGTCACCACTTTATCGCGGCTGACCTGGAAACTGTTGAGCACCGGCTCACCGCCATTTAGGGATAAAATAAAATAGCTTGCCTGGGTATCGAAGGCCAGCCGCTTGTCCTCCTCACTAGGGCGGGAGGGACTGGCCGGATGGCTGTGCCAATTGCCCAGGAGCACGAGGCCCTGCTCGCGCAGTTCCTTGACCGCCGCAAACTGCTCCTTGGGGTCCAGGGAAAAATGCTCCTCGCTTTGGTCGGTATTCGTCAGATAAAAGACCTTCTCCACTTTCTTGACATCGCCTTCAATCCGGCCGCCCAACAGCCCGCAATCCTCAATGGGAGCTGTGGCGCGGGCATGGCGCACCATTTCCAGATAATCTGTTAATTTCAGGTCAATCACCATCGCACTCCCTCCTTAATGATTGCGCAGGTCGCAGGCCGGCTGCTCATAATCCACCAGTTCCGTGATGGTCGGATGGTCACTGCAGACCGCGCAATCGTGGTTGCGGGGAATCTTGACCTTGCGGAAGGTCATGGTCAGCGCATCATAAGTCAGCAGATAACCATTGAGCAAATCGCCGACACCGAGGATATACTTGAGGGCCTCCGTTGCCTGCAAGGTGCCGATGATACCGCCCATGACGCCGAGCACGCCTGCCTGGCGGCAGGTGGGTACCGCGTCCTTCGGCGGCATCGTCGGGAATACGCAGCGGTAGCAAGGCCCCTGTCCCGGCACATAGGTCATAAGCTGTCCCTGGAACCGGATGATTCCCGCATGGGAGTAAGCCTTCTGTTCCATGACACAGGCATCGTTGATCAGGAACTTCGCCGGGAAATTATCCGTGCCATCGATGATGAAATCGTAATCCTGATCCCGGATGATGTCGCGGATATTGGCCGAAGTCACCAGTTCATTATAGGTATGGACCGTTACATCGGGATTCATCTCAGCGATGGTCTCCTTGCCCGACTGGATTTTGGGCTTGCCCACATCCTTCGTCTGATGGATGATCTGGCGCTGCAGATTGGAAAGGTCAACCACATCGAAATCCACCAGGCCAATCTGGCCAACGCCGGCGGCAGCCAGATACATGGCCGCCGGGGCACCAAGGCCGCCAGTGCCGATGACCAGCACCTTGCCCCCCAGCAGTTTTTCCTGGCCCTTGCCGCCCACCTGCTGCAGGATGATATGGCGGGAATAGCGCTCAATCTGTTCATTCGTCAAGCTGACACTCATCTTGCACCGCCTCCCATGAAGTACAGGAATTCCACCGTATCGCCATCTCCCACAAAGGTATTGTCAAAACCCGAATGGTCGACAAACTCGCCATTCAGCTGCACCGTTACATATTCCGGCTGGTCAGCCTTTGCCACCACCAGCAGTTCTCTTACATTGATGGATTTCTCGATTTCCAAAGCTTCGCCATTAACCGTCAGTTTCATTTTCTCTACCTCCACGTACTAGAAAAAGCCTATGAGAAACGCCGAGTTATCCATAAATACAACCTGTGAAAAGATTCCACCGTTATATTCCATGCCCTGAGCGTTTCCCATAGGCTTCCGTTTATCGAATGACCTACGGTGACACCGTTCAATCATATTAAACCGATATGTTTTTCAAATCGATAGTGATATCTTACAACAACGCCTACGAAATGTCAACTATTTTTTATTTTTTGTAAAGCCAGGTCTCGCCCTGCATCAATCCGCTCATCACACAAGCACCAGCTGCCCCGGCGGCCAGCACCGCCGCCAGCCTTGCCGGCGTGATGCCGCCGATGGCATAGACAGGAAGTGCTGACGCCTGGCAGGCCGCCTGCAAGAAATCCAAGCCCCGTCCCGGAAGGCCCTGCTTGCAGTCTGTTTCATAGATATGCCCCGCCACCAGATAGGAGCAGCCAAGGCGCTGGGCCTCCTCAACCTCATCTAGGGAATGGCAGGAAGTGCCAAGGACTTGCCAGCCTGACCGCACCTTAGCGGAGAGCTGCCGTAGCTTGGGAAGTGGCAGGTGCAGGCCGTCCGCCCGCAGCCTTGCAGCCACCTCCGCCTGGCCATGCAGGATTACTGGCACGCCGTACTGCCGGCCAATTCCCCTGACGTCACGAGCCAGCTGTTCATACTCGACCGCAGCCAAATCCTTTTCCCGCAGGACGATGGCCCTAGGGCCCTGGGCGGCAATCCACGCCAACCGCGCATAAAAATCCTCGGTACATAACTTACGGTTCGTAATGGCGATGACTTTTGACAAGTCAACATTTGACCGGTCAAATCCTGACTTGTCAATTATGGACTGGTCAATCTTTTGCTTAAACATAGAGATAGTCATTGAGCACCGGCTGCAAGCCCTCGGCGGCCATATCGGCATACATGGCCTCAAGACTGCGGGTATCGCAGATTTCAAACTGCTCATCACCGGTTCCCTCTTCATCCTTGCCTGTATATTTTTCCTCATGGTCCCCAATGCCCGTGGACACCCCCGCAGAAATCTTCGTCGCGCAGATCTTGGCAATGCCGTTGCGGAAGGCGGCACTCTCCCGGGAGGATACCGTTATGCCGGCAAAGGGCAGGAAGATGCGATAGGCGCAGAGGATCTGGCAGAGCTGCCGCTCGCCGACATCCAGCGGATTGATCTTATCGTTGTTGATGATGGGCCGCAGGCGCGGACAGGAAAGGGAAAACTCCGCCTGGGGATACTTGCGCTGCAGATAATAGACATGCAGTGCCGTAGCCAGTGCATCCTTGCGGAAATCCGACAGTCCCAAAAGCGCCGAAAAACCGACGCCGCGCATGCCGCCGCGCAAGGCGCGTTCCTGGGCCTCAAAGCGGTAAGGCCAGACGCGCTTATGGCCCAGAAGATGCAGCGTCTCATATTTCTTGAGGTCATAGGTCTCCTGAAACACCGTGACATAATCGGCCCCGCATTCGTGAAGGTATCTGTAATCCTCGGTGTTGACGGGATAGATTTCCAGGCCCACGTTCTTGAAATACTTGCGCGCCAGCTTGCAGGCCTCACCAATATAGGAAACATTGGATTTGGTCTTGCTCTCCCCAGTGAGCAGCAGGATTTCCTCCATGCCCGATGAAGCGATGACCTGCATCTCATGCTCGATCTGCCCTGCATCGAGCTGCAAGCGCTTGATGTCATTGTAGCAGTTGAAGCCGCAGTAGACGCAGTAATTCTCACAGTAGTTGGCGATGTAGAGCGGCGTGAACAGATAGACCGTGTTGCCGAAATGACGGCTTGTTTCCAGCCGTGCCCGCGCGGCCATCTCCTCGAGGAAGGGCTGCGCCGCTGGCGACAGCAAGGCCTTGAAATCCTCCACCGTGCAGCTGTCATGATTGAGCGCCCGCCGCACATCAGCGGCCGTATAGGAAGCGTAATCGTAGGCCTCCATCGCCGCGATGACCCGCGCCCTTACTGGCGAATCGATCTGCTCCATATCGGGGAAGTATTCCAGCGGGTCCTTACGGCTGGCTGGATCTTGTTCCAGCTGATGCTTCTTGGCCAGTGCCCCTTCGCTTAGTTTTTCCGAGTCGACAAAAAACTGATTTTCCATGACGCGCCTCCTCAGTCGTGCAAAAAGCCAGTAAGGGGGTCCGAGGCAGCAGCCCCGCGGGTCAGCACGCGGCCCAGGCCCGCCAGATATGCCTTGCGGCCAGCGGCGATGGCGTCCTTGAAGGCTGCGGCCATCAGCGGCAGATTGCCTGCCGTGGCCAGCGCCGTATTGGCCATGATAGCGGCCGCCCCCATCTCCATGGCTGCACAGGCCTCGGAGGGCTTGCCGATGCCGGCATCGACGATGATCGGCAAGTCGATCTCATCGATGAGGATCTGGATGAACTCTTTCGTGGCCAGCCCCTTATTGGAACCGATTGGCGCCGCCAGCGGCATCACGGCCGCCGCCCCTGCCTCCACCAGGTCCCGGGCCACATTGAGGTCCGGATACATATAGGGCATGACCACAAAGCCTTCTTTGGCCAGCCGTTCCGTCGCCTTTATAGTCTCGGCATTGTCGGGCAGCAGGTACTTCGAATCCCGCATGATCTCGATCTTGACGAAGTTCCCGCAGCCAAGCTCCCGGGCCAAATGCGCGATGCGCACGGCCTCATCGGCGTTGCGCGCCCCCGAGGTATTGGGCAAAAGGGTCACGCCTTTTGGGATATAGTCAAGGATATTTTCCTGCTCCTTCGTATTGGCCCGGCGCACGGCCAGTGTCACGATTTCCGCCCCGGCATCCCGCACGGCAGCCTCGATGAGCTGCAGCGAGTATTTGCCCGAGCCCAGGATGAAGCGGGAGTGGAACCTATGCCCGCCAATCACCAAACAATCTTCCTGTTTTTCCATCTGTCATTACTCCTCTCCAAGCGATTTCCGAACCGATAACAACTCAGCCACCACCCATAAAGCAGACGATTTCCACCACATCGCCATCCTGCAAGACCGTCCGTTCATAGTCCTGCTTCGGCAGGATGATCTCATTGTACTCCACGGCAATCGCCCGGCTGTCATAGCCCGCCTCCTGGAGGTAATCACAGAGGCTTTTGCCTGCTGCCGCTTTATCCTCACCATTTATCCTGACCATCTGCATCCTCCTGTAAAACCTGCACGAAAAAGGGAACCTGCCTGATTGGCAAGTTCCCTTCGGTTTACACGTATCATTCACCGCTCATCCCTACGTTGGCATTATCCAAATCAGGTTATGGGTCGGAGTCGTAACCTCCCTCTCAGCCTGCTGTGATGTTCCCATCGGCAAGCTCCCCTTGCTGTGCAATTGTCTTTGACTATTATACGTCAGCTTACGCAAAATTGCAAATTACTCAGATGACGTAGTCAAAATAGAACTGCAAGCGGCGGTATTGGTTCAGGAAGAAATAACGGTTAGCAAACGCAGCTTTTACGCGAGGTTCCACGTGGCTCGAGGCCAGTTCCCGATAGACCGACAGCATTTCCTTCAGCTCCTTGGCCTTATAGACCTTGATGCCAAAGCCGCGGCCATTGATCAGTGGCCGCCCCGAATACTCATAGTCCGCCAGCGGCAGGATAGATTCGATCCTGCCCTGCCGCACCGAAACCGCTACCTGGTCGCGCAGGATAAGGATGTCAAAATCGGCCGGATACTCGTAGCTGATGCCCCGGCGGGGAATCTCATCCCCCACCTGATAGGGCTTCTTGACGGCTGCGGCTACCTTCGTGACGTTGTAGCTTTCGATATCGTAGTAGAATTCATCGAAGACATCGCCCCGGGCGCGGATGCCGCCGTTCACAAAGGCGAAGCCTGCCCCCTCGTCGGCCTTTTCGGCGGCGACGACGATACCGCCGCCGGCCACATCATAGCCATCCACCAACACGAACCGGCCCGTTGCCTGATGCTCCTGGAACACATCAAAGGCAATGGCCTCCTTGAGGCTCAGGATGACTTCTGCCACATCGTTCAGCCGCAGTTCCTTGGCTCCCTCGCGGCTGTCGAGATTGGCCGCATCGATGGTCTTGACGATGTCAGCCACCTCGGCCTCCACCTCCTGGGTGGCAAGCTTTAATTTGTAGGTACTGCCCTTGCGCAGAGGATTGCGCCCCATCCAGAATATCGAGGCCCGCAGGCGGTTGGACACGTGGGGGGCCTTGGCCCCAGGCGTCGTGATGATCTCACCGCGCTGGTTGAAGAACTCATCCCGGACGATGATGCCCGTGGATTCCCCGGCCAAGGCGCGCTCCTTCTTGTCCCGCTCCTGCCAGTAGGCAATGGACTGGATGACCGTGCGGCGCCCCGATGGGTAGATGGCGATCTCATCGCCCACGGCGAGCTTGCCGGCTTCGATGCGCCCGGCAATGATGCGGCGGTCGTCGAATTTGAACACATCCTGTATGGGCAGGCGCAGATCCTTGTCGATAATTTCTTTGCTGGCCTCGAGCAAATCGAGAGAATCCAGCAGCACCGGGCCATCATACCAGGGCATATTGACCGACTTAGTAGCGATGTTGTCGCCCTGATAACCCGATACCGGCAAATAGCGCAGGGGCTTTACCCCCAGCGGTTCCAGGAACTCCTTCATATCGTCAGCAACCTTGTGAAATACTTCCTCGGAGTAGTCCACCAAATCCATCTTGTTGACAACCACATAGACCTTCTCGATGCCCAGCAGGGACAGCATATAGCCATGGCGCTTGGACTGCTCCTGCACCCCCTGTTTGGCATCAACAATCAAGAGAGCCGCATTGGCATTGGCTGCCCCCGAAATCATATTCTTGAGGAACTCCTTATGGCCCGGTGCGTCGATGATGACGTACTCGCGCTTTTTCGTCGCAAACTGGATCTGGGTCGTATCAATCGTGATGCCCTGTTTCTGCTCTTCCTCAAAGGCATCGAGGAGATAGGCATACTCAAAGGGCTTGCCCGTTTCCCTGGCGATGCGCTTGACCTTGTCCACTGCGCCCTGGGGCAGGGAATCCGTATCGTAGAGCAGACGGCCGATGACCGTCGATTTGCCATGATCCACATGACCGACTACCACGATATGCAGACCTTCTTGTTTCAATTTCTCATCCATTACATATACCCCTCTTTACGCAGTTTCTGCATCGCATAAGCATCTTCCTGGTCCTGCTTGCGCCCGGCACGCTCACCAGTCTTCGTATGTTTCAATTCTTCAATGATCTTGTCAAGGGTATCAGCCTCCGACTCAATCTGTCCTGTGCAGCAGGCACAGCCCAGGCTGCGGTAACGCTTGCCGTTCTTGGCAAAATACAGGTCGATGATGGGAATATTCTCCCGGCGGATGTATTCCCAGATGTCAAGCTCACTCCAAGCAAGAATCGGATGGACGCGGATGTGGTTGCCCTTGGGGAAATCCGTCTTGAACTGATTCCAAAGCTCCGGCGGCTGGTTGGTGTAGTCCCAGCCATCATCCTGGGTGCGCTCGGAGAAAACCCGCTCCTTGGAGCGGGAGCCCTCCTCGTCGCGGCGCACCCCGACGATAAGACCGTCAAAGCCGTGCTGCTTCACCACCTGACGGAGGCCTTCGGTCTTGAGGGCCTTGCAGCAGGCCAGGCGCCCCTTGTCGGGGCCAATGCCCGCATTTATGGCATCCCAATTCGTATGCACGATGAGGTCAAGGCCGAGTTCCTTGGCGACGCGGTCGCGGTAGGCAATCATCTCGGGAATCTTGTGTTTCGTATCCACATGGATGAAGGGAAAGGGGACATGGCCGTAAAAGGCTTTCTTAGCCAACCACAGCAGCACCGTCGAGTCCTTGCCGATTGACCAGAGCATGCCCAGCTTGCCCAGTTTCTTATACGCCTCCCGGAGGATGTAGATGCTCTCCGCCTCCAGTTGATCCAAATGATCCATTGCCATTGTTATCGTCTCCTAACCTCAATACGCATTTGCTTTATTCTTTGCTACGATGATCTCCTGCTCGCTGCCATCGGGAAGCCTTAGCTGCCAGGTAAGCGACACCGCCGTATCATGGGCATAAAGCCGGCCGCCGGCACCGCCGAGATCAGCACTCAGATAGTAGAAAATCGCATCCCGCGGGCACTCCTTGACGCAGGCCGTGCAGCCCCAGCAGTCCCGCACATCGCGAATGGCAGCTTTGCCTGCCTTCACCTGCAGCAGATTGCCAGGGCAGACTTCCGTGCAGAGACCGCAGCCGATGCACTTCTCCGGTTCAATGCTGATGCTCATACCATTCCCCCCGCTTGACTAAATCCCGATAGATAATCTTCACCTTGCCAGCCTCCAGCCGTGAATTGACATATTTTTCCAGTGCCGGATCTTTGCCCGGATAGTCAAGATTCTCGGCAAAGGAGTGCCAGCGCGTCTCCCGGCGGGCCTTCAGATGCTCGATGAGCACGCGGCAGATGAGCAGCCGCTCCTGCAGTTCAAAGAGCTGCACCAGCTCATAGCCATCCGCCGCCCGCAAATCCTCACTGAGCCTTGTCAGCCGTCCGATGTGTTTGGCCGCCAGGTCCAACTGCCTTTCCGTATAGCGATAGCCAGTGGTAATGCCCCCTGCATACTCATCCATGACCTGCTGCATAGCCTCCTCAAGCCCCGCCGCCGTAAACAGCGGACTAGCTGCTGGTGGCTTCAGCAGTGCCGAGACCCGCGCCATAATCCTCTGGCGGACTGCCGGGGGAAGTGCTGGCTGCCTCTGCCCTTTCGCATAGGCGGCGGCACTTTCCGCGGCAATCTTTCCCTCCACAAAGGCCCCGGTCACATATTTCTGCGGGCAGCCGCCAGCCACGTCACCAGCTGCGAACAGCCCCGGCAGCGTCGTCGCCCGCGCCGCATCGATCCAATAGCCGCTAGCCGTATGGCCGCCCACCACATAGGGCTCGGAGCCCTCCACTTCCACATTGGCGCTGGCAGGGCCTAGCCCCGTCTCGCGCCACTTCATGGTCTGAGCCGGCGCCATGTTGAGGTAGGCCCGCTCCAGCGAAGCCTGCTGCTCCTCGGTGATGCCCTCGGTTTCCAGATAGCAAGGGCCGCGTCCGGCCAGATTCTCGCTGACCACGGCATACAAACGCTCAGATGTCGTATTGCCGTATCTATGCTGATAGCGCTCCCCCGCTGCATTGACCTGAGCCGCGCCAACGCCCTGGGCAAGGGTTCCCGTCGGCGCAATAGTATCCTTGCAACGCAGAGCGATAAACCGCATCTCAAAGGTCGTCATCTCCGCGCCAGCCCGCAGGCCCATGGCATAGCCAGCCCCGGTATTGAAGGGACTGTACCACATCTTGTGGCGGGAACTGCCCGGATGATTGGGCCGGTAGAGCCCGGCCGCACCGCCCGTGGCACAGATGACGGCCTTGGCTTGCAGGAAATACAACTTCTCCTGCCGCACGCCGACGCCCCAGGCGCCTGTCACCGAGCCATCATCAGCCTGCAGATAGTCGACGACACTTACCTGTTCCAGCACTTCTACATTTTGGCTCTTGCGCACCGCCGCCGCCAGCAGCAGCTTAATATTTTCGCCGTTTATCTTGAGATTGCGCCAGCCCCGGGAGACATACTGGCCCCGCTCATCCTTCAGGATGACCAGCCCCAGTTCTTCCATGCGGTGGGTCACCTCATTTAGCCCGCGCGACATCGTCAACAGCAAATCATCGCGCACAATGCCCGCTGCATCTTTCGCCGCGTAATCGGCGTAGTCCTCAGGACTATGCCCCGGCGTGATATAGGCATTCAGGGCATTGACCCCAGCGGCCAGACAGCCGCTGCGCTTGATACCGGCCTTATCCACCAACAGCACCCTGAGCTCCGGGTGCTCTGCTGCCAAGGTAATGGCCGCATAGCAGCCAGCGGCACCGCCGCCCACAATCAGCACATCGGCTGTCTTATCCAAAACTTCCATTCGTCTTTCACATCCTGTATCAAATAACCACCGACTCTTCCTGTTTCGCCCGGTTTTCAATGATCTGGGTCTTCCCGCCGGCGAAACTGTAGACGCGGTGAATCAAAACCAGCGCCCGGTCCCCCTCCTGCAAGGGTTTCTTTTCGAGGCTGCGCCAGCCATATAAGAGCTGGCCTTTGACCTCCACCACCACTTGCAGGCTGCTGCCCCGGAAATAGGTGGCCCTGACCGTGCCCTGTTCCGCCGCCAGGGGCATCAGGATTTCCTCCTCCTCGGCAGCAATCTCCAAGAATTCCGGCCGCAGGATGCCCTCATGGCTGCCTGCGCCATTCGTAAATCCCTTGAACACCGTATAGTCGGGAACATGCACCGACTCACCGATGAAATCCGCCACAAAGGGCGTCTCGGGATGCTGATAGATGGCAGCTGGCGAACCAGCCTGCTCCACATGGCCGTGATTCGTGATGATGATATCATCGGCCACCTCCACCGCCTCATCCTGGTCATGGGTGACAAAGATACTGGTGATGCCCAGCTGATGGATGGTGGCCCGCAGCCATTGTCTCAGTTCCTTGCGCACCTTCGCATCGATAGCCGCAAAAGGTTCATCCAATAACAGAAGCTCCGGCTCTGGGGCCAAGGCCCGTGCAAAGGCTACCCGCTGCCGCTGGCCCCCTGAAAGCTGCTGCGGATAACGGGTGGCAAATTCTTTAAGCCCAATAAGCTCCACAAGCTTATCCACCCGCGCGGCAATTTCCTTTGGCGGCACCTTCTGTACCTTGAGCCCAAAGGCGATATTTTCCCATACCGTCATATGGCGGAACAATGCGTAGTTCTGGAACACAAAACCAATGCCGCGCTTCCCCGCCGGCAGGTCGTTGACCCGCTTGCCCGCAATGAAGATATCCCCGCTGTCGGGATGCTCGAGGCCTGCAATCATGCGCAGGATGGTGGTCTTGCCACTGCCCGACGGTCCCAAGAGGCCGATAAGTTTTCCCTTTTCCACCGTCAGATTCACGTCATCTGAGGCCTTGAACGTGCCAAAATTCTTATGGATATGTTTAAGTTCTACTTCAATTGCCATTTCTTAGCCCCCGTTTCGCCCGCCATTCCACCAGATTCCGCAGGATCAGGATGATGACGGCCAGAATCACCAGAATCGATGCCACGGCAAAGGCCGCCGTGAAATTGTATTCGTTATAGAGGATTTCGATATGCAGCGGCAGGGTATTCGTCTTGCCCCGGATATGTCCCGAAACTACCGACACCGCACCGAATTCCCCCAGGGCCCTGGCGGTACAAAGTATCACGCCATAAAGCAACGCCCACTTGATATTCGGCAGGGTCACCCGCCGGAAAATCGTCCAGCCGCTGGCCCCCATCGTCGCCGCAGCCTCCTCCTCGCTGCGCCCCTGGGCCTCCATGACCGGCACCAGCTCCCGGGTGATGAACGGAAAGGTCACGAACACCGTGGCGAGGATGATGCCCGGCACCGCGAAGATGATCGCGATGTGCTCAGCCCGCAGGAAGGGATAGAGGGGACTCATGCGGCCAAACAGGATGACAAATAGCAAACCGGCCACCACCGGAGAAATGGCAAAAGGCAGATCCAGCAGCGAACTCCAAAAAGCCTTGCCGCGGAAATCGTATTTCGTGAGCAGCCAGGCCGAAGCCAGGCCAAATACCGTATTGCCAATCACCGCCGCCACCGTTGCCTCTAAGGTCAGATACAGCGCCTTGCGCGCAAAGGGCTCGTCGAGAGCGGCCAGATAAGCCTGCCAGCCCTTGGCCAACGCCTCGCTGGCCACCAGGACCAGCGGCAGCACCAGCATAACCAGCAGGAAGGCAGCAGCCAGTCCGATAAGCCCCCATTGACTGAATTTATGCGGTTTCACTGCCAACTTTCACACCCCCTGTTTCTGCACGCGATAGCGCTGATACCCATTGATGACCAATAAGATGGCAAAGGACAAGAGCAGCAGCACCAGCGCAATGGCCGCCGCTGCCTGATAGTCGAACTGCTCCAGCTTAGCCATGATCAAGAGCGGTGCGATTTCCGTCTCATAGGGAAGATTGCCCGCAATGAAAACCACGCTGCCGTACTCGCCGACCCCCCGGGCAAAGGCCAAAGAAAAACCCGTGAGCAGCGGCGATACCAGCTCAGGAAAAATTACACGGCGAAAGGTCAGCCAATCGCCTGCCCCCAGCAAGGAAGCCGCCTCCTCCACCTGTGGGTCGAGGTCCCGCAGCACCGGCTGGACGCTGCGGGCCACAAAGGGCAGGCCCACAAAGACCATCGCCAGCGTAATGCCCAGCGGCGAAAAGGCCGAGGGAATCCCCAGTGCATAAAAGTACTGGCCCAGCCAGCCGTTTTCGGCATAAAGCGTCGTAAGCGCAATACCCGCCACCGCCGTGGGCAGGGCAAAGGGCAAATCGATAAGGCCATCGAGAAGCCCCTTGCCGAAGAACTCATAGCGGACGAGCACCCAGGCCAACAGCAGCCCAAAGACACCATTTATCACCGCCGCCGCCAGTGCCGTCAGCAAGCTGATATAATATGCATGGAAAACGCGGTAATCCAGTACCACTGCCAAGAACTTCTCCCAGCCCATGCCTGCGGTGTACAGGACAAAAGCTGCCAGCGGAATCAGTAAGATAAGCGATAGATAAAAGAATGTGATGCCGCAGGTAAAGCGATATCCTGGAATGACTTTCTTAGTGCTGAAACTGCTCACTTTCCTGCCTCCTTCACCTTGTCATTTTTTCTCATAAATCTGGTCAAACGTACCACCATCAGCGAAATGCTCCTTCTGGGCTTTAGTCCAGCCGCCAAAAGCCTCATCAATCGTCACGAGCTTGAGGGGCAGGAATACCTTGGCATACTTAGCGGCAACCTCTTTATCACGGGGACGGTAGAAATTCTTAGCGGCGATTTCCTGTCCCTCTTTGCTGTAGAGGAAGTTGATATAAGCCTCGGCCAGCTTGCGCGTGCCCTTGCGCTCCACCACTTCATCGACCACGGCCACCGACGGCTCCGCCAGGATGCTGATGGACGGCACTACGATCTCATAATCGTTCGGTGCATCCTTCACCGACAACAGGGCTTCATTTTCCCAGGCAATCAATACATCCCCCTGACCACGCTGTACAAAGGAAGTCGTTGCACCACGGGCACCAGAATCCAGTGCCACCACATGGCTGAACATTACCTTGAGGAACTCCTTTATCTTGGCCTCATCGCCATTGTTATGCTCCTTGGCATATTCCCAGGCTGCCAGATAGTTCCAGCGGGCACCGCCTGACGTCTTCGGATTCGGCGTCACGATCTGCACATCATCCCGCACCAGGTCGTTCCAGTCGTGGATATTCTTCGGATTGCCCTTGCGTACCAGAAAGACGATAGTCGAGGTATAGGGTGCCGAGTTATCGGGGAATTTCTTGATCCAATCCTTGTCAATGAGGCCTGCCTGGGCAATCTCATCTACATCGTAGGCCAAGGCCAGCGTGACCACATCCGCCTCGAGACCATCGCGGACCGACCGGGCCTGCTTGCCCGAACCGCCATGGGACTGGGAGAAGGTCACATCCTCACCGGATTCCTTTTTCCACTCCTCCTTGAACTTCTCATTGAACTCTGCGAAGAGCTCACGGGTCGGATCATAGGAGACATTGAGGAACTCCTTGCCCGCACTGCCATTATCAGCCGCTATATCTCCACCGCAGCCAGTCAACGCTCCAATCGTAAACAAAACTCCAGCTGCTAGTCCAAACCATTTTCTCGCCTTCATTGCCAACACTCCTTCTCCTTGTACTGCTTCTTGTTCAACAAAATATATAAAAAAGCCTATGGCCCCACGACAGATACAGCAATACTGACCTGCTATGCGGTTCCATAGGCTTTCGTTTTCGAATGACCTGCGGTAATCCGTTCAATCACATAGATTTATTTTAAATTCCTTCACCGTCTAATCCGGTAAAGCGTTGCTTTTCCGTTCGCTCCATCTGAACGATATCGCCTCGTTTTACTACGATGACCAGTCGTCCATATTGCAAGCGGCCAAATTCCTGCCGAACATGCTCGGAAATATGCTGCCGCTGCTTTTCAGACCAAGTTTGCAGTTGCGAAGGGATGCCAAAACTATCCATCCGCAGCTTTTCATTCCACTCCACTTGGACCAAAATTCCATCCTGCGCCACTAAAACAACTTCGCCATAACTGATAGTCTGTAAGATTCTCAGGATTTCAGCCATAACATCCTGGGGTACCTCGCCCCGCTTCAATTTTCTTCCTGCCATCCATTCACCCTCTTAAAATATACTTATCAGATATGTTTAATTTATAATGTATGATATACCTTTTCTTTCCATTCGTCAAGCATTTTTAGAAAAAATAATGTAATACTGTAAACAAAAAACTCTGTTTCATGGAACAGGTGGCGATCCACTGCCCCATAAAACAGAGTTTTGATTGGTTATGGTCAAATCTTAAACTTCTCTACCGATGCCTCCAAATCCTGGGCCATCTCCGTAAGCTTACGGCTCGAGCTGGCGATTTCATTCATCGTCGCCGTCTGTTCCTCCGTTGCCGCCGATACCGTCTCAGCTTCACCTGCAACACTACGGCTCATGGCACTAATCTTGCTGATAGCTCCGGATATCGTATTGGTACTGGTGGAAAGGGTCACAACAATTCGTTCCATTTCTCGCGTCTCTTCCACTACTTTCTCCACCATATCCGCAATATCCTTGAAGGTCATGCCGGCACCATTTACGGCACCAACGCCATTTTGTACCTGACTGACGCCATCCTGCATAACCGATACCGCACTTCTCGATTTCGACTGAATGGAACCGATAATGCCAGCAATCTCACGGGCTGACTCGCTTGACTGCTCAGCTAGCTTGCGGACTTCATCGGCAACTACCGCAAAGCCGCGGCCATGCTCACCAGCCCGGGCTGCCTCGATGGCGGCATTGAGCGCCAACAGATTCGTCTGCTCGGCAATCTCCGAAATCGCATCAACAATGGTGCCAATCTTATCCGATTCCCGCCCCAGTTCCTCAATAACCTGGGCCGATTCACTAACCGACTGCTCAATAAGTTCCATCTGCTGAACCGCACTGGCAACTTTCTTTTCCCCGGAATCCGCCTGGGATTTGGCCGAGCCAACTACCGTTCCAGCATGATCCAGCGCCTTTTCGAACTTCTCCATATTCATGGCCAGATTGTTGATATGCTCGCTGGCATTCTCGACCTCCGTGAACTGCTCACTGCAGGAACCGGCCACGTTGACAATCGAATCGGCTACCTGCCCGCTGACCTCAGCCGACTGCTCGGAGCTGTTCGTCAGCTGCTGCGATGAAGAGGCGACCTGCTTGCTGGACTCTGACACCTGACGCATCATATCATGGACCTGCTGCTGTAATTTCTGCAGAGCCTGGCTCATCTCACCAATCTCATCGCTGCGATGCATTACTTCCGTGAGGGATTCATCCTTGCGGAAATCGCCGGTCGCGAGAATTCCCAACCGATTGGTGACCAAATGAATAGGTCCAACCACTGTTCCAGCGGCATACATCCCCAGGCCAATAAAGACCGCCAGCAGCACGACGATGATACCACCGAGTTTCAAAAGGCTGGCCCAGAACGTCCCATCTGCCTCAGCCCGCTCCTCAGCCACCTTCGTATCGATGTAGTCAATCCAGACACCAGTACCAACCACCCACTGATACGGGGCAAAAGTTGCCGTATAGTTGCGTTTAGGCAGCGGCGTTGTCTCATTCGGTTTGGCAAACATCAAATCCGTGTAACCACCGCCATCTTTGCGGCCATTTTCAATCATTTCCTTGATGAAATGCCGCCCCGCCGGGTCTACCAAATCGATACGGGATTTTCCTTCGGTATCACGCCCCAGTAAAACCACATTGACACCATCATAAGTATCAATCCAGAAGTACCCCTTGCCATCATCATAACGCATCTGACGAATCAGGTTTGCGGCTTCTTTCTTGGCTTGTTCCTCTGTCAGCTCTCCTTTCTGCTGACGGTCATAAACCTGCTTGATGATAGAAATCGCCGATTCTGTTTCAATCTTGAGCTCCCGTTCCACATCCTGGGTCAGGGTCTGACGATACATTTCCACCTGCCGGTCCGTCTCACTGATGAGATTGGTTATGAACAGTGCACTGACCAGCACCGTCGTCAATATCGCCGTGCCGACGATCATGATGACAAAACGTCCCTTTAACGACATGATAATCTCCTCCTATATCCTTAATATCCCTTATAATTTCTGTTATATCAGTTCGACATCATCCCCTATAATCCTGCATTTAACAGAATTTTATAAATTTAAGCAATAAAAAAAGAAGGGCAGAGAATCATCACTAGGATGATTCCCTGCCCTTTGCAACAATTACTCCCTAAGAAAAAGCCGAATCAAGAAACGCGAAAAGCCTGTATCTCCTCACAATTCGGAATCGAGGTTTGTGCCCCGGGGCGCGTGACGGCAATAGCCGATGCCCGAGCCGCAAAATCGATGGCATCCGCATAATTTTCCCCATCAAAGGCACTCAGAAATGCCGCCAAGAAACAATCCCCGGCTGCTGTCGTATCAACTGCTTTGACTTTATACGCCGGGAAAGTCTGCAGCCGTTCATTCGTAACCAGCATCGTTCCATTGCCGCCCAGGGTTACCAGAACCGCGCCCACGCCCTTGGCCGTAAGACTTCGCGCCGCAGCAATTACCTGTTCTTCCGTATCGGTCGGCATTCCGGTCAAAACCGACAGTTCGGTTTCATTTGGTTTTGTGATATCAATCAGCGGATACAACTCCGCGGGAAAATCTGCTTTTGCTGGTGCTGGGTCTATAACGACCATCTTCCCGCATTCTCGTGCTAATTGAGCAGCTTCAATTACGGCCGGCAGGGGGATTTCCAGCTGCATAACTACCACATCAGCCGCTTCAAACAAATGACGGTTTTCGCGGATCAGCTTCCCATCCACCTCATAATTCGCACCAGCTATCACACTGATACTATTCTGGCCGTTATCCTCTACTTCGATAAAAGCCTTCCCCGTTTCTGAAGTCTCTGAGACCAGTATCCCAGCCGTATCCACACACACACTATGCAGATTTTCCAGCATTTGCTGGCCAAAAGAATCCTTTCCCACAGCGCCAACCATCGCCGTTTTTACACCCAGTTTTCCCAAAGCATACGCCTGATTGGCCCCTTTACCGCCCGGGACCAATTTAAGATTTTTGGCCATTACCGTTTCCCCCGGTAACGGGCGTCTTTCCATATACACATCGAAATCCATATTCAGGCTGCCAACCACTAACACATTCTTCATGATAATTTCTCTCCTCCGGCGGTTCCCGGTCAGACCGTTATGTTTTCTCCACGCAGTCCAATCCACGCCCCTTGTTTTTGCAGGCCGCTCTCTTCATGAGCCAGCAGCCATTTATTCTTATTCATCAGTAGCCGGTTTTCTCCACTGCCCGCTGCAGGTTCAGCCAATGTTTCATTTGTTCCGCGCGGCAGCGCTACCCCCATGCGAAATTCCGCATAGCCAACGCTGCCAGGAGCGAAATGGAGCGTCGTCGCATAAAGCTCCACCGCTGTTCCTGCCGGAATCCTGAAGCACTCCACTTTTGACGTATCATAAGTATACGTATCCCAATCAATGTCCTGCTGGCGCCCCAGCATCAGGACAAGGTCCGTAGCTGCTAAATCGATCTCTGACGAACGATGATATTCCAGTCCATTGAGTTTATGATTCCATCCGCTGCAATGCCCCAATTCTGTTGGAATCCCGCCAAACACTTCCTGTTGCAGCGTATGGAAAAGAGCCATTTTCTCTAAGTCCGGAACAGAAGCTTCGTAAATGACTTCTCCTTCTGGAACTGACTCCCTGGCTCTCATGCGAGCCACAAAATCACTCAAATCCAACGGCAGGATTCTGCCATACTGACGAAAATTTTCATGCGTTATGGTTTGCAACGACCAGCGCCTCCTCATCCTCTGTCTCCAGCTTATGCTCCTTGTGGAAATACCAGCCAATAAAAGCAAAGCAAAGAACGTTAATGATGAAAGATAACTGCATCGAACCCGTTACATCCGAAACATAACCTTGGATAGCCGGAACGAATGCACCACCGACAATGGACATGACAATAATAGCGCCAGCAGTCTCGGTGTATTTTTTCTCCACCGCATCCAAGGTACGCGCGTAAATTGTTGCCCAACACGGCCCGAACAGGAAACTTGCCAATACAGCGCCATAAAGGGCCGTCATACCCGGAACCAATGCCGTGTAAAGAATATCGACAATACCAATCAGCGCATAAATTTTCAATACGCGATTGGCCGAAAACTTCGTCATCAAGAAGTTGGCAACAAATTTCCCCACAAAGAAGAAAATAAAGCTTACCACCATATAATTTGCCGCCGTCCGTTCATTGATGGAAGGGTCCAAGTGAAGCGCCAAACGAATCGTAAAGGACCAAACGGCGACCTGCATACCAACATAAAGGAACTGCGCCACGATACCTCTTTGGAAACGGGTATTCTTCGCCAGATACGAAAGGGTACGGCCAATACTCGGGATCCCCTCAGTCGAAGCACTCTTAACCTTGCACTTCGGATAGGCCGTAACAGCAAACAAAGCAAAAATCGCCAGTAACACATAAATCATTGCATGATACGGTTCCAGTGTATGCTGCAACATTTCCATTTTATAGGCCGCTGCCTGTACAGCATCCATTCCAGCCAGCTGGGAAGCCATTGACTCGCCCTCTTGGAAAATAAGATACTTGCCCAGCAGGATGCCGCTGATAGAGCCGATAGGCTGAAACGTCTGGCTAATATTCAAGCGGAGCGTCGCCGTCTCCTGTGGACCTAACATCGTACTGTACGTATTGACCGAAGTTTCCAGGAAACCGAGACCAATCGCAATGGCAAAAATCGCAAACAGGAACATCGTATACGTAGCCATATGCGATGCCGGGAAAAACAGACAGCAACCCGCAATATAGAATCCCAGTCCGCAAAGGATAGCCGTCTTGTAAGTTGTTTTGCGAATGACCATCGAAGCCGGAATCGAAATCAGAAAGTAACCGCTATAAAAGGCACTTTGAACCAAAGCACTGGCAAAATCGCTCAAGGCAAAAACACTCTTAAACTGCGTAATAAGTACATCATTTAAGCTGGCTGCCGCCGCCCAAAGCGGCACCAGGCAGCTTAATAGGATAAACTGAAAAATAGGAATTTTGCTGATGTAACCATTGTCATATTGGACGATATCGTCACGATTTCCAAGAAGCATAACAAACTCCTCCTAATTTTAGCTCATTTTTCCAGTGGCGCGGTACTGCCGCGAACCACCAGCTGCGTATACATTTGCGTTCTGGTATGCACACACTGGGGCCTTCTAATCAGCCCCAACAATTTTTCTACAGCAAGCTCGCCCAGTTCCTTCGTATGCACTTTGATTGTTGTAAGTCCCGGCGCAAATACCCGGCTAAACTCAATATCGTCAAAGCCCACTACCGAAATATCTTCGGGAATCCTTACCTGATATTTCTGCAACGCCTGCATAACCCCCAGGGCAATCATATCGTTGTCAGCCAAAAATGCCGTCGGCAATTCCCGGCCTTCCTCCAGCAGCTTGCCAAAAGTCTCATAAGCACCAGTAATCGATACGGGTATCCCAGGGCAATATTTCTTTTCTACCGCTAATCCATGCTGGCGCATCGCTTGTTCGTAACCGGCAAATCGTTCCTGAAAATTCCGCGAGGTTACCTCACTGCGAAGATAACCAATCTTCTTGTGACCAAGCTCGATCAGGTAATTCACTGCTTGTTTCGTAGAATTCTCATTTTCCATTAATACCGAATGGAAGGGCAGATTATCGAAACTGCAATCCAGCAAAACCAGCGGCATTTTCGTCTCAGCAAAGGCTTTCGCGTCTTCCTCTGATAATTCAGTTCCCACCAGCAGGATAGCTGCGGATGTGTCCTGCAGCAGCAATTCTACTTGCTGGGCATAATCCGCCTCCCGCCGGTACAAGTTCACAACTTTCATATCCATGCCCTCGTCACGGCAAGAATTGGAAACGCTTTCAAGAAGATTATTAAAGAACGGTGCATCCGAAACAATTTTGCCACTGTCGTGATAAGACACCAGCTTTATGCATTTAATTTTATTCTCGGAAATATATCCATATTCTTTGGCAATGGCCAGGATCTGCATAGCTGTTTCATGGTTGACCCCTTTTTTATTATTCAGGGCATTGGATACCGTCGCCGGAGAAAAACCGGACAATTCACTAATCTTCTTGATGTTAACCTTCACCTTTATCACTCCTGCTTAAAAGACTACACCTGCCCGCAGGATAACATTGGGATATGGAGTAAATTCCCCTGTCCGGATGGCGAATCGCGCTCGTCCAGACAATTCCTTCAATGCTTCATGCGGCATATATTCATATTCTATCGATCCGAGTTTCTTTTGGATATAGTCATGAAGTTCCGGATTATTCTCACGGATTTCATCAGCCAGATAACACCCCTCAACAGCTGCTTCCTCCAGCACAGCATCCATAACCTGCCGAAATGTCGGCACCCCTTGGCATACCGCCAAATCCACCACTTCAACCCCCGGCGGTATCGGCATACCAGCATCACCTATCATGAACATATCTTTATGTCCCAGGGCAGCAATGCAGGCAGACAACTGTGCATTCAAAACTCCTCTTTTTTTCATTATCATGTACCCCCTTGCTTTCGTCAAGTTTCATACATAAATTTTCGGCCATCAATTTATATATTTTTTATTTACAAAACACATTATAATGTTTTATGTAAACAAAATCAATAGTATTTTGTATTTGTTTATCGATTTTTATCTAGATTATCCGAAAAATATTCATCAAACCACAGTATCTCACGACAAAACACTAAAAATACATATAAACATTTATCTAAAATTTTATATGTATTTTTAGTATAAAAAAGGCTGGAACAAAACTTTGACGTTTTGTTCCAGCCTTATCACTTATTTCTTTACTGCCAGCCCTGCAGCGTCCAATAATCCTCGATTCCCTTGACCACCGGGTAAAAGGCCTCTTCGATATTGGCAATATGGACTACCTGCCAGTGACCGTCTGACTGCTGCTCCAATTCCGCTGTTATCACCAACTGCGGAACCAATTTGCCATAGGAATCCTCACTGCCAGTTATATTAAAGACTGCAATGGCCTGCTTGTCCTTTTTCTGCACGGACTTCAACTCTGCCGAATAGCTATCCTCAAACTTTCCCATCTCGTCAGAAACCCACTTAGCCTGTCCATCGCTGCGGCTGATGGGCATCAGCTTTTGGTCCATGTAGAATTCCAACGACCGCTGGATAAAAACGATATCGTCACTCCGGCGCTCGGCAATATAATTCTTCATAAACGCCGTATCATGACGGAAGAACCAATCCTGGGGATAGGTTTCGTGAAGCGCCTGTATATTGTCGGCCAGAATCGTGGTGCTCTCATCGTAAGTGCTCGTGATGAGGCGGTCCACGTCGGCATATTTTTTGACCTTATCATAGTCCCGGGATTTGATACCATCCACCAACTGCTCCAAGGCATATTCCGGTGTGCGTTCTGCTTGATAGGTATAGCCGATGCCACCACCAGCTGCCAATAGCAGCAGCAATAGAATCAGCATGATATTTTTCATGGGCATGATACCATCCTCTCAATCACCACAATCTCTTTCCTACTTTATCATGCCTGCCTGTAGAAAAAATGAATTTGACCGGTCAATTCCGGCTCAATGCCCCATATACTGGGGAACTGGCTTTTTCGTCAGCGTATTGGTAATCCAAGGGAAATGCTGTTTCAGATACAGACCTACCTGCTCACCGATATACTTCTTGCCGAAATAATCCGGATGAAGGCCATCGGTCGTATAGCTGGCATTGAGCCAACCACTGCTGTCAGCTAACATCGAGGCGATATCCAAATGGTAAGGCTGCTGCATAACCCAATCGTTTACATAATCCTGATGGGTTTTCCAATCATAGGGCGGCTGCTCCGTATGGGCCCGTTTGACCATCAGCGGCGGATTGATTGGCGTCGGCGTCAAAAATACTGGAATGATTCCGTAGGCATCGCATTTCTCCTTAATCGCCTTGAGATTCTGTACGATATGCCAGCCGTTAGTGCCGGCGCGATAGTCATTGACGCCGCCCATGATGACCAGCACCCGCGGCGAAAACGGCAGTACATCCCGCTCAAAGCGTTCGAGCATATCCCCCGTCGTGTTGCCACTAAAGCCGATATTCTTTACCGGCACGCTGCAATATGTCTCCCAATCGTAGAGCAGATACCCCGGCGGCACGGACATAGCACCACCGCCATGGGTAATGCTGTCGCCCAAGGCCGCAATCGGCGTGGGGGCCGTGACCGTAAAATACTTCTTGCCGGACCACTCACTGATTCCATACCCGTATGCATCTACCGCCCGAACCCGCCAATAATATTTTCCCGGCGTCGTATAGCCGCCGTCTTCATAAACATCATAGGTGCCAGCCCGCAGGGTATGAACCAGTGTATCGCCATCGGGGGTTGAACGGTACACCTGAACTTCATGGTGTTTGGCCCCATCGGTGGGAATCCAAGAATACACGGGATAAACCGGTGCATAATCCATCTGCTCAAACTGGGTAGTCGGTTTGGGCGCGATAGGATTCAGCTCACTGCCCTCCAAGATGGGCTGGGGTTTAGAAAAATGACCGATAGGATTGCCATTATAATCCAAGGCGCAGACCTTCCAATAGAACTTGCCCGCTTCCTCCCCGAAGCGGCTCAAATCCAAATCCACGCCATTGGTAAAAATCTGTTCCTTCGTCAAGGCGATGTTGGCCTCCACATCCTGGGCGGAACGCAGCACCACCACCTGATACTGTACCGCACTTGGCCGCTCCGGCCAAATCAAACGGATTTTTCCGATTCTCATTGCCATAGGCTTCACCTGGTTTTCGTCCACTGTTTTTGCCGGTGCTGTCTTTTCCTCCGCTTTGCCAAAGGCGATAACCCTTGGTGACGATGAGGACTTTTGAATCACACGCCTCGTCACCGGATTCGTCACGGCAGCCGCTGCCGTCGTCTCCGTCACCAGACCAGCCGCCAGGCAAAAGGTTCCTATCAACAGCCATTTCTTGTTACTCAGCTCTATCTTCATGATATTGTCTAAAACTCCATCCTAACTATCTTCTTTCCAATTGACAACATCCATTATTATAACGCCATTGATCCTATTTTGCCAACGAGAAAAACTTTTCCTGCCGAAATACTTGCCCTATGTGACAAGACAGTTTATAATACAGAAGCATCAACTGTCTTGTCAGTAGTAAACTGACGATTTTTACGAAAAGAGGTTTTATCGCATGATACTTGAACGCTTGGAACAACTTCCTGTAGGTTCTTTCCAGTATAAGCTTCTATTCATCACTGGCCTCGGCTGGCTCTTTGACTCCATGGATACAGGGCTCATCGCCTTTGTCCTACCGGTACTGGCTAAAGAATGGAGCCTTACCCCAGCCCAGGTTGGCTGGATTGGTTCCATCGGACTCATCGGCATGGCCCTCGGGGCTGTGCTGGCAGGAACGCTGGCCGACCGCATCGGCCGCAAAAAAGTATTTACCATTACGGTACTGCTTTACAGCCTTTCCACCGGCATGTGTGCTCTTTCCTGGAGCTATGAGTCCCTGCTGTTCTTCCGCTTCCTGGTCGGCTTTGGCCTCGGCGGCGAACTGCCCGTAGCCGCAACGCTTATGAGCGAGTATGCTCCCTCTCATCTGCGCGGCCGCTTTATCGTCCTCCTCGAAAGCTTCTGGGGCATCGGCTGGCTCGTTGCCGCCTGCATCGCCTATCTGTTGATCCCGGCCTTCGGTTGGAAAATCGCCTTTGCCATCGGCACCCTTCCAGCCCTCTATGTCTTTTTGATTCGCCTGCACATGCCGGAATCCATCCGGTATCTAATTTCCCAAAACCGCATCGACGATGCCAAGCAGATTATCCTTGACCTGGAAGCAAAACTGCAGGTCAACAGCCAACCCTTTGCGGCAGAACTCAGCGATACGGAAAAGGGCAAGAATTCCGCTGCGGCACCGAAATTTGCCACCCTTTGGACCAAGCCCTTCCGCACCCGGACCGCAATGCTCTGGCTCGCCTGGTTCGGCATTGTCTTCAGCTACTATGGCATCTTCATGTGGCTGCCCTCCATCGTCTATGCCCAGGGCTTTGCCGTAGTCAAAACCTTCGAATACGTTCTGATTATGACGCTGGCACAGTTGCCGGGATACTATGCCGCCGCCTGGCTCGTTGATATCATCGGCCGCAAATACACGCTGTCGCTGTTCCTGCTGCTCTCAGGTATTTGCAGTTTCTTCTTCGGCAATGCATCTGACGCATCGTCGCTTCTCGCCTGGGGTGCAGCCATGAGTTTCTTTAACCTCGGAGCCTGGGGCGTCATCTACACCTACACGCCGGAACAATATCCCACCACCATCCGCGCTCTTGGTAGTGGCTGGGCCGCTGGTTTTGGCCGCATCGGCGGCATGATTGCCCCGATGCTGGTCGGCCTCATGCTCGGAAACGCCATGGGCATGAACACCATCTTCATGATGTTTGCCTCCGTCCTCATCATCGTATCAGCCATCGTCATCGGCCTTGGCAAGGAAAGCAAACAAAAGACTCTTGAAGAACTCGAAACCGTTCTGGAGTCCTGATATATTAAGCATAACAAAAGACCAACCCACCGGGTTGGTCTTTTGTTATGCCTTTATTCCTCCAGCTTCAAACCGCCAGCTACCTGCTGCATAAACGCTTTAGGCGTCGTGTGCAGGTATTTTTTAAACACGATGCAATAATTTTTATAGTCGCCAAAGCCTGTCTGTTCGGCCACCTCGTAAACCCGCCAGGTTCCCGCCGCCAAAAGTTCAAGACTCTTTTTGAGCCGGTACCGGGCCAGCAGACAGCCAAATGTCAGGCCAGTCTCTTCCTTGATTTTCCGCGAAAGATAACTCATCGACACTCCCTGCTCAGCCGCCAGCATCTCAATGCTCATTTTCCCCTGATAGCCACGCTTGATGGCCGCCAAAACATGCTTCACATAGGGATTGCCACTGTGATATTCGCGTATGAGTTCATCCGTCCAGTTTTTTCCATCCCCATCCACAGGGCCAGTTTCCTCTGGCAGCGGCTCCTCCTTGGCATTTTCCAGCCGTCTCAGCACTTGGGCCAGCACGTTTTCATCAATAGGCTTTAGCAGATAATCGGCAGCTTGCAGGCGTACCGCTTCCTGCGCATAGTCAAAATCAGCATAACTGGTCAGAAAAATGACTTTTGCGTGATTGTGCTCGGCCTGCAATTCCCGAGCCAGTGCCAGGCCGTCCATGCGGGGCATCTTGATATCCGTCAGCACGACATCGGGCTTGGTCTCACGGATTCCTGCGAGTGCCGTCCGGCCATCGGGCGCATCGCCTACCACTTTGACGCCGAGCCGCAGCCAATCCACCGTACAAATAAGGCCACGACGGATGATTTCCTCATCCTCAGCGATATAAAGTTTTAACATGATCCCCCTCCTGTCTCGGCAGCCGCATCTCCACCCGCATGCCGCCCGCTGGCGGCTGACTGAGTTTCACGCCATAATCCATGCCAAACATCAGCTGAATGCGGCGATGGACATTATAGACGCCCTTATGCACTGTGTTGTTCTCCCCCTCACGCAGGAGCTGCTGCAAATGGTCAAATACAGTTTTCGACATCCCCAGGCCTTTATCCTCCACAATGACCAGCAAATCCTCCTCCATCACCGTAACACTCAAACGCACTTCAATCCGCCCATCATCATCTTCGCCGTATTTGATGGCATTTTCTAACACCGGCTGAAACAACAGCTTGGGAATCAGACAATTCCTTACGGCTTCATCGATAAACTCACTATAGTGAAGCCGTTCACCAAAGCGATACTGCTGAATCTCCATATAGCTGTGAAGGTACTCGATGTCCTTGGCCAGTTTCACCCGGCGGGTTTCCTCATGAAGACTGTAGCGAAGCAGGGCGGAAAGGGCGTGAATCATCTTCATGGCAGCCTCACTGTCCATCTTTACCATGAACTTGATATTTTCCAGCGTATTGAACAAAAAATGAGGATTGAACTGGGATTCCAGCTGCCGCACCTCGGAAATAACCGAAGCCCGTGTCTCCTCTTCATTCTGGCGGATAAGCTTCTGCAGGCTTTCCGTCATACGGTTATATTCCTCCTCGATAATCGCCAGGTCACTGCCCGCATGAACCTCCAGCTGATTGTTCAGCCGCCCCTCTTTGACTGCCGCAAACGCATCCACCAGATCATTTACTGCCTGGGAACGAGCCAAACTCTCACGCCGGGCACTAACCAGGATGATGGGCACCATAATCAGCACGATTCCCAAAAGGATACCTGCACCGAGGGCATAACGCAGCAGCAAATCCGTTACCGGCGATATGGCATAGACCCGGTAGCCCTGTACCGATTCCACCGGCGGAACCGATTCGCTGGTCACATAGTATTCCCGATTCCGCACCTGCACCAAGCCATTTTCAGCCGAGACAAAAGGCTCCGTCACCTTCCCCATCCTTACGGCCCCAGCCGCGCCCGTCACAATCTGCGCATTGCCAAAGGAATCGGCCAAAATAAAGTCTGTATTGCCCGAGACGATGTTATTTTCCAGATAACCCCCTGGAATCAGAAAGAAAAACCAGCCCTCCAGCTGTCCTTGATACACCACAGCCTGTCCGATAAGCAAATCATGCCGTCCGGTATCCCCCCGGCTTACAAACTCCACTACCGGCTCACCTTTCCCCTCGCTCATGCGATGGAGGATTCCCCACTCCTGATGGAAGGGCTGCATCGCCATCGGCAGCGTCTCCTGACTCCCCAGCAGGATATTTCCCTGGGTATCCACCAGATAAAACTGCGTCCCATCGTGGGCAATATTTACCTCATGATAGAGATACTGATAGATTTCGGCCCGCTTCCCCGGATTTACCTGCCATTCTCTAAGGTCTGCTTCCGCCGACAATGTTGCCACTGCCTGCTCAGTCCGACGCCAATAATCGGAAAAAATGCCATGCATGACATCGGTTACCATCTCGCGCTGCTCGTGGTTCGCATCGGTTACATAATGCTTCCAACTCAACAGCATCAGCACCGATCCTACGACAGCTAGAACAAAGACCGGAACCAAAGCATATTTTACCAGTGCCCCTCTGACCTCATCTTGAAATCTATGCCGCATGTCGCCCTCCCATAGTTTCGTCTTTGTTCTTATTATATCGTATTGTCACCAGCAACGCTATCCTTAAAGTTATACCAAAACAACCTGCATAACTACACCATATAGCTGATGATTTTGCTGCATTCCAAGCATTTATGGAGCCAATCCATTTGTTTTACAAAGCTCATCTCTATCTTTTTTCGACTTTTTCGCAAAATCACCATATTTATGATAAGCAAATCCCCTTTCTTATGATTTGTTTTAACTTATATTTCTCTATTATTATCAGCCAAAATCGAAAGATGGTGTTTTCATATACAAAAACATGAAAACACCATCTTTTGATTTTTTTAATGTTACTGTACGCTAGTGAAGATATCTTTGAATTTATCCAGCCAGGATTTCTTGTTCTTGTTGACGACTTCCTCATTGTCCGTAATCGTGTTGATCTGCGATTTTTCCAGGAGGCCAACTGGTGCCGGGACGTCATCGCGGACACTGCGGCGATGCAGTTTCTGCGTAATCAGGGTCTGTGCATTCTTGCTCGTGATGAAATCGATAAACTTCTTAGCATTTTCCATGTGTTTGGCATTTTTTATGATGTAGATGCCGTCTGGTTTGGAGATAACGCCCTCTTTCATGTAAACGAGTTTTACATGAGCACCATCGGCGACATATTTTGCGCCACCTTCTTCGAAGGTGCAGCCTACAGCATATTCACCATCCGCTACGCCTTTGTAAACTGCCGAGGAACCGGAAAGGAGTTTGCCATCGAGGTTAGCACAGAATTTCTTGATGTAGTCCCAGCCGTTGTCCGGATTGCCTTTGCCCATTGCATAGAGCATGTTGATGAGATGCTCATAGGAGGACGAAGATTTTGACGGGTCAGCCATGGCAATTTTGCCCTTGAGAGCCGGATTCAGGAGGTCCTCATACCCCTCAACCTTGATGTCGCCGATGAGGTCGGTATTGACCATGATGACACTTGGGATATCCGTAAAACGGGTGATGGAACCCTCTTCGTTCTTGAATGCCTGCTGGATATGGTCTTCGTTGACCGATTTATACTGCTCAAAAAGGTCAGCTTTCGGTTTCATCGTCGAAAGGGAACCGCCCCAGAAGATATCGGCCAGCGGATTGGCTTTCTCAGATTCCACGCGTTTTAACAGCTCACCAGTACCGGCTGCCACAACTTCAACTTTGACGCCGCTTTCCTTTTCAAACTCTTCCACGAGCGGATTGATAAAGGACAGCGGATGCGGGCAGTAAATGACAATCTTGTTTTCGTCATCGCCACTTCCTGCCGAACCCTTGGCAGCCTGTTTGTCACCGCCACAGCCGGCAAAGCAGGTAGTCAGCATTGCTGCGCCCAAGAGCGTAGCAATAATCTTTTTGAGTTTCATGAATAATTCCTCCTTTGTTCCCTATAACCTCTTATACGGATTTATAACGTAACATCCCGGCGGCCGGATACCTTAAAGAAGATCACCATGGCCGTGATGGTCGTTAACGTCAGGATGGTCGACAGTGCCGCAGCGGTGCCGTAGCTAGCACGGATAACTTCCGTGTAGATGGCTACCGACATGGTCTTAGTAGCACCGGTAAACAGGATAACCGAAGAACTCAGTTCGTTGATGGCGGTAATCCAGGAGATGATGGCACCGCTCATAACACCGGGCAGCATCATGACCGCCGTGACCTTAAAGAAGGTCTTTACCGGCGATGCGCCAAGGCTTATGGACGCCTCCTCCAGGCTCGGACTCAGCTGATAGAGAATAGCTGAACTCGAACGCAGGGTATAGGGCAAACGGCGAATGACCAGAGAAATGATGATGATAAGCGCCGTACCCGAAAGCAGCATGGGTTCTTCGTTAAAGGCCAAAAGCAGCGTGATACCAAGGACAGACCCGGGGATAATGTAGGGGAACATCGTAAGGGTGTCGATGATATCTGTGAGCCAGCTCTTGCGGCGCGTGGTGAGATAGGCCACCGTCATGCCCAGGAATACGATTGCTGCCATAGCAGCCGTGCTGAAAATATACGTGTTGGAAATCGCCGTTCCCAGTTCATTGAAAATCCGGATGTAACTATCCAGCGAATACCCATCCACAAAAATCGAACCGTTTGTCTTGAGGAACGACGTGTAGATGACCACCAGCTGCGGAATCATCGAAAGCGCCACCAGCAGATAGATGCAGGCATGCATGACCAGATTTTTGACACCGTGAAGCTCCCCGGTCTGCATCGGCCGCAACGAACTCATGGTAAAGGATTTGCGATTCACGACGTATTTTTGCAACATAAAAATCGTCGAGGTGATAAGTACCATGATTGCTGCCATAGCCGCGGCAAAATTAGCCTGGTCGCCAACCTCATTGATGAACTCGGAATAAATCATTACCGGCATGACGTTGAAGCCTTCGCCAATGAGCATCGGCGTACCGAAATCTGCCATAGCATTCATGAATACCATCAAGGCTCCCGCCAAAATCGTCGGCGTAATCAGCGGCAGGATAATCGTTACCACCTTGCGGATCCCACTGCAGCCAAGGCTTTCAGCTGCCTCGATAAGCGCTGAATCGATATTCTTCATGGCACCGGCCACGTAGAGATAGATAAAGGGGTAAAGCTTCAGCGTAAGCACCAGCAGGATACCCGCAAAGCCGTAAATCGATGGAAAATCAATGCCGTAATCAGCCAGCCAGCGCGTCAGGATACCACTGCGTCCGCCAATCAAAATCCAGGAATAGGCGCCGATAAAGGGCGGCGACAACAGCGATATGATGATGCAGATTTCCACGACGCTCTTAAAGCGCACCCGATAAAGTGTCATGAAATAGGCCAGCGCCGTGCCGATTATCACCGCCAGTATCGTGACACTGGTCGTAACGGTGAAGCTGTTTATCATGGACTGGTAGTAATACTTGCGTTCAAAGAAGTGGACGAAATTCTGCATCGACCAGTTCCCCGTTGCCGCATCCTGAAAGGCGCTGACAAACAGGGAAAACAGCGGATAAATCAAAAACAGTCCAAAGACTACGATGGCTAGCAGGGTAATCCATGCCCAAAAATCCCATTGAAATCGTTTATTCATTTTCCACCACACCTTCCATCAAGCTGCGGCTGCCATCGGCTACGAATATATTGATTTTCATGGCATTCGGTTTCAGATAAACCATATCCCCTACTTCCAAGAGCTTTTCCGCATGGCCAAGATCCTGGCTGTATTCGATAGAGGGCTGATTGGGAACCAGCATCTCCTCAGGAAATTCCAGACTGTAATTGACATATTTGCCTAAAAATACTTTCGTGGCCACCTTGCAACGGACGCCTTCCCCCTCCCGGCAGATGGAAAATTCCTCCGGCCGCACCGAAATGACCACTTCCTGCCCATCGGCAGCTTCTTCGCTCAAAGTAGTCATCGTCATCTTATAACCATCGGCAAATACCACATTTTTTTCGCCGCCCGCGGCTTCGATATGGCCTTTGAACAGATTGGAATGGCCGATAAAGGTGGAGACAAATACGTTATAGGGCCGCGTGTAAATCGTATGCGGCGAAGCAGTTTGCTGGATGACACCTTTCTTCATGACCGCAATGCGGTCCGATATCGACAGGGCCTCTTCCTGGTCATGGGTAACATAGACCGTGGTGATTCCCACCTGCTTCTGTACCTCCCGGATTGCCGACCGCATTTCCACACGCAGCTTGGCATCGAGATTCGACAGAGGCTCATCCATCAGCAATACGCTGGGGTGGATGACAATGGCGCGAGCCAAGGCCACACGCTGCTGCTGGCCGCCCGACAGGCGCTCCGGCAGCCGGTCCTGATACTCAGTAATCTGCACCACATCAAGAATCTTGTCCACCTTTTTCTTCATCTCATCCCTTGGCATCTTGCGGAGCTTCAAACCATACTCGACATTTTCCCGTACCGTAAGATGGGGGAAGATGGCATAGCTCTGGAACACCATGCCGATGTTGCGCTTATGGGCAGGGATATCGTTGATGACCTGCTCGTTGAATTTGATTTCTCCGCCCTCGATGCTGTTAAATCCCGCAATCATGCGCAGAAGCGTCGTCTTGCCACAGCCCGACGGCCCGAGAAGCGTGAAGAACTCTCCATTTTTGATGTGCTCAGTAAGTCCGGGGATAATCGTCAAATCGCCGTACTTCTTGACCACATTGTCCACATTTATCGCTACACTCATATGGAATCCTCCGTTTCACCCATCGTGTATCTTATTGTTCCTTATCATATTTATATGATATCCGACTAACAAATAGCTAACAATCCAAAATAATGCATAATTATCAGAAAAAATGAACCTTATCCTAGAAAATGCAAAACGCCGACAGGTCATACCTGTCGGCGTTCTTATCAGTTGGATTAAATTTTGAATGAAGCGTTTTCCCTCAGCCAATCGTTATCGTATAGCTGATTATATTCTCCTCGCCCGGGGCCAGCGTCTCGCTGCCTTCTCTATCCTTGAAATCCCCCTGGAAGTCCACATAGTCGGCATGGCCATGCCATGGCTCGATGCAGAGGAATGGTGCACCACCACGGTCCGGAGTCCAGTAACCCCAGTAGGGGAATCCCTTAGCCTGAACCGTTACTTTTTTATCGCTCTTGGTGGAGCAGATGCTGACCGTATCGGATTGCTGAGCATCGTAGACCAAGGCGTCCTTTTTGAACATCTCATAGTTGAGAGGCAGTTTCGTCCCCTTGACTGCCTGGTCGCCATACTCATGCTGAATCTGCCCCTTGCTGTCGATGGGCAGATTTTTCATATCTTCACTGGCATTGAATTCGAGATAGCAATCTTCAAAGCTCTCCCCTGCCACAATGGGGCAGCGGAAAGCACCATGAGAACCAATGGAATAAACCATATGCTTGTCATCGAGATTCTGTATCTTCCAAATGACTTTGATCTGGTTGTCCTCCAGCTCATAGGCGATGTTCAACTGGAATTTCCAGGGATAGACCGCCAGCGTCTCCTGCGTCCATTTCAAAGCAAACTCGATGCGGGTCTCCTCCCGGGATACGAGCTCAAATTCCGAAATGCGTCCGAGTCCATGGCCCGGCAGTTTATATTCCTTGCCATCTACCGTGTATTTGCCATCCAACAGTTTTCCCACAATGGGGAAGAGTACCGGTGAGCTATATTTCCACCACTCGGGATTGCCATCCCAAAGATATTCCGTCTCATCTTCGCGTTCCTTGATGGAGCGCAGCTCTGCCCCCTGACTGCGTACCAGTACACAGAGCTTTTTGTTTTCCAGTGTATAAAGCATCCGAAAATACTCCCTTCGTTTTATGCTATCTCTATTCTACCATGAAAAAACCGTAACAGGTTTCCAATTTTTGATTGCCACTTCCAAAAAAATTTGACGGGACAAATTGCCCCGCCAAACCTTACACAAATTATTAAGCGATAACGCCATTGCCACGCAAAACTGCTTTTACGCTCTCAGCGCTCTTGCGAAGTGCTTCTTCTTCCTCAGCTGGCAGCGGCAGCGGCACGCGTTTGAGCACACCATCCTTGCCGATGACACTTGGCAGAGACAGGGATACATCCTCGATGCCATATTCCCCGGAAAAGGGCATTGATACCGGCAGCACCGCATGCTCATCGTAAAGCACGGCCTTGGCCAAACGGCAGGCCCCCATGGCAATACCCGTATTGGTCCAACCCTTAGAATTCAGCACGTCATACGCCGTGTTGACAACTTCCCCGCCAACTTTCTCGCGGTCGAAATTTTCGTCATGGTCGAAGAAATCATCGAGTTTATCCAGCCCCACACCTCCGATACTGACGGTGCTCCAGGCCGGGAAAGCTGAATTGCCATGCTCACCCAACATATACCCCTGCACATCCGTCGGATCCACATGGTAATGAGTACCGAGAATGCTCTTGAAGCGCAGCGTCTCCAGCGTCGTGCCCGTACCGAAAAGTTTCCCCGCCGGATAACCAAACTCCGTAGCTGCCACATGGGTCGTGACATCAAGGGGATTGGTAATCATGATGAAGATTGCCTCCCGGGTGTACTTCGTAACCTCCGTCATGATGCTGCGAATGACGGCAATGTTCTCCTTGGCCAGTGTCAAACGATCCATGACGCCCCCCGGCAAGATGCTCGGGCCAGCTGCACAGATGATGACATCTGCGTCTTTTACTTCCTCAAAACCACCGGAATATACATGAACATTTGGTGTCAATGCACAGGCAATGGAATGCGTCGCATCCACGGCTTCACCATGTGCCACCTTCGGCTTGATATCGATGCAGACAATCTCAGCAGCTAACTGGCAGGCAATCGCTCTTGCCAACACAGCCGAACCAACATGACCCAAACCAATGATTGCTAACTTATGCGCTTTTAACATGTTTACACATCTCCTTTAAAAACATTGTAGCACATATTCCTCTGTAAAGAAACATTTTACCAACATCTGTGAAAATTCTTTTTCGCTTACAACAAAAAAAGGCTGTGAAAGTCTGTGGCTTGTTAACCACCGGCTTTCACAGCCCCTTAAATAATCTTAGGCTTTTCTAGCAGACAGCAGAATCCAAAGGCTGACCGAGGCTGCCAGGAAGAAGGGATAAAAGAGATACGGAATAATGCTGAGGCTGGTGATCCCCGCCAAAGCCGAGGCAATCAACAGCTGCGCCCCATAGGGAATGATTCCCTGGGTGATGCAAGAAAAAGTATCGAGAATCGAAGCACTGTCCTTCGGGTCGATGCCGTATTCCTCACTGATGGTCTTGGCAATGGGGCCCGCCACCACAATGGCTACCGTATTATTGGCCGTGGCGATATCCATGAGCACTGTCAGAAGGCCAATGCCCAGGCGGCCGCCGCGAATGCCTTTGAAATTCTTGCGAATAAAGGACAAAATCGCCTCAAAACCACCGCCATCGCGCATGATGGCGCTGATGGATGCTGCGAGAATCGTGACAATCATAGTCTCAAACATGCCATTGGTACCAACCCCCATGGCCGAAAAAGCCTCGGAGAAATTCGTAGCTCCGGTGGCAATTCCCAGTACCAAAAACAGGAAGATTCCCGTCCCCAGCACGGTAAAGACATTCATTCCGGTAATGGCCAGCACCAATACGATGAAGTAGGGCATCGCCAGCAGCAGTGAATAATCAAAGGATCCCAGGTCCGCAACATTGCTGTTAACGGCCCCCACCACGAGCACCGCCAAGGTAACCAGCGCTGCGGGTAAAGCCACTTTCAGGTTGGCAAAAAATTTGTCCTGCATGCGGGTGCCCTGGGTCCGCGTTGCCGCAATGGTGGTATCGGATATGAAGGAAAGATTGTCGCCAAACATGGCCCCCCCCACCACGGTACCAACAATAAGGGGCAGGCTGAACCCAGCGCTCTCGGCCACGGAAGCGGCAATGGGCACCAGTACCGTAATCGTTCCCACGCTGGTTCCCATGGACATGGAAATCAGACAGGCAATGATAAAAAGCCCGGGAACTGCAAAGGCTGCCGGCACAAGGTTGAGCAGCAAATGCGCGGTGCTCTCCACACCACCGGCCGCTTTCGCGATGCCGCTGAAGGCTCCGGCCATCAAAAAGATAAAGAGCATAATCGTGATATTGACATCGCCGATACTCTTAGCGCAAAGCTGGATATTGCCGATAAACTGTTTTTTCCGATTCTGCAGGAAAGCCACGATAAGTGCTACGCCGAAGGCCACCACCACCGACATCACGTAGAATCCCATTTTTCCCTCAATGGGGGCGATATACTCATACCAAATACCAGCCCCCAAATAGAGCACAAGAAAAACGAGAATTGGCAGCAGCGCAATCCCACGTGCCTTGGGCTGGTTTGTGTTTTGTTCCATAGTTACATCTTCCTTTACCTCGTTATACTATACCGTTCAATATTATACGCAGGAAGATTCGCTCAGGCAAGACTATGCTAGAAAAAAACACCTGCACTGCTTATACGTGAATCACCTTGATATGCTTCCGATAGAACCGGTAGATGCCCACCAGCATCACTGCGGTAATCGTCCAACTGATTGGATAGCATAGCATAATGGTCTTAAAATCGTGATTCGCCACAAAAACCGTATAAATCCATAGGATGCGCACGCCACAAACTGTGGCCAGCATCAGCAATGCCGGCGGCAGGGAATACCCATAGCCGCGCATAGCCCCCGACAGACCCTCGATGAATACACAGACAAAATAAAATCCAACAATGTACCATACGCGGATGCGGCCGATTTCAATAACGGAAGCCGATGCATTGAACAAAGCCAAGAGTTCATCGGAAAACAGGCAGGCTATTCCCGACAAAAAGGCGATGACCACCATGGCTACCTGCATGCCCACCTTGGTAGCCTTCCGGCATCGGGGCAGATTGCCTGCACCGTAATTCTGGCTTACAAAAGTCGTAACGGTCTGACCGAAGGCAATCAAGAATACATAGATATTGATTTCGATGATAAAGGCCGAGGCCGAAGCTGCCATGACTTCAGAACCCAAACTATTAATTGCCGCCTGGATTACGAGGTTCGAAAGAGAAAACACCATTCCCTGGATTCCCGCCGGAACACCAATCCGCAGGATTTCCTTAGCATAGGAAGATATCATGCGAATGGCACCGGGTTCAATGCGGATGATTCCATGGGCATGACAGAGATTGTCGTAAAGCATCCAAGCACTGACATAACTGGAAATCGCCGTGGCGGCTGCCACCCCCGCAATGCCCCAATCCAGCAGCGTCACCGCTGCCAGATTCAGCACGATATTCAAGACGCTGGCCACCGCCAACGCCTTTAGCGGCGTCTGGGTATCGCCACGGCTCCGGAAAATCGCCGACTCAAAGTTATAGAGTCCCATGGCGGGCATGCCCAGCAGGTATACCCGCAGATACAACTCAGCCGACGGCATGACTTCCACGGGAACACCAAGTGCCTGTAGCATGGGAGCCGCCATTAGCTCCCCCAGCACGGCCATAGCCACCCCCAAAATCAACGCCAGCAAAAAGGAGGTATGCACCGCCTGCGTCGTTTCTTTTAAATTATGGGCGCCAATAAACCGGGCAATAACCACATTCGCTCCCAACGACACCCCCATGAAGAGGTTGACCAAAAGGCCGATAATCGGGGAGTTATTGCCCACCGCAGCTAACGCCGTAGTTCCCACGAACTGTCCCAACACCAGTACATCGGCAGTGTTGAATAACTGCTGCAAAATTCCCGTCAAGGCTAGAGGCAAGGCAAAAAGAACCATAGGTTTTGCTAAGGGCCCCTGAAGCATATTGATTGTATGTTTTTCTCTCATTTTCCTATTACAACTTACTCAAAATAAATTCAGCCTGGCCCACCAGGGAATAATCCCCAAGACCAGCCGGTAAAAATACCGTATCCCCTTTAGAAAGTTCTAGTTCCTGACCAGCTTTTACCACCCGCATATTTCCCTGCAGGACGGTAACACATTGGAACGAATCCCGTCCCACGGTCAGACTGCACAAATCCATCAAATTCCCATGATAAACGGTAAAATACTCGCACTCAGCCAAGAGTTCCATCTTGGCCCCGGGAATGATATCGATATGAGCCAGCGGCTTGGTTCCCCGGGTCGGTACCGCAAGTTTCGTCACGTCCAAGGCCTTGTCCACATGAAGCTCCCGCGGCTTACCATCGCTGCCCACCCGGCCGTAATCGTAAATGCGGTACGTCGAATTGGAACTCTGCTGAATCTCACAAATCAGAATCCCCTCACCAATGGCATGCAAAGTGCCCGAATCGATGAAGAACACATCTCCTTTATGAACGGGAACCCTATTACATACCTCCAGCAAGGTATTGTCCTCGATGCGCCGCTTGAACTCCTCTTTGGTAATCTCGCGATTGAACCCGTAAAGCAGACTTGCCCCCGGTTCACAGTCCACGATATACCACATTTCGGTTTTGCCGTATTCACCTTCTACCCGCATGGCGTATTCATTATCCGGATGAACTTGTACCGAAAGGCTTCCCTTGGCATCGATAAGTTTAATGAGCAACGGGAAATAGGGGAATTTTTCCGCTTTGCTGCCCAAGACCCCACTGCCCGCTTTTTTGAGCCAGGCCGTCAGGGTCTGACCAGCCGCTTCGCCATTTTTAATGATGCTTTCGCCATCTTTATGGCAGGAAAGCTCCCAGCTTTCCGCCACCTTGTCAAGCTTTGTTTCTTTTCCGTACTCGTCTTTAAGCCGCGTACCGCCCCAAAGATAATCTTTTAATGGTGCTTCCAACTTCATCGGATATAACATCAAAGAAGCCCTCCTTATCTTCTTACACATTCAAACAAGTATACATAATTATAACGCCATTATTCAGGGTTTACCAGAGAAAAATCCCCCTTGATGATAAATCGTGTTCCCTTTGACAGCTCGCTTTCACAGGTTATTTCCATCTCATGCCGGCTAGCGATTTCCCGGGCAATGGTAAGCCCCAGTCCCGTCCCCTGCTCATTGCGGTTTCGATTGGTTTTGAACCGGTCAAAGATATGGGGAAGTTCCGCAGATTCGATGCCACAGCCATGGTCTTCCACCATGACCTGCCAGTTTTCCCCCTGCCGCCTTCCCTGAATTAGGATTTCACCGCCGTCATGGGAAAACTTCACGGCATTATCCAAAAGAATCAACATAAGCTGGCGAAGCCGCCCATAATCGCCCTGAATGGGCAATGGTTCCACAAAATCAACCCGCAGCTGCAAATTTTTCTTAGCCGCCGCCGGCCGCATTTGTTCCACGGCATCTTCAAAGGCATCACAGAGGTTTAACGGTTCCTTTCCCACCGAAAAGCTCGTATTCCGCAGCCGTGTAAGCTCCAGCAAATCTCCCACCAACCGCTCTAAGGCCGACAGATTGCTCATGACTTGCTGGAGATACTTCTGCCGCTCTGCCTTTTGCGTTACCAAGCCGGAAAACAACAACTCCAAAGTGCCGCGAAGAACTGTCAGCGGCGTCCGCAATTCGTGAGAAACCGCCGCCAAAAATTCCTGACGCTGACGGGAAAGCTCTGCCCGCTCTTGCTCTGCTTGCGCTAGTTTCCCCCCCAACACATCAATATCCGCCGCCAACATGCCAATCTCGTCCTGTTGGCGAATGCCGGTTCGCTCACCATAATTCCCCTGGGCATAGGCCCAGGAAACATGCTGCATGCGATAAAGGGGGCGAATAAACCGACGGACCAGCAGCACCGCCAGAACTCCGGCCAAAACCATGGCCAACAGTACCGAGATAGCCAACAGGCGCAGACCGCCGTTAATGGTATTTTGCAAGTCCTCCAAGGGGCGGTGAATCAACACCGCACCGATTACCCTGTCATCCTTATCTTTGATTGGTGCCCCCACCGTAACGGACGGCGTATCCAGCAGGGCACCAAAGTCATGACTCACCGCCGTCTGCCCGGCCAGCACCTGCTGCAGCACTTCATTGACTGGTGCCGGCAATTGGCCGCGTTCTTCGCCAGTATTTTCGCCATAGGCCAAAATCGTGCGGCTCTTCTCCGCCACCAGCCAAACCTTGCCCTGAGCCAAAGAATCCAGCTGCTGCAAAAATTCGCCTGCCTGCTGATTCGCCTCCCTGCCCCCAGTGTCCTGGACACTATACTGCTGACGGCACCAATCCATTTCCCGCTGGGCGGTACCATTTCCCCGCTCACTTGAATGTACCATGCGTCCATGATGGCCATGGCGCATCCTGCCGCTGCTTTCTTCCACAGCCGGCTCATCCTCCGCTGCCGCTAAGAACTGCTGGCTGTCTTTCATGACCGGAATAGCTGCAGCCAGGGTCAGAGCCCGCTGCATGGTTTCTTCTTCATGAACATGCTGATTATAGTGGGTAAACAGCCAGGAAAACACACTGCCCATAATCAGGGCAAACAGAATCAGCGTCACTGAAAAATAAAGGAGCAATCGCTTGGTCAAACGCTTTTTTCTCATGGCTGAACCTCCAAACGATATCCCCGGCCCCAAACCGTGCCAATGGAACAGCCATTAAGCCCTGCCTGCTCCAGCTTTGCCCGCAAACGCCGTATATGGGTATCCACCGTACGAATGTCCCCTGTGTAATCAAAGCCCCAAACCGTATCCAATAATTTATCCCGGGAAAACAACTGCCCGGGATATTCGGCGAGGAGCCTGAGGAGGTCAAACTCCTTATGGGTCAGCCGGACACCTTTTCCCGCCACTTCGATGACACCGCGCTGCACGTCAAGTACCATATTCCCCAGCTTATGGCCGCTATCTATCGGCTCCTCTCGCTGTATCAGCTGCAGCCGCCGGAGCACCGCTTTGACCCGCGCCATAACCTCCGGGGCCGAAAAGGGTTTTACCACGTAGTCATCGGCGCCGATTTCCAGTCCCATAATCCGATCGTAATCCTCGCCCCGGGCCGTAATCATGATAATCGGCACATCCGACTGCTGCCGGATTTTTCGGCAAACTGCAAAGCCATCGAGCTTTGGCATCATTACATCCAGCAGGATAAGGTCAATCCCCCCCGCCTGCCATTTATCCAACACGTCTTGTCCATCCACCGCCAGAACGGTTTCATAGCCGGATCCCCGCGCAAAATTATCCAGTATATCACGAATTGCGTCGTTGTCGTCCGCAATCAAAAGCCGCATAGCATCGCCTCCTCACCTTGACCATTATAAGAGGTTTCTCTGAAAATAAAAAATAAATTTTTTCTGTAACAGATTTGTCACAACTACCGGTTATACTAAAGCCAGAAACGATAAATAATGAATTGTTCAGGAGGAATTTATGATGAAAAAGAAATTAGCAGCGCTTCTCACCGGCCTTATGGTTCTCACGGCAGTCCCGGCTTTTGCCGCTTCCAGCAACAAGGATGACAGTGACTATGGCCCAGGCTATTGCCGCCAGCACAACGGCTGCTACAATGCAGACGGGAATAACCATGGCCGCCACGGCCACGGATACTACCGCAACGACAAATAAACAGCTAAAGAGCCGTTGACGAAAACGTCAACGGCTCTTTTTTCGTGAGGGTTGTCTTCCCCATTATTAGCGTACTTCCGTTACCACACCATTTTTGGTATAAACGTAAAAATTCTTGCCATTATGATTGAACACGTACTGCTTGATTTCCCCATCGCTAGTCTTGCTGGAATTTACATGGTCAGGCTGTCCCATGGCCGCAGGAATCTTTTCCTCCGGATCACCGGGGCGAATATTGCCATACTGCCCTTCCTTCATGGACTGCTTATGGGAAGCTGCATTTTCCGCATCGAGCTTAGCTTGTTTCTTGGCTTCCTTTTCCATGCCGAGAATCAACCGCTTAAACGGAATAATCTTATCCTGCAAAACCCCATTGTAATTATCTGGGAATGAGGCGACGAGCTTTTGCAGCTCCGCATTCTCATTGACATTCATATTGGTCATATGCCCACC
Organism: Selenomonas sp. WCT3; assembly: GCA_900100835.1. GTDB lineage: Bacteria > Bacillota > Negativicutes > Selenomonadales > Selenomonadaceae > Selenomonas_A > Selenomonas_A ruminantium_E. Next base: position 7,770 of record FNCM01000004.1, on the reverse strand, counting down.
ATAGGTGCTGACTTGTTTCATCGCCTTGGCATAGGTGATAAGTACATCGGCATTGGGACAGTCATCGGCCATCTTTTCGGCAATTTGCGCGCTATCAAAATCATGCAACAATTCCAGCGCTTTATCGATTTGCTCTGGGTCTGGCTTGGTAAAGGACAGCCCCTGCAAAATATTTACAGCCTGCTGGTATTTCTTCGCCAAGGCTGCCTTGTATTCCCCATCCAATTCCTGGCTGTACTCGTGCACGACCTGTGCCTTCATCTCATGAAATCCGTTGATACCGCCGATAACAGCAGCGGTCACTCCCAGCAGGACTGCCAGGACAGCTAGCGGATAACGACGGCGGCGCAGGAAAATGCCACCGACTGCAAAAACCAGCAATGGACAAGCCAAAAACAACATGATTGTTAATACAGACATAGTATCCCCCTTAGAATTGAACCACTCTTATTATTCTATCATTCACCATGGTTCGGGTAAATGGGACCTATGGCTTAAAATAATCAACTTTCCAGCTTTTGGCTCAATCGTTCAGCCAGTAATGTGTATCGCTTGCGCGTGCGGTCATTCTCCACTGCCGTCGACAGAGCGGCTTTGCTTCCCACCAGGATAACAAGACGTTTGGCCCTGGTCACCGCTGTATAGAGCAAATTGCGCTGCAGCATGATGTGATGCCCCGGCGTAAGCGGCAGGATGATGACCGGGTATTCACTTCCCTGGCTCTTATGTACACTCATGGCATAGGCCAGCATCAGCTCTCCCAGTTCACTTTTTTCGTAATCCGCACTGATCTCTTCACTGAATTTCACAGTGATATGACTTGGCTCCACAGCGGTGATAAAGCCAATGTCGCCATTGAATACCTGTTTCGTATAATTGTTTTTCGTCTGCATGACCTTGTCCCCATATCGGAAAGTCTGCACACTATTGACGAATTCTGCCTTACGGGGACTTTTGGGATTCAAAACATCCTGAAGCATCTTGTTGAGGTTCGCTACCCCGCATTCCTGCCGGTGCATCGGCGACAACACCTGCGCATCGGTCAAAGGGTTATATCCCATCGCCGGCAGCGTTTCCTGGCAAAGGCGGACGATTACTTCTGCCGTCTGCTGGGCATCCAGGCACTCGATAAATTGGAAATCTCCTGTCTGCCGGCACTGGGGCAGCCGGCCGGCATTTATGGCATGGGCATTGAGCACGATCGTACTTTCCTCGTCTTGACGGAACACCTCCGTCAAACGCACGCTAGGAATTGTTCCCGAGCGCAGGATGTCCTTTAATACAGACCCAGGCCCCACTGCCGGCAGCTGATCCACATCCCCTACCAGAATCACGTGACAGCCATCGGGAACGGCCTCCAAGAAATGCTGCATGAGCACAATATCCATCATCGACACTTCATCGAGAATGATGGCATCGGCTTCCAGCTGCTCATCCGAATCCTTGGCAAACATAGAACCGCCGTCCTCCTGCCGTCCGCCTTGGGCTTCCAGCATACGGTGGATGGTCATGGTCTTGCGTCCCGTCGCCTCAGCCAGACGCTTTGCCGCTCTTCCCGTTGGAGCTCCCAGCAGGATTTCCAATCCCGCCAATTCCAGCATGTCCAGCATACCGCGAACCACCGTAGTCTTACCGGTACCCGGACCGCCAGTCAACACAAAGATGCCATGGGTGAGTACCGCCGCCATAGCTTCCCGCTGCTCCCTGGCCAAATCCAGCCCGGTCATTGTTTCCCATTCCGTTACAAGCTTATCCGGGTCAGCCACCGACAGCGGATTGGCATATTTCTGCAGGTATAGAAGTTTTCTGGCCACTTTCTTTTCGGCCCGATAGAGATAAGGCGGATAAATCAAGGTGTCGGCTCCCACGTATTCCACGGAAAGCCGCTGCATATCCAGCTGTTTTTTCAGCACTTTGCGGACACTGTCCCTGTCTACTTGCAAAAGCTTTGCCGCCTTTTCCACCAAGGGACCCTCGGGAATACAACAATGGCCATTTAGCGAAATCTGCTGCAAGGCGTAATCAATGCCAGCAGCCACCCGGTCCTCATTATCCCTTGTCATTCCCAAGCTGGCCGCAATGGCATCCGCCGTGGCAAAACCAATGCCTTCGATTTCCTGAGCCAGCTGATAGGGATGACTCTCCAGCATATCCAGCGCAAAGGAACTGTATTTCTTATAAATACGCGCCGCAAAGGAACCTGAAACGCCATGGCTTTCGAGCCATACCATGATATCGCGAAGCTCTGACTGATCCATATACGAGGCCACAATCTTCTCGGCCGTCTTATGGCCGATGCCCTCCACCAATTCCAGCTGATGCGGCTTCTTCTCGATGATATCAAGGGTATCGGCACCGAACTTGGCTACAATGCGTTTTGCCATCGCTGGACCTACGCCTTCAATAACTCCTGACCCCAGGAACCGTTCGATTCCTTCCACGCTGGTCGGCGCTTCAAGACGCATGCTGCTGGCCTTGAACTGTTGGCCAAACCGCGGATGGGTAATCCAGTTTCCCTTGAGATGTATTTGCTGCCCCACCAGCGGCGGCTCAGATCCCACCGTCACATTGACACGGCTGTTTTGATGAGTCGGACGCAGGCGAAATACAGCAAATTGTCCATCATCACTGGCGAAAATTATACTGTCCACAAGACCTTCCAATTCTTCTTCGTCTTGCAGTCCCAGCGATATCTGCTGGTATTCCGAATTTGCCATAGCCTGCTACTCCTTTCATTACGCTTCGGTCAAACGTTCCCACTTCGCATAGCGTTGCTCGATTTCCTCTTCTTTGGCCGCATAGGCCTCGGCAATCTCCTGACTTTTCACCGGGTCGGCCTGAATCTCCGGGTCATTCATCTGATATTCCAAGCCCTTGAGTTCTGCCTCAGCCATGGCAATTTCCGCCTCAGCCCGCTGAATCATTTCCGTGCGCTTGGCATCACTCATGCTCTGGATGCGCCCCAATTCAGCCTTGGCCTTCTCCTCCGCCTTAGCTGTTTCTGCTGCGGAAGGAACCAGGGAAACGCCTTCCTTCTTCATTGCCTTAGCCCGCTTTTCCTTCTCCCGTGCTTCTTTGATTTTGGCTGCCTTTTCTGCCTCCAGGCGCTCTTCTTCCGCTTCTGCTTCAGCCAGCTCCTTTTTCATCAGGTAATAGCTGTAATTGCCCATATACTCCGTGATGGAACCCTCTTCCAGTTCCAGGGTGCAGTTGGCTACCTTGTCCAGGAAATAGCGGTCATGGGAAACGGCCAGGAACGTTCCTGGATAAGCCATAAGGGCTTCCTCCACCGCCTCGCGGGCCGGAATATCCAAATGGTTCGTCGGCTCATCGAGCACCAAAAAGTTTGCCCCCGTCAGCATGAGCTTCAAAAAGGCCACTCGGGATTGTTCGCCACCAGATAAATCCCCAATGCGGCGAAGGACTTCATCCCCATGGAACAGAAAAGCCCCCAAATATTTACGGGCCTGCTCTTCCCCAAGGCCGTACTCATACATGATTTCATCAAGTATGGTATTTTCCATATGGAGTCCTTCATGCTGCTGGGAGAAATAGCCAATCTTTACCCGGCTGCCAATTTTTACCCGGCCGGTGGGCGATTCCAATTCTCCCACCAGTACCCGCAGCAGCGTGGTCTTGCCAGCACCATTGGGACCCACCAGGGCCACACCATCTCCATTGCGAATCAACAGGGAAATGTGCTGAAAGATTTCACGCCCACCAAAGTTCATCGATACATCTTCCAGCTCCGCCACCCGCTGTGCACATTCTGGCGGCGTGTTAAGAGCAAAATAGTTAAAGGTAGCATCCTCTGGTGGCAGGACAATCCGTTCCAAACGATTGAGCTGGCTCTGGCGCCCGCGGGCCTGCTTAGACTTGATGCCCGCCTTGTATTTTCGGATGTACTCCTCCGTCTTCCGGATATGCTCCTGCTGTTTTTCATAGGCTGACTGCAGCGCCGCGCGGCGCTGGGTCTTGACCTTCATAAAATAGGTGTAGTTGCCTTCGTAGCTGGTAACCGTTTTATTCTCTAATTCAATAATACGGGTTGCCACTTTGTCTAGAAAATAGCGGTCATGGGAGATGAGCAACACACCGCCATTATAGCTCTTGAGAAAGCCTTCCAGCCATTCAATCATATGGATATCCAGGTGATTTGTCGGCTCGTCTAAGAACAGAAAGTCCGGTTCCCGCAGCAAAGCCTTTACCAGACAGATACGGGTTTTCTGTCCACCGGAAAAATGCTGAACATCCTTGGCAAAATCCTCTTCGGTAAATCCAAGGCCAAAGGCTATCCGACGAATTCGACTTTCGTAATCGTACCCCTCGAGGCGTTCGAACTGCTCCACCACTTTACTGTAGGCAGCCATGGTCTCTTCATCATGGTCCACTGCTATCTTCTTTTCCAAAGCGCGCTTGCGCTCTCCCAATTCGATAATGTCATCGAAGGCCCGGCGGAACTCATCATAAAGTGTACCCTCACCAAAATCAGACTGCTGTTCCACGTAGCCAATGGTATCGGCACTGTCGAATTGAATCTGGCCGCCATCGGCCTCCACCTGTCCCATGAGGATTTTCATCAAGGTACTTTTACCGGCACCATTGGCACCGACAAAGCCGACGCGCTCACCACGTCTCACCTCAAAGTTTACGTCATGGAATAATTCTTCCACGCCAAAGGCTTTGGCCAGCCCGTTGACTCTTAACATACCCAAAATCATTTCACCTCAAGAATATTTGTTCGTCATATATAGGATGACGGAGCCTAGCTCCGTCACCCTCTGCTTATTTTCGATAATCCACCCCAATATGGACTACCGCCTGATTCGAACTGCCGCCATCCATGATGACACACTTGAACGGCATGCCATAGAATACATCGGTATTGCGCGTAGACGTAGTGATAGTCGTCTGGGTGCGGGAACTGGTGATACCCGTTTCCACACCAGAAATGACAAATCCCTTGCGCTGCAGGATGCCGGCCACTTCTGCACCGGCCCCATTGATGCCACTGTCGTTGATGACCATAACCGAAATCTGGGACGGCTTCATGGGCTTTTTATCCTGCTCTTTTGTCACGGCTTCCTCTTGGATTTTTCCCGAGGAATTCTTGGACTGAGCCAAAATCTGCATATCCTTCGGCAACGACTTCATGTATTCGTCTTCATCTGCCTGGGCTTTAGCCTTGGCCTCATCCGATAACGCAAGACCTAGCTCCTCCATGATGAGTTGCCGTAAATCCGTAATGTCCGGAATCCAATAGCTGACATCCTGAAGATAAGCCGGCTGACCTGGTACCATCTGTGCCGTAAGTCCATTGTCATGAACACTCTTCATAAGCTTGGCAAAACGCAGCAGCTCCGCAAGCGACATATCCGTCGTAACCGCCGAATTGATTTCCTCAATCAATTTGGGAAGTCTTGGCAGCATCTGTGGCGAAATCATCTTGGCCAGACATGCCTTGACAAATTTCTGCTGACGACCTATGCGGCCGATATCGCCTTCACCATCGCGATAGCGCACATACTGGATTGCTTTCTTGCCATCCATGTGCTGCTCCCCAGGGTAAAGGTCGATAACCAAACCACCGTTATCATCCCAAGGGTCTTCGTAATGCATGCGCTTTTCCACATTGATATCCACCCCACCCAGTGCATCGATGATGCGCTCAAAGGCCGTGGTATTAATCAACACATAGTGGTCAATTTTTACGCCTAGCAAAGACTCAACAGATTTTTGCGTGAGCTCCTGACCACCATAGGCATAGGCATGATTGATTTTTTCGTAGCCATGTCCCTCAATCGGCACCCGCGTATCACGCGGCACCGACATCAGTGCGGCTTTTCCCTTATCCGTATCAACAGCGGTCACCATCATGGTATCACTGCGGCCGGTATCGCCTTGCCGGCTGTCGATGCCCAGAATCATCACATGGACAATCTCATCATCGGCTATCGCCGCATCAATTCCCGACTGGTTATGTTCTTTTACATGCTGTCCCCAGACAACTCCCATGACAGCCACCAGTATCACTAACAGCAGCATCAATACCATTTTGATACGCTTATAACTGCGTTTCTGTCTGCGTTTTTGCCGCATCCCATCGCGCTCCTTAGCTTTTATTTTAACCCCATTAGTATAACAAAAAAAGGCCCTCTCCGCAAACAGAAACGGCCTTTTCGAAAGATTCCATCAAACCAAATAAATGGATGGGTCAATATTGATTTCATGAATAAAATGACGCAGGTCATTGTCATTTATAACCATTTCGATTGCCTGATTGCCCGCAGGATCCTTTGACAAGTCAACCGGATGGGGAACACTGAGGATATTGGCAGCCTCATCGGCAAAGAGGACCACGGTCGGCGTCTCCGTCTTGCCGAAAGTGCATTCCTTGACAATGCCATACCCGTAAATCGTCTTGAGCACCGTGCCCGTCGGATAAAGAGAGATATTATTAAAGAACAACTTGAGCAAATCCTGATCAAACTGCCCTTGATTAACAGTTCTCATGATGTTATAAGCAATATTAGGCGTATAAGCCTTTTTATACGGACGCTCACTGGTCAATGCATCATACACATCGGCAATTGCAACGATTTTTGCATAGCGATGAATTTGTTTGTCCTTAAGCCCCCGCGGATAACCATGCCCATCGATATGTTCATGATGTTCCGATGCTATGGCTGCCAGAATCGCCGGCGACGGCAGACTCAGTTCCATATCTTTAATGCGCTTCGCACCATCCAAAGGGTGACGCTTGACAATGGAAAACTCCTCATCCGAAAGCCCCGTTGTCTTTGTCAGAATAGCTGCCGGGACATTGATTTTCCCTAAATCGTGCAAGAGAGCCCCTAAAGTCAACAACAACAAATCCTGTTTTGTATAGTGACAAAGCATCCCAAGCATTGCCGACAAAATTGCTACATTTACGCTGTGAGCAAAAGTATACGTATCATGAAGACGAATATCCGTCAGCTGAACGAGATTCTCACGGCGGTCAATGAGATCGAAAATAATATTTTCCGAAACTCCCTGCATAGCATCTATATCCAGCTGTCCCTTTTCCTCGACACTTTGGAAGGTATCATAAACCTTTTCGATTGCATTGATGCGTGTTTTTTCCTGAACAATGTCTTCAGGCGGCATCAAATGGAAATTAGGATTAGCAGAAGTAACTGCAACCGTTGGAATACCGATTTTCTCCAGCTGGCGGATATATTCATCGGTAATAGGCTGCCCCTTTACTAAATAGCAAGCACCATGCTGATTATAGATACTCTGTGCGATTATCATGCCTTGCTTGAGATTTTTCACCGAAAGGCGTAGCATTGTCTATCAATCCCTTCTCCCCAAAGATTCATAGTTACACTACTATTATGATAACGTATTTCGAACGAAATGAAAAGCAATACACAAAAAAAGCATCCACAATCGTGAATGCTTTGCTTTAACTGGCAACTCCCTATCCTCCCAGTCCGTCTCCAGACAAGTACTTTCGGCGTATATGTGCTTAACTACTGTGTTCGGTATGGGAACAGGTGGAACCACATAGCCAGCGTCACCAGATATTCTTTTGAATGAACTATGTCCACTCAAAACTATACAGAAGAAATCTTATCGAACATTTTAGATTAAAGTTAAGCCCTCGACTTATTAGTATTGGTCCGCTGCATGCCTTACGGCACTTCCACTCCCAACCTATCTACCTTGTCTTCTTCAAGGAGTCTTACTAGATTAACTCTATGAGATACTTCATCTCGAGACGGG
>FNCM01000023.1 GCA_900100835.1 Selenomonas sp. WCT3 | reverse complement strand
AAAGAGACTGCAGCAGCAGTCTCCGGAGGACTTTTCCAGGCCGATGTGAACGGCCTCATGTTCATATTGAAACTCTCCCGCACTGATGTCATTGCCTGGGAGGCCTTCCGCACGGGGAAGATGGAGCTGGCCCTTTATGAGGAGGACGGGGTGCTGTTCTTCCTGTACCAGATAGACGGCATCTTCAAGGAAGGCTGGGGAGACGCCCCCTTAGGCCTTGCCCTGCTGAAACCGGAGGAATGGCCCACAGAAGAGATCCTGCAGGACAAGACCCTGCATCTCTATCTGGTGGACAGCAACCTGCAGGTGCTGCTGTCCCTCAGGCAGGTACAGCTGAATGAGCAGTTCCACTGCACCATCAAAACTTACATAGAAAAACAGAAGGAAAACCACATTTCCCCAAAAGAATACACAGAAAAAGTCCACCGCATCTGGCAGCACCTGAGCTCTGCTGCCATGCGAGAAAAAGCAGCGGCAGTCCAGAAGATCGAGATGACCCTGGGCCACTGATTCCAGCCTCCCCTTGCCGGGGAGGCTATATTTTCACATCTTTTTCATTTGACAAAAGGAAACCATCACCCTCATGCAGAATAATAACGTCGTATAATTATCGTTATGCTCAAAAGAGCTGGATTGCGGTACTCATAAGGAAAGAGGTGTCTCTCCATGAAGAAGATGTTCAAGGCAGCTGCCGCAGCCTGCGGTATGCTGGCCCTTTTGACCCTGCCGGGGTGCGGCTCCCAGGGTGGCGCGGGGCAGAAGGTTTACTTTGTCGCCCACGCCGATGCCACAGGCTTTACGGGGCTCTTGTACGAAGGAGTGAAGTCCCGCATGCAGGGAGCAGAGGTGGAATTCCTCAATGCCAACGGCGACCCCAACCTGCAGATTGACCAGCTGAAGGCAGCCATTGAAGAAAAGCCTGCCGCCATCGTGCTGCTGGCAGTGGACGGCAATGCCGTGATCCCCGCCGTGGAAAAGGCCAATGAAGCGGGCATCCCTGTCATCGCCACCAACCGCGACCTGAACGGCGGTACCTTTGCCAACGTAGCTTCCGATGAAGCCCAGGCCGGCAGGCTCCAGGGCGAGTATATGGCCAAGCACCTGCCTCAGGGCGCGAAGGTTGTCTATCTGATGGGCGAAAGCCGCCAGAGCGGCGCCATAGCCCGTTGGGAAGGGTTCAAGGCAGCCTGCCTGGACAAGCGCCCGGACATCCAGCTGCTGGCCAAGGCCGATGCCAACTGGAGCGAGGCCGAGGGGCTGAAGGACATGACCCTCTGGCTGCAGATCTATCCCCAGATAGATGCTGTCGTGTGCGGCAATGACAACATGGCCCTGGGCGCCCTGCACGCCCTGAAGGCTGCCGGCAAGTCCGGCGTCCTCATCTCCGGCGTCGATGCCGTGGACGATGCCCTCAAGGCAGTTGCCGCCGGCGATATGAGCCAGACTGTCAAGCAGGACGCAGACAAGACCGCCGAAGCCATCGCAGGCCTCCTGCAGAAGTCCCTGAGTGGCACCGCCCCCACCGATGACGTGAAGGTGCCCTTTACGGAAATCACCAGGGATAACATTTCCCAGTTCAGATAAGGAGGGTCATCATGAATCATTTAAACGTCAGGATAAAGATTCTCCTGCTGGCCGCCATCATGCTTTTCATCACCTGCATCGTAGCTGCCGTAGGCATCTTTGCTACCTCCCAGGCCAAGCAGTCCATTGATGACATGTACAACTACAACCTCATGACCACCCAGTATCTCAATGATGCCAATACCCAGCTGCAGACCATCATCTCCCATGTCTCCTATGTGCAGCAGCAGAATTTCACCGTGGAAAACCGCAAGATCATCCTGAAGGATATCTCCGACAAGCTGAAGATCATTGAAGATGATGTGCATAAGGTCAAGGAAATCGACCGCAGCCAGCGGGCCCAGGAAACCATCGCAGCCCTGGAAGGGAACCTCTCCGACTTCCAGTCCAAGGTCAAGGCTGCCGAAGCCCTTGGCATGAGCCAGGAAGACCGGGGCAAGCTCTTGGATGAGCTCTCGGGCGTCAGCGCCATCAGCTCCAATCTGGCAGTGCTGACCCCCGACAACGTGCTGCAGGGCAAGCTGCTCTTCGAGGACAATACTGCCACCTACGACCGCACCATCAAGATTTTCGCAGGCATCATCCTGCTGGGCCTTATCGTGGGCATCGCTGCCGCCACCTACATCGCCCAGAACATCGCCGGACCTCTGGGAACCTCCGTCCAACAGCTCAATGCCGTAGCTGACGGCGACCTCACCCAGGAAATCCCCCCGGAGCTCAGCCAGCGCCAGGACGAAGTGGGCAGCATGGTACAGGCTTTGGAAAAAATGCAGGCCTCCCTCAGGAATGTGCTGCGGGAAGTGCGGGGCGAGGCAGACAAGAGCGCCGATATGGTGCAGGAAGTCCAGCATCTGGTAGGCGACCTCAACGACAGCACCCAGGATATGTCCGCAGTCACGGAGGAAATGTCCGCCGGCATGGAAGAAACTGCCGCCTCCACCATGAATCTCCAAACCCTCAGCGACAGGGTAGTGAAAAAAATCCATGAGAATGCAAAAGGGGCCGAAGAAAGCGAAAACTACACAGGACAAGTGGCAGAGCGGGCTGGCCGCCTCCAGTCCACCATGGCCCAGTCCTACAAAGAAGCGGAGGGGGTCTACAATACCACCAAAACCGCCGTGGAAGAAGCCATCGAATCCGCCAAGGTGGTGGAACAGATCAACAGCCTCACAGGAGAAATCACCCAGATTGCCGAGCAGACCAACCTGCTGGCCCTGAACGCCGCCATCGAGGCCGCCCGGGCCGGCGAGCATGGCCGTGGCTTTGCCGTAGTGGCAGACGAGGTGAGGAAACTGGCCGAGCAGTCCCACGACACAGCCGAAAACATCCAGAGCCTCACCAACAAGGTCATCGGCTCCGTGCAGGACCTTTCCAGCGGCGCTTTCAGCCTGCTGAAGTTCATGGAAGAGAAAGTCAGCAAAGACTACGAACTCATCAACGAGACAGCCGCCAAATATCGTGAAGATGCCGACTACCTCAGGGGCTTCGCCCAGAAGAGCAACACTACCTCCAGGGAACTGGCCGAGTCCATAGAGACCATGAACAACGCCCTGGAGGAAATCTCCAAGGCCACCCACGAGGGAGCCGTAGGCAACACCAGCGTGGCAGAAAAAATCGCCCTGGTGGCAGATAAGGCCAACGACATCCTGCAGAAGATCAACATCTCCCAGCAGGGCGCCGAAAACCTCAAGCAGCAGGTGGCAAAGTTCAAGGTCTGAAAATCCCCCATATAACGAGTGCAAGATGTCCCCCACTTCTATAAGTGGAGGCGGTAACTTACTAACAGGCGGCGAGTTAATATCTCCCACCTCGTTAAAAGGCCAAGAGGAAGTTTTTCCTTCGGCAAAACTGGAACAATGGCCTTATAAAAAACTGCCCTCAGCGCGAGGGCAGTTTTCATTTTATTTGAGCAGGAAAAACAGCAGGGGGAACACCACTACCAGATACAAAAACGTGGTGAGAATAAAGGAGCACACCGCCAGATCCGTCCTCAGCTGATATAGCTTCGAGGCCAGCACCGCATTAATGGCAGTAGGCGTAGTGGCGAGAATGACGAAGGTATTCAGCAGCACTGGATCCTGGAACACCAGCCGGCTTGCCTTCCAGCAGGTACATGAAATTTATGTCCCTTTGGCAGGCGCACTCAATCCTGCGTGAGCTGAAGATATGGTTCATTCCCGCATAAACAAGGATGGCCAGCATCTGCCTTGGCGTCGTCAGATTACGATCTATCCGTTGATAGGTCTTCTCCAGTGATGTTATATCCATACCTCCAATACAGTAGCGAAGCAGGCGGACGGGGTCATCTTTGCCAATCTGAAATTCAAGATTAAAAGGAAGGGATACTTGATAACTCCCTCCGAAAGACGTATAATCTTTCTGTGAATTTAGTTTGTGCATACCTAAATTCTACACTTAATCCCGAGGCATTCAAGCCCCGGGATTGTTTTTTTGCATGCGAAAAGGAGCTGCTGCACGTTGATTACGTGCAACAGCCCCTTTTTTGTACTTATATTTAATTATCGTTACGCTTTTTCAGTACAAGCTGCACGGTGGATGGGCTGCATCCGAGTACCTTGGCAATCTTGCGGATAGACATGCCCTGATCGCGGCGAAACAGGATGTCCTTATGCAGGTTCACATTGGTCTTCGGGCCGCGTTTTGCAAAGGCGGCCCGGCGAATAGCCTCGTCATATTCGGCCTTGTTGCGCTCCTGCTGGTCTTTGAGGATGAACTGGGTCTTTTTCTGCAGCTCTGCCCTAAGCTCCTTATTTTCGGCGTGTAACCGTTGGAGTTCTTCTTGCCACACGGATGACTTCCCTTTTAGGTTGGCAAGCTCTTGTCTGAGCGCGTCGTTTTCCTGCCGCAGCCGATCCAGTTCGGATGCGGCCCACTCGCTGTTTACTACCTTTTCCATGACGACCCTCCTTGCGTACTTATAATTAATTATCGTTACACTTATAATATACCATACTGGCCTCAAAAAGACAAGAAAAACTGTAACGAAAATTAATTATCGTTACAGTTTTTAGATGTCCGTTTGACCGGTCAAAATTGACGGATCAAATAAATAAGGCCGCCGACATGGGGACGGCGGCCTTGATATGTTGGCGTATCGCGCGAATTGGAAGGGCGATACACCTTATTATACCATGTCAGCGGCGCTGCATCTGCAATTCCTTGACGAGTTCGCCAATCTGCTCAGTGAACTTGTCCATCGACCGTTGGAATCGTGTCAGCAGGTAGAACGTCACGACGATGGGAAAGCCAACGGCGGATATGGCCGTAAGGATTGTCTGCTCCATGGCTCCATCCGCCATCAAGCCGTGATTTCCGCATCATCAACCGTGCGGATGAACGCCTTTTTGAGCGATGTCAGCTGTGTACCGTTGATAAGGAAGAACTTCGTTTCCCGTACCTTCGTTACAAAGGCATCTACCTCCGCTTTCGTGACATCTTCACGCGGCGCCGAAATCACCAGCTCCGATGTTTTCCCATCAGAACGGTTAAAAAGCAGAATCAGCGTTTTCTTCATGATGATATACCTCCTTTACGCTCAGCCAACTGCAATCAAGGATGCACTGTCCTCGCGGACAATCGCGCTGATGGTACGCTCCTGCAGCCGACCCAGGAGGGCTGCCACCTCGTAAACATCGCTATCTGCGACCTCGGGATTTACATGCGGGAACGTCACTACGGCGTAAACATCCTTGCCTGCCGCCGTTTGTCCCTTGATGAATTTGAGTTTCAGCGAACAGGTCTGATCTTCTTTTTTGGTTTCCATGATAAAACCTCCTTCAAAATGCAACAAAGCCGCACGATCGTCATGCCGTGCGGCTTTGCTGCGGAATGACGACCTATGGGGAAAATCCCCTATATATCAAGCGCCAAGCGCCAGATACCGGAGCAGCAGAAGGGTCGTCATCATTCCGTATGTGGGGTTTTTATGGGAATATGGGAAAGGTAGTTCTTATCTACCGTCATAATACCGAGTTGACCGGTCAATAGCAAGGGCTTTTTAAAAATCCATAATAAAAACATCATCAGCGTATTTTAGGAATTTTACGGAAGTACGACCGTATCTTTTAAAATCATCTAACGTAACTAATGCGCCATCTTCTAGTCGAAGTTTTTTGCGTAGCCATTTTCCTAATATGGCATTTGATTCTGCTGTATGAATGCCTTTATTTCCTTGTTGTGCCATTCGCATATAAAAGATTCCATCGTCCTTGGTTACGGCCTTGAATAGCGGACAGTTTTTATCAGAAGGATTTTTTCTATCGGGGAAAAATCCTTCTTTACGTTGCCATTTATTATATGGAATGTATGCTTGATTCCTGTCACGGTTATATTTTACATACATACCATTTTTATCAATATATCCTTCACGTGGGCGAATACCCCAGTTTGGCCCTGAGGTTGCGCCCACAGAACCATCTCTGCCAAGCCAAGAAACTTCCAATATATCAATAGGTGGACGTTTGATAAGGTCTTCATAGGTAAGGTTTTCATAGTTCAGCTCAGAGATTTCATCGTTGGGAATAGACGTATTTGTAAGTTTTAACAAAGAAGGAACGTTTTCATCAAAACAATCAATCGTATCGGGTAAAAGAGAATTATAGTATGCAAATGATTCCGCCGGATCGCAATCTGTTAATATTTCGCGTCGTATACGAAAGGCGTTGACGCTGTAATTAGCAGAACCTGCATACGCAGCTATGGGCTTTTCATCTTTTAACCACGTATATAGCTTTGTATGTACTTCGGCATTTTTATATATATATCGGCATTTGATGCTCATATGTTTATCAATAGCATTGATTCTATTTAATGTTTGCATGATATTACGATGTTTGCGAAGCGTAATTCCGGCACCCTTATACATGCCTAAGATAATATCAATTTTGATTTCTTTAGAAAATCCGTCTGCTTTGCCGCGTTCATCATGTAGCTGAATAAAATGTTGGGAAATCATGTCGCAGTCAGTAAAGCCGGTTACGATGGCAAGATGGTTGCAGTTTAAGCCGGTCATTCGTGCTGGGTCGTATAATACAGGTTCTTCTAAATCATGAGAAAGTAGCATTGTAATCACCTCTATGGAGATTATAGCATAATAATAGGAGTAGCAAAGAAATTGCTACTCCTATTATTATTTATTTTTGAAATCAATATTGCATTTATCGAGATGCGGATAGTCGATTCCGCCCATAGTCTTGAGTATGGCCTCAAAAATCTGACGTGCACCATCGCAGGGGACAGCCATGCCAATCTGACGACGGACGTTTTCTTTGGTTCCTTTAAATTCAAAGTCATCGGGGAATGTCTGTAAACGAGCACGTTCACGGTTCGTGAGTGCTCGATTCTCTTTATAGTGATAGATATGTGTACCGCCGCCGCCGGAACCAGTAACGGTGTACGATGGACGCTTAGAATCAAGTCGGCGGTATATCTGACTGATTTTTGCACCTTTGACTTTTAATTGCAGGTCAGGGCGTTCTTTTAATGCCGGAGCATTAAAAGCGTTCTCGCCTTCGCCAATGAGTTTCAAGCGTTCGACAACGCGCTGGGTCATGCGTGGCATTTCGTTGTTGATGTTTGGTATTGGTTTTTCTTCCAGTGCCTGTTTGCAGGTTTTATACTGTTTAGGATCTGGCGTTGTTGGTGCAGGGGGGTAGAAGATTTTATCAATGTCGTTGCGGATGCCGACAATAATAATACGATGGCGGGCTTGAGGTACACCATATTCCTCAAATTTATAAAGATGCGGATAGAGTTGGTATCCTGCCCCGTGCATTTCCCTGAGAATCATGGGGAAGGTTCCACCATCATTGGCGCTAGAGAGGCCGCTGACGTTCTCAGCGACGAACCAGTCTGGCTGAAATAGTTTCAGAACTTTGACACCATAAGAGAAAAGAGGGCCATATGTGCCGTGGATGCCTTTCTTTTCTCCTACGGTTGAAAAGTCATTGCAAGGAAAGCCGAATGCAAAGGCATTGAACGGGTTATCCTTGAATAATGGGTTATCTTTACTGATATCCAGTTTGCGAACGTCGCCACAATATACGCTTGTGTCAGCATCATTCTTGCAGATGTTGTGACGGTAGGTTTCACAAGTTGACGGGTCAAAATCATTAGCCCAAGCATGGACAATCTTTAAGTCATCATGTCCTGGCACATGGGCAGTCATAGCTCCGCAGGCCAACCCGCCGGGGCCTGAAAAGAGCTCACCTAAACGATACATTAATAGTCCTCCAAAACAAATATATATAAATATATCAATTTATATACAAAAAACGCGATATAAGCAGCTTAGCAGCTTTGGAGATTTTTGTCAAGACTTTTCATAAAAAAGAGAGCTAATGTTTGATACTAGATTTCCTGCTCGTAGTCTGTGACACCTCTTGCCAGCGCTCGTGCGATTTCGTCGCCGTGCTGGGTAAGGAGGCCGATGTCGTCGCTATCGATGAAGCCTGTCTCCACGAGGACAGCGGGCATGGTGGTATTACGCAGGACGCAGAAACTTGGATGCGCCTTGACGCCGCGATCGGCGTAGCCGCCGTCGATGGGCGCGAGACTTTCTACGAGCTGGCGCTGGATGCAGTGGGCGAGTGTTTCGCCGTTGCCGCCGAAGTTATAGCAGTAGGTTTCGGCACCTCTGCCGCCGCCCGCGTTGACGTGGATGGAGAGGAAGAGGTCGGCGGGCCAGCGGTTGGCGGCGTCCACGACGCAGGGATAGCCGGGCGCTTCGCCGTAGAGGTTGTGACTTTGCAGCAGCTTTACTTCCAAGCCCGCGGCTTCGAGGTATTTGCCGCAGAGGCTGCCGTAGGTAATGGCAAGGTCGCATTCGCGCAGGTGGTAGCGGGAATTGACGCAGCCGGGGTCGGGATTGCCGCCGAGGGCATGACCGGGATTTAGGAATACTCGCATGGTTTCCTCCTTTTTGGCAGAGTATAGAAAAAGCGCAGGCCAGATGGTCTGCGCGGGCGGGTTAGTTTACGACAAAGCCGTCTTCGGTTTCTTCGGTATGATAGGTGTCCTCCTGATCGTAGTCTTGGGCGTAGACGGTATACGTTCCCTCTTCGACAAGGCTTTCGCTGATGTCGAGGCAGTCGCCAAGGGCGTCCATCAGCGCATCCGTCCATTCGTCGAAATCGCAGTATGTGCCGGTGATATGCGGCATGGTAGAAAAGGTGTAGAGGTTGCCGGCGGCTGGGGGCGCAGAGGGAGCGGGAGCAGCAGCGACAGGAGTAGCAATAGGAGTAGCGGCAGGGCGCGGCGCAGGTTCGTTTTTTTGACGGGTCAGTTGACCGGTCAAATGGTAAACCATCTTGCGGCAGGTCTTGGATAGGGTCAAAAGCCCTGCGTCGATAAGCTCGTGGCGGGCGGCGACGATGCTGCCATGGGAAAGGCCAGTCATGTCGCGGATGAGGTATTCGTCCACGATGCCGCCGCCGCGGGCGGTAATGGCGTCATAGAGTTTTTGCGCCTTACGCGAAAGCATAGCGGATTCCTCCTTGTAGTAGATAGGTGTTATGCGCCATAGGCTGGGATGGGCGGCGGATGCCGCAGGCGTGGTCGTGGCCATCCATGTAGGTCATAAATGCCCGACGCCCGCGAATTGTGCCAAGGTCGATGACGACGCGGGCTGGCACTTTCGCGGCGGCAATACACGTCAGGTAGGTGTAGACCTGTCCCCATAGTCTGGCGTAGGCAGGATTACCGAATTTTTGTATGGCCATGACGATCATGAGAACGTCATGGGCCGTAAAGCCGCCCGCCTCCTGCCGGAGATAGAGCGGCAGGGTCAAGGGGCGGGGGCGGGTCAGTAAGGCTTGCCAACGGTCAGCAATGTCTTTTTCGGGGCAGATAGCCGCGTGCCCCGTGATAAGGCTGAGAGAAAGGCTTTGTCCGATGTGAACAGCCTGCGGGTAGTCAATAGTGACGACGATGCTATCCATACACAGTCTCCTTCCTCGTTGGCGGGAACGACTTTGGCAATAGGTTTGCCGTTGACTAATGCCAGCATGCGCGAAGCGTCGATGCCGATTGGTATCCTCGCCAAGCGGTAGATTTCGAGCATCTGACAATCTAATGCGGTGCGTCCGTGGTAGTGTGCGTAGTCCGTTTTCCCCATATCGTCAACTCCTTTTGTTAATGCAGGGAGGGCAGGCAGTTGTCCTGGTGGATGGCGCATTCGGCCAGCCATTTGTCGGCGGCGGTGCGGTGTATCATGATACGCCGTCCGACGCGCAGGGCGGGGAAACCACGGACATGCGAGAGGCGGCGGGCCGTCTTTTCGCCGATGCCGGTCATGTGGGAAAATTCGTGGATAGTGAGCAGGATTTTTTCTTGATTGTCCATAGGCATTTACCTCGCTGCGACTGTTTCACGTTCCTTTTTTGCAGTCGTATTGTATAGTGTTCTGTATTTGTTCGACGTTTTAATTATACTACTATGTAATTTTAATGTCTATAACTGTCAGAAAATACGGCATATAATTGTTTTATAACGCATGTTATGGTGCATTTGTGGTACAATAGGGCTGAAAGGTGGTTTGGATGACATGAAGGACGACAAAACAATTGACCAGTCAAATTTGACCGGTCAAGAGACAAAAGATGTCGAAATACTGCGCCCCGACCTGCGGGAAAGGTTCGAGGGGCTGGCCATACAGAGAGCGAAAGACGGGGCGGATAACGTGTTTCCGATTCGCCTCAAGATGCTGCGGAAGGAGGTAAATCTGACGCAGCAGGAAATGGCGGCCATTATGGACGTTCCTGTCCGCACCTATTCCAATTGGGAGCAGGGGCGGTCGTTCCCGAGCGTCGAGCGGTTTCCGCATCTGGCGGCGTTTTTCGATGTGACGGTCGATTATCTTTTAGGCGTGAACCGCGATACTGTCAATCACAGGGTTATGGATCAATTGGCTATCCTTACCCCCGAACAGCGCAAGGCCGTGGAGCTGGTGCTCGTGAGTATGAAGAAAGAAGCGGAATGAAGGGGGGACTGGCATGGGACGGAGAAAGAAGACGCGCCGGGGGCCGCGCGAAGGGTCAATCTATAAGGACAAAAAGCGTGACCGTTGGATTGCGCAGCTGACGGTCGGTTTTGATGGCCGGACGGGCCGCCCGGTGCGGCGCACGAAAAGCAGCTTTACGCAGAAAGAGGCGCTGAAAAACCTTGCGGCCCTCAAGGAGAGGTATATGAATACGACGGCCCTGCTTGCCGACCAGCTGACGGCAGGAGAGTGGCTGGACCGGTGGTTTACGACCTATTCGCAGCCCCATATCCGCATGACGACCGGGGAGCGCTACGGCTTTATGATTCGCGTGGCCAAGGAGTATATCGGCACGATGCCGCTGGCGTTCGTGACGGAATTTGACCTGCAGAACATCATCAACCGCAGGTTTTTCGATCATTACGAGCGGGCGCGGTATTTCCGCGTCGTCATGCGCATGGCCTTTGGGCGGGCGGCAAAACTCAAGCTGATTCCTGCCAATATTGCCGATGACCTCAACCTGCCGCGCCGACCGCAGAAAAAGCCGTTCGTGCGGCCTACCAAGGAACAGCGGGACGCTTTGCTGGAGGCGGCGACGCCGTTTCCTTGCTGGCGGCAAATCCTGCTGACCGAGTTCATGACAGGGCTTAGACGTGGCGAGCTTTTGGCCCTGCACTGGAGCGACATCAACCTTGAAGAGGGCTGGCTGGAAGTAAGTCATGGCCTCGTCAATACCGACGGCAAAGTCATGCTCACGGAGCCCAAGACCGAGCAGAGCCGCCGCCGTATCTATATCCCGCGGGCATTATGCCAGGAGCTTTCCGAATACCGGCACCGGCAGGGAATCGCGCGGCTGGAGGCGGGGCATTGGGAGCATCCCGATTTAGTATTTACGCGTAAGGCGGGAGCCTTCATCAGCCCCGCGTATTTCTCGTCATACTATGCGCGGGTCAGAAAACGCCTTGGCATCCGCACGACCTTCCACATGCTGCGGCATGACCTCGCCTCCCGCATGAAGGACAGCAAGAAATTCGACCTCAAGGACATACAGGAGCAGCTGGGCCATTCGACGATAAATGTCACGATGGACATCTACACTCACCTCAACGAGGATTCCAAGGCTGCCGTCGGGCGGTGGATGCAGGAGGACATGGGCAATGTCATCGACATGGATGAGAAACGGCAGGAGCGGGAGAGCAAGTAGTCGTGAAAAATCAAAAAAAATTTTATGATGCCTATCTGGCATAACTTGATATAGCGTGATATATCACTGCCGTGTCGATACCGATTTACGACCCGCAGAGCGGGCAGGAAAATCGTACAAGAAAAGCCCCGTGAAAAGCATCACGGGGCTTTGGCGTATATAGCCTTACGGTGTTTTGAAAATTGCGGGTAAACGCAGGAATTATACAACATCAAAAGTGTTATACCTGCCGCCTATTCGGGGGATGTCTGCCGCTTGCAGACAGTTGACGTATTAACCGCAATCATGCTATGATAGTTTGCAGATAAGAGTTATCGACAGCAGACCTGTGCATAACAGGATGGGATTATCAAGTCTAACATAAAAATGTAAATATATCGGGAAAATAAAAAGAAGTCCTATGGACGGCAATCCACAAGACTTCCGCTAAATGGTTCACGGCACAAACGTAAACCACAGCTCTTTTCTACGTTCGATTATATCGTATAGATTTTGACTCGTCAAGTGTCAACCTATACAGACATAACTGTGTCGCGGAACATTTAGCACCCAGCTCCGGTGGAGCAGGTGCTTTTTTCGTGCGTGAATTTAGGTATCGGGTAATTTAGGTACAGGAATCGACGGATCATAAGGCATGCTGCCGCGCGGAGGGGTCATGTTGAGCGGCAAATCATGCGAATATAACCGGACGGCCTAATCAGCCGGTGTACTGGCCGTTAGAGGGTGGCGTTACTTCCACGATGCGGCGGGGGTGCGATTCCTTCGTCTGATGCCCCGGGGTTCGTGCCCGGGGCTAAACCGTACTGTGATGCGTCTCACGAGCGCAGGACGGGGATGGCAACATCCCCCGATGTCAGCTGCAAGGCTGGCAGGAGGCAGGCAACCAACGGCACAAGTGATGTGCCTAGATGTAAAGGCAGACCGTGGGTCTACCGCCATACGGCGGGAAGGTTGTTCATGGGTAACGAAAGCGACGGCGGCTCCATACCGTCCAAACTTCGCCCCTGCTACTCTCATAGGGCAGGGGCGCCTCTGCTCAGAACTCACCACCCGTCCTAACATAGGGTACGAGCAAAGTCAACAGCTAAATTCCAAAAACATCAAGAGTGCTGAGGGGTTCGGGCAAAGAGACGTAGCCTCTAAGGGGGAGTGCGCCCCGAAAGTGACGGGAAGATGGACGGTGTGGCGTGCCTTGAAATGTATCGATATTTAATTACAAGTACAGTTTTGAGACTAGCCGCGCAGGTATTTGTAGAGGCGGAAGAGTGCTGGGCAGATTATTTTGAGTAGGCCGTAGACGATACCAAGGAAAAAGCAAAGACCGCAAAAGATCATGAAGATGGCCACGATAAGAGATACCATAGAAAACACCTCCAGTAGCGTTATGGATTACATCCATTATAGCAGGAACGGCAGTCCGTAGATTTCGGGCTGCCGTTTTTTTTGACCGGTCAAATTTGACGCGTCAACTATTGCCTAGTTAGGGATGATTTGATATAGTTAGTATATAAAAAGTATTACTTATCATATACCATGAGGGGCAGAAGAATGAAAATCATAGCGATAGCAAACCAAAAAGGCGGCGTGGCCAAGACGACGTCGACTTACAATCTGGCGGCGGCCAAGGCGGTGGCCTCGAAGAAAAATCGGGTGCTGATGATAGACCTTGATCCGCAGGCATCCCTGACTATCAGCTGCGGGCTGGAGCCGGGAACGGGCAATATGGAAAAATACAACATCTGCGCATTGTTCGAGACCGACAAGCATAAGCAGATAAATCCGGCGGAGTGCTGCTTTACCGTCGATGCGACAGGTCTTGAGAATCTGTACCTGCTGCCGTCAGACCTGGAGCTGGCGGTCAAAGAGGGCAACCTCATCGGCACGCGTAACTCGGATGTCCGCCTCTATACGGCCTTGGAGCAGCTGACGCCATATTTTGACTACTGCTTTATTGACTGTCCGCCGCAGCTCGGCACGCTGCTGCGCAATGCACTGACGGCTGCCAATGAAGTCATCGTGCCATCCAAGACGGATTACCTTTCCTATCGCGGCCTCAAGGCATTGATGGAGACCATCGAGGGCATAAGGTCCGGCGACGGCGCAAGGTCTCTCAACCCCGACTTGGAGTTTCGCGGGGTTATCGCGACGCTTTACAAAGGCTCGTCCAACGACCATCGTGACGTACTGGAGCTCTTGAAGAAAAACTACAACGTGCTCGGCGTCGTCAAAGACACCGTCGAAGTGAACCGCCGCCTTATCGAAGGACTGCCGATAGTCCTGGCGAATAAAGGCGCGGAAGTATCGGGGGTCTACAAGAACATTGCAGATAAGATTCAAAAGTAATACTTATTATATAAATAGTATTAGCAAGCATATAGAAAGTATTACTTAGTATATAAGGAGAACGGATATGGCAAGACTGATTGATAAAATCGAAGAACGGGAACGGCAGACGGAGGCGAACGCCTCAGCCGAGAAAAAAACGCCGGTTGTCGTGCGGATGACCGAGCAGACAAAATCCTCCAGTGGCAAAGACAAGCAGATTTCGGCCAAGGTCAACTCGGAAACCTATGCGGCCTTTACGGAAATAAACCGAGCCCTGGGCATGTCCAACAACAGCGCCCTGAACATGATTATTGCCGACTACGTGCGCGAGAAACGCTACGTACTTGAGGACATAAAGTAATACTTTTTATATAATAAGTATCGATATGTATATAGATAGTATTACTTAGTATATAATACTGTAGGCAGGTATGATGTATCGATATTTAATTAGTGATACAACTAAAAAGCATCGGCCTGTGCTGTCTTTATTGACGACCGGGTAAGATGATGCTACAATGAATATAGTAATTTGGTGTTGACACAGGTCAACCATTGAAAAAGCCCTTGGGAGTGATGACCCAAGGGCTTTTTTGCGCGCCGTGATGATTGGCGTGCCTCGCTGGTGCCACAGTGGCTGCGCTTACTTACAGCCCCAGCATCTGCAAGATCAGTGTCCCGAGAATGCTCCCAAGGATGCTGATAAGCAGCTCAAGCAGTAAATTTGGTGTAAACACGTTGGTCAACCTCCCTCCCTTGCCGGATTAGCTTGATGAGGGCTGTGGCCTTTTTAGTATAGCATAGATTCGGGATTATGTGGAATTTTTGTATACTGAGTATATAAAAAGTATTACTTAGTATATGCTTTGAAGGATATATCAGCTGCGTTATTTGACGCAAGAATTGACCGGTCAATATCATAGTGTATTTGTATTTAATTATCGTTACACTTTTGAGAGGGGAACGAAGAGGCGTTTCCGATAATCGTGGCGAGCCGGATGCGAGCCTTCCCCAGCGCATGGATGCGCGGTGTGTGTGACGACGTGGACGCGGAGGCGTCCACCAAAGGAACATACACCCGTGGCCATGGGGAGCTTGTACGGCGCGGCAGTGCCGGGCGGATGCGGAGTGCGGCTGAGTGGGCGAAGTGCTCCTACGCCGTCGGAAACAGGGCGAAGAATTGAGCCCCCGACGGGGCAGGAGACCTGAGCCCCGAACGCCAAACGCAGTCAGCCGCCTGGCTCTGTCGCGCCCTTATCGAGAGGAACGGAAAGCGTCTAGCGCGAAGTGGACGGCGTGCCGTCCACCCGAGCGATTGGACGCCTGCTGGTGGGAAGTATCGACGAGCAGGCAACGACTAGCCCATGAGGTAACATCGAGGCACTGAGGGCAGGGGGTACGGCGGCGCGAGCTATCCCGCACCGCTCTCGCTGGACGCCGTAGTCGTCCCGACCGCAGGGAGGGCTGCCAAGCCCCCTGTCCCCCTATCCGCGGCACCAATTCCCCATTCCTGCCCGAGGAGCAGCAGAACCGCAGGGCAGGAAAACGGGGGAAAGGGGGTAGGCCCCGCCTGTCGGGGCCGTAGGGGGAAAGGGGGCGGAGAGTGGACGCGGATGCGTCCACGTGCAGAGACGGCCCCCTGCCCTCAGTGCCTCCCCTAGGGTTATCACGGATGAACGACAACGGAACGGCCTGCGGATGCCGCGATGTGCGATGCGGGAGGTGCGCCAGCACGTCCCGCCAAGTGTCGCTGACGACGTGGACGGCGGCTAGGCCGTCCACCAAAGGAGCGACACCCGAACCAGTAACGAGGGGCAGGACTGATCGGTCAATTCTGCTCATGGGGAGCGGCAAAAGGGTGGGGAGCGGTGTTCCTCTGCGACGTGGACGCTGCAGCTAACGGCGGTCGAAGATAGACAGAAGCGTCAGCGTCCACCAAAGCAGGAACGCCGCCGGGTGGGCGTCTCCTTACGGCAGTCTACATCGGGGCATCCCTTACTACGGCGCGCCCACCCTCCCAGCCCTGCAAACTTCCCAAGAGAGGCTGGCCGCGACGTTGCCATGTGCCGCCGGAAGTGCCTGCGTGCTCCTGCTTTTTGCGGCAGCGTCACAGCAACCTCGCGGCCAGTAGTTCCTTTCGTGGCCCTCATATTGCGCTGGCGCACCGCGTCCGCTACGCTCCCGCCGTGCGGTGCTGCTCGTGACGGCGTGCAGGGAGTGCGCCCGCCGCTGGCCTGTCCTCGGTCAGCCGCCTGCCGTGCAGAGGGATTTGACTGGTCAATTTGACGAGTCAACATCGTGGCATATAGGAAGGGACGTGCTGCGGCATGCTCAAGCTGCCCTGCGGGTATTCCAGCGTCTTACGCATGGCCATCCGTCTTGGATTCCTTCCGATAACCGCCTTACGTCTATCGGAAGTGAGCACCCTACGGGCTGCCCCTCACACGTCCGATAGACACGGTTATCGAAAAGAATCCGCTTTCGAGAACCTCCCACAGGTGGCCGCGTCCAGCTCCCGTCAGCGGGCTCGTCCGTGAGCCCGCCCCATCTGGCGGCGCATGGCCATAGACTGCGACGGATCATCATGCGGCAGACTCGCCACGACTGCCGCGGGCAGGACACGGCATGAACCGCCCTCCGCTGCACTGCGCCCAGGCTCCGTTCCGCTGCGGTCGGCTGATGCCGGCTCCTGCCCGAAGGTTGACCAATCAACGCTGAACAGTCAAAAGCGTCATAGTGCTCGGGTGGACAGCTTTGCTGTCCACTTCGCCCAAGACGCCGCAAGTACGGCTCGCCATGAGTGCCACGATTGGAGGGGCGCGGCAGAGCTTGGCGGCTGACTGCGTTTGGCGTTCGGGATTCACGGCTCCTGCCTGTGCGGACGCTCCAGTCGTCGCGTTGTTCCCGCACAGGTAGGAGCCCTTCATCCACTCAGCCGCACTACGCAGCCGCCAAGCCCTGCCGCGCCGCAACCTTCCCACAGGCCACGGGTGTCCGTTTCCTTGGGTGGACGCCTCCGCGTCCACGTCGTCAATCGACACCACGCCTCCATGCGCAGGGGAAGGCTCACATCCAGCTCGCCACATCGGAAAATTGAAAGGTGCTTGTTGTTATATTTTATCCAGAAACGGAATAATGAGATTTTTGTATGGTAATGATAAAAATGGAATCGTTATTCCGAAATACCAAAAAAGGAGCCGATAGTATGGCTGGCAGAATAAGAAAACTGCATGAAGAAATGAATCGCTGGGCAAGCACGCATCAATTTGACTTAGCAGCTCTCAATGTACTTGCATCTATTGTCATTAGTAGTAAATGGGCACAGATTGTTATGTTAGTAGGGGATTGGAGAGGTATGATGTACGTTGCTTATGGGAACATTGAGCTTTGGGGAACAAGTCATCCAGTCTTTTTGACAACAGTTTCATTACTACTGTCGATAGTTGTGTCGCACTGGCTTAGTCAGAGGAAAAAAGAATGATACACTTTCACAAAAATGGCTTGGTACGAAAAAAGAGACTGCAGCAGCAGTCTCCGGAGGACTTTTCCAGGCCGATGTGAACGGCCTCATGTTCATATTGAAACTCTCCCGCACTGATGTCATTGC
>FNCM01000010.1 GCA_900100835.1 Selenomonas sp. WCT3 | reverse complement strand
GGTTGCTCCTAGTACGAGAGGACCGGAGTGGACGGACCGCCGGTGTACCAGTTGTTTCGCCAGAAGCATAGCTGGGTAGCTGCGTCCGGAAGGGATAAACGCTGAAAGCATCTAAGCGTGAAGCCCGTCTCGAGATGAAGTATCTCATAGAGTTAATCTAGTAAGACTCCTTGAAGAAGACAAGGTAGATAGGTTGGGAGTGGAAGTGCTGTAAGGCATGTAGCGGACCAATACTAATAAGTCGAGGGCTTAACTTTTCATCTAAAATGTTCGAATTTCTTCTGTATAGTTTTGAGTTGACATAGTCATGATTGAGCGAGCTGGTGGCTCGCTTTTTTTGTGTCTGCAATGTTTTGTCCGTTGTATAAAATCCGCACAATAAAAAGCAGCTGACTCATTTCTAGTTAGCTGCTTTTTATACATGTCTTATTGATGATTTCTTCTAGCTAAGATGCGGATAACCTTGGCACCGGTGTTATGAATCTTACGCAGAGGCGCAACCTTGGTTTTTACTTTCGGCTTGATTTCCTTAGCGTTGCCAAAATTGCCACGTTTTAAAACGGTGGTTTTCGTCTTGTCGGGTTTGAAGAAGTTGCGGATTTCCTTGGAGAGCTTATCCGGCTCGGCATCTTCCTGACAGAGGAAAATATCCAGGGCAACATATTTAAGATCCGCGTAGATATGAAGGGTGATATGACCATCGGGCAGGATAGCCATAAGCAAATTATGATCTTCGTCTAATTGCTGGATTTTCGTATCGATGACCTTGAGATTGTTGTCGGCAAGAGCATCGTCGAGCATCGTTTTTATGAGTTCTATATCAGTAAGTTTATTGTTTTTGCAGTTGAATAAATCGGCCGTTAAATGACGGGCTAAGATTTTCACTATATTTTTCGCTCCTTTTCTGTCAATACATACTTATTTATATTATAGTTTATCGCATGGATGACAGTCAAGTGTTCGGGGCAGAAGAGGCTTTTTTCCAACTCAAATACAAAAAGATAAGCAGGGCAACGGTGAAGGCAATGAAGCTGGTGGTTTGGGCACTGGTCATGAAGGCCAAGACCTTTTCGGCATAATCCCCCCGCAGAAATTCTAATGTGAAACGAGCTGCACTATAGAGCATGACGTAGAGGGCAAAGCACTGTCCTTTTGCATGATTGGTGCAGCGGAACATTAAGAGTAAAGCGAAGATAACCATATCCAGCTGACCTTCCCAGATTTCGGCGGGCCAAAGGGGCTGGGCGCCATAGGTATGAGCGGCAAGGGTGGTGGCAGGGTATACGATTCCGAAGGAACTGCCGGTGGGGGCACCAAAGGCATCGCCGTTCAAGAGATTGGCACAGCGGCCAAGTGCCTGGCCGAGGATGATAGCAGGAGCTAATACATCCATGAGATGGACCGTGTCCAGCTTATGGTGGCGGCAATAGAGGACTCCGGTCAGTACACCGAGGAAGATACCGCCCTGGATGGCCATGCCCCCTTGCCAAACGTTGAATAGTTCGGTAAGGTGATGGCTGTAATAATCCCAGTCAAAAAAGAATACATCCCACAGTCTGGCTCCAATAAGACCGGCAATTCCGCAGTAGATGCCAAGGTCTATTAGATATTTTTCATCGCCGCGGCCTTCTTTTTTTACGAGAAAATAGCCGACGCCGGTAGCCAATATAATGGAAAGCGACAAGACCAGTCCGTAAGCGCGAACGGGAAAGTCACCTATAAAAAACAAATACTGATGCATGTATAGCCTCCTGAAAAATAGATTAAATTCATCCTCCATTATAACGCCATACTTCCCATTTTGCCAAAGTCAAATCAGGAAGTATTTTTATTCCACTGGGGAAAATATCATTTGAAATCTGTTCGCGCCTATGGTAAAATATGTCATGTTAACATGTAAATGCGTGGATGAAGAGAGTATGCTTTTACAGAAAGTTGAAGCGAACCGGGGCAGGTGAGAGCCGGGAACGAGTAGGGAAAGCGGAAAATCACTTCGGAGCAGCAGGCTGAAAGACGACGATTAGGCCGGGCCGGTATTCCCCGTTACGGAATAGCGTATGATGGTACGTGAAAAATAGGTGGTTTTAGTGTAGGTATTACAGCCTGCATCCTGTTTTGGGATGCAGGCTTTTTCTATTATGAGGAGGAATCCGCTTTGTACAGTAAGGTAGACACCAACCTGAACTTCGTGGAACGGGAGAAGGAAGTCCTGAAGTTCTGGAAAGACAACAACATTGCCCAGAAAGCTATCGACCAGCGCGAAGGCTGCGATACGTTCACATTCTATGATGGCCCGCCGACGGCTAACGGCAAGCCCCATATCGGCCATGTTCTGACCCGCGTCATCAAGGATATGCTGCCGCGCTTCCAGTCCATGAAGGGCAAGAAGGTCCTGCGCAAAGCTGGTTGGGATACTCATGGGCTTCCGGTTGAGCTGGAGGTAGAGAAGGCTGTTGGCATCAATGGCAAGGAACAGATTGAAGAGTACGGTATCGAGCCCTTCATCAAGAAGTGCCGTGAATCGGTTTGGAAGTACAAGGGCATGTGGGAAGAATTCTCCGATGTCGTCGGCTTCTGGGCGGATATGGACAATCCGTATATCACCTACGAGAACAACTTCATCGAGTCCGAGTGGTGGGCGCTCAAGGAAATCTGGAACAAGGGCCTCCTGTATAAGGGCTATAAGGTCGTTCCCTACTGCCCGCGCTGCGGCACCCCGCTTTCGAGCCACGAGGTCGCTCAGGGCTACAAGGATGTCACGGAGCGATCGGCCATGGTCACCTTCAAGGTGAAAGATGAGGATGCGTATTTCCTCGCTTGGACGACGACGCCGTGGACGCTGCCGTCGAATCTCGCCCTCTGCGTAAATCCATCGGTTGATTATGTAAAACTCCGCGTAAATGGCAAGGTATATATCCTGGCTGAGGCGTTGGTTGAAAGCGTTTTTGACGGTGTGGAAGGCGAGCGGGAAGTCCTGGCAAAATTCAAGGGGCAGGAACTTGAGGGCCGTGCTTATGAGCCACTTTATCCCTTTGCCAATGCCGCAGTTGCCAAACAGCCGGGCAAGAAGGCACATATTGTAACCTGTGATGATTATGTTACCACGGAAGATGGTACGGGTATCGTTCATCTGGCTCCGGCCTTTGGTGAAGACGATAACCGGGTCTGCCAGAAGTACAACATCGCTTTTGTCAACCTCGTCAACGGCAAGGGCGAACTGACGGAGGAGACGGATTGGGCCGGCGTATTCGTCAAGAAGGCGGACCCGATGATCTTGGAGGATCTGGAGAAGAAGGGGCTGCTCTTCAAGGCACCGGAATTCACCCACAGCTATCCGCACTGCTGGCGCTGCGATACGCCGCTGCTCTACTATGCGCGTTCGACCTGGTTCATCAAGATGACTGATGTCAAAGACGAACTCGTCGCCAACAACAATACGGTCAACTGGATCCCGAAATCCATCGGCAAGGGCCGTTTCGGCGACTGGCTCGAGCATGTCCAGGATTGGGGCCTTTCCCGTAACCGTTACTGGGGTACGCCGCTGCCGGTTTGGGAGTGCGAATGCGGTCATCAGCATACGATTGGTTCCATTGAGGAACTCAAGTCCATGTCGGACAACTGCCCGGAGGAAATCGAGCTGCATCGTCCGTTCATTGATAAAGTGACGATTAAATGCCCGCAGTGCGGCAAAGAAATGCATCGTGTATCCGAGGTTATCGACTGCTGGTTCGATTCGGGTTCCATGCCCTTTGCCCAGTGGCATTATCCGTTTGAGAACAAGGACATCTTTGAGAAGCGCTTCCCGGCTGACTTCATCTCCGAAGCTGTCGACCAGACTCGCGGCTGGTTCTACTCGCTGATGGCTATCTCGACGCTGCTGTTCCACAAAGCACCCTACAAGAATGTCATCGTTCTCGGTCATGTCCAGGATAAGGACGGCCGCAAGATGAGCAAGTCCAAGGGCAATGCCGTTGACCCGATGGATGCCCTGCGCCAGCATGGTGCCGACGCTATCCGCTGGTACTTCTATGAGAACAGTGCCCCGTGGCTGCCGAACCGCTTCCATGATGATGCGGTACAGGAAGGCCAGCGCAAATTCATGGGTACCCTCTGGAATACCTATGCTTTCTTCGTGCTTTATGCGAATATCGACCAGTTCGATGCAACGAAATACACGCTGGATTACGACAAGCTCAGCGTCATGGATAAATGGGTTCTTTCCCGTCTCAACACGATGGTCAAGGAAGTGGACAAAGACCTTTCAAGCTATCGCGTAACTGAGGCTGCCAAAGCCCTGCAGGAATTTGTGGACCAGCTCTCCAACTGGTATGTTCGTGGCAGCCGCAGTCGCTTCTGGGCTAAGGGCATGGAGCAGGATAAGATCAATGCCTATATGACGCTCTGGACGGCACTGGTCACCACGGCTAAGACGGCTGCGCCGATGGTTCCCTTCATCACGGAGTCCATCTACCGCAACCTCGTCTGCAGCATTGATGCGCAGGCACCGGAGTCCGTACATTTGGCTGACTTCCCGGTAGCAAACGATTCCTGGATCGACGAAGAGCTTGAGGCCAATATGGAACTTGTACTGGAAATCGTCGTCCTGGGCCGTGCGTCCCGCAACGAGACGAATATCAAGAACCGCCAGCCGGTGGCCAACATGTTTGTCCATGCCGAGCGCGAGCTGCCGGAGTTCTTCAAGAAGATTGTCGAAGATGAGCTCAACGTCAAGGCTGTGACCTTCAAGGAAGACATGGAGGAATATCTCTCCTACAGCTTCAAGCCCCAGTTCCGCGTCCTTGGACCGAAGGTCGGCAAGCAGATTGGCGAGATCAAGGCTGCCCTTGGCAAGCTCAACGGTTCGAAGGCCAAGGCTGAGCTTGACAGCACGGGAACCCTCAAATTGACGCTGTCCAGCGGCGAAGTCACGCTGACGCCGGAAGACGTTGAGGTCTCGATGGCTCAGAAAGAGGGCTTCAACTGCCAGCGCTACAACGGCGTGACGATTGCCCTGGATACGACGCTGACTGAAGAGCTGCTGGAAGAGGGCTTTGTGCGCGAGGTCATCAGCAAGGTGCAGACCATGCGCAAGGAAAACGGCTTTGAGGTCACGGACCATATAACGGTCAGCCTCAGCGGCAATGAAAAGCTCGAAGCTATCGTCAAGAAAAACGAGCAATATCTGAAGGATATCACGCTGGCCGATGCGGTATGCTATGGTAGTCTTGAGGGAACAGAAAAAGAATGGAACATCAACGGTGAATCCCTTACGATTGCCGTAAAATAATTGTTTCCGTTGAATGGGAAAACCTTCTCCGCCTGCGAGAAGGTTTTTCTTTTAGAATTATTGGCTGGTTGGCAGGAAATTTCCATAAAAAAAAGAATAGATAAACAAGATTCTAATTGAGGAGGGCGGTTCATGGAGAAAAAACTAGAATGGGAATCAGTTGATACGCAGCAGAGACATGAGCAGGAACATGAACACACGCATCAATTGGCAGATGGGACGATTATCCGGCATACCCATGGGCATAAGCATAGCCATACTCAAACCAAGGCAGTGTTAAACCGTATGTCACGGCTTATTGGTCATCTGGAAGCAATCAAGCGTATGGTGGAAGATGGCAGGGACTGCAGTGAAGTCTTGGTGCAGCTATCAGCGGTACGCAGTGCCATTAATGGCGTAAGTAAGATTATCCTCAAGGATCATTTGGAACACTGCGTCGTTGATGCGGTACGGGATAATGATAAAGAAGCTCTTGAGCAATTGAACAAAGCGATTGACCAGTTCATGAAATAAGGAACTGGTCAAGGGAGGAGGGCAATTATGGAACAACTTCAGATAAAAGCAACGCTGGAACAGGCTGGGGTAGATTATGACAAAGGCTTGGAGCGTTTTATGGGAAACGTGGCGCTTTATCATAAGTTCCTGTTGAAATTCCTTAACGATGGTTCCTATGAAGAATTTGTCACCAGTCTTTCCGTTCCGGACATGGCCATGGCCGAAAAGAGTGTTCATACCTTGAAGGGAACAGCTGGTAATCTCAGTTTGATGAAATTATTCCGGGCGGCGGATGATACGGTACAGGCTATTCGCACTACCCAAGACCATGAGGAAATCCAAAAGCTGGCCGATTCGGTAGGCGTAATTTATCGTAAGACTTGTGATGCCATTCGCAAGAGTGTAGGAGATTGATTGCCGAGGCATTCTTCCAAGGAAGAATGCCTTTTGTTTTGTGATACATGTTACGGTAAAAATAGGGAAAATCCGCTATGCTAGAATAGTTGTTGATGGCGTATATTAATAAAAAAAATATATTTTCATATTGATACGTGATACAATATAGTAATAATTCAAAGGTATGGAATTCGTTTCCTAGGAGGTCCCATTTATGGCACAGAATAAAATCGTAATCAGTCAGGTAATGATGCCGAGTCAGGCAAACCCGAATGGCAATGTTCATGGCGGGGAAATCATGAAAATGATGGATTCAACGGCTTATGCTGCTGCTCGCCGCTATGCTCGTTCCAATGTAGTTACCGCTCGTGTTGACGAGTTGGAATTTCATCTGCCTATCTTGATTGGCGATTTGGTGACTTGTTCAGCGGAAATTGTTTTTGTGGGGCACAGTTCGATGGAAATAGCCGTCAATGTGGATGTGGAGGACCTGGAGCAGGAGGGAAAACCACAGCGGGCATTGACTGCCTATTTCACGATGGTGGCTTTGGACCGTAATGCACGCCCAAAATCCGTTCCGCCGTTGATTCTTGACACGGAAGAAGCAAAAAGGGCTTTTGAAGATGGACGTCGTCGCTATGAGGCGCACAAAGAGCGCAAAAGAATCCAGCGCGAGAAGGAAAATGCCCGTCTGGCGGCGAAGAAATCTCCGAGAGTACCGGAAGATAGTCATAAAAAATAAAAAAAGTTTACAGTTTTACACTGAAATGCTTGCAAAATGTATTTTATTGTGATATCGTAGTATGCAACACAGAGAAATGCATTGCAGAGGAATAGTACGTGTTCGGATATTTCCAGGGAGTTGTCGGTTGGTGAAAGACAATAGTTGATGAATACGGAACTCACCTTGAAGCAGTCCGCTGAAAGCCCGACGGGGTGAGTAGACCGGAACGGTTCCTGACCGTTATCGAACAGGAGGACTTGATGGAGTCTGTATGAGGTGCCGACAGGCACGAATTTGAGTGGTAACACGTAAGCTAGCCTTTCGTCTCTTAGAGATGAAAGGCTTTTATTTTTAGGAGGGATTCGCAGATGATGAATTATCAGAAGTACAGCAAAGGTTATTTCATGCCGCCGGAGATTGACCTGGAATGGGCGAAGAAGGACGCCCCGGACCATGCGCCAATCTGGTGCAGCGTGGATATGCGTGATGGCAACCAGGCTCTTATTACGCCAATGAACCTGGAGGAAAAGCTGGAATTCTACAAGATGCTCATCAAAGTCGGCTTCAAGGAAATTGAGGTGGGCTTCCCCGCGGCCTCCGAAACCGAGTACGAATTTCTGCGCCGGCTGGTAGAGGATGACCTGATTCCTGATGATGTGACGATTCAGGTACTTACCCAGGCTCGTGAGCATATCATCCGCAAGACCTTTGAAGCTCTTAAGGGCGTCAAGAATGCCATCGTTCATGTTTACAATTCTACTTCGGTTGCTCAGCGCCAGCAGGTATTCCGCAAATCGAAGGAAGAAATTAAACAGATGGCTGTGGATGGGGCAAAACTCTTGCAGCAGCTTACCGAGGAGGCCGGTGCCAATTATCGCTTTGAGTATTCGCCGGAATCCTTTACGGGAACAGAGCCGGAGTATGCGCTGGAGGTCTGCAATGCGGTTTTAGATGTCTGGAAGCCCACGGCTGACCGCAAGGCCATCATCAATCTGCCGGTTACCGTTGAGATGAGCATGCCCCATGTATATGCCATGCAGGTTGCCTATATGAATAAGCATCTCAAATACCGTGAGAACGTCGTGCTGTCCCTGCATCCGCACAATGACCGGGGCTGCGGCGTAGCCGATACGGAGATGGGAATCTTAGCTGGTGCTGACCGGGTGGAAGGAACGCTCTTTGGCAACGGCGAGCGCACAGGCAATGTGGATATTGTGACCGTGGGCATGAATATGTTTGCCCTGGGGGTTGACCCGGAATTGGATTTTTCCCATATGTCAGAGCTGGTTGATACCTATGAGCGGCTCACGCGAATGGAAGTTAGCTATCGTCAGCCTTATGCTGGTAAATTGGTCTTTGCGGCTTTCTCCGGTTCCCATCAGGATGCCATTGCCAAAGGCATGAAGTGGAAAGAGGAAAAGAATCCCGATAAATGGACCCTTCCGTATCTTTATATCGACCCGAAGGATGTGGGCCGGGAATATGACGGGGATGTCATCCGCATCAATAGCCAGTCGGGCAAGGGCGGCGTTGGCTTCATCATGGAGCAAAAATACGGCATTGAGATGCCGAAGAAGATGCGGGAGGATTTTGGTTACTGCGTCAAGGGCGTATCCGACCACAAACACAAAGAACTCATGCCGGATGAAATCTTTCAGATTTTCCAGAATGAGTATGTCAACATCGTGGAGCCCTATGAACTGGTGGATTTCCTGCTGAAAAAAGAGCCGGATGGAACGCGTTCGGGGACGGTAGACCTCAAGGTAGAGGGGAAGGAAGTTACCTACGAGGCTCGCGGCAACGGCCGTTTGGATGCCGTTTCCAATGCGCTGCAGAAAAATCTGGGAATTGTCTATAAGGACTTGACCTATAGTGAACATGCTATGGAGGTGGGGCAGAATTCCCGGGCTATGGCGTATATCGGCATTACGGCGGAAAATGGGCACATCACTTGGGGTGCTGGCATGGATACCGATATCATTACCGCATCCATCCAGGCGTTAATCAGTGCCATCAATCGCATGAAAGCCGGTAAATAAATTTCATCCGTTCTTAGGAAAAAGATGTTATAATGGAATCGCATTTTGTTTGGTGTGATAAATAAAAGGGTGATTCCATGAAGAAGCTTTTCTTATCCTGTCTCCTGACAGCGATTATTACGATAATCGTTGCTGTGACGGCCTTCGTCATGGGGACAGGATATTTTATTGGCAATTATGCCGTTCATTTTGGTCTGGAACGGGGCACGGCGGATAATCCCCAGGAACCGCCGCGGGCCTATGCCCTGTTGATGCCGCCGGAGGCACGGCGATTTAACAAGCCAGACTATACCGATGAGACCTGGCACATGACTTCTTTTGATGGCTTGGCGATGACGGCTACGCATTTCATGCCGGATACGGATAGCGACCGTTGGGTCATCGTTGCCCATGGTTATGGCTGCACTCAGCAGAATTCCTGGTATATCGCCGAAAATTATCTCATGATGGGCTATCACGTGCTGACGCCTGACCTTAGAGCCTCCGGTGACAGTGAAGGAAAGTTCCTGACGATGGGCTGTAAGGAAAGCGCAGACATCGCAGCTTGGGCAAGGCTGGTGGCTAGGCGCCATCCTCAGGCAAAGATTGTGCTGCATGGCGTGTCCATGGGGGCGGCTTCGGTGATGATGGCAGCTTCCCGGGATGATTTGCCCGTTCAGGCTGTTGCTTGTGTCGAGGACTGTGGGTATACCAGCGCCTTTGATTTATTGGTGCATCAGATAACGGAGTCCTTTGGCTTGCCAGCCTTTCCGGCCATGCAGCTTTTGGATTGGCGCTGCCAAAAGGTAGCGGACTTTAGCCTGCGTGATGCAGAGCCCGTCACAGCGGTGAAAAAATCCAAGCTGCCGATTCTCTTTATTCATGGCTCTAAAGATCCACTGGTGCCGGTGGATATGGCGGAGACGTTATACGAACAGGCAGAAGCCCCGGAAAAGAAGCTGTTGATTATCGATGGAGCCGTCCATGCTATCGCATCGCAAAAAGAGCAGGAAAAATATTTCAAGACGGTCAATGATTTTGTGAGACCCTATATGGAAACGAAGGAGTAAGGTATGAAGGCTGTTGTCACGCGAGTAAAATCGGCGTCGGTGATGATTGAAGGAAAGGTAAATGGTGCGATTGAGCAGGGCTTTTTAGTCTTGTTGGGGGTTGGCCCGGAGGATACGCCGGAGATTTGCGCCCGGCTAGCGGAAAAAGTCGCCAATGTGCGGGTGTTTTCCGATGAAGCTGGCAAGATGAACCTGAGCATCGACCAGGTGGGGGGCGCTTTCCTGGTGGTTTCTCAGTTTACCCTCTATGCCGATTTAAAGAAGCGCCGTCCTGGCTTTAGTCATGCGGCAAAACCAGAATTGGCTAATGTACTATATGAACAGTTTATGCAGGAATTGCGGGACAAGGGCTTTGCGGTGGAACACGGTGAGTTCGGAGCGGACATGCAGGTGGAATCGGTTAACGATGGTCCGGTAACCCTGCTTTTTGATACGGAGGAAATGTGATGGAAAAAACATTGTTGCAGAAATATGCAAGGCTAGTGGTAAAGGTTGGTGTCAATCTGCAAAAAGATCAGATCCTTGTCATCAATTCGCCGATTGAATGCGCCGAGTTTGCCCGCAGTATTGCTGAGGAGGCTTTTGCAGCCGGAGCTCATGATGTGGTGGTAAGCTGGGGCGATGAGCTGCTGGCGCATATCCGCTACCAACGGGGCCAAAAAGAACTGTTTACGGAGTTTCCCAAATGGCGGCAAAAATTCTACATGGATTATGCCGAGCAGGGAGCGGCCTTTGTATCCATTGCGGCTCGGGATCCGGAGATATTTAACGACATTGAGCCGGAAAAATTGAAACTTTCTCAGCAGGCAGCTGGGGCTGCTTTGTTAGAATACCGGGCTCGGTTGATGAACAATCGCAATACCTGGTGTGTGGTTTCTGTCCCCACGGTGAGCTGGGCAGCAAAGGTATTTCCGAACTGCTCGGAAGAAGAGGCTGTGGCAAAATTGTGGCAAGCCATCTTCCAGACCGTTCGCATTGAGGAGGATAAAGACCCGGTAGCAGCCTGGAAGGAGCATATCGCTTTCCTGCAGAAGGCGGCAAAATTCCTGAACGACCATGATTTTGCGTCGCTTCATTATACCAACAATCTCGGCACGGACCTCACCATCGAGCTGCCGGAAGGCCATATTTGGGCCGGCGGGGCCGAGCTTTCGGAACTGGGCATTGAGTTTGCCGCCAACATGCCGACGGAGGAAGTCTATACTCTGCCGAAACGGGATGGCGTCAATGGTACGGTGGTGGCAGCAAAACCCCTCAACTTCAACGGCAATCTGATTGAAGGCTTCAAGCTGACCTTTAAGGATGGCAAGGTGGTGGATTATTCGGCGAAAAAGGGCGAAAAAATTCTTAAGGGCTTGCTGGAAACAGATGAAGGTGCTCGCTATTTGGGAGAAGTGGCCTTGGTACCGTATGATTCGCCAATCTCAAAGAGTGGCATCCTGTTTTACAATACCCTCTTTGATGAAAATGCTTCCTGCCATCTGGCCTTGGGAAAGGCTTATCCGACTTGCATCAAGGACGGAGAGACGATGGACAGCGTGACTCTTTTGCAGCATGGTGTCAACGATTCGCTGCTGCATGAAGACTTCATGATTGGTACTCGCGACCTGGATATTGTTGGCACGACGAAGGATGGGAAAAAGATTCCGGTATTCCAGAATGGCAATTTCGCCTTTTGACAAGCTGTAGCGATTTTGTTTTGAATACGGTATAATAGTGGCCGGACTTATAAGGAAAATCTGCGCGATGGCGCAGGGAAAGAGGCTGTTATGAAACAAAAATGGTTTTCAGCTGGCGTTCTTTTGGCGCTGGTGTTTAGTCTGCTGACGGTCTGGACAATGCCGGCAGGAGCACAGGCAAAACTGCTTGATGAGGATTTTATCTGCAATACGGTGGCCCTTGGGGATGATGATGCCAAGGTAATCGAGGCTTTTGGGAACCCGATTTATGATCGTACGGTTCGCATTGCCGGCATTTTGGTGAAGGAATGCGACTTCAACGGGGATTTTACCATCGGCTTTGCGGTAAATACCGGCAAGGTGGTGGATATTACCATCAAGAACAAGAAGTATGAAGCTCGCAATGGGGTTCGCTATGGTGCTACCGCTGCCTGGATTCAGCAGACCTATGGAGCGAAGAAAGCACGGCGGATTGATGGGAATAAGTTCTTCGTTTATGACAATCCCAAAGACCGCTTCCAGCATTTGATGCTTCAGATGAATACGGAGGATAACTCGCTTTTGGTCATGCGCATTACGGCGCTTCCCGTCGATGATACGGAGCGGCAGGAACTCATGATCCGCAAACCGGAACTTTTTCGGGAGAAAGAACAGAAGAGCGTCTGGTTCATTCCCAGCGAGAAGGAAATCGATATGTCGGCAATGCCGGAGGATAAGCCAATCAGACTGGGAGGTTTGACAGAATGATTCAGCTGCGGATGCTGGAACATCGCATACTGCGCTATTTGGGAATTACCCTTGGCTGCTTGATTGCCAGTTGTTCCATCAATCTGTTCCTGGTGCCGGCACACCTGCTTACAGGCGGTGCGACGGGCATTGCTATTATTGTTTACTATTTAGCCCATCTGCCCATTGGTTTACAGACCTTCGCCTATAATTTGCCCTTATTGGCGGCGGCTTGGAAGACCTTGGGGCGCGGCTATACCTTTGATGTTATCATCGGTACGGCCATATTTTCGTTCTGTCTGGACTTCACGCGGTTTTTAAACGCCTATGCTCCGGTCAACGACATCATGCTGGCGGCGATTTTTGGCGGCGTGTTTAACGGCATCGGCTATGGTATCGTATTCCGCATGAACGGCAGTACCGGCGGTTTTGATATCATCGGTGCCATTGTGAAGAAGTATTATTCCCTCAACATGGGCGGCGTAATCTTTGGCTTTAACTGTTTGATTATGCTGGTGGCCGGTTTTCTCTTTGGCGTTGCGCCGGCAATGTTCACCCTTATCTGCATGTATATGAATGCGATGGTTACCGATAAGGTCATCGCCGGATTCAACAGCCGCAAGGCGGTACTTATTGTTTCGAATCAGTCGGAGCATATCGCCGAAGCTATCATGGAAGTGGGCCGCGGCGTTACGTTTTTGCATGGACAGGGAGCTTTCACCCGGCGGGAACGCAATGTGGTTTTTGTGGTGGTGACGCTTACCCAGGTGGCGAAAATTAAGATGATTGCCAATGCCATCGACAGTGATGCCTTCATGATTATCATGTCGGCCAATGAGGTCATGGGACGGGGATTCAGTTCCCCAGGCATACGGGTTGGCAACGTCATCAAGCGTTATGAAGGGAAGGATACCTAATGGATATTGCAGTCACGTATCTTTTGAACAGCGGGTTTCTTGTACGCGTTGGCCGCACGCTGCTGGTATTTGACGATTTTGAGGACCAGCAGGATGTGGTGGGCAAGGCCATCCAGGCAAGGGAGGAATATGATGCCCTGTATATCTTTGCCACCCATGCCCATTTTGACCATTTCGATGCGCATATCCGAAACTATCAGCAGGATACCTCCCGTTATATTTTTGGCTATGACATAAGGCGGACAAAGCGCGCTCGCTTGTTCCCTAAGGAAAAAGTCACCTATATGCGGCCCTATGAGGAATGGGAAGATGATTGCCTCAAAGTGGAGTCCTATGACTCCACCGATGTGGGGGTGGCTTTCCGGGTTACGGAAAAGGCCACGGGCAAGAGTATTTTCCACGCCGGGGACTTTAACTGGTGGGATTGGACTGGGGAGACGGCAGAGAACCGCAAGCTGGCGGAAAATGCCTTTCGCAAACAGCTCAAAAGGCTGGAAGGTATGAAGGCAGACCTGGCCTTCTTTCCGGTGGATGGCCGCCTTGGCCCCATGCAGGATAAAGGCGTGCGCGAGTTCATCCGGGTGGTGGATATCGGTGCGCTGATCACCATGCACGACTTGGAGGAATCCGGCTGGAAGCCAGGGGCGGACTTTTTCCCGGAAGGGAAGCGGTTCCCCGTGTGGTCACCGGCTGTTTCCGGCGAGAAAAAACTGGTTGAAATGTCTGGAGGTATTACGGTAAAATGAAGAAAATAATGATTTTGCTGCTCGCAAGTATTCTGGTACTCACTGGTGGGTGCCTGGCAGCGGACGGCTCAGATAATGGAGGAGACAAAAAAGTGGCAAATCGCATTGCAGTAATCCAGACGAATAAAGGAACGATTGAAATCGAGCTCTTCGAAGATAAGACGCCGATTACGACGAAAAACTTCATTGACCTTGCCGAGAAGGGCTTCTATGATGGTGTTATCTTCCATCGCGTCATCGATGGGTTCATGATTCAGGGCGGCGATCCGGATGGTCTTGGTACGGGTGGCCCGGGGTACACGATTGAAGATGAGTTCCGGGATGACTTGACCTTTGACGGCGAAGGCATCCTGGCTATGGCTAACACGGGGATGCCCCACACGGGCGGCAGCCAGTTCTTTATCACGCTGGATGAAACGCCGTGGCTTAACAACCGTCACACGATTTTCGGTAAAGTCATAAAGGGCATGGATGTAGTTCGCGATATCGGTCACACGCAGACTGGTTTCCAGGACCGTCCGGTTCACGACGTGGTGATGGAAAAGGTTACCATCAAAGACGCAGAATAATGGCTGAGGCCTACACCTATATCCTTGAGTGTGGGGACGGCAGCCTCTATACCGGCTGGACCAACGATCTCGGGAAACGGGTGAAGACGCACAATGCCGGGCAGGGCGCGAAGTATACGCGCTCCCGCCTGCCTGTGCGTCTTGTCTATTTCGAGACCTTTGCGGATAAGCAGGCGGCCCAGAGCCGTGAGTGGCAGATTAAGCAGCTCACGCGCGCACAGAAGCTGGCTCTCATTGACAAGGATTCAAAAAAAAATTATAATAAATAAGTTACTATGGAATATTAATCTGATTTTGCAAAGGGGCGTTTCTACATGGCAGATAAAAAGGTCATGCTGACCGAAGACGGCTATAATAAACTGGTGGAAAAAGTTAACTATCTCAAGAGCGTACGCCGTATTGAGATTGCTGAGCGCCTGAAGGCAGCAATTGCCCTCGGTGACCTTTCGGAGAACTCCGAGTACGATGATGCGAAAAACGAGCAGGCATTCCTCGAAGGTGAGATTCAGGAACTCGAGGCGAAAATCCGCAACTCCGATATCATTAAAGCTGGCAGCAGCGATACGGTACAGATGGGTTCAAAAGTCGTCGTTCTCGATGTAGAGTTCGCAGAAGACGGCCCGCAGACCTTTATGCTGGTTGGTTCCACCGAGGCAGACCCGGACGAGGGTAAAATCTCTAACGAGAGCCCGCTAGGCCAGGCACTCTTGGGCCAGAAGGTCGGTGCTACGGTTGATGTACACGCTCCGGCTGGCATCATTCAGTACAAGATTGAAGAAATCAAAGGCTAAGAATCGCCGTATAGATAGGAGTAATTGCTTTTATGGCAGAAAACAAAGAAAATGCGCAGCAGAGCCAGGAGCAGGATCTCAATGAGATGCTTAAGGTTCGCCGCGAGAAAATGGAAGCGTTCAAGGAAATTGGCGTTGCACCCTTTGGCCATCGCTATGAGGTGACGGATTACGCCGAGGACATCAAGAAGAACAATGATGGCCTGGAAGGTGACGAAGAGGGCCCAGAGGTAAATATTGCCGGCCGTCTTATGGCTATCCGTGGCCATGGCAAGGCTTCTTTCTGCACGCTCAATGACCGTACGGGCAACATTCAGGTCTATTTCAAGATCGATGTCCTCGGTGAGGAGAAATACAAGCAGCAGTTCCGCAAACTCGATATTGGTGATATCGTCGGCATTCGTGGTGTGGTTTTCAAGACTCATCGCGGTGAGGTTACGGTTCGCGTTGAGGATTTCGAACTGCTCAGCAAATCCCTGCGTCCGCTGCCGGAGAAATTCCACGGCCTGCAGGATGTGGATATCCGCTATCGCCAGCGTTATCTCGACCTCATCATGAATCAGGATGTCCGCGAGACGTTCCGCCGCCGCACGAAGACCATCAACTCGATTCGTGAATATCTCGATGAGCGCGGCTACCTTGAAGTAGAGACGCCGGTACTGTCGACGATTGCCGGCGGTGCTGCTGCCCGTCCGTTTATCACGCATCACAATACGCTGGACATTGACCTGTATCTGCGCATTGCCACGGAGCTGAACCTCAAACGTCTCATCGTTGGCGGTTTGGATCGTGTTTATGAAATCGGTCGTATCTTCCGCAATGAGGGCATGGACGTCCGTCACAATCCGGAATTCACCTCCATCGAGTTCTATCAGGCGTTTGCTGACTATACGGATATGATGGACCTTACTGAGGGTATCGTCGTCAATGCGGCCATGAAAGTTCTGGGCACACCGGTTATCAATTACCAGGGTGTGGAGATTGATCTTTCCAAGGTTAAACGCATCAGCATGAATGATGCGGTTAAAGAAGCTACGGGCAAAGACTTCATGTCCTGCGAAACGGTGGAAGAAGCCCGCAAGATGGCCGATGAGATCGGTGTACCCTACGAGGAGCGCCATGGCATCGGCGGTATCCTCAACGCCGCTTTCGAGGAAAAGGTAGAAGAGACGCTGATGCAGCCGACCTTCATCACGGGCCATCCGACGGAAATCTCGCCGCTGGCGAAACGTAATGCAGATGACCCGCGCATCACGGATCGCTTTGAGTTCTTCATCTATGGCCGCGAGCTCGCTAACGGCTTTACGGAGCTCAATGACCCAATCGACCAGAAGGGCCGTTTTGAAGACCAGCTCAAACAGCGTGAAGCTGGTGACGATGAAGCCCATGGCATGGACGAAGACTTCGTCATGGCACTCGAATATGGCCTGCCGCCAACGGGCGGTGTCGGCATCGGTATTGACCGTCTCGTCATGTTCCTGACGGACGCCGCTTCGATCCGCGACGTCCTGCTGTTCCCGACGATGAAGCCGCTCAATGCGCCGGTGCATATCGAGCGTCCGGAAAATCCGGCAGCAGCTGTTCCGGAGAAGATTGACTTCTCGAAGGTTGAAGTCGAGCCGCTTTACGAGGATATGGTTGATTTCGATACGTTCTGCAAATGCGACTTCCGCGCTGTGAAAGTTAAAGCCTGCGAAGCTGTCAAGAAGAGCAAGAAGCTCCTGCAGTTCACGCTGGATGATGGCACGGGCACGGATCGTACGATCCTTTCGGGCATTCATGCTTTCTATGAGCCGGAAGAGCTCATCGGCAAGACGCTCGTGGCAATCGTCAACCTGCCGCCGCGTGCTATGATGGGCATTGAGTCCTGCGGTATGCTGATTTCCGCCGTTCACACGGAGGAAGGCGAAGAGAAACTGCATCTTCTCCAGCTTGATCCGCATATCCCGGCTGGCGCTAAAATGTGCTAATCGGTCAAAATTGACATTTGACTTTTGACAAATGACCGGTCAAATCTGACTTTTGTTGGATTTGACCGGTCATTTTTTGACTTGTCAAACGGTATGCTATAATAGGAGTAATTATAGAACGTACCCCGCGTGAGAAAGGATATGACGAAATGACAGCAGCGATAGAACCGCAGAGGGCAAACGAGGATAGACCGATAATCGATGAATCGTTTCATTTACGGCTGGAGACGGGCGAAAAGCGCTGGATTCCCTGGGATGAAACCGAGCGCGCCAAGGTGTACCAGGCCATGCGCCATATAAAGAATCACGAGGGCGAAAGCGATGAATTGGAGATAGAGCTGATTTCTTCGTGCCTGCGCGGCTATGCGGAAAAACGCGGCTTTGCCGTTGACGCGAGCTATCGCGGGCTGGCGGCCGTGCAACAGCATATCGAAATGATGCGGGAGCCGCAGGCGGCGGCGTACCGCACGCCGCTTTTTGCCGATGCGGTACGATGGGCAGGAAATTATACCGAAGCTTACGAAAGCATGGCAGCTGCGGAGGCAGAACTCGATGAAACGGCCAAGACGGAATATCTGCCGCAAGAGGGCATTATCTTAACGGAAAACGAGGGCATGGATTCTGCCCAATGGGATTGCCAGGTCATGATAGCGGTGAAACTTTTGGCGCTTCAGGAGCGTTTCGCGGAAGAAGCACTGCCAGAGGAAGTGTGTGGGATTTTTTTTGAGCAGCTGGCAGCTGCCGTGCAAAAATTTCTGTACCATCAGATAACCGATGCGTACCGGTTCGAAGATTTTTCGCCGCAGTCTTTGGAACGTCAATATCATGAGTTTGCTTCATGTCATTCACCAGAGCAAACGGGGGAAGCAAATGGTCTTGCTTATGAACTCGCAGCGATTAAACAGGAAAAACCTGACTTGTTTGAACGGCTCAGGCGGGAAACGGAATTGTTGCTGCCAAAACTTACGGCGGAAGAATACGCCGATGACTTGCGGGAAAAAATTGAACAGCAAGGGCTGGCGGCGGAATTTATCGCGGCGGAAGAAGAGGTAAAGCAGCACGAGCGGGAGGCGCGCTCATGGCTTTGCCACCAGCGCCGTCTGCGGGAAAGTGGCGAGGAAGAAGAAAATTTACCCGAAGAGGTGTTACCCGAAGTAGCTTTGTCCGCAGAAAGTTTGTTAGAAGAAAAAATGCCTGAGGAAAAGATGCTGGAAGAAAGAGAGCCCGTTGCACCCGAGGAGCCTTTGCTGCCGGAAATAGAAACCGTATCGCTAAAAGAATGGGTACCTGAGCCGGTGACGGCGGCAGAATTTGATTCGCTTACGAAGGATGGAACCGGTG
The DNA here is from genome assembly GCA_900100835.1 of Selenomonas sp. WCT3. Classification (GTDB taxonomy): domain Bacteria; phylum Bacillota; class Negativicutes; order Selenomonadales; family Selenomonadaceae; genus Selenomonas_A; species Selenomonas_A ruminantium_E. The sequence continues at coordinate 65,525 of FNCM01000010.1, read as the reverse complement.
AGATGCTGAAACTTGTGGCGGAAGAACAACTGGCAGATGAGGAAGAACAAGAAGTGCCCCATCGGAACCGGGCCGTCATTCCCTGGACGACTTGTGAGTATGTTTATCTTGTCGACTGGTTCCTGCATCGGGAGGCCGAGGCGGATATTGCTGCCGAGATTCAAGGGATTTCTGAACGGCTTATCCGGTATCAGCAGCAAAAGGCAGGCTTTGATGAAGCCGTGCAAGAAAATCGCTCACCTGCTCAAGTTGGAGAGCGCGTCTTTACCATGACCCTTTTGCAGCACGGCGAGTCCTGGCAGCAAAGCGGTGCCACCCGCAAGGAAGCGGAACTCTTTTCGAAGGGGGCAGGTGACGATTCGCTGTTCCGCCAATTGGCGGTGCTGGCCAGAAATATTATCGGATAATGGCAGAATGATTTTGCCGTAAAGAGGTGTTTGGCATGAAAAAAGACTTAGCGCCTGGCATATATGAACAGGTTATCAATGAGGGAGTTGCCCAGGGGTTAGAAAAAATTGCTGCGAACCGTGTTGAAATCGATAAGATGGATGAAGAAGAAGCTTCGGTTATTCTGACGGGGTATCTAAAGGATATCATCAAGAAGGGCTTGGATCATACTGCGGATCAGCATGATAAGGCAGAGCGGCTTACCGCTCAAATTGCACTGGCCAATGATATTATTGCGTTGATAAAGGCCAGAACCGAAAATGAGGATTTGCAGCATGAACTCGTAGAAGGGGCTGGCCGGCAGCTATTGGGAATTGCACCGGAAAATTCGTTGCAGCAGGTGAAAAAGAAGTGTGAGTTGCCGCGTCCCGAGACTTCGTTGATTGAAACCTCCCTCTTTACCGGGGCACAAAAAGAGCCCTCTATGTTTCATGAATTAAAAAAGGAAATCTTATCAGCCGACCGCATTGACATGCTGGTGTCCTTTATCAAATGGAGCGGGCTGGTCATGATTATGGAGGAGCTGGAATCCTTTAGCCGTCGAGGGGGCCAGCTGCGGCTGATTGCCACTTCGTATATGGGGGCAACAGATGTAAAGGCCATCGACAAGTTGGCAGAGCTTATGAATTCTTCCGTGCGCATATCCTATGATACGAAGCGTACGCGCCTGCATGCCAAGGCGTATATTTTTTATCGGGATACTGGTTATGACACGGCGTATATCGGTTCTTCCAATTTGTCCCATGCAGCTATTTCAAATGGGCTCGAATGGAATGTTAAGATTACGGCGTATGATTCACCGGCGACCATGAATAAGGTAAAGGCGACCTTTAATTCCTATTGGCATTCGCCGGATTTTGAACCGTATACGCAGGCTAATCATGATTATTTAAATGCTGCAATTGAGCGGGAACGTCATCCTGATTGCTTCCGTGAGAAAGCCAGGGCCTATTTATTTACCATCCGTCCCTATGCGTATCAGCGTCAGATGCTGGATGAACTTCAGATTGACCGCAAGATTCAAGGAAATTTCCGCAATTTGGTGGTGGCGGCAACGGGAACGGGAAAAACGGTGCTGGCAGCCTTTGATTATAAGCGGTTTTGTGAGCAAAATCCTGGAAAGCCCAACCGCCTGCTTTTTATCGCCCATCGCGAGGAAATTTTAGATCAAAGCCGCCAATGCTTTCAGGCAATTTTACAGGATGCAAATTTCGGCGGGAAATTTGTGGGTACATCGAGGCCGCAGACCCAGTCGGAATTCGAGCATTTATTCATGTCAATTCAGACTTTCAATGCGCAGGCTTGGTCTCATATGACAACGGCAACTGCTTATGACTATATCGTAATTGACGAAGCCCACCATGCGGCATCGCCTTCCTATCAGGAATTACTTAGCTACTACCAGCCTAAAATCTTATTGGGACTCACGGCGACGCCGGAGCGCATGGATGGGCAGGACATTACCAAGTATTTTGGCGGTCATATTGCCACGGAGCTTCGGCTGCCCGAGGCTATTGAGCGGGGGATGCTTTGCCACTTTCACTATTTTGGCGTCACCGATGTGGTAGACCTGTCTTCGCTCCAATGGGAGCGTGGCAGTTATCGCCGGAGTGAGCTCAATCGCGTCTACGTATTTGAACATGAAAAGGCACGCCGGCGGGCCCATTTGATTATTCAGAGTGTCAAGCGCTATGTAACCAATCTTATGGAAGTTCACGGCGTTGGGTTCTGTGTTTCCCGGGAACACGCCAAGTTTATGGCCGATTTCTTTAATGAACAGAATATCCCTTCTATCGATTTATCGGGGCTTAGTCCGGATGACGTGCGGCGAGAGGCTAAAACGGCCTTGCAGCAGGGAAATATCCGGTTTATCTTTGTAGTGGATTTGTACAATGAGGGTGTGGATATTCCCAATATCGATACGATTTTGTTTTTGCGGCCCACAGAGTCCCTTACTATTTTTTTGCAGCAGCTTGGCCGCGGTCTGCGGCTGGCCGATGATAAAGATTGCTTGACGGTGCTGGATTTCATCGGTCAGGCCAATAAAAAATATCGTTTTGAGGAAAAGTTCCGGGCTTTGCTGGGAAATACCCGTCGTGGGGTGGCAGAGGAAATTCGCACGGGCATTACTTCGGTACCCCATGGCTGCTACATTCAGCTTGAAGAAAAAGCCCAGCAGTTTGTACTGGATAACATCAAAGGGCAGCTGAACAACAGACGGGGTCTGGTGCAGAAAATCCGGGAGTTCTCCCAGGAGGCAGGAATGCCGTTGACGTTGGAAAACTTTTTGTGTTATTACAAGCTGGATATGGAAAAGATATATTGCAAGGGTGCCAAGGTATCTTTTCATCGCCTTTGTGTACTGGCAGAGGTATTGCCAAACTTCGTGGAACCTGCGGAAGAAAAGCTCACAGCGGCTTGCTCACGGTTTGCTGCCATTGATTCAGCCGAGTGGCTGCGGTTCTTATTGCAGATTTTGCCAGAGCTTTCGAATCTTTCGGTGAATCACTTCTCGGCCCGGGAAGAGCGGCTGCTGCAGATGACCTATTATACGATTTGGAACGATAGCCTTGCGGAGGGATCGGCACGGGAACAGATTTATGAGCGGCTGCAAAGCTTGGGGGAAAATCCGACCATGTTAGCAGAGATTCAGGAAATTGCCGCTTATCGTTTGCATCATTTGCAGGTTATTGGCATGCCGAATCGGTTGTCCTTCGATTGCCCCCTGGAGGTGCATTGCCACTATACCCGTGACCAGCTCTGTGCGGCCATGGATATGTTTAAACCGACAACCCTGCGGCAAGGCGTCTACTATCACAAGGAGAAACATTGCGACATCTTCCTGATCACGCTGAACAAGAGCGAAAAGGATTATTCCCCTTCGACGATGTATCAGGACTATTCGATGAGTGAATGGTTATTTCATTGGGAGTCGCAGAGTACGACTTCCGATACTTCGCCGACAGCAAAGCGTTATTTCCAGCATAAAGAAAACAAACATCAGATTTTGCTCTTCGTCCGTGAATATAAGGAAAATGCTGCAGGTGCTGCGCCCTTTATGTTCCTAGGGACAGCCAATTACGTCAGTCACTCTGGCAGCAAACCCGTGCGTATCATTTGGAAACTTGACGACCCCATCCCGGCGAAGTTCTTGAAGACGACGAATAAGCTGGTGGTGGAATGACGAAGTGGTGTTTCTGGCCGGATGACATTTTCTAGGGAGAATGATATAATATAGGGATGTATGAATAAAAGATCAATCGAGGTGTTTATCCATGGAATTAGATATGGATGTAATGGTAAAACGTTTTAAGGACTACATCGGCTTTGACACGCAGTCTGATGAGGAAAATGACAAAGCTTGCCCCAGTACGCCGGGACAGATGGTCTTGTCGAAACATCTCGCTGAAGAATTGAAAGCTATTGGCCTTACGGAAGTGGATCTGGACAATCATGGTTATGTTATGGCGACGCTGCCGGCAAACGGAGCGGCGGATGCCCCGGTAGTTGGCTTTATCGCTCACGTGGATACGAGCCCGGATGCTGCTGGCGGTCCGATTAAACCGCAGATTGTCAAGGATTACGATGGCAAGGATATCGTTCTCAATGAAAATGGCCCCGTTGTGTTTTCCACGAAGGACTTTCCAGAGGTTCTCAAATATAAAGGCCAGGACATTATGTTTACCGATGGCACGACCCTTTTGGGGGCTGATGACAAAGCTGGGGTAACGGCTATCGTCAGTGCCATGGAGTATTTGGTAAATCATCCAGAAATCAGGCATGGCAAGATTCGCGTAGGCTTTACGCCGGATGAGGAGACGGGGCGCAGTGCCGACCGTTTCGATGTGGAAAAGTTTGGGGCTGATTTTGCTTACACCATCGACGGCGGAGAGCTGGGCGGCCTTGAGTATGAGAATTTCAATGCTGCCAATCCGGTCATTACCTTCCATGGGCGCAGCGTCCATACGGGAGATGCCAAGGGCAAGATGATTAATGCCATTACGCTGGCTGCGGAGTGGCAGCAGCTGCTGCCGGCTGGGGAAAAACCAGAGTATACGGAAGGTTACGAGGGCTTCTTCCATGTCTATAAGATAACCGGTGGCGTGGAACAGTGCACCATGAACATGCTGGTCCGCGATCACAGCCGTCAGAAATTTGAGCAGCGCAAGGCTTATTTAGACGACATGGCGGATTTCTTCAACAAGAAATATGGTGAAGGCACCGTGGAAGTGACACCCCATGACGTATATTTCAATATGTTAGAGAAAATCGAAGATGGCAATATGTATGTAGTGGAATTGGCTAAGCAGGCAATGGAAGCTGCAGGCGTTACGCCGGATGTGCAGCCAATCCGCGGTGGTACGGATGGCGCCCGGCTGTCCTTCATGGGGCTTCCCTGCCCGAATATCTTCACGGGTGGTGCCAACTTCCACGGCCGCTTTGAGTATTTGCCGCTGAACTCCCTCAAAAAGGCTGGGGAGACGGTTCTAGGCATTGCAGTTGGAGCGGCAGCGTTAAAGAAATAAGGAATCGTTATGAAAATTATCGATGCGCATTTTCATTTTGGCGATGATGCCTATTTTGATGTTATCGCCAAGGCCGCTGGCCATGAAAACAATAGTGGACACTTAATGGAACAGTATCGGATACATGGTATGGTTCATGGGATTGTCATGGGGAATCGACCTCTTTGGGATTTATCCCCGGATTATCCGCCCTTTGTGAGTTACTGCGCTGGCATTGACAGCCGGGAAGGCTTTGACCGGGCGACGATACGCCAGCAGGCCGCTTTGCTGGAACAGCATTTCCAGAATCCCCGATGTGTGGGATTAAAACTCTATCCAGGCTACAATTACTTCTATATCTATGAGGATTGTTTGAAGCCCTTCTATGAATTGGCGGAGAAATATGACAAGCCGGTAGCAGTTCATATGGGGCTGACGGCCACCAATAATGCCCTGCTGAAATACAGCCACCCGATGGTTATGGATGAGGCAGCGGTGAAGTTCCGCAAGGTGAATTTTGTCATGTGCCATTTCGGTGAGCCTTGGTTTGAAGATGCAGCAGCGGTAATGGAGAAAAATCCCAATGTCACGGCAGACCTGTCGGGGATTCTCACGGGAAAGATTCCCGATTTTGCCGCTTTTTGCCAAAAGAAGCAGTTCTATATTGAACGGATGAGGGGCTGGCTGGAATACCTGGAGTGTTACGACCGCTTCATGTTTGGCACCGATTGGCCCCTGGCAAATCTTGGCGATTATATCGCCTTTACCAAGGAGATTATCCCGGAGAAATATTGGGAAGCGGTATTCTATGAGAATGCCCTGCGCATCTATCGATTGAAATTGACGGAGAAGAATACAGTTCATTCATAAAGAGAAAGGAAAAAGGATAATTTATGGCTTTATTGGATATCAAAAAGGCAGGCGATCCGGTATTAAAAGAGGTCTGTGCGCCGGTGGAGAAAATCGACAAGCAGCTGAAAAAACTCCTGGATGATATGGCAGAAACCATGTATGAGAGCAATGGCGTTGGTATTGCTGCTCCGCAGGTGGGCAGGGCAATCCGTCTGGTGGTCATCGACTGTCAGGACGAACACGGTCTGCTGGAGCTCATCAATCCGGTTATTACCTTCCGCGAGGGGACGGAGACCGATACGGAGGGGTGTCTTTCGGTTCCCGATATTTATGGCGAAGTAGAGCGGGCTGCGAAGGTTAAGGTGGAATTTTTGAACCGCCGGGGAAAAAAGCAGCGCGTGACCGCAACGGGACTGCTGGCTCGCTGCATTCAGCATGAGCTTGACCACTTGGAGGGCCAGCTCTTTATTGATATCGCACAGAGCATTCATAGGGGGAATCAGGCTTGAAGAAGTTTCGCGTAGTATTTATGGGCACGCCGGAATTTGCTGTCCCGTGCCTTGAGGCACTGCATAAGGAATGCGAAGTTATCGGCGTCATTACGCAGCCGGATAAGCCGCGGGGGCGCGGGCAGAAACTCATGCCGTCGCCGGTAAAGGCTTGGGCGGTAGAACATGGTCTGGTGGTATACCAGCCGGAGAAAATCAAGACGGAGGAGTTTACGGCTAAGCTGGAAGAACTCAACCCGGACTTGATGGTAGTCGTTGCCTTTGGACAGATTTTATCCCAGCGCATTTTGGATATTCCGGAATACGGCTGCATCAACGTTCATGCCTCCCTTTTGCCGCGTTATCGTGGGGCGGCGCCCATGCAGTGGTGTGTCATCAACGGGGAAGAAAAAACCGGCGTGACCACCATGTTCATGGATGCCGGCCTCGATACGGGGGATATGTTGCTGAAAAAAGAGCTTCCCATTGGGCCGGATATGACCTTAGAGGAGGTTCATGACAGTCTTATGGCTATGGGAGCTGGCGTCCTCATGGATACGCTGGAGCAGCTTTCCAATGGCACTCTGGTGCGTACCCCTCAGACGGGAGAGTCGAACTATGCGCCCATGCTGACCAAGGAAACCGGGCATATTGACTGGTCAAAACCAGCCCAGGAGATTCACAATCTCGTCCGGGGCTTAAATTCCTGGCCGGGGGCTTTTACGGAAATGGATGATAAGAAATACAAAATCTGGCTGACGAAGTTGACGGGGCAGAAGGCTTCGGCGGTGCCGGGAACCATCGTCAAGGCCGACAAGAAGGAAGGCCTTTGGGTGGCTGCGGGGGACGAACTCTTGCAGATCGTGGAGCTTCAGGCACCGGGTAAGAAAAAGATGAAGGCTGCCGATTATCTTAATGGACATGGCATCAGCCTGCCGGCGGCTTTTGTTTGATGGGATTTTTACGATGAAGGGAAGCAGGAATTCTTTTCGGGTGAGATTTGTTGGAGGTAGACAATGACAGATCAATCCAAACAGAAAAAAAAGAAAATCGTGATCCCGGGGCGGCCGAAGAAGCGGTTGTTCCTCGGTATGCTGTCGCTGGCGGCGGTGCTGGCGGCGGCATTGCTCTACGGTATTTGGTATATTGCCAACCCGGGGCTTGCCAACATCGCAAAGGTGCTGCCGACTATTGTCGGCGGCATCTTTGCCGTCAGTGTGGTAATTTCGTGGCTGGGAATATTGAATATGGGATTGGCGGTGTCCGATTGGCCTTATCTGCCCCTTTTGCAGCGGCAGACCTACGAACTGGTCAATCTGTTATTTCCGGTGTCGGTGCGGCTGGCCAAGTTGTTTGGCATTAGTAAGCGCCGTTTGGAAGGTTCCTTTATCGCCACGAGTAACCGGATGTTTAACCGCATGGGGATTCGTGTGCCGGCCAATCGTCTGCTGGTGGTGACTCCCCATTGCCTGCAGCTGGCAACCTGTCCTCATAAGATTACCCGCGACCCGGGGAATTGCAAGCGTTGTGGCGGCTGTGATATCGGGGCTCTCGTGACCCTTTCAGAGGAAATGGGTTTTCACTTTTTTGTCGCTACAGGAGGCACGCTGGCCCGGCAAATCATTTATAAGATGCGGCCAAAGGCTGTGCTGGCCATTGCCTGTGAACGGGACCTTATGAGTGGCATTCAGGATGTATACCCACTGCCAGCAGTGGGGGTTCTAAACATCCGTCCCAATGGGCCGTGCTATAACACCCATGTGGACATCGAGGAAGTAAAAGCCCAGCTGGAAAAGATTATACTTCCTAAGGAAAAGGATTGAGAGCTAAATCCACAGAGGAGGATTTTATGGATAAAGCGCGTAATACCGCGGTTAGAATTTTACATGAGGTACACGAGAAGGGGGCCTATGCCAATGTGGCCCTGGCGCGGGAATTGCGCCGGGCAGACCTTTCGGATATGGACCGCCGTTTTGTGACGGAACTGGTTTACGGTGCCGTAAAGGCCGGTGATACGCTGGATTGGATTTTGCGCCGTTATGTGAACCGTCCCCTAAAGAAAATCGAGCCGATGGTCCGTGATATTTTGCGCCTGGGTATCTATCAGATTTTTTACCTCGATAAAGTGCCGGTTTCGGCAGCCTGCAATACGGCGGTGGAGCTGACAAAAAAGTACAGCAATATGGGTACGGCCAAGTTTGTCAATGCCGTGCTCCGCACCGCCGTGCGCGAACCGGAAAAGGCAACATTCCCCAGTGGCAAGGGGCACAGTGTGGAGGAATTGGCTCTTAAGAGCATGCACCCGTACTGGCTGGTAAAACGCTGGGTGAAGGAATTTGGCTTTCATGGTGCCAGAGATCTTTGTTTCTTTAACAATAGCGAGGCTCCATTGTCGGTGCGAACGAATACGCTAAAGGGCAGCCGCAAAGAATTGCAGGCAGCGCTGGTGCAGGCTGGAGCTGAGGCTAGCGAATCTGCCTGGACTCCGGAGGGCCTCATCATCACGAAACATGGTTCCCTGGATGACTTATTGCCCTTGCAGCAGGGTCTTTGTCAGGTTCAGGACGAAAGCTCCATGCTGGTGGCCCATGTGGTAGACCCGCAGCCTGGTGAGTTTATCATTGACTGTTGCAGCGCGCCCGGGGGCAAGACAACGCATCTGGCAGCGCTGATGCAGGACAAGGGCCGGATTGTCGCGGGGGATATCTACGAGCATAAATTGGCGCGCATTGAAGAGAATGCCGCGCGCCTGGGAATTTCGATTATCGAGACGGATCTGCTGGACGCCCGGGAGGTGGGGGAAGAATACCAGGCCATGGCTGACCGGGTTTTAGTGGATGCTCCCTGCTCGGGGCTGGGGGTACTGCGGCGGAAGCCCGATGCCCGTTGGAATAAGACGGCGGAGGAAATCGACGCTCTGCCGGCGCTGCAGTTGGAAATTCTTAAAAGTGCGGCCCAGGCTGTCAAGGACGGCGGTGTTTTGGTATACAGCACCTGCACCATTGAGCCCCAGGAAAACCAAGAAGTTGTAACGGCGTTTTTAGCAGAGAATCCGGAATTTTATTTGGAAAAAACCGGTTCCTTCCTGCCGGGAGAAAAGCGTGATGAGAAGATGATTCAGCTCTACCCCCAGGTGGATGGAACCGATGGATTCTTCATTGCCAGAATGCGGAGGAAATAATGATTGATATATTTGGCATGACCCTTGAGGAGCTGCAGGCGGTACTGGTGCCCTATAAGGTGCAGAAGTTCCGGGCAAAACAGATTGCCCAGTGGATGTACCAGCGCGGCGCCCGGGATTTTGCTGCGATGACGAATTTATCCCAAAAACTGCGGGAGGAGCTGGCCGAAGGCCTTTTCATCGGCCGGCCAAAAATCAAGGATCGGTTGGATTCTAAGGATGGTCATACCACCAAATTCCTGCTGGAATTTGCCGATGGAACTGCTGTGGAAACGGTGCTTATGCGTCAGCCCTATGGCAATAGCATCTGTGTTTCGACCCAGGCTGGCTGCAACATGGGGTGTGCATTTTGTGCTTCAACCCTGCATGGTATGGCCCGGGACCTTTCTAAGGGGGAAATCCTTGCCCAGGCCGTTACCATTGACGACATGCTGCGGGAAGAGGAAGACGGGGCCAAGGTGGATACGATGGTCATTATGGGGTCCGGAGAGCCACTGATGAATTACGACAACGTAATTGGCTTCTTGCGGCTCATCCATGAAGATTATACGCTGGGGATGGGCTATCGCAATATCACCCTGTCCACTTCGGGCATTGTCCCCAATATGCTGCAACTGGCGGAAGAGGGGATGCCTATATCCCTGTCGGTGTCGCTGCACGCGCCCAATCAGGAGCTTCGGTCCCAGATTATGCCCATTAACCGCAAGTATCCGTTACAGGACGTCATAGCGGCGGCCAAGAACTATGCGGATAAGACGAAGCGCCGGGTGACTTACGAGTACATTTTAATCGACCATTTAAACGATGGGGAAGAACAGGCTAGAGAACTTACGGCCTTGTTGAAGGGACAGCTGGCAAGCGTCAATCTCATCCCCATCAATCCGGTGGTGGAGCGCAATCTTATGCGTCCTTCCAAGGCGCGCATTGACTGGTTTGAGAAGTACCTTCGCGACCATCATGTCAATGTCACAGTCCGCCGGGAGATGGGCGTGGACATTCAGGCTGCCTGTGGACAGCTTCGCAACAAGCATCTCAAGGACAAGGCACCGGAAAATGAAACCTAGGCATTATAGTAGCTTTCTGCTATAATGGACAGAAGGAAAAAGGCGAAAACAAAGGAGTCTTATTTCATGGGAATTGGTAAGCTGGAATCTTTCCTCGAAGGACATATCGAGGGATTTTTCAATAAACGCTTCAGCAGTGACTTGGAGCTGGCAGAGCTTATGAAAGGCCTGGAAAAAGAAATCGGTCGCCAGGGCCGTGGCAAGGCGATGCATCTGGTACCGAACCGATATGTCTTTACGCTGGCGGAAGATGACTATCAGCGCTTTTGTGCCCAGCGGGTCATCGAGGAACTCTATAGTGCGGTGGAAAAGCAGGTTATTTTGCAGAATTATCGCATGGAAGGAAAGCTGCAGGTCAGCTGCCAGAAGGAAAAGGAAAGAATCAAGGGAACCTATGATTTGACCTCCCGCTATGAAGAAGATGATTCGGGCGGGACGAAGGAGGTTTCCTCCCAAACCATCGTGTTGGAACGGCCAGGTCTTTCAGCGTCTACTCCGCTGAATCTGCCCACTGAGCATAAAGTGGTTTCGCTCACCGTAATCGAAGGGGCAGACCTTGATGCTTATCTGGAATTTGGGGAAAAGCAAATCTACATCGGGCGGCGGGATAAGAACGAGTTTATCCTGACGGATGTTAATGCTTCGCGGCTCCATGCGTGGATTACCTATGAGGATCACCGTCACATCCTGCACGATGCGCAAAGCACCAATGGTACTTATGTTAATGGCAGGCGGATTGATACCCACTGTCTGGTGCCAGGGGATGAGATTCAGATAGGCTCAACGGTTTTAGTTTACGAGGTGATATGATTTGCCAACTATGGCGGTTATTTTAAAGGGTGTCCGGGTGGTGCTGGAGTATGGTATGCTGCTCTGGCTGTTGTGGTTTGCCCTTAAACTTTCGAAGAGAATGTTTCGCGAGGTGCGCAAGGAATCCATTCGGCAGCGCCGGCCGGAAACCAGCCAGAACGAAGCGGTGGTTTCGGTGGTGGAAGCCAATGAAGAAAATCTTGCCGGACGCCGGTTTGCGTTCAGTGAGCAGATTTCAATCGGCCGTGGCGAAGATAATGATATTATGATTCCAGAGGGATTTGTATCCCACCATCACGCCGTCATCTATCAGCATGGCAGCCAGTATGTCATTGAGGATCTTGGCAGCGTGAACCATACATATGTGAATGATCAGGTGCTCCAAGGCAGAGCCTATATTAAGTCGGGGGATATTGTCCGCATCGGCATGGTCGCACTGAGATTCGAGAGGTGAGCAGATGATTCAGGTATATGAGGCTACCGATGTTGGCCTGGTGCGAAAAGGCAACGAGGACAGTGCGGATGTATTTGAACCGGCAACTTATGTGGTTGCCGATGGCATGGGCGGTCACGTGGCAGGTGAAGTTGCCAGCCGCATGCTGGTAGATAGTGTACGGCGGAAACTGACCGGTACAGCAGCCATCGGGGAGGATGCGTTGTGCGAGGCAATTCTGGCTGGCAATCAAGCAATCCTGGAAAGTGAGAAAGACCATCCCGATTATAAGGGCATGGGCACGACGGCAACGGTCATGCATATTGAGGGAAATGAAGCTTGCTGGGCTCATGTCGGTGACAGCCGTCTTTATCTGCTGCGGGGCGGTGAGATGAAGCAGGTGACCCGGGATCACTCTTATGTGGAAGAACTGGTAGCCGAAGGAACGATTACGGAGGAAGAGGCCAAGGTTCATCCCAAGCGCAACTTCCTGACCCGGGCTGTAGGAGTACAGCCGGATCTTACGGTGGATTCGGGGCACTTTGCCTTAGAACCCCAGGATGTCTTGATGCTGGCCACCGATGGCCTCATGAAACTGGTGGAGGATGAAGAAATCCGTCAGGTGCTGGCATCTTCGCCGAAAGACCCGGCCAAGGAACTGGTGACGCGGGCACTTAATGCCGGCGGCAATGATAATGTTACGGTAATTGTGGTGGTGTACAATTCATGAAGAACTGGGGATTAATGGCAGCTCCGCTGGGCATCGTCCTCTTCGGCATGAGCGTGCTTTATTTGAAAATGAATCCGGGCGGTTCTAAACTTACGGCAGAAGTTCTTCAGGGACCGCTTAATTATGTGCCATGGCTGGCCGCGGTGATACTTTTGGCCTTGTTTATTCAGGCTGTTATCATCAAGCGACGGGAGGATACCTTCCTGTTTCCTATTGTGCTGACCCTTTGCAGTGTCGGCATTGTGGAAATCGCCCGCTTAAAGCCGGCCCTTTTGGTCCGCCAGCTGCAATGGCTTTGCGTGGCCATGGTGGTGATGATTTTAGTGCTGAGGTTCTGGGGGCGCATCCGGCGCATGCTGGGGTATCCTTATTTGTTGGGGGTGGCCTGCATATTCCTGCTTGGGCTGCCACTGCTATTTGGTACGGAAATCGGCGGCAGCAAGAACTGGTTGGTCTTGGGACCAATTTCGATTCAGCCGTCAGAGTTTGGCAAGATATTGATTGTCTTTTTCTTGGCCGCGTATTTGTCAGACCACCGGCGCGTATTGACGCTTCCGGCCCATCGCATCTTTTTGCTGCAGCTGCCGCCATTGCGCTTTATTGCTCCCCTCATCTGCATTTGGGGGATGGCGGTCTTGATGTTTGTCGTGGAGAAGGACTTGGGATCAGCCCTGCTGTTCTTCGGCATGGCGGTGCTCATGACCTATATGGCTACGGGCAGCAAATCCTATGTTTTTTTGGCCATGGCGTTTATGGGGGTGGCCGCGGCTGCCAGCTATGCTGCTTTTGGCCATGTGCGGGTGCGCTTTGACATTTGGCTGAACCCTTGGCAGGACCCAAACGGTATGGCTTATCAGGTCGTGCAGTCGCTGTTTGCCTTTGGCACAGGCGGCATTTGGGGCACGGGCTTTGGCTATGGACATCCGGGCTTTATCCCTGAGGTTCATACGGATTTCATCTTTGCGGCAATTGCCGAAGAGATGGGGCTTATTGCGACCATGATGTTGATGACTTGCTATGTGCTATTTTTCTGGCGCGGCATAAAGACAGCCCTTTCCTGCCGCAAGGAAAAGGAAGTGCTGCTGGCAGCAGGCTGCTGTTCCCTGATGCTTTTGCAGGCCTTTATCATCATCGCTGGAGTCACGAAGTTTTTGCCACTGACTGGCATCACGCTGCCCTTTATCAGTTATGGCGGCAGCTCGATGGTTTCCAGTTTTGTGCTGCTGGGACTTTTAATTTCATTATCAAAGGAGCAGGAACATGGCTGATTGGAAAATCAAGCGGCAAATCCTGCAGGCGGCATCGTTTTTACTGGTGCTGACAGGTCTTTTGACCGCATATATTATCTATCTGTCCACTTGGGAGGCCGACAGTTTGGCCAATAATTCCCTGAACATGCGCGGGGCGGCGGCCCGGGCGGATATCCGCCGGGGGGCTATCCTCGATGCCAAGGGGAGAGTCCTGGCCCAGAATCGGGCCGATGGCAGCCGCAGTTACCCCATGGGGGAATCCATGGCGGCAGTTACTGGCTATAATGGCGAAAAAATCGGCAGCGCTGGGGTGGAAGGTCATGCCAACCGGGAACTATTAGGGCTTTCCGATGATTTAAGCCATTTAGGCCCGGCATCCCAGTTGTTTCAGTCGGAACAGGGCAATGATGTTAAGCTAACCATTGAATCTGATGCGCAGCAGGCGGCCTATGATGGCCTAGATGGCCGCAAAGGGGCCGTGGTGGTACTCGATGCGGAAACGGGAGCAGTGCTGGCCATGGTCAGCTCCCCCTCCTATGACCCCAACGATATAGAGGCCAATTGGCAGGCTCTTTCCAAGCAGGCCGATGGAGCCCTTTTAAACCGTGCCGTTCAGGGCATGTATCCGCCGGGGTCGACCATCAAGCCCATGATTGCAGATGCCGCTTTGACGGAAGGGGTGACCAATGAGCAGGAAATTTTTGACTGCTCGGGGACGCTGGACGTTGGAGCTGGTGAGACCATTCGGGAGAGCCATGGCGAGGTTCATGGCAAAGTGAACTTGCGCAAGGCCCTTACCGAGTCCTGCAACGTGACTTTCGGTACCTTGGGGATGCGCCTGGGGGATGAGAAACTCAAGAAATCCTTTGAGCGCTTTGGTTTCGACAAGGAGCTGGGGGGCGAAGTCCTCATGGAGGGCTCCCATCTGCCAGCCTTTGGCAAATTGGGCAATGGCGATTTGGCCCAGATCGGTATCGGTCAAAGTTCCCTGCTGGTCACTCCCATGCACATGGCTTTGATGGCGGCTGCTTTTGCCAATGGCGGTGTGGTCATGAAACCCTATTTGGTTCAGCAGGTCATTACGCCGGGGGGCACGGTGATTCAGGATACACGCCCCACCAAATGGCTGACGGCTACGACGCCGACGATGGCTGCCAAGATTGACAGTTTCATGGAGGATGTTGTTACCAAGGGAACGGGCCGGGCTGCTCAGGTTAGCGGCGTGCGGGTAACCGGTAAGACTGGTACCGCAGAGAATGCCGCTGGTGAAGACCATGCCTGGTTCATTGGTTCAGCCGAGCTTCGTAACCGCCGCATTGTTTTTGCCATCATCGTTGAAAATGGCGGTAGTGGCGGAACCCAGGCGGCACCGATTGCCCGCAAGGTAATCCTGTCCCTGCAGAATTAACCGGCAGGGATTTCTGATACTATATCTTTAACTAGGAGGAACATGAATGATACAGCGTGTCTTAGATCAGCGCTACGAGCTGCAGGAGCAGATTGGCGGCGGCGGTATGGCCGACGTTTACAAAGCAAATGACCTGCTCCTTAACCGGCCGGTAGCCGTTAAAATCCTGCATGATCAATTCAAGAGCGATACCGAATTTATCGATAAATTTAATCGTGAAGCTCAGGCTGCCGCCCGCCTGTCCCACCCGAATATTGTCAACATTTACGACGTCGGGGTGATGGATGGGGCGCATTACATTGTCATGGAATATGTTCCGGGCCGGACCTTAAAGGATAAAATCAAGCAGGAAGGGCATTTATCGGTGGCGGAGGCCCTGACTGTTGCCAAGGGGATTGCCAGTGCGCTGGCTCATGCCCATGCCAACAATCTCGTTCATTGCGATATTAAGCCTCACAATATCTTGATGATGCCGGACGGCAGTGCCAAGGTGGCCGATTTTGGCATTGCCCGTGCCGTTACGGAATCCACTATGACCTATACGGGGAATGTGGTGGGGTCGGTCCACTACTTCTCCCCCGAGCAGGCCAAGGGCACGATGATTACGCCGAAATCCGATGTTTACGCCTTGGGGGTTGTGCTCTATGAAATGCTTACGGGTTCCCTGCCCTTTACGGGGGAAACGCCGGTCAGTGTGGCCATGAAGCACTTGCAGGAGGAGCCGGTGCCAGTTCGTCAGCTTGATCCGTCAATTCCGCCAGTGGTAGAGGCAATTGTTGCCCGGGCTATGAGTAAAGACCCGGCCATGCGTCCGGATGCTTCGGAAATCGTCAAGGATATCCAGCAGGCCGAGCAGATGGTGAGCAGCGGCATGGGATATGCAGCTGCTCAGCCGGATCCCTTTGCTACCCAGGTATTGCCCCGGATGGATGAGCCAATGGCTTCCATGTCATCGCGACGGGATATGCGCAGCATGCCTTCAGGCTATGATTACGATGAGCCGGAACCAGAAAGTTCGGTGTTCAAATCGAAAAAATTCATTGCCGGCCTTATCCTGGTACTGTTCATGGGCTTCTTTGTGGGGGCTTTTCTGAGCTATGGCAAGTTCTGGAGCACCGAGGAAGTCATTGTGCCAGATGTTACGGGTAAGCAGATGACCCTGGCCCGTCAGATTCTTGAGGACAAGAAACTGCGGGTCAATGTGGTGGAGACCTTTGATGCCAGTGTTCCCGCGGGCACCGTTGTGTCCCAGGACCCGGAGGGGGGCGCTAGGGTAAAAGAGGAACGCCTCATTACCATCCACGTCAGCAAGGGCGGGGAAAGTTTGGAAATGCCAGACCTCAAGGGCCTCAATAAATCCGATGCCGAGGCAAAACTCAAGAAAATGGGCCTTAAAGTCGGCTCGGTCTATGAGCGAAACTCCGATGAAGAGGCGGGGACGGTAATCGCTACGGACCCGAAGGCTGGCAGTAAGATTACCAAGGGGCAGAGCGTTGATATCACGGTGAGCAAGGGCAAAAAAGAAACCAAGAACACCGTACCGGATGTAACGAACCTGCAGGTGGAGGGCGCGAAAGCCGCCTTGACCAGTGCGGGCTTTAAAGTCAGTGTGACGAAAGAAGAGAGCTCGAAAGCGGCTGGCACGGTTATCAGTCAGACCCCGGCAGGCGGCAGCTCGGTAACAGCTGGTTCCACCATCACGCTGGTGGTGGCAGAACCCAAGAAATCCAGCAGCAAGGAACCTGGCAAAGATAACGGAAAACAGGAGCAGGATAATCCGTCGGTATCCCGTAACGGTGAGGGCTCCAAGAGCCGCTAATCAATCGTAACTGTTTAGAAAAAGGAGCGTTCATGCAAGAAGGTCGAGTTATAAAGGCATATAACAGTTTTTTCTATGTGCTGGCAGAAGGGCCGGAAGGACCGGAAATGGTTACCTGCAAGCTGCGGGGGAAGTTCAAAAAGACCCGGCGCAGCGCTGGCGTTGTTCCAGGGGATTTGGTTCGCATCAATCGCTTGCCCGATGGCAGCGGGGTTGTGGAAGAGCAGCTTCCCCGTCAGAGCCTATTGAAACGTCCGGCGGTTGCCAATATATCCCAGGTGGTGCTGACCTTTGCTGCAGCCCAGCCTGACCTTCACCCGCTGCTCTTGAATCGGTTTTTGGTTCTGGCGGAGTGGTCCGGGATTCCGAAGATTGTCATCTGTGTGAACAAGCAGGACCTCTACGAAGGGGATATTTCCGCGTTCCTCAAGGAGTATGAAGCCATCGGGTATAAGGTGCTGCGGGTTTCCGCCGAGGAAAACCAGGGCATTGACTCCCTGCGTCAGTGCCTTTCCGGCGAAGTGACGGTTTTTGCCGGACCTTCCGGTGTTGGCAAGTCGTCCCTTCTCAATCGCATTGATGTGGGGTTGGCCTTGCAGACTGGTCAGGTCAGTGAAAAGATAAAGCGCGGCCGTCATACCACCCGGGTAGCCGAATTGCTTGCCTATGGGGATGGCTTTATCGTGGATACACCGGGCTTTAGTGCCATGGAATTAACGGAGCTGGACATTCAGGAACTGCCGGGCTATTTCCCCGAGTTCCGTCCATATCTTTCGGCCTGCCGCTTTGCTCCCTGCAGTCATACCCATGAGCCGGACTGTGCCATAAAGCAGGCGGTGGCTGCTGGCGACATTACCCAGGAACGCTATGACGCTTATGTGAATATTTACGAAGAAATCAAAGAGAATCAAAAGATTGCGCGAAAGAAGGAATATAAATGATTAAGATTGCACCTTCCATTCTGTCGGCGGACTTTGCTCATCTGGCAGATGAGGTAAAAAAAGTCACCGATGCTGGGGCAGAATACGTTCATATCGATGTAATGGATGGCACCTTCGTGCCGAACATCACGCTGGGGTCGCCGGTGGTCAAAAGCCTGCGCAAAACCTCCCAGGCGGTGTTTGATGTTCATCTGATGACGGAACATCCGGAAACGCAGATTGAGGCTTTTGCTGAGGCTGGTGCCGATAGTATCACCTTCCATGTGGAGGCAGCGAAACATCATCACCGCATCATCCAGCAGATTAAGGCCGCTGGCTGCAAAGCCGGTATTGCCCTCAATCCGGGAACGTCCTTAGCCATGATTGAAGAACTTATTGCCGACCTGGATATGGTTCTTATCATGACGGTCAATCCGGGGTTTGGCGGTCAGAAGTTCATTCAGTCCCAGCTCGAGAAGATTCATATGCTCTACCATACGATTCAGGATATGGGCTTTACCTGCGACATTGAGGTAGATGGCGGTATCAATGCGGAGACCAGCAAACTGGTTCGTGAGGCTGGTGCCAATGTCTTGGTAGCTGGTTCGGCTGTCTATGGTGCCGATGATGTCAGCGAGGCAATCAAGGCGATTCGCGGTTGATTCGGTCAGTGAGGAAAGCGGATATGCAGGATGTACAAAACCGGGAAGATGCCCGGGGGATTGCCATACAGCGCGTCGGAATCAAGGACGCCCATTTGCCATTCCTGATCAAAACAAAAGAAGGCGGGTTCCAGCAGGTGTTGGCCCGCATACGCTTCACGGTAGCTTTGCCCAGCGAATACAAGGGAACGCATATGAGCCGTTTCTTGGAAATCCTCATGCCTTGGAGTCAGAAGCCATTAGCTGAGCCGGAGATGGACAAGATGCTGATGGAGGCTTTGGATCGGTTGGATGCAAAGTCGGCAGAGGTGGAGCTTAACTTTAAATACTTCGTGGAAAAGACTGCTCCGGTCAGCGGACGGAAATCGGTACTGGATTTGGACTGTTGTTTTATGGGCCGGAAAGAGCGGGGCGGCGAGTTGGAATTTCAGCTGGGGGTCGAGGTACCCTTTACCTCCTTATGCCCCTGCAGTAAGGAAATTTCCCAGTATGGAGCTCATAATCAGCGTTCGGTAGCCCGGATTCAGCTGCGGTTTCAAAAGGGTGTGGAGTGTATCTATATCGAGGATTTGGCAGAACTGGTGGAAAAGCAGGGTTCTTCGCCAATCTATCCGCTGCTGAAGCGTGAAGATGAAAAATTTGTCACGGAAGCAGCTTATGAGAATCCGAAATTTGTTGAAGATATTCTTCGCGATACCGTGCTGGTCATGCGCGGGCTGGAGGGGCTGGCTTGGTTCTCCGTAGAATGTGAGAACTATGAATCCATCCACAATCACAGCGCGTATGCTTCGCATGAGGAAACGTTGGCTTGATGAAAAGCTATCCTAAGGGACGGTTTGCATGAATAAATTTTATAAGCGGTTTGTGTTTTTGATTTTGCTGGTGCTGGTTATTTCTGGCATCGTCATTTATTCGACGGTGGATATCAATACCTTGCAAAATCTGGACAAGTTTCAGCCGTGGTCGATTGTATTGGCGGTGCTGGCAGTCAGTCTTGGCATGTTTTTTGATGGCAGCCGCTTGATGCATATGGTAAAAATTTCAAATGAGAAAATAACCCTGTACCAGGCGGTACAGGTGGTATTTGGCAATTACTTTCTGGCATTGTTGACGCCAGGCGCAACCGGCGGGGCGGTGGCTCAGCTGATGTTCCTGCGTCATGCCGGCGTACCAACGGGAAAGGCAACGGTACTGGTCATTGTGCGTACCCTGTTGTCGATTTTTTTCCTGGTACTTTGTATGCCATTTATATTCCTGCACGATGAGGGGATTCTGCCCGGCGTGTCCAATACCACGTTGATGGGGATTACCCTTACGGCCTTTGTGGTCATTTTGGTCATCGTCATCGGTGCCCGCCGTGGGTATCTCGATTACGTGGTGATGAAGGTTACTAAAGGCATGAAGAATCAGCGCCGCCGCAAGGTGTTTGCCTTCTATCGCGATACCAAGTGTGCCATTAGCCTGTTGTCGAAGGCGCCTAAGTGCATGCTGCTGGTATTTGCCGAGTCGGGCTTGAATCTTTTGTGCATCTATGCCATCGTGCCCTGCCTGCTCTTAGGACTTGGGGTAACCGATGCCGATTGGTATACGGTAATGGGGCGTATGATTTTCTTGAATATGCTGCTCTATTTCACGCCGACGCCTGGAGGTTCCGGGGTGGCGGAAGGTGGTTTCGTCTATCTGTTCAGCGAAACGGTGCCGGCAGGTACCGTGGGGATAATTGCCGTATGCTGGCGGCTTATCGCCGAATACATTCCCTTTCTGATTGGCTTGTATTACACGCTGACTGTATTTGGCCGCGACTTCCTGAATCGGCAGTTGAATAAGTAAAAAATGCCTTCTTCTGGAGAAGAAGGCATTCTGTTTATAGGAAAGATGAGAAGGTGAGCCCATGGAAAAGAAACTGCGCAGTGGGTATACGACTGGCGCTTGCGCAGCAGCTGGCGTAAAGGCCGCTCTGCTTTACGAAGCCGGTGAAAGTTGGCAGGTGGTGGAGCTTACGGCATTGGATGGAACGCAGCTTACCATCCCGATAAAAGGGGTGCAGGAAACCGATGGCGGCTTGTTGGCTGAGGTGGTGAAATTTTCCGGTGATGACCCGGACATTACCAATGGTGTTTCGGTCTTTACCTTGACCCGTCATTTGACCGGTCAAAAACCAGCGTTGGTTTTTAAAGCTGGGCAGGGCATTGGCACGGTGACGAAGCCAGGCTTGTCCGTGCCGGTGGGGGAACCTTCCATTAATCCCGGACCGCGGCAGTTAATCCGCAATGTGGTATCGGAGGTGCTGGGGCGAGAAGACGTGCCCTTGGAGGTGACCATCTCCATTCCTGCCGGGGTGGAACTTGCCAAGCAGACACTGAATCCGATTCTCGGCGTTGAGGGTGGGCTTTCGGTTATTGGCACCACCGGGGTATTGCGGCCTATGTCGGAGGAGGGCTTTAAGAATTCCTTGGTGCCGCAAATTGATGTGGCGAAGGCCGCAGGTTTTCGTGAGCTGATATTCGTTCCAGGCAAGATCGGCGAGCGGATTGCTACGGCTTGGAAGCTGCCCCGGGCGGCTATGGTGCAGACCAGCAACTTTATCGGCTTTATGCTCGATGCGGCGGCGGAGCGCCAGGTGGAGAAAGTGCTGCTCTTTGGCCATATTGGTAAGCTCAGCAAAGTGGCCGCCGGTGTTTTTTATACCCACAACCGCATCGCCGATGGACGGCTCGAGACCATGGCCGCTTATGCTGCAGCGGCCGGCTTAAGCCAGGAAAAGGTGCAGCAGTTGCTGGCCGCCAATACCACCGAAGATGCGCTAGTGGTGTTAGAACAGGCGGGACTAAAGGAAAGGGTTTGCCGGACGCTGGCCAAGCGGGCCAGCGCCAGGGCAGAGCGCTATCTGTTTGGAAAAATGAAAGTTGGAACGGTTATGGTAACTTTGCAGGGTAAGTTATTGGGGATGGATGATACGGCCAGAGAAATTGGGGAGGCATTTGGATGGAACATACCGGAGTAGTGCATAAGATTATTGTTGCTGGAATTGGTCCGGGCAATCCGGATTATCTGGTACCAGCCGCCTGCAAGGCAATTGCCGGGGCAAAAGCCCTGGTGGGAGGTCGGCGGGCACTGGCCCAATATGCGGCCAGCGATGGTGCCGGGCAACATATCATGGCGGTGACCCGGGACATTGAGGCCGTGATGGCCTTTATCCAAGAAGAACTCCATGAACGTGATGTGGTGGTCATGGTGTCGGGAGATCCTGGCTATTATTCGTTGCTGGATGCGATTAAGCGAAAATTTCCGTCAGAGTGCATCCGGGTTATTCCGGGAATTAGTGCCATGCAGCTGGCCTTTGCCCGAATGAATCTTCCCTGGCATGATGCTCGCTTGGTGAGCTTCCATGGGCGTCAGCCGGAACGATCGGCCCTTTTGTATCAGAAGGGGGCAGTTATGGGCATGTTGACCGATGCGAAATTCACCTCGCGAACGATACCACTCATTTTGATGGAATGCGGCTGGCCTGGGGAGGCAAAGCTTCACATTTGCACGCGGCTGTCCTATGACGATGAAAAGGTAGTGACCATACGGCTTAGGGAGGCAGAAAACTATCCCGAGGCGAAAAACGGCATTTTGCTTGTGGAAGGTTAATCCTCGGCAATTAAAAAAAAGGTCCATTGACTCTTGGCTCGAGTCAATGGACCTTTCTTTTTGGGGAATGAGAAGAAGTGCTTATCCTCAAAAATCAATATTTGTGGAACATTTCCTGGATGGCTTTTAGGTCGTGGGTCTTAGTCAAAGCCAGCTGCAGTAGGATACGGCATTTCTGTGGGTTTAAGGAATCGCCGTCGATGAAATGCTCGTCGATGTAGGACTGCTCGGCGGGGATGACGGAACCGGAAACAAGGCGCGTGCTGCGGACGACGACAATGCCCGCTTCGCTGGCTTTGGCCAGAGCTTTTTCGGCGTCCTTATGGACGGAGCCATTGCCCGTACCCGCATAGACGATGCCTTTTACACCAGCTTTGATGGCGGCGTCGACAAACAGTGCATCGTCATTAGCCGTGCCGTAGATGACTTTGACATAGGGGAGCTTGTCGAGTTTTGACACGTCAAATTCTGACTTAACCGTGTTGAGTCTGGTGGTCTGGCCATAGAACTCAGGGATTCCGTCGTTAACTACGCCAAGGGATCCAAACAGTGGAGACTGGAAGGTGTTGACGGAAGTAGTATTCGTCTTGGTGACATTGCGGGCTGCATCAATCTGGTCATTGAGCGCCACCAGCACCCCGCGGCCGGCGGATTTTTTGTCGGCTGCGATGCGAACGGCATTCAGAAGATTCATCGGGCCATCGGCGCTGATGGCGGTAGCCGGACGCATGGCACCGGTAATGACTACTGGTTTATTGCTCTTAACCGTAAGGTTCAGGAAGTAAGCCGTTTCTTCCAGCGTATCGGTGCCATGGGTGATAACAATGCCATCAACTTTTTTATCGCTAAGCAGTGCATTGCAGCGTTTTGCCAGTTTGAGCCAGATATCATCGGTCATATCTTTGCTGTCGATGCTGCAAATCTGCTCTCCGGACAAGTCCGCGTAATTCTTGGCTTCGGGAACGGCATTTAATAACGTATCGATGCCGAGGGCACCGGCCTTATAACCGGTGGTCTTGGTGTCCGAAGCAGCACTTCCGGCAATCGTTCCCCCGGTTGCCAGAACTTTGACATCTGGTTTGTCGGCAGCACCAGCATACCCTTGGCCGCTGACCATCATAGCGGCCAACATCATGGCCACCAATGGACGTTTCATTTTCATACACAACACCCTTTCTGATAATAAGTTTTTATTATGAACCCATAAATAATTTTAGTTGGCGACTACAAAAAACTATAAAATGTTACAAGAATACTACAAAATATATTTGAAAGGGATAAGACCTGGGATAAAGTGTTAATAATGTTTTACAATTAGTAAACTTATTAATAACTTATTGGTTGACAATTAATTATGAGAGTCGTATGCTAATGTCTGTAGGTTTATTTCGATTAGGAGATGTTGTTTATGAAAAAACTCAAGCTGCGGGAAATGATAATCTGTGCCCTTTTCATTGCCCTGATTACTATCGGCACCTTTGTGCGGATTCCGGTGGGAACCGATGTCTACACGCTGCAGTTTTTGTTTACGCTGCTGGCTGGGCTTATATTGGGAGCCCGTTTAGGAGCTGTGGCCGTAATAGCATATATTGTATTGGGGCTCATGGGGGTTCCAGTGTTCGCCTCAGGTGGTGGCCCGGCCTATGTATTGCAGCCCACCTTTGGTTATCTGTTAGGCTTTGTGTGGCAGGCCTGGTTCTGCGGGAAATTTTCGCGAAAACTCCGCAAGCGTTCTTTTCCCTCTCTGCTGGTCGTGAATTTCGGGGGAATGGTCATTGTCTATTTGCTAGGAATCAGCTGGTTTTATTTCTTTTCCAATTATGTGGTGGATGCTCCGATTGCCCTTTGGGCTGCTATTTTTTACTGCGGTATATTGCAGGCTGGTCCAGATTTTCTTCTCTGCATGGCTGCGGCAGGGCTGGCCTTGCGCTGCTACCGTGCGGGTCTTTGGCTGATGGAGGATCAGACTGTCCGTGAAACCAGCGAAGCGGCAAGGGAGGCGTGAGCATGGGAAAGGCGTTATTCATTACGGGAACAGGAACGGATATTGGCAAGACCTATGTAACGGCATTGATTGTCAAAAAGCTTCGGGATGCGGGGCTAAATGGCGGCTACTATAAAGCCGCCCTGTCAGGAGCCGTTCGCGATGAAGGAGGAGAACTTCAGCCAGGGGATGCGCTTTATGTCAAAAAAGTGGCTGGTATTGGCGAAGAAGCATCCAATCTCGTCTCGTACATTTATGAAGAGGCCGTTTCGCCCCACTTGGCCGCGAAGATCAATAGGGAACCCATCAACTTTGGACGGGTGGAAACCGATTATCGCCGGGCCAAGGAGAAATATGAATACTTGACAATGGAGGGCAGCGGCGGTATCATCTGTCCCCTTCGCTGGGATGAGTCGCAGCATATGGTTCTAGATGATTTGGTAAAGCACTTGAACCTTGGCGTGCTGATTGTGGCCGATGCGGGACTAGGAACCATCAATAGTGCGGTGCTCACGATTGAACACCTGCGGGCAAGGGGGATTCCTATACGGGGGATTGTCTTTAACAACTATCTTCCTCAGGACATCATGCAGGAGGATAATGCTAGGATGATTGAGGAAATGACGGGGGTTAAGGTATTGGCCTATGTAAAAAAAGGCGATAGAGACCTCGACATTCGGGTCGAGGTGTTGAAAGGACTATACGAATAAGAGGGAGAAACATGCAGAAGACATTAGAAGAGCGGGATTTGGCTTTGATTTGGCATCCCTGTTCCCAGATGAAAGATTATGAGACTCTGCCGCCCATGGTCATCGACCATGGCGAAGGCGTATGGCTGTATGATATTTACGGCAAGAAATATTTGGATATCGTCAGTTCCTGGTGGGCAAATCTTTTGGGCCATTGCAATCGGGAAATCAATGCAGGAATAAAAGAACAGCTGGATAAGCTGGAACACGTTATTTTTGCCAATTTTAGCCATAAGCCTGCCATCGAACTGGCTGAGCAGTTAAATGAAATAACCCCGCCAAGAATCCAGAAGTTTCATTTCAATGACAACGGCTCGGCGGCGGTAGAATGTGCGCTGAAAATGGCGTTTCAATTCTATCAGCAGGGAGGAAAGCCCGAGAAAAAACGCTTCATGTGCCTCACGGAAGGCTATCATGGGGAAACCATCGGGGCGCTTTCCGTGGGGAGTTTGGACCTCTATGCAAAGCTATACCAGCCGATGATGATGGATAACATCCATATTGAAGCTCCGGACTGTTATCGCTGTCCTTATGGCAAGACGCGGGAATGCTGTCAGTGTGAATGCTTTGAAAAGGCGGAGACGGCTTTTGCCGCGCATGGTCATGAGACGGCGGCCATGATTGCGGAGCCTTTGCTGCAGGGAAGTGCCGGCATGCGCATTTATCCGCCGCTTTACCTGAAGAAACTGCGCGCGCTATGTGATAAATACGATGTGAAGCTGATTCTTGATGAGATTGCTACGGGCTTTGGCCGCACGGGAACAATGTTTGCCTGCGAGCAGGCCGGTATCAGTCCGGATATTATGTGCATTTCCAAAGGGCTTACAGGCGGATACCTGCCGATGTCGGTGACCTGTGTCAGCGAAGAGATTTATGACGCCTTTTATGCGGATTACAGTGAAGGCCGGGCGTTTATGCACAGTCATACCTATGCAGGCAATCCTTTGGGGTGTGCGGCAGCGCTGGCCGTGCAGAAAATTTTCCGCGAGCAGCAGGTGCTGGAAACGGCAGGCGAAAATGCGAAGTGGCTGACGGTTGAGATGGAAAAAGCCTTTGGCCATCACAAAAATGTTGGAGAAATCCGTCACATCGGCTTGATTCACGCCATTGAACTTGTCCAAAATCCGGAAAGCAAAGAACCGTTTGCCGAGGCAAAGCGCACGGGCTATGCCATTTATAAAAAGGCGTTGCAGTATGGCTTAGTGCTGCGGCCGCTAGGGGATGTGCTTTACTTCAATCCGCCGCTCAATATAACGCGGGAAGAACTCACGTTAGCCATTGAAATGGCGCAGCAGGCCATGGTGGATATACTGGGAAAATGAGGAGACATTTTGCCCAAGCATTGAGGTTTAAGGGGGAATCTGCTAAGATTAGCACAGAGTAATATGTTGGGCAAGTAATGGAGGTCTTCGGATGAATTATTTGGGAATTGATGATGAGGCTTTTATCCGCAAGAATGTGCCGATGACAAAACAGGAGATTCGCATTTTGAGTTTGGCTAAGGCGCGGATTAAACCGGATGCTGTGGTTTACGATATTGGAGCCGGTACGGGGTCGCTGTCGGTGGAGGCAGCGCGGTTAGCACCCCAGGGGACGGTTTACGCCTTGGAACGCAATCCGGAGGGAGTCGCTCTTATTCGGGCTAACGCTGCTAACTTTATGGTTTCCAATGTGGTGGTCAAGGAAGCCGAGGCTCCCGCTGGCATCGATACGCTTCCCGATGTCGATACGGTATTGATTGGCGGCAGTGGCAGTAGACTTGAGGAGATTCTCGATGCCGTAACGCCAAAGCTCAAACCGGAGGGGCGCATTGTGTTAAACTGCATTACGGTGCAGACCTTGATGCAGGGAATTGATTATATGCGCCAGCATGCTGACGTTTATGAGTATGAAGCGATACAGGTGCAGGTGAGCCGCTTGAAGTCCATTGGCTCCTACGATATGGCGAAGGCCGAGAATCCGATTTACATTGTGACTTGTTGGAAAAAGTAATCGGAAAGAATTTGACAATAAACAGCAGTAATGCTACCATAGAAAACGTGAGTTATCACCAGTAAATCAAATAGGGAAAATCAGGTGTCGAAAGACTTAATAGGGAAGCCGGAGAGCAAGATGCCGGCGCGGTCCCGCCACTGTAACAGCGAGTGAATCTGCATAAGGTACGTCACTGGGAGATGGGTGCATCTTTTGGGAAGGCGCAGAGGAACGATGACCTGGAGCCAGGAGAACTGCCTGATTACAATCACCGTAGATCTACGAAGGATGGGGAGGGGATTGATGTCTGTCAACTGTTATCAGGTGACGGGCTGTTTTTGTGTGGAATATCAGACCCTTTCAGTATATGGAAGGGTCTTTTTGTGTGCGTGAAAAAGGGAGGAATGAGTTTGTCCGAGCTGATGATAAAGAAATTATGGAAAGCTGCCGCTTTATGTATTCTGGTGGCGGCAATTTGCACGGGCTGCAAGGGGATGGAACTAGGGGCAAGGGCCGGGGGAACCGCCTATACCGTTACGGATAAGCAGGGAACGGTGGTGGAAATGCCAGCTAAACCTCATCGCATTTTGACCCTTTCGATGAGCACGGATGAAATCGTGTTGGGCTTAGTAAAGCCTGACCATATGGTGGCGGTCAATCAGATGTTGGATGACCCGATAAGTTCCAATGTCGTGAGCTTGGCCCAGCAGGTGGAGACGAAAGTCCGAAATCCATCGGTGGAAGAAATCGCGGCACTGCAGCCGGATTTGGTCATCGTGCCGGACTGGGGGGACGTGACAAGGGTCCAGTCTCTGCGCGACCTAGGGATTAAAGTGGTGGTCTGTAAAGGGGCGAAAAATCTCGAAGAGGTCCAGGAAACGGTAAGGCTGATTGCCCAGGCAGTCGGTGAGCCAGACCGAGGGGAAAAGCTTATCGGTAAGATGGATAGCAAGCTGGCTGAGATACAGGCGAAGGTGGCAAAGATACCAGAAGCGGAACGAAAATCCGTGGTCTTGATATCGCTGATGAAATCCTATGGCGGGATTGGCTGTTCCTTTGACGATGCCTGTCAATACGCCGGAGTAAAGAATGGTATGGCAAAATTGGATATTCATAACGGGCAGGCGATGACCAAAGAGCAGTTGGTGGCCATCAATCCGGATTATCTGTTTTTGCCAACCTATACGAATCACGGTAAATACGATATCGAAAAATTCCGGGCGGGGTATTTGGAAGATCCGGCGCTAAAATCGTTAAAGGCGATACGCAACAATGGACTGCGTGACCCCTATGAGGGCTATCTATATAATTGTTCACAGGATTTTGTCTTTGGGGTTCAGGAAATTGCCTATCAGGTATACGGTGATGACTTCAAACAAGATAAAACAGAGCATTTGACAGCAGTAGATGAGTAATGGAGAGAAATAGGGAGGAAACTATTATGGCAACAAAAAAATTGCAGGAATCAATCGCATTGACTTTGACGCTGAGCACGTTATGTTTCGGTACCGCTTTAGCGGCTGAGCAGGATAAATACACGGAAGATTTGGGCGAGGTCGTAGTAACAGCGGAGCGGATTCCGGCTGCGGCTAAGAATGTTCCGGCCGATGTAACCGTTATAACGGCGGAAGATATCAAGGACAACCATTATCGCTCGACTGCCGAAGCGCTGAGCCATATCAATGGAGTCGTTATGACGAATGGCGGTGATGGCTATGATGAAACCGTCCGCATTCAGGGTGAGGAGCGAGTAGTCGTTCTAGTAGATGGCGAGCGCATAAACGATGACCAGGGGTCCATGAGCCGGGCAAGTGCAACGCTTTCCCGTATTCCGCAGATTGAAAATGTGGAACGCATTGAAATTGTAAAGGGCGGCAGTTCGGCTCTTTATGGCAGTGATGCTATCGGCGGTGTGGTAAATATCATCACCAAGACGCCGACGAAAAATAAAACAACTCTCGATATGAACACGGGCTCTTGGCATACCCATAATTATGTACTGTCGAATGAAGGCCGTGAGGGGAAGACCAGCTGGCAGCTGGTAGGTGGCCTCAACAAGCGCAGTTATTTCTCGTACAAGGGAACGGATGGGGATAGTCATCGTATGCCAAGCAGTGATTACAGCAACAACAACCTGTCGGTGAAAGTAAAACAGGAACTGACGCCGGCCCAGTCCTTGACGCTTCGCTTCAATCATCAGTTGATTAACGGAAATCAGTATTATTATCAAGATTATCAAGTTCCTGCTGGTTTTGTGGCATCGGACAAGCAGCAGAATAATTTCAACGATGGTTCGCTTACCTGGAAGTTTAAGGAAGATACGAAGCTGCCAGGATTCCTGCGCTATTTTGACCACAATAAATCGGCTGATTTTAGTGGCAAATTCAGCACGCGACTGCAGGGGATCGATTACCAGAATGGCTGGAAACTCGATGCGAATAATAAGATGGTGGCTGGGCTGGAGTACCATCACAGCAATTCCAGCAATAAGCAAAGTGGCTATGAAGATAAAAAAATCATCAACAAAGCCGCTTATGTTCAGGACACGATGCGCTTGAATCCCAAATGGTTCTTTGTGCCAGGGGTTCGGGTAGATAATCATACGAGTTTCGGTACGCATTGGACGCCAAAGGCAGGTCTTAATTATCGGGCGGATAAGGCAACGAAATTGTTTGCCTCCTGGGGACGTGTTTATAAGGCACCAACACCTGATGATATGTTCTATTTTGCTGCTTACGGTGATCGGACCTGGAAGGGCAATCCGAACCTCAAGGCAGAGACCGGACATACGGAGAGCTTGGGAATTTCCCATGACTTCGATGCCAAGTCGACGCTGTCGGCCAGCTATTTCCACAGTGTCTTAAACGATGCGATTACTTGGTATGCTGCGGATGGTAAGAACTCTGAGGCGACGAATGTTGACCACGAAAAACGGCAGGGGATTGAACTTTCGTGGCAGCAGAAACTGACGCCGGCATGGAGCTATGATATCGGGTATACCTATACGGATACCGATACTTCGGCTACGGATACTTCGGCAAAAAGTAGCTATTTGCGTCATAACAGCATGCCAAACGCTTACCGTCTCGGCCTTCACTATCAGCAGGGGGCTTGGAAGGCAAATCTCATGAGCCGCGTGGGAACGGGGCTTGATAAGGCAAGTTACGGCAATCGCCACTTTGCCGTATGGGATTTCAATACGAGTTATGAGGCCAGCAAGCAGTTGACGGTTTATTTGAAAGCGTTGAATTTCACCAATCAGGCTTATTCGGTTTACAGCAGTTACCGCTATCCGGCCGCAGGTCGCTTCTTCCAGCTGGGCATGACCTATCAGTTCTAAGGAAGGGGCTTATGGTTTTATCAATCCGTGACTTGCAGGCTGGTTATTCGGGAAAGACGATTTTGCAGCATGTTTCCTTTTCGGTGGGAAAGGGAGAACTGGTGAGTCTGGTGGGCCCAAATGGGGCGGGCAAGAGCACTCTGTTGAAGACAATCCGTGGCTTGCTGCCGGTCCTTCCGGGGAAAATATTTCTTCAGGGAACGGATATCACGAAGCTCTCCGAGGGGGAGTTTGCGCGGCGGGCTGGTTATTTACAGCAGCAAATGCAGGTGCCCTTTGCGTATACTGTGCGGGAAATCGTGCAGACGGGGCGGTATCCCTATCTTCACTGGTGGCAGCAGCCCGGGAAGCAGGATGAGAAAATCATTCGGGCTTCTCTGGCTTATACGGGTGCCTTAGAATTTTTGGACCGTCCGGTGCAGGAATTGTCCGGTGGCCAGCAGCAGCGGGTCTTTTTAGCGAAGGTTTTGGCCCAGCAGACTCCGGTATTGTTGCTAGATGAACCAGCAACAGGTCTGGACCTTATTTATCAGGAGGAGATATTCCGCTTTTGCCGGGAACTTTGTGCTGCAGGCAGGACAATTGTGATGGTTGTTCATGAGCTGTCCCTGGCAGCCCGGTTCAGTTCCAGATTGTTGCTGCTTTCCCAGGGAACTGTTTTGGCCGATGGGAAGCCGGAGCAGGTGCTTACGCCGGAGCTTTTGACCAAAGCCTATGGGGCTTCCATTGCGGTGACGGAAAATCCTCTTACCGGGCATATGGATATCTATACAACGGGCAGTGGGCGCCAGGATGAGCGTCGGGCAAAGCTATTGGCAACCGTGTTGGGCAGGGAGGTGACGGAATGAGGCGATATGGAATTATCGTGTTCGTTCTGGGAATCTGCCTTCTGGTGGCGGGCGTTCTTTCTCTTAGCTGGGGGCAGATGAAGATTCCCTTCCTTCATGTGGTGGCAGGGCTTGCCCAGGGAATGGAGCTTCCAATTTTGGCGCAGGTGCCCGTGCCGGCAGATGAGATGGCCGTAATCTGGCATATTAGGCTGCCCCGAACCATCGTTGGCTTGTTGACAGGAGCCGGACTGGGAATTTCTGGTGCGGTACTTCAAGGGATTTTTGCCAACCAGCTGGCAGACCCTGGTATCATCGGCGTGTCAAGCGGTGCTTCGGTGGGGGCTGTGCTGGCGATTGCCACGGGGGCAGCTGGGACTACGATGTTTGCCCTGCCGGTGGGAGCGCTTGTGGGTGCTCTGGCCGCCGTGGGGCTTACGGTGGCGATGGCTTGGCGGCATGGACGTATTCCCGTCATGACGCTTTTGCTGTCCGGCGTGGTGGTCGGTATGTTTTTGGCGGCTTTTTCAGCGGCAGTGCTGACAATCCTCGATGTGAACAAGCTACAGGAATACCTTTTCTGGACCATCGGTGGATTGGATTACCGGCGCTGGGAACACGTAATGTTGGGACTGGGGCCGATACTTATCAGTTCGGCCGTCATGCTGGTACTATCACGACAGCTCAACGTGCTGGTGCTGGGGGATAATGAAGCCAAGGCCGTGGGAATGGCGGTGAAACGCTATCGGCTGTTGATGCTTGTATTGGCCTCCATGGCTACGGCGACTAGTGTTTGCATAAGCGGTAATATCGGCTTTGTAGGTTTGGTGGTGCCGCATATGATGCGGCTCATCGTCGGCCCTGACCACCGTCGGCTTTTGCCGGCAAGCCTTTTGGCGGGAGCGGCTTTCCTGGTTCTCTGTGATGCCGTGGGACGCGTTATCCTGCCAGGTTATGAGGTTCGAGTCGGAATTATGACAGCCTTTATTGGAACCCCGTATTTTTTATATTTGTTGCGAAAATATCAACAGAAATTGGACTAGGAGGAGTTTATGGAAAGTATTATGGCGGGTGTGGCGCTATTTCAAAAGGGCGGCTTTATCATGTACGTGCTGCTGCTCTGTTCCCTATTCGTAACGGCTGTTGGCATCGAACGCTGGCAGTATTTTCACCGTGAGGATTCGGGACGGAAGTTTGCCAGTCAGTTTATGACCCTAGCTGCCCAGGCGGATTACGCCGGATCCATGACGTTAGCTGCCAGCCATTACGGCGCCTTAAGCCGGTTGCTCCATGAGGCGGCCACCCGTTATGCCGATGGGCATGAGGATATTGCCGCTTATCTGGAGATTCAGTCCGGAACGGCCTTGGCCCGGTTCCGTCAACGCCTCTACTATTTGAGTGTGGTGGTTACGATGGCGCCACTTTTGGGGCTTTTGGGAACCATCAGCGGCATGATTTCGGCCTTTAGTGTGTTCAACGGGGATTCGTCCCAGGCTGCCGCGATTACGGGGGGCGTGGGTGAAGCCTTGATTGCAACGGCCTTTGGCCTTTGTGTGGCAATTCTCGCCCTTATGATTCATGCTTATTTTTCCCAGCGGCTGGAAAATATCGTGACGGACATGGAGTCCTGCTTCTCGCTCATGGAGACAAATCCCTCAGCGTTTGCGGGGACTGTCCGCAAGGAAGAGGAAGGTGCTCAGCATGCGCTTGCGTGAACGTCATCAAATCAAGCAGCCTTCTCTTATTATCATCCCCATGATTGATATCATGTTTTTCCTGCTGGTGTTCTTTATGATGAGTACGCTGTACATGGTAAATATGAAAACGGTGGATGTGGATATGCCAGCGGCACAGCATGCGGAGACAAAACTTCATGTGACTTACGTAGTGACGGTTCGCAAAGAT
Source organism: Selenomonas sp. WCT3 (assembly GCA_900100835.1). Classification (GTDB taxonomy): domain Bacteria; phylum Bacillota; class Negativicutes; order Selenomonadales; family Selenomonadaceae; genus Selenomonas_A; species Selenomonas_A ruminantium_E. Next base: position 32,541 of record FNCM01000010.1, on the reverse strand, counting down.
GGTTCCCTATGGCTCGAAGACAAGCCCATCGGTGAAGCGGAGCTGTTGACAAAGGCACAGCAGTCTTATCAGCGGGACCCGCAGTTTGCTGTTGTGGTTCGGGCGGACCAGGGGCTCGATTACGGAATGGTGATTGGCCTGTTGGATGAGTTCAAGGCTTTGGGAATTACGCATATCGGATTGGCTGCTGATGGGGGAAAGTGATATGCGTGAGGAGGAACAGAAAGCAAAACTGCGGGCCTGGGGAATTTCTATACTGCTCCACCTAGTCCTTTTCTTGCTGGTGGCGGCAACAGGCTTCTTTTTGCTGGTAAGACCGGCCGATAAATCAGTGCCGGAAAATACCCTTTGGCTTGACGCGTCAGCTGGCGCTGCGGGAAGTGGTGGTGGCGGGCAGACTCCTGCCGCTTCCGCCCCGGCGGCAATGGAAGTTGCCATGCTACCAGCGGCTGATTTGCCGGCAATTACCGAAGATTACACGCGCCATCCGGAGAAAAAGAAAGATTACCGTAAGCAGCATCAGGTAACGGAGGATGGAGCAAAACGCGAGTCGAAGGAGTCAGGCAGCGCAGTGCCGGGAAATTCCGAGTCGGGAAGCTCTGGCAACGGCAATTTATCTGGTAGTGGTGCGGGAAATGGTAATGGCCCAGGCACTGGTGTCGGTAATGGCGGCGGGGGAACCGGTGCTGGGGAAAGCCAAATGGCACCAGAACCGGCCAAGTGCATTGCCAAAGCTTCGCCGGTGTATCCTGCCAGCCTGCGATCGCAAAACGCTGAAGGCGTGGTAGCCTTGCTTATCTATGTGCAGGCTGGTTCCGTCACCAATGTGGTGGTGACGAGTTCTTCGGGGTATGGGGCGATGGACCAGGCAGCGATTGCTGCCGGTTATCGCTGTCAGTTCCGGGGCAGCGGTGTCTATCCAATCCGCTACCGGTTCCAAATGACAGATGGAGATGACTGGTAAAGGGAAGTGACCAATTGTCTCTTGAGGATAAATGCTAATGGGAGTGCAAGTTTAGGAGGATTATATGAACAAGAAAATGAAGCAGAAGTTGGTGGCAAGTGTTGCAACTGGATTGACAGCTGCGATGTATTGGTCTGTTCCGGCGGATGTATCTGCTGCGGAGCAAAAGGTGACGGAGGATCTGGGGGAAGTGGTGGTAACGGCTACTCGTTCCCAGAAAAAAGATGTGGATGTTCCAGCGGCAACGGAAATCATCACCGCCGAAGAAATTAAAGACAGCGGCGCGCAGACGGCCGGGGAGGCGCTGTCGAAAGTCGATGGCATCGCCTATGGCGCTTTCGGCCCTAATGGTGCCGCCATGGGCACGATGGATAACTCCGTCAATATCCGTGGCATCGATAATGGCACGCTGGTTCTGGTTAATGGCAATCCGATTTCCTGGCGCGGCAAATATGACTTGTCGGCAATCCCTGCTGACAGTATTGAGCGCATCGAGGTTGTAAAAGGCTCTGGGTCAGTGTTGTACGGCAGTGAAGCCATGGCTGGTGTGGTAAACATCATCACGAAGAAGGGGGCTGCCAATACGGTTACGGCTGGCATCGGCAGCTCGGGCCAGCATCATTATGCGGCAAATGTAGGCGATGACCGTTTGGCAGTCAGCTACAATTTCAATGAGTGGCGCCATGGCGTGGATGTTTCTAAGACCGCGACGAAATTCGGCAGTACGCGTACGACCCTTACCGATGTGCAAAAACAGAGTGCCGGGATTAGCTATCAGCTTGATGACCATCTGTCGCTCCTCTATAATTATCTGGAGACGGAGAGCAAATTCAGCCGTTACGCTGATGCTGTCAAGGCAGGTTCTACGATTGCCCAGGGGGATCTTTTCAACAACCGCAAGTATACGACCCAACGTCATATCACTCAGCTCAACTACAAAGACAAAAAGGTTAAGGCCGGTGTCTACTTCAATACGGGTACGGTGGAGTCAAAGGGTGTGACGAATTTTAAGGATACGGCAAAGGGCGATAAGGAAACCAAGGCACCTCGCTATAATACCCGCGAGAAAAATATAACCTATGGTGCCGATGTGCAGCGCCGTTGGACGTTGTCGCCGAAAACCAAATGGATTCTCGGCAGTTCGGTGCAGCGTGAGCAGTACGATAAGCTGCTCACCTATACGACCAAATCGGCGGCCCAGTATGCCCGTAACAACTTCGGCTTGTTCTCTCAGCTTGAGCAGGCCTTTGATGAAAAGAATACCGGTATTGTTGGCGTGCGTGAGACCTGGACCAATGGGGCTTGGATGGACAAGAATTATCATAACTTCAGCGCTTCGGGCCAGTGGCTTCACAAGATGGACAAGGCCAACAATCTCTATGTGAATGTTTCCCAGTCCTTCATCATGCCGACCTTTGCCCAGATGTATGGCTCATCCGAAAAGGCTGTTCCGAACTACAACCTGAAGCCCCAGAAGGGCGTCAACTACGAGCTTGGCTGGAAGCAGAATCATGGTGCCCACAAGTGGAAAGCGGCTTTGTTCCACATGGATATCAAGGATAATATCAGTGCCGCTTGGAAATCGGCGAAGAATGAGTATGAATATACCAATGAGGATTTCCGCAACACGGGCGTGGAACTTGGCTGGGATATCAAGGACGCCAAGCCCTTTTCCTATCATTGGGGAATAACGGTTCAGAACCCGGAAAGCAAGAGCAGCAAGAAGGGCTATTGGGATCGTAAATACGGCCGGGTTCAGCTGACTTCGGGGATAACCTATAAGAAGGATAAATGGGTATCGAATCTCAAGGCTTCTTATCTGTGCAAACGCGTACAGGCACCATCCAGTGATCATTCCTTTGATACGAAACCGTATTTGCTTACGACCTGGAATACGACCTATGCTCCAGATAAGGCCAACGAACTCAGCCTGATGATCCGCAATGTGCTCAACCGTCAGGATATTATCTCCCATTCGGCGTCGGCTTATTATGATGCACCGACCAGTTATCTATTCAATTACACCTATAAGTTCTGAGTTAAGTTGGGAAAGCCCGGCAGGAAGATTTTTCTGCCGGGCTTTCGTGTTTGTGCTATGGACTTATTGGACGGTCATTTGTATAATATATAGATGCGATATATGGAAAAATAAAGACATTAGCAATACAGATGGGAGGAACATCTCATGGTACATATAGTTGGTGCGGGACCTGGGGATCCCGAGCTCATCACCGTTAAGGGGCAGCGGTATCTCTCCGAGGCGGATGTGGTTATTTATGCTGGTTCCTTGGTTAATCCGGCCCTGCTGGATTTTTGCAAGGAAGGGGCAGAAATCCATAACTCGGCGTTCATGACCCTGGACGATGTCGTTGGTGTGATTGAAAAAGCCGAGCAGGAAGGAAAAATGACGGTTCGCCTTCATACTGGTGATCCCTCGGTTTATGGGGCAATCCAGGAACAGATGGATGCCCTTGATAAAAAAAATATCGGCTACGATGTCGTTCCGGGAGTAAGCAGCTGCTTTGCTGCTGCGGCAGCCCTCAAGCAGGAATACACCCTGCCGGGGATTTCCCAGACCGTTATCATCACCCGCAATGAGGGACGTACGCCGGTACCGGAGGCAGAAAAACTCCGGAGTTTGGCGGCACATCAGTCCACAATGTGCATTTACCTGTCCATTACCATGCTGGATAAGGTGGTGGCGGAACTCATAGCGGGCGGCTATACACCGGATACGCCGATTGCCATCGTGCAGCGGGCGTCCTGGCCAGAGCAGAAGATTGTCCGGGGAACTTTAGCTACGATTGTGGAGGACATTCGGGACAAAAACATTGACCGCACGGCTATGATTGTGGTCAGCCGCTGTCTTGGTGCCGATTATGAGCTTTCGCGGCTTTATGCGCCGGAGTTTTCCCATATGTTTCGAGAGGCCAGCAAATGAGAACCGCTTGTTTTGTTTTAACGAAAAAGGCTTATGAATTAGCCAAAACTTTTCAATTAAGTCTCGACAGCACGATGACCATTTATGTGTCGGAGAAGGCCATGACCAAGGAACAGGAATCCCTGGAAGGGACGCGCAGTTTTGCCAAGCTTTCCCAGGTGGTAGCCGAAGCCTTCCATACTTATGACGGCTTGGTGTTCATCATGGCCACGGGAATTGTCGTGCGGGCCATTGCGCCGCTATTGGAGAGCAAGTTGAAGGACCCCGCGGTGGTGGTGTTTGATGAGCGGGGTCAGCATGGTATCAGCCTGTTGTCGGGGCATATTGGTGGCGCCAACGTACTGACCCAGCAGCTTTGCCAGGCAGTGGGAGCAGCACCGGTCATCACCACGGCAACAGATGTCAATAAGTGCTTGGCACCAGACGCTTTGGCGGCGCGGCTGAGCTTGCGCCCCTGGCCCAAGGTTCGCATTGGTACCCTCAATTCGGCGGTGCTAGAAGGGAAAAACGTCAATTGGCGCATTGATAAAACGCTGCCCCACAGCGTTTTCTATAAACGGATGTTGGAGCAGGCAGGACAGCAGGTCGAATTGTGCATTACCAGTCAGCTGATGAACATCCAGCCGGAGGCGCAGCAGGAACTGTATGCGGTTGTTGTTTCGGAACCCAATCTTCCGGAGCTTTCGAAATTGCCGCCCAATGTGCTTTGCCTGTCGCCACGCCGCCTGATTGCTGGGGTGGGCTGTCGCCGGGGCACGCCGGCAGCAGTGGTCATGTCCGCGATTGATACGGCTTGTCGTATGATTGGCCGGGACAGGTCCTTTGTGGATATCCTTGCCAGTTCGTCGGTCAAGAGCCATGAGGCAGGAATCCTTTTCACGGCGGACAGTTTGGCGCGGCCAGTGCGGTTCTATGAAAAAGCGGAATTGGAACAGACCATTGCCAAATATCAGTTGGAGGAGTCTCCTTTTGTCAAAGAAACCCTTGGCGTCGGCAATGTCTGCGAAGCTGCGGCTTATTGCTGCGTGGGGGAGCGTGGCGGACGAATGGCCCTTCGCAAAACCAAATTTGAGAAAGTGACGGTAGCTTTATTATGGGAAAAATAACAGTAATCGGTATCGGTCCGGGAAGTCTTGAGGATATGACCCCGCGGGCTAGAAAAGCGATTGAAGCGGCAGAAGTAGTCGCAGGCTATAATACCTATATCAAGCTGGTGGAATCGCTGCTGATGGGCAAGAAGGTCATCGGAACGGCGATGATGCAGGAAATAGATCGGTGCCGCATGGCGGTGGATGAAGCGGCAGCAGGCCGGGATACGGTGGTGGTGTCCAGCGGTGATGCCGGCGTCTACGGTATGGCCGGTCTGGTATTGGAACTCATTCTCCAGCGGGAAAAGGCACAGCGTCCAGAATTTGGCGGCGTTATTGCTGGCGTTTCGGCAGTCAATGCAGCCGCCTCGGTTCTCGGGGCGCCGCTGATGCACGATTTTGCGGTTATCAGTCTTTCGAATCTGCTGACCCCTTGGGAACTCATTCGCAAACGCGTTGAGATGGCGGCTCAGGGCGACTTTGTCACCGCCCTTTACAATCCCAAAAGCAAAAAGCGCGTGAAAAACATTGAAGAGGTTCGGGAAATCATGTTGAAATTCCGCGATCCGAAAACCCCAGTGGGAATTGTCACGGCCGCCAGCCGTGATAAAGAGACGAAGGTCATTTCGACTTTGGAAGACTTCACCCAAGAGGACATCAATATGTTTTCCTTGGTGGTCATCGGCAATAGCCAGACTTATGTAAAGGATGGCTGGATGATTACCCCGCGTGGGTATCAGAATAAGGAGAACGGTTTATGATTTTTGTCGCTGCCGGCACCCAGGATGGCCGCGAATTGGCAAAATATCTGTTGGATAACGGTTATGATGTTGCGGCATCGGTGGTGAGTCACTACGGGGAACAGTTGTTGGCTGATTGTCGTGGCCGTAACTTCATCATCAACGATAAGCCGCTGGACCAGCAGGAATTGGAGGAATATCTGCAGGTTCATGACATTCGCTTGTTTGTGGATGCGAGCCATCCCTATGCGGTGAATATGTCAAAAAATGGCTTGGAGGCCTGCAAGAATTTGCAGATTCCCTATATCCGTTATGAGCGGGATTTGACATCTAGCAGCTATGACCGGTTATCGGTGGTGCATGACTACGAAGCGGCGGCAGAATTAGCCGCAAAATTGGGCAAGAATATTTTTCTGACCACCGGCAGCCGCAATCTGGAAAAATTTACGACGTCAAGGCACCTGCGCGACTGCCATATTATTGCCAGGGTACTGCCTACGGCGGAGGTCATGCGTTTGTGCGAAGGATTAGGGCTTACGCCAGGACAGATTATCGGCATGCAGGGCCCTTTTTCCAAGGAGCTTAACAAGGAATTATACCGGCGGTATAACGCCGATGTTATCGTTACCAAAAACAGCGGCACCATTGGCGGAACCGATACAAAGTTTGCGGCGGCGGCCGAACTGGATTTGCCGGTCATTGTCATCGACCGGCCGGTAATGGATTATGGAAATGTTGGCAGGACTTATGAGGAAATCCTGAAGTTTGCAGAGGAGCGATACGGATATGGAGTTTATCAAACAACCGATGGAAATTGAAACGCGCAGTATGGAAATCATCGCCCCTTATCTTGATCGACTGAACCTCGATGAGAAGGCCGTGAAAGTCTACAGCCGTATTATCCACGCGGCTGGGGATGTGGAATACGCGCCCATTATTCGCATCGGTGAGGGAGCTATTGAAAAAGCCATGGCGGCACTTCGCAGTGGTTCCGATATCTATACCGATGTGGAGATGGTCCGCACGGGCATTAACAAGCGCAAGCTGGCTTCCTTTGGCGGCGAAGTTCACTGTCTGATTGCCGATGCTGAGGTGGCGGAACAGGCCAAGGCTGAGGGAATAACCCGTTCGATGGCTGCCATGCGCCGGTTCGGCAAAAAGCTTGATGGCAGTATTGTGGCCATTGGCAATGCGCCTACGGCACTGTTTGAAGTCCTTCGGCTCGTTCGGGAAGAGGGCGTCCGTCCTGCCTGCATTGTGGGAATTCCAGTGGGGTTTGTGGGGGCTGCCGATTCCAAAAAAGAACTGGCCGAAAATGGCATGGTACCCTATATAACGGTTGAGGGAACTAAAGGGGGAAGCCCCATTGCCGCTGCTGCCATCAATGCTATGATGTATTTGATTAACAATGACCGAGGCTGATATGGATGAGGAAAAAGCAGGCAAAATTGTTTTAGTGACAGGGGGCGCCCGCTCGGGGAAATCCACCTTTGCCGAAAAAATTGTCGCGCAAAGCGGGCATGCCATTGCGTATATTGCCACGTCACAAATTTTTGATGAAGAGATGCGGTTTCGCGTAGCGCTTCATCGCAAGCGTCGGCCGGCAGATTGGCAGACTTACGAGGCTCCCTTTGATGCCCAGCAGGCCATTGAAGCGGCAGCCAAGCAGCATGATGCCATTTTGTTTGACTGCATTACGATTTACCTTAGCAATATTCTTTGTCAGCTGGAGGAACAGGAGCTGGATAAGCCAGAGCAAATCTATGCCCTGACCCATCAAAAAATCAGCCAGCTTATCGCAGCTGCTCAGGCTGCTGCTGCTCAAGGGGCAGTAGTGGTATTTGTCACCAACGAGGTGGGGGCAGGAATCGTTCCCGAAAATAAGCTCAGCCGCATCTATCGGGATATCAGCGGACTGGCCAATCAGCAGCTGGCTAAGGCAGCTGCTGATGTTTATGCGGTTATAGCAGGAATACCGGTAAATATTAAAGCATTAGCTTAAGGAGGAATCCACATGTCCAACGCTATTATGCTCATGGGGACCAGTTCCCATGTGGGCAAAAGCATTATCACCACGGCCCTCTGCCGCATTTTCCATCAACAGGGGCGCAAGGTCGTTCCCTTCAAGGCGCAGAATATGGCGCTTAACTCCTACGTCACCCGTGACGGCAAGGAAATGGGACGGGCGCAGGTGGCTCAGGCGGAAGCGGCAGGGTTAGAGCCGATGGTGGACATGAATCCGGTTCTGTTGAAACCTACTGGCAACAGCTGCTCTCAGGTGGTATTGATGGGAAAGCCAATCGGCAACATGAGTGCCCGCGAGTACCATAAAGGGTACAGTCTGAAAGCCTTTGATGCGGTGAAAGAATCCCTGGAACGGCTGCAGGCAGAATACGATACGATTGTCATCGAAGGCGCGGGGAGTCCTGCCGAGGTCAATCTCAAGGCCAATGACATTGTAAATATGCGCGTGGCTAAATATTTACAGGCGCCGGTTCTTTTGATTGCGGATATCGACCGAGGGGGAGCTTTGGCCGCTTTGGTGGGAACCTTGGAGCTCTTAGAGGAAGACGAACGGGATTTGGTCAAGGGACTTATCATCAATAAGTTTCGTGGTGATGTGAGTCTTTTGACACCGGCCATCGATTTTCTGGAGCAGAAGACCGGCAAACCGGTCTTAGGGGTAGTACCTCACGTTGAGGCGTTGGGCATCGACGATGAAGATTCGGTTTCCCTAGAGGAGAAGCAGGCGGTTCCTGTGGATGCACCGATAAAGATTGCGGTAATCCGGACGCCGAAGTTATCGAATTTCACCGATTTTGACAGTTTGGCTGCAGAGCCGGATGTATCTCTCTATTATGTTTCCAGCAAAGAGGAACTGGACGAACCGGATATGATTATTTTGCCAGGATCAAAGAACACGACGGAGGACCTCATTCATCTGCAAGAAACGGGAATGGCTGCGGAAATTTCCCGCCGGGTGGAAAGCGGTACGCCCCTTTGGGGAATCTGCGGCGGCTATCAGATGCTGGGAAAGGCCATCCACGACCCGGAACACACCGAGTCGGATCATGAGGATATTGAGGGTCTTGGGTATCTGGATATGGAGACAACCTTTGCAGCGCAGAAGCGCACAACTCAGGTGGTGGCAGACTGTGTACAGCTGCCCTTCCTGGGACAAATGCTTGCGGCTAAGGATATGCCGGGCTACGAGATTCATATGGGCAAGACGGAGTTCGGGCTGGCGGTGTATCATCCCTTCCATATCCGCGCCAAAGCTGCCCAGGAAGCGGACAGCTGGGATGGCGCAGTGGCAAGAGAAAAGGATGACCAACAGGGCGAAGTGGTCGGCACCTATATTCATGGGATTTTTGACCACGACGGTTTCCGCCGTCAGGTGATTAATGCCCTGCGCGGCCGCAAGGGGATGGCGCCCCTTGCCATCCAGCGCAATGTGAGAGCGGAAAAGGAAAAGGCTTATAATCATTTGGCAGCGGTGGTTCGCCAGAGTCTCGATATGGAAAAGCTGGCAGCCATCATGGGAGAGAAACTATGATGACTGCAATTATCGCTTTTCTGGTGGATACCATTATCGGCGACCCCAACAGCCGCTGGCATCCGGTGGTGCTGATGGGAAAACTCATCGGTGCCTTGGAAAAGTTATTTTACCGAAACGAAGACAGCGATGGAAAAAAATTTGCGATGGGCGCCATGCTGGTGTTGATTACGCTGTTGGTTTCCTATGAGGTGGCTGCTGCTGTCATGATGTTGTCTTACCATATCCCCTGGTCCTTTGGGCCAGCGGTGGTGGGCGGTGTTTTGCTGTCCTTTACCATTTCCCCAAAGAGTCTTGCTAAGGCGGGGAAGGGGATTTATACGCTGCTCATTCTCGGTGAACTGGAGGAAGCCCGCAAGAAAGTTGGCTGGATTGTTGGCCGGGACACGGAGAATCTCGACGATTCAGAAATTGCCCGGGCTGCCGTGGAAACAATTGCCGAAAATACTGTTGACGGCATTATTGCGCCGCTTTTCTTTTTTATCATCGGCGGGGTGCCGTTGGCGGTGCTCTATCGGGCTGCCAATACCATGGATTCGATGATTGGCTATAAGAACGACAGATATCTGTACTTTGGCCGGGCGGCAGCTAAGCTTGACGATGCCTTAAACTATATTCCCGCGCGCCTCACAGGCGTGTTGTTTATCTTCGCCGCCTGGATATTGGGCTTTGATTACAAGAATGCCTATCGGGTGATGTTACGGGATGCGGAAAAACATCCGAGCCCCAATGGCGGCTATGCCGAGGCTACTGTGGCAGGGGCTTTGCACGTCCGCTTGGGCGGCGTCAATTCGTACTTTGGCAAGAAACATTTCCGGGCATATATGGGAGATGTCATCGAGATGATAGCCCCCAAACATATTATGGAATCCATTCGCATGATGTACACCGTGACAGTGATGTTTATCCTTATTGCCTATGCCATGTTTGGGTTATGATAAAGATAGTATCAGAAGATATAGGAGGATATTATCAATGAAATCATTTATTACGGCATTGCAATTTTTGACTCGCATTCATGTGAAGGAGCAGCCTGACTTGACCGTGGAAGATTTTGGCCGCAGTACAAAATTTTTCCCGTTGGTGGGGGGGCTTTTGGGCTTGATTTACATGCTGGTGACCTGGTGTCTGGTGGCGGTTTTCGGCTGGGCCAATTTCGTCACGACGGTTTTGGTTTTGTTGCCGATTGTCATGACCGGGGGGCTGTTGCTTGACGGTTATATGGATACAGCCGACGGCGTTTTTTCCGCCCGCAGCCGGGAACGGAAACTGGAAATCATGAAGGACAGCCGTGTAGGGGCTTTCGGAGTCATTGCGCTGGTGTTGTTGATGATGATAAATTGGACAGTGTTGCGGGATATCAAGCTCGTGCTGCTCATGACGGCACTTTTTGTCATGCCGGTTATCGGCCGCATGGCCATGGTCATGGTCATTGCCTTTTTTCCCTATGCTCGTCCGGAAGGAATGGGCAAGGCCTTTTCGGATATGGCCGATAAGAAGACTTTGGCAGTTGCCAGCATTACAACGCTGCTGTTCGTAGTTCCTTGGGGCCAAGCTGCCATTGCTGCCCTGGCTGTAGGCTTGGGCTTTGCTTGGCTGCTGGGGGCATGGCTCACCAGTAAACTGGGCGGTTTGACTGGAGATACCTATGGAGCGGTGGAGACCTTAACCGAGACCATGGTGCTGGTCGTATTTCTGGTGACTTCCTGGATTCCTGGGGGTCTGCATATTTTGTGGCGCTGAAAAGCAGTTGTTTAGGAGCGTAAGGTATGGATTTGACGGTTCGCGTTCCTGGCTCCTGTGGGGAACTCCTGCAGGGGATGAAAGCCGGGAACCCTTTTCTTGTCACCTGTCCGGTGGGAAGCTATACGACGGTCCGGATTTCCGATGCGCTATCGGGGATTCATGGATTGGGGCGAAAATCGCTGATGGCCTTGGAGAAGACTTTGACGAGTCTGGGGAAGGAGGAGCTTCCCTGGGGCCTTAGCTTAGAATCCAGCTTGCCACGGGGGAAGGGCATGGCTTCTTCTAGTGCGGATATTGCCGCAACGGTAGCGGCGGTGGCTTTGGCCTTTGACTATCGCACCTATCCGGAGGAAATCATGCGCTTGGCCGCCAGTATCGAACCTACCGATGGGATTTTTTATCCGCAGGTGGTCTGCATCAACCATATGAATGGCGATTGGCTGGCAAGTTATCAGGGCTTGCCGGCTTTTCGTATTTCCATTTTCGATACGGGTGGTGTTGTCGATACCCTTCGCTACCATGAGCAGGTAAAGGATGATGGTGGGAAAAATCGTTCGGCTGAGGCATTGGCTTTATTCGAGAAAGGCTGGCAGGCACAGGATGAGGCTCTGATTGCTGAGGCGGCAGTTATGAGTGCGTTGAATAATCAACCCCTTCTGTACAAAGCTGGTTTGGAGGAGCTGTTAGCTTTTGCCAGGGAACAAGGGGCATTGGGGATTAATATCGCCCATAGTGGCACGGTGATTGGCGTCCTTTGGCCAGAGCATTTCCCCGATGCGTCTCTGCAGCTGGCAACTAGAGCGATTCGTCATCGTTTTCCCAACTTGGTACTGATGATGCAGACAAGGTTGCAGAGCGGTGGCGTCCAGGTGGCAGAAGGAAAACGTGAAGAGTTTGTAGAACTTTTTAGATAAGCAAAGTATCGTAGCAGAAGAGGTGTTTCGTTGCAGTACGCAAATCAGTATTCCATCCCGCGGATTGTCATTGGAGCAACCCAGTCGGGGTCGGGAAAAACGACAATCGTTACGGGGCTGCTGGCTGCACTTAAGGAACGCGGCCTAAAGGTGCAGTCCTTTAAGGTTGGCCCGGATTATATCGATCCGGGCTATCATAAACTAGCCAGCGGCCGGACGGCGCATAATCTGGATACCTGGCTCACACCGGAGCAGGCTGTGCCGGCAATTTTTGCCGCCGCTTGTGAAGGGGCTGACATCGCTGTGGTGGAAGGCGTTATGGGCCTATACGATGGGGGCCGGCGGGGGGTGAGTTCCACGGCTCAGGTGGCAAAGCTTCTGGATGCCCCGGTGCTTTTGGTCATAGATGCAAAATCTATGGGAGCATCGGCAGCGGCCATTGCTCAGGGCTTTCGGGATTATGACCCCGAGGTACAATTGGCAGGTGTTCTCTTGAACCGCTTGGGGTCGGATACCCATGAGGCCATGATTCGTGAAGCCATGCAGGCAATCGATATGGAGGTTTATGGTGCGCTGCGGCGAAATGAGGAACTGAAGCTGCCAGAGCGCCATTTGGGGCTTTTACCCGTACAGGAAAATGAAGAACAAGACGTAGTTGACAAGATAGGACAGGCGGTGGGGAGCCAGTTAGACCTTGAGGCACTGCTGGAGCTGGCGAAGGCAGCAAAACCGCTCATTTTCCAGGAACTTTTCCTGGAAAATGAGCAGAAGCCGACGGTATGCCGTCTGGGGGTAGCCCAGGATGAAGCGTTTTCTTTTTATTATCCCACCAGCTTGAATATACTGAAACACTTTGGTGCAGAACTCGTTCCCTTTAGTCCGCTTCGGGATAACAGCCTGCCGGAGGTAGATGGCTTGCTTATCGGTGGCGGTTTCCCTGAGATGTTTGCGGCGCAATTGTCTGCTAATAAGTCTTTGCGGCAGGAAATTCGGGAAAAGGCAGCAGCAGGTATGCCTATTTATGCTGAATGTGGTGGTTATATGTACCTGATGGACAGCTTGCAGGATTTTGCCGGCGAGGTTCATGCCATGACCGGCGTGTTTTCGGGACAGGCGGTTATGACCAAGAAACTGCAGATGGTTGGCTATGTGGAAGCCATCCTGATGGGGGATTCCCTGTTGGGGAGTAAGGGAACAAAGCTTCATGGCCACGAATTTCATTTTTCGGTGGAACAAGCTGCGGAGGATGGAAAGCGGCCATTTTGCTTCACGAAGCTGCGTAATAACCAGACCTATGGGGCTGGGCAGCAGTGTAAAAATGCCTTGGGCAGCTATTTGCATCTTCATTTTGCCGGCTGCCCGGAGGCTGCGAAATCATTCGTAGAAAAATGTCTGGCATGGAAGCTGGAAAAAGAAAGAGAGTGATTAGGTATGATGAATAAGTTTGAGCATGGTGGAAATATCTATACTGCTCGTGACAATGGCGAAGCATGGTTGGATTTTTCGGCAAATGTTAATCCGCTGGGGTTATCCTCAGCAGTATATCAAGCTGTTTCGTTAGGAATAAAGGATGTGGTTCATTACCCTGACCCGAACGCTGCGGAATTGAAAGAAGCGATTGAGGCCTGTTATAACGTTCCGTCCTATGACTTGGTGTTAGGCAATGGTGCATCGGAGCTCTTTTATCTTTTTTTGCAGACGGTTCGTCCGCGCAATGTGCTGCTGCCGGTTCCTTCTTTTAGCGAATATGAGCGGGCGGCGCTGGCGGCAAGGGCGAAAGTGAATTGCTTCCAGATGGACCTTGATGATAATTTCCGCATCGACTGGGATTCTTTTATGGGAGCTTTGGCGGTGGCAGATTGCATCATTTTGGGAAATCCCAACAATCCCACAGGGTCCCTCATTACCCGTAACGAATTGGTTCACTTGCTGGACGAGATGCGTGGCGGTCATCAGTGGCTGGTGGTGGATGAGTCTTTTTTGGACTTCCTTCCCTATGATAGCCGCTATACGGTGCGCGATTTGGTGGAGGAATATCCAAATCTCTTTGTGATACAGTCGCTGACGAAATTTTATGCCCTGCCCGGCTTGCGATTAGGCTTCGGCGTGGCTGGCCCGATACTGGCGAAAAAGCTCAATGCCGGCAAGGATGTATGGAATGTCAACCTGCTGGCCCAGAAGGCCGGTGTGGCAGCGCTGCAGGATAAGGATTACCAGCAGCAGAGCAAGAAATTCATCGCAGAGGAAATGCAGCGCTTTTACGAGCGGATTAATGGATTCAAGGGGATTCGGGCTTATCGGCCAAGTGTCAATTTTATGCTGCTGGATATCCGTGGCACAGGACTTAATAGCGGCGAATTTACCCAAAAGCTTTGCGAGAAGGGAATTTTGGTGCGGGATTGTGCCAATTATTTAGGATTAGATGGCGAAAGCTATGTGCGCATCGCCGTCCGCCAGCCGGCTGAAAACGAGCAGCTGCTGGCTGCATTGGAGGATTTTTAATACATGGTAAAAGTTGTTTTTGTCCGTCATGGACAGACGGAGTGGAATGTCAGCGGCCGATATCAAGGTCAGTCGGATGTGGCCTTATCGGCAGTAGGAATTGAGCAGGCGGAAAAACTGGCGGCCAATTTTCCTGTGGAGCATATCGATGCAATTTATTCCAGTGACCTCATTCGCGCGCAGGTTACCGCTGAGACGGTGGCGAAGCGGTTCGGTCTGGGGGTAAACTTGGAGCCTGCTTTTCGGGAGCTGAGCTTTGGCGATTGGGAAGGTCTTACCTATGAGCAGATCGTTGCCTCATGGCCGGATGCCATGGAAAATTTCTTGGCGCACCCGGATATTTTGAATATCCCCCATGGGGAATCTTTTCCCGAAGTTCAGCAGCGCGCCATGTCGCGGCTGCGGGAACTGATTCATAGACATGAGGGAGAGACCATTATGATTGCAGCCCATGGGGCTGTACTGCGTACCATGCTGACGGCGGCACTTCACATGCCGCTGCAGTATCTTTGGAGCATCCGTCAGTTCAACACAGCGGTAAATATCGTGCGCTATGATAAGGCGGCGAATCCTACCGTTGAACTGCTGAACAGTACCGCGCATTTGGGAGAACTGCGCTGAGGATTCAGGGAATAAAGAGAGGAATCTGTTATGAAGGTTTTGGTAACAGGTGGAGCTGGATTTATTGGTTCGCATGTAGTGCGGCGGCTGCTGTCTGAGGGGCACATGGTAACGGTGCTCGATAATGCCAGCACCGGTGACTTTGATAATGTGCCGGCCGCTTGTGAGTCCTGGGAAATGGATGTCCGGTCAGCTGCGGTAATCCCGCGCATTATGAAGGCACGCTTTGACTGGATTGTACATCTGGCGGCCCAGACCACAGTCGAGGATTCCTTGGCGGATCCAGCCTTTGATGCGATGGAAAACATAATCGGAACCGTCAATATTTTGGAGGCAGCCCGCAAAAGTGATGTACAGCGGGTTGTCTTTTCGTCTGCTTCGGCCGTATATGGCAGGGGGCCGGAAAATAAGCAGCCGATTCCTGAGACACAGGAACTGGCACCTGGCTCCTTTTATGGTCTTAGTAAAAAGACGGTGGAAGAGTATCTGATTATGTATCAGCGCCTATATGGACTCAATTACATCATCCTGCGGTTAGCAGATGTCTATGGGGAATTTCAACAAGATATAGGGGAAGGTGGTATTATCGGTTCCTTTATCAAAAAAATCATGGCAGGTAATGGGATAACGATTTATGGCAATGGCAGGTCTCATGATTTCGTTTATGCCGGTGATGTAGCGGATGGTATCTATGCGGCCCTGTTGACTGCGGAAGTCAATACAAGTTACAATCTGAGCTCCGGTACAGGGATAGATACCAAAGAATTGGTTCGGCTGCTGGAAGATGTAACTTGGAAAAAACTGGAGGTTTCGGTTGGGGCAGCAGGCAGCCAATCTCTGGGGAGTTTGATATTAGATTGTGCAAAGGCCAGGGAGAAACTTGGTTGGACACCGCGCACGAGCATAAAAAAGGGACTAAAAAAGACCATCAAACATTTCACAGGGAAAGATTAAGTTATCCACAAAAAGCTCGTGGATAACTTCGAGAAAATTTCTGGAGAAATGCAAAAAAGTCCTTGACTTGTTGCACTTTTATGAGTAGAATATTTCTATGTGATGTTACGGAATCAGGCATCCATTAGCCCCGGAAGCCGAACACAAGAGCATCATATACCGATAAAATTAGAAATGAAATTATTAGGGGGGAAATCGCATGAAGACAACGTTTATGGCAAATGCATCCAATATCGAGCGCAAATGGTATGTTGTAGACGCTGAAGGCCAGACTGTCGGCCGCCTCGCAGCTGAAGTCGCAAAAGTTCTTCGCGGTAAAAATAAACCGACCTTTACTCCGCACGTTGATACGGGTGATTACGTCATCGTCATCAATGCAGAGAAAGTAAAATTCACGGGTAAGAAACTGACGGACAAGACTTATTTCCGTCATTCCGGTTACCAGGGTGGCACGACGTTCACGTCTGCTGGCCTGATGCTCGAGAAGTTCCCGGAGCGCGTTCTGGAGCACGCTATCAAAGGCATGCTGCCGCACAACCGCCTCGGTGCTCAGATGTATCGTAAGCTCAGCGTTTATGCTGGCAGCGAGCATCCGCATGCAGCTCAGAAGCCGGAAAAGCTCGAGCTGAACATTCGCTAATCTGGAAAGGGAGGAACTTCTAAATGGCACAAGTAAGCTACTACGGCACTGGCCGCAGAAAATCTTCCGTTGCCCGTGTTCGTCTGGTTCCAGGCGAAGGCAAAGTTACGATCAATGGTCGTAGCATGGAAGAGTATTTTGGTCTGGGTACGCTGGAACTGATTGTTCGTCAGCCGCTCAACCTTACGGAGACTAACGACAAGTATGACGTCATCGCTAACGTTGCAGGTGGCGGTGTAACTGGTCAGGCTGGTGCTATTCGTCATGGCATCACCCGTGCACTCATGGAAATGGATGCTGAGCTCCGTCCGGCTCTGAAGAAAGCTGGCTTCGTAACGCGTGACCCGCGTGAGAAAGAGCGCCGTAAATACGGTCTCAAGAAAGCTCGTAAGGCTTCTCAGTTCTCGAAACGTTGATTCTTGCGTTTTTATACGGAATTGGAAAATCCCATCAGTCTTTGGACTGGTGGGATTTTTTACGTTACCTGGCATATATAATAGAAAAGAACGAGCCAAGCAGCGCTTGGCTCGTTCTTTATGTTGCAATTTTGGAATTACTTCTTCAGAGCTTCCTTCAGGATTTCCGTCAGGGCTTTTTCCGTAACACGCATCATGTCGTTAAGCAGAGCGTTGTACAGATCGCCACCGTCCGTAACACCACGACCATTCTCCGTAATGAAGAATTTTTTCGGATGCTCCTCAGACTGATAAGCATCGTTAAGTTTTTCCCGGACAAGCTTTTCAATTTCCTGTTCCGTCATTACACAGTCACCTCTTTCCTAAAATCTATTATATATTATACGACATCTCCTCGTATTTTTCCTTGTTTTTTCTAAAAATAAATGATAGTTATCTTTTCAGTTGGTTTCCATCGAATTCGAATTGGAATTTAATTGACATTTAAAACTAGTTTAAATACCCTTCGTTATACTTAGACCATACCATTCAGCAAGAGGAATGGATAAAGAAAAGGTTTATTTATAGAAAGGTGATGTGACATATGAAACGTGCGAATAAGAAATTGGTAGCAGGTATATTGGCTGGTGCAATGTTGACGGGAATTGGTGTTAATGCCGCCAGTGCCAAATCGGTTTCCCATGCGGACAAACACCAGCGTCCGGCTGTTATGCAGAAGGGCAAAATGGCACCGTGTCCGCCGGTACAGATGAGTGCAGATGATGCAGCTAAGAAAGTTCACGATACCTTTGGTGTCGATGAGAAAGAAGTCAAGAGTGCTATTGAGGAGGGCAAGGATATCCGTGATATTGGCCAGGCAGCTATGTTTGCCAATATCAGCGGGAAATCCTTCAAGGATGTCATGGGCATGAAGACGGATACCAAGGACTGGCCGGAAGTAGGCAAAGAGCTTGGCATCACCCGTGAGCAGGTACAGGACAAGATGGCAACGATGCAGGCAAAAGAGATTGCCGAGAAGGCCAGCATCGATGAAAATACGGCCACGTCGCTGCTGAAAAACGGCTATCATGCGCAGGATATTGTGGCGGCAGGAGTTCTGGCAAAAGCTGCCAACAAGGACATCCAGAGTGTTCTGGATATGAAGAAAATCAACAATCGCTGGGGTGATGTAGCAGACCAGCTGGGCGTTGATAAAAGCGTGCTGAATGTTGGCCGCGGTCCCCAGGATATGAATGGACATGGTCCGCAGGGCGGCCCACCGCCAGCTGGCGAGGTTGACGCACCGGCAGCTCCCGAAGAACCGGCTAAGTAAATAAAGGTAAGGATATAAAAGCCCGTTGACTCGATAAACTCCCCTTATGAAGGCAGTAAAAACTGTCGTCATAGGGGAGTTTTTGCCTTTTTAGGATTGCTTCAGTCCTAGCCGCCGTTAGGGGCAGTGCCATAAACGAAGCGTTTGATGGTTTCCGTTGAGAACGAAATTTTTATCCACCTTATTCGTCGGAAAATCAATAGTTTCATTTTATAAACAAAAAAACAAAAAAACAACATAAAATGTAAAATATGTATTGACAAGGAAAACAAAAGCGTGTAAGATGTAAAACATCGACGGGTTAACAGAGTTACAGTCGATTAACACGGAAAATCAACGAACGGGAAATAGTACGATTACAGGTAGCTGTCAAGCGAGCCGGAGACTGGGAGACCAGTGGTGTGAAGTCCGGTCAGTGAGGTAATCTGAATGGTCCCGGGAGAGTCCACCCAAAGCAGATGGATGTCTGCAAGTAGGCTGGAACGGCCGCCTCCGTTATCGGGCTACGGCATCGGCTTTTGTCCTGTGCCGGAATGAGATGTAGTTGATACATGCAAACGGGTGGTACCGCGAAGCTGATTCGCCCCGGCTGGAGAATTTCTCCGGTCGGGGCTTTTGTAGTATTAGGGGATGAGTGGATGAAGGTTAAGATTTGTGGTATGAAATCGCTGTTGACGGCAAAAGTTGCCGAAGAGGCAGGCGCAGATTTCATTGGATTTATTTTTTGGCCCGAGAGCCATCGGTATATTGAGCCGGAACACGCTGCCGTAATCAGCAGTCAGTTGCAGCATTCTTGGAAAACCGGTGTATTTGTTGATGAAGATATCGAGAAAGTCAATGAAATTGTCCGCCAGGTACATCTTGATTTCGTCCAGCTCCATGGTCACGAAAACGCTGCTTATGCTCGTAAGGTACAGTGCTCCGTTATCAAGGCATTCCGTTATGGAGACAACTTTTCGGCGGAAGCAGCCAATGAGTATCCGGCTGAGTTGATTCTTATCGATGCCTTCCGTCCAGGCAAGGTCGGTGGAACCGGGGAGACTTTTGATTGGCGGTCCGCCGCCGAAGAGATAGCGAAAGTGGAAAAACCTGTGTTGATTGCCGGTGGCATCAACATCGACAACCTGCAGAAAGTGCTGCGAACGTTCCATCCTTATGGAGTGGACGTATCGGGCAGTTTGGAGGTAGAAGAAGAAAAATCTATCAGCAAGATACAGGCCTTTATGCGAAGAGCTAGAAGCCTGCCGCGGGGGAGAAAGCGTCAATGAAAGATATATTAGCAGAAATCGTGGCGAAAAAAAGAGAAATTGTCGCTGCAGCCAAGGCAGATATGCCCTTGGAAGAAATCAAAGCGAAGATAAAGCCGGATACCTTCCGGATGAGCAAAAAATTTAAAAAGGGTGACTGGAACCTCATCGCTGAGTGCAAACTTCAGTCTCCGGCAAAGGGACGTCTTAACAAGACCCATACGGTGGAAGAGTTGGCGCGCATCTATGAAGAAAGTGGTGCCAGTATGTTATCGGTCCATACGGACCCGCATTTCCTAGGATGTAATGAGGATTTTATCAAGGTGCGCCAGCTGGTAAAACTGCCGCTGCTGCGGAAAGATTTTATCATTGACGAATATCAGATTTACGAGGCGCGGATGTTGGGGGCCGATGCGATTCTGTTGATTGCAAGAATCCTGACTCCGGAGCAGTTGCGGGAATATCTTTATACGGCTTGGAGTTTGGGGATGGATGCCTTGGTGGAAGTTCACGATGAGACGGATATGAAAGCAGCTCTTTCGACGCCGGCGGAGTTTATCGGCATCAACAATCGTAACTTGAAGACCTTTAAGACCGATATTCAGCAAACCTTGGATTTGCTTCCTAGCGCCGATTCCAACCGCGTCCTTATCAGTGAGAGCGGTGTTTTTAGCGCCGAGGATGCCAAGGTACTCCGGGATGCCGGCTGCGATGGAATACTGGTAGGTGAGGGGCTGGTTCGTTCCCAGGATATTGGGGCGATGACCCGGACGCTTTCCCATTGAACTTTGTAAATACCGAAGATTAGGAGATAATAGCATGAATACAAAAGGAAGATTTGGCAAGTTTGGCGGACAGTATGTACCGGAAATCGTCATGCCGGCACTGAATGAGCTAGAGGCTGCCTATAAAAAATATAAAGATGATGCGGAATTCCAGCGGGAATTTCGTTCCCTGTTGCGCGAATACGCAGGCCGTCCCACCAATCTCTATTATGCCGAACAATTGACAAAGCATTATGGCAAAGCGAAGATTTTCCTTAAGCGTGAGGACCTTCTTCATACGGGAGCGCATAAAATCAATAACGCATTGGGGCAGGCACTTTTGGCAAAGCTCATGGGCAAGAAACGCATTGTTGCTGAGACTGGTGCTGGCCAGCATGGTGTTGCTTCGGCAACGGTGGCAGCTCTCTTTGGCATGGAATGTCATGTGTTTATGGGGGCTGTTGACGTGGAACGGCAGAAACTCAACGTATTCCGCATGAAACTTTTGGGGGCAAAAGTCATTCCGGTTTCCAGTGGTACGGGTACTTTAAAGGATGCTACCAGTGAGGCAATCCGCTATTGGGCGACTAACATTACCGATACCCATTACATCATCGGCTCAGCGGTTGGGCCCCATCCATATCCGACTATTGTTCGCGATTTCCAGAAAGTTATCGGCGAGGAAATCCGGGAGCAAATCAAGGAAAAGACTGGCGGCCTGCCCAACTATATGGTTGCTTGCGTCGGTGGCGGCAGCAATGCCATAGGAACTTTCTATGATTTCCGTAACGACAAGGAAGTGAAGAAATTCGGCGTTGAGGCTGGCGGCCGCAGTGATGCGGTGGCGGACAATGCCAAAACCCTTTCCGGTGCTGGTGAGCCGGGTATCCTCCACGGTGCCTACAGTTATCTCTTGCAGACCGATGATGGACAAGTCGTAGAAGCTTATTCGATTTCTGCTGGCCTGGATTATCCTGGTGTCGGTCCGGAGCATTCCTATTTTAAGGATGCAGGGATTGTGGACTATGTTTCGGTAACGGATGCGGAGGCACTTGAGGCCTTCCAGCGTGTTTCAAAGGTCGAGGGAATCATTCCAGCCTTGGAAAGTTCCCATGCACTGGCTTATCTGGAAAAACTCATGCCGCAGACGAAGGAAGAGGAAACGGTAGTTGTTTGCCTGTCGGGACGCGGCGATAAAGACGTGGCAATGGTAGCAAAAGCATTGGGGGAGGATGTAGAGTTATGAATCGCATCGAGAAGAGAATGGCCGAGCTCAAAGCGGCCAATAAAAAGGGAATATACGTCTACATCACTTGTGGTGCTCCCGATGTAGCGACGACGCTGGAGGCCGTAAAGCAGGCCGAAGCTAACGGAGCCAGTCTGATTGAACTGGGACTGCCGTTTTCGGACCCCATGGCCGATGGGCCGGTAATCCAGACGGCATCGGTCATTGCGTTGAAGAATAACATGACACTGGCTAAGGAATTGGAAGTATTGCGGGAAATCCGCAAGTTCTCAGACATTCCCATCGTGGGCATGGGATATATCAACAATATGTACCACTATGGTTTTGAGAAATTTGTCAAAGATTTCAAGGAAGCTGGCATGGATGGCATTATCGTTCCCGATGTGCCCCATGAAGAATCTGGGGAAATGCGGCGTATCTGTGCGGAATATGACTTCGTGCTGGCGGAATTTATCACGCCGGGGACAACGGAACAGCGCATGGCGGATACCTGCCAGGATGCCCGTGGCTTTATCTATTGTGTATCGAACAATGGCGTAACAGGCGTCAAAAAAGTGGATTACAGCGTGATTGGCGGCGTTTGCGAAACGGCCCGCAAGTTCACCGATACGCCGCTGGCGGTAGGTTTTGGCATCGGTTCGGCGGAAGCTGCTGTGGCGGCGGCGGCTCATGCCGATGCCGTAATTGTTGGCAGTGCTGTGGTCAAACGGCTGTTGGATGGACAGCTGCCGGAGGCAATGCAGCTCATTCATGATATGCGCGATGCGTTGGATGCCAGCTATAGTCACTGATTGGCAGGAAAAAGGGTTTTCTTTTCTCATGACGAATAATACTATCAGGTAAAATGAGTCAGAAAGGAAGACCAGTATGATCATTACAGATGTTAAGACCGTTGATGCGGCAGAGGATATGATTCGTCGTCATGCCAGCAACCGTCCGGAGAAGCCGAGGAGTGTCCAGGAGATTTCGGCCCGATATCAGCAGGCCATAAAACAGTATCAGATGCTCATGCGGTCTCAGAATGATAACCGTGAACAGCGCGTGATGCTCTACTCGGAAATAAAAGTCCTCGGATGGTGCCTGGGTCGCGATGAACATAAAATCGTCCAGGAGATTAATCTGCCGCAACGGTAATGATGAAACGATCCGGAGAAAGCCCCTGCAGGCGTTCCCTGCAGGGGCCTTTTTATAGAATGGAGTGAGACAGGATGGAACTTACACCATCACGCGCTGGTTTTTGCCGGCTGGCGAAGGAAAAGAATCTTATCGCAGTTTCAACCGAAATCAATATGGATATGGATACGCCGGTATCGGTGTATTATAAATTGGTGGATGAGCACAAGGGCTTTATTTTAGAATCGGTGGATACCACACATCAGCAGTTTGGCCGCTATTCCTTTATCGGTGCTGAACCCTTTGCCCGGCTGCAGGTATTTAAGAACCGATTGATTATCAAAGAGAACGATTTGATGAAAACAGTGGAGGGGGAACCGGTAGCTTCAATCCGGAATTACATGAACCGCTTCAGCCCGGCACTGGAAGATGCAGCGATTCCGCTGGCGAATGGCGGCATGGTGGGCTATTTCAACTACGAGATTGTCTCTACCTTTGACCGGGTGCGTGGACTCGACCTTGGCGAGGAGGAGCTTCTTGGCCAGTTTATGATTTGCCGTATTTTGGTGGTATACGATGCCCTGCGCAATAACGCCAGGCTGATTTATTTTGCTGATGTCAAAGAGGCGGAAAACCTCGACGCGGTCTACAATGCTATTGAAGATAAAATGGCGGCGCTCAAGCAGCGGCTGGCGGAACCCGTCAAGCCACATAAAATCGAGACGCCGGTCAAGCGGGAGCCGGTGGACTTTTTGAAAAAGTACGGCGAAGCTCCTGCCGATTTCCTGTCAGCAATTCGCAAAGCCAAGGATTATATTTTTGCTGGGGATATCTTTCAGGTGGTACCATCCCGCCAGTTCCGGCAGAAAATAACCAAGCCGTGTTTCCACTTTTACCGCCGCTTGCGGCAGGTGAACCCGTCCCCCTATATGTTTTATTTCAACTTCGGTAGTGTGAAATTGGTGGGAGCATCGCCGGAGATGCTGGTGAAGGTAGCCGGGGATAATGTCTACACGTATCCCATCGCAGGCACCCGCCGCCGGGGGAAAAATGCTGCGGAAGACCAGGAATTGGCGGCAGGGCTCAAGGCCGATACAAAAGAAGTCGCCGAACATTCCATGCTGGTGGACTTGGCCCGCAATGACCTTGGCCGCATCAGTGAACCGGGAACGGTCAAGGTGACAAAACTGAAGCAGGTGGAATTCTTCAGCCATGTCATGCATATGGTTTCCGAGGTTACGGGAAAAATTAAGAAGGGATATAAGCCCATGGATGTTCTGCGGGCAACCTTCCCGGCGGGAACCGTCAGTGGTGCTCCCAAACTTCGGGCCATGGAAATCATCCATGAACTGGAGCCGGTGAAGCGGGACACGTATTCGGGAACGGTGGGGTATATGGATTTTGCTGGCAACATGGATATGTGTATCACCCTGCGGACGATGCGCATCGAAAACGATGATACGGCAGTCATCCAGTCTGGCGCTGGCATTGTGGCCGATTCGGTGCCGGAAAAGGAATATCAGGAAATCCTGCAGAAATCCAAGGCTTTGTTTGAAGTGGTAGAGGAGGTGGAAAACGATGTCGTTACTTTTGCTTGATAACTATGATTCCTTTACCTATAATGTCTATCAGCTGTTAAGTGAGCTGGGAGCTGAAGTGGAAGTCGTTCGTCACGACCAGATTACTGTGGCGGAAGTTGCGGATAGGCATTATGATGGCATCGTGATTTCCCCGGGGCCAGGTGTGCCTAAGGACGCTGGCATTAGCGAAGAGCTTATCGATACGCTTAAAGGGGCGGTGCCCATGCTGGGGATTTGTCTTGGACATCAGGCCATTGGCGAAGTCTTTGGTGCCCGGGTGGTGCGCACGGGGGAAGTGATTCATGGCAAGACGTCGCCCCTTCGGCACCAGGGGACAGGCCTTTATCAAGGACTGCCTCAGGATATTCCCATCGGCCGGTATCATTCGCTGATTATTGACCGGTCAACTCTGCCGGATTGTTTGGAAGTCACCAGCGAATTGGCTGACGGCATGATTATGGGGGTCCGGCACAAGGAATATCCGATTGAAGGCATTCAGTTCCATCCCGAGTCAATTCTGACGCCGGATGGGCATAGGATGATGCAGAATTTCCTGGCACAGTTATAGAGTATAACGTCATGGCAAAAGGAATAAAAAATTAATATTTTATTAGCCTTTCCGTTGGGAAAGGCTTTTTCTTTTGTTTGAGTATGGTATAATAGTGTTCGTATCTCGTCAAATTAGGACTTTAGAATCGATTTACGAAAGGATTTTTTCATGCGAAAGACGTTAGCCAAGGCTGGCATATTGGGATTGCTGATACTCTTGTTGTTGCCTCTGACGGTTGGTGAGGCCCGCTGGAATATTGGAGGGCATCGGCAGCAAAAAGTTGAACCGCAGGAGCCACCGGGACCACCGGACCATAAGGCTAAGATATTATTCATTCCCCATGATAATCGTCCAACTTCCTGCGAGCAGACCGCAGCGGTCGTTCAGGAGCTGGGGTATGAGGTCATCATGCCGGACAAAAAGCTTTTGGGGGGGCTTACCACCAAGGGGGATACGGAAGAACTTTGGAAGTGGACAAAGGAAAATGCCAAGACTGCGGAAGTGGCTGTCATAGCAACGGATTCCCTGGTTTATGGCGGGTTGGTAACTTCGCGGGTTCATGAGATTCCCCGGGCTGAGCTGAAGGAACGGGCCAATCGCCTGCATGAGCTTCGGGCGCTTCATCCCTCGTTGAAGATTTATGCCTTTACGTCGCTGATGCGGACGCCGCGCAGTGGCGCCGCGTCGGGGGGCGAGGACCCGGATTATTATTTCACCTATGGCACTAAGATTTTCCGCTATACGGCTTTGATGGATAAAGCCGAGATGGAGGGCCTATCGGAGGAAGATCGTCAAGAACTTACCCAGCTGACCCAGGATATTCCAGCGCCAGTCCTGAAGGACTGGCTGGGGCGCCGTCAGCATAATCTAGAAGCAACCAAAATGCTGATTGATGATGCCCGGGCTGGCAAAATCGATTATCTGCTGATTGGCAAAGACGATAATGCAAGCCTTTCTCAGACCCATCGCGAAGACCGGTGGCTCCGGGAGTATGCCAAGAATATTCCCGACAGCCGTTTCCACATTGTGGCGGGCATTGATGAATTCGCCATGCTGCTGATGACTAGGGCAGTCAATCAGTGGGAGCAGGTGGTACCGAAGGTAGCTATCCGCTACAATATTGGCAAGGGCGGGGATACCATCCCCACCTATTCCGATGAACGCATTGAAGCTACCCTTCGCACGGAGCTGGCAGTGGCTGGGGGACAGTTGGTGGATGCGCCGGGATTGGCCGATTTTACCCTGCTGGTCAATACGACCCCCGAGGGCGTAACAGGTGAGGCAAATCACGTTCGCGACTGGGAGCCGGCTCCGCTCAACAACTGGAAGAATCGTCCGGGAACCTATGCTTTTTTGGACCAGGTCAGCACGCTGATTCGCAAAGGCTGCGCGGTGGGAATTGCCGATATCGCTTTTTCCAACGGTTCGGATAATGTTTTGATGTACCATCTCAAGGCCAACAAGTTGTTGTTTAAATTGAAGAGTTATTCCGGCTGGAATACGGGAACGAACAGCCTTGGCTTTGCTTTGGGACAGGGCATGCTGGCCAGCCGTCTGCCCCAGGAGAAAGCCAATGAGCTCCTGATGACCCGTTATCTGGATGATTGGGCTTATCAGGCCAATGTCCGTACGGCCATGGCCCATAAGATAGAACGCTTGGGCAATCCCATGGTTTACCTGTATCTTGGTGAATATGAGCCGGAGATGGAGGCCGACTCCACCCGTCTACTGCGCCAGTTCTGTCAAGACCATCTGCCAGAGTTCAAGCAGGTGGATTCTCTTCAGGTGACCTTCCCTTGGCATCGCATGTTTATTGCATCGATTCGTTATGATGGAATGTTTGATTTTAAGCATTCATAAAGAAAGAAAAACCTGCTATCATTAAGATAGCAGGTTTTTTGTATCCGGAGGAAAGGAAAGTGGTTGGAACCCATGAAGCGAGAAAATGCGTTGGATATTTCTTCCTATTTAATTGTTGGACCAGAAAATACGCAGGGACGCCCCGTGGCGGATATTGTCCGCATGGCGGTGGAACAGGGCTTTACCTGCGTACAGATTCGTTCGAAGACGGCTTCGGCCCGGGAACTTATAGGCCTTTGTGGGAAGGCAGCTGAGGCCATTGCTGCAGCGGGGAAAAGTAATTCGGTGACACTACTGGTCAATGACCGTTTGGATGTGGTGCTGGCTGCTAGAAGTCAGGGCATCAAAGTCGATGGCATCCATGTGGGACAGCAGGATGTTCCACCGGATATTTGTCGGAAGTATTTGGGGGAGGATGCAATTATTGGTCTTTCAGCCCGGACCAATGAATTGCTGGATTATGTCCGCCAGTTTGATACCCAGGATATCGATTATTTTGGCGCAGGCCCGCTGCATCCAACTGCTTCAAAACCGGATGCTGGGGTAGCTGCGGATGGCAGCCGCCATACGAGAACCATTGCGGAATTGACGGAGCTTCATCGCATAAGTCCGGTCCCCGTGGTAGTGGGGGGCGGGGTGAAGGCCGCCGATTTGCCGGCACTAAAAGCCGCCGGTGTTGATGGTTTCTTTGTTATCAGCGCGGTGGCTGGCGCCGATAATCCCGCGGCAGCAGCCCGGGAATTGACGGAACTGTGGAAACGCTTGTAAACAAAAGAAGTCTTGCCAATCCTTGTGGAGGCAAGACTTCTTTTGTTAAGGGTTATAAAATCAATAAAGGGGTATTGGGGGAACGCGGATTATTTGGTGCGTTTTACGTTATCGCCATAGATGGTTTTGAAATCATCTCGCATGGAGATAGCAGTCCAGCCATTTGCTTCGGCTGATTTTTTCATTTTATCGGCTTTGGCTGGTTTGCCGAATTCACGGGTGGTATCGTCACAGAGCAGCGTAAAGGCAGCTGCTTTGTATTTGTTGTTGGTAATCGTGTACTCGAACATGCTAGAATCGCCGGAGCTGTTGCCGAAGGCGAGCACCGGCTTTTTGCCGATTTCGCGCTCGATTTTGACAACCTTTTCCATCTTGACGTTGATATCTTCCAGTTTATCGCCGCGGACGAGTTTATCGTCTTTTTGGAAATCATGGAAGTCCGCGCGGACATCTTTGCCCTGCTTCATGGCGCGGAAGGAGTGGTCCGTGCCGATGATGTGATTCGGCGCGATATCCATGACATCTTTGACAAGTGCGCGGACGGTCTCCCGTTCGCAGCCGGAGACAATATAGACCGTAAAGTCATTTTTATTGAGGTAGGAAACAACTTCTACCATTGGCAGGTAGAAGGATTCGCCGGTCTTTAGGTTGGAAAGGCCTTCAACATAGGTCTTGTTCATGTAATCCGTTACATAGGCCTTGTACTCTTCTGGCGTCATGCCAGCAAATACGCTGGGGAAGGTCTGATTCTTGAATTCATCCATTTCATCGGTTACTTTATGTGTCGCGATAGCTTCTTTGAACTGGGCGGCACGGGCTTTTTCCTCAGCGGTTGGCGTATAAGTTGGATCGTCCTGCAGGCGATGGATGTAGAGCATCCAGTCGAAATAGAAGGGTGCTGTCTCGCAGAGCAGGGTGCCATCGCAATCGAAGACGGCGATGCGGTCTTCTACGGGAATGAAGTTTTTGCTCTTTTTGTTGGTCACATCTTTTACATAGGCGATGAGCTGCTCTTTGGCGGGTGCATTTGCAGTCCAGTAGTGAAAGTCTTTAGCCGAACTTACTTGGATAGCCGCCAGCTCACTGCGGGTAGCTGCCTGGGTGTCCATCGAAAATCCCCAAGCGATGGATGCAGCTAAGGCGCAGGCTAATAATTTTTTCTTGTTCATTTTGGTATCCCCCTCATGAATGTTTCTTATTACGCTATTGATTATACCTATTTTGTATTGAGTTGGGTATCCTCAAAAATGGATAAATATCGCGAAATTTGAATTAATGACTTTAAGGTCAAAAAGTCAAAATAACATTTGACTTTTTGACCTTATGCGGTATAATAAGAATTAGAAACGGAACCGTTTAAAATGCGTATAAGATAACGGAGGATATAGATATGGGTCAGGAAAAATATACGACAAAAACGATGGCAGCATTGCAGTCGGCTCAGCAGCTGGCAGCAATGCGCTATCATCAGGAAATTACCTCGGCACATGTGCTGCTGGCACTGGCCAAAGAACCGGAAGGTTTGCTGGCAACGATTTTTGAAGAATGCCAGACGGATTTGCCGCTGCTAAAGGCATCCTTGGAGCAGGTTTTAAATAAGATACCCAGTGTAAAAGGTTCGGATCGCCTGGGAATGGGCATGGATATGGTTCGCGTTTTAGGGCGGGCTGAAGCCTTGGCGGGGTCAATGAAAGATGATTATGTTTCAACGGAACATCTGCTGTTGGCTATTGTAATCGATGGCAGTGATGAAGTTCAGGCAGTTTGCCGGGAATTTAAACTGACGAAGGGCGGCATCCAAAGTTCCATCAAAAAGAACCGCAAACAGAATGTCACCAATGAGAATCCAGAGGAGGGCTACAAATCCTTGGAGAAGTATGGTCGCGACCTTACGGAGGCGGCACGTCATGGAAAACTCGACCCGGTTATTGGCCGTGATGATGAGATTCGCCGGACGGTGGAGATTCTGTCTCGCCGTACCAAGAATAATCCAGTGCTGATTGGTGAACCGGGCGTTGGTAAAACGGCGATTGTCGAAGGGCTGGCACGCCGCATCGTAGCCGGTGATGTACCGGAATCTTTGAAGAATAAGACGCTTTATTCCCTGGATATGGGGGCCCTTATTGCTGGGGCGAAATTTCGCGGAGAGTTTGAGGAACGTTTAAAGGCTGTTCTGGGCGAAATCGTCAAATCGGATGGACAGATTTTGCTCTTTATCGATGAGGTCCATATGGTGGTTGGTGCTGGTGCCGCAGAAGGTGCGATGGATGCCGGTAACCTTTTAAAGCCCATGATGGCCCGTGGTGAGCTTCGCTGCATCGGTGCGACGACGCTCAACGAGTATCGCAAGTATATTGAAAAGGATTCGGCGCTGGAACGCCGCTTCCAGCCCGTAATGGTGGGGGAGCCGACGGTGGAGGATACGATTTCCATTTTGCGCGGCCTTAAGGAACGCTATGAAGTTCATCACGGAGTACGGATTCGTGATGCGGCGCTGGTATCGGCGGCAGTTCTTTCGGACCGCTATATCTCCGACCGCTTCCTGCCGGATAAAGCCATTGACCTGGTCGACGAGGCGGCGGCTAAACTGCGCACGGAGATTGAGTCGATGCCAGCACCATTGGATGAGATTCGCCGTAAAATCATGCAGCTAGAGATCGAAGAGCAGGCCCTTAAGAAGGAGAACGATGCCGCTTCCAAAGAAAAACTCGATAACATGGCGGCAGAAAAAGCGGAACTCATGCAACAGGAGGAACGGTTAAAATCCAAATGGGAGGGAGAAAAGCAGGCCATTTTGCGAGTTCGGGCAATCAAGAAGGAAATCGATGAAGTGAACAGCCAGATGGAAGCTGCGGAACGCTCCTACGACCTCAACCGCTTGTCGGAACTCAAATATGGCAAATTGCCAGAGCTGCAGAAGAAACTCCAGGAGGAAGAAGAGGTAATCGGGAAGAAGTCCAAGGATGAACAGCTGCTCAAAGAAGAGGTGGGCGAGGAAGATATCGCTAAGGTGGTCAGCCGTTGGACCGGTATCCCCGTTGCCAAGATGATGACGGGCGAGCGGGAGAAACTGCTCCATCTTGAGGAGGTTCTGCATACGCGAGTCGTTGGGCAGGAAGAAGCGGTAAGCTCCGTCAGTGAAGCAATTCTGCGGGCACGGGCGGGCATCAAGGATCCCAATCGTCCCATCGGTTCCTTCATCTTCCTTGGACCTACAGGGGTTGGCAAGACAGAACTTGCCAAGACTCTGGCGGAGAGTCTTTTTGATGATGAGCGCAGCATGATTCGCATTGATATGAGTGAATACATGGAGAAGCACAGCGTATCCCGTTTGATTGGTGCGCCTCCGGGATATGTAGGCTACGATGAAGGCGGTCAGCTCACCGAAGCCGTCCGTCGTCGTCCCTACAGTGTCATTTTGCTCGATGAGATTGAAAAGGCCCATCGGGATGTGTTCAATGTGCTGCTGCAGATTCTTGATGATGGCCGTTTGACCGATGGCAAGGGACGGGTGGTTAACTTCAAAAACACCGTTATCATCATGACGAGCAATCTTGGTTCCCAAGAAATCTTGAACAAGGATTACGAGGAGGCCAAGAAGGCTGTGGATGGTATCTTGAAGGAGTATTTCCGTCCGGAGTTTTTGAATCGAGTGGATGACATCATCGTCTTCAAGGCATTGGCCAAGGAACAGGTCAAAAATATCGCCGCCATCCTCTTGCAGAAATTGGGTGAGCGTTTGCAGAAACAGGTTAAGATTACTCTGGGCTGGAATGAGGCGGCACTGGACGCCTTGGCTGAGCAGGGCTTTGACCCGAATTTTGGCGCAAGACCCCTTCGCCGGTTGCTGGTTCATACGGTGGAAACGGCATTGTCCAAAGAAATCATCAAGGGAGACGTACAGGAGGGCGATACGGTAAATATTGGCTTCTCGAATGGAACCTTTACCTTTGAAAAAGCATAAAATTGCAGTTTGTGGGGGAGAGAAATGGGGGCGAAGTGTTTCTCCGGCGGCGAGGGACACAGTACCAACGCTTCACCGGTGACAACCCGCTACAAGAAATTTTTGCCTTTTAATTAAGAGTTGGAAAACAGTTAAACGCGCTTCGCTTGAACGAAACTGCTTTTCCAACGAGAACGCTGGCAAAAATTTCTTGCTTCACGCGGAACGTCAAGGTTACGCTTATGGTACTGTGTCCTTCGCCGCCTAGGTTAGAGCCGTTACAAAACTGCCTTCCCCTCTGGGGGCAACGAAGTTGCGGATGTCCGGTGGACATCCCGGGCGGTGGGCGCGAAGCGCTCGGATGAGGTCCCTTTATACGCATTACGATAAGCATAATAACTTAAGTTGCTACCTCATCCGCCCCTGACGGGGCACCTTCCCCAGAGGGGAAGGCTTTTTGTTCCAGAAGTCAGCCGACGCTAGGGGCAGTGCCATAAACGAAGCTTTGATGTTTTCCGTTAAGAATGAAATTTTTATCCTCCCTTTTCGTCGGAAAAATTCTACCGTCCAAGCGAAGCGCGTTTTGGATTTTTCCGATGCTTAATTTAAGATAAAAATTTCGTTTAGGAAAACATCTTGGCGTAGTGTTGGCACTGCCCCTAGCGCCGGCGAAGAGTTGCTTCGAACCAAGACTCACTATCCTACAAACTGCAATCTATAAAAAGCCCATTGACTTTTACCGTAAGTCAATGTGAACTGCTCCCCGTCAAGAGGACAATAAAAAAATATAAGATTTCTTTGGTCGGCAGATTCGTCTGCCGGCCTTTTTATGCGGCTAAATACAAGGTATGTTTCTCTATCGGTGTTAGGATACCAAGGTTACGTTGCACACGCTTGTGGTTGTAATAATGAATGTATGCTTCAATCGAACGCATAAGTTCACACTTGCTGGTAAAACGTCTGCCGTAGTACATCTCCCGCTTAAGGATGCCCCAGAATCCTTCCATAGGACCGTTGTCAATGCAATGGGCTACACGGGACATGCTTTGTGTCATTCCCTGTTTTTCCAGTTTGTG
>FNCM01000031.1 GCA_900100835.1 Selenomonas sp. WCT3 | reverse complement strand
TTTACATTGTTTAGTTTTCAGAGAACAATCTCTGTCGCTCATTTCAGCGACTCATTTATTATATCGCATCGATTTGTTTCTGTCAAGAACTTTTTTAAAATTCTTTTTGACTGAATTCGGAAGCGACGTCTTTCAATCCCTTGCCAATCAAGGATTCTGGGATTCTTACATCGTGCCGTATCTCTCAGCGACTTGTATTATAATACACGTCTTTTCCGAATCTGTCAACACTTTTTTATTTCATCAGTAAAACTATGATTACGCCAGGCACGCCAAGCACCCCAGCAATCAATGCTTTGATAAATGTAATCTGAATACCTGCCCCAAACAGGTTTACCACCCAGAGCAAAACAGCACCGACAATGCTGTTGGTAATCAATTTCCACAGGAGCTTCATCGGCAGCGATACGATTTTGCCGATAAGGCACAGTACAATCAAGCCTACTGCAAAGGCTACAACGATATCCATTTAGATTTCCCTCCGGTTTTCCATTGCCTTGGAAAGCGTCACTTCATCCGCATACTCCAAATCACCGCCAATCGGCAGTCCATGTGCTATACGGGTAACTTTAAGTCCCATAGGCTTCACTAATTTGGCAATATACATTGCCGTGGCTTCTCCCTCTACATTGGGATTTGTCGCCATAATTACTTCTTTTACAGTATCATCCGCCAAACGGTTCAAAAGTTCTTTGATGCGGATTTGTTCAGGGCCTATACCCTCCAATGGCGAAAGCGCTCCATGAAGTACATGATAGACACCGTGATAATCACGCATGCGTTCCATGGCTGCAACATCCTGCGGCTGCTCCACAACACAGATTACCGAATGGTCACGCTGGTCGCTGCCACAGATGGCGCAGGGATTTGAGTCACTTAGATTAAAACAGGTATTGCAATAACCGATTTTCTCTTTGGCATCAATAATTGCTGACGCCAACGCTTTTGCCTTTTCCGTATCCATATCAAGCACATGATAAGCAAGACGCACTGCCGTCTTGTTTCCAATACCCGGCAGTGCGCGAAAGTGCTCGATTAATTTTGCTAAGGGTGCAATATACTGCACGATTAGAACATCCCCGGCGGCAGGCCAAGGCCACTCGTGAGCTTGCCCATTTCCGAAGCCATCATATCGTCTACTTTCTTGATAGCTTCATTGAAAGCTGCCGAAATAAGGTCCTGCAGCATCTCAACATCTTCCGGATCTACCGCCGCCGGATCAATTGTCAAGGACTGGACCTGTTTCTCACCATTCATGACGATTTTAACAGCGCCGCCGCCAGCTGTTACATCAACAGTCTTGCGTTTCAGCTCGTCCTGCATTTTTTTCATTTCGTTCTGCATTTTCTGGACTTTTTTCATCATGCCGGCCATCTGCCCCATGTTGCCCATTCCACCAAACATGTTATTGCTCCTCTCATATATGTGAATTCAGATTTATTACCTATCATAGCGTATCAAAATTATGTGCCAACGTCAACGAAAAAATCCCCCTGACAATGATATGCTCCCCTTATGAGAGACAGTAAAAAATAAAACTGTCATCATAGGGG
>FNCM01000007.1:20179-131425 GCA_900100835.1 Selenomonas sp. WCT3 | reverse complement strand
TGAGGATAAAAATTTCGTTCTTCACGAAAAACATCAAACGCTTCGTTTATGGCACTGTCCCTAGCGGTGGCTGAGTCTGTGGCAAGTTTCGCGGGGCTACCCCCTCCGAGGGTGCAGCAATTCGTGCCGGCTTTAACCTAGGCGGCGGGGGCCCCAGTACCATAAGCGGAGCCTTGACGTTCCGCGTGAAGCAAGAAATTTTTGCCTGCGTTCTCGTTGGAAAAGCAGTTTCGTCCAAGCGAAGCGCGTTTAACTGTTTTCCAACTCTTAATTAAAAGGCAAAAATTTCTTGTAGCGGGTTGTCACCGGTGGAGCGTTGGTACTGGGGTCCCCGCCGCCGGCGACTTACCTCTAACACGAACGGGTACTACTCCCCTGCAAACTGTAATTTTCTTATACAAAAAGACCCGCTGTCTTTTCGACAACAGGTCTTTTCTATCGCAAACTGCTTTTATTTGACTTTTATCACGCCGGGCTGGATGATTTTCCAGGTTCCCTTGCGATTTTGAAATTTTGCCGGCAGGCGGACTTTGATTTCCTTACAGATGCCTGATTCATAATTTGAGGCAAAGGTCTCTTTCATACCGCCTTCCGTATGGAGCTTTTCATCGTAGTCATGGAGTGGATTCGGCACAACAACGAAGGCTCCCCCCGTTTCGGGGACCGCCCACGCCCAGTAGTTGCTTTCAGCCAACTGCTTGACCTCGCCAAACTTTGGCGATATCATGCCATTTTCCTGTGCGGCATGGTCAAGGCAAATCAAAAACGTAAGCTGGTGGGTGCCGGCAAAGGTTTCGCAGGCCTCCAAAGCCTTTGGCACATCCATGCTAGCCGCCAGATTGTTATAATCCTTCAAAAACTCCGCCCAGATTTCCTCAGCTCCTGTCGATTCCAACGGGTCGGGCTCCGGCGGCACAATCGCCACCGGCTGCGATTTCTCAACCGGCAGCTGCTTACTTTTTAGTTCCTTGATTTCCTGCTGGAGTTTTGCGATATTCTGCTCCAAGACTTCAATCTTCAAGAACTGCCTGCGACCACTGATAAGTATCGAACTGTTATAAGCACCTACCACTAAGCTCACAATTCCAATGACGCCCACCAATACCAACATCACCTGCGCCACTAACGGCGGGAATAACTCCATGAAATTCGCATCCTTTCTGAGGGAATTTTATTTTGTCTTGCCATTCAAACGATCCGCCAACTCGAGAATATTGCGGATACGCATGGCCTCGGTGGCCGTCAACATGCGGTCATCGTTCGAACCATTGACGCCGAGCATACTGATTTTCGCAGCCAGAACCGACGCGACTTCGCGCATGGCCTTGCCTGTCTCTGCATCGACGGGCTGGTCACACCATTCCATGATACCCGTATCCGTCTGGGTCGTTGTCACCGCCCCCTGGGCCCGGATATGGAACAGCTGGTCATCGGTGGGCTGCAAGTCTACCCCCTGGAACCCCATCGGCCGGCCGCCGCGATGGCGCAGGATTACATGCATGACGGCCACGCCGTCAGCCCCGCGAATCAGATAGGGCTGGAAGAAAATCCCGTCTTCCTCCGGGTCTTCATAGCGGTATGTGGTGGAGCCATCCGCTTCCTGTGTGACCTTCATATCGGCAATAAGTCCCCGGATGACCTGATCCGGCTCCTCACTGCGCCCCAAACGCTGGTCGAGAAGTTCCTGTTTCCGGCGGGCCTTCTCTCTGGCCGCCGCTTCCTTGGCTTCCCGTTCCTGTATGGCCGCCAGTTTTGCGGCCTCTTGTTTGTCCTTTTCCGCCTGCACTACCGCCCGGGTTTCATTGTAATGAATCGCTGCGACAGCGCCTGCACCACCGGCCACAGCTATGACCAGTAATCCCGCTACTGCATAGGATATCTTGCCCATGATGCCTCCCCCTTACCTTTACATCGAAATCTTCTTGCGAAGAAACTACTTTCCCATACTCTTCCTAATTCTCATATACGACAAACAGAAATTTTTTCCTGCTCATTCGGTAGATTTTGCTTACGCTTGAATCGTGCGGAAGCCGCTGGCCTTGTGGAGGCGGTTCATGATAGCCAGCCCCAAGCCATCGCTTGCCGTCCCTTCTCCCAAAAGGACATCCGCTGGTTTGTCATCAAAGCTTCGGAGGGCTTCATAGATATTGGCGGCAATGGCCGGCAAGTCCTGCTGATGGCCGTAATCGGCCATCAGGTCGTCAGCCACCACGCCTTTTAAATCCTGTAATACTTCGTGGCTGGCCACGATACCAACGATGTGTCCCTCCTGCTGGAGTCGTTCGATTTCCCGCTGGAACGCCCTCGCCATGCGGGTAGGCATGCCCTCAATCAGCGTCATTGGGGCCTTAGGGGCATAATGCGTGTATTTCATGCCCGGTGCCTTCGGTACCACTTTTTCTCCGACCAGCGCCGGGTCAAGGGTAACATTTTCCTCGCCGAGAAGTTCGGCGAGCATTTCCCGTGTCACCGCACCGGGCCGCAGGATAACCGCTTTTCCTCCCGTGCAATCGACAATCGTCGATTCCACGCCAAACCGGCAGGCCCCGCCATCGAGGATCAGCGGGATGCGTCCATCCATATCACGGGCAACCGATTCAGCGGTAGTCGGACTCGGCCGCCCCGAGATATTCGCCGAAGGCGCCGCCACCGGTACGCCAGCCTCTTTTATCATCGCCCGCGCCACATCGTTTTCGGGCATGCGGATACCAACGGTGTCGAGGCCACCCGTAATGCGGTCCGGCACGATGCTGCGCCGTTTCAGGATAAGCGTGATTGGCCCGGGGCAGAACGCCGCCATAAGCTTTTCTGCCATCGGCGGAATGACCGCCGCAATCTGATCCACCATCGAACGGTTCGCCACATGAAGGATCAGCGGATTGTCCGACGGCCGCCCCTTGGCATCGTAAATCTTGGCACAGGCATCGCCATCAAGCCCGTTGGCCCCCAGCCCATAGACCGTCTCGGTCGGGAAGGCCACCAGTCCGCCCTGCCGAAGGATTTCCCCGGCTCTTTGCAGGTCCTCTTTCTGTTCTTTTATCCGTTCAATCTTTACGATTTCCGTCTGCAAGTCACTCACTTCTTTCTCCACGCCACGACTACGCGGTCAATGCCGGCATAGTCCTTGATGATTTCCGTCCGCTCAATCAGTGGATGTTCTTGGGCAAGATTGGCTACCGCTTCGGCCTGATGAATCCCCACCTCAAAGGCCATAAAGCCGCCTGCCAGCAGCATATCCGGGGCCTCGGCACAGAGGCGGCGGTAAAAGTCTAAGCCATCCGCCCCGCCGCAAAGGGCTGTCATTGGCTCTTTGCAGCGCACCTCTGGTGCCAGCGTCTCAATATCTGCCTGCGGGATATACGGCGGATTGGAAAGAATCGCCGTGTAGGTCTTATCCTTGATCGGCTCCAGCAAATCTCCCGTATGGAAGGTGATGCGCTCCGTCAAGCCCAAGGCCGCCGCATTCTGTTCGGCCACCGCTCGCGCCCCCGGGCTGATGTCAACGGTATCCGCCTCGGTATTCTCCGTAAAGTGCAGGACCGACAGGCAAATCGCCCCACTGCCTGTGCCAATATCCGCAAAGCGATGAGCCTCCGGCGGCATCCCCTTCAAGGCGTCAACGGCGGCCTGAACCAGTATCTCTGTATCCGGTCTTGGCACCAGCGTATCCGCCGTGACTTGGAACGTCAGCCCCATAAATTCCTTCTCCCCCAGGATGTAGGCTACCGGAACATGCGCCACGCGTTTTTTTATCATTTCGCGATAGGCAGCCAGCTCCTCCGCCTGCAAAGGTTCATCAAAATGAACATAGAGATAGATTCGCTGTTTCTTGAGCAGATGGGAAAGCAGTACCTCTGCATCCAGGCGCGGAGATTCCACGCCTTTCTGCTCAAAGTACTGCTCGGTCCACTTGAGTATCCTGCCAATCGTCCATATTTCGTTATTTGCCATATCTTATTTCACCTGTTTCAGCCGTTCTGCCTGATCTGCCGTGATAAGTGCGTTTAAAATCTCCTCGAGTTCCCCATTCAGCACGGCATCGATTTTGTGCAGGGTCAAGCCGATGCGATGGTCCGTGACACGCCCCTGGGGGAAGTTATACGTGCGGATGCGCTCACTGCGGTCACCGGAACCGACCTGGCTCCGGCGGTCAGCAGCCACAGCATCCTCCTGCTCCTGGCGCGCCTTGTCGAGGATTCGCGCCCGCAAGACCTTCATGGCTTTTTCCTTGTTCTTGAGCTGGGATTTTTCATCCTGGCACTGCACGACGATACCCGTCGGCAGATGGGTGATGCGAATGGCCGTTTCCGTACGGTTTACGTACTGGCCGCCGGCACCAGAGGCACAATATGTATCGATGCGAAGCTCATTCGGGTTGATGTCTACCTCGACGTCCTCGACCTCGGGCAGTACGGCCACGGTAACTGCCGAAGTATGAATACGCCCACCGGACTCCGTAGCCGGCACGCGTTGGACGCGATGGGTACCGCTCTCGTATTTGAGGCGGCTGTAGGCGCCAAAGCCCTTGACCATAAAGGACACTTCCTTGAAGCCGCCAATTTCCGTGGCATTGGCATCGAGGAGCTCCGTGCGCCAGCCCTGTTTCTCGGCATAACGCGAATACATGCGGAACAAATCGCCGGCAAACAGTGCTGCTTCCTCGCCGCCGACACCGCCGCGAATCTCCACGATGACATTCTTATCGTCGTTGGGGTCCTTGGGCAGCAGCAGAATCGGCAGTTCCTGGTCGAGCGCCTCTTTTTTTCCCGTAAGTGCTGCCAATTCCTCTTCGACAAGCTTGCGCATTTCATCGTCCAGCGCTTCTTCAAACATCGCCTTGTCTTCTTCGATGCCCTTTACCACCTGCTTGTACTCGCGGAACTTTTCCACGATGGGCGTAAGGGAGGCATGCTCCTTGTTGTAGCGCTGCCAACGGTCAATATCTGCAATAGTGGCAGGGTCGCTTATCAGCGACTCCAATTCCAAATATTTATCTTCAACGGCCTGGAGTTTTTCCAGCACGAAATTCACCTCTTCTTCAGGGTACTAATACTTCTTCGGTTTTCCGGTATTCCCCGGAACCGGCTGTGATTTCCTCAGCGGGCAGTACGGCCTTTAACGACTCGATTGCCACCTCTACCATCTCATCCTCCGGCGGACGCGTGGTGAGGTACTGGAGCCACAATCCCGGCTTGATTGCCGTCTGGATGATGGCATTTTGACTGCGTCCTGCCAGGCGGATAATCTCGTAGGAAATTCCCGCTACCACTGGCAGCAGCAGGATGCGGCTGGCAATGCGCTCCCACAGGGAAGGCCAGCCTAAAAAGGCAAAGACAAAAATCGAAACCAACATGACAATGAGCAGAAAGTTGGTGCCACAGCGCGGATGCAGCCGCGAAAACTTCTGCACATTCTCCACCGTCAGCGGCAAGCCGGCCTCATAGCAATGGATTGTCTTGTGCTCAGCGCCATGATATTGGAACACCCGACGGATATCCTTCATGCGCGAAATTCCCCAGATATACAGCAGGAAAATCGCCAAGCGCAGAAATCCTTCCATGAGATTCAAAAAGAACGGATCCTCCGTGATGTCATGGAACAACTTCGCCGCTCCCGTGGGAATGGCGATAAAGAGAATGCTGGCCAATACCAGCGCGAACACAATAGTCCCTGCCAATTCTTTATCGGTCAGCTTCTCATCCTCTTCGCCAGCCATCTGGGCCGAATAGGAAAGGGATTTCATGCCGATTATCAGCGACTCGACCAAGGAGACCGAACCGCGCAGCATCGGTTTCTTGAGGATGGGGAAGCGCTCGGTGATGGAATGCACCGGATTCGCCTCGACCTGAATCTCGCCCTGCGGGTCACGAACGGCCGTAGCCGTCAGCTTGGGCCCGCGCATCATAACGCCTTCTATGACGGCCTGGCCGCCAACCATCAATCTATTCTGCAAAGGTAATTCCTCCTATCATTTTCGGAAGTACCGATTATTTCACTAATCTTATGAATTGCCTTAATCGGCTCACATAATAAAATAAGCAGAACAGATTGCTCTGCTCTGCTTACTTGTCGTTCGATTATTTCTTTGCGAGACGCTTGTTGAACTTCTCGATACGACCACCTGCCTGAACGTCACGCTGACGACCCGTGAAGAACGGATGGCATTTGGAGCAAACATCGATACGAAGATCTGCAACCGTAGAACCCGTTTTGAACGTGTTGCCGCAGCCGCAGGTTACCGTAGCCTCGTGGAATTCCGGATGGATACCCTGTTTCATTATTACACCTCGCTTTCACCCCAAGAAACTGGGAATTGATACAAGCTCACTATGCGCAAGCTTGGTTTAGACCTAGCTCCCCGTCGGGGTAAAGCCAGTCAATCTTTGACTTGGAAACAGACGTCATTACGTCCATTACTGGATTATTATATCACGGTGCCGTATACTGTGCAAGG
This sequence comes from Selenomonas sp. WCT3, assembly GCA_900100835.1. Classification (GTDB taxonomy): domain Bacteria; phylum Bacillota; class Negativicutes; order Selenomonadales; family Selenomonadaceae; genus Selenomonas_A; species Selenomonas_A ruminantium_E. Next base: position 124,971 of record FNCM01000007.1, on the reverse strand, counting down.
GAATTTCAATGTTTTCCGCGCCCAGCTGCCTTCTGGCAATCGGGGCAAACGCCAAAGAAATAGTATTGATGATCCGTAATCGCATAACCAGTCTCGACGGCAGCCTGCTGCTCCATCGCCTCCGAGGACAAATCCTCCATGATGTCATCCACACGCCCGCAGCACGTGCAGCGGATATGCGGATGATGCGACGTGTTGGCATCGTAGCGGAAGGCCTCTTCCCCCAAATTGAGTTCCTGAGCCAGACCCACTTCGCAAAGAATCGCCAGCGCCTTGTAAACCGTTGCCAGACTCATCGTCGGATAATACGGCTGAAGCTCCTGATAAATCGTCTCCGCATTGGGATGAGCTGTCGTATGAGCGAGCACATCATAAACAGCCAGCCGCTGCGGGGTGACCTTAAAACCGCGTTCCCGCAAAAGAGCCGTCACTTCTTTGGGTTTCAACATTGTCTTCATGACAAAATCCTTTCTCCATGACATGATAACAAATAATGATTATCCATTTGTATTTATTTTATCCGATACCTGGCTCTTCTGTCAACAAAAAACACCACCGCCGGTCCCCCGGCAGTGGTGCTTCAGCGGCTCACAAAAATCAAGCAACCGCTGGTTTCTTATCGGCCTTCGGTTCAACTACAACGCCAGCATTCCGCAGCAGCGCAGCTGCGCGGCGAATCTGTACCGTGCGCTCAAAAAAGACGCACTCTTTGTTCCAGTTGATGCTAGTACGGGTCTTTTTCATGATAGTCTCTCCTTTGCGATAAATAAAGTATAAGTTCAAGATAACTTTATGGTATTGTAACACACTTCTTACGTTATGTCACCATAAAAATTAGTAATGGAAGTCGGCTTCAAACATACGATGCCACGGCAGGGAAACCTGCAGTTTATCCAGTCCCGGGTAAGGCGGCAAATTCCGATAAACGAACTGCCGCATGAGGCTTGTGATGCGATGGCTTACCCCCTGCTCATGATCGCCGAGATTTTCGTAGACATCGTTTCGGCGGAACAAGGCCACACTGTCAGCCACAGCAGTACGCACGTTAGCCTGATAGCCCCAGTCTTCCAGATAGCGGCGAGTCAGCAGCCGGTCACAGGCATCATTTTCCATGCGATTGGCCAAAAGCCCCGTTCCGATGACAAAGCCCGTACTGTTCGTCGGCGTATTCCAGCCGGAGTATGCCCGAATCTTATAGAGCAGATCTTTGTCCCGCAGCTGATTCATCAGGGCATTATCCGCGCCGTTGGCAAAGGCAATATCGGCAATGCCTACGGCATAGCCCTTATCCACATAGTTCGTCACCAGATTCACAAAGCCCTTGGTGGTGTTGCGGGGCGCCCCGTTATTGCGCAGGGGCACGCCTGGGGCCACGTCGTTGGCTTCACCAGTGCGGCCATTCTTATTGGTGTTCACCAGCAGCACGAAGTCCGCTTTCTCCGGCTGGGTCACCATCATGCCGCCAGCTACCAGTACCGAAGCGCGAATGGTATCGCCAATGGGGTTATCGGAATAACTGGGCACGGTGCCCGCCCCGGTTCCTTTATTATATTTGACGTAAATAAAGGGAATCTGATGCTCCAAGTCATTGACAGCACGGCTCAAAAGCAGCATGCCGAATTCATCAATGCCGGCCAGCATCTGAAATTTCGTTTCGGGAATATCCTTGGCATAGGCCTCCAGCTGGCGGCTTTCGCGATGGGTCTGGGAAAGGGGGGCATTATCGTCCTTGCCGATGACCAGATAGCTAAACGTCCCCTGCCGGGTCAAATCCAGCAGCTTTTTGGTAAGGACGAGATTTTTCTGACGGCGGGCTTTCCAATCCTGCCAAACCGCCTTAGGAACAGCTACCTTATGCCGTTCCATAGCCGCCATTTCGTCACTGCTCAGCCCTTGGACCTCGGCCTTGTCCTGCAGCGACGTCGCTTGGAAAATGTCGCCGCCATACTGCTGATAGTAGGCCGGCTCCTCATCGCCAGCATGGGCACCATCTATCGGCGTACGCATCAGAGAACTAAACACATAGAGCTTGAGCCCCGGATTTTCCCGATGAATCCTTTCAAATTCCTGCACCCGTTCTGCAAGTTTTTCTGCGGGAATCTCATGCTTACGGGAATTGATGAGTCCGCCGTATAGCAAAGCATCGGAGGAAACCATCGCCGCCTTGGCCCCGCGGATATTCGCATGAGTCCACTGCCAAAGCTTATCCGGATCCCCCGGCTGGTTGGTCCCGCGATTTAAATATTCCTCTGGTGGCATTACCACCTCATAACCGAGACTGCGCACCACATCGGCTGTCTCTTCCCCCGAAATGGGACGGTTATCCTGCGGGATAAAGAGCAATTTGCCCTTGGCCGCCTCAGCATTATGCCCCGGCCATACGCAAAACAGCCCCCACAGGAGCATCCCCAAAACCATTATGATCCGTTTCATTCGTCCACCTCTTCTGGCGAAACAATCTAACGCCGCTAATTATTCAGTAATTACACCATCGCCACTAGCCCGGCAATCCTCAGCGCTCCAGCTGCTTCCGTGCGTAGATGTCCGTCGCGAAGTCAATCATTTCCTTCCAGCTGCCAAAGCGGGTGTTTTTTTCTACATGCCGGTCCATCTGCTCTTCCGGCAGGTCTTCAAAATCCTGCTGGGACTCGATGCAGAATCTTCCCCCTTGCAGGAACTTTTCAAAGGTGCGATAGTTCGTATACTTGCGCATAAATGACTTGTCAAATAAATCCGCAAAATCCACCGGCTGTGGCATCGCCCCCGGCAGCTGGTAGTAGCCCGTCAGTTTTACCAATCCAATCACCTCAATTTGTGTTTATCCTTATCTTAACGCAACCACTGCAATCCCGCAATCAAAAAAGACTATTCGCTGCTATGAGCCAATAGTCTTTTTATCGCTATCGTTTATTCCACCAATACCGTGGGTTTGCTGCTGCCCTTGAACATCAGGAAATCATAGTCCTGGAAGTTGATGCAGCGGAAGGTTACTTTGTATTTTTCTGCCTTCGGCAGCTCGGCCAGGGGAATAATATCACTGGCCGAAGTCGAGCCCCCCGGCGCTACGAGCTGCTGGGCCTCAACGCTCTGGAAATCCCGTCCCGTTACGGGGCTTTTCAAGGGTTCGCCGACTTGATCCAAAGCCCGGACGGAAAGCTCAATGCTGGCAATGCCCTTTGGCATCTGGTTCGTGTAGAGCAGGCAAAGCTGCGGATGGCCGGCGGCATCCATGGTAATCTGTGCATCCTTGAGCATCAGGATGAGCTCATTGGTCTCGTTGTTGATGAGCTTGCGGTCCTTGTGCTTGAGGGAAAGCACTCCTGCCTGCGGCGTTTCGACCGCCGGTTTATCCTTGCCCTTTTCCGCTGGTTCTGTCTGCGTCGGCTGGGGCACATCGTTGGCACTGGAAGAGTTATGCACCGCCATAATGCCAAGGCCCAGCACGGCCACTACGCCCAGCGTAATTGCCACAATCTTGGCCGTCGAAGAACGTCTCTGCGGCTGCTGATAATAACCGCCCTGCATTCCCATCTGTGCATTTGGCGGCATCGCCATCCCACTATTGGGCTGCTGCGCCGCCCCCATCGGCTGCACTGGCTGCTGGGCCGATTGCTGAACCGACGGCTGTACCGGTGGCTGAGCTGGCTGCTGAGCAGCGGCACCAGGTTCCGGCGTTACCCGGGCACCACAGTTCTTGCAAAAGGTCGCATTATCCGGCAGTTGGGTGTTACAATTCTTGCAAAACATAATATAATCCTCCCTCAATCCATATCGTCCAATAGTTCCCTTCGTCCTCTAACGCGATTCCCATCCATAATTCTCAAAAAGTATTGCTGATTAAGCCACCGCCATCATGGTAGTGTCTGCGCGCCGCCAGCCGCTTTAGCCTGCTGTTGTATCGTCGAAATCTGCCGCAGCCCGGCATGGAGCATGACCAGCAAAAAAATCCACACAACAGCCATCAAACCGACCTGGGTGATAAGCGGCATGATATGCGACAGAAGCGGCATATCCCAAAGTCCATGAAGCACAATACTGACGGCCAGGAACTTCAAAAAGCGCATATCCATCAGATGGTCTATCCGCAGGGGCTTATCCCCTTTGACCATGGCCAGCGCCGCTCCCGTAAGTCCGGCCCAGGCCACATGGCCGCCCAGCGCCAGGGCGCCGCGCAGGTAGAGCACCGTCAAACTGTTGCTCTTGGCGATATATCCAGCCGTTTCGAATACGGCAAAGCCAGCGCCAACGGCAGCTCCAATCAGCAGGCCATTTAAGATATACTTCTTTTCCTGCCCCCGCAGGAAGTAGGCAATGACCATGACTTTTCCCACTTCTTCCGCCAGCCCCACCAGGAACGTGCTGGTATTGTTGAGCTTGTCAAAACCGATAAAGCCATAGACAAACATCGTCATAATCAGTGACATAACGCCGCCGATAAAGAAAACCTGGGTCGTCTCAAAGATACTGATATTTCGCGGTGCATTGACCTCAAAAAAGAAAATCAAGGCCGAAAAGGGTACCGCCAGCGCTCCGATGAAGATTACGCCCGGAGCCGCCAATTTATTGCCCAGCATCTGATTCATAAACAACAGGCCCAGCATGGTTACCGCCAGCACCAAAAACACCCGGGAATAAAGCCACGGATGCGGCCAATCGGTAGAAATCTGTTCCTCCGGCGGCGTGGTAGCCGCCGTTCCGTAAATGAAGATTTGTTCCGCTTCCTGTTTCGTATGCTTGCGAAATACATTCTCCACCAAGTCTTTCATCTTTAACTCAACGTGTTCCGTTCCACCGGTCATACGGTTGACGTTATCGATGAGGGAATCCAGTGTTCCCTTCTGCGGCGGCAAGCGCCGCCCATAATAGGGCCGCTGATACATCGGCTGTCCCCGAAACCCTGCGGCCATCCCCTGCATTCCCATGGGTGGTGGTGCCACAACCGGCTGACCACACTTCGTACAGAAGCGTTCATCCCCCGCCAGCTGTGTCCCACAATTCACACAGAACATGGTTCATCCCTCCCTAATTTCCATATTCTGATAGATACCATATCATGTACCCCAAACAAGTTCAATCCATTCTAATCCGATTTAACTGAGCTCTAATTGAAGATTAACGGACATCAAACAATTCATGGGTAACATGGATAAAGAAGACGTATGTTTACCTTGCAAAATCCGGTATCGGCATTAAAGATACCTAAATGAGAAATGAGGGATTTTATGTTTTGCATGAAATGTGGAAAAGAGATGCCAAACGACTCGAAATTCTGTATAAACTGCGGCGCACCAGTTGAAACATCCGAACCGGCCCCACCGCCCAAAACGGAGGAAGATGCGCCTGTCCGGGCACAGCAGCCTACCCCACAGCAGCCTACCCCGCAGCAACCGGTTCAGTTTGCAGCCGCTGCCCCCGGACAGAATTACTCCATGCCCTACGGTCCGTCAGCCAGTGGAATGGCACCGGGCTATATGAACCTGGCTCCTGACTTCACCCCGGAAGAAATCGCCTTGGTAAACAAGGGCTGGAACTTATGCAAGGCAGCCACTATTATGCCTATTGGCTACGGCTTCCTGCACGGCTTTTTTGACTTGCCCGACATCACCCGGGTTCTGTCGCTGGTTGCAGCTATCCTGCTCTGCATTGACAAGAGCTATCTGAGCCGCGTGGCCATCCCCATGTCCTCCTGGTACTATGTGGCGATTTTCTTCTGCCCGCCCCTCTACCTCTACAACCGCGAAAAATTGACCGGTCACGGCCACGCACTTTCCATCGTGTACGGAGCCCTTTATGCTATCGGCATCTTAGTCCTTCTGACAGCCATTGCCAAAATCTCTTAAAAACAAAAGTAATGAAAAACCTGCCGCCAGCTCGAAGCTGGCGGCAGGTTTTTCATTGAGGAATCACGGCAGGCGAAGCTGCTTTCCCGCTACATAGCGGGCCGTAATATCTTCCGGAGTACCATGATAGATAAAATGCTGCCAACGCTCCTGAACGGAACGCTCCGCCAAGGCTTTGGGAGTCTTTACCACCAGGAAATCGGCGGCATAATCCGGCTCAAAGCTGCCTACCTTGCCAAAGAAAGAGCCACCGCCCTTAGTGGCCAGATAGAAGGCTTCTGGCAGCGTCAGGGCTTTTTCCTCGGGATTGTCCATTGCTTGCACCTTGGAAACCTGTATAGCCCGCACGATGACATGGGGCATAAAGAGGTCATGCCCTGCCCCCACATCACTGCCCAGAGCCACCTTGGCCCCTGCCTGCAAGAACTTCCGGACCGGCATGATGCCGCTGGTAAGATTCAGATTGGATTCCGGACAAAAAACAGGATATACGCCCCGGCTGACCATCTCTTGGATTTGGGCATCGCTCATATGAATGCAATGTGCCATCAGCGTCGGCGTGTCTCCATAAAGGCCAAAATGTTCATATACCTTCGGGTACTCACGGATTTTGGGAAAGAGCTCTGCTACCCACTGGATTTCCGCCTTATTCTCCGATAAGTGCGTCTGCACCGGAAGGTTTTCCCGTTTTGCCAACGCGCCAAGGTCCTGCAAAAGCTTTGGCGTCACCGATGGCGCAAACCGGGGCGTGAGGATTGGCCGCACCAAATCCGTCCAGACCGGCGCCTTAATAAACCGCTCCGTTTCCGCCAACGAATCGGCACTTGTCTCACGCAGATAATCCGGCGCATTGCGGTCCATATTTACTTTGCCCACATAGGCCCCGAGACCGCGCTCTGCCAGTTTCTTGGCGAGTATTTCCGCACCCTGGCGATGAATGGTTCCATAAACGGCCGACCGGGTTGTACCGCACTTGGCCAGCTCGGCTGCAAAATCCCCATAGACCTGTTCGGCATAGGCAGTATCTGAAAATTTCCGTTCCTCGGGGAACGTATACTTCTCCAACCACTCCAAAAGGGCCTCATCCATCCCCAAGCCAATCTGCCGGTATTGGGCAGCATGGACATGCAGATCGCAAAAGCCTGGCAGGATGAGCTTTCCGCGGCAATCCTGTTTTTTCCAGCCCTCATAGTCCTGCGGCAGCTTATCATAAGCACCTTGTACCTTTCCTTCTTTTACCACCAGGTAGCCCTGGGGCAGAATCTTGGCCTCCCCGCAGGCCGGCGTATAAACGATATCGCCCTGCACGACATAATTCCGCGGTGCCGCGAATGCTGCCGAAGCCAAGGCCAGCCAGCAGACCAAAAGAACAAACAAACCTCCCGTAATGTGCCGCTTCATATCTTTCCCTCCCCCATATTCTGACCAATAAAAGTTACTCTAATATTCACGAAAGGCTGTGCATTATCCTGCACAGCCTTTCGTGTTTTTATTCTATTATCCCTTGGCCGAAACCTCGTTATAAACATCCTTAAGCAATGTTTCTTTGCGGAGGTCCAGGCACTCGCAGTGGCGGTCATTGGCATCGACATTGCGAATGGTCTCGAGGATGATTTCGCCGATCATCGGGGCATCGTCGTAGAAGATGTCCGACATGTCCTTATGGGACCATTTCTCGCGGATTCCTTCTCCATAATTTACCGTGAAGTAAAGGCCAGCATAGCAGGCACCAATTTCCCGGGCCAGATAGACCTCCGGGGCAATGCTCTGGCCGACGATATCGGCATGGCCGTTCATCATGGCGACTTCGGCGGGACTCTCGAAATGACGGCCATCGGTTACGGCATAAGTGCCGCGGATAAATACCCGGCCATCGAAGCGCTTCTTCGTCGATTCGATGAGGGCCTGCCGCATCTCGGGGCAGAGCGCATCCCGCATGATTAAGAGATAGCGGCCATCCAGCATGACATCCTTGCGGACCGAAAGGTCGAGGTAATCATCGGGAATGATGAAGTCCCGTAAATCCAACAGCTTGTTGACGGTGCCGACACCACCTTCGGAGATGATGCGCTTGACTCCGGCCTCGCGGAAGGTCCAGAACACCTGGCGGCTGGCATCGGCCCGGGTGACCCCCGAGCGCCAGCCATGCATCTTGACGGTCAATACCCGCTTTTCCCCCACCCGGAACAGGCGAATGGCCGGACTCGTGCCGTAGGGAGTCTCAAAATGCAGGTTGTCCGCTAAAATCTCCACATCTTCATCCGGCAGATTGGCCGGGAAATTGCTTGAAAGGGTACCCGAACCGCCCACCACGGCATAGTCGGCTTTCGGAATCTTGATTTCACTCATAATTTATCTCCTCAAAACCGGCGGATTACGTTGTATTCCGTATCGCGCTGGGCTGGCTGTTTGCCAGCGCCGCGAATCAGGTCCGCCATCTTGTTGATACTCATCTCATAGTTCGTGCCAGCGGCGCGCACAACGTTTTCCTCCAACATGATGCTGCCCAGGTCATCGGCACCAAAGCCCAGTGTCAGCTGGCCGATGCGCTCGCCCTGGGTGACCCAGGAGCCCTGGATATGCTTGATATTATCCATATAGAGGCGCGTCATCGCAAGGGTTTTCATGTAGTCCCAACCGCTGGTCTTTTCGCCCCCCAGCTCCGTGTTGCCTGGCTGGAAAGTCCAGGTGATGAAGGCGCGGAAGCCGCCGGTCTTGTCCTGCAGGCGGCGGATTTTTTCCATGTGCTCCATGCGCTGGGCCATGGTTTCCCCGAAGCCAATGACCATCGTAGCCGTACTCTCCATGCCAATGGAATGGGCACACTCCATGACATGGAGCCAGTCCTCGGTCATGATTTTCTTCGGGCTGACCCGCTGGCGGACTTCATCCACCAGGATTTCCGCGCCGCCTCCCGGCAGGCTGTCAAGGCCTGCCTCCTGCAGCCGCTTTAACGTATCCAAAATCGACAGGCCTGCCTGCTGGGCAAAATACTGGATTTCCGTCGCCGTGAAGGAGTGAATCGTAATGGAGGGATAGTTCTGCTTGATGAGCCTCAACATTTTCTCATAGTAATCCAGTCCTAAATCCGGATAGAGGCCCCCCTGAATCATGACCTGAGTTCCACCGCATTCCACCGTTTCCCGGACTTTTTCCAGAATTTCCTCATAGGTCAGCAAATAGGCATCTTTATGTTCCTTACGCCGGAAGAAAGCGCAGAACTTGCACTCATTCTTGCAGACGTTGGTATAGTTTATATTGCGATCCACGATGAACGTGACCGTATCGTCAAATAGCTTACGGCGCGCGGCATCTGCCTGCTGGCCGAGCTCAATCGGGTCGCCATGCAGCAAAAGCTCTTCGCCCTGCTTCGGAGTCAATCGCATCTTTATCCCTCCGCAATCTCGTGGTAAAAGGTATCGCGCTCTACCGGCTCGTACCCCGTTTCCCTTATCATCTTTTCCAGCATAGGCCGGGTAATGCCCGTATTGGTCTTGGCCCCTGCCGCGTGGATGATTTTCTCCTCACCGATGGTACCATCCAGATCATCAGCACCAAAGCCCAAGGCCAGCTGAGCAATGGGCATCGTCAACATAATCCAAAAGGCCTTGATGTGGTCGATGTTGTCGAGAATCAGGCGGGACAGGGCCATCATCTTCATATCCTCCCAGGACCCCACCCGTTTTAACTGCTGTTCCTCCCCCAGCTTCGTATTGCCCGGATGGAAGGGGAATAGCATAAAGGCCTGAAAGCCCTTGGTCTCATCCTGAATGTCCCGCAGCGTGAAGAGATGCTGCAAGCGTTCCCTTATGGTCTCCACATGACCGTACATGATGGAAGCATTGGTGCGAATGCCAAGGCTGTGGGCCGTCTTCATGGTCTCGATCCATTCAGCCGTGGTGGCCTTTTTCGGACAGATAATCTTCCGGACGCGGTCGGAAAGAATCTCAGCGCCGCCGCCCGGCAGGCTGTCCAGACCAGCCGCCTGCAGGATTTCCAGCACTTCGCGGATGGACTTGCCCGTCAGCTTGGAGAAATTCACGATTTCCACCGGCGTAAAGGCCTTCACATCAACCTGGGGCAGTGCCGCCTTGACCTGCCGCACCACTTCCACGTAATAGTCAAAGGACTTGTCCGGATGAAGGGCTGAGACGATATGAACCTCGGACAGGTTGCGGACTTTTTTGGCATCCGTCAAAATCCGGTCGATGTCCTCAGTCTCCAGTGTAAAACCGCGCTTATCCCCGGACTCAACCTGAAAGGCACACAGCGGGCAATTGGCACTGCAGATATTCGTGAGATTGATATGACGATTGACGGTGTAAAATACTTTTTTACCGCTCTTTTTCTCCTTGGCCTTCCGGGCGCACTGCGCCAAAAACAGGATATCGTTGTCTTCATATAAGGCCAGCGCATCCTCCAGCGTCAGGCGCTCGCCAAACGCCGCCTTGGCGCGGGCCGTTGCTATTTTCTCGTTCATGCCTATTCCCTCTTCGCTTTCTCCCGCTACCGAGAAAGCCTGTTACTCGTATTTCTTGATAATATTGAAGTTGCAATCACAGGACGCCGGAATTCTCCCCGCCTCTTTAACGATGCGGATAATCTGGTTCTCCGACAGGGCCGTCGGGCTCGTGGCTCCGGCATCGTGCAAAATGGTTTCCTTGTGGACTGTGCCATCAATGTCATTGGCACCAAAGCCCAGTGCTACCTGAGCCACTGGAACCGTCAACATGACCCAGTAGGCCTTGATGTTGGTGAAATTATCCAGCATCAACCGAGAAATCGCCATGGTGCGCAAATCATCCCACATGCTGGTCTGCTTGACCGACTTGCCCAGCTCCGTATTCTTCGGCAAGAACGGGAAACAGATAAAGGTCTGGAAACCGCCGGTTTCGTCCTGCAGCTCCCGCAGGCGCAGCAGATGGTCCACCCGCTCCTCTAACGTCTCGATATGACCGTAGAGCATGCTGGCATTGGACTTGATACCGAGCTTATGGGCCGTGCGGGCCACCTCTAGCCATTGGTCAGCCGTTGCCTTGTTCGGGCAAAGCTCCCCGCGAACCCGATCGGAGAGGATTTCCGCACCGCCGCCCGCAATGGCCTGAAGACCCCCTTCATCCCGCAGGCGAATCAGCACTTCTTCAATGGATAAGCCGGAAATCTGCGCAAAATGCGTAATTTCAACCCCAGTAAAGCCCTTCATATATAAATTCGGAAAGGTCTCGTGGAGTGCTTTGACAATCCCGAGATAGTGGTCGAAGGTCCAGGTCGGATGAAGGCCGCTGACCACATGAAGCCCGGCCAAATCCGGGTCCTTCATGGCATCGCGGACAACTGCCAGCGCCTGCTCCTTGCTCATGGAGTAGGCACCTTTATCCTCCAGCTCACGGCCGAAGGCGCAGAACTTGCATTTCGACGTGCAGACGTTGGTGAGATTCACGTGACAATTGACATTATAGTAGACAATATCGCCGCATTTCTTCTTGCGGACATAATCGGCCATAGCTCCCAGCCAGGCAATATCCGGGCAGTGAAAAAGCCGGATACCATCTTCACGGCTAAGTCGCTCTCCCTTTAGGATTTTCTCTTCTATATCCCGGTAGTTTTCCGCTGCTAACACTACATTCCCTCCAAAATGTACAATTCATATCTCCTAATTATAGCATCTATCCGCAGTATTTGCAGTTATTTATCGCAATACTTAGGTCTTTAATCATAAAATAATAGTTTGCTTAATCAACTTTTAACAGCCTGCTTCTTGTTTTCTAAAACAAGCCCGCTATACTGTTAACTGTAGTCAGGAAGGACACAAACACCAGTCTCTACGGATGGAGGCGCTCATAAACAACGCTGTCGCCGGTAATCCATGAACCGGCCCCACAACAAAGGAGATGTGTGTAATGTTCAAGAAAAGAAGTCTAAAAGTCACGGCTGTGGCCCTGGCCAGCTTCGTAAGCCTTGGCGTATTCGGCGCTACGGCCTCGGAAGCCAGCCCCTTCCACAGCGGTCATGACTATGAAATCACCCAGCTGGCCCACAAGCATCACAGCTATCACCCGAAGAAATATTCCGAGGGTGACCGCAACACCGCTGCGATTGCCGGTGCCGTAGCAGGTTATTTCATCGCCAAGAACACCTGATTACAGTTTCCCCAACTTCCTATTTTCCCTAATTTTTTCCCTAAATTTCTCACTTTCCCAAAAAATAGAACAAAAATGTGCAAAAGACCGTTGCCCGCTTTCCCCGCGGGCAACGGTCTTTTCGTCATGCTATGACCTTTTTCCCACAGGACTTCTGTCCTAACTAGTTTACTTAATCAACTTTTAATCTTATTCCTATTGTTTTTTAAAACTGCCTCAGTATACTGTTACATGTAGTCAGGAGATACCTGATGCAAACACACTTCGGTAATTCTTCTTCCCCAGAAGGATTTACATACATTCGATTCCTAAATCTCTAATTCTCTCGAAAAAAGCGACATGCCCCCACAGCATGTCGCTTTTTTCTGTTTACAGATATGACTCAAAGCGTTCCATGTCCAGCACACGGATATGCTTGCCATCGACCGCCAGGATTCCCTCCCGGTGCATCGCCGACAGTTCCCTCGACAGGGAAGGCCGCGTAGCCGCCAGATAAGCAGCCATGTATTCACGGCTGATGGAAAGCTCCACGCTCCCATCCTGCCCCAGGTTCTGGAACAGGAAGCGGATTATTTTTTCCCGCAAGCTGCCACTGGCCAGCACTTTGATCTTGCCCTGCATGAAATAAGCCTTGCGGGCAAAAATACGCATGAGATTCTGCTGGACCATCAAGGCGCTTTTCGACATGACGCCACCGGCACCGAAGCGCAGCAAGCGGCTGGAAATCTCCAAAACCTTCGACGGAGCCACGGCCTCTACATACATATCGTAGGGCTGCTCCAAAACATCGTAGACCTCGCCAAACATGTCCCCAGCTTCGTTGATTTCCGACAGGAAAATCTGCCGTCCAGAAAAGGTATCCTTTAGGATATGTACCTCCCCAGCCAGCAGAATGTAGATACAGCGGGGCATATCCCCATCGTGAAAGACGATATCCCCCTTGCTGTATTCCCGGATGCGCACCTGGGAGGAATCCAGCAGCTCACCAATCTCCGCTGCTCCCATGCCGGCGCAAAGGGTGCATTTCTGCAGCACCGCAATCAGCTTCTCTTTATTCTGCCCCATTCTTATTCCTCGATGAGAATCTTTTCAATCTCGACCACATACATCGTATGATAGTCGTTGTTGTTCCACTTTTCATCACTGGCTTTGTCCAGGAAGCATTTCTGCTCCATCTCCTGTGCATAAAGCTTGCGGCAGAACATGGTTACCCGCGCTTCATCGAAATAGGTCATGCCATTTTCATGCTTGACCGTCAGCCCGGATTTTGCAATCTTGTCCTCATCCCGGCCCGATACCGTACCGAAGTAACTCATCATCTTGCGACGGTCCTCTTTGAAGACCGACAGGGTAAAGCCGTCGGCTTTATCCACAAACTGCTTCGTATAGCGGCTCGGACGAATGAAGACAAAGGCCACCGGTTTGCCCCAGAGGATGCCCATGCCGCCCCAGGAGGCCGTCATGGCATTGGATTTACCCTCGGCTTCGCCAGTGACCAGCATCCATTCCTTGCCGATAACCTGAAATACATTTTCGTTAAACTCTTCGGGTTTGATTTCTTTTACTGCCATTTGCTATTCTTCCTTTCCTCGTCAAAGCCATCATCCACATTTTTATACAAGAAATCCACAAAACATTGTAGTTATCCACAGTTCTGCCGTGGATATCCTCAACATTTTGTGGATAAGTTATTCTTATTCGGTATTATTTATCCGATTTCAAGGCATCATCCAAGGTATGCCATGCCAACACCGCACATTTAACGCGGGCCGGCATATGGGCGACGTTTTTAAGCGCCAGGGCCTCATCGAGTTCCTCCAGCTCCTCTTCGTCGGTTATTTCCCCCTTAATCATGCTGATGAACTTCTGCGCCAACCCACGGGCTTCTTCCACGGATTTGCCGCGAATCAGTTCGGCCATGATATCCGTGCTGGCCTGGGAAATCGCGCAGCCAACGCCGGTGAAAGCAGCCTCTTTGACCACGCCGTCTTCCACGTTGAGCTCTAAGGTGATTTCATCACCGCAACTGGGGTTGTGCCCCTTCATCGTGCAGGTCGCACATGCCAGGTGGTGTTTGTGGTCCGGGTTGCGGCTGTGCTCCCCCAGTACCTCGGTATATACATCATCAAGCGCCATAGCCAAGAACACCTCTTACTTTCTTTAATGCGGCAATCCAACGGTCGATATCTTCCCGCGTGTTATACAGGTAGAAGCTGGCGCGGCAGCTTGCATTCTGCTGGAGATAACGATGGAGGGGCTGGGCACAATGGTGACCGGCCCGGACGGCTACGCCGTCGTTGTCGAGAATCGTCGCCACATCGTGGGGATGAACATCCTTGATGTTAAAGGCAATGATACCCGTCTTGTTATCCAGCTTGCTGTCGCAGCCATAGAGTTCGATGTAGGGCAGCTCCCGGAGCTGCGGCAGAGCATAATCCACCAGATCCTTTTCAATGGCCTCAATGCGGTCGAAGGTGATGCCCTCAAGGTAGTCGATAGCCGCCGTAAGGCCAGCTGCACCACCGACATTCTGGGTGCCAGCCTCGAACTTCGCCGGCAGCTCAGCCCAGGTGGATTCCTGTTCCTGCACGTATTCAATCATATCGCCACCGCGCAGGAATGGCTCCATGGCATCGAGAAGCTCGTACTTGCCATAGAGAACGCCAATACCCATGGGCGAAAGCATCTTATGCCCCGAGAAGGCAAAGAAATCGCAGTCGAGATCCTGAACATCCACCGCCATGTGGGCAACGCTCTGAGAACCATCCACAATGCAGACGGCACCGACGCTATGTGCCTTTTTGACAATAGACTTCACATCATTTTTGAGGCCCAGCACGTTGGAGACCTGGGTCACGGCGACAATCTTCGTGCGCTCGGTGATCTTGGTCTCAATATCCTCCTGTGAGAGGTTGCCATCGTCCTGCAAATAGATGTATTTGAGCACAGCCCCCTTGGCCTTGGCCACAAACTGCCAGGGAACCAGATTGCTGTGATGCTCGGAAATGCTGATGACGATTTCGTCACCGGCCTCCACATTATGCAGGCCATAGCTGTAGGCCACCAGGTTCAATGCCTCGGTGGCATTTTTCGTGAAGATGATTTCTTCCTGGCGTTTGGCCTTGATAAACTGAGCCGTGCGCTTGCGGGCCGACTCGTAGATATCCGTAGCCTTCACCGACAGGGCGTAGGCCCCGCGATGCGGGTTGGCATTACAGCCGCCATAATAACCGCAAATCGACTGAATCACCTGCTGCGGCTTCTGCGTCGTTGCGCCATTATCAAGATAGGCAATATGCTTGCCATCGATTTCTCCGTTCAACAGGGGGAAATCTTTTAGAAAATCCTGTACCTCAGCCATTTGCCAGCCTCCCCATCAATACCTTGTCGATCTCCTCTTTGAGCGCTTCATCTTCGATGCGGTCAAGGACCGGACGGAAGGACGCCTCGACAATCAATCGCTGGGCATCCGCCATATCGAGGCCACGACTCATGAGATAGAACAATTTTCCTTCGTCAATCTTGCCTACACTTACCGCATGGTGACCATCCACATCATCCTCATGGGAGAGCATGACCGGAACACTGCGGTTGCGAACCGTCGGGGAAAGCAGGACTACCTCCTCATTCTCACGGCCCACCGAGCCCTTGGAACCTTCGAGGAAGTCCAGGGTACCGCGGAAAATCTTATCGCTGTTGCCTAACAACGCACCGCGTACCTGCATATTGGCATCGGTACGGCGACCCTTCTGACGAATGACGTAGTTAAGGTCGATTTTGCTATCGCCATCGCCGAAATAAAGACCCCAGATATCACTGACGCTGTCATCGCCAGCCATATCCACCGAAAGCTCCGCCGCCGTATGACGGGCCCCGGCCTCTACCGTAGTATAGCTGAATTTTGCCCCTTTGCCCACGTATACCTTTACGCGGCTGGTGGCAGCCTTATCATCGGGTACCAGCTGAGCATTCACCAGGTGCAGCTCGCCGCCATCGGCAATATGTACCTGTACCTCCAGCTGGCCGCCCTCGCGGTTTACCAGGACAACTTCATCCTTCTGTCCGGTTTCCACGAGAATCTGTTGTTTCTTTACGTTATCACTGAGGTTTTCCGGAACCCGGGCTTCATTGACGCCCAGCCAGCGCCAGGTGCGCATCGGAATCTCAGAAAAAATTTTATCATCCATTAGCCGATAGTCCCTTCCAACTCAATATTTACCAGGTTATTCATCTCTAAAGCGTACTCTAACGGCAGCTCCTTGGCGATTGGTTCCACGAAGCCGCGGACAATCATAGCCCGGGCCTCTTCTTCATCGATGCCGCGGCTCGTGAGGTAGAAAATTGCCTCATCACTGATGCGGCCGATTTTTGCCTCATGGCCGATATCCGCCTCATCGCCTTCGATATCCATAACCGGCAGCGTGTCACTGCGGGAAAGGTTGTCCAGCATCAGCGATTCACAGTTGACCGAGCACTTGGCAAAGGGTGCATTCTTCGTAACCTTGACCGCACTACGGTAAGTTGCCATGCCGCCAGCCTTCGAAATCGTACGGGTGTTGATATTAGCTGACGTATGGGGGGCGGCGTGGATGACGCTGGCACCGGTGTCGAGATTCTGCCCCTTCGAAGCAAAAGTAACGCCCGTGAATTCACAGCGGGCATTTTCCCCGTGCAGGACACTGCATGGATAGAGGCAGGAAATATGGGAACCAAAGGAACCCGATACCCATTCAATGATGCCGTCTTTTTCCACCAAAGCACGCTTCGTATTGAGGTTCATCATATTGCGGGACCAGTTCTCAATGGTGGAATAACGAAGTCTTGCCCCGTCTTTGACGAAGAGTTCCACGCAGCCGGCATGAAGGTTCGTGACATTGTGTTTCGGAGCTGAGCAGCCTTCGATAAAGTGCAGGCTTGCCCCCGGCTCCACGATAATCAGCGTGTGCTCGAACTGGCCAGCACCAGCTGCATTGAGACGGAAATAGCTCTGCAGCGGCATCTCCACATGGACGCCAGCCGGCACATAGACGAAGGAGCCTCCCGACCAAACTGCACCGTGCAGGGCTGCAAATTTATGATCCTTAGGCGGGACCAGCGTCATGAAGTATTCTTTGACGATTTCTTCATGTTCGCGGACAGCCGTTTCCATATCGGTGTAGATGACGCCCTGCTTGACCATGTCTTCCTGAATGGAATGGTAAACGACCTCCGAATCGTACTGCGCACCGACACCGCCCAAGGAGGTCTTTTCAGCCTCGGGAATGCCCAGACGGTCAAAGGTATCTTTAATATCTTCCGGTACCTCTTCCCAGCTGCCGGTCATCTTAGCGTCCGGCTGCACATAGGTGACAATGTCGTCCATGTGAAGTTCCTCAAGGCTTGGGCCCCAAGTGGGCAGCTCCAGGGAATTATATACTTCCAAAGATTTCAAACGGAAATCCAACATCCACTGGGGCTCATGCTTGCGCGTAGAAATGTCGCGGACAACGTCTTCCGTCAAGCCGCTGTGGGCTTTGTAAACGGAACGGTCTTCATCTTTGATGTCATAGAGCGTGCGCTCAATATCTTCAATATATGTTTTCTTCTTCTCTGTCATCAAAAACGCCTCACTTTGCCTCGTTCTGCGCGTCAAGGATATGGGTGAAACCGCGGCTGTTGATATCCTCGATAAGTTCAGCGCCGCCCTCTTCGACAATCTGACCGTTCATCAGGACATGAACCTTATCCACTTTGAGTTTCTCGAGGATACGGGTATTATGGGTGATAATCAGGCAGCTGTTGTCTGCATTGTGGAACTTAGCCACACCCTCAGATACAATCTGGACGGCATCCACATCGAGGCCGGAATCCGTCTCATCCAGCAGGGCCAGTTTCGGCTGCAGCATCAAAAGCTGCAGAATCTCGTTGCGCTTTTTCTCACCGCCGGAAAAGCCGACGTTCATGTAACGCTGCGCGTATTCCGGTTTCATCTTGAGCTCCTGCATCTGAGCCTTGAGCTCCCTGCGGAAGGGAACAAGTTTTACCTTATCTCCCGTGATGGTCTGCTTCGCCGTGCGAATCATATTCTCCACCGTGATCCCCGGAATCTCCTCCGGCGTCTGGAAGGACAGGAAAAGACCCTTACGGGCACGCTCAAAGGTCTTGAGGCCGCTCATATCCTCACCCTCGAACTCCATGGTTCCACTGGTTACCTGATATTTTGGATGTCCCATAATGATATTCATAAGGGTGGATTTACCGGAACCATTCGGTCCGAGGATGACATGTACTTCTCCTTTATTTACCGAAAGGTTCAACCCTTTGAGGATTTCTTTGTCTTCCACGCCAGCGTGGAGATCCTTGATTTCCAAAAGCTTATCTGCCATTATATAAACTCTCCTTTTAATGAAGCAAATTCCATTCGCGTTAATCCTTAGTGTTTTACTCGGGATTGATGCTTTCATTGTAGGTGGTTTCATGCGAAAAGTCAATAGCAAGCATCACATACTATAAATAAAAAGCATAATTGATAACTATTTTCACAGTAACAACAACCCCGGTGTTTTTTCCCTGACGGAAGGAAATAATCCCATTGACAAGAATATATCTTATAGTATTATTAGAGAGATTTTATTTTACCAATCAAATCCAACGGATAATTAGGAGTGATATTATGGGCCATGCCAAAAGATGGTATTGCCACATTACCACATTACTGCTCGTGCTGAGCCTTATAACGTTTATCTCCCCCACCGCCTCCGCCTATGAACGTCCTGTTCTGCGCGTAGGTTTTTCGCATACCATCAACTATCTGAGCCGTGACGAAAAAGGATTTTATCATGGCATGACCTATGAGGCGTTGGAAAGCATCGCTACCTATATGAACGTCACCCTGGAGTATGTGCCGGGAACACAGGCAGAAAACCTGCAACGGCTCCATCAAGGAACCATCGATCTCATCGCTTGTGAAGAGGTCTCCCAGAATTTACTCCCGCCCCCCGCTCTGACTACACCACCAGCTGGTACCGTCTCGATTCCGCTCGGTTATGGGATTGGCTGGCTGCTCCTCAGCGATCAGCGGCCAGAACTGGCAGAAAATATCCTGACGAATCAAAAAGCCCTCAACTCTATCGATCCCTTATTCGGGCTGCATTTATTAGAGAAATATCGCGAAACAGGTGGTGCCTCCCTCGAACTAACCGCCGAGGAAAAGGCATATCTGCAAACGCATCCGGTCATTCATGCGATGGCCTCCCCAGGACAGCCGCCCTATACCTTCTTCGACCAGGCCGGCACCCATCAGGGCGTCATTGCCGAAATCATGAATATCATTGCTGCCGATTTAGGCATCACGATTGAAATCGGTGCAGAAACCGACCAAGCGCAGATGATGGAACACCTTACGCGCGGAGAAATCGACTTCGTAACAGATTTCTATTCTGACTATAACTGGGCCCATCAGCATAATGCGAATCTGACGATACCCTATCTGACACTCAACTACGTGGCCGTCCTGCGCAAAGACCAACCGCTGCCAGAAAAACCGGTTGTTGCCTGCCCGCGCAATCATTTCTATACCCATGATTACATCGAGAAAATGTACCCGGCCTCACAATTGCGCTACTACAACAATGTGGCGGAATGCATGGCTGCCGTCAACAACCGGGAAGCCGACATGACGCTGGTCAAGGCGATTACCGCGCAAAGCGATATCTACCAGGGCAACTATTATAACCTTTACATCACCGGCAATGTCGTATTCTCTCACGATGTCGCCATAGCTGTCAGCGAACAGGCCGACCCGATGCTCCTCCATATCCTCAATAAGGAAATCGCGCATCTTTCCCAGCAGCAAATCTCCAGCATCATCAACCGCCAGATTTATGCAATCCAAGGCAAGGATACCTTCCAATCGCTGATCTATCGCAACCCTATCGGATCGCTGTTTTTCATCAGCAGCCTGCTCTTGGCGATAATCCTCACCCTGCTGCTCATCATGCATCTGCGCCATAAGCACAGCGAAGAGCTCTATCGCGAGGCGCATTACATCAAAGAAATCCAGATGTACAATATCCGCTGGTTTACACAAAAACTACCAGAAAACCTCGCCAAATATGACGTACAGCGGAAGCAGGGACAGCTGTTCCTGATGGTTCTATCCGCCCAACGCATTGCCTTCATGCATGAGCTTTACAGCCGCAAGACCTTCAATACCGCTTTGCACGAACTGATTGTCCGCATCCGGCAAGATAATCCCTGGCTGCTCATCGATGCAATTTCCGGCGATCTATTCAATTTGATCATCCTCTGCCAGCTGCCGTCAGGGCTGACAATGGAACAGGCCGCGCAGAAAATTGCAGCTGAAGCCAGCACCTGTATCATCAACGATATGCCAACTACGGTACATTATCATATTGGCCTTTACGCCATCCCCCCAGCTGGCTCACTTGACCCAGAACGCATCATCGACTGCGTAATGCTCGCCCATATGGAAAGTGTTGCCAGCCATGAAATCAAAACCTATAACGCCTCACTGCATAACGAACTGCTCAAACAAAAGCGGATGGAAAACCTCATGAACAAGGCCTTGAAAAACAAGGAGTTCCAAGTCTATCTGCAGCCGAAATACGACTTGCACACTCATAAAATCCTTGCGGCTGAGGCCCTTGTCCGCTGGCAAAGCCCTGAACTGGGCTTCCTGACGCCGGCAAACTTCATCGACCTCTTTGAACACAATGGGTTTGCTATCCAGCTCGACTACTATATGCTGGAGACCGTCTGCCAGTATCAGCAAGCCCGCTTGGCGAAGGGCGCGCCCCTTTTCCCCATTTCCGTCAATCAAACGGGCCTGCACTTTACCGAGGAAAACTACCTCCATCGCATGCAGGCCATTGTGGACACCTATAAGCTACCCCAGGGCTGCCTCGAACTGGAAATCACCGAAACTGCTTTTATCGATTACCACGCACATGATGCCCGGGATGATGCCGCCACTATTGTCAGCGCGCTCAGCCAGATGGGTTTCAGCCTGTCGATGGATGATTTTTGCACAGGATATTCCTCTATTGCCATGTTGCAGAATCTCCCCATGGATGTCATGAAAATCGATCGGCAAATGCTCTTGAATGCAGAAGAATCCCCGCGGTCTTTAACCATCCTGCGCCACATCGTCGAACTCGGCCAAAGCCTTGACATGAAAGTTTTGACAGAAGGAATTGAAACCCCTCAGCAAGAGGAGCTGTTGCTGTCGATAGGTTGTCAATTGGGCCAGGGCTTCCTGTTTGCCCAGCCCATGCCCTTAGACGAATTTGACGCATTCCTCGAACAACACACCCAAGAATCGTAAAAGAGGTTTTACCATGCACTTTGTACAAAAGCTATGCTCGATCTTATCCGCACTGGTACTGCTGCTCTTTCCCGCAGCCAGCCTGGCTGCCGCCCCGGCCTATCAGACGATCCGCATCGGCGTCGCCAATGACCGGCGGCCAGGTTCTGCCAACGATGCTATCCGCTTGATGGCCAGTTATAACAGCAGTTACTTAGCAGAAATCGCCAAGATTACCCACTGGCAATACGAATTCTATCATGGTACTGCCACCGACTGCTTGAAACTCTTGCACGAAGGACAGTTAGACCTCATCGCGCCGGTCAGTTCCGCTGCCTTTCCGCCCGGAAGCTACCTGTTTTCCAACGGAAATTCCTGCGCGGCCATACTAGGACTATACACGGATGAAAACGACCAGACAATTACCGCCGATCGCGGCGCCACACTTAACGGCACCACTATCGGCGTACTTGACAACAACGACCTCAAGAACCGTTTGCAATTTTTTGCCAAAGCCAACGGCTGGAACGTCAACATCCGCCCTTATCCCAACACCAACGAATTGACGGAGGGACTGCACCGCGGAGAAGTCCAGCTCATAGCCTGCACGGTTTTTAACCTGACCGGCCATGAACGCTGGGTTACCTTTGTCGACACCATTCCCCAACAATATATGACGGATGCTGCCCATTCTGGCCTGATGGATCAATTGAATCAGGCCATCTTGAGCATTGAAATGACCAATCCGGCGTTCGAGACACGCCTCAAACGCGAGTATCTTGATCCCAGCATCTACAAGATGGCCCGCTACTCCGAGCACCAGCAAGCCTTCATCCGTACGGCCCCCACCGTCCGCGTCGTCTTTCCGGGGACCTTTCTCTCCCTCATCCAGCAAAACAGGGAGTTCGGCAACATCTACGGCATCGCCCCGGACATCCTGACCCTGCTGATGAACACCACCGGCATCACATTCCAGCCCGTAATTGCCGATTCGGCCGACACAGCAGCCAAAATGCTGCGTGAAGGAAATGCCGAAGCCGCCTTTGCCGTTTACGTCAATGATCCCAGGCTCCAGATGATGCAGTTTTCCAACAACATCCTCTGGATGCCATTTACCCCCATCATCCAGCGCACCCAATCGGAAACAGCCAGACCGTCGAGCATTGTCATCCCCACTTGTTATGCGGGCCTGCGCGAATTCTTCCAACGCCTCAACCCGCAGGCCAAAGTTGATGAAATCGACAATCCCGAAGAATGTCTCTATGCCGTCGAACAGGGGCTGTACGATTGTACCTATCTTCCCCAGCCCTACCTTTCCAAGAACCAGAACATCCTATTGCATTTCCAGCTGAAACCACTTGATTCTGCCACGGTATCTGTCCCGCTCTGCCTGATGTTCTGCCCCGACGCGCCAGAGATGCTCCGCCACACGGTCAACACCGCCCTGCTGGGATTACCGCAAAATCAGCTGACGCAGATTATCCAGCATAACAGCACTCCGGATGTCTCCTTTGGCTACTTACTGAGTCAACACCCACTGGCGCTCACCGTTGGCCTGCTGCTTAGTTTCAGCATCCTGGTCACCGCAATCTTCCTGCTTTACCGCAACCGGCTCGAGCAGGAAAAGAACCGCGCCCTTACCCTGCGGGAACTCGAACTACAGCAAGCACTTGATGCCGTGGAAATCCTGCAGGCAGACCGGGACAACTACAAGCGCAATGCCGAAACCGACCACCTAACCGGCTGTCTCAACAAAGCCGCGATGACGACACAGTGCCAGCTGCTCCTAGAAAGCCTGCCCGAAAACTGGACCGCCGCCTTCTTTATCATCGACCTCGACCACTTCAAAGAGGCCAATGATACCTATGGCCATCAGCACGGCGATGACATCCTCATTGAATTTGCCGCCATGCTGCGGGGCCTCTTGCCACCACGCACCCATATCGGCCGATTCGGCGGCGATGAATTCACCCTGTTCCTGTTCGAAGAAGACCGCGACATCTACGAAGCCTATGTCCGGCGGATTGCTGAACTCATCCTCGAACAGACCCGCGGGCTCATCGTTTGCGGGCAGCCGGCCAATGTCACAGCCAGCATCGGCATCGCCATCATCCCTGCCGGCGGCAAACGCGACCTGGCCACCATTTTCCGCCAAGCCGACCGCGCCCTCTACAACGTCAAGGAAACCTGCCGCGACAACTACGAAATTTATCAACATTAAAAAAGCCCCGTTGACTCTTACAAAAGTCAACGGGGCTTTGCCTTTCATTATCTGGCAGACACGGCTCGCACAATGAACAGTATTTATTTCTTGTCCACGAGATTTCCTTTTTTATCCAAGACAATAACTATAAGTTTATGGGCATCAACACCACAGCCCTGGTTATAAATCATTCCACCTTGGCTATATCGTTTGCTGATTTCTTCAATAAGTTTCTTGCGCTTACCAGGAGAACATCGTTTTGATTTAATAGCTTCATCAACTAATGCGCTGGCTGTTTTTTGAACGGCCAATCTATGCGCACGGCCTATTTTGGCGTCAATGGAATCCGTTCCTTCAATGTGAGCAGAGCTTGTTGCTACGATTTCGAGATTCCCATCATCCAACAGCTTCTGCTCTACTCCAGTATTATACACAGGTACTTCATGGGCAATGTATGGATTATATTGCGGTGCGTTTTTGATATGAGCTTTAGCCGTAACAAAATAACCTTTGATTATCTCCCCCTTACGCGTCTTTCGCATCCCAGGTCGACAACTTATAATTTCACTTTGGAATATATGCCTATCAACCTCATAGTTTTCTGGCGTAAGTTCAGGGATCGCTCCATAAATCTCCTCATTAAGCCGTACACTCCAACGATAATTCAACGACCAAGTGGCATAAAAACGCACATCTTTTTCCGAGCGCTCTTTCCCCATTGACTTAGAAGGAGAAAAAATAATTTCCACAGGCCAGTGTTCTACCTCCGCCAATATTTTATTGATTGCCTGAGCTTTTAGGCCGCTATTGTCTTTAAAGCAGGCTGGCCATACCTTCATTTCATAATTGGGACGTGCCGCCGCAGCCTGAGACTGCGCTAGCGAATAGCAAAGTAGGCACCCTAAAACAATAATAAAGGACTGTAAAAACCTACGAACAGTATTACTTGCCAAAATAAATCTCTCCCTTTCCCAAAAACAACAACATTATAAAGTGGAGTACAAAAAAAGAAACATCATATTACAGTTTGTAGGTTCGTATTAGCGAGTTCGTGTTCGAAGCAACTCGCCAGCGGCGGGGGACACAGTACCAACGCTCCACCGGTGACAACCCGCTACAAGAAATTTTTGCCTTTTAATTAAGAGTTGGAAAACAGTTAAACGCGCTTCGCTTGGACGAAACTGCTTTTCCAACGAGAACGCAGGCAAAAATTTCTTGCTTAACGCGGAACGTCAAGGCTCCGCTTATGGTACTGTGTCCCCCCGCCGCCTAGGTTAGAGCCGTCACAAAACTGCCTTCCCAAATGGGGAAGGCTTTTAGTTCCAAAAGTCAGCCGCCGCTAGGGGCAGTGCCATAAACGAAGCGTTTGATATTTTCCGTTAAGAACGAAATTTTTATCCTCACCGTTCGTCGAAAAATTGCTACAACGCGCTTCGCTTGAACGGTAGCAATTTCGATGCTTAATTAACGATAAAAATTTCGTTTAGGAAAATATCTCCCGCGTAGTGTTGGCACTGCCCCTAGCGGCGGCGAAGAGTTGCTTCGAATGAGATTCGTGTAACCTACAAACTGTAATTTGTAAGAAAAAGCCACTGACATATTTCCGTCAATGGCTTTGGGGTAAAAATAAATTTATTCCGCACCTTTTACCGCCCAACGCAATTTTGTCGAGTGGGCGCGGCTGTTGCGGTAGCATTCTTCTTTGGTGGGCCGGATTACCTCTTGGGCAATGTCGGCATATATCCCCTGTTGATGGAAGGCCTTGAAGGCTTTTTTGACGATGCGGTCTTCCCCCGAATGGAAGGTAAGAATAGCGGCACGACCGCCGGGGGCGAGGGCATCGGGAAGTTTTTCCATAAACTCGTAGAGCACTTCGTACTCGCGATTGATGTCAATGCGCAGAGCCTGGAATACGCGGGCACTGCTCTTCTTGATGAGCTCTGCCCGTGCCAGCGCCTGTTTCTTCGTGCTGTAACCAGCGCGCTCGGCCATCTCCTGAGGCAGTTTTACCTTAGATAGCGCCTGCCCGATGGCCTCGTGCAGATCCTTCGTCGTCTTTATCGGCCGGCGGCGGCGCGTCTTTACGATATAGCGGGCGATTTCGGCGGCATAGGGCTCGTCGGCATTTTCCTGCAAGAGGCCTTCCAGTTCATACTCGTCAATGTCCCGGAGCCGCTCGGCGGCCGTGATGCCTGCCTCGGGATTCAGCCGCAAATCAAGGGGACCTTCGCTCTTATAAGTGAAACCGCGCTCCGGATTGTCAATCTGCATGGAGGATACGCCAAGATCCGCGAGAATGAAGTCGAAAGGCCCCACCTCACGCGCCAGCTCGTCAATCTGGCAGAAGTTCATATTGCGCAGCTCCCAGATATCTTCGCCAAAGCCCTTGGCACGAATACGCGCCTCCGTCTTCTTCGACTCAATCGGGTCAATATCGCCACTTATAAGATGCCCCTTGCCTGCCAGTTTTTCGAGCATAGCACAAGTATGTCCGCCATACCCCAGCGTTGCATCGAAGCCGCGCTCTCCCGGCTTTATCGCCAGCACGTCCAAAATCTCATCGACCATGATAGGAATGTGCATCCCCGCCGGCGTATTGCCCTTTGCAATAACATGCGCAATCTCATCGCCATATTTTTCCGGATTAAGTTCCTTATATTTTTCCTCAAAACGCCGTGGATACTTACCACTATAATGAATCCGGCGTTTATGGTGCTTCTCTTCCATCCAATAATCCTTTCTATTGCCAATTACAGTTTATCGGTTCGTGAAACCTTATTCGAATCAGCTCTTCGCCACCGCTAGGGGCAGTGCCAACACTACGCGGGAGATGTTTTTCTAAACGAAATTTTTATCTTTAATTGGGCATCGAAAAAGTTGCAAAACGCGCTTCGCTTGAACGGTAGCAATTTTTCGACGAACGGTGAGGATAAAAATTTCGTTCTTCACGAAAAACATCAAACGCTTCGTTTATGGCACTGTCCCTAGCGGCGGCTGAGTCTGTGGCAAGTTTCGCGGGGCTACCCCCTCCGAGGGCGCAGCAATTCGTGCCGGCTCTAACCGAGGCGGCGGGGGCCCCAGTACCATAAGCGTAGCCTTGACGTTCCGCGTGAAGCAAGAAATTTTTGCCTGCGTTCTCGTTGGAAAAGCAGTTTCGTCCAAGCGAAGCGCGTTTAACTGTTTTCCAACTCTTAATTAAAAGGCAAAAATTTCTTGTAGCGGGTTGTCACCGGTGGAGCGTTGGTACTGGGGCCCCCGCCGCCGGCAACTTGCTTCGAACACGAACTCGCTAATACGAACCTACAAACTGTAATTTATATATCGAAGTGTTTCGCAATCGTAGCCGCAATCCCATCTTCGTTATTGGACAGCGTAACTTCATCGGCCATTTTCTTGAGCTCTTCACAGGCGTTGCCCATAGCGACGCCGTAGCCGGCGAATTCGAGCATGCTCATATCGTTCTGCGCATCTCCGAAGGCCATGACCTCACTGCGGTCGATGCCCAGCTTATCGCAGGCATGCTCGAGCGCACTGAGCTTCGAAACGCCTTTGATGGTTCCTTCGTAGAACCACGGTGCCGACTGAACGAACGACATCTTATCCTCAAAGCCACGGCGAATATCGGCCAGATGCGGCACTAGAATCTCATTGGGGGCCGCCGTCAGGATCTTTACCGGGTTGAATCCGCCCTGCGCTACGGCCTCCGCGATATTCTCGACAATCTTGATCTTGAGATTGTTGTTGCGGCTCTCATCCATGACTTTGTGGCGCTTGGCATCAGTCGTATAGATAGACACCCCATCGTCGACGATTGGCGACAGCTCCGGCCATTCTTCGAGATGGCGCAGGAACCGTACGGCTGTGTTATTATCGATGCTGCTGTCAAAGAGGATTTCCTTCGTCGTCGCATCCTCGATGCGGCCACCGTTATAGGAAATGCGCAGGCCATGATACTTCGAAAGCTCCAACGCCTCAGCCTCACGCTTCAGTCCCGGCGCCTGACGGCCCGAAACCAACGCTACGACCACGCCCTGCTTCTGCAGCGACATGATGGCCTCCCGCGTCTTCGGCGTAATCACTTTATCATCATTATTGAGCGTGCCATCGAGGTCAAATGCCAACATCTTATAGTCCATATTTCTGTCCTTTCTTGACTGCTATCTGTTCAGTAGGTATAATTAATATATAAAAGACGTCCTGCTGGTAACAGGACGCCAGAGGCTATCGCCAGACGGTCAGCCCCAATTGGATAAAAGGGAAATAACCGCGCTATTCGAGCAGGGCGGTTATTTTTATGCCTTGATTGCTAGAATGATCGCTAGTACAAGTATAAGCATCGAAAAAAAATCATATCTGCTCATGCAAAAGCCCCCTTTCAGGGGCCAGGATTAACCGCCTATCGTTTTGATAACACTCCGCCGACATTATAGCATAAAAGCCCATCTACTGACAATCCAGCAGATGGGCTTTCCTATTACGCAAAATCAAAAGATATCTTTGGCGATAACGATGGTCTCATCGCGGTTCGGACCAACGGAAACGATACCGAGGCCGATCCCCGTTACCTCAGCCATGCGCTCGAGGTACTTGCGAGCATTCTCCGGCAGGTCTTCGTACTTGCGGACCTTGCTGATATCGGTCTTCCAGCCCGGGAACGTCTCGTAAACCGGCTCGACTTCTGCCAGAACTTTGAGGCTGGCCGGAATCTCGTTCAAGATTTCGCCCTTGTACTTATAGGCAACGCACATCTTGATTTCATCGAAGCTGTCGAGGATATCGAGACGCGTCACGGCCATGTAATCGATGCCCGAAAGCAGTCCAGCATAACGGACGACACAGGCATCAAGCCAGCCCGTGCGGCGCGGACGGCCCGTGACAACACCATACTCATGGCCCTCCTCACGAATCCGGTCACCGATTTCGTTGAGCTGCTCCGTCGGGAACGGACCTTCACCAACGCGCGTGCAGTATGCCTTGACGATACCGACAACTTTGTCGATAGCGCGCGGTGCTACGCCACAGCCAACGCCGACGCCACCAGAAATCGGATGGGATGCCGTAACATACGGATACGTACCATAGTCGATATCGAGCATCGTAGCCTGCGCACCTTCGAACAGGATCTTGCGGCCTTCTTTAACTTCCTCGTTGAGAAGAGCAATCGTGTCACAGACATACGGACGCAGGCGGTCAGCATAGCCGTTGTACTCAGCCAGAATCTCCTCGTAGTCGAGCGGCTCGTGGTCATAGAGCAGTTTGAGTTCGCGGTTCTTGATTTCAAGGTTTGCCTTGAGTTTCTTGGCGAACTCCTCACGATCGATAAGGTCGCAGACGCGGATACCGATGCGGTTATCGCGGTCGATGTAGCAGGGGCCGATACCATTCTTCGTCGTACCGATTTTGTTCTCGCCACGTTTCTCATCGCCAAGACCATCCATCAGACAATGATACGGCAGAACGACATGCGCACGGTTCGAGATGCGGATACCCGAAAGGTCGATACCACGCTTAGCCAGGCCATCCATCTCCTCGAGCATAACCTTCGGACTGAAAGCAACACCATTGCCGACCACGCAATGCGTGCCCTTAAACAGGATGCCCGACGGCATCAAACGGAGCTTATATGCCTCGCCATCAACCACAACCGTATGGCCGGCATTGCTGCCGCCCTGGAAACGGACGACCGTTTCAGCCTGCTGAGCCAGATAGTCTACAATCTTGCCCTTGCCTTCATCGCCCCACTGGGTACCGGTAACTACTACTGTTGACATAAGATTTCTCTCCTTAATAACTACTGTCCGCCAGCTGGCAGACCAACTGGGGCAGTAAATCCTCCCGACAGGCAGTAAAAAAGCCCTTACGGGTATAATAACGCCGTAAGGGCTCAATATTTGAGCCCACGGCTCATCATAACATATTCAGCTTAAAGTCCAAAGCGTTCGAAAATCATATCGACGCGGCGGATGAAGAACTTGTAATCGAAGCAATCGTCGATTTCTTCCTTCGTCAGATACTTCGTGATATCCGGATCGTTTTCAACGCTCTCCTTGAAGTCCTTGCCTTCCATCCAGCGTTTCATGGCATTGCGCTGTACCCACTTGTAAGCTTCCTCACGCAGTACGCCCTTGCTGACAACTGCCAGCAACAGACGGGAGCTGTACATAAGACCGCCTGTGCGGTTCATGTCGTGCATCATCTTCTCCGGATACACGAGCAGCTTATCGATGATGTTGGTAAGCTTTCTCGTGCAATAGTCGAGGTTAATCGTCGTATCCGGCAGGATAACGCGCTCAACCGAGGAATGGGAAATGTCGCGCTCATGCCAGAGGGTGATGTCTTCCATAGCGGCTACGGCATTGCCACGGTTCAAGCGGGCCATACCTGAGATGCGCTCGCAGTTGATTGGATTGCGCTTATGCGGCATAGCCGAAGACCCCTTCTGCCCCGGGGAGAAATACTCCTCAGCCTCACGGATATCCGTACGCTGCAGGTTGCGGACTTCCGTCGCGATTTTCTCGAGCGTACTCGATACGATAGCCATCGTCGTCACGAACTCAGCATGGCGGTCACGCTGAATGACCTGCGTAGCCAGACGGACCGGCTGAAGTTCCAGCGTCTTGCCCACCATTTCCTCAATGCGCGGGTCAATATTGGAGTAAGTGCCCACAGCGCCCGAAAGCTTGCAGACCGAAACGATTTTCTTGGCATGCTCAACGCGTTCGATGTCACGCTCAATCTCAGCACTCCAGAGCAAAAGTTTCAGACCGAACGTCATCGGCTCCGCATGAATACCATGGGTACGGCCAATGCACGGCGTATGTTTGAACTCAACCGCACGACGGCGCAGTACCTCGCGGAACTTCTTGAGATCATCAAGGATGATGTCAGCGGCATCGCGCATCATCATGCAATAAGCCGTATCCTTGACATCACTCGAAGTCAATCCCTTATGGACGTACTTGGAATCATCACCAACATTTTCGGCGACGTTGGTCAGGAAAGCGATGATGTCATGATGCGTAACGGATTCAATTTCCTTGATGCGCTTAACATCAAACTTAGCCTTGGCGCGAATATTTTTCGCAGCCTCAACTGGAATCTCGCCGAGCTCAGCCATGGCGTCGCAGGCAGCCATTTCAACATTCAAAATCTGCTGCCATTCATTCTCGATGGACCACAGGTGACCCATCTCCGGGTTGGTGTAACGTTCGATCATTTTTGTGATTTCCTCCTCATCAATTCCTGGCGGCGTCACAGCACCGCGGAAGTGAAAACACGACGAAAAAACTCAAATTGACCTCTCCCCTTGGGGTACAGGCCTCATTTTGAGTCTGGAGAATCCCTTATTTCCCTTGACTATAATAGCAAACTCCCCTGCTACTGTCAACGAAAACTATATGGACAAATACAATAGTCCATGTTTGATGGATTCTGCCTCTATCACGCCACCAAAAAAGCCGTACGATTTCGTACGGCCCAATAAGCTATGGTGCTCGCTGAGGGATTCGAACCCCCGACCCCCTCCATGTGACGGAGATGCTCTAGCCAACTGAGCTAAGCGAGCGTTTCAACATATCCCATTATACGCTTATATTCGAAAAAAATCCATAGTTTTCGCATTTTTGTAAAAAAAATACAAAAAAACTCTCGCCAAAGCGAGAGCATAATTTCAAAATGGTGGGGTTAACAGGATTCGAACCTGTGACCTCCTCGATGTCAACGAGACACTCTAACCAACTGAGCTATAACCCCATGTCACAACGACATAATATATTATAACACACATAAATATTTCTTGGCAAGAGAAAATTTTATTTTTTTACAAAATACAGGTTGTGGGGTAGAGAGTCTTGGTTCGAAGCAGCTCTTCGCCGCCGCTAGGGGCAGTGCCAACACTACGCCAAGATGTTTTCCTAAGCGAAATTTTTATCCTAAATTAAGCATCGGAAAAATTCAAAACGCGCTTCGCTTGGACGGTAGAATTTTTCCGACGAAGGGGGAGGATAAAAATTTCGTTCTT
Organism: Selenomonas sp. WCT3; assembly: GCA_900100835.1. Classification (GTDB taxonomy): domain Bacteria; phylum Bacillota; class Negativicutes; order Selenomonadales; family Selenomonadaceae; genus Selenomonas_A; species Selenomonas_A ruminantium_E. The sequence continues at coordinate 93,464 of FNCM01000007.1, read as the reverse complement.
AACGGAAAACATCAAAGCTTCGTTTATGGCACTGCCCCTAGCGTCGACTGACTTCTGGAACCAAAAAGCCTTCCCCTCTGGGGAAGGTGCCCCGTCAGGGGCGGATGAGGTAGCACCTTAAGTTATTATGCTTATCGTAATGCGTATAAAGGGACTTCATCCGAGCGCTTCGCGCCCACCGCCCGGGATGTCCACCGGACATCCGCAACTTCGTTGCCCCCAGAGGGGAAGGCAGTTTTGTGACGGCTCTAACCTAGGCGGCGGGGGACACAGTACCATAAGCGTAGCCTTGACGTTCCGCGTGAAGCGTTGGTACTGTGTCCCTCGCCGCCGGAGTAATGTTTCGAACCCGCCCCCTCTCGAATCCTACAACCTGCAATTTTGTCTTCGACAAAGGTTACACAACAGCGTTATAATAGAAGGCAGTGATTTTTACAAAGCAGGAGGTTTTTCGTTCATGAAAGATTTATTGGACGTTCATACGCATACCATCGCCAGCGTGCATGCCTACAGCACGCTGCGCGAAATGATTACCGCCGCCAAGGAAAAAGGCCTGGAACTTATCGGTATCGCCGACCATGCGCCTTCCATGCCCGGCGCATTCCACGAATTCTATTTCTGCAATTTCAAAGTCATCCGGCCGGAAGCTTATGGCATCGATGTGGTCATGGGGGTCGAACTCAACATTCTCGACTTTGCCGGTTCTGTTGACCTCAAAGAGCACCTGTTATCGCGATTGGATTACGCCATTGCCAGCCTCCACGACCCTTGCATCCGCCCTGGAAGCCGCGAGGAAAATACCGCCGCCCTGATCAGCGCCATGCGTCACCCCAAAGTCAAAATCATCGGTCATCCAGACAATCCCCTCTACCCGGTCGATTTTGATAAACTAGCCCAGGCAGCGAAAGAAAGCCACGTCCTCCTCGAAATCAACAACAGCTCCTACACCCCTGGTGGCAGCCGTGAGGGTTCCCGTAAGCTTGCCGGTGAGCTGCTGACCGCCTGCCAAAAATACGGTACCACGGTCATTCTCGGCAGTGACGCCCATATTGATTTAGATGTAGGCAACCATACATACTCCCAGGAAATGATTGCCCAGTATGACTTCCCTGAGGAACTCGTCATCAACAGCAATCCGAAAAAATTCCGTGACTGGATTGCCGAATAATTTCCTAATTATATGCAGATTATACTTCGAAAGGAATGTACTATCCTATGAATCTTTTCCGCACCAAAAGCATCGAGCAGATGCGCGCTGCTGCCGAAAACTCCGGCATGGCCAAGACCCTCGGCGCCTTTGACCTCATCCTCTTAGGCATCGGCTGCGTTATCGGCACCGGCATCTTCGTCTTGACCGGCGTTGCCGCGGCCAAATACGCCGGCCCGGCGGTCACGATTTCCTTTATTCTGTCGGGGCTTGCCTGTGCACTGGCAGGGCTTGCCTATGCCGAGTTCTCCTCCATTGTTCCCGCATCGGGCAGCGCCTATACCTATACCTATGCCTCCCTGGGCGAATTCATCGCCTTTATTGTCGGCTGGAATCTGATTCTGGAGTACACCGTTACCGCCAGTGCCGTAGCCTCAGGCTGGTCCGGTTATGTCACGGGACTTCTACAAAGTGCCGGCATCGAAGTCAGTCATGCACTGACTCATGTCCCGGCTGACGGCGGCATCATCAATGTACCCGCCATTTTGATCACCCTGCTGTTAACCTTCTTCTTGATTCGCGGCACGCAGGAAAGCACGAAACTCAACCGGATTTTAGTCTTTATCAAGTTAGCGGCCGTTTTCATCTTCCTGCTGCTGGCCGGTCCTCATGTCAACACGGCCAATTGGGAACCCTTTATGCCCTTTGGCGCATCGGGCATTGCCGCTGGTGCTGCTATCGTATTCTTCGCTTATATCGGCTTTGATGCCGTTGCCACCTCCGCCGAGGAGTGCAAAAATCCATCCCGTGACCTGCCGATTGGCATCATCGGATCGCTTATCGTCTGCACTGCCCTTTACGTCATTGTCGCCGGGGTTCTAACCGGTGTCGTTCCCTACACGGAACTCAACAACCCGGAGCCAGTAGCCTTTGCCCTGCGCTATATCGGTTACAACCTCGGCTCTGCCATAGTCGGTGTCGGCGCCATCGCTGGCATCACCACGGTGCTTCTGGTCCTGCTCTACGGACAGGCCCGCATCTTCTTTGCCATGAGCCGTGACGGCATGGTTCCGGCCCGGGTCTGCAAGATTCACAAACGCTATCATACGCCTTACATCGTCACCGTCCTCGGGGCTATCTTCGTCTCGCTGATTGCCGGCTTTGCCCCCATTGGCCTCATCGCCGAAATGGCCAATATCGGTACCCTGTCCGCCTTCCTGGTGGCAGCCATCGGTGTCATGGTCCTGCGCGTCACAAAACCCGATGTACCGCGTGCCTTCCGATGCCCCATTGTCTGGCTGATTGCTCCGCTGGCCGTTCTCGCCTGCGGGTATCTCATGGCTCACCTGCCTCTCGACACTTGGATTCGTTTCCTGGTCTGGTGTGCCTTTGGCTGTCTGGTCTACTTCGGCTACAGCTATCAGCACAGCACCGTCGGCATCCAGCAGCGCAAAATCCGCAAGCTCAAAAAACTGCGTACCGATGCCTGATTTTTGCTTTGACAAAAATTAGTACCTAGTATAAAATTAACGCAAGCAGAAAACCTGCCCGTATTTTTATTGAACCAGAAAGAAAGAGTGATGAAATGTTTATTCATGACCTTATTCGTCAGGGTGCACCTGACGCCTTGGCCATCGTTGACCACGAGCGCCGCTTCACCTATACAGAATTCCAGGAATGTGTGAACAACTGCCGCGACCGGCTCTATGCTGCCGGTGTCCGCCAGGGCGACCGCGTCGGCCTGTTCACGCGCAACAGCGCCGAGTTCGTCTTTGCCTTCATGGGCATCACGTCGCTGGGTGCTATCGTCGTTCCCATTAACTTCCAGCTCAGCAGCCGCGAGATTGCCTACATCATCAAAGATGCCGGCATCGAGACGGTACTGACCTACCAGCCGCTGAACCTGGCCGACGCTATGGCCCAGCTGCGCTGCAACCTCAAAGTCACCCAGATGGATATCCGCAACATCGGCCAGAAAAAAGACGGCATTCCTGCCGCACCGGTTCTGACCGAATACTTCAGCGAAGATAATCCGTGCGAAATCATCTACACGTCCGGCACCACGGGCAATCCAAAAGGCGCTGTGCTCTCGCACCGCAATGTCGTGGCCAACACGCGTCAGATGTCCTTCATGGGCTGCAAAGCTGAGCACACCGTTCTCTGCGTCCTGCCGATGTATCACGTATTCGGCCTGACCTGCTCGGTATTCTATCCCTTCAGCGTCGGTGCAACGGTTGTCATCCTCGACTCCTTCACGCCGAAGGAGACCATCAGCACCATCCGCGACGAAAAGGTCACGGACCTCTACATCGTACCGTCCATCTGCAGCCTGCTGACGAAGCTGGCCAGCGAAGAGGATATGAAAACGGTCCGCCTCGTCGTCAGCGGCGGCACCACGCTTCCACTCAAAATCCAGCAGGACTTCATGGGCAAATTCGGCGTCGATATCTGCGAGGGCTATGGCCTCTCCGAAACGTCGCCCGTTGTCACCATGAACCCGCCGGAAAAACCGAAAGTAGGCTCCTGCGGCCCGATTGTACCAGGCCTCAAATGGCGCCTCATCGATGCCGAAGGCAACGACGTTCCGCAGGGTGAGGCCGGCGAGCTGGTCGTAAAAGGCGACAACGTCATGCTCGGCTACTGGAATCTGCCGGATGTCACCCATGACGCCATGCGCGGCGGCTGGTTCCACACCGGCGACGTTGCCCGCGCCGATGAAGACGGCTATCTCTTCATCGTCGACCGCATCAAGGATATGATTATCAGCATGGGCGAAAACATCTATCCGCGCGAAGTCGAAGAGCTCATCTACCAATTCCCGGGCATCTACGAAGCAGCCGTTGTCGGCATCGAGGATAAACTCCGCGGCCAGGCTGGCGCCTGCTTCTACAGCGTTCAGGAAGGCTGCACGGTAAACGTCCGCGAACTCAAGAAGTTCCTGCAGGCCAACCTGGCTCTCTACAAGATTCCGCGCGAATTCCATATCATGGACAAACTGCCACGTACCACCACCGGCAAGATCGCGAAAAAGACCATCCTGACCGAATTCCAGGCTGGTAAAATCAAATAAACAACAAAAAAGGGACTGTGAAAAATCCCTTTATATTGACATAAATTCGTAAAAGCCTCCATAAGGTAGATTGATTTACCTTATGGAGGCTTTTACGAATTTATCAACGAACTTTTACCAATTACAGTTTGTAGGGTAGCAGTACCAAGTTCGTATTCGAGACAAATCGCCGGCGGCGGGGGCCCCAGTACCAACGCTCCACCGATGACAACCCGCTACAAGAAATTTTTGCCTTTTAATTAAGAGTTGGAAAACAGTTAAACGCGCTTCGCTTGAACGAAACTGCTTTTCCAACGAGAACGCAGGCAAAAATTTCTTGCTTCACGCGGAACGTCAAGGCTTCGCTTATGGTACTGTGTCCCCCGCCGCCTAGGTTAGAGCCGGCACGAAAAAACTACGCTCTCGGAGGGCGAAGTACTTCGAACCCCGGCACATCCTCAGCCGCCGCTAGTGGCAGTGCCATAAACGAAGCTTTGATGTTTTCCGTTAAGAACGAAATTTTTATCTTCCCCCTTCGTCGGAAAAATTCTACCGTCCAAGCGAAGCGCGTTTTGGATTTTTCCGATGCTTAATTAACGATAAAAATTTCGTTTAGGAAAACATCTTGGCGTAGTGTTGGCACTGCCACTAGCGGCGGCGAAGAGCTGCCTCGAACTTGAACGCACTAACCGATAAACTGCAATTTCATAGTCCCTTTTTTATCGCCCACTATTGACCCAGGTCAGTAAAATCAGTATACTACCCTTAAGAAAAATCAACGAAAGGATTACTGACAACTATATGCACACGGAAATATTTATCAAACTGCCACCGCGGAAATTATTCTTCCACTGCGCAGTTCCTGCCGCTGTCACCTCCGTCGCCGGCGCCCTCTATGCCGTAGTTGACGGCATGTTCGTCGGCCGCTTCATCGGCGAAGCTGCCCTGGCGGCCATCAGCATCACCATGCCCATTGTCTTAATGGTAGAAGCACTGGCCAATATGATTGCCACGGGAGCCTCCGTAAACATCGCCATCCTCTTGGGGCAGAAGGACCGGGCTGCTGCCTCCCGGCTCTTCTCCTTTTCCGTCAAATTTATCCTGGCCTGCTCCTGCCTGGTTGGCCTAGGGGGCTTTTTCTTCGCCCGCCCCTTGGTAATGCTGCTGGCTCCCAATGCCAGCCCGGAGGTTATTGCCCTCTGTACCACCTATCTGCAAATCTATGCAATTTTTGCGCCCCTCATCCCAATTTACTTTGCCACGGACAACTTCCTGCGGGACTGCGGCCAACAGCGAATCAGCATGGGCATCAACATCGCCACCCAACTCTTGAATGTCGCCTTGGACTATCTCCTCATCGTCGTGCTGGGGCAGGGCATTGCCGGAGCAGCCATCGGCAGCTGCCTTTCGCTGGCATTGGGCTCACTGCTGACCCTCGTCCTGTTCTTAGGCCGCCGTCTTGACCTGTACTATACCTCTGGCAGTATTCCCTTAGGCAAATTTTTCCGGCTGATCTTAAACGGCGCCAGCGAATTTTTCAGCAACATCGCCACCTCCATCATGAGCCTTGTCCTCAATATTTTCCTGCTCCAATACGGTGGTACCACCGCCGTCGCAGCCTTCTCCATCGTCATGTATATCGACAGCATGCTCGGCATGCTGAATTTCGGCATCTGCGAAGCCCTGCAGCCAGCCATCAGCTATTGCTACGGTGCCAGGCGCTTCCTGCGCATGACTATCCTCTTCCGTATCGTGCGCATCGCAATGATGACGATTGCCGCCATCTCCTTCCTGCTCATGTTATTGGCTGGCCCCTTTGCTGTCCAGCTTTTTATCCGCCCCGAAGATAGCGGGCTTATGGAAATCAGCCTGACCGCCATCACGATTTTTGCCTTCTCCTACCTGCCCGGCTGGATCGACATGTGCTACTCCTCCTACTTCACCGCTCTTGACCGGCCAGCCATCTCCCTGATTGTCTCCATCTGCGGAACCCTGCTGTTTCCACTCACGATTCTCTTCCTCTTTTCCCACCTCTGGGGCCTAATGGGCATCTGGCTCATGTTCCCCGCCTCCGCCCTTGCCAGCAGTATATTAACGCTGTTTCTTCACCGGACCTCCTGCGCCAAAACGCCCTTGCGCCGGAAAGATATTCCCGTATAAACAGCCACCACCAACAAACCGATGCCAAAGGGCAGGAAAATTATATTCAGCTTCAGATATTCTCCCAAAGCCCCAGCCGCCACAACACCCAAAGGACTTGCTATATACGAGGTGCATTTAAAAACACTGAAAACTCTGGCCATCATTTCTTGCGGCGTTTTTATCTGTATGAGACTGGCATTCAGCACCGAAACAAAACCTTCCGACAGGCCGATTAACCATGCGCATACATAAGGCACCAGCCCTCGATTGACATACAGGCCAGCGATACCAAGCCCGCCTAGCAAAAAGCCTCCCGCCAGCATTCCCCCTAATCTAGATACCTCCAATTTCGCATTTACTTTCGCCACCCAACAGCTCCCCATAACACTTCCCAGTGCTGCCAGCAGCATATACCGGGAAAAAGCGGCCGTATCAAATTGACTCTCAGAAAAATAAGCCGGCATCACGGATTCTGTCGGCGCGGAAAAGAAATTTCCGCCAAAGGTCACCAGCATGACGGCCAGGATAATCTTTTCCTTCTTGATAAAAGCAAAACCACGGTTCAGCTCTTCCCGGAAGGAAAAATCCTGCCGACCCATTTCTGCTTTTTCCTCTGCTGGCAACTTAATTTTCAGTAAGGACAGGGCTGCCAGGACAAACGATAGGCTATCGATAGCCATGGCTCCCGTAACATCGAAGCGGGCAATCAGGATTCCGGCAAAAAAATACGCGGTAATCTGCAAAACCTGCATGACTACACTAAGGGATGCGCTGGCCTTTACCAAGTCCTCCCTAGGAACCAGCAAGGGAATAATCGCATTCCTGGCCGATATGGAAAGGATACTGAACAGTGTCTGAACCACAATAAAGAGGAACAGCAAGCCTACATTCAAGCTGTCCTGGACGTATAAGCAAAACAAAACCATCAGATTGACAGCCTGTACCAAAGACGACAGTACCAATATTCTCTTTTTCTTCCACCGGTCTACCAAAACCGAGGTAAACAGGGATACGACAAGAAACAGGATTTTTATGACGAAAACACAGCTCATGAGAAGGGTTGATTTCGTTACATAAAACGTCAACTGGGCTAAGGCGACATCATCAATAAAATCACCACCGGAACTAATGAAATTTCCCATAAAGTAATAGAAAAAATTTTTATTATTCCTCAACAAACCTATCATTTTACCTGCCCCTATCTTCAAATCTTTTCCCTGTCGCAGGTAGGGGTATCAAGTATCAAGCCCCTGTTCCTAAATCCTATCCTACTCCTTTTTTATTTTTTCGTAAATGTGACTTGCCATCATTCAATATTTTAGTTGATAAATATTATCAAATATACTAAAATACTAATGTTGATAGCATTTCTCATTTACCTATTTATATGCAGGAGGTACAACATGAAGGAATATTTGAAAATCATGCAGGTCATCGGCCGGGAGATTATTGACTCCCGCGGCAATCCGACCGTCGAGGCCGAGGTCATTCTCGCTGACGGCACCATGGGCCGTGCAGCTGCACCGAGCGGTGCTTCCACGGGCGAGTTTGAAGCTCTGGAATTGCGCGACGGCGATAAGGCAAAATTCGGCGGCAAGGGCGTTTCGAAGGCTGTGGCCAATGTCAATGAGATAATTGCACCGGCACTCATCGGCGCCGATGCTTCGGACGGCTATGCCCTCGATGCCATCATGTTCGAACTTGACGGCACCGAGGACAAATCAAAACTCGGCGCCAACGCCATCCTGGCCGTTTCGCTGGCAGCTGCCAAGGCGGCCGCTAAAGCCGAGGATATCCCGCTCTACCGCTACTTTGGCGGCATCAACGGCAACCAGCTCCCTGTCCCGATGATGAACATCTTAAACGGCGGCGCCCATGCCTCTAACTCCGTCGACACCCAGGAATTCATGATCATGCCTGCCGGCGCCCCGAGCTTCCGCGAAGCCCTGCGCTGGTCGACAGAGGTGTTCCATGCCTTGCAGTCCCTGCTCAAAAAAGAGGGCGAGACAACGGCCGTTGGCGATGAAGGCGGCTTTGCCCCGAACCTCAAATCCGACGAAGACGCCATCGAGCACATCCTGCAGGCCATCAAGGACGCAGGCTATGAACCGGGCCGCGACTTCGTACTCGCTATGGATGCCGCTGCCTCCGAGTGGAAGAGCGAAAAAGGCAAAGGCTTCTACAAACAGCCGAAATCCGGCCGCGAGTACACCTCCGATGAGCTTATCGCCCATTGGGAATCCCTCGTGGACAAATACCCCATCTACTCCATCGAGGACGGCCTGGATGAGGAAGATTGGGACGGCTGGCAGAAGATGACGGAAAAACTCGGCCACAAAGTCCAGCTCGTGGGCGATGACCTCTTCGTCACGAACACGAAACGCCTCAAGAAGGGCATCGAGCTTGGCTGCGGCAATTCCATCCTCATCAAACTCAACCAGATTGGCTCCCTCTCCGAGACCCTAGAAGCCATCAAGATGGCCCACAAGGCCGGCTACACAGCCATTGTCTCCCACCGTTCTGGAGAGACCGAGGACACGACGATTGCCGACTTGGCCGTAGCGCTTAACACCGCCCAGATCAAGACCGGTGCCCCGTCCCGCTCCGAGCGCGTAGCCAAATACAACCAGCTGCTGCGCATCGAAGAGCAGCTCAATAGCAGCGCTGTCTATCCGGGCAAGAATGCCTTCGGCTTTAATCGTTAATATATAAGAGTCTGTCCCTAACCCCTATTCTCAACCAAAAAACGCAATGGAGAAAACTCCATTGCGTTTTTTTGCATTGCCCATCAGCCAAACCGGACAAAGGATGCCTGCTTATCCATCTGCCAGCGGGTCGCCATCTCCGGTTCAAGGCTTCGATTATAGGATACACAGACAGCCTGTCCCGACCCCCAGTTTTTCTCCTGCAGCCGTTCCCGTAAAGCCTCCATGAAATCCCTGGTCGCCTGCGGGCTGGCGCCATCCGAAAGCTGCTCCAGTGAGATGGAATCCGTCACCCTGTCATAATGAATCCGTCCATCGAGATTCATGTCCGTCCCCAGGCTGTAGGCGATATCCATCCCATTATTTTTCGCTGCTAAAACCTCTACCCAAGCAAACATGTCCGTCACGCTCCTCTGCTCGTTCTTGCTCTTGTATACAGTATACTACCATTGGCACTGTTGTACAATTATTTTTTATGAATGTTTATTATTCGCTATCATATATAGCAACTATACAATGGTTTTCTGCTCCCTCCCGATAAAAACTCCCCCGCACTTTACCTATAGCCAAACCAGCACAATGGCGTTATAATTACGCCTATGAGAAGTTTTCCAGCTGACAGGAAGAGAAGGTCCATTATGAATCATGATGAAGTAAAGCGTCTCGAAACAATCGTCAAAAAACTCCAATCCAAGGATGGCTGCCCTTGGGACAGTACCCAAACCCACGAAAGCGTAAAACCGGGCTGCATCGAAGAAGCCTGCGAAGTTTTGGCCGGTATCAATATCCTGCGGGAAACCGGCAACGCCGAAAACCTGAAGGAAGAACTAGGGGATCTGCTGTTGCAGGTGATTTTCCATGCCTGCCTGGCCGAGAAAGAAGGGCTCTTTACCTTGCAGGATGTGGCCAAAGCCTCGGCGGACAAAATGATTCGCCGTCACCCGCATATCTTCCACGAACCGCTGAAAGATGAACAGGGCAATCCCGTCACCGATTGGAAGGAAATCAAGAAAATCGAAAAACGCGGCCGAGAATGGGAAGAAGATTTCCTGCCCGCCGCTTTCCGCGAAGGCCGGGAACTCATCGCCCGGGCTGAAAAGAGAAAAGGCCTGCTATAAGCCTTTATAAATTGCACACAAAAATGGCGATTCGCATGAGCAGTACGAATCGCCATTTTTGCTGTGTATTATATTTTAGGAGAGCTTGGTGCTAAATGCACCCGACAACCGGAAGCGCCTCCACGCTCCAACCAATTGCCTTAACGAAAGCCTATAGATAATATACCCCAATTGATAATCATTGTCAATAGTGTAATGAAAATTTTTCTCACTTTTTTACAAATTTCTACACCAAAGAATCCATTGCACAAATACAGGACAACCTGTTAAACTATTATGCGTGAAACAAGACTTAGGAGTGTATAATCTGTGAAAACAAACCTTACTTGGGGAGAAACCCTTTCCATCACCAGTATGTTGTTCGGCCTGTTCTTTGGCGCCGGCAACTTGATTTTTCCAGCCTTTATGGGGCAGGAAGCCGGCAGCAATGTCTGGTATGCCCTGGCCGGCTTTCTCATTACCGGCGTAGGCATGCCTATGCTGGCCGTGACGGCACTGGGCATAACCGGCAGCAGCGGCCTCTTGAATCTAAGCCAGCGCATTGGCCGCCGGTTTGGGCTAATCTTTACCTGCGCCCTGTATCTCACCATCGGGCCGTTCTTTGCCAGCCCCCGCTGTGTTACCGTCCCTTTTGAAATCGGCGCTAAAGCCTTGCTGCCAGCCGGCTTTAACGAGCAGCTGGCCTTGTTCCTCTTTTCCCTGGCCTTTATGGCCGCCGCCCTTTGGTTCTCCCTGCGTCCCGGCAAGATCCTTGTCTGGACCGGAAAAATCCTGACACCGCTATTCCTCGTTGTTCTCGGCGTCCTGTTGGCGGCAGCCCTTACCCAGCCCACCAGCACCATCACGGCCTTTACCCCGACACCGGCGTATACCACGGCCCCGGTCCTCCAGGGCCTGCTTGACGGCTATAACACCATGGATACCTTGGCAGGGCTTGCCTTTGGCATCATCGTCGTCGACGTCATCCGTGAGTTGGGCATCAAGAATTCTGGCGCTATCGCCAAGAACACCATCAAAGCCGGGGTATTCAGCTGCCTGCTCATGGGTATCATCTACATCCTCGTGGCTATTGCCGGCGCGGAAAGCCGTGGCTACGCCCCTATAAACGGCAATGGCGGCGCCGTCCTCGCGTCCATTTCCGCTTATTATTTCTCTGATGCAGGTGCAGCCTTGCTGGCGTTGATTGTACTGTTTGCCTGCCTCAAGACCGTCATCGGACTGATTACCAGTTGTTCCGAAGCCTTCTTGAAGATGTTCCCCGGCAAATTTTCCTATCACCAGCTGGCTACAGTCTTTGCTGTCATTACCTTCTTGATTGCCAATGTGGGCCTATCCGCCATCATCCAGTTCTCCCTTCCTGTTCTCATGATGCTTTATCCCATTGCCATCATGCTGACGCTGACCGCCCTGGCCGGCCATATCTGCGGCCTTGACCGCTTGATTATCCGCAGCATCATGACCGCGGTAGTGCTGAGCTCTATCTTCGACTTCATGAAGGCTCTGCCGCCAAACTGGCTCACGACGCTCGGCCTTCACGGTTTTCTTTCGCAGCTGGCAACGATCCTGCCCTTCTTCAGCCAAGGATTCGGCTGGATTTGCCCTGCGCTGGCTGGCCTTGCTGCCGGCTTCATCTTAAAACTTCTCCGCGCAAAATCAAATAATTCCCAATAAAAAAACAGGGCGTAAACGCCCTGTTTTTTTTAGAATCAATGATGAAGTGCCGGTTCCATTTCGGCACGTTTTTCATCCCGGAAGCGGTCAACGATCGTAGCACAAGCGGCATCGCCCGTGATGTTAACGGCGGTACGGAGCATATCGAAGATACGGTCCACACCGAAGAGAATCGGCAGTGCCTCGATGGGGATATTCGCAGCAGCCAGCACGGCTACCACCAGCAGCGTCGGCCCCGGGACACCAGCCTGACCGACAGCGCCCAGCGTACTCGTAATGATGATGGCCATGTACTGGGAGAAGGACAGCTCCATGCCATACATCTGGGCGATGAAGGTTGCCGCCATTGCGTAGTAGGCAGCATTACCATTCATGTTGATGGTAGCCCCCAGCGGCAGGGCAAAGGACGTGGTTTCCTTGGAGACTCCCAGCTCTTTCATGGCCGTATTCATGTTAAGGGGCAGCGTTGCCATGGAAGATGCCGTCGAAAAAGCAAATACCTGAACTTTCCACATGCTCTTGAAGAAATTCTTATAGGTCGTGCATTTGGAGAACAGGGCCACCGAGCCGCCAATCATGCCATAAGTAACGATGGCCAGAACCACCACATAGAGCAGAATCAGATAAGCAATCTTAGCCAACACCGCATAACCGAAGGTACCCGTTGCATCGGCCATGAGGCAGAAAACGCCCAGCGGTGCCACATACATGATAGCCGTCATAATTTTGATGAAGAGTTCCGTCATATAATTGAAGAAGTTGATGATGGTCTTCTTCTTGCTTTCCTCAAGATAGGTCGAAGCAAACCCCATGAACATGGCAAAGACGATGATCTGCAGGATATTGCCATCCACTAGTGCTTTGAACGGATTAGCCGGAACAAAGCCCGTTATCGTGTCCCAAAAGCCTGGAATCTTTGTGCTTTCCTCCATGTGCTCCACCTGTACAGCGGCACCAGAGAGTGCTGCCATATCGATGCCCGTGCCCGGACGAAAAAGCTCACTAAAGAACAAGCCCAAGGCAACGGCTACGGCCGTGGTGATACCGTAATAGATAAAGGTGAATCCACCGATCTTTCCCGCACTGCTCGATTTCCCCAGCGAAGCAGCGCCGCCAATCAGTGAGAACAGTACCAAAGGAACAACCACCATCTTAATCAGCTGCATAAAGAGATTGCCTGCTGGAGCGAACATGCTCGCAGACTTTCCCATGAGTAGACCAACAGCTGCGCCCAGAATGGTCGCGCCAATGATCCAGATGCCCAGTTTATCCAGGCTCATACCAGATTTCTTTTCTGCCATATTATAATTCCTCCAACTAGCAAAAAGGAACCGCATTCACACCTTATTGGGATATGAGATACGGCCCCTTTGCCTGAAAATTTATGATAAATTCATGATAACACATTTCTTCCATTATGTACATAACCAAGAGACAGATTATTATGTATACATGTTATCCTGTATCTTTTGCCGATTATACATAAATAATAGCTTATCATTTAATTGCGTGATATTATCTTTGTTTTTTGTTTACACTGGATAAAATGCGGTTGACCAGGTCAATTACTAACACATTTTTGCATTTTTGTTGGTTTTAGACTAAAATACAAAGACAATAAATACGAAAGGAAGTACCTATGAAACGTCGCGATTTTATCCGTCTGTCGGCAGCTGTTTCCCTTGGCTTCAACCTGATGCCCCTGTTCCCCTTGGCAAAAATCGAAGCCAGCCACCGCATTGAAGGCTGGGAACCGCCCATATACCGCCGTTTCCTGCAATTTACAGAATATGAAAAGCGCCCGGGAACCGATAGGATTGTCATCCATAACACGGGCTTTCCCACGGATAAAGACTCCACCGCCGCCGAAATCCACGAATTTCATCAAAACCATAACGGTTGGGCCGGCATCGGCTATCATTATCTCATCCGCAAAAATGGCATGATTGAGCAGGGCCGCCGCCCGGGTATGGTAGGGGCTCATGCCTACCACTATAACCAGACCTCTGTCGGCATCTGCCTGGCTGGCAACTTCAATCTGGGCCAGCCCACCAAAGAGCAGCTGGACTCCCTGAAACTGCTGACTGCCTGGCTCTGTGAAAAGTATCACCTCGACCCGATGAAAAAGGGCGTCATTGTAGGCCATCGTGACCTTAACGACACCGACTGCCCCGGCAATAACCTCTATTCCCGGCTGCCGGAAATCCGCCACTATTGCCGCGATTTCGAGCACTAAAAAACATCCCCATATGGGGATGCTTTTTTATGCCGTAGCCCGGCCAATGATGGCGCCAATAACAGCACCGACAATGGCGGCCGTATTTACTTCACCCTGGGAATGCCCTTTATCCACCTCCGAGTCGTCACGGTCGTGGCGGCGATGCGCATTCTCCCGTTCATAGCGATCATGCTCCCGGCGAATCTGGTCTTCCCGCTGCTGCTGGCGGCGGATTTCCTCCATGCGCTGGTTATGACGCGCTTCCTCTTCGCGGCGTTCCTGGTCGATTTTCGCCTGACGTTCCCGCTGTTTCTTGATATCGCGCTCGGTCTGACGCTCCCGCTCGTAACGCTCCTGAATCTCCCGCTGACGCCGCTCATGACGGCGGTTCTCCGCCTCAATCGAGCTGTCACGGTTCTCACGGGCACTCCAGCTCGATGTTGCATCCAATGAGGAAGCATACGCCGTTGCGGTAACCGTCGTGCTGACAATCCCAAAACTCATCACACCAGCCAACAGGCCGGCCATACCTTTTTGCCAACATTTCGCTTTCATGATTGTTCTCCTTATCCCTATATCATTACCACTATCTTGGTTTTGTTTTTAGTTTACAGAGTCAACCTTTTATTGTGCTTAAGCGAAAATTGGAGTTTGATTAATTATTTCAAGGACTTCGTGATTTTCTGGAGGTAATCCATCAGAATCTTCTCGTCATCGTAAATTTGCCGCCCCTTCTTCGTCACGATGCCGGAATTGATATAAAAGGGTTCCGTCAACGGGATGAGCACCAGATTATCATCCGGAAGGATTGCCTGCCGCGTCAAAAAGGTCGACATAATGCCGCTCTTTACCAGCGTCTTGATGGTGTGCAGATACGGCGAATAGTGGATGATATTGGCCTTCTTTCCCTCTTTGGCAAACATATCATGAACCATGTGATAGACAAAGAAACTGCTGTCCAGCATGACCAGCGGCTCATCGACAAAATCCTCCAAGGACACGGACTCCCGCCCAGCCAACCGGTGTTCCGGATAGGTGACAAAGCAGCATTCACAGGTAAAGAGTTTCTGGTAGTTGAGTTTATTGCTGAAGCCGCTCTCGTAGTTGGTAAGGGCTATGTCGAGCTTCTCATCCTCCACCATATGCAGGGCGCTGATACCGCCCGACTCGATGATATCCAGCCGAATCTCCGGATGCAGCCAGCGAAAATCCCCCAGCACCAGCGGCAGAAACTGTGTTCCAAGCTGGAGCGGCAGCGCCATGCGGATATGGTTGCGATTGTGAGCCATATCCTGGATTTCGTCCTCTAAGAGGTCCATCTGGTCAAGGATATGCTTGATTTTCCCCAACAGCTTACTGCCGTCGTGGGTGATGATAATCTTGCGGCCTTCACGATGAAAAAGATTCAACCCGGTTTCCGTTTCTAAAGCCTGCATGGCAACACTGACCGTCGGCTGTGAGACATGCAAATGCTCCGCTGCTTTGGTGATGTTTTGCCACTGGCAGACCTCGTAGAAATAGCGCATCTGGATAAGCGTCATATTCTTCCCCCTATTCTCTTCTCCCATTTTTCTAAAGTATAGCACACATTAATAGGAAAAAGCTATAAGTTATCAAAACTTGATATTTCACAAATTTAAATCGCCATGTCATAATATAGACAAATCAAACAACCCTTTAGAGATAAATCCGATAAATACTTTTTTGTATCGTAAAGGAGATTTACTATGAAAGACATGTGGAAAAGATATGTAGAACATTACACGAATGACCTCATGGATTCTGCCTCCGATTATATGAAAAGCTATGAGGTAAGACCGGGTATCTACTCCAACGTAGATCCAACCAGTCTTATCGATGTCAAAGCAGCAGATTTTGACATCAACAAATAATCGAATTTTCTCTTCCTTTTCATTACACAACATCACATCTGGAAAAAGCGCCCGATTCCCCTCGGGCGCTTTTTCATGGGCAAAAATAAAACGTGCACTACCAATGCATCGACATATTCCAGTTTGCAGGGGAGTAGTACCCAGTTCGTATTCGAGGTAAGTCGCCGGCGGCGGGGGCCCCAGTACCAACGCTCCACCGGTGACAACCCGCTACAAGAAATTTTTGCCTTTTAATTAAGAATTGGAAAACAGTTAAACGCGCTTCGCTTGGACGAAACTGCTTTTCCAACGAGAACGCAGGCAAAAATTTCTTGCTTCACGCGGAACGTCAAGGCTACGCTTATGGTACTGGGGCCCCCGCCGCCTCGGTTAGAGCCGGTACGAATTGCTGCGCCCTCGGAGGGGGTAGCACGACGAAACTTGCCACAGACTCAGCCGCCGCTAGGGGCAGTGCCATAAACGAAGCGTTTGATGTTTTTCGTGAAGAACGAAATTTTTATCCTCACCGTTCGTCGAAAAATTGCTACCGTTCAAGCGAAGCGCGTTTTGCAACTTTTTCGATGCTTAATTAAAGATAAAAATTTCGTTTAGGAAAACATCTCCCGTGTAGTGTTGGCACTGCCTCTAGCGGCGGCGAAGAGTTGCTTCGAATGAGATTCGTGTAACCTACAAACTGCAATTTGTACCCCAAAAAGGTCCGCCATTATCAGCGGACCTTTTCTTTGTATACTATGAAATTATTAGCTGCCTGCCCCGCTTGGCGTTGGCTGGACTGGCGGCTCACTGCCATCTTCCATAGAGCTCTTAGAGGAAAGCTTGCTCTTTTGCTCTGTGATGAAGGCCTGCATAATGATGAATACGCAGAGCAAGGCACCGACCACGATCTTCGTCCACCAGGCCGAAAGTGTTCCCTGGAAGCTGATGAACGTCAGGATAACGCCTTGAATCAGCACACCGACGAGTGCCCCGGGGATGAAGCCTACACCACCAGTCAAAAGCGTACCGCCGATGACAGAGGAAGCGATGGCATCCATCTCCATGCCGAGACCGTGCAGGTTATAGCCCGTCAGCATAATCAAGCTGTAGGCAAGGCCGCCCAAAGACGAGCAGAAGCCCGAAATCGCATAGACCATAACCTTCGTGCGAAATACCGGCAGCCCCATGAGGGCCGAGGAGGACTCACTGCCACCGATGGCAAATACCGTGCGCCCAAATTTCGTATACCCCAGCACGATAGCGGCCACGACAATCGTCAGCAAGGCGACGATGGCACCAATCGATACAAAGCCGACGCCAAGGTCTACCCGGTAACTGGCCAACGCGACCCAGGTTGGATTCTCAATCTGAATCGTATCCTGCGAGATAACGGCCGTCAGGCCGCGGCAGAAAAACATGCCGGCCAGCGTAATGATAAAGGGCTGCAAATCAAACTTCGATATGATATAGCCCTGCGCGGCGCCAAACACCGTGCCCATCACCATGACGAGCAGGACACAGAGCCCCACGGGCAGGCCCGTATTGGCGAGCAGCCAAGCGAGCACCATGCATACCAGAGCGAGCACTGCGCCCACCGACAAATCGATACCGGCAATGATCAACGTGAACGTAATGCCCACCGTGACGATAATCAGCGCCGCATTATCGATGAACAGATTCAAAAATACCTGCGGACGCATAAAGCCTTTGTACATGGCAATGCCCGCTCCATAGAGGATTGCGAACAGCAAGACCGTAACGAAGAAAGAAAAATACTTGGATGCAATGAGATGGTTCAACTTGTTTTTCATGCCTGCTCCGCCACCTTTCCATCAACGGAAGCTTTTTTCCCGTTCTGTTTTGACATCCGGCGCGCCTTCCACGCATCAAACATCTCCTGGGCCTTCTTGGACTGGATCAGGCAGATGATAACTACCGCAATGGCCTTGACCACCGGCAGCTGGTCAGCCGATACGCCCAGCGCATACATCGTCGTCGTAAGGGTCTGAATCGTAATCGCACCGATAACCGAACCACCGATGTAGAACTTGCCACCCGAAAGCAGCGTACCGCCGAGTGCGACAGCCAAAATCGCATCCATCTCCATGTTGAGGCCGGCATTATTGGCATCAGCGGCGCGAATCAACGAGCTTTCAATCAGCCCCGAAACTCCGGCACAAAGCCCCGAAAAGGCGTAGACGAGAAAAATGACCAACGTTACGTTGATGCCGGCATACCTTGCCGCCGTCGCATTGATGCCGACGGACTGAACGAACAGTCCAATGCTGGTCTTCTTCATCAGCACCGCTACCAGCAAAACCATTGCGAGCGCAATGAAAATATTCGTCGGCAGCGGCATCCCCGGCAAGAAGCCAGCAATGTACTCAAAGGGCTTATAATAAACCGTGATAATCTGTCCCTCGGTCATGAGTTGGGCCACGCCACGTCCGGCCGTCATAAGGATAAGCGTCGCTACCACGGCCTGAATCTTGAATTTCGCGACCAATAAGCCGTTCCACATGCCGCAGAGTACGCCAACACCGATAGCGGCCAGCACAGCCAGGGCCATCGGCATTTGAGCCACGCCATCCCCGCGGCCGCCAATCATCGTGCAGACTACAGCGGCCGAGATAGCCACCACCGCACCAACCGAAATATCGATACCGCTCGTCGCAATAACGAAGGTCATGCCGAGAGCCAAAATGATGAGCGAACACGAACGGTTCAAAATATCCACGAGACGTCCATAAAGCCTGCCATCCTCGGTCAGCTGTATCGACAGGAACCCATCGACAAAAATCGTATTGAATACGAGCAGCACCAGCAGGGCTACTACCGGCAAAAACAGCGAGCTTCCCGCAAATTTTTTCAGCATATCCATCAGGCCGCACCTCCTGCAATTGCTTTCATGACACCGTCGGAACTGATATCATCGCCGGTCAGCTCTGCCACCTTGCGGCGGTCGCGCATGACCACCAGTTTGGTGCAGGTACGGACCATCTCATCCATCTCCGAGGAGATGAATACGACCGACATTCCGCGCTGCTTGGCCAAGGAAATCGCCATCTTCTGGATTTCCGTCTTGGTCCCCACATCGATACCGCGCGTCGGTTCATCGAGGATCAACAGATTCGGCTGGGTAGCCAGCCAGCGGGCAATGATTACCTTTTGCTGGTTCCCGCCCGACAGGTTCTTTACCAGCTGTTCCCGGTCCGAAACCTTGATCTTGAGCAGCTTGATGCAGTCATCGGCAATCTTGCACTGTTCCTCGTAGGGAATATGGTGCATGATGCCATCTTTGGCCTGCATGGCCAAAATGATATTTTCCCGCACCGACAAGTCGCCAATGATGCCCGAGCGCTTCCGGTCTTCGGGACAGAAGCCAATTTTTTCTTTCATGGCATCCATGGGGGTCTTCAAATTGATTTTCTTGCCATTGATGCGAATGGACCCCTTATGAATCTGTTCAATGCCGAAGAGCAATTCGGCGGTTTCGGTACGACCGGAACCTAACAGGCCCGCAAAACCGATAACCTCACCTTTGTGGATGGTGACATCCACCTCCCGGAGTTTGCCAACGGCACCAATCCCCTTGGCCTCAAGGAATACCTCCTCTGCCGGCGTGCTCTTTTCGGCGAATTTATCCATATCCTTAACCGCGCTCAAATCTTTGCCCACCATCTTGGCGATGAGCTCCAGCCGCGGCAGTTTCGCAATCTCATAGGCCCCCACCAACTCTCCATTGCGCAGCACCGTAACGTGGTCACAGATTTCATAAATCTGGTCCAAAAAATGGGAGATAAAGACAATGCCCATCCCCTGTTTTTGCAGCTGCCGCATGATCTTGAACAGATGCTTGGTCTCCTCCTCGTTGAGCGACGACGTCGGCTCGTCAAGAATCAAGATTTTCGCATCGACATCGACCGCCCGGGCAATGGCAATCATTTGCTGCAAGGCGACCGAATAGTTATCGAGGGTCTTGGTCACATCAATATGAACATCCAGCTTCGCGAGCAGCTGCTCCGACCGCTGGTTGATTGTTTTCCAGTCAATAAAGCCGTGTTTTTTCGGCTCACGGCCAATAAAGATATTCTCTGCTACCGTGAGATTCGAGCAGAGATTTACCTCCTGATACACCGTCGAAATGCCGCATTCCTGCGCCTCTTTCGGCGTTTTCGGTGAAATGGGCTTGCCATTCATCACAATCGTACCGCCATCGCGCTGATATACCCCGGTCAAAACCTTGACCAGTGTCGATTTGCCAGCGCCATTTTCCCCCATCAGGGAGTGGATTTCCCCAGCGTGGAGCGTAAAATTGACGTTTGATAATGCCTTAACGCCTGGGAATACCTTATCTATATACCGCATCTCCAATAAAGCTTGTGCCATAATCGTCACCCCTAACCAGGAAACTGAATGATCATCGGAATAAGATAGGACTAAGGAAAATGATTGCTATCTGTTCGATATGGATAAAACGGCCGCGTCCGAACTCATACGAAGCGGGCGCGGCCCTTTATCCTAACCTATATGAATGGATGAAAACAGGTATTAGTATTTGCGATCCGGAAGGGTCTTAGCGGCAACATCTGCCGGGAATACGCCTTCATCGACATAGACAAGTTTTTCGACTTTCTCACCAGCGAGGATTTTCTTAGCCGTTTCCATGAGCAGCGGTCCCTGCAGCGGGTTGCACTCAACCGTGCAGTTAGCCTTGCCATCAATCATAGCCTGGAACATGCCTTTTACGCCATCGATGGAGATAATCGTGATATCTTTGCCCGGTTTGAGGCCGGCTTTCTCGATTGCCTGGATGGCACCGAGAGCCATGTCATCGTTATGCGCAAAGAGGATATCGATTTTCGGACCATAGGATTTGAGGAAGGACTCCATGACTTCCTGGCCTTTCTGACGCGTGAATTCACCCGTCTGAGAAGCCAGCAGGTTGTATTTACCAGCATTGGCCGATTTTGCCATAGCATCTTTAAAGCCTTCCTGGCGGCGGATTGCTACGGAGGAACCAACCGTACCTTCAAGGACTACGACATTGTACTGGCTGCCGCCATCACGCGGAGTCTTTTTCTCTTTGGCCATGTACTCATCGATCCATTTGAAGACGTTGTTGCCCTCTTTAACGGAATCCGTACCGATTTTGGCCACATAGAGAGAATCGTCGCTGAGTTTGACGTCACGGTCAACAACGATGACCGGAATCTTGGCATCTTTTGCCTCTTTCAGGACCGTATCCCAGCCCGTCTCGACGATTGGTACGAAAGCGATGATATCAACGCCCTGGGCAATAAAGGAACGAATTGCCTTAATCTGGTTCTCCTGCTTCTGCTGTGCATCCGAGAACTGCAGGTTGATGCCTGCATCTTTAGCTGCCTGTTTGATGGATTCCGTATTCGCCGTTCTCCATTCGGATTCCGCTCCGATCTGGGAGAAGCCCATCGTAATCTGTTTCCCACCTGAACCTGAGCCGCTGCCACTGCTTGCTGACTGTTCACCGCCACAGCCAGCGACAACGACCATCATAGCTGCTGCCAAAAGTAATGCAATGATCTTTTTCATGTTTTCGTCTCCTTTGCTTTTCGTACTAAAAACCAGTACATTTTTTTCGGCTCTGCTCCGAATCTTTCCCGCTGCCCTTCACCTCATTTCTCCAGGAAAGACCTCTTCGCCGGTTTCAGGATTCCCGTTTCTCTGTTTTCTGTTCTCGTGCACAGAATAGTTTACAAACAATCCTGTTTATTGCCAATAATCAGACGATATAAAAAACAGTACTGCCCCCAACGGTAAAAATAACCCCTTATCCTTGCCACAGAACCATTTTTGTTCTCTGCTATTACAATACACGTTCCCCTTTTTGTTGTCAACACATTTTTTATTCTTTGTTACCGTTTAGAAAACGTTTTATCTTGTTTTTTATCGTGTGCACGAACACCATCCTTCCAGCGCCAGCGCCGCCTGCGGATAAATTTTGATTTTTTGCCATTTCGCCGAAAAAAATTTTTTCTCCGCGTCTTTTCGAAAAAATAACTGTGCTCGTGCAGGATTATCCTTCGAACACAGCGAAAAATGTATTCTATCATCATTTTTGTAATAGACCTGTTTTTATAAAAAATCATTATTATGCACGGAGGTTCGTCCCCATGGTTACGATAAAACAAATCGCCGAACTGTGCGGTGTTTCCCGCGGAACCGTCGACCGCGTCCTCAACAATCGCGGCAACGTAAAACCCGAGAAACGTCAGCTGGTCCTGGAAACCGCAAAAAAGCTGAACTATCAGCCAAACCCCGCTGGCAAGGCGCTGGCTGCCCGCAAGAAGAATCCCGTTGTCGGTGTTCTGATTGCCTCCGATGGAGTTCCCTTCTTCGACGATGTGCTGCTGCCCATGCGAAAAGCAGCGCTAAAATACGAAAACTACGGCATGAAAGTCCTTTGGCGCAGCATGCGCGGCTTTAACGTCGAGGAGCAATGCAGCATCATCGACGAGCTCGCCAGCGAAGTCAATGCGCTGATTATCAACCCGGTAAACGAGCCGCGCGTTATCGAAAAACTCAACAACCTCGTAGCTCGCGGAATATTCGTCGTGACCATCAACAACGACGTGGATGACTGCCGCCGCCACTGCTATGTGGGCACGGATTACCTGCAGGGCGGCCGCACCGCCGGCGCACTGCTCAAGATGATTGCCCCGCCGGGCATCCATGCCGGCGTCCTGATGGGCTCTCTAAGCATGCAGGGCCATCGCCAGCGGTTGCAGGGATTCCTCGAAGTCCTCGAAAAGACCGAAGACTTCCAGCTTACGGGGGTTCACGAAAACGAAGACGATGACATGATTTCCTATGAAAAAACCCGGCAGCTCTTGGAGGAACACCCGGAAACCAATGCGCTGTTCATCATTTCTTCCGGTGCGTACGGCGCCGCCCGGGCTGTCATGGCCAAAAACCGCCGCGATATCGTGATGGTCGTATTTGACACCATCCCCTCCACCATCCGGATGATGCGCGACCATATCATCCAGGCCGCCATCTACCAGCACCCGCGCCAGCAGGGGCGCCGGGCCATGCAGGTCGTATTCGACTATCTGGTGAATGGCTTCCGCCCGGACCAGAAAAAATATCTGATGCGCAACGAAATCCGCATCCTTGAAAATGTAGAAGAATAAGACGAAAATAGCCTCGGGATGCTTTCACATCCCGAGGCTATTTTTGTTAGGAAGCAGGAAAAATCATTTATAGTTTTCACCCGCAGTGAAGGGGAACATCACTGGTAGTGGAAACCTCTTCAGAATTGCTGTCCGCTTTTTCTTCCGCCAGCATGTGACGGTCCTGAGCACGGACAAAGGGCAGATAAACGGCCGTTGCCATAACCAGGTTCACAATCTGGATGACGGCGCCCTGCCAGCCATCCAGCAGCAGGCCTGCCAAGATTGGCGGCGTTGTCCAAGGAACCTGAACCGCAGAGAAAGGTGCCATAAAGCCAACGGCAATCGCGCCATAGGTGATAAAGAGCGCAAACAGCGGCACCAGCACAAACGGCACGAGCAGGAACGGATTGAATACGATTGGCAAGCCGAAGATAATCGGCTCATTGATGTTGAAGAATCCCGGCACGGTAGCCAGTTTCGTAAGCGATTTCATCTGGGAAGATTTGGAACTAAGCCAGGAGGCTATGAGCAGGCCGAAGGTCAACCCGCAGCCGCCGGATTTGATGAATACATCATTGACCTGGCACGTGATGATTTTAGCGGCCGGATTGTCCATGAGCTGCTGACCAGCATCGAGCAGCGCCTGATTATCCAGGGAATTGGCAATAAGAATTGGGCTCACAACGCCACCGACAACGTTCGGGCCATGGATACCAGCCCAGAACAGGATAGACTGAAGGGCTGCGATAATCGAACCGCCAATAATGGTATCAGACAAGCCCTGCAGCGGCGTCTGCAATACTTTGAAGATAAACTCCGGGAACGTCGTTGCGCCCACATAATGGAAAACGCCATAGATGACGGAACCGCCTAAGAACAGCAGGAATGCCGGCGTTAAAGCCTCAAAAGCCCGGGTGACACCAGAAGGAACCGTGCTGGGCATCTTGATGCCCAAATGATGCTTCTCGCAGTAGCAGAAGATAGCCGAAACGGCAAAACTTACGAGAATCGCCGTGATAACACCGTTGCTGCCAGCCCAGGCCTTGGGAATGACATCTCCCACAGCTTCGCCGCCCTTCGACATGACCGTTGGCGGCAAAACAATTAGGAAGGTTGACAGGGAAAGGATGGACGCCATAATGGCATCACAGCCCTCGGCCTCCACGTATTTATAGGTGATAGCCAAAACCGCAATAAGTGCTAATACACTGAACGTGCCACCAGCCACTGCATTGAGCGGTGCCGTCCAATCTTTGCCAAACAGATTCGCCATGAATTCCGGATACCCCGGGATTGGAAGATTCGCAATAAGCAGGAAAACCGACCCACAGACGGTAAACGGCGTCGTCATGATAAAACCATCACGCAGCGCTGCCACGGCCCGGATTTCTGCGAAGCGTCCCATAAACTCTACAAACTTATCGAAAATCGCTTGTTTGTCCATGATAAGTGCTCCTTTTTCATTCTCCAATTCAATTTCGCTGGCAAAGCGAGTGCGAATGAGGCCAAAGCCTCTTGACAAGAACAATATAACAAAACACTTTCGTGTTTTCAATGGTTTTGGATTCTTCTGTTCGTTTGTTTCGCAAAAAATATCAAAACGGCTCTTGGTTTCGAAACAACGCCCCGATATCACCAAATCCGGCGTTTGTCATCGTACTGGCTGCCACAGGCATCATCGAACTGGTCGGTAAAGGATTCGATCTCATCATAACGGCGTGCCAGCCGCATCGCAAAAATCGTATCGATGAAATAACGGACCCCTACCGAAAAGAGCATGCCGCCCAGATCCAGGAAATTCGTCGTGTTAGCGATATAGACATATTCACTGCAAAGGCTGACCAGCGGCGAATGCGGCGACACGGTCAAGAGCACCGTATGAACGCCGCGGCGCTTTAAAATCTCAGCCAGCCGTATCAGCCGGCGATTTTCCCCGGAACGGGAGATGATGATGGCCAGGTGTTTTTTATCGGCCAGCAGCGCCGAGGAAATCTGACTGTTCATGGAGTTATAGGCCACGACAGGAAGTTTCGCCTGCATAAAATTGTAAACCGCCATCTGCGCCAAGGCATAGTTCTGGTCATACGCATAGATATCGATCACCTCCGCCTTTTCCATGCGGGTTAAGATTGCTTCAAGCTGGCCGATGTCAAATTCATTCTTCGTTTCTTCAATCGCCTCAACTTCAAGAGCTGCAATCTTGCGGACAACATCTTCCGGCTTATCCTTCTGCGTGACCGGACGATGACGGATGCTGAATGACTCTGGATTCACGCGGCTGATTTCACTGGTAAACTTGATGCGGAATTCGTTATACCCCTTGAGCCCCAATTTTTGGGTCAGACGAAAAACAGCTGCCGGGCTGGTATAAGTTTTCGCGGCAATTTCCCGTGTTGTCAGCTCAGCAACTTCCTTGGGATGTTCGAGCATATATTGTACGATAGCCTGTTCCGTTTGCGAAAAACGTTCATTTTCCTGCATAATCTTGAGTAATCGCATAAATACCTCCAGTCGAACCTCTCATCCTCTCAAATTCACATTCATTATAGCATAACCGACTTTATTTATAACAAGATTAAAGCAAACCCCGCTTCATACGAAAGATTTTGAAACGCGGTTTATAAGTTCTATGCACATTCGTATTTTTTTCTGAAACAAACACTCACAATCGCTTCGTCGTATTGCCTATTGCTTTTCCGCGTGTTATGATTCGTTTTGTCACAGGCAAAGCGACATGCGCTCCAAACCTCTTGACCAAATGAGCATGAAATTGGTAACGAAGAAATTAAGGAGCGATTCACAATGAAAAAACAGACACTCAGCCTTCTTACGGCAATGGCGATTACGGCAGCAGTCAGCGGACAGGCCATGGCAGCACCGGAAACAGGCGCCGCCAGCTTCACGGATGTCCCGGCCGGACACTGGAGCTATGCCGCTATCGACCAGCTCGTAAAGGATGGAGTTCTGGAGGGCAACGGTGACGGCACCTTCGCCGGCAACCGTTCCATGAGCCGCTATGAAATGGCCGCCGTCGTCGCACGGGCCATGAATAAAATGGGCAGTGTCAACCCCGCCGATCAGGCATTACTGGAAAAACTCGAGCGTGAATATCATGGCGAATTATCGCGGATGGATGAACGCATGACGAGCCTCGAGAAGAAAGTGGATAAAATCCAGCTTTCGGGTTTTGTCCGGGCAAAATATGACCACGATTCCTCGACGAAAGATGTGGGCTCCCAAAACAACAACAAGCACTTCTATATGAATCTCGAAGGCCGCATGAAAGTCGGCAATCAGTGGGAAGCCCACTTCCAGTCCGAGACGCGTAAAGGGTATACGGTAAACCAGTCCTGGCGAAAAGATGCCAAATCCGACGATCAGGATGGTACCTTCCAGCGCATCTGGGTCGAGGGGCAGCCGACGAAAAAACTCGGCGCGGTACTCGGTACGAAATGGTGGGGCTACGGCTATCAGAATGTCATCTTCGGCCATGCCGCTGACGGTGCACAGCTCACCTATAACTTCACGCCGCAATGGAGCCTCTCTGGCTTTGGCCTGCGTCCGCGTCAAGGCGATCTCATCACCATGCCAGACGGCGAAGAAACGCATCTCTACGGTGCCAACATCACCGGCCGCCTCGGCATTGTCGATGGGTCACTCACGTATATGAGCAACAAGAATTACCGAGGCGAGCACGGCACCCGCGGCAATCAGATGATGAGCCGGGCGGCAGGACTTGATTTGCGCGCCAAAGTAGCCAAAGATGTGACGCTCTACGGTACCTATGTCCGCACGAATGCCTACGACTTCAAGACCAGTAAGGAATTCCGCGTCGACTACCGCGATGTCGATTCGACCAAACGCGGCGACTGGGGCCTCTATGCCCGCTATATCGACTTTGGCCGCTATGGCGATGTCTCCCACGATGACGAATGGGGCTCCCTGCCAACGGATACCAAAGGATATATCCTCGGTGTTAAATACATCCCCTGGAAAGATGTGGTATGGGAGACCTTCTACTCCGATCAGAAATACAACCACTCCGGAAGCATCGCCGGCGTAGCCAAAGATGCCAAACGCCACCTCTTCCGCACCCAATTCGATTTCCACTTCTAATCCCCTAACAGCAAAAGGCCTTTGCAGGCCCTCACCTGCAAAGGCCTTTTGTATTAAGAATCCAAAGATCCGAACAAAGAACTAATATATTCATTCACCTTTTGGTTCTGAGAACCCAGTACACAAGCGAAGTATTCGAAAAATACCTTGCTGAAAATAAAATTCTTCATTCGTTCAGCCGTAAGGGCTGCCCGTATGACAATGCCTGTATAGAATCCTTTCATTCTTTGATTAAAAAGGAAGAAATCTATCGGCGTTTTTACAAAGATTCAAAAGAAGCTTATAAAAGCATCTTTGAATATATCGAGTCCTGGTACAATCGCCAGCGAACTCATAGTAGCTTAGGCTACAAGACACCGGCTGCAGTTCATGCAGAAGGTGCGGCGTAAAGTCGCACTTTCGGTGTCCACTTTATTGACTTAAGACCAAAATAGTGATTATGAATAGAAACAGATTTGAATAAAAAAAGGAGAAATCATGGATATTTTACCTGAAATTCTGAATCGAAGAAGTATCAGAAAGTATAAATCAACAAGAGTTACAGATGAGCAAATAAGTGATTTGATATTAGCTGCTTCATTGGCACCTTCCGGTTCTAATGAACAGCCATGGGATTTCATTGTTGTGAAATCAAAAGAAATGAAAGAGAAGATTTGTGAGCTAGACCATAATCAAAAGTGGATGCTTCAAGCACCTGTGTTTATTGTTTGTGTAGGAAAATCAACATATCGTAAAGACGATAGTATGGAGCGTACCATTAGAGATAGCGCAATAGCTATTACTCATATTTTATTACAGGCACAACATATGGGATTAGCTACATGCTGGACAGGTTGGTATGAGCAGGATGAAATGAGAAATTTACTAGGATTAACGGATAAAGATTATGTAACTGGAATCATAATAGTGGGCTATGCAGATGAAAATCCAGATGCAAGACCGCGAAGGAAAGCTACGTATACGGAAATCTGATTTAGATGAATCTTTTTTTCCTGTTCTGCAGAACAGGATTCTTGATAACAATATGATTGTAATATTCTCAGAAGGAGTATTCAGTATAAATGGACAGACCAGAATTTGATAACATAAAGGATTTTGAAGAATTCAGTAAGTATTATTGGTATAGGGATGAGCTAATAAAAATATGTAAGGCCCATGGTTTAAAAGCTCCAAGTAGTAAGGTACAGTTGAACGCAGTTATTAAAGCTTATTTTTCTGGAGAGAAGATTTCACCTGCAAAGAAAGTCGTAAGACCAAAAAAGAAGGCTGTAGTTACAAATCTTACTTTAGATACAGGAGTGATCGAGTGTGGGTTTAATTGCGGTAACAGATTTAGAGAATTTTTTAGACAACAGACTGGGAAAGAAAGTTTTAGTTTCAAGGTAGATATGGTTGCTACTGCAAAAGCAGTAAAGGAAAATGGTGATGAAAGCTTTACACTTGGTGATTTGCTAGATGTCTATTATGGTAAAAAATCGTATGTTGTTTATGACAAATCTGCTCTTCAATGGAACAAGTTTGTCAAAGACTTTTGTGAAGATGAGGCAACTAAAGTATATAACGAGAGGTTGAAGGCAGCGGCTACATTATGGAAGATTGTCAGAGATTCTGATATGAAGAAAGAATATTCCCGTGAGTTGCTGGAGGAATATAAGCATATTTTAGGATGATATAAAGGAAAAAGTTGTATGGTCATAGGCGTTAGTGCATGTTTACTAGGCGAAAATTGCAAATATAACGGGGGCAATAACATACCAATGACCACATTCATGCGCATAATCGGCAGCAATAACACTTAAAGCATAAATATTATAATCTTTTGGGGTGGTAGTTCCATCACCACTTCTATAAGCAGAACCAGCGTTTACTAACAAACTACCTTTCGTAAGACTGATATAACCGCCACCGTAGTTAGAACCACCAATCGCACTATTTCTAGTATCACCGATAGGATTAATATATACTCCTTTTAACCCATCCTCATATTTCGAATGAGCTTTCTTTAATTTCTATAGATACTGTGTCCCCTACCGCTAGAGACTTTCTTCGTACCAGCCTTCCCCAATATAAAAAGGGCCGCTGGTTTATACCAACGGCCCTCCTCAGGGGAACTTAGGAAAGTTTTAGGGTAAATCAACAGATTTCAACGAGGTCCGTGCCAAACATCATGGCAAGATCGTGAATCTGGGATTCTTTAATCGTGAAGCTCAGGACAGTATGGTGACCGCCACCAGCTTTAATCCACTGGGTTGCGCCCTCCTTGAGGCCGACTTTCGGCGTCCAGAGCTGTTTAGCAACCGGAAGATGCGGCGTCTCTGCCTCAGCTTTGCGGCACTCAACCGGATAGCTGATGATGCGGAAACCATCACGGAAATCGGCAATCGTCACATCGATGCCATCCCCATCGGCGCCCGTGAATACGAGACGAGCCGGGTCTTCCTTATCGCCGATATCCAGCGGATGAACCTCAACACGCGGTTTGTCGCTGGCAATCGTCGGGTCAACCTCGAGCATATGCGCACCGAGAATAGCCTCATGGCCTTTGCGCAGGTCGAGCGTGTAATCTTCCATGAATACCGTGCGGTCATTATGGGAGAGGATCTTCAGCAGGCGCGTAAGAGCTGCATGTTTCCAATCGCCCTCAGCAGCAAAGCCATAGCCGTCACGCATCAGCAGCTGTGCAGCCAGACCCGGCAGCTGTTTGAGGCCCTTGAGGTCCTGGAAGTTCGTGCAGAAGGCATTGTAGCCCTTGTCATCAAGGAATTTCTTGATGCCGAGGTATTCACGCAGCTGATAGCGAACCGACTCTTCGAATTTCTCGGCGCTGTTGTGCTGGATATTGAGGGTGTAGTTCTGCTGCAGTTTTGCATACTCCGTGTCAACGTCTTTCTCATCAATGGCATCGATGACATCGACCAGCTCGCCCACCGGCCAGTAATCGACCGTCCAGCCCAGCTGAATCTGAGCCTCGACCTTATCGCCTTCGGTAACAGCGACGTCACGCATCGTATCGCCGAAACGGCAGACGCGGATATTGAAGCTCTCATTATAGGCAACGGCTACATCCTGCCAGTCCGCAATTTCCTGCTGGACTTCTTCATCGCCCCAGTAGCCATAGACAATCTTGTTGTTGATGCCGAGACGGGAGTTCAGATACCCATACTCGCGGTCACCATGCGCACTCTGGTTGAGGTTCATGTAGTCAAAATCAATCGTATCATACGGAATGTTGTTGAGATACTGCGTAGCCAGATGCAGCAGCGGTTTCTGCAGGAGCTTCGTCCCGCGAATCCAGTTTTTAGCCGGAGAGAAGGTGTGCATCCAGGTGATTACACCAGCGACTTCATCATGATAATTGACTTCCTTCATGAAGTTCGTGATGCCCTCAGCCGTCGTCATAACGCCCTTGCAAACTACTTTATACGGAAGCTTGCCGCTGGCATTGAGCTTCTCCGTCATATCTTCCACATCACGGGCAACTTCTTTCAACGTCTCCTCACCATAGAGGAACTGGCTGCCGGCAACAAACCAAAATTCATAATTTTTCGTCTCTAACATGATAACGCTTCCCTTCAGTTTATAGATAGATACTCGTCATTACGACTGTTTAACGATGCGTTGCACCGCTATTGGACTTGGCATTATTCTGTCCATAGTAGGCATTGGCACCATGTTTGCGATAATAATGTTTATCCAGTAGGTACTGCGGTACCCGGATATCGCCGCGCGTGAGCTGCAGCGCATGGTAGTTCATCTCGGCTACCACATCAAGGATTTTGGCCGTCTCCACAGCTTTCTTCGGATTCGGGCCCCAGGTAAACGGCCCATGCTGTTTGACCAGCACCGCCGGAACGGCCTCGGGGTCAATTCCCTGGTCCTTAAAGGTACGGACAATGACATGGCCCGTATTTTCCTCATAATCGGATTCAATTTCTTCTTTCGTCAAGGCCTCAGTCACCGGTACATCCCCAAAGAACGTATCCGCATGAGTCGTACCGAGGGCTTCCAACGGCAGCCCTGCTTCAGCAAAGGAAACAGCCCAGGAAGAATGCGTGTGAACCACTGCCCCAATCGTCGGAAACTCCTTATAAAGAACCAGATGCGTCATCGTATCACTGGACGGATTCATATCGCCCTCTACAACATGACCGTTCATATCGACAACCACCATGTCCTCTGGTTTCAATTCCTCATAGGGAACTCCTGATGGTTTGATGACAAAGAGGCCCTGCTTGCGGTCAATACCGGAGACATTGCCCCAGGTAAAGGTTACAATGCCGAGTTTCGGCAACATCATATTCGCTTCATAGACCTCTTGTTTCAACGCTTCTAACATGACCAAAATCCTTTCTTACTGAGATACCTTATAACGTTCAAGCCGTTTCCTGAACCGCCGTACCGGCTTCCTTCTCAACGGCAAGACCGGCGCGATATGCTTTGATAAACTGCTGGCAGCCAGCGACGCCCTGCGCATTCGGCGTAAGCGTCGTGCTCTCCGGATTGCGGAAAACATGGGTGTCGAGGAAGTCTGCCAAAGTCTCCTCCGGCATGCCCCATTTGGCAAATACAGCCAGGACTGCCATGCCCCATGGGCCGCCTTCTCCCGCCGTTTCCATAACCGTAATCGGGATGTTCAGCGCATCCGCCAAAACCTGCTGGCCGATGACCGGGGTCTGGAACAAACCGCCCTGGGCAATCATCACATCCGTCTTGACGCCTTCCTCGCGGACGAGGATATCCATGCCGATTTTCAGCGGTGCAAAGGCTGCATAAAGCTGGGACAGCATGAAGTTTGCCAGATTCATATGGCTGTGCGGCGTGCGCATAAAGAGCGGACGTCCCTGCTCCACCCGGGTGATATTCTCACCGGATAGGCAGCTGTAATTGAGCAGCCCACCGGCATCCTTATCGGCCAGGCGAGTCTGGTTAAAGAGCAGGCCATAGAGTTTATCCGGCTTTAACCCGTGCCCCATAGCCTCAGCGAACTCCCCAAACAGGGAAACCCAGGCATTGAGGTCTGAAGAACAGTTATTGGTATGAACCATGGCTACGGGAGCGCCATCCGGCGTCGTTACCATATCGATATCCTGATGGACTTCCTTCAGCGGTGCATCGAGAACATTCATCGAGAAAGCCGAGGTGCCTACTGAGATATTGCCCGTGCGTTTGCGAACGCTGTTGGTACCGACCATACCGGTTCCGGCATCGCCCTCTGGCGGAGCCATCAGGCTGCCCCATTCGAGCTTGCCCGAAGGATCGAGCAGCTTTGCGCCCTCCGGCGTGAGAACGCCAGCCTTCTCGCCAGCCGAAAGCACCTGAGGCAGAATCTCTTTAAGCGACCAAGCAAAGGGCTTCACATCATCCAGCGCCGCAAATTTTGCCAGCATGCCTTCATCATAGTCACCTGTAGCACTGTCAATGGGGAACATGCCCGAGGCATCTCCGATACCCAGAACCTTCTCGCCCGACAGTTTCCAATGAACATAACCAGCCAGCGTCGTCAGGAACGCAATGTCTTTTACATGCTCTTCTTTATTGCGGATTGCCTGATAAAGATGAGCAATGCTCCAGCGCTGGGGAATGTTAAAGGCAAATTCCTTCGTCAGCGCATCGGCAGCCTCGCCTGTGATGTTGTTGCGCCAGGTACGGAACCCTGCCAGCTGCTTGCCGTCCTTGTCAAAGGGCAGGTAGCCATGCATCATAGCACTGACACCAATGGCACCAATCTTCGTAAACGGCACATGATAGCGGCTGCGCACATCAGCGGCCACCTGAGTGAAGCAGGTCTGAATGCCCGCCCAAGCCCGGTCCAAATCATACGTCCAGATGCCGTTCTCGAGCTGATTTTCCCATTCATAACTTGCGGAAGCCAGCGTTTCACAATTTCTGTTTACGAGCACAGTTTTGATTCTGGTGGACCCCAGTTCAATGCCCAGGGCCGTCTCACCATTCTCAATACTGGCTGCATTTTTCATAAGTTCCATCAGCGAACTCTCCCCTCGTAGCCAGGTAAATAAATCAATGCGTCATTGCTGCTTTGCCTTCTACTTCATGCTGGCGAATACCAGCTGCCTCGATTTCCTCCAGCGTATGACCGCGCGTCTCCGGCACGCAGTTACGGATGAAGGCTACGCCCAGCAGGCAGATAACACCGAAAATCGCGAATACTGCTGCCTGGGAAATCGTCGCCGTCATAATCGGGAACAGCAGCCCGACTAGGAAGGAACCAATCCAGTTGAACGAAGAAGCAACGCCAGAAGCACGGCCGCGGATAGCCAGCGGGAAAATCTCACCGACAATAACCCACGTAAGCGGTGCCCAAGTGAAGGAATAAAATGCAACATAGATGCAAAGGAAGAAGACAATCATCATGGGGTCCATTCCCGGAATCAAGCTGTTGAGAACTGCCGGAAGAATAAAGGAAAGACCCATAACCGTGCCGCCTACCGTCAGCAGCGTACGGCGATTGAAACGATCGGCAATGCCGAGGAATACCAAAGAACCAAGTACCAGGATAATGCCCTGGATAATCGGCCACATGAGCTGCGAGCTGGCAGCCTGACCCGTAGCCTGTTCCACAATCATCGGAATGTAATAGAAAATTGCATTAGCGCCCTGGAACTGCTGGAAGGCAGCCACGCCAACACCAGCCGTAACCAGATAACGATATTTGCCCGATACCAACGTCGAAAGAGACGTGGACTGTTTTGCCTGCTGTTCATCGCGGGCCGTGTTCTGGATATCCATAAGCTCTGCTTCCACTTCCGATTCCGGACGGATGCAGGAAAGCACCTGACGAGCCTCGTCCAGCTTGCCGCCACGAACCAGGAAGCGCGGCGATTCCGGAAGATGGAGAACGCCGAAGAACAGGATGACAGCCGGTACAGCGGCCAAGCTCAGCATCAGACGCCAAGCAATCATTTCCGGCATATCTTTGAGCAGAT
Organism: Selenomonas sp. WCT3; assembly: GCA_900100835.1. Taxonomy (GTDB): domain Bacteria; phylum Bacillota; class Negativicutes; order Selenomonadales; family Selenomonadaceae; genus Selenomonas_A; species Selenomonas_A ruminantium_E. The sequence continues at coordinate 59,332 of FNCM01000007.1, read as the reverse complement.
AGTCAACGACATAAGAAAGAAGCATACCAGAGACAATCATGGTCTGATTGATACCGGACAAGCGTCCGCGCAACCGGGCCGGCGCCATCTCCGACATATAAGCCGGAACCAGTGCCGATGCAGCACCAACAGCCAAGCCCAACAGCGTGCGGACAGCGATAAGATAAAGCGAACCATCCTGCGGTGCGATACCCGAAAGAATCGAACCGATGATAAAGATAAGTGCTGAAAGCAGAATCATCTTGCGGCGGCCCAGACGGTCGGAAAGCTGACCAGCCAAAGCTCCACCAAAAATTGCACCAAACATAACGGCGGAAGTAATCCAGCCAATGACACTGGCATTGCCCTGCAATCCCCAGTCGTTCTGCAGGAACGGAAGGGCACCGGTCATAACACCAATATCATAACCGAATAAAATACCTCCAAAGGAACCAAAGAAATATATGAACTTGCTAGAAATTTTCTTTCCTGCACTTTTATTCGTGCTTGTTTTCATTCCATATCCCTCCATATAGGTTTTGAGTGGTATCCTTAAAATTGTGTTCGAGCACATTTCATGGTATTAATATAACACAGTTATATCATTCTGTCAACTTTTTTATTGCTCTTTATTTATTACATATTTATAAGAACCTGCCCTATATTCTGATAATTTAAAAAACAGCAACTCCCTGGCGGATACCAGCATGACGCCTCATTGACAAAGTAGTATAATGAGACCGTATCATATTCGAAAGGACGATAAAACTATGAATCATCGCATTGAATGCGTCATCAAAAATATGGAGTCCTTGGGACTTTCCCAGCTCCTCGTATCAGACCCGATGAGTATCCGCTATCTCACAGGTATCTATGTAGAACCCTTCGAACGGCTCTACGCCTTCCTCATCCGCAGCGATGGAAAGCATACCTTTTTCCTGAACCATCTCTTCTCCGTTGCAGAAACGGGCTATAACGAAGTTCGCTTCAGCGATATGGATGACCAGATTGCCCTGCTGGCCGCCCATATCCAAAAGGGAAAACTGGGCATCGACAAGACCTTCACCGCCCGCTTTTTGATTCCTCTGCTAGAGCGCACGGGTGTCACCCCGGTACTGGCTTCCCAGGCCGTCGATGACTGCCGTGCCATAAAAGACGAAGCGGAATTAGCCCTGATGCGAACTGCTTCCCGCATCAACGACAAAGTCATAACTCAGGCCTTTGCCCACGCGAAGGCTGGCATGACCGAAAAGGAACTGGCGGACTTCATCGATAAAACCTTCCTGGCCGAAGGTGCCTCAGGGCCCAGTTTTCCCACCATTGTCTCTGTGGGTGCCAATGCCGCCGACCCACACCACGAGCCCGATGACACGACCATAAAAGACGGCGAATGCGTGCTCATCGATATGGGCTGTGTTTATAAGGGCTACTGCTCCGATATGACCCGAACCTTTGTAATCGGTGAGCCTGCCGACGCAGAATTTACCAAGGTACACGACCTGGTCCGCCAGGCCAACGAAAAAGCTGAAGCCATCATCCGCCCCGGCATCCCCTTAGCAGCCATCGATGCAGCCGCCCGGGATTTTCTGGCGGAAAATGGCTACGAAAAAGAATTCAACCACCGCCTCGGCCACTTCATCGGCCAAACCGACCACGAACAGGGCGACGTGAGCGCCACCAATGAAAACCTGACCGTACCCGGCATGGTCTTTTCCATCGAACCCGGTGTATACCTGCCGGACCGCTTCGGCGTCCGCATTGAAGACCTCGTTATCGTCACCGATGACGGCTGTGAAATCCTCAATCACGTCGAGAAAAAACTACAAAAAATCGCCCACTGAAAAACAGGCTGTGAAAACCTCGCTCTACCAACATTTGGTACAAGGTCTTCACAGCCTGTTTATTATCTTCCTTCCACTGCTCAACGCTTAGGAATCATTTCTCGTCATTCCACGATGCTTGCAATTGGAGGTCACTACATATTATCTAAGATAGGTTCACTTTTCCAAAACATTTTGGACATAGCATCCCCTCCTCACAGCTGGCAAAGATTTCCTGTTCCAGGAACTTCGCCAGTCCGTCTTCGGCATTAGATGCGGTGATATCGGTTGCCAATTTCTTGATATCGTCCGGAGCATTTCCCATGGCAACACTGCGGCCTGTGAGAGCCAGCATCTCCGTATCGTTATAATTATCCCCAAAAGAAAGCGATTCCTCCGCGCGGAAACCAAAATGCTTTAACATCACTTCAATGCCGCTGGCCTTCGATACGGAGACATCCATGATTTCCAGTAAAAATGCTGCCGAGCGGACTACATGGAACATTGGGAAGCGCGCCGAAAGCTCCCGCTCCGCCCGCTCACAAAGTTCTGGTTCGGCCATCAGCAGAATCTTATGAGGTACTTCCCCCGCCGCCAGCCGTTCTTCAAAGCTGGCATTCTGCGGCTGTGCCGAGGTGATACGCACCTCCGTCTGAACACGCGCATTGGTCACATCTTTTACATACCAATGATGACCAGCATAGTAGTTGACTACTGCATCGGAGTATTCCTCTGCCAGCACTTTCAGCAGGCGGGCAGTATCCGCCCCAGCCATCGTTACACTGCCAAGCTCTTCCCCCGTCTCCGTGAGTGCCAGCGCCCCGCTATAGCTGATGATGGGAATCTTGATGCCAATTGCATCGGTCAAGGGATAGATTGCCTCCGGCATCCGGGCTGAAACCAGCACCAACGGAATTTCCCTGCCCAAAAGCTTTTTGACGGCCGCCGCGGTCACTGGACTAACCTTGCTGTCCGGCGTCAAAAACGTACCATCAATATCCGAAAATACAATTTTTATCATAGATCCCGCCTCCAACTGTTCTTTTTACTGTAAGTATAATTTCTTTCCTAGGAAAGAACAATTGATATCTGTCACATGTACGCAAAAACGTAACCCTGGTTACATCTTTTTCTCCTCATTTCCGTTAAACTAGCCACGAAATGAAAAAAAAAGGAGTGTTTTCTATGTATCTGGAAATTTTAAAAGACCACCATGCCGGAATCTATGAGCTTATCGATACGATAACCTGCGCCAAGACAGCCAGCGAGGTCACCCAGCAAGCCGACACCATTGCCCGGGCACTCTCCCGCCTGGCAGGCCTTATCTCCATTCATCTGGCCGCCGAAGATAAATTTCTCTATCCCAATCTGAAGAAAAGCGGCCTTGAAAAAGTTCGCGATACCGCTTCCCGCTTTGATCTGGAAATGGGGCATCTGGCGGATACCTTCAAAGGGTACAAGGAAGCCTTCATGACGCCAACCAAAATAAAAAATAATCCCGCTGACTTTCTGCAAGAAACCAAGCAAGTTATCGGTGCCCTGCTGGAGCGCCTTCGCCGCGAAGATAACGAACTGTATCCCCTCGTGGAAGAATAACCTGTCCCCACCCCCTCCTCTCCTCATCCCTTGACAAGCCTTATAACCTCCGTTAAAATATGTAGGATTTCATATCAACCGCTAGTTGTGTATTTTTTTCTGGAGGTTCATTCATGTTGACTATCTTTCAAAAATCTCTGGCTGTGCCACGCTATGTAAAAAAGCTCTTCCTGCTCCTGACCATAACGATCAGCCTGATAGGAACTGGCATTACCACTTGCATGGCGAGTCCCAAGATTGACTTCACATGTACCAAAGTTGATTTGAAGGATTTAGAATCCGGCCTTGTTCATTACGAGGGAGTTCTTTATAACTCCGGGGATGAAGGGGCCTATGTCGAAAGTGGCGAATTTTCCCTTGTGGTCAAAGCCCCTAACGGCTATGTGATTTTCGAAGATACGGCCTTCTACCCGTCTTTGGGCAATGTGTATCTGGCCCCGGGCGAATCGTGCAAAAAGTATCTGGCCTTTCGTAAATGGCATTCGACAACGCCGCCCTATACCGGTGATTTTACCTACCACTGCCAGTACAAAATCAATTGGCATAAATAAAACGATATTCTCTATATCGCTCCCCATCATTAATATATAAGCTTATACCGAAAAACGAGGCCATGAGAATCAACTTCTCATGGCCTCGTTTTGTTGCACGTGAAACAATGAATATTTTACGCTTTTGCTCCCGTCGAATACATAGCGATTTTTTCTGGATTGTCGTTGATGCTCCAGACGCCGCAGGGGCAGACACCCGCGCAGATTCCACAGCCGATGCAGCGATCCGGGTCGGATACGTACTCCCAGCTGCCATCTTCCTTCTGAATACGGGTGATGGCTTTTTCTGGGCAGGATTCCAGACACATCTTGCAGTCACGGCAGGTACCACAGCTTACGCAGCGCGTGTGGTCATCCACCGGGTCACCCAGCAGGCAGTGATGGCATTTGTCAAAATAGGCTTTCGACAGGCGCTCGGCAGGGATCTGCTGCTTCTCAGGGAAGTCCGCAGTCTCTTGGCCCATGACATACTGATCGACATACCAGGCTGCTTTGCGGCCACTGCCGATAGCATCGGTCAGACGGCCTGGTTTAATCGTATCACCAGCGGTGAATACGCCTTTGGCAATGCTCTGGTCTTTCTTGGGTACCAGCCAGCTCTTGCGGAAGAACTCGATTCCCTCGTCTTCCGGCAGGAAGTCAAGCTCCGGTTCCTCACCGATGCTGACGATTACCTGATCGGCCGGGATGAAGCGGCCATCGTTGCCATAAACGCCCTCCGGCGTGATTTTATTCGTAAAGAACGGCCAGACGAGCTTGCCGCCGAGATTTTCGATGTACTCGATTTCATCAGCAAAAGCTGCCGGTTTCTGCACATCGACAGCTACGACCGTCTCCGCGCCCATTTCATAAGCACCACGGCAGGTATCCATACCGGAGTTACCCGCACCGATTACCACGACATGTTTGCCCGTTGCCGGTTTTTCGCCGCGATTGATCGCCTTGAGGTACTCCAGCCCCATCGTGAGGTGTTCTGCTCCTTCCCACGGGAAGAAGCGGGATTTCGTGCCGCCCGTAGCGACAACAACGGCATCGTTTTCCTGGCGCAGGGCCGCAAATTTTTCTTTATCGACTTTGCAGGCCGTGACAAATTCGACGCCAACGCTCTGAATGCGTTTGAGTTCTGCCTCGAGAAGCTCATGCGCCAGACGGCCGCGCGGGATTACCTGCTCGAGCTTACCACCGATGTGGTCCGCATCATCATAGACCGTAACGCTATGGCCTTTGCGCGCAAGCTGCCAAGCCGTCGAGAGACCGGCCACACCACCGCCGATGACGGCAATCTTTTTGCCCGTCTTTACTTTCGGCGGCTCCACCTTCAAGAAGGCGGAACGATAGCCGAGGTCACCGATCTGGATGGGCTCATCAATCGTACCGCGCGTACAGTGATCCATGCAGGGGTTCGGGCAGACCGAACCACAAACCGAACCGGGGAATGGCGTGTACTGCAATTCCAGCTGGAACGCCTCATCGAGCTTGCCCTGACGAATCAGGTCATAGCGGCGCTGCGTCGGGATGCCCGTCGGGCAGTTGAATTCGCACGGTGCGGCGAATTTCGCATTATCCCAGCTCGGCACCCGGAGGCGGTAAAGTCCCGTCGAAAGCGTGTTATGAACAGCAAAATCATCATGAGCAACATCGCTGAAGATACCGCCCTTTACCCAGTCATTCAAACGGAATGCCTTGAGGTCGTGTTTTTTCTTGCCCTTCTTTTCCGCAGCCGTCAGCGGGCGCAGTTTCTTCCACTGGCTCCAATCCGACAGTTCCTGACGCAAGTCTTCGCGCTCGATATGCTGGAGGAATTCATCCATGCCGCCATCGAGGAAGGCAATATCGTCCTCATCCAGATCCAGATATTTGATATCTGCCGGATAGGTATCGATAGTACCGCGTACATAGACCACGCCGCCTACCATACCAACGCAGGCGCGCTCGCCGAGCACCGAGGCGAACTGCTCGCTGTCATAACCACAAACGATTGCACGGCCGCCGCCCATGAACTCAAAGGAGAAGGAACCGACATTCTTGAGAATCCAAAGCTCCGGCTCCTCATAGAGCGGATCGTGTTTCATCAACGAACCCGTACGGGTGCCGCCACGGCCGCCGATGAAAATCTTACCACCGGAAGAACAGTGACCTGCCGTATCACCGGCATCGCCTTTAACCGTAATCGTACCGCCGGAGTTCAGCCAGCCGACATCGGCCGATACGGAACCCTCCGCGATAATCTCCGTGCCCGGCAGGCACATGGAGCCGAGACGCTGCCCGGCATTGGTAACATGGAAGTGCAGCGTCTTGCCTTCCGGATGCCATAATGGACCGCCGATATCATGTTGGCCCGAAGCCTCAATCTCGAACTCGGTCTCGCCCTGCTTTACCGCATCGCCAATGGCGAGCAGCAGGTCCTGAGTGGACATGCGATCATGTCCCTGCATTGTTTCTATCTTAAACATAAGTTATTGCCTCCTGTTACGCCATCGTTAGCATACATACTGGATGCCGAGTTTTTCTGCCACAGCCTTATCCGTCGATACCAGTGCATCACTGCGGCCAATCGGCAGCGAGCTGTTGCCAATCGGTGCCATGAGCTTCTTGAGCTCCGCATCGAAAGCCAGTACATAGTCGACGATTTTCTGTGCGCCGCGATCGATATCGAGGCGTTTCACGAGGCGCGGATCCTGGGAGCAGATACCCATCGGGCATTTACCCGTGTTGCAGGAATTGCAGCGGCCCTGCTCGTTACCAACGCAGCCCAGGAGCTGAATCAATACCTTACCCACGAATACGCCGTTAGCACCAAGGCACATCATCTTGAAGGCATCTGCTGCCGCATTGCCAGTCATGCCGATACCACCACCGCCATAAAGCGGAATCTGGCCCTGCAAGCCCTGTTTGACAGCGGCATTGTAGCAGTCGCGAATCTTGGAAACCACCGGATGGCCCGTGTGGTCAAGGGATACCTCATTGGCTGCACCAGTACCGCCCTGAATACCATCCAGGAAGAAGCCGCCGCAGATTTTGTACGGGTCACGCAGCAGGTTGTTGTATACGGAAACAGAAGTTGCCGAAGCAGCGCACTTGATACCAACGGGAACGCGGAAGCCAAAGGCTGCATTCATGGAAAGGTGCATCTTCTGGACCGATTCCTCGATGGAATACAGGCCCTGATGGTTCGGCGGCGAAGCCAGTGTCGCTTTCGGAACGCCACGGATAGCCTGGACATGCTCGGCTACCTTGGCCTCCGGCAGCAGGCCGCCGTCACCTGGTTTTGCACCCTGACCGATTTTAATGAGGATACCCGCCGGGTCTGTAACCATATGCGGCATTGCCTTGATGATACGGTTCCAGCCAAAGTGACCGGAAGCAATCTGTATAATGAAGTATTTGAGATATTCTGATTCCAAAAGTTTTACCGGCATACCGCCCTCACCAGAGCTCATGCGTACCGGCAGGCCGCATTTCTCATTGAGGTAGCCAACAGCCAGGGCTACAGCTTCCCAAGCACGGGTCGACAGGGCACCGATGGACATATCCGAGAAAATCAGCGGATAAATCCAATCGACTGGCGGCGTATGGCTTGCCTGTACCAGCTTGCCATCCTTGAGCTCAAAGGGAAGCTCTTTAGCGGAAAGGACACGACCAAAGGGCGAACGAATATCGAAGGTATGGCGGGCAGCATCAAGGGACGGGTCCGTCATCTGGGAGATGCGGCCAACAACGATGCTGTCAAGCGTACGCTGGGCATTGAGATTCGTGCGTCCACCGCGTTTGATGGGGCCATTATCCTTTGCCAGCAGCGTGCGGCGGCTGTCCGGATTGCGAACCGGACGAATGGCGTTGTTCGGGCAGATTTTCTCGCACATGCCACAGCCCCGGCAGAAATCCGTGAGGCTTGCCACCTGTTTGATGATGGGGCGCGCGACATGCGTATGCTTCGGTTCGGGCTGACTCCCCTCCGAAATCGTCAAAGACTGGCTCTGCGTAACCACTTTGATGGCCTTGAACGAGCAGCCAGCAACGCAGCTGCCGCACATCGTACAGCGGTCAGCATGATATTCGATTTTCCATGGCAGGTCATTTACTGCCACGTCCTGAGTTTTTACTGCTTCCATCTCTGTACCTCCAGCTCATCGTTGATTACTATGATTTCCCGTTCATTCGGATAAATATCCTTCGTCTGGTCACGATCCGGCATGATTTCATTGATGCCGCAAACCTCCGAAGAGATTGCCAGCATATCATCGGTGCGGCCGATGACAACCGGACGAAGTTTCTTCGAGTCGCAGCAGGTAATCATGCGATTATCCGGCAGCACACCGATGACGGTATTCGGCCCGTTAATCTCAAGATTTGCCAGCGACTGACGGATTGCCGTAAGGACTTCTTTATCCTCCCGCTGTTCAATTTCCTCGAAAGGCAGCGGGGTAATGACATGCTTATAATAGGTAAGCGGCCATTTGAGCTCATGATGTACATAATGAAGGGTATTGAGGAAGCACTGGGAATCGGACTCGAAGCCGATATAACCACGGTGCAGCGATTTCTGGAATTCCTTGTTCTTCGTATAGAAGGTATTCTCACCGTTTGCACAGAGCGTGTATCCCTGCAGGAAGAAAGGATGAGCAGCATACCGAACGATATCGTAGTTGGTATTCTGACGACACTGAGCTACGATGGACTTAGCTGCCAGGCAGCCGTTGTCATCCCAAAGGTGGAAATAGGTAGCAATATCGCGCGGGTCACCGATTTCCTTGAGGGTCAGAACATCCGGCCAGAAGGAATAGACAAAGCCCTCCCCTGCCTCTTCCAGCAGTTTTCTGAGTGCCAGACGGGTATCGAGCAGCAGGTTTTCCTTCTGCTCCTTCGTCATCTTTTCAGCATCCTCCGGATAATCGTAGTTACGGAAAATGTAGTATGGCATAGCCTGAATATCAAGCCCCGGACGTTTATCCGGAATTGGAATCCATTCTGCCAGCTGCACGAAGTTGTGCGCATCCATGTATTCCTCTACAAGCTGGGCACCACGCTGCGTGCAAGCCAGGGATAACAGCGGCTTATCCTTATAATCGGAAAAGATGCCGTACAGGTCCTGCATGACCATGGCAAATCCGGAGTTATCATGCCCTTCCTGCTGCGGAAGCATCAAACGCAGCGCCGTTGATGGCTGAATGGGTACTTTGCTCTTGATTGAACCAATTCTACACATATCCGTCTCTCCTTTGAGATTGTCCTTTGTATATAATACATTGTCCCTATACAATACATTTCGACTGTAATGTATCTCCTATTATAGGAAGACTGTAAACCAATGTCAATATGCATATTCAAGCATAATATTCTGAAAAATACCGTGTTTTCCTTGATTTTGCGCCATCTTAGCCAAAAAACAATATTATAATTATACATTATTGCATAATTATGTATGTATACAGTTTACAGTTTTATCATTTGTTATACTTATTCTGCCAATAAAAAAGCCCTATGCAGTTGTTTGCATAGAGCTTACTCTTATTATTCCCTTTTGTTATGTTATGTATTTTTTTACTGTATACACGCATACAACGCCGTGAAACAATCCCTCTTCGTCCATGAAAGTATACATAATACTTACTTTCAGGGCTTATCAATGAAGGTAAGATGCGGGATTTACCGGCTCACCGCCAATGCGAACCTCGTAGTGAACATGCGGGCCCGTAGAGAATCCCGTACTGCCCATGTAAGCGATAACCTGACCGCGGCGGACATACTGGCCGGGAGTAACCACAACCTGCATCGCATGACCATAGCGGGTCATGATGCCATTGCCATGATCAATATCCACCATATTGCCATAGCCGCCATCATTCCAACCAGCCGTCGTAACGACACCATCAGCAGCCGCCAGGATTGGCGTTCCGGCATCATTTGCAATGTCGATGCCCGGATGGAAGTCTGAACCATTCCAGCGCAGGCCGAAGGGCGAAGTAACCACACCATGTGCCGGCCAGATAGAGGGCGTCGTACTACTGCCCATAAGCGGGTTATAGCCGAGCTTTTCCTGACGTTCTTTGATATGCTGCTGCAAATCCATAAGGGACTCACGGCGCTGGGTAATCCCCTGCTCCACCATGGTGAGTACCTGGCCGATATTGTTCAAATCCGGCTGAACGACTGGGCCGCCCTGACCGTCGTGTTTGCCATCGCCGTTGCCACTGGCATCCGGGTTCTGCTCAGCCGGTGCATTGGCATCCTTCGCCGGAGTCATCCCCGTCATTTGGCGCAGTTCGTTTTCAATCTGTTTCAACTGCTCCATCTCATCCTGCAGGTCATTGGCCTTCTTGGAAAGCTGCAGCAGCTGTTCCTGCTGAATCGTATTGACTTCCCGAAGTTCGCGAATCTCACTTTGCCCACTCTGAGCCGCAAAGGTACTGTATACCGAGTAGCTGAACGCCCCCACAAAGAGCAGCGCACCAACAGCCAGCGAAGCAACCCCAATCTTGAGGTTGCGTTCGGACAAATGGATTTTCTTGACATCGCCGCCATTAGGCGGAATGAATTTAATCGTATACTCCGGTGATTCCTTTATCTCTGGTTTCTTCTCGTCTGCCAAAGTAAAGCCTCCAAACACTTTCAATAAAATAATCCACGGACCTACAAATTCCCTGGATTGCTTCACCAATAAATAAAAAACCTTATGCCATTATAGCATAAGGTTTTTGTTTTTTAAAGGTTTTTCTACTATATAATATACCCTTACTGGGCCTTTGCCATGGCATCGTGCAGGGCCTGTTCCTCTTCCTGCGTCAGCGTGTAAGAGGAAGTTCCGTTCTCAATTGGCTTTACATAACTGCGGGAATCCTCACGGCCAAAGATACTGGACAGTATCACACCGTTATTGTAGGAATCCAGCAAAGCCACCGCATAGCTCAAATCACTGCCCATGTCTTCAAAGGCCCGGAAACGGACAACGCCTACCCGCGTAACCGCAGTCTGGAGCAGTGCATCCATTCGCTTGTTCTCGTTATCGATGCGCTGATTCTCCTCTACCACATGACGAACCTCGTCGATATGCCCCATGAGCAGACGCTCGAGATTCGCACCATCAACGCCAGTCATCATCTTGCGATAGCGCTTCTTCATATAACTGAGCTTCATCGCCTGGTTAATCATAATCCCCAACATAATTACCATAATCACCGCCATAGCGGCAACAATAAACGGCATATTATTCGTCATTATCTTCATGAACTGCTGAATATCCATTGTTTATTGAATGCTCCCTTTCTCTGCTTCCCGTTTCAGGCATCCGATTGTTGCACGTGAAACAAATTTGCGAACCTTTAATCGCAGACCTCTAATATTATAACGCCTTTATTCCGAATTTGCTATAAGCAAATTTTCCCATCACACGGTAAATTTCTGAGATAAAGAGATTTGCCGCAGAGCGTCAATCTTCTTTTTCTTGACCTGTTCTTCCCGCTCAAGAATCAACCCCATGATGCGTTCCAAATCCTCCGGGGAGTAGAACTCAATTTCAATCTTGCTCTTTTTCTTGCCCGGATGAATTTTGACCTGGGTACCAAAAAGATGGGTGAGTTTATCCACGGCATCTGTCAAAAATACATCCTGCTGTTTTTTATCTTTCTGCACAGCCTCCGGTTTATCCTTGAAATAATCCGGATTATCCTGCAATTTCTTTACTAAGGCCTCACATTGACGCGCCGAAAGGTCTTCTGCCTGAATGTATTCGGCGGCTTCCCGCTGCAACTTCTGATTCTCGATGGAAAGCAGCGGTTTTGCCTGTCCCATAGACAGAGCACCATTAGCCACGTAATCCTGTACTTGTGGTTCCAGCTTCAGCAAGCGCAGGAAATTGGCGATATGGGAACGGCTGCGGCCAATTTTCTTGGCCATATCGTCCTGGGTCATGCCGAACTCTTTCATCAAGCGATTATAGGCCTTGGCCTCTTCGATAGCATTCAAGTCTTCGCGCTGGATGTTTTCAATCAGGGCGATTTCACTGACTTCGGCATCGTTGTATTCACGAATCATAGCCGGTACCGTCTTTAATCCAGCCAGTTTGGCAGCCCGCAGGCGGCGCTCACCAGCAATTAATTCATAGCCTGTACCAGGGAGTTTGCGAACCAGCAGCGGCTCTAAGATACCAATCCGCTTCACGGATTCCTTCAGCGTGTCCAATGCCGACTCGTCAAATTCCTGACGGGGCTGGTAGCGATTGGCCTTGATATCCGCTACATTCAGTTCCTGGACTTTATCCTTGGCCGGTGTAAGTTTCGTATCCTTGAGCAGTGCTCCCAGACCTTTGCCCAAGCCACCATGTGCCTTATTTGCCACGAGCAATCACCTCTTTCGCCAATTTCAAGTATACCTCGGCCCCTTTGGAGCGCTTATCGTAGTAGAGAATCGGCTCCCCATAGGACGGGGCCTCTGACAAGCGAACCGTACGCGGAATCATCGTCTTATAGACCGTATCGCCAAAGTTATTGCGCACTTCATCTACCACTTGCTCCGACAGCTTCGTGCGGGAATCAAACATCGTCATAAGAACGCCCTCAACCTCCAGCTGGGGATTGAGATTGCTGCGCACCAGTTCAATTGTATTCATGAGCTGGGATACACCCTCCAGGGCATAAAATTCGCACTGGATTGGCATCAGCACAGAATCGGCAGCTGCCAGGGAATTCAGCGTCAACAGTCCCAAGGATGGCGGGCAGTCGATGATGATGTAATCATAATTTTCCTTTACGCTGTCCAAGGCCTTCTTGAGACGGGTCTCTCGGGAGATAGCCGCCACCAGTTCAACCTCAGCACCAGCCAGTTCGATGTTAGCCGGCAGCACATCCACCTTGAACTCCGTTTTCTGGATGACATCCTGAACGGCCACATTATCAATCAAGACATGATAGATAGTCTGCTCCAACGCCGATTTATCAATACCGTAACCACTGCTGGCATTGCCCTGAGGATCACAGTCCACCAGCAATACTTTTTTCTTCTTTTCGGCCAGGCAGGCTGCCAGATTAACGGATGTGGTCGTCTTGCCGACGCCGCCTTTCTGATTTGCCACCGCAATAATCTTTGTCAACGAATCCACCACTTTCTCTAGGTTAAAAACATTACAGTTTTTCTTGTAAAATCTTGCTGAAATAAGTATAATTGTTACGATAATATTAACTAGATAAACAGTTGTTATTATATGTTTTCAGCAGGAAACTTCGCTTCATTTCACTACTTTATATAATAATATGAAATGACGGAAAAGCCAATGTTTCACGTGAAACATTTCCAAAAAAATATTTCTGCCCAGGTGCGAAAGGATGTGAAGCGAATGCCTATCTACAATGCACCACTATTAGCCATCGATGCCAAAGAAACCAGACGGTATGCCGGCCTGATGAAGGCGGAGAACTTTGACGAAAGCAAAATCGAGGAAGCCTGCCAGGACGCCCGGCTTCTGGCTTCCCCCAAGGGAATCTGGGAAGTTTACGACTACGACTGTGAAAACCAGGAAGTAAAAGCCGCACCAACCTGCATTCTGAAAGGGGTAAAAATTGGCGCCCATCTTGCCGGCTGTGAAAAAGTCATCGCCCTGGCAACAACCGTGGGCGAAACCATCGAAGAAACCGTGACCCAGCGCTTTGAGGAAGGGCAATATGCCTCCTCAGTGCTGCTAGACGCTGCCGCCACTGCGGCCGTAGAACAAGTCGCCGATGCCATGGAAAAGGCCATCCGCCCCAAAGCTGCTGCAAAAGGCTATGGCATGCGCTGGCGGTTCAGCCCCGGCTACGGCGATTGGCCCATCGAGCAGCAGCCGGAACTCATCCGTCTCACCGGTGCGGCCAATATCGGTATTCAACTATCCTCATCGATGATGCTGATTCCCCGAAAAAGCATAACGGCTATAATTGGACTATATAAGGAAGACAAATCAAAACCAGAAGCAGCCGTTACTCACAAAAAAGGCTGTGCAGCCTGTCCGAAAACAGACTGTCCTTCCCGAAAAGTATAAGGAGCGTGACCTTTTTGATTCATATTTTCGACGGTGCTATGGGCACCATGCTTCAAGCCGGTGGACTTGAACCAGGCGGCTGCCCGGAACTCATGAATGTGGAAAATCCGGAAGTCGTAAAAAATATTCACCGTGCCTATATCGAAGCCGGCTCCACCATCATTGAGACCAACACCTTCGGCGCCAGTGCCTTGAAGCTCGACCACTACGGCCTTGCTGATCGGGTAGGCGAACTCAATACCGCAGCGGTAAAAATTGCCAAAGAGGCCGCCGCCGGCCGTGCCAAGGTAGCAGGTTCCATGGGGCCCACAGGCCGTTTTGTCGTCCCCCTAGGGGATTTGGAATTTGAAGCTGCCTATCAGTGTTTTGCCGAACAGGCAAAGGCCTTGGCAGAGGCTGGCGCCGATTACCTGATTATCGAGACCTGCATCGACATCCAGGAAATGCGTGCCGCCCTGCTGGCGGCTAAAGATGTCGCCCCCAACGTCCCCGTTATCTGCCAGCTTTCCTACAGCGAAGATGGCCGCACAGTCACGGGTACTGACCCACAGTCAGCAGCCATTATCCTCGAAGCCATGGGGGCTGATATCATCGGCGTTAACTGTTCGCTGGGACCGGAACAGCTGGTTCCCATTGTCCGCACCCTAGCGGAGAACTGCGATGTGCCGATAAGCGTCCAGCCAAATGCCGGCATGCCTTATCTAGAAAACGGCGAAACGGTCTTTCCGATGGGGCCCGAGGATTTCGGTCGCTGGGGTACAAAACTCCTGGAAGCCGGCGCTACCTTCCTCGGCGGCTGCTGCGGCACCACCCCAGCCCATATTGCCGCCCTGGCCAACACGTTAAAGGGTGCCCGGGAACCCGAACGGGCTAAGCGGCCCAAAAAGCTCTGGCTGGCCAGCCGCAGCAAAGCCGTCTGCATCGACAAAGAACTGCCCACACGCCTCATCGGTGAGCGCATCAATCCCACGGGCCGCAAGAAGCTCGCCGCCGAAATCCGGGAAGGCTCCTTCCTATCGGTAAAAAAAGAAGCCATCAATCAGGTAAAAGCCGGTGCCCACCTGCTGGATGTGAATATGGGCGTCGGCGGCATCGACCAGCCTGCTGCCATGAAACACGCCGTTACGGAAATATCCCAGCTGACTGATGCCCCACTGGCAATCGATACCAGCGATGCCAAGGCTTTGGAAGCCGGTCTTCGCGCTTACCCGGGCCGGGCCCTCATCAACTCGGTCAGTGCCGAAAAGGACCGCATTGCCGAATTTCTGCCGCTGGCGAAAAAATACGGTGCGGCCATCCTCTGCCTGCCTATTACCGATGATGGTGTCCCCAAAACAGCCAAAGCTCGCCTGGAAACCATCCAGGGCATTATCAAGGCCGCTAAGAAGCAGGGACTAGACGATGGCGATTTCCTGCTGGATGCCTTGGTTATGACCATTTCCGCGGATGCCAATGCCTGCCATGAAGTTCTCCGGACTCTGGCCCTCTATCGCCAGGAACTTGGCTATCCTTCCACCATGGGACTTTCCAACATCTCCTTCGGCCTGCCCAACAGACCCCTCATCAACAGCACCTTTTTCACCATGTGTCTAGCGGCAGGCCTCGATGCCCCCATCATGAATCCCTATGACGATTCCATGCAGCAGGCCTTAAAGGCCAGTGCGGCTCTTTTGGGACACGACCCCAATGGCCTGGCCTTCAGCAAAGACGAAGCCAATCTCAGCGTGCCCAAAAAGGCCGCCGTGGCCAAGGAAACCGTCCTGGCCACCCTGCCGGCCATCAAGCAGGCCGTTATCGAGGGCGAAAAAGACGATGTTGCCCCACTGGTCGAAAAGGCCATCCAGGAAGGTCACAGCGCCAACGAAATCACCGAACAGGCCTTGACCGCCGCCATGACGGAAATCGGCGAAGATTTCGGCGCTGGCCGCATGTTCCTGCCACAGGTGCTGCTCTCAGCTGAGACGATGCGCGCAGCCTTCAACAAGCTAAAAGAACTGATTCCGGCCAGTGCCAATGCCGAAAACGGCACCGTAGTCATCGCCACGGTCAAGGGTGATGTCCACGACCTTGGCAAAAACATCACTGGTGCCCTGCTGGCCAACAGCGGCTTCAAACTCATCGATCTCGGCAAAGATGTCGATTCCACGGATATTGTCAAAGCTGCCATAGAAAACAACGCCGACATTGTCGGCCTCTGTGCGCTCATGACCACCACCATGGTCCAAATCGACAAAGTCATCGCTGACCTAAAGGCCGCTGGCTGCAACGCCAAAGTCATGGTCGGCGGCGCTGCGGTCACCCAGGAATACGCTGACAGCGCCGGTGCCGATGCCTATGCCCCCGACGGGGTCAAAGCCGTCGAACTGGCCAAAGGACTCGTAAAATAGCAATCAAAAAGGGAGATGCCCAAACGTGGCATCTCCCTTTTTGACTAGTCAAAAATCACTCAGCAATCGTAATGGTACTTGGAGAAATAGTGGTCTGTGCTCTCATTATACTATACACACAAAGTTTTGTAACTATTTTTTATTTTCTGATAAATAACCACAAATAAAAGGCTGCACGGCTCGTGCAGCCTTAATTATCACGTTTTTAGAACAAAACTTTTGCCAGATGCAAATACTCTGGATCGAGTTTTTTCTTGTTATTGACCGAATCATGCAGGTCGATGGAAACGACGCGGCCCTTGCTGAAGCCGAAAACGATGTCCGAAAGACCGGAGATGAGAGCCAAAGCAGCCTGCTCGCCGAGCTGGCTGGCGCGAACACGGTCGATAACCGACGGCGAGCCCCCACGCTGGATATGGCCCAGTACCGATACACGGGTATCCAGTTCCGTCTTCTGGGCGATGTAATCACCGATTTCCTGACCACTACCAGCACCCTCGGCAACAACGACGAGGATGTAGCGTTTGCCCTTCTGATAAGCAGCCTTCATATCTTCACAGATTTTATCAAGATCGAAGGGGGACTCCGGTACGAGGATATACTCTGCACCGCCAGAAATGCCCGAAACCAGAGCCAGCCAACCAGAGTTGCGGCCCATTACCTCCATGACAATGACGCGGCGATGTGCCGAAGCCGTATCACGGAGCTTGTTGATGGCATCGATGATGGTGTTGGCAGCCGTATCGCAGCCAATCGTATAATCAGAACCCCAGACATCGTTATCAATGGTGCCCGGAAGACCTACGATAGGAATACCGGTCTCCTGGGAAAGCAGGGAAGCACCGCGCAGGGAACCGTCACCACCGATGACGCAAAGGCCCTGAATGCCGCGGTCAACCAGGTGCTGATAGCCCAGCATACGACCTTCCGGCGTCTTCCAACGCTTACAGCGGGCCGTTCCCAGGAACGTACCACCACGCTGGATAATATCGCCAACGTCTTTGGACTGCATCTCAAACATATCTTCTTCAAGCAGACCATGATACCCATCACGGATACCCCAGACTTTAACGCCTTCATAGAGCGCCGTACGAACAACTGCACGAGCTGCTGCGTTCATTCCCGGGCTATCGCCACCGCTGGTCATGACTGCAATGCTTTTTAACATAACTGAAGTCCCCCTTGAATATGAGAAATGTGTAACATAGTACGTCTAGTATAAAACCTTACTATCCCATATCATACCATAAATCTTGCAAATCTAACAGAGGTTTCGTATAGGATTGTTCGCTAAACTGCAATTTTTTGATTACGTGATTCGTTCCCCTTTTCCCCTCTTGACAAACGTGTCTGCTCTATGATAGATTGACAATAGATGCTGTGCAACTGACGGAAGTGGATTACCACAGGGAGCACAGGGAAGAAAAGCCGACCGTCTGGGCGATGCCTGGATTTGTGTCGGCTTTTTTCGTATATGTTTTTAAAAAAGGAGAAACCTGCAATGAATGAAATGGAACTCAAGTATGGCTGCAATCCGAACCAGAAACCAGCTCGTGTCTTCATGGAAAAGGGTGACCTGCCCTTTACGGTCCTCAACGGCAAACCGGGCTATATCAACCTGCTTGATGCAATGAACAGCTGGCAGCTGGTTCAGGAGCTCAAAAAGGCTACGGGCCTGCCGGCAGCCGCTTCCTTCAAGCACGTCAGCCCGGCTGGTGCTGCCGTAGCCGTTCCACTCTCCGAAACACTGCAGAAAACATATTTCGTTGAGGGTATCGAGCTTTCGCCAGTCGCCACGGCCTACATCCGTGCCCGCGGCGCTGACCGCATGTCTTCCTATGGCGATTTTGTTGCCCTGTCCGATGAATGTGATGCCCAGACGGCCTCCTTCCTTAAACGCGAGGTATCCGATGGTATCATTGCACCGTCCTATTCTGAGGCCGCACTGGAGATTCTCAAGACGAAGCGCAAGGGCACGTATCTGGTTCTCCAGATGGACCCAAACTACCAGCCAGAAAAAATCGAGAAAAAACAGGTATTCGGCATTACCTTTGAGCAGCAGCGCAACGAGGTCGAGCTGACAGAGGAATGCCTCAAGGAAATCCCGACGAAAAACAAAGACATCCCGGCAGCAGCGAAACGCGACCTGCTGATTTCCCTGATTACGCTTAAATATACCCAGTCCAATTCCGTCTGCTATGCTAAGGATGGGCAGGCCATTGGCATCGGTGCAGGCCAGCAATCCCGCGTCCACTGTACGCGCCTTGCCGGCAATAAAGCCGATATCTGGTATCTGCGCCAGGCACCACAGGTTCTCTCCCTGCCTTTCCGTGACGATGTCCGCCGCCCGGACCGCGACAATGCCATCGACGTCTATGTTGGTGACGAATACATGGACCTGTTAGGCGGCGACAACTGGAAGCGGGTATTCACCGAAAAACCGCCCATATTCACCCTGGAGGAAAAAAAGGCCTGGCTGGCTACCCAGACTGGCGTCTCCCTTGGCTCTGACGCCTTCTTCCCCTTCGGCGACAACATCGAGCGCGCCCACAAGAGCGGTGTCGCCTACGTCGCCCAAGCTGGCGGTTCCATCCGCGACGACAATGTCATCGAGACCTGTGACAAATACAACATGGCCATGGCGATGACCCACATCCGCCTGTTCCATCACTGATTTTTACCATTTGTTACCCCATTCTTACATTTACATACACATACAAGAAAGAGGAGCAATATCCAGCTGGATATTGCTCCTCTTTCTCATTCAATCCTTTACCTCACCAGGAGATACCTGCATCAACTGGCTGCGGCCATCCATATCCCTTACACAGGAAAGCCAGCACTCCACCCCACCTAATAGGAAAGGTATAATGATATATATCTTCAAAGAAACCTTTCCGTCATCGTTATAGGTATGGAAAAACGCCGTAAAGTGGTCCCGATTTATTTCTTTCTGCCGCTCGATAAGAGACGGCAAATCGTAGAAGCGCATGAAAAGCTCCCGTTCCTCGGCCACGATATACCGTTCCGCATAAAGTTTCAAACTTCCCTCCACCGTGGGATTTTCACAAGTAATGCGATTCTGGTTCTCATCAATATAGATATTTTCGGCATGCCCATCGATGGAAAAAAAATCCACCCGCGAAAAAATCCCCATGATATGGCGGAGTGCAGTATGAAAATCAACGGTCTGGGGATTTTCTGCCGAAAGCATCACGATGACAAAAACAAAAGCATCCACCTTTTTATCTGGATTACTGGCGATATAACGGCAACTTATGTTGCACAGCTTACCGTTCATCGTATAATCCACCGATAACTCTTTACGCAGGCTGCGGCAGCGATTCAGCAGCCGGGCAAACATCCGCTGAAAATGTTCTTTTCCCTGCTGGTAGTATTGAATTTCTTCGTCCAAGCTCTCAAAGCCCTGACTTTTCACATAATCCTGGTAAGCCTGGTTGGTATAGATATAGCGGAAACTGGACAAGGATTCTCCCTGTTCGCAAATCGCCATCGGCGTCGCACTGATGTAGTTCCGCCGCTCCTCAAAGGAAAGAAGTGGCGATATACTCAACAGGTTGATATTGCCGATTTTGCGGAAATAGTCCGAGCTGATAAGCGGTTCAAAGGATAAAGTTGCTTCAGAGCCAGCATAAGAAGCCGCCGCAAGCCGCAAAGGCTGTGGCTTACCAAACAAATAGCCCTGACACAGTTCACAGCCAATATCCTTCAAGAACTGGTACTGTTCCTCTGTTTCTACCCCCTCAGCCAAAGTGTGGATTCCCAACTCCTTAGCCATATTGACCAACGACTTCAGGATAACCTCTGTTTTATGTTTCTTGCCAAAATCCCGCAAAAAACGCATATCAAATTTTATGAGATCGAAGTCATAATCCTTCAGCGTATTCAAGGAAGAATAGCCACTGCCAAAATCATCCATCCATACTTCATAACCGGCTTCCCGGAAACGCATAATCTGCTTGATGATATGGTCATCATCAACGCTGAAAGCCCCTTCGGTGATCTCTATATGCAGCCTGTCGCAGGAAACCTGATATTCCTGGCGGATTCTCTCCACATCAGCAAAAATATCCGTCAGCTGGAAATCCATCCGGGAAAGATTCAGCGAAATCCTAGCTTCCTGCCAACCCTCGCCATGCTCCCGGACCCGGCGGAAATCCTCACAGGCCTCCCGGATTACATACAGATCCAACTTATGGATGAGATGGGCATCCTCCAGTACCTCGATAAACACCCCAGGCGATATCATGCCATACTCCGGGGAATTCCAGCGGGCCAGCGCCTCAAAGCCCATAACCTGCCGCGTCATCGTGCGGATTTCCGGCTGATACCACACCTCAATATCGTGGTGTTCCAGTGCCCGGTAAAAATTGCTCACGATGTAATTCTTGATCCGGATCTTCTTTTCCAAGGCCTCATCAAAAACGCCCCAGCCCTTATCGTAAGTGCCCTTTACGCTTTCACAAGCCAGCTTGGCCCGATCGAGGATCAGCGCCGTATCCTGGATACCGGCCGCTGGCACATAAATTCCCACCTTGACCTCTAAGGCGAGATTCTGATCAAAATCATGAACGGCCTGACGGACGTAGTCGATTCGCCCCTCGATATTCTCGTTTTCCACGGCGGCGACAAAGTGGTCATCGTTTAACCGAGCCAAAATCCCATTGGGAAAGGCGTCCCGCAGAATACCCGCAATGCGCCGCAGGAATTTATTTCCATCTTGAAAGCCATATTTCCGATTATAACCTTTGAAATTCTCTACATCAAAATACAGGAAGGTGATGTTCCCATTGCCTGCATCTTTCAGCAGATAATAGGAATCTTCCATAAAGTACATCATGTTGAACAACCCGGTGACTTCATCGATTTGATTTTTACGAATTACATTCTTCATAATCGCACTCTCATAGCGGACTTATCCACAAATATATCCACAAAACCGTGGATATGTCAATATTTTTGTGGATAAGTTGCGCTTTTATTCCTTAGTTATCCACTTCCTCTGAGAATCTGGCCGAAAATTTTAGAGTGAAATCCTCAGATACTCTTCTACCATGTCACGGACACTCATGCCATTACTGGATTTGCCGCCCAGTCGATTTTTCTTCATATTTTTGACGATGCCATGATAGAGCTCATCTTCCACTGACCCCGGCACCAGATTTTCCCAGTTCTGCATGCTGTAGGGGCGCTCCTTGATGGCGTTATCCGGGCGGCCCGTAACCTCCAGTTCACTCAGGAACTGGATCTGCTGAGTATTCGGACGGACATAGTAATGAGCCAGGAAATACTTCGGCGGATAGCTGTACTCCGCATTCTCATCCGTCTGAACCAGTTTCACCCACACATCCGCGATATACTCATTGCCCGAATGCGGCATGCGAATCCAGCGGGCATTCTTCGTATCCAAATAATAGGTAAACCCATTATCCTTCAATAACTCCACAAAGCGCTTTTCCTCTGGATCTACCTTTTTCTTCTTCTCGTCCTTTTTCGCATTATCTTCATTTTCTTCCTGCGACTTGGATGCCTTTTTTACTTTTTTCTTTTCCTGCTGTTCCTTGAGAGCCTGTTTTTCGCGTGCTTGCTTCATAGCCCGGTCAAAGATTTCCTTAGCCTCCTTTTCTGCTTCCTCTTCGCTCATAGTAGTGGAAGCAGTTGTATTAGTTGCCGTAGCTCCTGCCGAAGCGGCAGCAAACGAAGCACTGACGGAAAAAACCATCAAACCTACACCTAATAACGCAATTTTCTTTTTCCAGTTCATTTTGTCTCCCTACAATCTTTTTGCATAAAAACGTTTCTTATATTATATACATATTCCCTTTACTATTTCGCCCTACTGCCAAAAAATCCCTGCCTATCAAGCAGATGCTAATAATTATTTGACCTAAAAAGGGGCTGTAAAATTACCGTTTGCCGGGGAGTAATACCCAGTTCGTATTCGAGGTAAGTCGCCGGCGGCGGGGGCCCCAGTACCAACGCTCCACCGGTGACAACCCGCTACAAGAAATTTTTGCCTTTTAATTAAGAGTTGGAAAACAGTTAAACGCGCTTCGCTTGGACGAAACTGCTTTTCCAACGAGAACGCCGGCAAAAATTTCTTGCTTCACGCGGAACGTCAAGGCTTCGCTTATGATACTGTGTCCCCCGCCGCCTAGGTTAGAGCCGACACGAAAAAACTACGCTCTCGGAGGACGAAGTACTTCGAACCCCGGCACATCCTCAGCCGCCGCTAGGGGCAGTGCCATAAACGAAGCGTTTGATGGTTTCCGTGAAGAACGAAATTTTTATCCTCACTATCCGTCGAAAAATTGCTACCGTTCAAGCGAAGCGCGTTTTGCAACTTTTTCGATGCTTAATTAAGGATAAAAATTCCGTTTAGGAAACCATCTCCCGCGTAGTGTTGGCACTGCCCCTAGCGGCGGCGAAGAGCTGCTTCGAATAAGGCCCCTCTACCCGGCAAACGGTAATTTGTAAAAAGAAGCGGAATGTTTCACGTGGAACATTCCGCTTCGCGTTATAATGGATTTTTTACTGGCGTTCCGGCTTTGCGCGGATAGGCTTTGGGAGTTGGCATCCCCTTGGTGATTTCCACCACAGCCCGCACATCGTCAAGGCCTGGAAGCTTGACCGGGCGCGTTGTTACGTTACTGCCCCCCATTACCTTGATGGCTTTGGCTGCTTCCTGTTCTTCTTCCTGATACTGCATTCCCTTTAGGGCCAGGAATTTGCCGCCGCGTTTGACAAACGGCATGCAATATTCGCAGAGAATTGGCAGCCGGGCCACGGCGCGGGATACGGCAATATCGAACTGCTCCCGGTATTTCTTATTGCGGGCACCTTCTTCCGCCCGGGCATGGACGCATTCCACATCCTGCAGCCCCAGTTCATCGACGACAGTCTGCAGGAATTTTACCCGTTTGTTGAGGGAATCCATCAGCGTCAGCTTGATGGTGGGGTCAAAAATCTTCAAGGGAAGTCCCGGAAAACCAGCCCCAGTACCCACATCGATTACCGATACTCCCTCAGCAAAGTATTCCTTATCGTAAGCCGTAAGGGAGTCAATCATATGCTTGATGGCCACTTCATGGGGTTCGGTAATCGCCGTGAGGTTCATTACCTTATTCCACTCCACCAGCAGTTCATAATAACGATTGAACTGCTCCAACTGCCCTTCCGTCAGCGAAATTCCGTAAGCCTCGGCGGCTTTTTTCATCTCTTCCCGAAACATCTTCAACCCTCTTTCTTATCCTGAATGCGGCGCTGCTGTTCGAGCCATACGAGCAGCACCGATATATCCGCCGGCGAAACGCCGCTGATGCGGCTGGCCTGCCCAACAGAACGCGGACGGATTTTGGCCAGCTTTTCCCGGCCTTCATCGCGCAGGCTCGGCACTTGCTGATAGTCGATATCCTCTGGCAGGAGTTTTTCTTCCAATTTTTCCATATGCTCGACCTGCTCCAGCTGTTTTTTGATATAGCCTTCATAGGTAATGGAAATCTCTACCTGCTGCTGTACCTCCGGGGCTAATTCCGGCAGATTGAAGACAGCCTGCAATTTGGCATAGTCCACATCCGGACGGCGCAATAGCTCATAAAAACTCGTTGCATTGCGGATTGGCTCAATTCCGGCAGCTGCCAGCTTGTCCTTGATTTCCTGGGTCGGATTAATGGAATTCTTCTTGAGATATTCCATGGCCTGCTGGATTGCCGCCTGCTTTTTCGTGAATCGTTCCCAGCGCTCATCCGTTACGAGGCCCACGCGGCGGCCCATTGGCGTCAGCCGCTGATCGGCATTATCCTGACGCAAGAGCAGACGATACTCGGCCCGGCTGGTCATGATGCGGTAAGGCTCACTGGTCCCCTTGGTGACCAGGTCGTCAATCAGCACGCCCAGATAGGCATCACTGCGCTTCAATACCAGGGGTTCTTCCCCCTTTACGAACATCGCCGCATTGATACCGGCAATGATGCCCTGACCAGCAGCCTCCTCATAGCCCGAGGTACCGTTGGCCTGACCAGCCGAGAAGAAACCATGGATATCCTTGAACTCCAGCGTCGGTTTGAGCTGGGTCGGGTCGATGCAATCATACTCGATGGCATAACCAGCCCGCATGACTTTCGCATGCTCCAGCCCCGGGATTGTCCGCAAAAATTCCAGCTGGACGTCCATGGGCATACTGGTGGACATGCCCTGTACATAGACCTCATTGGTGTTGAGTCCTTCCGGCTCTAAGAAGAGCTGATGGCGTTCCTTGTCCGGGAAGCGCAGGATTTTCGTCTCGATTGATGGGCAATAACGGGGGCCAATACCTTCAATGATGCCGTTGGCCATCGGTGCCCGGTGCATATTATCCCGCAGGATTTTATGAGTCTTTTCGTTGGTATAGGTCAGCCAGCAGGGAATCTGCTCACGAGTTCTTTCGTCACTCATAAAGGAGAAATTCCGGCATTCTTCATCCCCCGGCTGTATTTCCATCTTGTCATAGTCCAGGGTCCGGGCATCCACCCGGGCCGGGGTGCCTGTCTTGAACCGCATTAGGCGGACGCCAGCCTCCAGCAGGGAATCGGAGAACTTCATTGCCGCCCGCTGGCCATTAGGCCCGCCGGTATAGGTATGCTCACCGATGATGATACGGCCCTTGAGATAGGTTCCCGTAGCCATGATGACGGCCTTGGCTTCGTAGATTTCCCCGGTCTCGACCTGAACGCCCTTTACCTTGTCCCCCTCTAAAAGCAGCTTGTCGATGAGAATCTGTTTGACGTCGAGATTCTCCGTATCCTCGCAGGTCTTCTTCATGGTAAACTGGTAAAGCTTTTTATCCGCCTGGGCACGCAGGGCATGAACCGCCGGCCCCTTGCCCGTATTTAGCATGCGAAACTGGATGCAGGTCTTATCGGCGTTGACACCCATTTCGCCCCCCAGGGCGTCGAGTTCACGAA
Source organism: Selenomonas sp. WCT3 (assembly GCA_900100835.1). GTDB lineage: Bacteria > Bacillota > Negativicutes > Selenomonadales > Selenomonadaceae > Selenomonas_A > Selenomonas_A ruminantium_E. The sequence continues at coordinate 34,027 of FNCM01000007.1, read as the reverse complement.
CTAGATGGCCTTTAGCCGGCCCGCCCACCGAGGGGTTGCAGGGCATCATGGCGATATTATCCATGGACAGCGTGGCCAACAGCGTGCGGCAGCCAATACGGGCAGCAGCCAGAGCTGCCTCGACACCAGCATGACCGGCACCAACTACAATCACATCGTAGCGATCCGCTACGAACACATTTTTATCCAAAATCATCAACCTTCTTTTTTATTTGCCAATACAGAACTTCGAGAAAATCTCATTGATGATATCTTCTCCCACCGTCTCGCCTGTGAGCTCACCGAGTTTCTCCCAGGCTGACCGCAAGTCAATGGAGATGAAATCAAGGCCCAGCTGGGCTTCGATGGTCCGCAAGGCCGCCGCCAGATGGCCATCGGCCTGCCGCAGGATTTCCGCCTGCCGCTCATCATTGACAAAGGCACCTTCATCCCCGGCATCCAAACCGCCGTCGTAAACCTTCTGGCGGATGGCATCGGCCAGATTATCCAGACCATGTTCCGTTACCGTGGAAATAACCAACACCTTCGCCCCAGTCTTTTCCTGCAGCATTTCTTCGGTCAGCACCGGCTGCAAATCCGATTTATTAAGAAGAACGATGGCATCTCGGCCCTCAATCAATGAAAAAATTTCCTCATCCTCAGTCGTAAGTTCCCGGGAGGCATCGAACAGGGCTAGTACCAGTGCCGCTTGATTGACATAGGAACGAGCCTTATCTACGCCAATCTGCTCCACCAAGTCATCAGTGGCCCGAATGCCGGCAGTATCGATGATGCGCAGGGGCACTCCGCCCACATTGGCATATTCCTCGATGGAGTCACGCGTCGTTCCCGGGATATCCGTTACGATTGCCCGTTCCTCCCGCAGCAACGCATTAAGTAGCGAGGATTTCCCCACGTTTGGCTTGCCGACGATAGCTGTCATCAAACCATCCTTTAGAATACGGCCAGTCTGGGCTGTCTTTAAGAGCTTCTGGATTTGGTTGCGTACATCAACCACATTATGCTCCACCTCGTACATCACCACATCGTCCACTTCATCCTCAGGAAAATCAATGGCGGCTTCCAAATGGGCAATCTGCCCAAGAATGGCATGGCGCATGGCCCGTATCCCCTCGGAAAAATGTCCGGAAAGATGTCCCGTGGCCATTTTTAAAGAGCGCTCGGTCTTGGCACTGATGACATCCATAACGGCTTGGGCCTGGGAAAGATCCAGGCGGCCATTTAAAAAGGCCCGCTTGGTAAATTCCCCTCGCTCAGCGGGTCTGGCACCAGCCTGCCAGGTAAGGGCCAAAGTCTTGCGAAGGGGCATAAGGCCGCCATGGCACTGCAATTCCACCACATCTTCCTTCGTATAGGAATGGGGGGCACGCATCAAAAGCACCATGGCTTCATCCACCACTTCTTCCCCTTCATCGACAATATGGCCAAATACCGCCCGCTGGGTCTCATAATCGGCCAGTTTCCTGCCGCTGGCAGCCCGAAAGACTTTGTCGGCCGTCGCAATGGCGTTTACACCGCTTATCCGTATAATGCCAATACCGCCCTCGCCTTGGGCCGTGGCAATGGCACTTATCGTATCACCTTGTTGCATGATTATTACCTCTCATATACACAAAAGGGCAGCCTCAAAATGAGACAGCCCTTTCACAGCTCTCTTGCCTGATAGCTATTTTATTCTTCATCAAAACGCGGTTCGCTGTAATTCCTCCGGGAACGGCGGCGGCGTTTCGGTGCAATCACCACATAGCGGCGGGGTTCGTCGCCAGCACTGTAAGTGCTGACCCGACGGTTGTCCTGAAGGGCCATATGGATGATTTTACGCTCGTGGCGGTTCATGGGTTCCAGATGAACCTCTTCCCCGATGCGGCAGGCCTTCTCTGCCAGATGGCCAGCCAGCCGTACCAGCGTATCCTCACGCCGCGAACGGTAATTTTCAATATCGATGATGATGCGGGCCCGATTCTCGGAAATACCGCGATTGGCGGCCAAATTCGCCAGATACTGAAGAGAATCCAGGGTCTGGCCGTGCTTGCCAATCAAAATGCCAAGATTTTCCCCGATGAGCTGGAACAGAACGCCTTCTTCGGACTCCCCGCGCTCAATCTTTACATCCAGCTTCATAGTCTGGAATACATCCTGCAGGAATTTCTCCGCAATCTTTGCCTGTTCCTCAATCGATACGGTTTCCCCAATGGAAACCGACTCCTCAGCGGCTTCCGTTACCACAGCCGGCTCCTTGCTGGAAGCTGGCTGGGACTTTACCACCGCCTCAATGCGGGCCGGCTTAGTTCCAAATAAACCAAAGAAACCGTTGGATGGCTGCTGAATGACTTTATAGTCGAGCAGGTCCGTTGTGACACCAAGTTGGGAAGCAGCCAAAGCAATTGCTTCTTCGACTGTTTTCCCCGATGCTTCTAATACCTCTGCCATATCAGGCAGCCTCCTTCGTTTTATCCTCACCACGATACATCCACCACTGCTGAACAATCTGGACGATATTCATCGTTACCCAGTACAGAACAAGACCCGAGGGGAAGTTCAAGCTAATCCAGCCAATGAAGAGCGGCATAACCGTCATCATGACCTTCATCTGCTGATTCATTTCCGTCGTCGTCATCTTCTGCTGGAGGAAAGTCGTCAGTGCCGACAGAATGGGCAGCACATAGATAGGATCCGGGTCCGACATACTCGGCAGCCACATAAACTGAGCGGCCTCAGCCGAGGGATAGGTGAAATTGAAAAGCGCATAATACATCCCCATCAGAATCGGCATCTGAATCAGCAGCGGCAGGCAGCCAGCCAATGGATTTACCCCCGCATCCTTATAGAGGGCACCGATTTTCTGCTGCATAACCTGGGGATTATCCTTATACTTCTCCTGAAGCTTCTTCATCTTCGGCGAAAGTTCCTGCATCGCCTTCATGGATTTTACCTGTTTTACCGTCAGCGGATACATCAACATCTTGATGATAATGGTGAGCAAAATGATTGCCATACCATAGCTGCCAATCCCCGCCATACTCGTCAACGAATATAACAGCTCAAGCACAAAATGCAGGAGATTCTCAATCGGTGCAAATAATGTTCCAAAGAAACCCAAACCATCACGTCCTAATCTAAAAAAAACTAAACCAACAACTTATGGAACAGGGTCATAGCCGCCCTTATGTAAGGGATGGCAGCGCAAAATGCGCTTCAAAGCCAGCCAGCCACCACGGCGCGCCCCGTATCTTTCCACGGCAATCATCGCATACTCCGAACAGGTCGGAATATAACGGCAGGAAGGCGGCTTCAGCGGCGAAATAAAGTTTCGATAGAACTTAATCAGCAGCAGCAGCGCCTTTTTCATCCTTTATCCTTCTTTCTATCCGGAGAAGCAGCATCCACAAAGATTCCTGCCTTACGCCCTAATGAGACAAACGATTTTTCCACCACATCGCATTTCACATCGACCATACCCTTGCGTCCGACGAGCAATAGTGCCAGCCCCGGACGAAGCAGCGACTGATTCTTGCGATAGCTCTCGCGCAGCAGTCTTTTTACACGGTTGCGAACTACAGCACAACCCAGTTTCTTGCCAGCAGCAAAACCGACCTTGCCATCGAGGCTGTCTGTCTTAAATACATACAACACGAAATACCGATTGGCCCAAGAGCGGCCAGTACGATACACCCGCTGAAAATCACTGCGACGCTTAAGCATTTTCTTTCTCGGTAATGTAAGCATTCGTAATTTCACCAATATCTATAAAAACGATTCGGATTTGCTCCGAAACCAAATGATAACTAAAAGAAAAGGCCACCTAAGTGACCTTACTGTAAAATTTATGCCGAAAGCTTCTTTCTACCGCGCTGGCGTCTTCTCTTCAGAACGAGACGACCGCCTTTCGTCTTCATGCGCTCACGGAAGCCATGGGTCTTCTTTCTCCAATGGTTGTTCGGCTGATAAGTCTGTTTCATTCGTTAAACACCTCCTTATGCTGATTTCTGATTTTTCTATTCGTATAGAAGCAAAGCATCAGATCTTCTTTATGCTCGTGCAGGTGTCCCCCGCACTAAGACTCACCGTAAATTATAGCCTACGCCCTAAGAGGTGTCAAGATTTTCCCTGTGCATTTTTTGCCCCTAATTGTGGATAAAATATTACTTTTAACCAGTTATCCCCTTAAAAACTGTTGATAACTTGATTTTATTCTGATAAGATATTGTTGATTATTGTGCGGAAAACTCCACAGCACTTGAAAATCGCGGAAACAGAAAGTCCCGTGAACTTATCCATATTTCCCGCCTCTTCTCCTGGGGAAACCTTCATTTATCCACACCTGTGGATAAAAATGTGGATAAAAATATTCACCTGTGGAAAAAGCTTTCTACATATTCTATAAGCAGAAAGGGTTATTTTAATGGAGCAAGCAGAATTGCAGGCAATCTGGGAGCAGATTCTCAATAATATGAGAGACCAGCTCGCAGGCTCTGCCTTCAAATGGCTCGATCCGATTCAGCCTATCTCCCTGACGGAATCGGACTTAGTCCTCGGCACGCAAACGGCTATGGCCAAGGACTGGATTACCAGCCATTACCTGACGATACTTGAGGATGCAGTTGCGGCTGTTGTGGGCAGCCCCCGAAAAATCGTCATGAAAGTAGTTGAAACGGAGAAAACGCCGGAACCAGAGCAAGAACCAGTTCGCCGCGGTCCGAAGGAGCCCCCCGACCAGGGTACCCTTTTCAGCCACAACGGAGATACGAACACCAGCACCGAAAATAGCGATATGCACATTCTTGCCGCTGGCGACAGTTCCTCTTTAAATCCAAAATATACCTTCGATACCTTCGTAACAGGCAGCAGCAACCGCTTTGCCCATGCAGCCGCTATGGCTGTCGCCGAATCGCCAGGAAAGGTCTACAACCCCTTTTTCATGTACGGCGGGGTTGGTCTCGGAAAAACCCATCTGATGCATGCCATCGGCAACCGGGTTCTCCACAACCATCCGGAGATGCGGGTTCTTTATGTCTCCAGTGAACAATTCACCAATGAGATTATCCGCAGCATCCAGGAAGGTAACGCGGAGAAGTTCCGCCAAAAATACCGGAACATCGACGTCCTGCTGGTCGACGATATCCAGTTCCTGTCTGGCAAGACCAGTACTCAGGAGGAATTCTTCCATACCTTCAACACCCTGCACGACGCCGAGAAACAGATTATTCTGTCCTCCGACCGTCCGCCCCGGGAAGTTGAACGCTTAGAAGACCGCCTGCGTTCCCGCTTTGAATGGGGACTTATCACCGACATTCAGGCCCCGGACCTTGAGACGCGTATTGCCATCTTAAAAAACAAGGCACAGCTTGATCATTTCAGCGTACCAAATGACGTCATGGTCTACATTGCCAGCCGCATCGACAGCAATATCCGTGAACTTGAAGGCGCGTTGACCCGCGTCGTTGCCTATGCTTCCCTGATTAAGAAGCCAGTCACCACGGATTTAGTGGCTGAGGCCCTAAAAGATGTGTTCCCGAACAACAAGACGAAAGAGATTACCATGGAAGTAATCCAGGAAATCGTAGCGTCTTACTTCAAGATAAAGATTGACGATTTGCACGCTAAGAAGCGTACCCGCAGCATTGCCTACCCACGGCAGATTGCCATGTACCTCTGCCGCGAGCTCACCGATACGTCCCTGCCCCAGATTGGCAATTTCTTCGGTGGCCGTGACCACACCACGGTACTGCATGCTTGCGATAAAATCAGCAAAGAAAAAGAATCCGACATCAAACTCGGCGGTATCCTAAACGAACTCGTCGAGCGAATCCAGAAGATGTAACGTCATTTTATGAACAGAATCGTCGTGGATAACTCTGTGGAAAGTCCTGCGGATTTCTTGTCGACAGAATGTGGATAAAATACAGGGGAGGTTTTCACCGTGGATTGTGTGGATAACCTCCCCTCTTGTTATGAACATATTACCCACAGGTTAATCGTTGATAACATTGGGATTTTTGCACTTTTCAACATTTCCACAAGCCCTACTACTACGACGGCTATTTATTTAAAAATACTCCGAGTAATAATAAAAAAAAGAGAGGACCACCAAAATGAAAATCACCTGTGCCAAAAATGAACTGGTCAGCGCCTTGCAGATTGTATCCAAGGCCGTAGCCACCAAGCCCCAGACCCCAATCCTTTCCGGTATTTACCTGAAAGCAGAGGCCGGTATCTTGGAACTTCAGGCAACAAATTATGAAATCGGCATGGTCTGCCGCATCCCAGCTGAAATTGAAGAACCTGGCCAAATTGCCCTTTCCGGTCGTTATTTCCAGGAAGTTATCCGCAAACTGCCTGGGGATAGTGTCTCTCTTTCCTTTAATCGCGAAGAGAAGATTGTCCACATCCAGTCGAATCAGGCAAACTTTACCCTTCTTAGCATGAACGCTTCCGAGTTCCCAACCATCAAACCGATGGAAGGCAACCTTCAGTTCAAGATCAAGGATAACGTTTTGCGTTCTTTGGTTAAGAAGACGGTATTTGCCTGCTCCAACGACGAGTCTCGCCCCGTATTTACGGGCTGCTATTTGGAAGTAGCCGACACGAAAGTCACCATGGCAGCTACCAACACCCATCGTCTCGCCGTCAAATTCGAGACCTTTGATGAGAGCATCGGCAACATCAAAATCATTATTCCGTCCCGCATTTTGCAGGAACTTCTCCACAATATGACCTCGGAAATTCCCACGGACGTGACGGTTACCTGCACCTACAACCAGATTAGCTTCGCCTTTGAGAACCTCTACATGACTTCCCGTCTAATTGAAGGGGCTTTCCCAGATTATCACCGGGTTATTCCGCCGGAGTTTGCTACGGTGGTTACCCTCGATGCTGGAGAATTCAGCTCGGCCGTTGACCGCGTTTCGCTGATTTCCCGGGCTGGTGATTACAACATCATCAAATTGGAATTTGCCAACAATCAGGTTCACATTACCTCCAACAACCCGGATATCGGTAATGCTGAAGAGTCGGTGGCCGCTTCCATTGAAGGGCCGGAGCTGACCATTGCCTTCAACGCCCAGTACATCATGGATGTAATGAAGAATATCGATAGCGATACCTGCCAGATTAAACTCAATCAGCCCCTCTCCCCGGCAGCTGTCCGCGAAGCGGATGATGAGGAGTTTATCTACATCGTAACGCCGGTTCGTACGGCTCACTAAGGAGGTTTTCCACATGCAGATTGAGGATATCGCAATCGAAACCGAAGAAATCCAGCTGGACCAGTTCTTAAAATGGGCTGGCGTGCTGCAATCTGGCGGCGAAGTCAAGATGCTTATTGAGGAGCGTCGCATCAAGCGCAACGGCGAGACGGAAAGTGCCCGCCGCCGCAAACTGCATCCTGGGGATGTAGTGGAAATCGAAGGCATGGGTGCCTGGCGAGTAACCAAGGAGTAACGTCAGGCCGCCTGGGCTGACAGGAGATTATAAGAGAATGTATGTACGTTCTATTTTACTGAGAAATTATCGGAACTATTCCGAGATACAGCTGGACTTTGACCCGAATATCAATGTCTTTTTGGGCCAGAATGCTCAGGGAAAGACGAATATCCTCGAGGCGGTTTACTATGCCTCCTTGGGCCATTCCCACCGCACCCACAGCGATACGGATTTGATACGCTGGGAACAGCCGGCGGCATCGGTTCAGTTGGATTTCGACCGCCTGGGGGTGGGAAATCATTTGGAATTTCAGTTCAGCCGGGAAAAACGGCGTCGGATTCTCCTCAATGAACATCCCATCCGTCCTAAGGAATTAATCGGCAGTATCAATACCGTTCTATTTTCTCCCGAAGATTTATTTTTGATAAAAGGAGCGCCGGCTGGACGCCGGCGCTTTTTAGACGGTGAGATTTCCCAGGCAAGTCCTGCTTACTATCATGAGCTTCAGCAGTACAACCGCATCGTTACCCAGCGCAATACCCTGTTAAAACGCATTCGGGAACGGAAGGCTTCGGCGGAAATGCTGGACCTCTGGGACCCCCAGCTCATCGAAAGTGCTGTCAAAATCACGAAAAAGCGTCAGGAGGCCGTAAAGAAACTCAATATGCTGGCTAACCTCATGCAGCGCCGCATATCGGACAACCGGGAGAATCTGTCGATTGCCTATGCGATTCACGGCATGGAAGAGGGGGATATGACAAACGACCTCGCTTCATGGTATAATAAAGAGCTGGCTTCTCATCGTGAGGTGGACATCCTGCGCGGTTCAACGACCCGGGGGCCCCATCATGATGACATCGTGCTCACGGTCAACGGCATCAATCTGCGGAATTTCGGTTCCCAAGGACAGCAGCGCACTGGCGTGTTGTCCTTGAAATTGTCGGAGCTGGAATTTCTGCGTTCCGAAACAGGTGAATACCCAATCCTGCTGCTGGATGATGTCATGAGTGAGCTGGATGCTTCCCGGCGCCAGCAATTGATGGCGTATATTCGCCGGGAGCGGATTCAGACGATGATTACCGCCACGGATGCAGCGTATTTCCCGCAGGAGCGTATTGGTACTTATTTTTACGTTAAGGCGGGCCAGATTACGAGGTAATAGAATGGCAAAGCGCACACCAGGACTGGAAAAAGTAAAATCCGTCATCCCCCGCTGGGTTCACACCAAAGGAGCGGCCTTTGAAAAGAAATTTTTCATGCATTGGGTGCTCTGGCACTGGGAGGATATTGTCGGTTCCTTTAATGCCAAGCATACGGAGCCCCAGGGAATCCGCAAGGAAATCCTGTATCTTTACTGTGGAAATCCGTCTCTGCGCAACAATCTGGTGATGATGCAGGAGCAAATCACCCAGCTGGTCAACAATTACGCTGGCCAGAAGATGATTGCTGGGATTGCCTTCAGCCGCCGCTGGGAGCATCCGGATACCGATGGGATTGATGAAATCCGCATCGCGCATACGAAGCGGGAATATAACTGGGGCAAAAATCGCCAGCAGGTTCTGCTCACCGCTGAGGAAGTGCAGGCCTCTGAGCAAATTGGCAGGGAAGACATGGATGGGGATATTGTGGCCAAGGCCAGAGAGCTTTTCCGCAAACATATGCAAATGGAAAAACTTAGGGCCACGAAAGAATGGCATCCCTGTGCAGACTGCGGTACCCTATGCCCCAAAGAGGAATTGCGCTGTCCGGTATGCGGGCGCAAGCAGCGGGAAGCTTTAGCGGCAAGAGTCCGTCAAGTCCTGCGGGATATCCCCTGGGCCCGCTGCAAGGAAGTGCGGGAATACGTACCAGAATGCACGCCAAAGCTTTTGAATGATCAACGTGCTTCAATGGTACAGCAGCTGGCAACTGAGGTGGATGTGAACGATACGCAAAGTATCAAGGCCAAGAACCTCGTGATGCTCTATCGCTGCCTGCCACCGGAGCAGCTTACGGAGGATGAAATCGTAAGGACGATATACCGCCTGCGGTTCAATCTTCATCGGCCCAAGGACTATAAAGCACCAAAGCGTTACTCGGTCATTAAGCTGGGCAAGAAAGGCAGAGGTGAACACTGATGTTTTTACATTTAGGAAATGGCGTATCGGTTCGGACCAAAGACGTCATAGCCATTCAGGATTTTGCACTCTTTCAGAATGGTCCAGGGAAAAAAATGCTGGCAGCGAAACGAAAAGCCGGCCGGGTGGTAAATACGCTGGAACTTGGCCCGGAGGATGATCATGAGTCCATTAAGGCCTTGGTATTGACCGAAGATAAAATATACCTGTCAGTAATATCGCCGCTCACTTTAAAGCGGCGCTCAGAGCTGGCGTTTACGACGATAGATGCAGTGGATGCAACGAAGAAAATAACGGAAACAAGATTGGTTACGGAATGATGGGAGCGTAGGATTTTTATGGCAAATGACAAGGAAACGAAAGTAATTGACCTGACTCCAAACGAGGTTCAGGCGCCTAGCGATGAATTTGCGGATAAAGATCTCGATACTACTGGTGTCGAAATCCATACAGATGAAAGCAGTGCCGAGGTAACGGCTGTTGAGGCGGATTACGGTGCAGAGCAGATTCAGATTCTCGAGGGTCTGGAGGCCGTCCGCATGCGTCCGGGTATGTATATCGGCAGCACGTCGGAACGCGGCCTGCACCATCTGGTATACGAGGTCGTCGACAACTCTATCGATGAGGCTTTGGCTGGTTACTGCGATAAGATTGATGTGACCATCAATAAGGACAACAGCATCACGGTTGTCGATAATGGCCGTGGTATTCCGGTTGATATGCACGAAAGCGGCATGCCGGCCGTTGAGGTCGTTTTGACGGTCCTCCATGCCGGTGGTAAATTCGGCGGCGACGGTTATAAGGTATCGGGCGGCCTGCATGGCGTCGGTGTTTCTGTCGTCAATGCGCTTTCGACTTCGATGGATGTTCAGGTAAAACGCGATGGTAAAATCCATGAGATTTCCTTCAAACGCGGTGTCACCCAGCAGCCGCTGACGGTTACGGGCGATACGGAGACTACGGGTACACGCGTCCACTTTGTACCGGACCCGGAGATTTTCTCGGTTACGACCTACAGCTATGAGACCCTTCGTCACCGTCTGCGCGAGCTGGCTTTCCTCAACCATGGCATTACGATTGCCCTGCATGACGAGCGCGGCGAAGAAGTTCGCAGTGAAACGTTCCATTTCGAGGGCGGCATCAGTTCCTTTGTGGAGCATCTGAACCGCAAAAAAGAAAAAATCAATCCGCAGCCGATTTATTTCAACGGCGTAAAGGATGATACGGTGGTAGAAGTTGCGCTGCAGTATAACGACAGCTACCAGGAGAACATCTACTCGTTCGTAAACAATATCAACACGGAGGAGGGCGGCACGCATCTGGCTGGCTTCAAACTGGCACTCACGCGTGCAGCTAATGATTTTGCCCGCAAACAGGGCATCCTCAAGGACAAAGACGGCAACCTCTCCGGTGATGATGTCCGCGAGGGCCTTACCTGTGTCATCAGCCTTAAAATCCGCGAGCCGCAGTTTGAGGGTCAGACCAAGACCAAACTGGGGAACAGTGAGGTTCGTGGTATTGTCGACAGCATCGTGAGTGAAGGACTGTCGGAATACTTCGAGGAGAACCCGGTCATCACGAAGAAATTCATCGAGAAGGCTATCATGGCCGCTCGTGCCCGTGAGGCTGCCCGCAAGGCCCGTGAGCTCACCCGCCGCAAGAATGCACTGGAGGTATCCAGCCTGCCGGGCAAACTGGCAGACTGCTCGGTCAAAGATCCGGAGCAGGCCGAGATTTACCTCGTCGAGGGTGATTCGGCAGGCGGTTCGGCAAAACAGGGACGTGACCGCCGTTTCCAGGCTATCCTGCCGCTGCGCGGTAAAATCCTCAACGTCGAAAAGGCACGCCTGGACAAGATTTTTGCCAATGCCGAAATCCGTACGATGATAACGGCTTTTGGTACGGGTATCAGTGAGGATTTCGACCTGGCAAAACGCCGTTACGGCAAGATCATTATCATGACCGATGCCGATGTCGATGGTGCGCATATCCGTACGCTGCTCCTCACCTTCCTCTATCGCTATATGAAACCGCTGATTGAGCATGGCCATGTATTTATTGCGCAGCCGCCGCTCTATCAGATTCGCAAGGCCAAGAAACATTGGTACACGTACAGCGATGAAGAGCTCGCCAAGAAACTCGATGAAGTCGGCCGCGATGGCGTTACGGTTCAGCGCTACAAAGGTCTGGGCGAGATGAACCCAGAACAGCTTTGGGAGACGACCATGGACCCGGAGACGCGCACGATGCTGCGAGTGGATATGGAAGATGCCGAAGCGGCGGATGAACTGTTCACGATTCTCATGGGCGACAAAGTTGAGCCGCGTCGTCAGTTTATCGAGGAAAATGCAAAACTCGTCCGCAATTTGGATATTTAATCGAATTTTTAGCTGACGTTTTGACATTTTTGCTTGCAAAGTCAAAACGGCTATGGTATATTATAGCCATAGTCAACTAAATCTATACCCCACAAGGGGAGTAGCTGAACGGCCTGATATCGTCAGTACGGATGCTGGAGCATCCCGGTACGGCCGGCTAATCGTTAGTAAGCGAGACCTTGATCTTATATAAAGTCATATTACGACTGTATATAGGTCAAGGTCTTTTTGGTACAGAAAGAAGAAGTGATAACGAAGATGGAAAATTTATTTACTGGTATGTTTTCACCGGAATGGCTGGCAGCTTTTTCGGGAATCTTGCTCTTGGATTTACTGCTGTCCGGGGATAATGCGATTCTTATCGCCTTGGCGTGCAAGAATCTGCCGCATCATAACCGGCGCAAAGCTATCCTGATCGGTGGTTTTGGTGCGGTGTTTATCCGCATTGTCTGCACGCTGTTTGCTACGGGGATTTTGGCAACGCCCTATATTGAGGCAATCGGTGGTGCGGCGCTCTTGTACATCGCGGTAAAGCTGGTCACAGACCACCGGGAAGAAAAGGGCGAAGATGCCGGCCAGCCGACGACCTTTATGGCGGCGGTGCGGACGATTTTGATTGCCGACTTTATCATGAGCATCGACAATATATTATCGCTGGCTGGTGTCGCCAATACCGTACCCGATGGAAAATGGAGCCTGATTATATGCGGCTTGCTGATTTCCATCCCCATCGTGCTTTTCGGTGCTCAGGTTTTCCTGATGATCATGTTGAAAGTGCCGGCGCTGATTTATGCTGGTGCGGCCATCCTCGGCTATACCGCAGCGGAACTCATGGTTGCGGATAAGGCAGTTGGTGCCCTTCTCCTCCCCTACGCCCTGTATATGAAAATTATTTTTGTAGCAGCCGTTTTAGCGATTGGCTGGTATATCAATCATCACAATAAGGAGTGACGAAATCATGAATAATCTCAAGACTCTTTTCTTAATGGTTCTATTGGCAGCCCTGATGATGTTTGTGGGCGGCCTGATTGGCGGCAAAGCCGGTCTTATGGCTATGCTGATCCTGTCGCTGGGTATGGATATGTTCATGTACTGGTTCAGCGATACGATGGCATTGAAATCCGCCGGTGCGCAGGAAATCTCCCGGGAAGATGCTCCGCAGCTTTTCCAGCTGGTGGAGAAACTGGCCGCTAATGCCAACCTCCCCATGCCGAAGGTGTGCATCATCAACAGCGATGTTCCCAACGCCTTTGCCACGGGCCGTAATCCGGATCATGCAGCTGTGGCCGTTACGACGGGAATCATGAATGTGCTCGATTATAATGAGCTTTCCGGCGTCTTGGCCCATGAGCTCTCCCATGTTAAGAATCGCGACATCCTGACGGGAACGATTGCGGCTATGATGGCAACGGTTATCACCTACTCGGCACAGTTCCTGGCCTTCTTTGGCAACTCGGATGACGAGGATGGCGGCAACCCGATTGCCGCTTTGGCAATGGTTATTCTGGCACCGATTGCCGCTATGCTGATTCAGATGGCCATCAGCCGTTCGCGTGAGTATGAGGCCGACCATGATGGCGGTGAAATTTGCGGCAATCCGAATTATTTGGCTGATGCCCTGGAGAAAATCGAGTATTATGCAACGCATGCTCAGCCGATGGCACAGGCACAGCCAGCTACGGCCCATATGTATATCGTCAACCCGCTGAAAGGGTCTGGCAAAGCCATTGCCAACTTGTTCAGCACGCATCCGGAAACCGCTGAGCGTATCGCCCGTCTGCGTCAGCAGGCCGCTGAAGCCCATATCCGCTAAAAAAGCGTGAAATTACAGTTTATCGGTTAGCGGAGCCTTATTCGAAGCAGCTCTTCGCCGCCGCTAGGGGCAGTGCCAACACTACGCGGGAGATGTTTTTCTAAACGAAATTTTTATC
>FNCM01000007.1:0-19939 GCA_900100835.1 Selenomonas sp. WCT3 | reverse complement strand
GCGTTCTCGTTGGAAAAGCAGTTTCGTCCAAGCGAAGCGCGTTTAACTGTTTTCCAACTCTTAATTAAAAGGCAAAAATTTCTTGTAGCGGGTTGTCACCGAGTGGAGCGTTGGTACTGGGGCCCCCGCCACCGGCGACTTACCTCGAACACGAACTGGGTAATACTCCCCTGCAAACTGTAATTGGTAAAAAGTACGTTGATCATTTAGCAGAAGCCCTCATAAGTCAGATTAATCAATCTAACTTATGAGGGCTTCTGTCTTTTATGTAAACGTAAAGGTTTTTTACTGTCCCTTTTTGCTTAATAGACGGTGATGATTATCGTTATGATGGTGAAGTATGGACCGTAGGCGAAGTATTCATTTCGCTTTTTCTGGCCGGTAAGGAGCAGCAGTAGGGCGGCTATTCCGCCAAGGATGAGCCCGGTGATGGTAATGGCCAGCAGTGCATCGGTGCCAAGCCAAAGTCCCAGAGAGGCGATGAGCTTGATATCTCCCCCACCTATTCCACTTCGCGTCAGAATGGAAATCAGCAGGAAAAGGGCGCCGCCGGCCACTGCTGCCAGTCCATGATCAAAGACTGGCTTATCCATTAGGATGGTATAGACGCCGCCAAGTAGCGCAAAGGGCAGCAGCATATTGTCAAAGATGACCTGCTGCTCAAAATCGGTAAAGGTATAGAGCAGCAGCAGGTACTCAAAGGCGAAGAGAAAATAGAGCTGGAGCGGAAGTATGCCGGGATGGCGCAGGGCGGTCAGGGAAAACAAAACGCCGAGCAAAAAGGCCAGTCCTTTGTGACGAATAAAACTGCGTTTAGCTATGTCATGGGGAAAGGTGAGAATGGCAGGTGATGCAGCGTAGAGTTTATCAATCCAGCGATTGCCTCCAATGCTCAGGAAAACCGCTAGGATAATAGTCATAAGCAGCAAAATAATGGTATCTGTCATGAATTAATCCTCTTTTCATTTTATATTAATCTCCTTGAACATAGCATATTTGGTAAAAAAAGTAAATGAAAGCAAGTTCCTTATTTTTGCTATATTTTTAGTTAATTTATGACATTTTATGCCTTACTATAGGGAAAATGTATAAGAAATAAGAGGAAAATATTAAAAAAATTTAATAAAAATCATTCTATAACACGAAGAAGTATGTTATACTCATGTTGTTATTTAGAATTAAATTAGGAAAAATAATAGGACTTTTAGACTGAAACTTAATAACGGGGAGACTTTCGTAAATGTTGAAAATGCCTAATTCATCGGGAAATTTCAAGGATTTACTGGACAAGATCACCTACCGGCAATGGGTTATTATGGCGGTTATGTTCAGCTGTTTTATGGGATTGCTCGTCTACTTTTCGCTATCAGGAGTGGATTCCAATACGAAGAGTGCGGGCAAGGAATTGAAGGTCAAAGTAGTTGTGGCCAAACAGGATATACCGGAGCGTACCATCGTCAAGGACGATATGCTCAAGGTAGTGGAAGTTCCGGCGGATATTGTGCCGGAAGGAGCTTTTGGCGATGTAGCGGAGGCGATGGATCACCCTGCCAGTACGGCAATTCAGCAGGGGGACATTGTGACGGACAAGAAGGTTTATACCGATGTCCGCATGGCTGGGTTTACCGGGACGATTCCGCCGAACTGCCGGGCCGTGTCGGTGGCCATCACCGATATAACCGGTGTTTCCGGCTTTGCTAAACCGGGGGACTACGTCGACATCATGGTTATCAGTGGCAAAAAGGAGGATGGCATCAAGGGCGAAGTGTTGATGCAGAATGTTTTGCTGCTGGCTATCAACAAAGTTGGCGAAGAGGCCGCTAAAACTGGCGACGAAAAGAACAGTGACGAGAAAGATAAGTCGAAGGACAAGAACGAAGGGAAAATCGAGGGTTCAAAAGATGCTATGGCAACGGCAACCGTAGCCCTGCCCCTCGATGAAGCGCTGAAATTGGCCGTTGCCTCCCAGAAGGGAACGATCTATCTGGTATTGCGTCCGTATAATCCAACGGATTTGTTTACCCTCGACAAGGATTATTTTATACCAGGGGACAAGAAATCGGTACCGCAGCAGCCGCAGCAAACGCAACCGACAGCGCCAGTAGTGACGCGCACCGAGCCGGTTCACTATACCCCACCGGCCCCGGCGAAATTGCCAACCAGACCGGTAACGGCGGATTATGGAAACAGCATCGAAGTGATACGCGGTGTGGATTCTAGTAAAGTGGGGGTAAATTAACATGATGCAATGGAAAAAAGCCCTCGCTTTTGGAATGGTGGCGGCAACGGCTGCCTTAGTGGCACCGGCGCCGGCTTATGCCTATGTCCAGCCAATCTGGCTAGGGGTTAATCAGTCTTACTACCTCAATACCGGCAGTGGTATCTCCCGGGTGGCTGTGGCCAATCCGAAGATTGCGGATGTGAAGATTCTCGGGGCAAGTGCCTTAAATGTCGTGGCCTTTGCACCGGGAACTACAACGCTGAACATTTGGACCAAGAACGGTATGCGCCAGGAGTACAGCGTTACGGTATCCAAAGAGGATAAGGGGCTCGCGGCTATTATCGAAAAAGCGATTGACCTGCCCCATGTAGAAGTAACGATGGTTGGCGATCGTGTCCTGCTCAAGGGGCATGTCGAAAACCAATACGAAAAAGAACTGGCTTTTAAGATTGCCTGCTTGTATGTCGGGGATGACACAGTAGCGCAGACGAAAAAAGTGACGAAAAAGATGCAGGATAATGTGTCTGGTATTGCTTCGAATATCGAAGGCGATGAAGCCATCGACACCAGCGCCAGAGTCGTAAACCTGCTCGAGATGACGAATCCGGACCAGATAAATATCGAGGCCATGGTCATCGAAATCAATTCCGATGCGGCCAAGCAGCTCGGCGTCGAATACAGCTCGCCGTCGAATGTCGAGTACAATCAGGACTCCAATTGGACGAAGGTTACCAATGGTTCTACCGGTTCATTTTATGCCGGCGAAACCTATGGCAAGACACGCGACCAGGGAAATCACTGGTATAACCGCAACTGGCTGTTTACCCATTTTTCCAAGATAAATGCCGATATTCATGCCTTGGTCAATAAAGGCAAGGCTCGAATCATATCCCGCCCGAATATTACCACGATGAGCGGCAAAACGGCCGGCATCCTTGTGGGCGGCCAGATTCCCGTGCCGATGAAAAGCAACGATACGGTATCGGTTGAATACAAGCCCTATGGCATCCAGCTCAATCTCGTGAAGCCGGCCGTCGATAACGACGGCAATATCACGGCCGATGTGCAGGCGATTGTCAGCCGGCTTGACTGGTCCAATGCCGTTACGGTAAATGGGTTTAATATGCCGGGACTAATAACGCGCCAGGCAACGACAGTCGTCAACATTCCGACTGGCATGACCATGGCCATCGGTGGTCTGCTGAACTCGGAGGACAGCCAGACCATCAGCAAAGTGCCGCTTTTGGGCAATATCCCGGTCGTTGGGGAACTCTTTAAGTATCACAACAAGTCACGGCAGAAATCGGAAATCATGATACTGATTACCCCGCGCGTAGTCAATGAGCAGACGCGTACCAGCATGTCTGACAAGATGAAGGACGCGTATATCGAAAGCCGCCGTGAAAAGCAGAAAATGCCGTCGGTAGACCTCAACGAGGAGCTGCCGCCCAAGCAGGAAGAAAAGAAAGAAAAGCCGGCAAAAACGAAAAAAACGCCCAAAGTGGCGAAAGAAACAGCGGCAGAGCCGCAGCCACAGGCTGGCAGTTTTGCCGAGCGGCTGGCGGCTTTGCGCCAAGAGATAGCCGAGGAAAAACAGGCCGAAGAGGCTGCGGCGGCTATAAAGCCTGCTGTGGTCAAAGCGCCAAAACAAACGTCTACGGTTTATTCGCTGGATAATATACAGAAACCTGAAGTGATTCAAGGGGCGCAGTAAGGCAGGAGGGAGACATCATCATGCCAGATATTGAAAAAGAAATCCATGGTGCGGTGTTTACTTTTTTCAGTACGGCTTCTGCCGTTGGAAAGACGCTTCTCAGCTGTAATATGGCGTCTGAGCTGGCACGCCAGCAAAAGCGCGTCTGCCTGGTGGATTTTGACCTTCAGTTTGGCGATGTCTGCAACTATTTGCAGCTGCTGCCGCAGCGGACGCTGGCTGATGTCCAGCAGGTCATGCTCATGCAGGGCGAAAATTGCCATGTAGAAGAATACCTGACCCCTTATGAATACGGCGGAGTAGTGTTCTACGTGCTGGCGGCGCCGAAGAAGCTCGAAGAAGCCTATAACATCCAATCGGATTACGCCATCAGGGCCATCCGCCAACTGCAGACCAAGTTTGATTATGTCATTGTGGATACGACTTCGATGTTCAGTGTGCTCAATCTGGCGCTGCTGGATTTATCGACTATCGTGACGTTTTTGGGCATCGTGGATTTCATCCCCACCATCAAGAATATGAAAATCGGCAGCGATACACTCAATGACTTGAACTACGATAAACACAAGATTCGCATGGTGCTCAACCGGAGCAATGCGAAGACCCGCATCGGCATCGATGATGTGGAAAAGCTGCTCGGAGAGCCGTTTTACCATATCCTGCCCAATGATTTCCGGGCGGCCAGCCAGTCCATCAAAGAGGGCATCCCGCTGGTACTCAAACAGGAACGCACCGAACTCGGTGAGGCACTGCGCGACCTCGTAGCCCGTTATACGAATCAGGGCTATGAAGAGAGTGACGAAGGGATGGACGACTATGTTGGGGAGTCCTGGCTCAGCCGCATTTTTGGCTAAGACGCTTACAAGAAAGGAGGAAGTCCGATGAATAACCGCGTACTGCTCGTAGAACGCGACCGCCTGATGCTCGAAAAGCTCACGCAGGTGGTGCAGGGAACCAATGGATTCGAACTCGTAGCCCGTTATCAGTCGATAAGTGATGCGCTGGGGCAAGGGGCGATATTCAATCCGAATCTCATCCTGCTCGATATCGAAAAACAGAATTCCGTGGCGCTCATTGCAGACTTCCTCAAGGTATATCCTAAGGCATCCATTCTCTGCATGGGCGAGAAATGGCAGGCCGAAAGTGCCAGCCATATCGTCAAAGCCGGCGCCCGCGGGTATATCATAAAACCCTTTACCGGGGTAGAGTTGCAGGAGGCGGTAGATACCTTTGCCAAAATGGGTTCGGAGAGCGGCTGTGAAACCTTGGTATTTTTCAGCCCGAAGGGCAAGAGCGGCAAGACTACCCTGATTGCCAATCTGGCGGTAGCGCTGGCCCGTAAAACCCATGAGCAGGTGGGTATTATCGATGCGGATTTGCAATTCGGGGATATGGCGGTGTTCTTCAATCTGGCGCCGAAATCGACCATTGTCGAAGCGGCCCGGGATGCCAAGTTCCTGTCGCCAATAAGCCTGCATTCCTACTACATGCCCGTGACCCAGAATGTCAGCGTGCTCTGCGGTACTGAGACGCCAAATTTAAGCGACAAGGTATCGATACGGCGGCTGGAAAACATCATCAGCATGAGCCGAAGCCTTTTCCGCTACCTGCTGATTGACGTGCCGCCAGGGTTTAATCCCACGAGCATTGCGGCGGCGGAGAAGTCCAATACCACCTTTATGGTCAGCATGATAAACGACGCCTATGAAATCGACCATACGAAACGGGCCTTGGAGGTTTTCAAGGACTGGGAGGATTACGAGGAACGGGTGAAGGCCATCTTTACCCGGGTGGAACCCTGCAACAGCCAGTCGAAACAAAGGCTTTCCGACAAGCTGGGGTATCCCGTAACGGCCATTATCCCGAACGAATACGCCATCGTTTCCGATGCGGCGGATAATGGCAAAATGGCCAGCGACATCCGGCCGGACAGCCCGTTGGCCAGAAGTGTAGACCGGCTGGCTGATGAAATCACCGGCCGTGGCCGTAGAATCAGGTGGGACAAGTCATGAGAATTATCCTAGCATTAGCCGTCACAATCCTTTGCCTGACGATGTTTCTGATGCTGCTGCGCATCAAGGCGCGGGAACATAAAAACATCGTCAATCGCATGGAGTACTTCTCAGGCAATGCGGTGAAACTCCGGCAGCAGCAGCTCCGGCAACGGCAACGCAAAAAAGTCAAAGGGCAGTTCCGGGAATTTGTCCGGAAAGCCGCCCAAAAGGTGCAAAATATCCAGAAGGGAAACCAGCTGGACTTCAAGATGCAGCAGGCCGACTGGCCGCTCTTGGGGTCTGAATTTGAAGTCATCCTGGCAATCTTCGGAGTTTTTTGTGCCATCCTCACACTGGCAGCCACGCTAAATCCGTGGATAGCTTTAGCGGCAGGTTTTGCCGGTGTGATTCTAGGTCTCATACTGCTGGATATCAGCATAAAACGAAGACAGAAAGCCTTTACGAACCAGCTTGGAGATATGCTGACCATGGTGGCCAATGCCCTGCGGGCGGGATTCAGCTTTATGCAGGCCTTTGAGCTAATCGCCCGGGAGATGGACGCGCCAATCGGCCGGGAAGTCCAGAAGGTGGTCAATGAGGTAAATGTCGGTGCAACCCTGGAGACGGCTCTGGAGAACATGCAAAAACGCGTGGAAAGCCCCGACTTTGAGCTCGTGGTCACCGCCGTGCTGATTCAGCGCCAGGTGGGAGGCAATCTCGCCCAGATTCTCGACACCATCAGCGGAACGATTCAGGAACGGGTCCGCATGCGGCGGGAAGTCATGGCTTTGACGGCCCAGGGCAGGATGTCGGGCATCGTGCTGGCCTTACTGCCGGTAGCCTTGGGGTTGTTTTTGACAACGGTAAGTCCCGACTACATGCGGCCTTTATTTGAGGAGACCGCCGGGCGGATTGCCATCGCCGTGGCCGTCGTCATGGAGATTATCGGCTTTTTGGTCATCCGCAAGATTGTCGATATCAAAGTGTGATATGTGATGCCCTTTGGGGTTTTACATAAATATATTATTCTATTTTTTTAAGGGAGGAACTTAATATGAAGGAGATTCTTGAGTATCTGAAAGCACGTTATCTGAGTGAGAAAGCTCAGGGTATGGTGGAGTATGCCCTGATTGTCGCTTTCATCGTTGGCGTTGCTGCAGTTGTATTTGGTAAGGGTGGGGATTTCCAGGCTGCTGTAAGTGCAGGATTTACTAAAGTAAAAACATCAGTTGAGGGATTTACTGCTAATTAATCGATATAATTATTTTTCTTGTAGATAATATTATGTTTTTAGAGAGGTGACGGTAGATGCGTTTGTTTCAAAAGGGCCAGAGTATGGTGGAATTTGCCGTCACCTTTCCTTTTTTTCTATTCATAGTTTTAGCCGTTGCTTATTTTAGTTTTGCCTTTGCCGATTACCTGCAATTGACCTATATTGCCCGCGACAGTGCCCGTGAGGCGGCCATCGTTTCGGTAGCCTCGAAAGACAGGAACAATAATACCCGTAGTGAAAAGGATAAGCAAAAAGAGCGTGAGGGAAAATATCAGGCAATCTGCAACAAGTACCGAAATAAAGTCTTGATTTCAGACGTTTATACCATGGGGAATTTTTCCATCACATCAAAGGATGACGATGTGTTAGTCAAGATAAATGCCCCGTTGAATGAGCACTCCGTATTAGGCAATACGATAAATACCCTATTGAATTTCTTTGCGAAGGAAAATGAAAACGACAACAATAAAGTGAAAGCTTTTGATATAAATATCCAGTACAAGATGTATAACGAGAAAAATGTCGATAAGTCATAATGGGAGGTGAGATACGATGTCGCTACTTACGCGCCTGGGGCGTATGGATGGGAAAAACAGGCAGGTTATGATTTTTTCCTCCCATGAGGAAAATCAGGATATGGCGGAGGAGGCTTCCTACCAGAATATCAAGCATCGTATCCATCAGCGCATCGTCGAGGAAATGACGCCGGATGAACAGCGGGTGCTTTCCTCAGTCAATCAAGATGCCCACCAAGTGGAAACGGTCATCAGCAAATACTGCCAGGAAGTCATGGAGGAAGAGCCGTTTGCCGTTTCCCGCGGCGAGGTAAAACACCTCATCGAGGACATTCAGGACGAGATGTTAGGGCTGGGGCCTATCCAGTCGCTGCTGGATGATGATTCCATTACCGAGGTCATGGTAAATGGGCCGAAAAAGGTATTTGTGGAGCGCTTGGGTAAGCTGGAATATACTGATGTGAAATTCCACGACAACGCCCATCTCATGAATATCATTGAGCGCATCTTGACGCCGCTGGGGCGCCGGATTGATGAATCTTCACCATTAGTAGATGCACGTCTTGAGGATGGTTCCCGTGTCAACATCATCATTCCGCCGCTGTCCTTGGTGGGGCCGGCCATTACGATTCGTAAATTTTCCAAGAAGCCACTTACGGTGGAGAATCTGATTTCCTTTGGCACGATGGATGAGAAAATGGCTACCTTCCTGCGGGCCTGTGTCCGGGCGCGCATTAATATTTTAGTATCGGGCGGTACTGGTTCTGGTAAGACCACGACCCTCAATGTTATTTCCTCCTTTATCCCGGAACGGGAGCGCATTGTCACCATCGAGGATGCTGCCGAGCTGCGGCTCCAGCAGGAGCATGTGGTGACGCTGGAGTCCCGGCCGGCAAATATTGAGGGCAAGGGGCAGATTACCATCCGCGATTTGGTGCGCAACGCCCTGCGCATGCGCCCAGACCGCATTATCGTCGGTGAGGTTCGAAGCGGTGAGGCCCTCGACATGCTGCAGGCCATGAACACTGGTCATGATGGTTCGCTGACGACGGCCCATGCCAATAGTCCCCGGGATGCCTTATCCCGTCTTGAGACTATGGTGCTTATGAGTGGGTTAGAACTTCCCGTACGGGCTATCCGCGAGCAGATTTCCTCGGCTATTGACCTCATCATCCAGCAGTCCCGCATTCGCGATGGCAGCCGCAAGATTACGTATATAACGGAAGTTCAGCATATGGAGGATAACACGATTACCACCCAGGATATCTTCCGCTATGAGCAGACTGGTTTTGATGAAAACGGCAAGGCCATCGGCCATTTTGTGCCGACGGGGCTTCAGCCGGGATTCCTGGATAAATTCGAGCTTAACGGGGTGGAACTTCCTGAGGATTTCTTTATGCCTAATGGCGGCAGTGCTGAGATTTATGACAGGAGTGTATTTTGATGATGGTTGCTCTTTTTGCATTTTCGGTCTCACTCCTCGTATTTCTGGGATTGTTTGGCCTGATAGAAAAAAAGATTCGCCCCCAGTCGCAAATCCATCAGCGTATCCTGAGCATTCAAGACCATGGGAATCTGCAGCTGCCAGCTGATAAAAAGTTGGTGGCAAAGCGAAAAACGCTTAAGGATATTCCGTTTGCTAAGCGCGTAGTTCAGCCATTGAGGCAGTCAATCGCCCGGACGATGACCCAAATGGCACCGAAAGAGTGGTATGCCGTCATTGCGGCCAGGATTTCCATGGCGGGCAAAGCTAAGGAATGGACGGTGAATGAATTCGTCTTTTCGTGCTTGTTAGGCGCAGGCGCTATGTTTGGATTGATATTTATGATGACCTGGAATGGTCATTATGCACTGGTTCAAAAGATGATGTTTTTGATTCTGGGCAGCCTGCTCGGTGGTGCTATGCCCGTTGTCTTTTTGAATATCATGATTCAAAAGCGGCAGGCGGCCATCCAGCATCAATTGCCGGAGGTGCTCGACCTTCTCTGCGTCAGTGTTCAGGCCGGACTATCCTTTGACGCGTCCCTGCGCAAGATTACCGACCGCATGAAGGGGCCCTTTGTGGAAGAATGCCAGCGAATGCAGGAGGATATCCGCATGGGCATGGTGCGGCGGACGGCTATGCATAATGTGGCCAGTCGCTGCAAGGTGCAGGATGTTTCGCTGTTTATGACTTCGCTTATCCAGGCGGAACGGCTCGGTACGAGTATGGGCAAGACGCTGAAAAATCAAGCCGATAATATCCGCGAGCGGCGGCGCCAGTATGTAAAGGCAGAAGCCATGAAGGCACCGGTAAAGATTATCTTTCCGTTGGTAATGTTTATTTTCCCGGCTTTGTTCGTCGTGGCGCTGGTACCATCGCTGTTGTCGTTGATGAAAAATCTGTAAAATTCTATAAAGAAAGAAGTGCTCGGTATGAAGATTTTATCCTTACAAGTAACGGGCGCTGAAAAGAAAAAAAATCCGTTACTTCAGATTGAAGTAGCGGATTCTTTTTTTCGGCGTTTTTTAGGTCTTATGGGAAGAAAGAAATTAGCGCAGGGGACAGGTTTATTAATCGCTCCCTGCAACAGTATCCACATGTGTTTTATGCGGTTCCGGATAGATGTTGTCTATCTGGATAAAAATTACCGGGTGGTAAAAACCGCAGAAAACATTCATCCCTGGATTGGCTTTTCCTGCTGCCTGAAAGCCTGGGCCGTTATCGAACTTCCAGCGGGGGAAATCAAGCGGCTGGGAATAGCGGAAAATATGGTATTTCGCGCTGTGAATTAACTCCAATCAACATCACTGTCATCGGCGAGCGAAACATCGGCGGAAGCAGTGCCGCCATCGCCACCGGAAATGTCGGGGGATTCGTGGGTAAAGGTGCGGCTCGAAGACTGTATTTTGACGTTTTTAGAAGCCAGGGAACCATAGAAATTGATTCCGCTAGGGTTCCAGTTCAATTCGCCGGCATTTGGCGCATAGATTGCCGCGTGCAAAGTAACATCCGAATTGCTGTCGGTTTCGATGGCGAAATTGTCATAGCTTAGATTGATATAGAGCAGTTTGCAATTGATATCTTTTTTGACAATTAGATTGCCGGTTCCCTTGGTGACGATGAGAATATGCGTAGCGTTGGGGTCCGAATCAATTGGTCCATCGAGCTCAATGCGGCTGACGATTTTATCGCCATCGCCACTGCCATCGACAAAGATTACTTTTGATTTGGAAAGGTCAGAAGAATGCAGGGTTTGCGAGTGGATGTCGTTCTGCATGGATATCTTTTTTGTGGAGCTGGAATTTTTCAGTGATTCGATATAATCCTTCAGGGATTTATTTTTCGAATCATCGAGCGGTATGGCCAGACTGCCGTTATAATAGTCATCACCGCTTGGATTCCATTTCCTTCCAGATGAGTCTTGCAGATTACATTCATCAGTTCCTGAACTATTGATATCATGTTTTATATCTACAGAGGCATTCTTATTGGTATGGATGATATTGCCATTGAACTCTTTCTGGTTGGAATTCACAACATAAAAAGAGTTCTCGAATGTTACGAGGTTGTTGAATAGCGGAAAGGTTGGCGAGGTGCTTTCCGTGTAGATTTTCGCATTGGCATGGGCGGATATTTCCATGAACTCAAAATTAAAATACCGCAGGAATATCATCGGTACTTTTTCCGTGAGTTTAACCACATAATACTGGGTCTTTTTCGGATTGCTTTTGCTTTTCTTCACGGCAAGATAAGGGTCATCACTCAGGGCGTATTTTTGATTATCTTTGATCAAGGCTTTTGCTTTTTTGTCGGCGGTACCCTTATCGAATTTTCCGTTAAGCCGCATCTTTGCGCCGCCTAGAGCAGCCGCATCAGCAGAGTTTTGCAGGATGGATTTGTGGAGGTATACATTGCCAAAATCGATGGCGATTCCGGTGAAGGCAATCAATAGGGGAAATATCAAAGCGGTCAATGCTAAAATGGCGCCTTTTTGCTGTCGATATTTTGCTATCATAATCCAACCACTTCCTATTAATAAATTTTTTATATCCGTATAATATTTTACCCTTTTTCTCCTGTTTTTTGAAGAGAAAAAGGGCGTTTTTTAATAGAAAAACCGCCAGACAATGTCTGGCGGTAAATCAGTATTGGAGTCGTTATTATATCATGGCGTCGAATTCTTTTTGCGGCACGACGGTGGTGAGCCCCATAATGGTCAGGAGCTGAGCAAGTGCGTCCTGGGGTTCACCGGTGTTTTTGATGACGTGGTCCGTTATCTTCCAACTGTCGAATTCCTTATTGTTTTCGGCGTATTGGAGGTGGTATTTTATTTCGTCGTTGGTGTAGCCTTCGTTTAGCATGCGGTCTACCAGGGTCATATAGTCAGCCATGAGATAGACCGTAACGAGTTTTTTCCGGATGAGTTTGTTAAGCTGCTTGATACCGTTGACTTCAAGAATCATGACGCTGATTTGGTGGTCCTTGAGAGAATCGAGGATATCATTCTTGCGAATGCCGTAGGAATCGCCTTTGTGGGTGAATTGGATGACCAAATCCAGTTGCTTAAACTGTTCGCGGCTCACGCTGCGATAGAGTTGCGCAAATTTTTTATTGGCTCTTCCGCGTTCGGAAAAAGCATAAGTGGTATACGTGGGGATGAAATGAATTCCCATAGCAATGAGCTTGGAAGCTATGGTGGACTTGCCGGCGGCATGGGGGCCGACAAGTGCATAAATCCTATTCGTCATAATATCTGCATCCTTACTGTTCCTAAAAAATTTTTGGCAAATAAATTCCATCTTTATTTTAGCATAGGTGCGGGCAATACAAAAGCGGGAACAACCGAACGTTCCCGCTTTTGCCGCCTCTATACCTTCTGCCTACACCCACATATACAATATGTAGGTGTTCTCCCATAAATATAATACAACATTTGCGAAGTGATTTCAATAGGGGGAGTTTGTAAAATTTTATACAAAAAATATGTTAAGTTGTAAAGGGATATGGTTTTGTATGACGAATTACTACAATTAAGAAAATTTATAGTCTAACCGCAGAGAACAAGAACCAAGATGATAGGAGACGAAGGAAATGCTTCATGGAATCATAGATATTGGCTCGAATACGGTACGCATGGCAATTTATTTGATAGAGGGCAGTCATATAGAGCTGCTGCTCAAGAAAAAGCATACAGTGGGACTGGCAGGTTATCTGCGAGATGGCATGATGCAGCAGCAGGGCATTGATAAGGCTGTGGAGATTTTGGAGGAGTTCAAGTCTTTTTTGGCAACCTTCCGGATAACAAATGTTTCGGCCTTTACGACGGCGGCCCTGCGCAATGCGAAGAACAGCCGGGAGGCCGTCAGCCAGATTGAGGAGCGGACAGGCCTTAAGATTCGGGTCATTACCGGTGATGAGGAAGCGACCTTTGACTTTATCGGGGCTACGCGAACCCTGCAGTCTGAGGATGGTTTATTGATTGATATTGGCGGCGGCAGTACGGAGATTGTTACCTACCGCAACCGCAAGATTGAGTATAAGACCAGCCTGCCCATGGGGTCGCTGGCCTTTCGCACCCAGTATGTTGCAGGACTGCTGCCGACTCTCACGGAGTGTATGCAGATGGAGGCAGTGGCAGAAGAGATACTGTCTGGTGCCACAGAATTTGCCGGTATCCAGGTGGATGGGATTGCCGGCATCGGCGGAACCGTCAAGGGGGCAGCGGCCCTTTACAACATCCTATTCAATCAGCCGGCTGCCAATACCCGCATGGAGACGAAGCGCCTGCGGACTATTATCGGGGATTTTGTCAGTGACCATGAGCTGACCCAGGAAATGACCATCGCGTTGATGCGGGCAGTACCGGATCGCATGCATACGATTATCCCCGGGCTGGTCATTGCCGATGTGCTGGCCCGTAGATTCAAAGCGAAGGGGATTACCTACAGTGATTCCGGGGTTCGGGAAGGATATATTTACGATCAGATTATTGGACGCTGATTCATTGGCTTTTTTAGCGAATATATGGTAAAATAAAACAGTATGGATTGATAATTCAAGGGCCCGGCTGCTCATACGGCTGGGCTTTGTTTTTGTAAGGAAGTACTATTTGTTTTGAGGTGAGATTGTGGATTTTGGTCATGGAAAGATAGTCCCGGTCAATCTGGAACACGAGATGAAGAACTGCTACATCGATTATGCGATGAGCGTTATCGTTGCCCGTGCTCTGCCAGATGTCCGTGACGGCCTGAAGCCGGTACACCGCCGCATTCTTTATGCGATGCAGGAAGCCGGTATGGGCTCCAATAAGCCGTACAAGAAATCAGCCCGTATCGTCGGCGAAGTTCTCGGTAAGTATCACCCCCATGGTGATTCCTCCGTTTATGACGCTATCGTGCGCATGGCGCAGGATTTCTCCATGCGCTATATGTTGGCTGACGGCCACGGCAACTTCGGTTCTGTTGATGGCGACCCGGCGGCTGCTATGCGTTACACCGAGGTTCGTATGTCGAAGATTTCCGAGCTCATGCTGCAGGATATCGACAAGGATACGGTTGAGTTCGTACCGAACTACGATGAGTCGATGAAGGAGCCGTCGGTTTTGCCGGCGAAGTTCCCGCAGCTGCTGGTTAACGGTACCTCTGGTATTGCCGTGGGCATGGCGACGAATATTCCGCCGCACAACATGAGCGAGGTTATCGACGGCACGCTGATGCTAATCGACAACCCGGATGCTACCGTTGAGGAACTCATGACGGTCATCAAGGGACCGGACTTCCCGACGGCTGGCCTTATCCTTGGTTCCGAGGGTATCCGTCAGGCCTATACTACGGGTCGCGGCATCATCAAGATGCGGGCCAATGCCCACATTGAGACCATGTCGAATGGCAAGCCCCGCATTATTGTCACGGAGCTCCCCTACCAGGTCAACAAGGCCCGCCTTGTGGAAAAGATTGCCCAGCTGGTTCGCGATAAGCAGATTGAGGGCATCACGGACCTGCGGGATGAGTCTGACCGCAATGGTATGCGGGTGGTAGTGGATCTGCGCAAGGATTCCAACCCGAATGTCATCCTGAACCAGCTCTATAAGCACACCCAGCTGCAGGACAGCTTTGGTGTCATTATGCTGGCACTGGTTGACGGCAAACCGCAGGTACTTAACCTCAAGCAGGTTCTGCACTATTACATCAAACATCAGGAAGATGTCATCACCCGCCGGACGAAATACGAGTTGGCTAAGGCTGAGGCCCGGGCTCATATCCTGGAAGGTTTGACCATTGCCCTCGACCATCTGGATGCCGTCATCACCACCATTCGTGAGAGCCGCACGGCAGATATCGCCCGCGAAGCCCTGATGTCGGGCTTTAAGCTCAGCGAGAAACAGGCCCAGGCCATCCTGGATCTGCGTCTGCAGCGCCTGACCGGTCTCGAACGGGACAAGATTCAGGAAGAATATCAGGAAGTATTGAAGGCTATCGAGGAGTACAAAGCAATCCTGGCTGATGAAATGCGCATCCTGGCCATCATCAAAGATGAGCTCAAGGCTGTCAAAGAAAAATATGGTGATGAGCGCCGTACGAAGCTCACCATTGATACCTCTGAAATTGATGTGGAAGACCTCATCGCAGAGGAAGACGTGGTCATTACGCTCACCCACAATAACTACATCAAACGCATGCCGCTGGATACCTACCGCCGCCAGAATCGCGGTGGCAAGGGCATCAAGGGAATGGGAACGAAGGAAGAGGATTTCGTCGAGAACATGCTCATCACGACGACCCACCATACGATTTTGTTCTTCACGACCCGGGGCCGCGTGTACCATCTGAAGGCTTACGAAATTGCCGAAGCAAGCCGCCAGGCCAAAGGAACGGCCATTATCAACCTGCTGCAGCTTGAGCAGGGCGAGAAGATTACGGCGGTTATTCAGGTCAAGGGATTTGACCCGGACCGTTACCTCTTCATGGCAACTCGTAAGGGTATCGTCAAGAAGACCAGCCTGTCCGAATTCAGCAACATGCGCAAGGTTGGCCTGATTGCCATCAACCTCGATGACGATGACGACCTTATCGGCGTCAAGTTCACCGATGGCGAAAGCTATCTGATGCTCGGTACCAAGAGCGGTAAGGCGATTGCCTTCTCCGAGGACGATGTCCGCGCTATGGGCCGCACGGCTCGCGGTGTCAAGGGAATCAGCCTGGGCATGGGCGACGAGGTCGTCGGCATGGATA
The DNA here is from genome assembly GCA_900100835.1 of Selenomonas sp. WCT3. Taxonomy (GTDB): domain Bacteria; phylum Bacillota; class Negativicutes; order Selenomonadales; family Selenomonadaceae; genus Selenomonas_A; species Selenomonas_A ruminantium_E. Next base: position 4,008 of record FNCM01000007.1, on the reverse strand, counting down.
TCCTCACGCACAATGCTGAGGTCTTGACGGTAACGGAGGGCGGCTATGGCAAGCGTACGCCGACCGATGAATACCGCAGCCAGACGCGCGGCGGCAAGGGCCTCATCAACATGAAGGTTACGGATAAGACGGGCTATGTCATCGGCATAAAAGTCGTTCGTCCGGACCAGGAGCTCATGCTGATTACGACGGATGGTATTGTCATCCGCACCAATGTCGAAGATATCTCCGTTATCAGCCGCAACACGCAGGGCGTTAAGCTCATGAGCACGGCGGAAAACGATAAAGTCGCTTCTATGGCTACGATGGATCAAAAGAACGACTAATCGCATAAAAACGATGAACTGTAAAAGGGCAGGTTCTGTGGGAACCTGTCCTTTTTTTTGCTGTCCAAGAAGAAAGTGTGAATTTTCTAATAGCGAAAAGGAATTTTTGTGAAGGGTGTCGAAGTAATGCGTATGAGGAAAGCTGGAGGAGAGTTTTGTCCATTCTTGATAGAGACATTTTGCTATAGGATGAGGAAGCGAGGTTGAAAAAGATGGGGATTAGGCAGAAATTCTATGTTTTGGCTGGTATCATCGACGCATTGATGGCGGTGATATCCATCATTGGTTTCTATACGGCGGATACCAATCTGGAGCGGGCCGTAGAGCAGGAGCTGACGGCAACGATGGGAGATGCAGCTTCCCAGATGGATGGCTGGCTGCAGGCTAAGGGGAATTCGGCCCAGCATGTGGCCGATTTACTGACGGAATTCAATGGCGATGAAACCAGGACCAAGAGCATTGCTTCGTTAGCCATTGGGGCCTCGGATAAAGAAATCCTCGACATCAATGTGGGGATGGAGGATGGTTATTTTGCTTCGTATCGTACCCAGAACAAGAGCACGGGCACGCTGGATCCGCGAACCCGTCCCTGGTATAACGATGGCAAGCAGGCCGGGACGATGATCTTTACGGACCCTTATGTGGACAAGAATACGGGAAAGCTGGTTGTCTCAGCGGTGGCTCCCTTTAAAAAAGACGGACAGTTTGCCGGTAACATCTGCACGGATATCGATTTGGCGGTGGTGGATGCCCAGGTTGATAAGTTAAAGTATCATGGGGGAAGCCGGCATGGCAGCCGTTGCGGATAAAAACGGCATGATCTTGGGCATTGGCACCGATGAAGCCATTGGTTCCAAGTTCCAGGATTTGCCTGGCATTGGTAACCATTTCGATGAAATGCTGGAAAAGGGCAAAGGGGTATTTGTTTTTGACAGTCCCCGGGATGGCAAGATGATTTGCGGTTATACGGTAGTGCCTAGTACAGGCTGGCTGCTTGCAATGAGCGTTCCCTATGACTACGTATTTTCCTCGGTTACGACGCTTAAAACGGTATATGGCATCCTGACCATCGTAGGGCTTATCCTGGTTTTGGCAACGTGCTTCCAGTTTGCAGGACGCATCACGCGGCCACTGGTGGCCTTAGAGGCCCAGGCAGGGGAAATGGCCAAGGGCAACCTTGGATTGAAGGCACTGCCGGTGGAATCCCATGATGAAATCGGCTCCCTTACCCAGGCTTTTAATACCATGAATGAGAATCTGCGCAATCTCATCACCCAGATGGCTACAACGGCAGAGCAGGTGGCGGCGTCTTCTGAGGAGCTCACGGCTAATGCCCAGCAGTCGGCGGATACGGCGGTGCACGTGGCGGAAAACGTCGGTGAGGTCAGCGCTCAGGTGGCCCAGCAGCTCGACGAAGTCGACAAAGCAAAACAGAGTGTGGATGGGGTTTACCACGATATCGATGTAATGTCGGAAAAGGCGGTACAGGTAACCGTGGCATCGACCCATACAGCTGAGGCTGCCAAACGCGGTGCCAGCCTTATGGAAGAGGCCATCAGCAAGATGGGCTCTATCGAAAAGAGCGTTATGGAATCGGCAGCTGTTGTCAAGGCTTTAGGCGAGAATTCCCAGCAGATTGGCCAGATTGTCGAGGCCATTTCGGCCATCGCCCAGCAGACCAATTTGCTGTCCCTCAATGCGGCGATTGAGGCAGCTCGGGCTGGAGAGCAGGGCCGCGGCTTTGCTGTCGTGGCTGAGGAGGTCCGGAAGCTGGCAGCTGAGTCCCAGGAGTCGGCGGAACAGATAAAAGAGCGCATTTCGTCGATTCAGAAAGATACGGCTCAAGCCGTCGAGTCGATGCAGAATGGCACCCAGGAGGTGACAAAGGGAACGAAGGCCATCCGTGATGTGGGCGAGCAGTTCGAGGACATCATGGCAAAGGTCGATGACATCAACCAGCAAATGTCGCAAATCAATGAGTCCGTAAACAAGGTATCGGCTGGAGCGGAGCAGATTGTCACCGCCGTCGATGCCATCGATGGTGTCAGCAAGAAGACGGCGGAAAATACCCAGACGATTTCCTCGGCAACGGAGGAACAGTCAGCCTCCAACGAGGAGATTGCTGCCGCTTCCCAGGCCCTTTCGACCCTGGCTGGCAACATGCAAAATGCCGTAAATAAGTTCAAAACCTGATGACAGGCAAGCAAAAGGAGTATGTCCAGTGGCGGACATACTCCTTTTGCTATTCGTTGCTTAATGGGCAAGAAGCTGGCGCGTGTGCTCGGCAACTTGCTCTGGGGTAAGGGAACGGTCGCGGGCGACGCCGGTCTTGCGGGCAGCCTGGGCTACGGCGGCGGCTACTGCCGGTGCCACTTCCGGATTAAAGGGGCTGGTGATGATGTGGTCTTCATTCAGTTCCTTTTCCCCGATAAGGCTGGCGATGGCCTGGGCGGCAGCTACTTTCATTTCTTCGTTGATTTCGCTGGCACGGACATCGAGCGCACCGCGGAAAATTCCCGGGAAGGCCAAGAGATTGTTGACCTGATTTGGGAAATCGCTGCGGCCGGTGCAGACGATGCGGGCGCCGGCTTCCTTGGCAAGCTGTGGCAGGATTTCTGGTTCCGGGTTGGCCATGCCCATGACGATGGCGTCGTTGTTCATGGTGCGGACCATATCCTGGGAGACGCAGCCAGCAACGGATACGCCGATAAAGACATCTGCCTTGCGGATTACAGATTCTAAGGGGCCAGCTTCGTGTTTGGGGTTCGTGATTTTAGCGATATCTTCTTTGTAGGGATTCATGCCGTTGGGACGGCCTTCATAGATGGCACCGCGGGAATCACAGAGGATGATATTGCGGCCGCCAGCACTGTAAATGAGGCGGGTGATGGCTTGCCCGGCGGCACCGGCACCATTGACGACAAATTTGGCGTCCGGGAAGTTCTTGCCCGTGAGTTTGAAGGCATTGATAAGGGCGGAGACCACCACGATGGCCGTGCCGTGCTGGTCATCGTGGAAGACCGGGATATCCAGCGTTTTGCGCAGTTCCTTTTCGATATCAAAGCACTGGGGGGCTTTGATGTCCTCCAGATTGATGCCGCCAAAGGTGGGGGCAAGAAGTTGTACGGCTTTGATTACTTCCATGGGGTCTTGAGTGTCCAGGCAGATGGGGACGGCATCAACACCAGCAAAGCCCTTGAAGAGGACGGCCTTGCCTTCCATGACAGGAAGCCCAGCCCCAGCCCCGATGTTGCCAAGGCCCAAAACAGCCGTGCCGTTGGTTACGACGGCCACCATATTGCCTTTGGCTGTGTAGTCGTAGATTTTCTGGGGATTGTCGTGAATCTCCAGGCAGGGGGCAGCGACGCCAGGCGAGTAAGCCAGGGTTAAATCCTTGGCACTAGTCAGGGATACTTTGCTCTTTACTTCCAGTTTTCCCTGATGTTTTTTATGTAAGGCCAAAGCCTGTTCGTTAATATTGCTCATAAAGGAATCTTCCTTTCTATCTTAATGAAATTTAGTGAAAATGATTGTTATTTTTATAGAATAAATTATAGTAGTCTCAATATTTTTTTCCAATATGGATTTTTCATAAGGGGATAGTTTTTTTTTATAGCCACACAAAAAAGAAACGAGGCAGGGAAATTGCAGTTTATCGGTTAGTGCGTTCAAGTTCGAGGCA
>FNCM01000008.1 GCA_900100835.1 Selenomonas sp. WCT3 | reverse complement strand
CAATATACGAACAGGAATTTCCACCACAAACTGGAAAAACAGGGAATGACACAAAGCATGTCCCGTGTAGCCCATTGCATTGACAACGGTCCTATGGAAGGATTCTGGGGCATCCTTAAGCGGGAGATGTACTACGGCAGACGTTTTACCAGCAAGTGTGAACTTATGCGTTCGATTGAAGCATACATTCATTATTACAACCACAAGCGTGTGCAACGTAACCTTGGTATCCTAACACCGATAGAGAAACATACCTTGTATTTAGCCGCATAAAAAGGCCGGCAGACGAATCTGCCGACCAAAGAAATCTTATATTTTTTTATTGTCCTCTTGACGGGGAGCAGTTCACTAGATTTTTGGTCTAACTTATGGGGCTTTTTATGCTTTATAGAGTTTAGCTTGTTTTTAGATGGTTATTTCTTCCCCGTGCTTCCACGCTTCGTCATCGCGATGCCCTGTTTACAGAGCGGGCATTCTTCTGGCTTATAGGTTTCGACGTTCATGTGGAGAAGTGCTTCGCAGGGAACATCGCCGAAGTTGGCTTTGCCACCGCTGCGGTCGACCAGCATGCTGACCGCTACGGGGATGCCGCCGTGGGCTTTGACCACTTCGATGACTTCTTTGATGGAGCCGCCAGTGGTTACGATGTCCTCGACAATCAGGCAGCGCTCGCCTTCATGCAGGGAGAAGCCACGACGGAAGGTCATCTTGCCATCGACACGCTCGGTGAAGATGGCCCGGGTGCCCAGGGCCTTGCCCGTCTCATGGGCCAGCAGGATGCCGCCGGTCATCGGCCCTACTACGGTCTCGATGTTGGCATCCTTGAATTTTTCGGCCATGGCCTTGCAGAGCTTCTCGGTGTACTCCGGTTTCTGGAGTACGTTGAATTTCTCCACATAGTGCGGGCTATGGAGGCCCGAAGTCAGGACGAAATGGCCATCCATGATGGCATGGCTCTCTACGAGCAATTCTTTTACTTCTGCTTCAGTCATTTATCTTACACTCTCCATTTCTTTGAGGATGGCTTCGGCGGCAGCCTTGGGGTCCTTCGCCGCGCGGATCGGGCGGCCAATGACAAGATGGCTCGCACCATCGCTTAATGCCTTGGCCGGCGTAGCGATGCGGCTCTGGTCATCGACGCTTGCGCCCTTAGGCCGCACGCCCGGCGTCACGATCAGGAAATCCGGGCCGCAGGCTTCGCGGATGAGGGCGGCTTCCTGAGGGGAGGCCACGACGCCATCGAGACCTGCTTTTTTCGCCAGCTTTGCATAGCGGACGACGGCACTCTTGATCTGCAGTTCCTGCCCCAGCCCCTCCCAATCTTCCTGATTGATGCTCGTAAGTACCGTTACGGCAATGAGCTTTGGGCAGGGAATGCCGCGCTTGTCGGCCTCCTCGTGTAGGCGCTCCGCTGCGACCTTCATCATGGTATAGCCACCACCAGCATGCACATTGAGCATCGTGGCGCCCAGTCCCATCAGCGAGCAAAGGCCGCCCGCCACGGTGTTGGGAATATCATGCAGTTTGAGGTCCAGGAATACATCTTTACCTTGGGCTCTGAGCCATTTTACCACGTCGCCACCGACGCTGTAGAAAAGTTCCATGCCAACTTTATAGTAGGATACGCTATCTCCCAGTGTATTGACGAGCTCCTTGACATCCTCCATCGTATGGAAATCAAGAGCTGCAATCAAACGTTCATCTGCCATAACGTGCTCCTTTCGAATCGTTCATTTCTAAATCAACCAATCTGGACCTTGCCAACGATATCCTGGATACTATCCAGGTTACGTGTGGCCAGATAATCATTGAGTCCATCGCAGATCTTCATGGTCACCGCCGGGTCGGCAAAGTTTGCCGTACCTACGGCTACGGCGCTGGCACCAGCGAGGAAAAACTCCACGGCATCCTCCCAGCAGGAAATGCCGCCCATGCCGATGATTGGCACCTTTACGGCTTGGGCAACCTGCCAGACCATGCGCAGGGCCACGGGCTTTATGCATGGGCCCGAAAGGCCGCCGGTGATATTGCCAAGGGTCGGCCGCTGGGTATGGATGTTAATCTCCATGCCCATGAGCGTATTGATGAGCGATAAGATATCCGCACCGGCATCCTCGCAGGCTTTAGCCATCGTCACAATATCCGTGACATTGGGCGACAGCTTCAAGATGACCGGTTTTTTTGTATGTTTTTTGGCTTCGCGCACCACAGCAGCCGCCGCTTTGGGGTCCGTGCCGAAGACGATGCCGCCCTCTTTGACATTGGGGCAGGAAACATTGAGCTCAATGGCGGCGACGCCTTCGACATCGAGCATCTCAGCCAGTACGCCGTATTCCTCGACGGTGCTGCCCGAGATATTGACGATGACGTTCATGCCATACTGGCCGATACGCGGCAGCGTATCTTTTAAGAATACCTCAACACCGGGATTTTCCAGGCCGATGCAGTTCATCATGCCCATGGGCGACTCGGTGATGCGCACGCCATCGTTGCCGCGGCGCGGCTTCAGCGTCGTACCCTTGACCATGACGCCGCCTAGGCGCGAGAGGTCGACAAAGTCGGCAAACTCCTCGCCAAAGCCGAAGGTGCCCGAGGCTGTAAGAACTGGGGTATTCATCGTAATGCCGGCGATATTCGTGTGCAGGCGCTGGTCTTTTTCCTGTAAGACATGACTCATGCGAACACCTCCCCTGCCTCAAATACCGGGCCGTCCTTGCAGACCTTCTTGCGCTGGCCATTGGTCGTATCAATCGAACACGACAGGCAGGCGCCCAGCCCGCAGCCCATGCGTTTTTCCAGCGATACCTGGCAGCGCACGCCGTGTTCCTTGGCGATCTTAGCGATGCCCTTCATCATGATCTCAGGGCCGCAGGCGACCACAAGGTCATAGTCCTTCTTTGCCAAAAGCTCGGGCAAAAGCGTCGTGGTAAAGCCCTTCGTGCCAAGGCTGCCATCATCGGTGGTGCAAAAGATATCCTGCACCTTGCCCGTGAATAGCTCCTGCCAGAAAAGCTCGCCTTTGGTCTTGCCGCCCATGAGCACATCGGCTTTGCCCTGCAGGGCAGCTGCATAAAAGAGCACTGGGGAAAGTCCCATGCCACCACCCACAATCAGTGGTTTTTTCGCTGCAGTATCAAAGCCATGACCAAGAGGTCCAAGAACATTTATGGTATCGCCAGCTTTAAGCTCCGATATGGCCTTCGTGCCCTTGCCCACCACGCGGTAGATAAAGGCGACGGTGCCCTTGTCCTTATCGGCAGCGGCAATGCCCACCGGGCGGCGCAGCAGGCAGCTGCCATTTAAGATGCGCAGCTGCACAAACTGACCAGCCTCGGCAAGCTCAGCCACTTCGGGGGCCTTTACGACCAGCTGGAATACCTGGTCGTAAAGCTCCCGCTGGCTTACGATACGAGAGTCAACCGTTACTTTTTTCTTAGGCAAGGCCATCACCACCACCGACATAATCCTGAATGGCTAGGCTGTAAACCAGGCGGCGTTCACGCATGAAGGAGAGCACGCGCAGGACTTCCCAAGCTGTATCGAGAGAGGTCAGGCAGGCAATGTCATGCTCTACCGTTGCGCGGCGAATCTTGAAGCCATCCTTCAAGGAGTGCTTGCCCTGGGTCAGCGTGTTGATGACCATGTTAATCTTGCCGCTCTTGATGCGCTCGATGATATCGCTGCTGCGCTCGTGCACTTTGCCGACAATCTCCACATCGATGCCCATGGACTGGATGGTCTTGGCGGTACCTTCGGTAGCGGCGATCTGGAAGTCGAGCTCCGAGAAAGCCTTGGCCAGCTGTTTCATCTCTTCTTTATCCTTATCGGCCACCGTGAAGAGCACGCAGCCCTTGGTGGGCACATTGGTGCCGGAGCCGATGATGGCTTTGTAGAGGGCGCGGGCATAGTGGTAATCGATACCCATGACCTCACCCGTCGATTTCATCTCAGGTCCGAGGGCGATATCGACATCGGTCATCTTGGCAAAGGAGAATACCGGTGCCTTGACGGCCACATATGGTTTCGGCGGGACAAGACCGGACTTGTAGCCAAGTTCTTTTAAGGTGCTGCCCATGGCGATGCGCGTCGCAAGGTTTACCATCTTGACATCGGTGACCTTCGAAAGGAATGGAACCGTACGCGAGGAGCGCGGGTTGACCTCGATGATGTAGACCTCCCCATCGGCTACGACGAACTGGATGTTTAAGAGGCCTTTGACGTGCAGGGCTACAGCCAGGCGTTTCGTATAGTCGATGATGGTGTAGATGACCTTCGAGGGCAGCGTCTGGGGCGGATAGACCGCAATGGAGTCGCCCGAGTGGACGCCAGCGCGCTCGACATGTTCCATAATGCCCGGGATAACCACGTCGACGCCATCGGAGATACCGTCAACCTCCACCTCGGTGCCCTGCATGTAGCGGTCAACGAGTACCGGATGATCCGGCGTGACCTTTACGGCACGGCTCATGTAGTCGCGCAGCTCGTCTTCGTTGTAGACGATTTCCATGGCGCGGCCGCCTAATACATACGACGGGCGGACCATGACCGGATAGCCGATGTTTGCGGCACCCGTGATGGCATCTTCAAGGTTCGTGACGCTGATGCCCTGGGGACGCGGAATCTGGGTCTGGGTGAGAACTTCGTCAAAGCGCTCGCGGTCCTCGGCCCGGTCGATATCGTCAACTGACGTACCGAATACCTTGACGCCAGCTTTCTGTAAGGATGCGGCAAGGTTGATAGCCGTCTGGCCGCCAAACTGGACGATGACGCCTTCTGGTTTTTCCTTGTCGATGATGTTAAGTACATCTTCGGTGGTCAGTGGCTCGAAGTACAGGCGGTCGGAGATATCGAAGTCCGTCGATACCGTCTCCGGGTTGTTGTTGATGATGATGGCCTCGATGCCCATCTCCCGCAGAGCCCAGACTGAGTGAACCGAGCAGTAGTCAAACTCCACGCCCTGACCGATGCGGATTGGGCCCGAGCCGAGGACGATGACCTTGCGGGCATTGGAGGTCTGGACCTCATCCTGCTCGGCGCGGAAGGTCGAGTAGTAGTACGGCGTAGCGGCCTCGAACTCAGCGGCGCAGGTATCGACCATCTTGTAGGCGGGCAGGATGCCCATGCTCTTGCGGGTGGTGCGGATCTCGTCGACGGATTTGCCCGTGATCTCGGCAATGGAGACATCGGCAAGGCCCACGTTCTTGGCCGCCAGCATGTGTTTCGGCGTCAGCGGCTCGCTCTTAAGCGTCGTCTCCACGTCGGTGATGTTCTTGATCTTGTGGATGAACCATTTGTCGATTTTCGTAATAGCATGGATCTCATCGACGGTGGCGATGCCGCGGCGCAGGGCCTCGGCGATGACGAAGATGCGCTCGTCGTTGATGCGCGCCAGGTTCTTCTTGACCCGCTCGTCGTCCCAGGCATCCATCTTATCCATATGCAGGCGGTGCACGCCGATCTCCAAGGAGCGCACGGCCTTCAAGATGGCGCCCTCGAAGTGGCGGTCGATGCTCATGACCTCGCCTGTGGCCTTCATCTGCGTGCCCAGGGTGCGGTCCGCGTAGACGAATTTGTCGAAGGGCCAGCGCGGGAATTTGACCACGCAGTAGTCTAGGGCCGGCTCGAAGCAGGCCTTCGTCTTCTGGGTGACGGCATTGGTGATTTCGTCAAGGGTATAACCGATGGCGATCTTGGCCGAAACCTTAGCAATCGGATAGCCCGTAGCTTTCGACGCCAGTGCCGAGGAACGGCTGACGCGCGGATTTACCTCGATGACATAGTATTTGTTGCTGTTGGGGTCCAGGGCATACTGAGCGTTGCAGCCACCCTCGATGCCCAGCTCGCGGATAATGCGCAGCGAGGCACTGCGGAGCATCTGATACTCGTGATCCGTGAGGGTCTGGGACGGTGCGACGACGATGGAATCGCCCGTATGGACGCCCACCGGGTCGAAGTTCTCCATGTTGCAGACGGTGATGCAGTTGTCATTGCCGTCGCGCATGACTTCGTACTCGATTTCCTTCCAGCCGGCCACACTGCGCTCGATGAGGACCTGGCCGATCATCGAGTAGTTGAGTCCTTTGATGACGATATCGATGAGTTCTTCTTCGTTCTCAGCGATACCACCGCCGGTGCCGCCCATGGTATAAGCCGGGCGCACGATGACCGGATAGCCGATCTCGTTGGCGAATTCGACTGCCGACGGCACATCCTCGACAATGGTGGACTCAGGAATCGGCTCGCCGAGTTTCTGCATCGTCTCTTTGAACATTTCGCGGTCCTCGGCCTTCTCGATAGCCTCCAGCGGCGTACCTAAAAGCTCGACACCGTATTTTTCCAGCACCCCGCGCTCAGCCAGCTGCACCGCAAGGTTCAGGCCGGCCTGGCCGCCCAGCGTTGCCAAGAGGCCATCCGGACGCTCCTTCGAGATGATTTCCTCGAGGAATTCCGGCGTCAGCGGCTCGATGTAGACGCGGTCCGCGATATGGGAGTCGGTCATGATGGTAGCCGGGTTGGAGTTTACGAGGACTACTTCCAGGCCTTCTTCTTTTAGCGAACGGCAAGCCTGGGACCCAGCGTAGTCAAATTCTGCGGCCTGGCCGATGATGATTGGGCCCGAGCCGACGACCATTACTTTTTTGAGATTTTCTTTCTTTGGCACAGTTTATTCCCCCTTGAGCATCGTCCAGAATTGATCGAAAAGATACATATTGTCATCCGGTCCCGGCGATGCTTCCGGGTGGTACTGTACCGAGAAAATCGGCAGGTCTTTGTGGCGCATGCCCTCCACCGTGCCATCGTTGACATTGATATGCGTAACTTCCAGCGGCAGGTCTTTAAGGGATTCCTCGTCGACGGCATAGCCGTGGTTCTGGGAGGAAATCTGCACGCGACCCGTCAGAAGATTTTTGACCGGCTGGTTGCAGCCGCGGTGGCCAAACTTTAATTTGTAGGTCTTAGCTCCAAAAGAGCGTGCCAGTAGCTGATGGCCAAGGCAGATGCCAAAGATTGGCTTCTTACCGATGAGTTTCTTGATTTCCTCGACGATCTCGGGAACGTCTGCCGGGTCACCAGGGCCGTTGGAGAGGAAGATGCCGTCAGGACTTAAGGCCAGGACTTCCTCCGCCGTGGTATGAGCTGGCACCACCGTGAGCTTGCAGCCCAGGTCATGCAGGGATTTTAAGATATTCTGCTTGACGCCGAAGTCCATGGCGACCACATGGGGCGCATCGTTAGATTCTGCCTCCATGGTATAGGTTTCCGGCGTCGTGACTTCCATGACCACATCCTTCTTGATGGGCACGGCGAAGAGCTCGTCGATTTCGGTCTGAGCAGCGTCCTCGGACACGATAATGCCCTTCATGGTGCCGGCTGAGCGGATCTTGCGGGTTACGGCGCGGGTATCCACGTCGTAGAGGCAGGGTACCCCCTGCTTCGTCAGGAAGTCTGCAAGGCTCGTCTCATAGTGCCAGTTGCTGCCCACTTCGCAGAGCTCACCGATGATAAAGCCGTTGACAAAGGATTTGCGCGACTGCATGAAAAGGTCCGCGATACCGTAGTTTCCAACCATCGGATAGGTAAGGGTCAGAATCTGACGGCAGTAGGACGGGTCCGTAAGGCTTTCCTGATAGCCCGTCATGCCTGTATTGAAAACAACCTCGCCGGTTGCCTTGATGTTATTCAAAAGTTTGCCGTGGAAAACGGTACCGTCCTCCAGGATCAATTTACCTTTCATGAAATCACCTCATATAGTTTAAAGAACTTCGCCATCCTGCATAACAATCTTGCCAGCAACGACCGTCAGTACCGCTTTGCCTTTGAGCTCGCGGCCGATGAACGGGCTATGGCTGCCCTTCGTGTAGAATTTCTTCTCGTCAACCGTCCAGGAAAGTTCCGGGTCGATGACCGTGATGTCAGCACTTTTCCCCACTGCCAGCGTGCCGGCATCCATGCCGAATACCTTAGCCGGCTCGCAGGTCATCTTGGACACGATTGTAGCAAGATCCAGCTTGCCTGCGTGGTAAAGGTCCGTCAGCATGATGCCAAGGGACGTCTCAAGACCAGGGAATCCGCTGGGTGCATAGATGTATTCGCGGTCCTTGTCCTCCTGGGCATGCGGGGAGTGGTCCGTGACGATGGCATCGATGGTGCCGTCCTTGAGCCCTTCCAGCAGTGCGTCGCAGTCCTGCTGGGCCCGCAGCGGCGGATTGATTTTCGTTGACGTGTCAAACAGGTTGACGCATTCGTCGGTCATGGTCAAATGCTGGGGCGTAACCTCGCAGGTGACGCGCACGCCGCGTTTCTTGGCCTGGCGCACGATGTCCACGGCCCGGGCCGAGCTGATATGGGCCACATGGACGCGGGAATCGGCGTATTCGGCCAGCATGATGTCGCGGGCTACGGCGATGTCCTCCGCCACTGTCGGGCGGCCTTTAAGGCCCAGCATGGCACTGCGATGACCTTCGTTCATGACGCCGTCTTCCACCAGAGAGGTCTCTTCGTCGTGATTGACAATGACCTTATCGAAGGTGTGCAGGTAGTCAAAGGCATTCAAGAGAACCTTGGCCTTTTGGTCGTAATGGCCATCGTCAGAGAAAGCAACCGCGCCGGCTTCAATCATATCGCCAAGCTCTGCCAGTTCCTTGCCCTCCTGTCCCTTCGTCACGGCACCGATGATCTTCACGTGGACTTTGGCCACATCTTCGGCGCGCTTTTCGAGGCTGCGCACCATGGCGGCATCATCTACTGCTGGTTTCGTGTTCGGCATGGTGCAGACCGTCGTGAACCCGCCAGCAGCAGCAGCATTGGCACCGGACTCGAAGTCTTCTTTTGCCTCCTGGCCCGGCTCGCGGAAGTGCACATGCAGGTCGATAAGGCCCGGCGTTACGACTTTCCCAGCAGCATCGTAGACCTCTGCCCCATCGGCTGCGAGGTTTTCGCCGATTGCCTTTATCTTGCCATCCTCGACGAGCACATCGGCGATTTTATCGAATTTCTCGGCCGGATTGATGACGCGGCCGCCTTTGATCAAAAGTTTCATTCCTGTTTTCCTCCCGTCAATACCAAGGTAAAGAGTGCCATGCGGACTGCGACACCATTCTGGACCTGTTCCTGAATGGCGGAGTTATCGCCATAGGCAGTGAACGGAGAGATTTCCCAGCCCTTGTTCATGGGGCCTGGATGCAGGATGAGCACATCGTCTTTGGCAAGCTTCAGGCGCATGTCGTTGAGGCCAAAGATGCGGGCGTACTCCCGGGTCGTCGGGAACAGGCCGCCCTTCATGCGCTCGAGCTGGATGCGCAGCACCTCGATAACATCGGCGTTAGCGATGGCATCTTCGATGCGCTCGTGGACAACGACGCCGGGCTCCTGATAGAGGAAACGCGGGATCAGCGTCTTTGGGCCGGCGATATGGACTTCCATGCCCATCTTGCGCATGCCGTAGATATCCGAGCGGGCTACGCGGCTGTGCAGTACATCGCCGATGATGGCGACCTTGAGGCCCTCGAGATGGCCCTTGTGCTCCTGAATCGTGAAGAGGTTCAAAAGGCCCTGGGACGGATGGGCATGAGCTCCATCGCCAGCGTTCAAGATGACGGGGCTTACGACCCGGGAGGCGTACTCAGCGGCACCCTCGGCCTTATGGCGCATGACAATGGCATCGACGCCCATGGCCTCCACCGTGTAGAGGGTATCGCGCAGGCTCTCGCCCTTGACGATGGAGCTGGTGCCAGCCGTGATGTTTACCACATCGGCCCCCAGGTATTTACCAGCCAGCTCGAAAGAGGTGCGGGTACGGGTGCTGGGCTCATAAAACAGCGTGACAATGGATTTTCCGCGCAATGTCGGAACCTTCTTGATATCACGATGGATGATGTTCTTCATTTCCTTCGCGGTCTCAAGTACGAGACGAATTTCCTCTGGGCTGAAATCCTCCAGGCCCAGGACGTTCTTACCTCGCAAGGATACATTAGTTTTTCCCAAGTCAATCACTCCTTAACATGTTGACAGTCATAATTATACATTACTTATGTATAAAGTTTCAAGGAGAAATCCATTGCCTTTTGCTATTTATTCATCAAAAAAGGGCTTTCCTATGCGTATGCATAAGAAAGCCCAAGCTTTACGATAAACTTATAGCGTTGTAAGTTGCTTCCCTTATGCGCATCGCAGTACGCATTTTAAAAGGTAATGTATTTATATGTCCTTGAGCAGCTCTCGTCTGCTTTGCACTTATTATACCCTCACCGCGGACAAAATGCAAGAGAGTATTTTATCTTTTTCAAGGACATATGACATCTTTTTCTTTTCAGCACGAAAAAAGGGAACGCAACGTCTTACTGGCTGCATTCCCCATCGTTTTAAACGGCCGACGGAACAAATTCTTCCTCGGCATACCCATACCTCGCCGTAACACGGTATATCAGGCGGTCATCCTCGGCACTGCGAATCGTGATATGATCAAGATCCCTCAGCATCGCCTTAATATCCATGACAGCTGCCATACTGCTAATGTAATCAATAGCCCTGGCCATACTGATTCTATGCCGCTCTGGTTCCACGGCTCCTTCATGATAGACATCCATATTGACCTTGGCCTCTCGGTTCACCGGATAACGGCATAGTTCCGGTTCCCAAGCGTTTGTTATCTTCTTGATACGCTCGATTTGTTCCATTCCCCTGCTTCTCCCCATCACTTACATCCTTATTTGCATTGTTTAACATACATCATAATAGCAGGATGGGCGGTGAGCGTCAAGGCCTAAAGTCCTATTAATTGAAATTTAATCTCACATCAAATATTAAAGGGCGCGAAAAGTTTTTTCATGTAATTAAAGCCTTTGGTAATCGCCTTGATAAGTGGTTCCATTGTCTTAGGCTGACGAATGGCCAGCTGCATGACTTTGTGGCGCAGATTCCGATATTCGGCGTCGAACTCACGCAGCTGCTCCTCCATTTCCATTTCCACCGATACTTCGGGAATATTGGAGAGCTGGATTTCCGATGCGCGGCCGCTGATTTTTACCGCATCGCCGCGAAACGGAATGTAGACCTCTTCCCCACACTCCTTTTGGATGCGGCTTTTTAACGCTTCCTGTCCCTGGGCTTCGCCATGAACGATAAACACCTTGGCAGGTTTTGGGTCTTGGAACTTACTTATCCAATCCATCAGCTGATTGGCATCGGCATGGGCCGAAAAACCATCGAGCATTTGAATCTGTGCCTTTACGGCCACCTCTTCACCTAAGACACGGACGCGTTTGATACCATCAATCAAGCGGCGGCCTAAGCTGCCTTCCGCTTGATACCCCACAAAGAGAATCGTAGATTCCGGGCGCCAAAGGTTGTGTTTTAAGTGATGGAGAATGCGGCCCGCATCCGCCATTCCGGAGGCGGACAAAATGATTTGGGAACTTTCCGAGCTATTGAGGGCCCGGGATTCCTCTGGCGTTTCGCAAATGCGTACCTGGGGAAAATCAATCATTTTCCCACTTTGTCCAAACATCTGAATGGTTTCTTCATCAAAATCCTGGAAATTTCGCATAAAGATACGAGTAGCATTGATGGCCAGCGGACTGTCAATGACAATGGGAATATCCCCATCAAGTCTTCCCGCCTTCCAAAGGTTGTAGAGGTAATAGAGCAGTGTCTGGGTACGGCCCACGGCAAAGGAGGGGATGATTACATTACCCCCGCGATCCATGGTGTCATTGATGATTTCCAGCAGAGCCGTCTCTTTGTCGTAAATCTGGTGAAGCCTATCGCCATAGGTGGATTCAACGATGAGAAAATCGGCGCCCGTTACCACGGTTGGATCCTTGACAATGGGCTGGCTGGGCTGTCCTAGGTCACCGGAAAAGACCAGTTTGGTGGTCTTCGTATCTTCGGTAACGAGAATCTCTACAATTGCCGAGCCTAAGATATGTCCCGCATCATGGAAGGTAACCTCAACGTTATCCCCTAGCAGAAATTTCGTTTCGTAGGGCATGGGTACAAAATGTTCCAGTGCATCCGTTGCATCCTGCAGGGTATAAATTGGTTCGATTGGTTCCTCACCACGGCGCCGATTCTTGCGATTGGATAGTTCTGCATCCGCTTCCTGAATGTGGGCGGAATCAGGAAGCATGATTTGTGCCAAATCGCAAGTTGCCTTAGTGGCATACACCGTGCCCTGGAATCCATCCCGGACGAGTTTTGGAATCAGCCCACAATGATCTACATGGGCATGGGTTAGGATAACGCTGTCGATATTAGCCGGATTAAAGGGGAATTCGTCGTAATTATGTTCCCGAATCCGGCGGGAACCCTGAAACATTCCACAATCAATTAGATAATACCGTTCAAGAGTTTCTAACAAATAGCACGAGCCTGTAACCGTATGTGCTGCTCCTAAGAATTCCAACCGCATAAGAATCCACTCCTTTGCTATTTCTTTGTTGATAATATTCGCAAAATAGCCAGAGTTTTCCTGCCGAAGCTAAGAAAAAACTACTGTCCCGGCAAGCATTGCCAAGACAGTAGCCCTTGTTTCGATATTCCGTTTAAAGATTGCGGACAATCCCCCATAGAAGAAGAGTTATCACGCAGAACCAGGTCAATACCGTTGCTGGCACAAAGGACCAGGTTTGGGGATTATGCTGATGCAGCATCAGCAGCAGTATAAAAGGCGACAACAACATTACCACCGGATTGGCCGCATAGGCACCAGCGAAATCGCCATAGGACAATCGTACAAACATGGTGGTGATTCCGCAGCCAGGACAAAGCAATCCCGTTAGTGTCCGAAAGGGACAATGCAGGGTGAAGAGCTGATACCGGGCACTTAACAAATACAACAGCCCCAGTATTAGCCAACACCATAGTGTCAGCCCACTATGCTTTTTAAGCATTGGGATACATCTGCTGCGGCAGCTGACTGCCATTTTGCGCATCAAAATCGAGAACATCATTGATGCTGCTCTGAATTAAGGCATAAGAAACAATTCCCAGAGCAAAAATAGCCAATACAATGTACAGCAGTCCGCTGTTGTTATCGGCATGCATTCCGCGCATGGTCTTAGCTTCCGTCATGGTCTCACCCATTTTATAAAGCCAATAGAAGCTATAAATCCCGCAAGTCACCAAGGTATAGAGAATTACCATTCCTCCCGAAGCCGTAGTCTGCCGGCCTACCAGGCAATGAGACTCTTCGGTCATCTTGTACATCCAATAAATACCATAAATACCGCAAGTGATTAACGTGAATACAATAGCGAGTCCAATACTTCTTTTTTCCATAAGAATCTCCTCTTTTACTATAAATTTGATAAATTCCTACATAAGTATACGACGCTATAATTAAGAAATCCTTTAACTTTTTATAAAAGATTACTAAATTCTATATATTTGTCTGGGCACAATTGCTTTCTTATTCCGGCTGAAGTTCCGAAGAGTCTTTCCAATCGCCTTCTTCTTGGGCTTCCGGTGCTTTCTTGGGTTCGTTTAGTTGGAAGCGGCGAGCAATGCTGGCGGCCATACCTTTGTAATAGCCAGCGGCCTCAGCTTCACTTCGCACCGTGTCCCCCACAATGTTGGCAATCGCCAGCGAAACTAAGATGCCGATAATCGCTCCCAGGACGCCGCCAAAATAGTCGGCAACAGCGATGAGAATCAAGCTGGAGATGAGCAGCAGCATTCCATCTCCAGCGGCATTGGCAACGCCGAAACTGCCGGTATATTTTTTCCGTGCTTGGAAGGACAGCTGATTATAGTAATGCTGGAAACACCAGGGCAAGGCATAATTGTTTAGCTCATCAAGGGTTGCCGGATGAAGTTCCTGATGTACCCGACCATTTTCGCGAAGCTGTACGAGAAACGCATTGTGCAGATAATCGCAGCGAATGATAATCTCCCAGCCTTTCGCAATAGAAAAAGCGCAAACTGGAATCTCGCCATCGCTATCATATTTGGGGGCGCTATCTCCATTAGCCCGCTTTATAAAGATACCTTTATCGTCTTGATAGACTTTTGTTTCAATATCATAATACAATTCACAATCACTCCTAGGGGACTATTATATCATACCTTTTGTGGGGAATCTATGACGGATTCTATTTATTTCCATTTATTTATACCACACTTACTATTTTTTTTGTATAAAAAAAAGCGACTGCAGATTTTGCAATCGCTTAAGATTTTTTATTCCTCGCCAATCATGCGAACCTCTGGCTGTAACTCCACGCCGTGCTTTTCTTTTACCCGGCGCTGGACTTCGTGGATGAGGTTTACCACATCCGCAGCTGTAGCTCCACCGGTATTAACCACAAAGCCCGCATGCTTTGTGGATACCTGTGCACCGCCAACGGAAAATCCCTTTAGTCCCGTCTGGTCAATGAGCGTACCAGCAAAATAACCTTCCGGCCGTTTGAAAGTGCTGCCAGCACTGGGCATTTCCAAGGGCTGTTTGCTTTCCCGGCGATCCGTGTAATCGGCAATCTTGGCCCGGATTTCTTTTTCATCGCCAGGCTGCAACTGCAGCTCTACTTCGCAGATCGCTTCCCCATTGCTCTGGAATACGCTATGACGATAGCCAAGTTCCATTTCCTCATGGGAAAAGGTATGCAGGTTGCCCTGCTGGTCAACAGCCCGAACTACATCGGCAACATTTTTCGTTTCCCCATCGTAAGCACCAGCGTTCATGAAAATGGCACCGCCAATGCTGCCCGGAATGCCGCAGGCATACTCAAGTCCTGTTAGGCCGTTGGCAGCAGCACACTCGGACACATCTTTGAGAAGGGCACCGGCACCGGCAATGATTCGCGTTCCCTCGCAGCGAATCGAAGACATGGGTTCCGCAAATTTTATTACGACGCCGCGGATGCCCTTGTCGCGAACCAGCATATTCGAACCATTTCCCAGCATGGTCAAGGGCAGCTCGTATTCTTTTACCAGCGTCAAGACCTTTTGTACTTCTTCTAAGGAAGCTGGGAAAATCAGACAGTCAGCCGGGCCGCCGATTTCAAAGGTGGTATGTTTACTCATGGGCTCATCCAGCAACAATTGCTCCGGTTTCAAAAAAGCCTGACAAGCCTTGACAAAGTTTTCATTGATTTTCATGCTATCATCCTATCTGTTATTTCGACCACATGCGAAGTCCCGGACCGGCTTCGGCAAGATTTGCATAATCCATCTGCCGCATTGCTTCATAGGCGACAATGGCCACGGAATTGGAAAGGTTCAACGAACGCGCTTCGGCAATCATCGGAATCCGCACGGTGCTGTCCCAATTGGCATTGAGGATTTCCTCGGGAATACCGGCAGACTCCTTGCCAAAGACCAGCATATCCTCATTGGTATAAGTCACTTCCGTATGGGCACGTGGCGCCTTGGTGGACAGATAATAGAAATTGTGTCCGTGGTACATGGCAAGAACCTCGTCGAAATTCTCATGGTAATGCACCTTCACCAGATGCCAATAGTCAAGGCCTGCCCGCTTCAAGTATTTATCGTCGGTGGAAAAGCCCAGAGGCTTGACTAAGTGCAGCTCGATACCCGTGGCCGCACAAAGACGGGCAATGTTGCCTGTGTTGCCGGGAATCTCCGGCTCTATTAAAACTATATGCAAAATCTACACCTCAAATCGTATTTCAACGTTCCTTATTATAGCGAATTCCCCAAATAAATACAAGCCTTCCCCACGGGAGAAGGCTTGCACACCGTTGACAAGTCAAATTTGACTTGTCAATTATTTGAGTACCGCACCGGTGCTGGCCGATGTGGTAAGTTTTGCATAGCGGGACAAATAGCCGTGCTTGATTTTTGGCTCAGGCTGTTTCCAGGCCGCTTTCCGCTTAGCCAGTTCTTCATCGCTGACTTTGAGCTCTAGCTTGCGGCTAGGAATATCGATGAGGATGGTATCGCCATCTTCAATCAGAGCAATGGGGCCGCCCTCCATGGCTTCCGGTGACACATGGCCCACGCAGGCTCCCTGGCTGGCACCGCTGAAACGGCCATCGGTAATGAGGCCCACCTTAAGGCCGCGCCCCGTGATAACTGCGGTTGGATTTAACATCTCCTGCATGCCCGGGCCGCCCTTCGGGCCCTCGTAGCGAATGACCACCACATCGCCATCGACGATGTCCCCCGCCATGATGGCATCACAGGCAGCCGTTTCCGAATCGTAACATTTGGCCGTGCCCTCGTAGGTCAACATATCGTCTTTAACCGCCGACGCCTTGACCACGGCATAGTCCGGAGCCAGATTACCCTTGAGGATAGCAATGCCGCCCTCTTTACGATAGGGTTCTTCGACACTGTGGATGACGCTTCTATCTAAGACCTTCGCGTTTTTGATGCGTTCCCCCATGGGGCCAGTAACGGTCAGCGCATCGAGGTGAATGAGGTCTTTCTTAGAAAGTTCATTCATTACTGCCGAAATGCCGCCGGCTTCCTCCAGGTCAACCATGTGATGGGTTCCACCCGGGCTGAGTTTTGTAATATACGGCGTGCGGCGGGAGATTTCATCAAAGAGTGGCGCTGGAATCTCAATGCCGGCTTCATGGGCGATAGCGGTCAAATGAAGCACCGTATTGGAAGAACCGCCGATTCCCATATCCACCGTGATGGCGTTTTCAAAGGCCTTGCGGGTCAAAATATCACGGGGTTTGATGTCGTTTTTGACCAAATCCATGATAACGGCACCAGCCCGTTTGGCCAGCAGCCGGCGGGCTCCTGTATAAGCTGCCGGAATTGTGCCATTGCCCGGCAGAGCCATGCCGAGAACTTCCGATAAGGAGTTCATGGTGTTGGCGGTAAACAAACCAGCACAGGAACCGCAGCCTGGGCAGCATTTTTCCTCAAGCTCTGCCATTTCCTCAGCAGACATTTCGCCAGCCGCGTATTTCCCTGCCGCTTCAAAGGCCTGGCTGACGCTGACATCCCGGCCTTTGAACCTTCCCGGAAGCATCGGGCCACCCGATACCACCACGCAGGGAATGTTAAGCCGGGCGGCGGCCATGAGCATACCCGGTACGACTTTATCGCAGTTCGGAATCAGCACGAGGCCATCAAACCCTGAAGCCATAGCAACGGATTCTACGGAATCGGCAATAAGTTCACGGCTGGCCAGGGAATACTTCATACCCTGATGGCCCATGGCGATGCCGTCACAAACACCGATAGCCGGAAATTCCACAGGCGTTCCACCGGCGGCTGCCACCCCCAGTTTTGCCGCATCCGCAATCTCACGAAGATGAATATGACCAGGAATGATTTCATTGAAGGAATTGCAAATACCAATCAACGGCTTTTTCAAATCCTCTGGCCCATAGCCATTGGCATGGAATAAGGAACGATGAGCGCAGCGGGTAGCGCCCTGCTTAACGATGTCACTTCTCATTTTTCAACTCTCCTAATCCTGAGACATAAACTTCATCGCAAGGAAATGTCTATCTCATTTAGACATTTGATGATAAAATCTCATTACATAGTTACAATTCTACTTCATTCGTTGGTGAAAAACAAGTAATAACCGGAAAAATATTTACACTGTTACAGCGTTTTCTAAAATTCAATTCCCATCTGGGCTTTGATGCCCTGCTCATACGGGTGCTTGATTTGCTTCATTTCCGTGACCAAATCCGCCTTTTCGATGAGTTCCGGCTTGGCATCACGTCCCGTCAGAACCAGATGCAGATCTTTCGGGCGGCAGGCAAGCAGTGCCAAAACATCGTCTACCGTTATGAGTCCAAACTTTACCGCATAGTTGATTTCATCGAGAATGACCAAATCCCAGTCACCGCTGGTAATGGCCTCCCGGGCCATGGCCAGTGCCTTGGAAGCAGCCTCTTTATGCTCCTGCTCCTCGTGTTCTTCCGTATTGGTAAATCCCAAACCGCACTGCTTGATTTCGATGCGGCCATCCGCAGCCGCCAAGGTCTCAAGCGTCTTGAGCTCCCCATACTTCCAGCCACCCTTAATGAATTGCAGGATGCAGACCCGCAGGCCATCTCCCCAAGCCCTGACGGCCTGCCCTAAGGCTGCTGTCGTCTTTCCTTTACCATTTCCTGTGTGAACAATAACCAAACCGTACTTTTCCAATACCTCTCACCTCTAAAATATGTTATACTTAGTGTTATACAATATTTTAAATAAAATTCCTGCAATTTGGTGTTATATATGAAGAAATTTTTACTTTTTACCTTTGTAATCGCATGTTTTACGATATTTTTTGCCTATATCGCGGAAAAAACCGATATTCTTGGTCTGCAGGGGATAACGCTTCAGACTTCCTTTGACGAGCGGGATGGTCATATGGTTCTATCCTGGGATCCCCTTCCCTATCCCTGCTTCTACAAGGTCGAAACCTACTCCCATACCACAGGGCTGGTGGAAGGCGAACCAGAATACCATTTCTTTACGAGTGGTTTTACCCATAACGCCTCCTATGAAGTGCCCCGCAGCGGTATCCCCACCTGCTACCGCGTTACGGCTTACGGCCTTTTTGGTCCCTTGACGCCGCCATCGGATCCCATTGAAAATCCGATTTACAACAAAAATATTCTGTCACCGGTATCCATTTATCATTATACCGAAGATAATCCCGCCAGCTTGATGCCATTTTTGGTCTGGCATGCCGTTCCCAACGCTGTCTGCTATGAGGTGGAGCTTTTAGCAGGCAAACCGGCCCAGGAAGGCGGCACCGCTCTGGATAAGACCAACCATTTGGAAAGCACCAAAATGATTTTCACCAACGGTTGGCAGGCTGACCTGCGAAAATACGCCCACCGCAAATTCATTTACTGGCGGGTTCGGGCCCTGGATCTGCATCACAATCCCATCGGCGAATTTTCTAAAGCCGAGGAACTTCACATCAATCCAGACATGCCGCAGCCCAATCATCCACTGCTTAATACCTTTGACCAGATGCCGAATTTCCAGATGCCAGTCTATCCGGTCTACCAGTGGATACCACTGAACAATGCCACGCGCTACGAGGTGGAGCTTATGATACATCCACCAGCAGAAGAAAACGGCACGACAACGGAAGCCGACGCCGTCTGGCGCAAAACCGTCGATGTGGCTACAGCTTGCTACGATGAATATCCCCGCCCCTATGCCGGCGATTATTATTGGCGGGTCCGGGCGGTGGACCAGCAGGGACAGACCATTGGCAGCTGGTCGGATACGGCTCACTTCACCATGCCGGAGTTGCCTGAGCGCGTGCCGGTGGCTGTCCTTGGCGACAGCATCACCCATGGCGGCGGCGCCGTTTCCAATTCCCCGGCAGCCTTGGAGTACAGCTACACTACTTACTTTGATTTCCCCTGTTTAAATCTCGGACGAAGCGGAGATACCTCCAAGACATCCCTGGAGCGCTTTGACCAGGATGTGCTGCCCCTTCGGCCAATTAATCTATTGATTCTCACGGGAACCAACAGCTTGCGGGCCCCCAACACCTCCCCGGAAAGCGTTGTAAACGATTTGAAAATTATTCGGGATAAATGCCTGGCCAACGACATCCGCCCCATCTTTTTAACGCTGATGCCGGTTAATCCCCCCAATATTCTCTTTGCGTTCCAAGCTCCCACTGACCCGAAGTGGAAAACGAAACTTAGAATCATCAACAGCTGGATTCGCCAGCAGGATTACTATATCGATTTGGAACCATACTTCTACGACCCCACTCATAAATTCATGGACAACAAATTCTCAGTAGATGGCCTTCACCCCGATGTCTATGGCAAGATGCTCATGGGGGAAATCATCAATATGAACCAGGACAAACTGCTCCGCTAAAAAAGGGCTGGATTCGAAAACGGATCCAGCTCTTTTTGCTTATTAAATGCAATTGATTGGAATTTATTCACAAATATCATTGACACTACGCAAAAACTTGCGTATACTTAGTGCCATGTTTTGAAAATCGAAATAAAGGGATTTCGATTTTACAAACATATTGGGATAAAAAAGATGTTAAGGATTTTTGGATTGGGATTTGTGGTAAAATCCCCAAGGAGGATATTATGAAGAATCTTGAATGGTGTGAACTGGCAAACAAATTCTATGAATTCAAAAGCATTGCAGATCAGCTCGGCTTTTATGTTCCGGAGCTGCAGGGCATGGAGCACAGCCTGGAGCTTTGCCGTCCCTTTGGTCACGATGCTGCTGTTGAAAGCAAAGTTCGCAACTTGTCCGAAACGCAGCTTCTGAAAATCGACTTTTCGAAGCTGGCCGTGGCACATCCGCCGGTTTACGACGAAAACGACGAATTGGCTCAGGCCTAACATAAAAATAACGCACTTCTCTTTTGAGAGGTGCGTTATTTTTTTGCCTCAATCTAGATATTCGTGGAGCTTTTGGAAAAGACTTGGCAGGTCGATGGGCTTTAGGATGTAGTCATTCATCCCACTCTCCTTGGCCGCCTTCCGGTCTTCATCAAAGGCATTGGCCGTCATGGCGACAATGGGCACCTTCTTGGTCCATTCGGTTTTCATGGAACGAATCATTTTCGTAGCTTCCAGCCCATTCATAACCGGCATTTGCAAATCCATCAGAATCAAGCCATAGCCATAATCGCCGGCATTGGTCACCATGTCAACAGCCTCAGCGCCATTGGTGGCCAGTTCCAGCTCAATGCCAGTTCCCTCTAGCAAGGCAAAGACAATCTCAGCATTGATTTCGTTGTCTTCCACCAGCAGCACCCGCCCTTGAATCTTCTCCCGATTCAAGACTTCGCTGCTGTTATCGAGCTTGTTGCCCCCTAGGGTGGGCATTTCGATATAAGCCTCATTGATTTTGCTGCCCACCGGTACGATGATTTCATCTTCATCCCCCGCCGTACTGGGTGGCGCTTGGGAATCATCCACCAGCTTGAAGAGGAAATTCATGGTGATTTCCGTTCCTGTCCCCAGCTCGCTCCAAACGGAAATATCTCCCCCCATCATATCGACAATATTCTTGACGATGGCCATCCCCAGCCCCGTTCCTTCGGTCTTACTGACGGTGCTGGTACGCTCCCGGGTAAAGGGTTCAAAGAGGTGAGAAAGGAATTTTGGATCCATGCCGATTCCCGTATCGCGAACGGAAAAGGTAAAGCTGGCATAGCCTGCCGGTGCCTGAGCATGTTGGGAAATTTCCAGGGCAACCTTACCGCCGGACTTGGTGAATTTAACCGAGTTGGATAAACAATTCAGCAGCACCTGTTTGAGGCGCAAGTAATCGCACATAATCTTGGTGTTCTTTATGCCGTCCATGTCCACAGTGAACTCCAACTGATGGGCTTGTACGTCTAGTTGCAGGATGTTATGAATCTCCTTTACCACATCCTGTAAATCCGTCTCCGATTCCCCGAGATTCATGCGCCCACTTTCGATGCGGCTCATATCGAGTACATCGTTAATCAGCGACAGCAGATGATTGCTGGCCGTCGCAATCTTATCCAGATATTCCCGCACGCGGCCAACCTCTTCGATATGGGCCGCTGCTAAAGCCGTATAGCCCATAATGGCATTCATCGGCGTCCGGATATCGTGGGACATATTGGTCAAGAAATCCGTCTTGGCCTGATTGGCAGAATTGGCCTGCTGCAGAGCCAGTTCCAATTGTTCATGCTGCAGCGCCAACTCGTGATTCTGTTCATTGATGAGCTTGGTCATCTCCAGCTCTTTGGCCTGATTGTAATCAATTCCGATAAAGGACAGGATAATGCGGGTGGCTTTGCCGTCCTCCCCCCGGTCATGAACCTGGAACAGTGCCCGTCGCCAAATGCTTTTCTTCCCGGCTAGTTCGTAGATATACTCACGGCGCTGACTGCCGCCGATAAAATCTTTGACAAACAGCGGGTTGGCAAGATTCTTCCAGACTTCCTGATATTTTGGTTTAACCCGGGTAACAATCTTATCCATAACTAGCTGATACGGAACCGTGGTGCTATTTTTGTCTTCAAAGCCCTCGGGAGCCCGGAAAATGCGGATATTGCCCGCATTTAAATCGCAGAAATAGACCGCATCGTATTCCTTAATCAATTGCTTGTTTACAATCGTAGTGGCAATATCCTGGTCCCGGAGCCTTATTCCTAAGACCACGGCACCAGCTTCCCCTTTGACCGGGTCCACCCCTACAAATTTCATTTCCCCGAAGCGCACCTGCCCCTCTAAGAGTAAGGTAAAACGAAAGGTATAGGAGTGCTCCGCTTTCAGTTTTTTCCGAACAACGCTTAGGGAGGCCATGGCCCGGACGCGCAATTGCTCTAAGGGGTGAACTTTCGCCTCCACATACTCCTTCATGGCTGATTCATAATCGGCGTCCCCTTGGGCCTTCTTGGCCGTGCATTCCCCCAGAACATTGGCAGTGGACAGGCATTCCATGGTTCCATCCGCCAGATTGATACGATAAGTAGCTGCATATTCTTCCGCTAGGGCCAGCAGGGCATCTAAGTATTCACGCTTCATTGCTGGTGCAATTTCATTTCCCTTATTTGTATCGTTCATTTTTAAGCTCCTTATGACATCCGCACAATATCAGCCGGCATTGCGGCAGATAGCTTCAATCTTTGCGGCAATCTTCTCTAACGGTACTTGTTCTTCGACGGCGCCCAATTCGTAGGCAGCCCGTGGCATTCCGTATACCACCGAGGACTGTTGGTCCTGTCCAATGGTTCGGGCGCCACAACGAAGCATATCGAGCATTCCCTCAGCTCCATCACAGCCCATGCCGGTCAGGATAACCCCTAGGGCGATATCGCCCGCCGCCTGAGCCACGGAATGGAACAGCACGTCAGCCGAAGGACAAACGCCGTGAACCGGTCGGCCGGCACGGCATTCGATTTTAAACCGCCCCTCCGCTCGGTGTATCGTCATGTGTTTGTGTCCAGGAGCAATATAAACGGTATTGGGCTTTACGATGTCGCCATCTTCGGCCTCCTTGACCGTGAGCGTACATTCGCGGTCAAGCCGTTCGGCTAGCCTGGTAGAAAAAATTGGCGGAATATGCTGGGCAATCATAATGGCGGGCAGCGGTGGCTTCAGCAGCGGCAAAATATCCGACAATGCCTTGGTCCCGCCTGTGGAGGAACCAATGGCGATAATCTGGATGCTGGTTCCCTCCCGAGACGCCACCGGTTTGATAACCGGGGCTTGTACGCGAAAGGGCCTAGCGGCAGCCGGCTCGCCCAAGGGTGCCTTAATCGGCACAGGCTTTGTCTTGCTGGTTTCCTGCCAAATATCTCGCGTTATCAGTGTGCTTTGGCCGATGGTTTTATTCCCCTGTTTGCTCTCGTGGAATCCATCTATGACGGCTTTGGCCAAATCCGCATAGAATATCATCTTATCGGTTCCTGGCTTTGGTTTCACAAGATACTCGAACACCCCCATGGCCTGTGCCCGGCTCCGGGTGCGTTCCAACATTCCATAAGCGATGATAGGTGCCTGGGTAGTACGAGAAAGTACATCCAGGAAATGCTGACTTTCGATTTCCTGAATTCCCATAAAGAAATTTAATACGACGACATTTGGATTAAATATACGGATTTTCTGTACTGCCTCGTCTGCTTCGGTAGCACTTTCCAGCTGCACTCCATCGATACGCGATCTCAATCCACCAAATAGCGTGTCCCGATAAAATGATGATGATTCAATCACCAGAACACGTATCGTATCCATGTCTTTACTCCTTTATCTTATACCGTCATGCCTTTTCGGGTTACTCTGCCGTTATTCCCTGGTACCAGTCCCGAACTTTCTCGGCGGCCACCGTGGTGGCCCCGGAATGCCCGCTTAAAAGTGCCGTAGAATCCGGCAGGGAAAAAATCTCCCTTACGATGCTCTTTAGCAATGTTTCGGTATCTCCACCGGGCATATCCGTCCGGCCGTAGCTTCCGGCAAAGATGGAATCTCCCACAAAAGCCACGTGATCCCGCAGGTTATAATACATACAACCATCCGTCGTATGTCCGGGAACTGGAATCATATGCAAGCGAAAATCTGGATTTGCCTCCAATACGATATCGGTATTATCCGCAAGATACGTGACATCCTCAAGCGTTATTGGTTCATCGGTTTGAGCGGATAGATTCCAAACCGGATTTTCCGCATAGCTGCGTCCGTTTTTTTGCATAAGCACGGGAATCTTTAGAGCTTGCTGCAAGTCATTTACTGCGCCAATGTGGTCGAAATGACCATGGGTCAAAAGGATCTTCTCCAATTGAAAGCCGCGCTCTTTGACTATTTCCAGCAGCTTATCCGGCTCAGCGCCGGGGTCGATAAGGAAACCGTGCTTCGTATCTTCATCAATATAAAAATAGGCGTTGGTTGGAATATAACGCGCCACGGGAACTTGTAGTATCATATAGTCTCCTTTTACCTGTACAAACAGGTCAATCCTTTTGATATCGTTTCATAGAAAATTATTCGCGAGCATTCCATAAAAATCCTGCTTTATGCTATTTAGAAACCAAAAGAAACTATTCCCTGACATTATCAAGAATAACAGGAAATAGTTTCTTTGCTTTTTCATATAAAGGCCTTAATTCGTTACGGCTGAAAAATCAAATGCTTTTCAAAGGGGACCCGGACATTAACCCCTTGATAGTAAATAGGCGCAAAACGCATGGACCATAACGCCTCCTGGGCGGCTTCACGGAATCCAAGATTGGGCGGATTGTTTAAGATGGTAACACTTTCGACACTGCCGTCTAGCCCCACCATAATCTGCGCCACAACTTCCACTGCATTGCTGTAGCCGATACTTGTGGCTTCATCGGGATAAATCGCCTCAGCATCCCGCAGGAGCTGGTAGCTGATTCCGGCGGAACTTGCGGCAGTATAAGTGCCATCGCCATTGGGAGTAAAGCCTGCCCCCAGACCTTGGGAAGTTCCCGTACCATTCCCGCCGGTTCCGCCAGTCCCCTCCGAAGTTGTGCCACTTGCCCCACTGGCACCAGCGCCAGCATCAGCATCTGCCCCGGCACAGCCAGTAGCAGGGCCGGGACTATCCAGTGCCGCCACGGCTTTTTCTATCGCTTCGGCACTATCTGCTGCCGGCGGCTTAACGGCAGCTTCTGACTTGTCAGCTGGCGTATGTCCACGCAAGTTTTGCAGTTCTTCCACCGCCGCCACCGATACCGTCTTGATATCAGGCCCCAGGGCTGCTTGCTTTCCGCTGTTTCCGGCGCTTCCACCAGCCAGACCAGCCGCCGCTGCATCGCCTACAAAGCCAATCTCAATGGAGGGCTGCTCTTCCGGCTCCTCCTTTAGCCAATCCAGTCCTAGCAGCATGGCAAGCCCTATCAGCAAGATATGAAAGCCAGCTGCCAGCGTAAAATAATAATTCCAGCTTCGTTTTCTCATTCAATCATCTCATTATCCTTTGGCATCCGTAGCGATATAAACTTTTTGGATGCCCATATTTTTAATCATATCCATCACCTGGATTACCTTGCCATAATCCACCGAAGCATCCCCGCGCAAGATAATGGATACGTCTCCTTGCTGCTTTTTTTCCCATAGACGATTTTCCAAAGCCGATAGGGAAAGTTTTTCCTTCTCGTAGTAAACACTGCCATCTGCCGTCACCGTAACGGGAATATTTTCCACCATACTGGTTTGGGCCGAAGAAGCCTGAGGAAGGGTCAGCGGCATGCTTTTTTGCACCACCATGGTGAGCATGCTCATCATAAAGAAGACCAACAGGAAAAAGATAATGTCAATCATGGGGATAATCATCAACCGGGGCCGATCTTCCTGAGGCGTTAAATCAATTCGCATCATCTTTGCCCCCTGCCGCTACATACATAATGGACACATATTCCACATCGGCAATGATGGCATTGGCCCGATGGGAAAGATAGGAATACAAGCAAAGTGCCAGAATGGCAACCAGCAGACCCGTAGCGGTAGCAATCAACGCTTCCCCCACACCACCCGTAATGGCAAAGGGCTCTCCATCGGCAACATTTAGCACCGAAAAAGACTGAATCATGCCCGTAACCGTACCCAAAAGCCCCAACAGCGGTGCCATGGTCACAATGACACTGAGGTATTCCAAATACTGGCGCAGCTCAATGGCCTTGCGTTTTGCCGCCGCCATCACTACTTCTTCCCGATTGCCATATTGTTCCTCTGCTAAGGCTGTCAGCAGCACCTCACCAGGAGCCCCAGCCTTACGGCATAAGTTTTCAGCCTGCTCTTGCTTGCCCTTTTGCAGATACCCATTGAATTTAACGGAAAAATCCGCCAGCTTCAAGCGTTCCTTGCGGTAATAGGCAAAGCGTTCCAGCCCGATGGTAAGGGCAATGACAGAGGCAAGCAGTATGGGATACATGACCATTCCGCCCTTATGAAACAATGTAAAAATTTCCATGTTGAATCTCCTCACAATCCTACGGTAATTATTGACCAGTCAAATGGGTTATCGTTTAGAATTTATAATGAGCACCGACAAAATAAGTCCGCTCTGCTCCTGGAACCAACGTTGCCGTAGCCCCACCAGCAGAATCGTATTCATAGTAATCTTTTCCCAGCAAATTGGTTATGCCGCCATACCATTCCAAATCCTTGTTTTGCTTAAACTTAAAACCAATATCCAGCAGGCCATAGGAATGTACGATATTTTTGTCATCGTGGCGGTCACGCTCGCGGATGAAATTGTTGTATTTGCCAAATAAAGTGTATTTCGCATTGACACTCCATTTTTTATCAAATTTATAATCAGCCGCCAGCAAAAGTTTATGTTGCGGCACCGCCTTTAGGCCACTGTTGGTAAAATCGATTTCGTTTTCGCCATGAGCGGCCATCAAGGCACGGCCAGCTGCGGTATAGTCCCGCTTACCATGAAGATAGGTATACCCCTCTTTTACCTGTAATTTCCCCATCCGTTGGGAAAAGCTGGTTTCAATGCCCTGGCGTTTGGTGTTGTACATGTTGTAGGTCTTGTACTCCCAGCCATAAGCCCCTTTGAAATAAGGCCGTTCCAACTCGTTATTGGTTTCCGAAGCGAACAGGGTCAAGCTTGCCGTGGAAATCCCCCATTTATCCCGCAGGCCAAGCTCCCATAAATTGTAGGTCTCCTCTTGAGCGCTGGTAGCGGCATAAACCTTTTTCGTTGCGTCAGAATAAACCTCATCACATATCTGCAATCCATCGGGGCTGGTATAACCGCGTTCATAACGCAGGAACACTTTGCCCAGTTTGCTATAGTTGTATCCCACGGACAACTCGCCAGCCGTATTCCAGCGATTCGACGAATCTTTGCCGCCAATGGGGCGGGCTGCACTGCCGCCATCTTTATCAAATTCCCAAATGAGTTTTTCCCGGCGAAGGCCCTGGGTATAGGTGAAGCGTCCACGTTTCATCTTATTGAGCAAATACAGCGCCTCGGTAGTTTTGTCGTAATTGAAATCCATCAACTTGCTTTTAGCTGAGGTCTTATAACGAAGATGGGATTCCTGTTCGAATAAGTCAAGCCCCACCAGCAAGGAATCATGAGGGGCATAAGACCAATCCATTCGCATGCGGGACCCATAAGATTTCGTTTTCATCTTCCCATCAAAGAATTTCGTATTGGTATAAAAGCCATCGGTGAAGAAAAAATCGCCACTGTACTTTAACTTTTTCCCGATATCCTGGTTATAGGACAGGTTGTAGGTATTTAGTAAACGGTCGCCATTTAAATAATCGCTTTCTTTATTCGGACGATAATTATGGCCATAGGCATCAATTTTCTTGCGGCTCACGTTCTGCAAAAATTTGCTGTCTTCATCCAAATGGCTGTAACGGAAGGTAACACTGTGCTCCTTGTCCGCATCATAGCGAAAGCCACCATAGGCATAATTGCTCTTGCGATAGGTGTTGACAAAAAACAAGTCGCGATCCAGCCGGGAATAACCGGCTTGTACGGCCAATTTCTCCGCAGCCTTGGTGCCGTAATTGACACTTGACCGATAGCCATCGGAATTCCATTCCGTCGTCAGACTGCTCTGTGGTTTCTTTAGGGACCGCAGATTCGTGGTGATGTTGATAATTCCGCCCGCGGCGCCGCTGCCGTAAATAACCGAACCACCACCGGGAATAATTTCGATTTTTTCAATCTGTTCCACTGGCACATAATCGTAGTTGTTGGGCAGCGGATGATTGACCATGGTGGTAATCGGTGCACCGTCCACTAGGACTTGAATGTTACGGGTGGCCTGCTCACTTCCCTGTCCACGGATATCCACCTGCCCCCAGCCAGTTGCCCCCACATTGATGCTGGTCTGGTCCTTCAAGACATCGGAAATACTTTTATATCCCTTTTCTTCCATGTCCTTTTTGGTGATAACCAGAATTTGTTTGGTGTCACGAAGCTTTTCCACCTCGATATAATCCGGGCGCACATAACTATCCTGCAGACGAATGCGGTCAGCCACAACATCCTTAGCTGCTTCAGCCTGTGGCCCCCAGGCGATGGTCCAAACATTGCTGCTGGCTAAAATCCCCAAGGCAACCAAGCCGGCTAAATTTCCTTTTGCTTCCATTCACGAATCATCCTCCATAAATATGAATGTTTTTCATATTTGAATATTATTCATAATCGATAATTATTATCAATTACACGATGATTATAATATCAGCAGTGATTATCATTGTCAATACCATTGTGAAAAAAATACCTCAGATATTCATAAAAAACACCTGAGGTATTTCCATTCAACGAACTTTTAAATCCAAGCCGACTTTGTCGGTCTCCCATGGCGAAATGACCGTATAGGGAATGTTCCACTTTTCCAGCATGGCCACAACCTGTGCATCTTTTTCCTTCGCTTGTTCCAGATTGGTTTCCTTCCGGTCATCAATCGTAATAAACTCGTCGTTGCGACGCAGCAGATAATTATAATTCTCATAGCGATTAAATTCCTGCATGACCAAAGCATCAAAGGCATCACTTGACTCACGGTTATAAATGATGTTAAGGGGCAGCGGCGAATCACAGACGGCAAATTCCACGCCGTATTTTTCCAAGGTTCGCGTACGATGTGCCTGCTCGGCAAATAGATACAATTGGTCTTCCACGATATCGGTGGCATTTTGGTACCACAGCCATTTTGCATATTCGCCCACCAGTTCCGTTTTGTAGCCCTTGCGCTTCAATTTGGAAAAAACATCCGCAGCAATCGTGCTTTTCCCAATGCCTGCACCGCCATAGAAATTAATTACCTTCAAATCGTCATCTCCAAATTTTTGATAGTTACCCTCCTATTCTACCACAAATCCTTCCATCTGTCCGATTATCGATGGAGCCTTGGAACCAGAAGGGCCACAAAGATATCTACCCCTAATAGGGCGGCCAAGGCAAGAAAAGCCCCCGAAAAACCCAAGCTGTCATGCAAAAAGCCAAAGGAAGCAGAAATAATCGTGGCACCAACTCCCGTTGCCACCGTTATCGCAGCCGTAACTGTCGCGGTTCTCCCGCTGGCAAAATCCGCCACATAGGTCAACACGTTGGGATAAACGCCACCGCAGAAAAAGCCCAGCACAAAAACGATGACAAAAGCCAGCGATTCACTGCGAATAAGGGTTAAGATTGCCAGCATAATGGTTGCGCCCAAAGGGGCTAAGACAATCAAACGGCTTCGATATTTTGCCAAAAAGCCACACAGGAATCGCGAGGGAATCATGGCCAGCCAGAATAACGATAAGGCCAAATACCCCCGGGTGGAGTTCATGGTATCCAAGAGGAAGTTATTGAGGAAAAAGCAAACGCCGTTTTCCACGCCCACATAAATAAACATGATAAAGCACAACAAGGCAACCCCTTTGACATAAATGCCGGTTCCCCCGCCCACCGTTTCCGCAGCTGGTGCCGTCTCGCGTGGTTCAAAACCAGTCCGCCATAAGAGTACTGTAAGGAAGAAGAATACAATACCACTTACTAGGAAGAATCCCTGCCAGCCCCAGGATGTAGTCAAACAAAAGCCCACTAGTAACGGTGCCACCACGGCTCCTAAGGCAAACATCGCCGTAATAAATCCCATCCGACGGTTTCGGGTTATGGGATAGGCATCCTGCATTCCCGCAATCGCTACATATTGCACAATACTACAGGAAAATCCTAATACAAAAATCCCCACCGCAAAGGTCAACGAATCTGTCGCCAATAGAATAATAGCCGCCGATAGCACGCGAATGGCGGTAAATACCACCAGCATAATCTTCTTGCCGATGCGGTCGGCTAACGCTCCTAATAACAAAGGCGCAATCATCGTGGCAAACAACTGAACAGAAGCTAAAATCCCCTGTTGTCCGATAGATAAGTCGTACTCCTGCCCCACATACAACAGCGCGGCCTGATATCCTCCCGTCTCAAAGCCGTTCATGAATATCGAAGCCAGCAGCAAGGCGGATAAATCGTTTCGCCGCCAAAAGGATAACGAGTCCATACGCTCACCTCCTATTTAGTTTTTAGCAACCACTCTTTTCCCTATTTATTTGACAATATTTATGATTCTCCTTTTTTCCACCAAAAAAGACCGCCTCTCGGCGGTCTTTTGTTTCTTCTTTAGTTTTCGGCAACAATATGACCATCATCCGCGATAGTCACTACACCGCGATTCAATTGGCTGTCCACATAAGCTACAGCAAAATTATGACCAACCGGTTCTGCCTCGCAGACAATAGCATCCGGATGGGCGGCGATAACTGCCTCCTCGGCAATGGTTGCATCAATTGCCGGTGTCCCCTGCAGCGTGAGCAATGCGCCCCAAACTGCAAGACTCAGAGTGATTCCCAAAATTTTTTTCATACGAATCAGTCCTTTCTCTTAACCTATGAGTAGTATACAACATTACACTGCTTATGTTTATAGGTTTGGGAGAAGTATTCTGTATTCATACTACATTTGTGAAATCAATCCGAGGCATCAATCATTAGCATCTTCCTGACTGTTTTCCTTTAACAGTTCCTGAATCTTGACCTTAATGACATCAAAGGCAATGTTGTTAAGGCCGCTGTTAATGACGATATCCGCCACATTTTTCGTCGGTGCCACATAGAGATAATGCATGGGCTTAACCGTCTCAAGATACTGCTCGATGATGTTTTCCAAATCCCGGCCGCGCTCGTTGATATCGCGAAGCACCCGGCGAAGGATGCGCTCATCGGCATCGGCTTCGACGAAAATCTTGATATCGAATAAATCCCGCAGGCGTTCATCCTGAAGAATCAAAATACCCTCGACGATGATAACACGGCTCGGCTTAATAATGGTCGTAGCCGAGGAGCGGGTGTGATGGGCAAAATCATAAACCGGGCACTCCACGCTCTTACCTTCCTTGAGCTGCTGAAGCTGTTCAATCAAGAGATCCGTTTCGAGGGATTTGGGGTGGTCGTAATTGATGTGCTGGCGTTCCTGGAACGACAGGTCATCATGGGGACGATAGTAATTGTCGTGATAAATTACCGTAACATCGTCACCGAAATATTTCTTGAGCCGGTTCGTAAAGGTCGATTTACCGGAACCCGTACCACCAGCAATACCAATAATGGTAGTTTTCATAGTAATGGAGCATCTCCTTGCAGAAATTTGTCCTTACTATAGTATCATAAAAGCCCGCGTTTGTCTGCTCCCTGCAGGCAAAACATCGAAAATCTGGGAAAAAGGATTATGCTGGCCCGTAACGAATTAGTAAAACAGTATATAGCAGAAAGGAAGTGCAGCCATGCCAAAGGTTACCCGCGATGATATCCCCAACTGGTTCCAACGGAAAACCGGCTTTGATGTGGATGTGGAAGAACTCAAAAAAGCCGTGGAATTAGACCGGATTGCCTGTGCGGATGAACCCATGAAGCTCATGCGGGAATTATGGGGCATTACCCCTCGGGATTGTGAACGGTTATTAGGGGCACCGAGCCGCACCGTTGAACAGTGGTTCCACACGAAATCCACCCGCCCGGCCTCTTGGGTAGTACGCCTCATCGTCGAAAAATGTGCCCAGTTGCATGAAGAACGTTTGCGAAAATAACCGAAGATATTTCTTAAGATTCTGTCATAGCAAGACGATATATAGATAAGAAATATTTTTTGCCGAAAGGGATTTCAAAGGCTGATCAGAGGAGGATAAAGCCATGGCAAACAGCATCAACCACACCCATTACACTCCCCCGCTAAAAAACGCGGACCACACTGGAAAGAAGCACTGGAGCGGCGCTGGGAAACTTGACAACGCGCATAAGAATCTCGAGAAACTCAATCAGGCCAGCAAGGATTTTGACTTGTCAATTTCTGGTAGCGGCATAAATCTGTCCACGAAAGCCAGCGCCGACAAACAAGTCCAAGGGGCCGAAGCTTGGAACACCACCCCCGAAGAACAAAAACTTTCGGAGAAAGCAAAAAAATATTTGGCCAGCCTTCGTGAGCAATATGGGGACTATGATTTTCTCATCGCTGACGATGTCCAAAATCCACTGGATATCGCCGGCCCAAGCCATAAAAAGTACTTCGTCATGCTGTCCACACAAGAGATAGAACGAATGGCTAATGACGATGCGTATGCCAAAGAAGTTATGGCCAAGGTGGAAGAATCCACCAACACCCTGAATCAAATTGAACAGCAGGGCCTGCTGGGCGAAGGGGTTCGCTTCAAGCGCTTAGCGATTTCCTTTGACGACGACGGCAACACTAAACTCTTTGCTGAGCTGGAACGCATGACGGAAGAACAGCAGCAACGCTTGGAGGAAGCCATAAAGAAACGCGCGGAAACAAAACGCGAACAAGCCAAGGACCCGCCAACGAAGAGACCTGCCGTTCCCACCTATCAGGAACTCACCTTGGCGATAAAAGCCAGCATCCAGCAGTATTCCTTTACTACCGAAAAGGTAATGAATCTCCTTTATGCAGGACTTGATAATGGCAACAACCACAACATTAGCGGTCATGCCGTAAATACGCAATCTGGTACCTCGGTCAATGTCGAAATCGAAGCAAAACTAACCACTACTACAATGCTGCAGGAGACTCCTAGAGCAGCCAGATGGCCTCAGGAACACCAGAGACATCACAACCATCCCGTACATCCGGTTCACCGTAAAATTGCTGAATCGTCACATAGTGCCGCATCATCCAGCACGGTACGGATTGAGGCTGCTTCAGCCGAGGAATTGTTGGAAAAAGCCAAAAACATAAACTGGGATAACGAATAAAAAACGCCCTTGCGTTATCTTCCCGATAACGCAAGGGCACTTTTATTTGCAAGGAATCACTCATTTTCCCATCGATTTAGCCAGCTCAATCTCAAGCTGGGAATGCGGGCGGCTGCAAATGCGACGGACATCGCTGATGAATTTGCCAAAGGTCTTCTGCAGCTCGGCTTCATCGAACTCAATCTCACCATTTACATTTTCGGTGAAATGACTTGTGAAATCCTGCCAGCCCTCGCCAGCAATCATTCCAGCCTCGGCTGCCTTTTCGGCGAAAAGTTCTGCCCGGATGGCATTCCCCTCTGCGGCCAGCTTTTCATTGAAGCGAATGAATTCCGCGAAATGGTGAAGTCTTGACTCGGCTTCATCAGAAATATATCCTTCCTCCGTTGGATCATAAGCCGGTGATTTTTTCGGATGCAGGGTCAAATAAAGATGCATGAACCCATAGCCTGATTTCGTATCAAATTTCATGAGAATCCTCTCCATTTTCCATAGTTCCAGCCTGCAATACATCAAGCCGGCGCACCTTTACGCTATTCGGTGCTGTTATTCCGAGCTTTATTTTGCCAGCTGCAACTTTAACGACTGTCACGATGACTTTTTCGCCAATCATGATTTCCTGTTGTTCTTTCCTGGATAATACCAGCAAAATACAGTCCCCCTCTGTTTTATAGCACCATATTATCTTATCAAAAAAGGGGCGTCAATTCAAACCTTCTTTTTCTTCTTCATACTTTTCCATATCCGCGTCCGCCTGCTTTTTGACTTCGTCCCAGGAGCTGTTTACCTTTGCCCCCATAAGTTTTTTGCCGGAGACATCGGGGTGAAGTCCATCCATGGCAAATGATGTGGGCAGGACCCCATCAGGACGCGGAAAAGCAGCAGCCGTATCAATATGAACCTGCGTACGGATATAAGCATTCACTTCCTGAAAACGCTCCGTCCAATCATCAGCCGTTGGCTCATGGAATACATGAGCAATGTTATCAGGATTCACATCGGGAAGTGTCAAAAGAATCGGCCGGATATTGTTTTCCCGGCAACGCTGCTGAATTTCTTTTAACCCTTCGATAACAACCTTCGGATCCTCCCCACCTCGCAGACTGTTCGTACCAGTAAGAATCAGCAGATACTTGGGCTGGAAGGGCAGCACATCCCGGTTAAAACGCTTCACCGTCATCTGAATGGTATCGCCACTTTCCGACAAATTGATGGCGGGAAAATTCAAATACCGAAGCCAACTGAACTCAAAATCCTCTGGCCCATAAGAGTAATGGCCACCGCCATGGGAAATACTATCGCCCAGAACCCCAACTTCCCAACGGTCAGTGGGAGCCGTCCGGAATCGTTTTGGCAGAGACCAGCGGCTGGTCGGTACATCTTTTTCATCAGTAGCCCTTACGCGCCAGTAAAAATCGCGATTGCTGTAACGAGGATTGGCATCATAGAGTTCTGCTACATCGGTATGAAGCGTATCGATAAGTTTTGCATCCTTATCCGTCAACGGATTCCCCTCATAGATTTGAAGTTCATACCGAACCATTCCTGTCATGGGAATCCAATGGTAGACCGGATAGAGCAGCACGGAACCATTGCCATTATTGTAATCCGTCAGCGGCTCTGGCGCCCCCATCCCTTCCTTATCGCTGCTAGTCCAAAGAGCTGCCAGTTCACTAAAGGGCGTATAGGGCTTGCCGTCTAAATCCATGCCGCGAACACGCCAATAAAGAGGCTGCTTGCCTAACAAATCCCCGGCAAAAGACTGAAGCGGTGCATTATAATGATTCTGGAAAATCGCATAGCTGCGGAAAATCGCCTTATCGGATTCTGCCGTTGCCGACAAAAACATAGGCTTTTCGGCAAAAAACTCAATCTCATAATACACCGACTCGCTGTCCTTATCCCAGGCCAAAATCGGCGAATAGGAAAGGGGCTCCGTGGCCGTCGTCTCCGTAAGGCCTGCTGGTGCCGGCGCTAAGGCAAAGTAATCTTGCCGGGCCTTGATGTAAAGTCCCAGGCAGGTACAGAGCCCCACCAAGAGCACCACCATTCCCCAGTATTTAATATGTTTCCAATGGCTGCGCATAAACATGGCATACCTCACTTTCTTTTCCCAGAACACTATCTACTATTATATACGATAAGATTAAAATTACCACAGGGATTCCCAGATGACGTAAAACAAATTTTCGTATATAATGACAGAGAAGAAACAACCATAACATAAGAAAGATAGATGATTGGGATGAAACCAAAAGATAACTTCATGCTGGTAAAAAATCAGCGAATTGAAAACAATCGGCGTCTCTCCGCTAAAGCCAAACGCCGTCTCGAAAAATCCAAGGCCGACAATACCTTAAAAGCTTACTCCTCCGATTGGAGCGATTTTTCCGACTGGTGCCGGCATCATGGCGAAAGGGACCTTCCTACTGCGCCGGAAACCATCGTCAACTACATAAACGACCTGGCCGATGATGCCAAAGCCAACACCGTATCGCGCCGCATCACGGCCATCTCCGAAAACCACATTGCCGCCGGTTACGGTGGCAAAAACAACCCAGCCAAAGACGGCATCGTCCGGGCTGCCATGGCCGCCATCCGTCGCGAAAAAGGAACCTTCCAACGGGGCAAATCCCCCATACTCATGGAAACCCTCTATCTGTTGGCAGACTGCTTCGAAGACAGCGACCTGGTTTCCCTGCGGGATAAAGCCCTGATTTTCCTAGGCTTTGCCGGTGCCTTTCGCCGCTCAGAACTCGTGCGCATCCAGTTTGAAGAACTGACCTTCACGCCCCAGGGTCTTATGATTTTCGTCCCCCAGTCTAAAGGTGACCAGTTCGGCCGCGGCTCCACCATCGCCATTCCCTATGCCCCCGACGAAGAAATCTGCGCCGTGCGGGCACTAAAAGCCTGGCTTGATGCCTCACAAATTCATGCGGGCCCCATATTCCGCCCCTTCACCAAAGCTCATAGCCTGCGCGCAACGCAGCTATCCGATAAATCCGTGGCCCTGGTCGTCAAAAAATACGCCAAAATGGCCGGCCTCGACGAAAAGCAATTTGCCGGCCACAGCCTGCGCCGTGGCTTCGCCACCAGCGCCGCCCAACACGATGTCGACGCACTCTCCATCATGCGCCAAACTCGACACAAATCTGAAAAGATGGTTCATCGCTACATCGAACAAGGCAACATCTTCAAAGAGAACCCGCTCAACCGCATGTATGGGAAATAACAAACAAGCAACTTAAAATAAACTCACCAGCAAGAAGCCCTCGTTCTCATTTTTTCGAGAACGAGGGCTTCTTGCTGGTGCATGCCACGGGCCGCTCGTACCCATTGCATATATCTCGCAGGTTCCGTCCTACCTTCATTTCCCCTGCTTCGTATCCGAATGCGTCCCGCTTTCCATATCCCCCAGCGCATACTCACAACACTGCTGCACCAAGTTGTTAACCGATACATCCTGAGATTTTGCAACTTCCGTGAGCCGCTCCACCAAATCTACCGGCAAACGAAACGTCTTATTGATCATTTCGGAATTTTTCTTTACTACAAACATCCAATCACCTCACGATATGAATAAGCTCCAGCTGACATGTCATTTTTGACAAATCAAAAAATTGACAGGTCAATTCCCCTGAAAATAAGCCATCGTCCGCCGCAAACCATCTGTTAACGAAACTTGCGGCTCCCAGCCAAGACCTTCTTTTGCTTTCTGATTCGAAAGCATTGAACGATAAATATCTCCCTCACGCACCGAACCAAATTTCGGCACAATGTCACATCCCGAAACCTTACCCATGATTTTCACCAAATCAAGCAAACTTGTCTCGGTCTGTGTGCTAAGGTTATACACGGTATTTACGTTTTCTGTCGTCATCGCTTTGCAAATGCCGCTCGCTATATCGCCGGCATACACGAAATCACGCGTCTGAGTACCGTCTCCATAGATAGTAATGTCCTTACCCGCAGCAATTCGCTTCGCAAAGATGCTGATTACACCACCTTCGCCGGTATCTCCTTGACGTTCGCCATAAACATTAGCAAACCGGCAAATCACATAATCAAGACCATAGTGCCGATGATAGAGCTCCAAATATTTCTCAACACCGACTTTCGTCAATCCATAAAACGACTGCGGGGAAAGCTCCTGTGACTCTACCACTGGCAAATCATCTTCAAGCACATCGCCATAAGCAGCTG
This sequence comes from Selenomonas sp. WCT3, assembly GCA_900100835.1. GTDB lineage: Bacteria > Bacillota > Negativicutes > Selenomonadales > Selenomonadaceae > Selenomonas_A > Selenomonas_A ruminantium_E. The sequence goes on along the minus strand of FNCM01000008.1, from coordinate 86,635 downwards.
CCGTTGAAGCAAAAACGACTCGTGCTCCACACTGGCGTGCAGCCTCTAGTACATTAAGTGTCCCCATAATATTTTCAGATGCATCAAAAACCGGATCTTTTATGGATGAATCTACCATTGTTTGAGCTGCTAAGTGAACAATAACATTTGGCTTTTCATCGACTATTTGTTTTACTATTTTCTGATCACAAACATCTTTCTTGATGAGATTAACATCACAGATTTTCATACGTATAATATCGCCAGTAGAACCATCATCTACTACGGTTACCCTGTGCTTTTTTTCTTCTAATTTTTCAATTAGATGCGAACCAATAAACCCAGCACCTCCAGTAACTAGAACATTCATATCTACGCCTCCTAATCCATCCCTAAAACACAAAATATATTTTAAAATTTACTTAGCCTCATGGATTATAAAACATTCATAGGACTATTTTCATTTATATGTTGTCATTGAATATACCTTATCGCACATTTACTAGAGCTGTTTCTTTTTTAACATATCAATAATATAATCCGTGTGAATTCTCTTCCCTTCATCATTAAGATGATAGTTAGTGTCATAGAACATATTAATATCATAGAGGCAGTCAGTATAGCTTCCAAGAACTTCAACGCCTTGTGAATAATAGAATTCTTCAATAGAACGTATACCTGCCAAATCCGTTTCTGAGAATTCGCTTTTATTCCACAAATAATTTGGCCAAGAAGCATAAACCATTATGTTGTTATTGTGACAATATGTTATAAATTGTTTAAGTTTCTGCTGTGCATCATTTGATAACGGTGTATCATCAAAAACCATTTTATTAATTTTGCTACGCAGTGCGCTATTAGACAATCTATTCATCTTATAGTTGTTAGTCATATCACCATTTTTATTAAGATACTGACTAGAGTAAGCCCCTTCAACACGTGCGGGCGGCCGTATGCGCTGATAAGTAAATTTTAATAAATCTTTGGTATTAAGCTGGCTTATAAATTTTAATTTATCATAAAACGAAAGTGCTTGAATTTTTGATGGATCATACCCCAAATAATAAAAAGCCTCTTCCGGTTCAAAAACGTCATGATGCCAAGTATAGTAAGGGAATTCAAGTGGAAGAATAACAATATCGTTTGATTTTAAATGCTTTTTTGCTCTTTCCAACGTATAAAAACGCATTGTAGCATTAGCACTATAATTCACGGTTGGAATTCCTAATTCTTGTTCAATTCGCTCTGTATCTACACCAAACAACGTATTTGAACCAGAAATAAATACTATCTTTTTTCCTTGTATAGAACTTGCATATACATCTTTTTGGGCCAGCCACTCATGCATATAGCGTTCTTGTTCCATAGGAACTCCAAAATTCACCCAAAATAACAGCCCATGAAATAACAATCCTGCAAGAACAGACACAGTAAAAATGAGCAAATATTTACGATAAAACGTCACAATCTATCTCCTTAAAATTGAAAGTAGAGAAATTCAGATTCTACATGCCCGATAGATAGTATGGTAAAGGCAAAAACCAGCCCCAACACTCCAGCCAATACTTGCAGGCGACGAGGATGCGTTTGTAGATGACTAAGCATAATTGGCGGATTAGGGCAAACTGCTAGAATAAATCCTATCACTAACAGTTTCACACAAATATTTGACAAAGAACCAGCTAAAGCAAGCTTCCCAAAACAGATTCCTAAGTCTGATAAAATCGCAAAACAATCAATAGCAATCCATTCACTGGGAAGAACAACATTATGTATATCCGTCATAGCTGCCAGGATAGCTATAGCACTACTGAAATTATCTGCCCGGAAAAACACCCAACATGTTAAGACACACAAGAAAGTCAATGGCCAACTAACAAATGCAGGCAACGTAATCTTTAGCCGTCGCCACTGATGGTTAATCATTAACAGCAGCCCATGAATTCCCCCCCATAGGATAAATGTCCATCCAGCACCATGCCACAAACCAATGATCAACATACTGACAAAGAGATTACGCATTTTCTTAAGTTCGCCTTGTCGATTTCCTCCCATAGGTATGTACAGATAATCTTTTACCCATACTCCCAAAGTCATGTGCCAGCGACGCCAAAAGTCGATGATACTTTTCGATTGATAAGGAGAATTAAAATTAACAGGCAATTTTAAATTAAACATCAATCCTAATCCGATAGCCATTTCGCTGTAGCCAGAAAAGTCAAAATAAAGCTGGAAAGTATAGGCTAGTGCCCCCACCCAACTTTCTAGAAAAGTTAGGCTGTCTGCCCGAGAAAAAATGTTATTAGCAATGGAAGATAAATTATCTGCAATCAACACTTTTTTGACCAATCCCATAGCAAATAGTGTTAAACCTATTGCTACATTTTCGATATTTAAATGAAAAGTTTTCTCTGCTATGAATTGAGGCAGCATTTTTTTATGATTAATAATCGGCCCAGCAATTAGATGAGGGAATATAGTAACAAATTCACAATAGGTCAAAAAATCATGTTTGGCAGCTTCACCACGATATACATCTACTAAATACGCCGACTGCGTAAAAGTAAAAAAAGATATACCCAAAGGCAAAATAATATGTGGCAAATCAAAATCACTACCACTTATATTACTTACAGTAGTTAGGAAAAAATCAGTATACTTAAAGTAACCAAGCAATGCAACATTTACTACCAACCCAAAGATAAGCCATAACCTTTGATTATTCGTCAATCCAATCTGTCTGCCAACAAGGTAATTGAAGGTAATGGATGCAAAAAGCAATGGAACATAATGAACATCCCAATAACCGTAGAAAATAAAAGATACTAAAACCAATACTAATGTAGACGCACGATTGCATATATATTTCGCTGTCAAGAAAAAAGCAGCAAAGGTTACAGGCAGGTAAACCAAAATAAACGCATACGAATTAAAAAGCACAGAAAATCCTCCTTCGAAGAGCATCTTGAGTTATCCTAAACTCACTCTTTTTTTGCTTCAGACTTTATATCCTTCCATACTTTCTTTAAAATTAATCTGCATTTATTTTCTTGGGCACGAATACGACATAATAACTTTGCAGTTGCGCCTTTATCCGTTCCTTTTATTATGTCTTTAACATCATTTACCAAACAACATATCTCGTCACAAAACACATTTTCGTCATACGGAAGGTATAAAATCAATTGTGAACTATATAAGTCAATATCTTTAATAATCTTGTACCTATCTTCTCTTTTTTCCATAGTATAAGTTATATATGTTCTTTCCGATGCATGAAGCTTAGCCATAACCAAACGCGTCTTTTCAAGCCATTGATAACGATTTTCTGTAATTATTTTTTTAATCATTTCATTCTTTTTTATTTTTCGCTCTCTATAGGCATTAGCTGCTGTTACTACAGATGCAACAATCACCGCTATAACAGAAATATTTGTTATATTCTTTTCGATAATATAGCTATATCCAAGCAAGTATAAAACTAAACAAATAAACGGAATTATTATGAATAGACTCATCCCACCTATAAAACTACACAATATAAAATCTCTAGCTACATATTTCATAGGTTCAGAAATCATTTTCATTGATAATCTCTCCTACCATAATGAGTAAATAAATGAGCATACATATAACTTGACTTAACAAACCAACACCTAGTTTTGTTATCTATAAGACATGTAAATCTTATTTTTTAGATAAGCTAGTCCGCCGAACAACAATTGACGATTAGATTTTCTAACGATTATTAGCAATATATAACAAACAATAAATACTAATATAGCACTCACTATCGCGAATAAATCATAAACATCAACTAATATTGCACGAGTTTCCCACGCGAAAAAACCCGCACCCCCTGCCGGTATTGCAGCATTTACTATACCGACCATCATTTTTCGTAAGGAACATCCCAAGACCTGTCGAAGAATAACTCCTTTAACAAGGTCGAGCCAAAGCGAACTTGCACATAATCCCAATGCTACAGCATCAAAACTATATTTTGATCCATACCATAAACCAAACCACAACACTGGAAAATGCAATGCCTGCGATAATGCAGACAAACGAGGCATTCCCTTTGCACGCAAAGCTTCACTAGCAAAAGAGTTGATAAGAATAGAAACTGCAGAAGTAAGCGCTCGCAGTCCAAAGAAAAAGTCTCCTTCGTGCCATTGGTTTCCTAGCATAATTCCCACAAATACATCAGCAAATACAAAGAGAAATACTCCTAATGGCAATATTACCAAAGCGGTCTTTTGTTGCACGTTATAAAACATCTGTCGGAACGCTGACATATCATTCTGCAATCTGGACAATGCCACAAAGAATACTGGAACGATCGCTCCACTAATCAAAGATAAAGCCGCTCCGGTCAAAGTCAACATCCCACGGTATAGCCCCAAGTAATAACTGCTCAATAGCGTGCCCACCAAAAACATGCCACCATAGGTACTGAACCATATGGTAACAGATTCCAGTAATGTCCACAGCGAAAAGCTCAGCATCTTTTTAAGCATTGTTAAATCTATACTCTTAGACAACGGCATGCTAGTATAATGCCCTTGTATTATGCATGTTGCTCCTTGCTGTACCAACATTCCCCATACCAACGCCCAAAATCCAGCACCAAAATATGCCAATGGGATCGTAACCAGTAACGGAACCGATAACGTAATCATCTTCAATTTGAACAACAACTTAAATTGGAATCCGCGCTTAAAAATTGCTGCCTGCATTCCATTAAAGGAAGTAAGTACCAACCCGAAGCCTGCAACCCTTATGCCATCTGCCACTTCCTTTGTTCCCAGTAACGTTGCTATTTCAACCGAAAACACTGCAATCAATAACCATATAAAAGCAGCAGCCAAACATGAAGTCAACAAAGCCGTCCCAAAGCACTTACGTTTTTCTGCTTCATCGTAGAATTCATGCTGCATAAAATATTTCTGAAAACCCGCATCGGCAAACATTTCCGCAAAGGAAGTCACCACCATAATGGCAGCCATCACACCAAAAGCCTCCGGCGTAAGCAAACGTGCTAAGATCATGCCCGTTATCGGCGTAATAAACTTAGCCATCAACTCGGTCAGAAATGACCATTTGGTGGAGTTTTTCACTTTGCTATCAATATCGTCTTTAATTCAATCCACTCTCCCAACCTGTAATCCCATTTCTCGGGCGAAAATTCTTCGGTTCCATTTCCCGGAAAAAAAGTAATCTCGCCAAAGTAAATCCTGCCGTTTATCTCATAAAAGTCTACTCTGGCAAATTTCAACGGTGCCGCTAATTTTTCTGCCAGCTGCACCATTTTTTCATAATTGCGCGGCTTGGGCATGGCTGCTTGTTCTGCCGGATAATGACGGGCAAAGGGCATTTTCTGCCAATCCCTGTCATAAAAAGTAACGTGCAGGCCTGCCTCCGTATTGCGATTCGTACAGGTAAAACTGCATTCTACTTTGCCGTTAAAACACATCAGCTTATAATCCGTCAAATCACTTTGCGGCTCGGCTATCCGAATTATCAGAATATAGCCATCACCGATCAGCAACAGCCCCCCCCCCCTGAATATTCACACAATTTCCTAATTTCTCATCAATTTCTTCAGGAGTCCATTTGCCGAAACCAGCTTCAGGATAGAACGTCATTTCACCAAAATACAACTTATCGTCAATACTGTAAAAATCCGTTCGCAGAAAAGGATGTTTTTCAGCAAGCTTGCAAGCAAGGTCTAACATTTCAGCAAGCTTCTGCGGACGATTCACCTCATGACCTGAATTCATGGCGTACATCAACGCATACTCCAGCTTCTCCCAATCCGCACTATACAAGTCCCGCTTATGCTCCACGAATCTATCATAATCAACCTGAATTATCTTCGGCTCACCGTTGAAATTAAAGACCTTATAATCCTTCAGCTCCGTCCGGGATTCATCCACCATAAATTTTTCGGCTATAATCCGTGGCTTCACATTTTTATACGGCCATTCAAAGCCGCCTCGGTAGTAATAATTGTAGCGGAGCCCCCGCTCCAATTTTTCCCTGGCCGCTTTTTTATCCAGCTTATCCTTATCCTTGCAAATCACGATGCTGCCGCTGTCGTGAGTACATTTCAACACAAACTGCTGCGGCAAAGTGTCAAAATCAATTTCATCGAAATGCTCCCAAACACCCAAAGTTGGGATAATATATTCCTCACCGATAATCTCCGCCACATACTTTTTCGCTTCATACTTATCCACCATTTTCGTATACAACGGATTGCGGTCATGCAGTTTCAGCCATTGCAGCTTCTCATTGAACGTCCGCGGATTGTCCAGATTCAGCGGATACCCCACCAATTTCTCAAACTGCCGCTTCAGATACCACTCCTCCGGCACCACATGCATAGCAGCATAATGCACATCATCATACACCCGTCGCAACGGCTCCAACATGGCTGGCGGCAAAGTTTCTTTTAGCATTGTCCTGATACCCAAAAATATTCCCCCTTTACACGCCGTAATACTCACGATACCACCGCGCAAAATTACCTAACCCTTCAGCAATGGCAGTACACGGCCGGAAATCAAAATCCTTCTCCAGCGCGCTGACATCGGCATAAGTCTGGTACACATCTCCCGGCTGCATGGGCAAGTATTCTTTTTCCGCCGTCTTTCCTAATGCTTTTTCCAGCGTCTCAATAAAGTCCAGCAGCTTTACGGGGCTGTTGTTGCCGATATTGTAGACCTTGTAGCGGTCGCCATCTTTATTGGCCTTTGGCGGGTTGCAAAGCATATGCTCGATGCCCGTGACAATATCATCCACATAGGTGAAATCCCGCAGCATATCGCCATTGTTGTAAATCTTGATGGGCTTACCCTCGCGAATCAGATTCGCAAATTTAAAATAGGCCATGTCGGGACGACCGTAGGGACCATACACCGTAAAGAATCGCAAACCTGTTGCCGGGATATTATAAAGGTGACTATACGTATAGGCCATCAACTCATTGGATTTTTTCGTTGCCGCGTAGAGGCTGATGGGATGATCCACATTATCTGTGGTGCTAAAAGGCGTCTTCTCCTGATTGCCGTACACCGATGAACTGGATGCAAACAACAGATGCTCTACAGGATTATGACGGCAAGCCTCTAATATATTGAAGAAACCAATTACGTTGGAATCAATATAGCTGCGCGGATGGTCGATACTGTACCGCACGCCAGCCTGTGCACCGAGATTCACCACAATATCTGGTTTTGACTTGTCAAACAGAGCCTTGACCGCTGACTCGTCAGCCAAATCCCCCTTGATAAACTCATACTTCGGATACTGTCGCAAAATTTCCAGTCGACTCTCTTTCAGCGACACATCATAGTAATCATTGCAGTTATCAAAACCTACTACTTTCGCACCAAGCTCCAGCAGCCGCTTGGACAGATGGAAACCGATAAAGCCAGCTCCGCCAGTTACCAAAACTCTTTTGCTATTGTCAAATGCCTTAAATCTTGCCAATTTATTCATCCCCCATATTTGACAAGTCATATTGACTATCAGATCTGACTTGTCAATCCCGGCTAAAAATATCTCTCGTAAATACCTTATCCCGCACATCTTCCAGCACGTCATTCCAACGATTGGCCACAATCACATCACTACGCTCCTTGAATTCTGTCAAATTACTGACCACTTCAGAACGGAAGAAGTTATCCTCCTTGAGTGTCGGCTCATAGACAATGCAGGGAATCCCTTTGGCCTTGATGCGCTTCATGATGCCCTGGATTGCACTTGCTCGGAAGTTATCAGATGCCGTCTTCATCGTCAGACGATAAATCCCTACAACCTTTGGCTGCTTTGCGATAATCGCATCAGCAATAAAATCTTTACGAGTACGATTAGCTTCCACTACTGCCCCGATGAGATTTTGGGGCACATCCTTATAGTTAGCTAAGAGCTGCTTTGTATCTTTTGGCAAGCAGTAACCACCATACCCAAAAGATGGATTGTTGTAGAAATCACCAATACGCGGATCAAGACTAACACCACGTATAATCTCCGCTGTATTAAGACCACGAGCCTCCGCATAAGAATCGAGTTCATTAAAGTACGCCACTCGCAACGCCAAGCAGGTATTCGCAAAGAGCTTTATAGCTTCTGCTTCAGTAGAGCCCGTAAACAGTGTGGGAATCTCTTCTTTTACGGCCCCTTCTGCCAACAAACCTGCAAATACCTTTGCCCGTTCCGACCGTTCGCCAACAATAATCCGCGATGGATAGAGATTGTCATGCAGCGCCTTTCCTTCCCGCAAGAACTCCGGCGAAAAGATGATATTGTCCGTTTCATACTGCTTCTTCATCTGCTCCGTATAGCCCACTGGAACAGTAGACTTAATCACCATCACTGCCTGCGGATTAATATCCAACACTTCCTCAATTACTGACTCTACCGAAGAAGTATCGAAGAAATTTTTATCTGGGTCATAGTTGGTCGGCGTGGAGATAATCACGAACTCTGCCCCCTCAATCGCTTCCTGCGCGTTCAAAGTAGCTCGGAAGTTCAGCTCCTTATGCGCCAGAAAATCCGAAATATCCCCATCCACAATCGGAGACTGCCCCTGATTCAGTATATCCACCTTCTCTGGCACAACATCCAGCGCCACTACCTCATTATGCTGTGCCAATAAGATACCATTAGACAGGCCAACATAACCTGTACCTGCAATTGTGATTTTCAAAACACACTACTTCCCTTCAAATTTTCACGATATAATATAGATAAAGGAGGTCATCATCATGTATGCTATACAAGAAGATCCTAAGATTGAACTGATTCAAGGGCGTGAAATAGCTATGAATCCAGCTAGCATCAAGCACATATTGATACAACGCAACTAGAAATATTTGAATAATTTCCAGCCGCCGTTTATACGGCGGTACTTTTATTTAGATTGAACTTATCCATGATATACCGTACAGTATATCCCACAACATTCCGCCAATATATATAATCCAAAGTATGAAAAACTCTATACATAGCAAAAGCCTGTTGCCACGGATACAATGTATAACTTCTGTGTAAGATTGCCATGCACTCATCGTATGTAACGTCAACAGGAGAATTTTTACTAAAAATATCATAGGTATTATTCTGCTGTTCTTGAGCACGTATAGTACTTATACTCTTTTTATGGATACGATATTTCAGCAAAACATCTGGCAGATTAGCAATCTTGAATTGCTTTCGTATTCTTAGCCACAAATCATAATCTTGTGCCGAAGAATACCGTTCATCATAAAATAAATTATTATCGATGATTGTTTCTCGCCGCATCATAACTGTTGGATGTGCCAGCGGTGACGGAATCAGGTAATATCTTTCAAGCTTTTCATCCGTCAAAGCATGGTGTTTATAGAGATTACATCCACCACAATCAATCACCTGAAAACTGCCACCTAGCGCAGTAACTTCCGGATGTTCTTCCAAATATTTTACCTGCTTGGAAAAACGATCCATTAACGATATATCATCCGCATCCATACGAGCAATATATTTTCCGCTAGCCAATTTTATCCCCTTATTCAAAGAAGCAGGTAAGCGTAAATTCTCCTCATTTCTAACCAGCCGAATACGATTATCATTATACGATTTAATGATATCCACACTATTATCTGTCGAACAATCATCAATAATAATGAATTCGAAATCATCATAAGACTGATTCAATATACTATCTATGGCTTCCGACAAATATCTTTCACCATTATATACCGACATAACCACGCTTATAGTCGACACCATTCCTTCTCCTTTCAGTGCATATATTGGTAGCATTATAAGAACACAATAATGCTAAAATAACACCATAATACGTATTAAATGTAAGTCCTTTAAATTCCATGAAAGCAATCAATATCAATAGTATTGCAACATAAAATTTGTGCCAGCGATATATTTTGCTTTCTACACGTAAATAATAAATATATAACAATAGCAACAAAGATATGTATGACAACAAAGAGCCAATTATCCCATAAAAAAACATTTGTCGCATAGGGCCTGCATCTGTATACATATAATATGTCCCATCTGCATTAATGAACCTACCATCCCCTATCAATATAACACTGTCATTATCAGGTAAAAACCACATCTCTTCCACCAATTGATTTCCGCTACCGCCGAACGATATTTCTCCTTGTACTGCTCCATCTATAAATGCAGCAACAGGTTCTGAAACCCAATCTATCCAAACTGCTAGAATGGGTTCCTGGGTAGCATACCATACCGCACCAGCTATCAGCAGGCCACAGCCTCCTATTCCTATCATTAAAGTTTTCAACCTTTTAATTGACAATATACGTAAATTCATCACCAAGAACATTCCTAATGATATAATTAATCCCGACCTGCCATAAAGCATATTGCCAACTAACAACACAACTATTGCAACATTCCACCATCTTGAAATTTGTTTCATCTCTAGCAGGTATAAACACATCCATACTGATATGCTGCAAAACAACGTATTTGAAAACCCGCTATAACCTGCTAAGCCATAACGGGTAGAGTTCAAAATCATATCGCCTTTCTCCACCATTTTATCCGGCGTAATAATCATGGTGCTCCATATCTGTTTTAAATCAGGCAATAACAATAATACCACTGAAGCCGTCACATAGATGACATTACAAAACACATATATTTTCATGAAGTTTTCATATGTATTCTGTGGGTAAACCCGCATAATTAGCACAGTTAACGCCAAGAATCTGAATATGCCGCTTATCGCATTTCCTAAATACAATAAACCTGAAGGTTCTCCATTTTGAAGAACAACCATCAGCAACCCCCAAATCATTGCCCCTACAAACAAAAGCAATACGAACAATATTTTTATCATATCCTGGCGCATATATGCCAACATTCTTTTTGTATACCGCCAAAACACCAACAATATAATTATCGGTAACCCATGGTATATTAACTTTCCTATACTCTCTGTAAAAACAGCCAGCTGTATATTAAACAGGAAATACATATATATGAGAACGCAACTAACCTTCTCCCCCATACTCCTCCATCCTTTTCTACTAAATAATATTGTTAATTATTTTTAAAATATTATATCGATACCGTCCTCCATCAAAATAGCGAGCACGCTTCCTTCCCTTTTCATAAAGCCGTTGATATAAGACTTCATCTTCAACAGCCATACACATCCCCTTACATAAAGAAACGTCATCTTCATTTATATTAGTAGACATAGATTGTTCATACCCATAAATAGCTGCGGGCACCATAATTCCATAATCTGCTACCATAGGAGCTTCTACCGATATCGTTGCATTATCCAATAAAATTTCCTTAGGACCAACCAAACAATTCACGGAAACGGCTGGACAAAAGCACATCCCCTCAATCAACGAATTAGACAATCCTTCATGATATGATGATAAGACATATAAGTCACATTTTGCCAAATATGCGAACGGATTTGTTTGCATACCTGCAAACTCAACATACTCTTCAATTTCTATTTCTTTTGCCAGCAGTTCTAAATTCCTTCTTTCCGTCCCATCTCCAATCAATAACAATTTCCAATTATCATGTTCCTGCACAAATAACTTAAAAGCCTTAATCAAGCGTGGATAATTCTTTACTTTCTCCAATCTACCACAACTGACCATATAGCGATATGCGCCATCAGGTTCCCAGCATATTTGCTCTTTACTCTTCATATATATTTTATTAATCATATTAGGATTATATAAAGGAAAACATTTATCAGAAATTTGAGGGAACCATGTTTTTATAGCATCACATAACCCCTTAGAACAAGCCGTAACGCAATTTGCCCGTTGATATATCAATCTTGTCAAAATACCTTTATTAATAGCTTTAAAACCATGTTCCTGCATTATGCAAATCACATCTTTACTTAAAGCTATGTTTAAAACCCCCGCACTTTCCGAAATACTTATTATATATTTTATATCTTTTCTTTTCACATAACGCCTTAACCTCCACATTCGTTTAAGGCAATTCATTATTTTTATAATATAATTATTAGACGGAGGAACATTCAATGATATCACATTACATGTTGGAAAAAGTTTTTGATTTTCTAGCGAAAATGTACATATACTAACATCGTAATCCTGTCCAAGGATTTCAGCGATGTTAACAGCCACTCTTTCTTGCCCTCCCAGTCCAAGATTAGGTACGACTATCAGCAGCTTCTCCACTTTTTCCACCTCATACTTATTTCAATATTAATATTCATTACTTCAACTACTCTTGTATCACTGTATTTTGCCAGTTATTCATGAACCATATATTGTCATCACGGTATGTAGGAACACCGTAAAACACTGTATATTTTATAAATAATTCCCCATTATCACATAGTAATAAACAGTTTTTTCTATCCCACCAAATTCTTCCTTAAAACGAGTAATATTTCGCATTTTCTCCTCTCTAGACAATCCTCCCCAGTCATAAAGCGAAGTACCATCCCCCCCGAAAAAACACATGTCCTTAAAATGCAATAGACGATTTGCCCAGCCTATCATCTTCCTTTTTTCAGACTCTTCGCGGAATACACTGACAGAATGCAATAATCTTACAATGCCATCACCAATTACATAGCTGTGGTAAGCTGCTATTGTCCCATCTGGTAAATAGGCAACGCTAATTGCCAATTTACCAGCTTTTGCTATGCCGATTAGACGCGATGCGATGCTTTTAGCCTTTTGCCCTTTATCCTGATACATTGCAATATACGCTCTATCAAAATCAACAATAATATCATTATTCTTCAACTCAGCAGAATAATGTAAGCTAGTGGTTATTCCTTCTTTTATTGCACGTCGGATTTCGTTGCGCACCTTACTTTTGAATTTTGCCTGTATTTCCTCAGGCGACACCGATATATCGGAGACAAATGTCTGGCTATGCCACTTTTTTAATGCTATTCCCGTAGCATTGCTTAGTGGTTCATACAGGTTATAAGCAATGCTCAGCAGGCTTTTGCCCTCTGCCCCGCAACTCTCCTTAAACCATATATCCCTAACAGGTATACCCCATTTTGTCCGTATAAAGTCCACTCTTACGCCTCCATACACACAATTTCATAAAATTTTCTTATTTCTTCACTAACAACGTTTACGTCATAAGTGTTGTATCTCCCTTTCACTTCAACATCTGCTGCCAGCATTCTTGTTATCTCTTCTGCCCATTTTTTTGCCGATTGGGACAGAGATAAAAACTTCAAGTCGTCCGCTATCCTAACTTCATGAGGAATAACATCCGAGCATAAACATATTCTCTCATTTGCCTGTGCCTCTATAAGAGATACAGGCAATCCTTCATAAACTGACGGAAAGCAAAATACATCCATTGCCGATAAATAGTCTGCCGTATTTTCAACCGAACCAGTGAATATGGTATCAACAGCAACCTCAAGCTCCACGGCTTTTCTTGCAACGTTTTCACGCAACGGTCCATCACCTAACAGTAGCAGCTTACTATCCGGATTTAGCCGACGATATTCGCGGAATATTTCCAGTAGAAAACTGTGATTCTTGGCCGCAATCATGCGTCCCACATGACCGATCACCACTGTATGTTCCATTATGCCAAGTTTTTCCCGATATTCTTTACGTTTCTTTGCAGAGAATTGGAACTTCTCCGTATTGATAGCATTATGCCAAAGGTAATAATTACTGCGATTATGCGCACCTTTACCAAATCGATAGTCGGCAGCCGCTGCCGAGCAAGCACAAAGATAATCACTTATATAGCGCAATGGATATTCCAGCAGACGCTTCACTCCATACACGATTCGTCCCCCGCTTGTACTGGTACTATGGCTATGCGCAATCGTTACGCGGTCATATTTTTTCGCTAGCCCTAAATAAATACTGGCGGTAGATGTCATATGTCCGTGGATGATTTTCAACTCCGGATGACTGACAAGCAGCTTTCGCCATGCAACTAAATACGCAAAAATATTTACTCCGACAAATTTAGGTAAGTGATATATCTTACCACCTAATTCTTTAATTATTGGTTCATGTACACCAATGGTTTCACCATGAACAGCAAAATCAAAGATTATTCCTTTTTTTCGCATATAAGGCATTATAGTCATCAGCATATTTTCAATACCGCCAATATTCATTGCCCCGACTACATGTAGAACGTGTAATTCTTCTGCCAAGATTATCCTCTTTTCTGCCTACGTCTTTTCCGATAAAAATACATTTCATGAATTGCTTTATCCAGCTTTCCATAAGGCCGAGCTTTTATTACACTACTAAAATTCACAAATTCTTTGCCATGCTTGATCAAAAAATTTTCTAATTGAATAAAGTCCACTGGATTCATTTCATTGGGATGGTAACAAAAAGTTGTAACTTTAAACGGCAAAGCACGGCATTTACCAGATTGCTGTGGCACAAAAGTTATGTCATTTTTTACATATACATCATTTGCTACCGTATCGGAAATGATACGAATTGGTGTTACTTCTTTTAAGGCTTTGATTGTGTTGTCATCAAATGTATGGGATGGTGCAAAAAACGTATCGACCGTGATTCCTTCTGTCAATAGCTTTTCATATCCCTTCCTCAGCATTTTCATTTGTTTATTTAAAGAGACACCTGCAAACTCCGACCGCTGATTTATAGGATTCATCCCACCGCTAGTTGTATGGTATACATGCTGATATCCATGCAGCGCTAAATGGGCAAAACCTGAATTTTGCCACTCTCTCGCCTTCTGCCAAAAATCTTTATCTTCTTCATATACAATAAGATCTTTATCCTGCACATCGGGAATTATGCCAATAAGGGGATGGATATTAAACTTGCGTAGTATAGCTTCCATTCTGTTCCATCTAAAATGGTGCATGCGTGGAGCCGCATCATCCAAGCGTATTATATAGGACATTCCAAACCTTCTTTACTCAATACTCTGCTAGTCTGTTGATCTCTTTCATATAAGAATTAACTACCAGCTGCCGATCAAATTGATTTTCCATTTTCTTCCGGCCATTCAATCCCATCGTTACTTTGTCCGAATATGGTAATTCGATAAATTTCTTTATTACTTTAACCAGCGCAGTAACATTGCGAGGCTCGAAGATATAGCCAGTTTTGCCATCATCCACAGTTTCCTTACATCCTAACCAGTTGGTAGTCAGCACCGGTCTACCCGTGGCTGCTGCTTCCAGGCAGACATTTGACATTCCCTCCATGTAAAAGGACGGATGAATAAGCGCATGCGATTCTTTCATAAAGCTATGTACATCCGGCTGCGCACCGTGGTAAATGATATCGCCCTGCTCGGCCCATTTCGCTACCTTTTCTTCATAACCAAATTCACAATTGCCAATCACATGAAACTCCGCCTGCGGATATTGTTTGCGAATAATCCGAGCCGCATCTACATATTCATGGATGCCTTTATCCTTCATGATTCGGGCTACAAAGAGGAATTTAGGAGGCTCATTCTCTGCCGGATATGGTTCCAATGTATTAGCTACAAGATTCACCCCCGAGCCTGGAATTATCTCCGAACAAGGGAAGCCAATTCCTAAACGAATAAAGGTACTTCGATTCGTTTTGTTTTGAAAGAACACACAAGTAGCATGCTTCATTACTCGGCGATACAGAACTACTATAGTTTTCTGCAACATATTTTTATTATCAAAAACCACACCCAAGCCTGTGATATTAACCAAATATGGTATACGCAATAATCTTGCCGCCATCCCACCATAAATATTGGGCTTAATGGTATAGGTAAGCACACAGATAGGACGTTTTGCCTTCATCACACGAAAATATTTCATAAAAAGCGCCATTTCCTGAAAAGGATTCTTGCCATGGCGATTAACCGGGATTTCGATAACTTGACAACCAGCTTTTTGCTTATAGGGTAGCAATCTTTTCCCTGCGGGTGATACGATGATGACTTCATAATTCTCTGCCAGCAAGCCTTCAATAATCTCATTACGAAAATTTGCCAAATTCGTGGCAGCATTAACGATAATCATAACTTTACGATTGTGGCGTCGTCTCAATTTGTCATCCCCCGTCACACAGTTTCTTCTTTTTTATAGCAGATGAGTCCATAACCAAAGCTAATCAGGCAGCCAATGACAAAGCCAATCGCTGTGATTAGTTTCTTTCTAGGTGCCGCCGGCTTATCTTCATCGGGGAGATTAGCCGCATCGATGATTTGGATGTCCATGCTTTCCATGGCTTCCTGGATTTTGTCCTGTTCGCACTGCTGGACGAGGCTGGTGTAGATTTGCTGTTTGATTTTCGCGTCGCTTTCGAGTTTGATGTAGTCCATGACGGCTTCTGGCAGCTGCGAGATTTCTGTTTCTTTCTCGGCTTTTTTCGCCTTAATGGCCGCTTCGCTGGCGCTGGCAGCACTAGCCTGTGCCTGAGCTACCGCCTGGTTCTTTAACAGTTCCATCTGGGCGCTGTTGAGGCTGGCGGCGTTGGAGTTCACGACGGCACCGACTTCATCGGATAACGACTGACTCAGCTGAGTCAGCTGACGCTGCGCTGCGATAACGGACGGATGATTGTCGGTATATTTCTGCCGTAGACCGACGAGTTCGACTTCCTTCGCGACAATCTGCGCACGGATGCTCTGGACGGTGCTGTTATCGTTGATGTTGTAGCTGGCAGCTCCGGCTTTCTGTTCGCCGAGTTTCTGGGTAGCGACGTCGTACTGAGCCTGGGCCGATTTCTGCGCTACCTGCATTTCACCAATGGTTTTGTCATAGGCGTTTAACTGTTCGATAGCGAGCTTTGCCTGGTCACTGGGACTATAGAGCTTATGCTCTTTCTGGAAAGCAGCCAGTTTTGCTGCCGCATCGTCAGCTTCCTGTTTGGCATTTTCGATACGGTCGTTGAGGAAGGTTACCAAGAGGCTCTGTGTCTGCTGGCTGTTTTCCGTCTGCATCGTGAGGAAGTTATCTACAACGCCCTGCGAGATTAGCTGAGCTTCTTCCGGCGTACGGCCGGTGGCCGTTACCGTGATAAGATTCGTCTGCTTGGTGTTCTCGATTTTGAGATTCTGCTTGGCAAAGGCCTTCGCATCTGGCTTTTTATTATCCGGCCACTCGATTTCATCGATAATCGGTTCGAGGACCCGGCGGCTTTTCATCAACTCGATATAATTGAGCGGCGAAGCATTGGAGCTGCTGCCACCAATGTTTATCCCCATAGCGGCAGCCATGGCAGCCGCACCACCGATGTCCTTACCCGCGCTGCGCGTCTGGACGAGGGTTGTCGATTCGTACTGTTTCGGCAGGATAAAAGCGGTACCAATCGCCAGTGCCATACAGCCGGCGACGATACCCCCTACTACCTTTTTTCGCTCCAGCATGATCTGCATGAGTCGTCCCAGGTCAATGCTCTCTTCGTTTTCCATATCGTTACGCTGCTCCTTTTCCTACGGTTTAATTTCATGTAGTTTATACATCTACGAATAAGTGCTAGGTTTATCAAAAAGTGTACTTTTTGATAAAGGTGCATTTTTCTTATTTACTTTTAATCTTTCGCCTTTTAGGGCTTATAAAGAGCTAAAAACAAACAAAAATGGACATATGTCAGTGTGAATGCTATAATAATCCTTGTGATTATCGTGTCTCAAAAAGTACACTTTTTGAGACAAAAACGGCCCTACATCCTAGTGCTATTAGGATGTAGGGCCGTTTCTGGTCTCTACGGGCGATATTATTTGTCCCTTTCTACAAATTCCAGGCTGGAAATACTCTCCTCCACTTCGTCCTTGGCCTTTTTGCTGCCGGCGTGGTAGATATAGGTCATTACTAGCATATCGTGCCTTGGGGTGGTGATGACCTCCATTTCGTAATCTTTTCCTTGCTTCTCGCCGGTGAAGGAGTAATGCCGAACACCGACATTATGAATCGTTTCCCGTTTCTGATCTTTTAGGGTTACATTTTCCAGTTGATACTGCTGGAAAGTTTCCATAAGGCGCTTGGGGGGCTCTTCCGTTAGGAAATCATTTTTCTCCATTCCCTTTAGTTCCTTTGAATGCATATCAAAGAAGAAATCACCACACTGCGCCTGCTGCACCAGCCATCCCTTGGTATTTAACGGATAGATTTCGATTTTCTCCGGTAGTTTCACCCGTAATTCTCCATTCCATTCGTTGGCAATCTGCTGGGCATTCCAGGAATAAGACGCGGGCAGGATATTGAACAGCCCAGCCGCTATCAGCAAAATAACCGCTAAATAGATGACGCGGTTGCAAAGTTCGCTAAAAAAATTCATGGTTCTCTCCTATTGTATCTTCATCGAATCCAGGGATTTCTCAAAGGCATCAATCACGAAATCTTCATCTTTCGCCTCCTTACTCCATGCGATACAAATGCACCAGACATCCTTGCCGTTCTGCGCTCCCATAAAAGCCTCTTTCGACTGATTCGTTTCCCCCTGTATGACGTTAAATTTCATACCACCGGCACGGCGAATCCCCGTATCATTTACTTGCAAATTCCTGGCTTGCGATAAATATAGCTTGCCAAAAAACTGCTGGTCGAAGGTCAGCGTCTGACTTTCCTTCAACACTCCATGCATCATTTTTATATACCCCTCAGAATGCTCGCCTTTACTCTCATAACTAGTAAGTTCCACAAAAGGCGTCCACGAGGTAGATTCGTGATTTTCCACAACTTCCATGGGCAAATCCATCGCCAGCACTTTCCCATCCGATAGGTTGGCTTTAAAGGGATACCAAAGACAGTCAAATTCCTGCGTCGACATCTCGGGGGCTTCGTGCCAGCGGAAGCCTTCCTCTGGTGCATTCCGGTATGCGGCGATAACGCCAATACTGATAAGGACTAAAAACAATTTTATGAGTTTCCAAATGATGTTCAAAGGTATCTACTCCTCTTGTAGAGATTGTGAATCAGAAGCTGCCACCACCGCCTCCGCCACCGCTGCTACTGCCGCTTGAGCTGCTGGATCTTTTTACCCGAACGACAGTCACGCCCACCAAGATATCTTTTTGCTTGGTTATATTCACACTATCTTTATTCAAATAGTCATCGGCTTCCTTTGCCGCTTTTACGTTGCCCATGCACTCCAGTAAGGCACAGGTAAAGATAGCTGCCAGCAATAGCCCTAGTACCCCGGCTATACCGGCAGATAGCTTACTAAATGCCTTAGGATCATCCTCGATAGCTTTCTGCTCGTAATAGGCATCGATTTGCGTATTGACACTTTCCACAAAGGCAGTGAAACTTTCCCCATACTTCCCATCGGACAAGTCGCTGAGGAATGCTTCTTTTAGCTTCTCGATGCCCTTGCCATCGGTTATGATGGATTTCATTTTGCTGCTGGTGGCCACATACCATTTCCGGTTCTCCATATCCACCAGCAGCAGGATTTTTCCCTTTTCGCTGCTGCTATACTGTTCGTTAAGGATTTGATGGGCATAATCAGATATCTTTTTTCCCTGTGGCAGTTTTTTCACGGTGCAGACTGCAACTTTTATTTTCTGCTTACGCTCTACTCTTTTTATCTGTAACTTGAGTTCGTCTAGCTGCTGGGGCGTTAAAACTTTTGCCTGGTCCACCACCGGCTGGTCATAGCTTTTCATCGGGTCGTCCGTCTTGGCAGCCATTACCACCGATTGACTCAAGAAGAACAGCAGACAGAGCAGCTGGATAAATAATACGAATTGTTTTCTGGGCATATTACCATTTCTCCCTTTTTACCATACTTTCTCAAAATAGAATCGAAAGAATAACGGGGATGCAGAACCAAAGATAATCTTCCACGACGGGCAGGCAGGTCTTGATGATGTAATATAAAATAATCGTCGAAACCGCAAAGACCACGGTGAAAAAGGTGCATCCCTTTATGGTACTCACTGGTAGTGCCCCCGCCACCTTACCGGTCTGGCCGTTCATCATAAAGGTGTATACTTTGCCCTTATAACGGCTGGTTACAACCCATACCGGTGCCATGGCATAAGCTACACTGCCCCGTATTTTTTGTATTTCCGCCTCGGTACAATCTACGCTTTGATATCCCTGTACCGATTCTTTGAGCTGTTCGATGGTGCTTTCCCTTACCCGTTCATCGGCCCTGGGACCAGCGTCTTCCGCATCCACATCGTATTTATCCGCTAAAAATCCTGTCATGTAGGCATTGGAAAATGGTACCATATCCTCATAGTTGAATGGCTCTATGCTTTCCATATAGTCATTATCCATTTTCTCACTGCCATCCACCGGAATCCTGGCAAAGCTCATATTCCCTTGCCGCAAACATTCATAATGACTGGTCTCCGTTACCGTCTCATCCCCATCGGTAAAGACGCGTATTTTTTTCGCATGAAAGTTGGCAAAGGATGTCACCGAAGAATCAAAAAGCCAAAAAGGCACATAAAGGGCCTGAACGGATTCGATGCGATTCTGATTCATAAAGCCATTGGGGAGCAGCAACAATCCCTTATAGAACTCCTTAATGGCCTTCTTAGCTTCCTCTTTAGTCGTTTTAAAGGGAATGATATAGTCCGGCCTCAATGTCCCGCTGAAGCGCTGGGGTATCATGACCGCATGGCCACAATAGCAGCATTCCGTTGCCATGGTATTGTTATCGGCTAGTATCTGTGCCCCGCAGGACTCGCAGACAAAGACCTTCATGGTCGCCGCTTCCTGCCCGCTCCACCTATCGCCAGACACAACGTTTTTCCATTTGATGCCTTCCCCGTTTTCCCGCTGAGCTGCCATAGCCTCCTTGGCTTTAAACAGCTCTTCCATTGCCGCTGCATCTAGTTCTGTATCACAATGCTCACATTTTACCTTTTGTGCCCCTGGACTAAATTCCAACGGAGCACTGCAATTCGGACATTGGTAGGCTACCGTATTATCCGCCATAGTACCACTCTTCTCTTATTTCTCAATCAATATCATCTGTTATTTATTTTCATTTTCATGAAAACACAATGAAATTATATTCTCCCATCTTTAAAAAATTTTTATGTTTTGCTTAATCGGTGGTAAAATGCACCGTATAAACTATCGGGCATAAAAAAATCCGCAGATTCCCATTGAATCTGCGGATTTTTCCTATTATCTTAGAGACAAGCCTTATGGCTGAGGTTTACGCGGCCCTTATCGTCGATTTCGACAACTTTGACCTGGAGCTGGTCGCCAATCTGGACCACGTCTTCGACTTTCTCGACGCGGCGGCTCGAAAGCTGGGAGATGTGACAGAGACCTTCCTTGCCCGGCAGGACTTCGACGAAGGCGCCGAATTTCATCAAGCGGGTTACTTTGCCCGTGTAGACTTCGCCGACTTCAACTTCGCGGACGATGTCTTCAATCATCTGTTTTGCCTTCTTCATGCCCTCAGCATCAACGGAGGAAATGAAGATATTGCCATCTTCGTGGATGTCGATTTCGACACCCGTCTCATCGATGATTTTCTTGACGACCTTGCCGCCCGTACCGATGACGTCGCGGATCTTGTCGACTTTGATCTTGATGGTCTCCACGCGCGGTGCATAGGGCGAGAGGTCAGCAGCCGGCTCCGCGATGCACTCGAGCATCTTGCCGAGGATGAAGGCGCGGCCGCGTTTTGCCTGCTGCAGAGCCGACGACAGGATGTTGCGGTCGATGCCGGCAACCTTGATATCCATCTGGATAGCCGTGACACCTTCCGTCGTACCTGCCACCTTGAAGTCCATATCGCCAAGAGCATCTTCCATGCCCTGGATATCGGTGAGAATCGTATAGGCATCCCCTTCTTTGACGAGGCCCATGGCAACGCCAGAAACCGGACGTTTGATGGGAACGCCGGCGTTCATCAGGGAAAGGGTGGAACCACAGACGGAGCCCATGGAGCTAGAGCCATTGGACTCGAGAATTTCCGATACGAGGCGAATCGTGTACGGGAACTCCTCGATGGACGGAATGACCGGCACGAGGGCGCGCTCAGCGAGGGCGCCATGACCGATTTCGCGGCGTCCCGGGCTGCGTATCGGCTTAGCCTCACCGACGGAGTAGCCCGGGAAGTTATAGTGATGGATGTAGTGTTTCTTCGTCTCAGGTCCAAGGCCATCGATGATCTGCTCATCGCCAAGGGAGCCCAGGGTCGTGACCGTCAGCACCTGGGTCTGGCCACGGGTGAAGAGACCGGAGCCATGGGTGCGCGGCAAAAGTCCCACTTCGCAGCTTACCGGGCGGACTTCT
Source organism: Selenomonas sp. WCT3 (assembly GCA_900100835.1). GTDB lineage: Bacteria > Bacillota > Negativicutes > Selenomonadales > Selenomonadaceae > Selenomonas_A > Selenomonas_A ruminantium_E. The sequence goes on along the minus strand of FNCM01000008.1, from coordinate 64,422 downwards.
TCCACCTCACGGCCATCCGGACGAATCTTTTCATGGGTAATCATATGGCGGACGATGGATTTTTCGAGATCATGCAGTGCCATGGCAATCTCTTTGTCCATCTCCGGATAGTCCACGAGGAAGTGCTCCATGACATCGGCGTTGATGTCTGCGATATGGGCATCGCGGTCGAGCTTGTCCGGGTTGCGGGTTGCTTCATCGAGACGGTCCTTGGCGTAGTCGCTGATAGCTTTTTCGAGTTCTTCCGGAACCGTGAACAGCTTGACTTCGCGTTTTTCTTTGCCGCAAGCCTGCTGGATCTCTTCCTGCCAAGCGACGATACGCTGGATTTCTTTATGACCATAGAGGATAGCATCGAGGATGACGTCCTCCGGCAGTTCGTTGGCACCAGCCTCAACCATCATGACGGCATCCTTGGAGCCAGCAACGGTCAGGTTCAGCGTCGATACCTTGCGCTGCTCTTCCGTGGGATTGATGACGAATTCATCGTTTACGCGGCCAACGCGAACGCCGGCAATCGGGCCCATGAAGGGGATATCGGAAACCGTCAGGGCTGCCGAAGCACCAATCATAGCGGCCAGTTCCGGGGCGTTGTCCTGCTCTACCGACAGCACCGTCGCCACGATCTGAACATCGTTGCGGAACCCTTTCGGGAACAGCGGGCGAATCGGACGGTCGATAAGACGTGCGCAGAGAATGGCGTCACTTGACGGACGACCCTCGCGTTTGATGAAGCCTCCCGGAATCTTGCCAGCGGCATACATTTTTTCTTCATAGTCAACCGTCAGCGGGAAGAAGTCTACGCCCTCGCGCGGTTCAGCGGACGCCGTAGCCGTAACCAGTACGACCGTATCGCCATAGCGAACCAGTGCCGCACCATTTGCCTGTTTCGCCATTTTTCCGTTCTCAATGACGAGCTTGCGGCCCCCCAGTTCCATTTCGAAACTCTGCATGAATCTATTCCTCCTAGTATGTTAGTACGATAATTATTTCCAACGTAATGTATCATGTTCGACGTATTTGGGAATAATCCTTTATGGTAAAGTAAAAAAAGCGGGATTAAACCCGCTTTTTTATCAGGAATCGCCTGTTATTAGCCAATCGTAGCGCGGATGCCGAGCTTAGCGATGATGGAACGATAACGCTCGATGTCCGTCTTGTAGAGGTAGCTGAGGAGACGGCGGCGATGACCAACCATTTTCAGCAGGCCACGACGGGAATGATGATCCTTTTTGTGCTCCTTCAGATGGTCCGTGAGGTACTGGATGCGAGCCGTGAGAACAGCGATCTGTACTTCCGGCGAACCCGTGTCACCCTCGTGAACGGCATACTTCTGCATGATTTCCTGTTTTGCTTCCTGAGTTAACATGTGAAAACTCCTCCTATAAATAAAATATTAGCCATCAGCTAAGGGTGCGTCGGAGAACTTCGCAAGCTGAGCTGAGGTCCTGTGGTGAAAATCACCTTTGCTAGTATAGCATAAATGCGCGGGCTTTGTAAATGCCTATGACAAAATATTGACTGCAGCTCTCACTTTTAGGAGATTTCGCGCCAATACTTCCGGGCGTTTTCTTTATCCCGGTGCATTTGGGCCACCAGGGCATCAATTCCCTGGAATTTCTTTTCCTCCCGGAGCTTGCCCAAGAACCGCACTTCGATGACTTTGTCGTAGATATTCTGGCTAAAGTCCTGAATGTTTACCTCCAGCCGGCGGTTGCAGCCCTCAAAGGTGGGATTGGTGCCGATGTTGGCAAGGCCAGCGTAGTGCTTGCCCTCATAAAGGACTTCGCAGGCATAGACTCCATTTGGAAGCATAACCCGCGCGTCGGGGATTGCCAGATTAGCCGTGGGAAAGCCCAGGGTCCTTCCCCGCTTATCCCCATGAATCACCCGGTCTACCACCGTAAAGGGATAGCCGAGGAAATCATTCGTCTCGGCCAGATTGCCCAAATCGATAAGGGCGCGGATGCGGGTACTGCTGACGGGGCGGCCATTCCGCAGGATTGCCTGACAGACTTCTGCCTGAAAACCGTAGTCTTTGCCTTCCCGCAGCAACTGGCGCTGAGTCCCCTTCCCCTTGGAGCCAAAGGTGTAATTAGGCCCCGTTACCACATAACGGGGAGCAAAATAGCTCTTTAACATCGAGAGAAATTCTTCGGGGCTTTTAGCCGCAAAATCCTTGGTAAAAGGAATCGAGACCAGCACGTCAACGCCAAGTTCTGCCAGGCGGCGCTCCCGGAGCAGGTTGTTGCCAATCTGTTTGGGCAGCGCCACCGGCGCAATAATTGACATGGGATGATTGCTGAAGGTAAAGACCACCGCGGTTCCCTCAATCTCTCTTGCCAGCTCCACCGCCCGGTGGATGATGCTCTGATGGCCGATATGAACGCCGTCAAACATGCCTAACGCCACCACAACATTTTGGTATTCCTTGCTCAAAGCGGTCAGCTTCGAGTATATTTTCATGCTATCACCTTTTTGTAAAGAAATTTCCATCGATATATTATACTACACTTATGGCGTTCTGTCAGTTTCGGTTTTGCTCCGTCACGTCGGCTAAGTAAACGTAATAGACGTATTCGGTTCCGTTAAACACTTTATAGCCCACATCGGCCACATGCCGGATAGCGCCATCCCTGCGGACGATGTCGTAGTCGATGTAGTCGAGATTGTCCCCGGATTCTTCCTGCTGTTCCTCAATGGCCTGCTGCACCGCAAAGAGATCTTCCACATGAACCATGGTTTTGAAGGAACCCCCCACAAACTGCATAAATTCGGCTACCGTGGAGCAGCCAAAAATAGCCGCCGTATCGGAATCTGCATAAATAATCTGTTCATCGAAGCCAGCCCGATAAACAAAGAAGCCACACAGGCAGCCAAGCTGCTGGTATTTTTCCCGGAAGGCTTCCAAGGCATCGTGATGGACATAGCGGCTCGAATCCAGCAAAACGTCTTCGATGGTATCGTACAATTTGTTTACGTCGAAGGGCTTTGCCACATGGGCATTCATTCCCGCCAAGACGGTGCGGTGTTTATCTTCGTCAAAGGCGTTAGCCGTCATGGCGATGATGGGAATGCCGGCCTGATAGGGCACTTCGAGCTTGCGAATCCGGCGAGTGGCCTCGTAACCATTTAGGCGTGGCATCTGGATATCCATGAGGATGAGGTCATACTGCCCCTCCTTGGCTTCGGCTACCATCTTTACCGCCACCTCACCATCGGCAGCGTGTTCCACTTCAAAGCCCTTATCCGTCAAAATGGCCATGGCGATTTCCGCATTGAGTTCGTTGTCCTCCACCAGCAGGATTCGCATGCCCTGGAACTTAGCATAGTCCCGATGGATGTTTTCCTGTTTGCTATGAACCAGCCGCTCGGTGATGCGGAAGGGGAAAGTCACCACAAAGGTGGTTCCCTTGCCCAGCTTGCTGGTAACCTCAATGGTTCCCCCTAGTAAATCCACCAATTCTTTGACAATCAACATGCCAAGGCCAGTCCCCATGATACCGCTTTGGGTGGTGGTCTTTTCCCGGGTGAAGGCCTCGTATAGATGGGGCAGGAATTCTTCGGGCATGCCGATTCCCGTATCGGCGATGGTGACCTGATAATAGGCATAGCCTTCTTTTTCCGAAGGAATCTCCCGGATGTCCATGGTAACCGTACCGCCTGAGGGCGTATATTTATAGGCGTTGCTCAAAAGGTTCAGCATGATTTCCCGGAACTTGGTGAAATCCACCAACAGATCCTCATGTTCGACCTCTAAGGTATGGGAAAAGGTGAGATTCTTTTCCCGCATCTGGGTCTCAAATACCGAGCAGATGGCCTGATAAATCTCCCGGGCATTGCCATAGGATTCATCCATGGTGGCTTTGCCGCTTTCGATGCGGGCCATTTCCAGCACGTTGTTGATAAGGGACAACAAAAATTCATTGGATGCCTGGATTTTTTTCAGATACTCCCGCACCTGCTCCTTGTCGTCAAGATTTTTCTCGATGAGGTTCGTAAAGCCGATAATGGCGTTCATGGGGGTGCGAATGTCATGGGACATATTGAAGAGAAACGCCGTCTTCGCCTTATTGGCCGCATTGGCAGCATCTTTGGCAATTTCCAGTTCGTCATTTAACACGCGGATTTCTTCAAGCTGTGCCTCCTGGGTCTCATAGGCTTCGGCCAGCTGTTTGCGCCGCTCCATTATCTCATCCTGTTTCTTCTTCTCCTTTTCCACAATTTCGCTGACATCCCGGCAGCCGTAGAAAAAGGCCACATTGCCGTTCTCGTCTAAGATACGGGAATAAGTTCCCTGATAATAACAGCGTTTCCCAGCTTCGTTCACCAACATATAATCCACTTGATACAACTTTCCCGACTGGGTCTTTTCCATCAGGGAATCGATGGAAACATCCCGTTTGATGCGGGCGCGGTCTTCGGGAATGATATAGGTGTCGCAAAAGTTTTCGATAAATTCCTCGTAGGAGCCGCCGTCAAAGGCCGCCAGCCCCTTGTTGGCATTTACGGCTTTGCCATCGTTGCGGACGACTCGCAGTTTATGATTCAAGGCATCGATGATGTAGGTAGTCAAAAATTCCTGGGCCAGTACCTTGTACATTTGCCGTTGCAGATCCAGCCGTTTTTGTTCCGTAACATCCGTTATTATGCCCACCGACTGCCAGGGATACCCATCGGCATCCTTTAACTTGCGCACGGCAATATGAAACCAGCGTGCTACATTGTCTTTGCGCCACATGCGAAATTCAATATGGAACACCGCTCCATGTTCCTGGCATTTGTCCACGTCGTCGATATGGGCATAAAGACGCCCTCGGTCTTCTGGCAGGACATAATCCAGCCAGTGGGACATGACTTGACTAAATTCGCCATCATCTGCGTAGCCAAGCATTGACTTGAAGGTGTCACTCCAGGACATTTTGACGATATGCCCCTTGTCGTCATAACAAATCTTCCATTTGCCAGTATTTTTCGCAGTATAAAGCACCTCAAAGGGATTTTCCTTCACCAGCATATTTAGGAGCGTGTCACTTTTTTTCTCGATTTTATCGTTGAATTTGTCCATGATTCTGCCCATCCCATGCGTAAAATCGGTACCAACAGCCTTTCTATCTGATAAAAAAATTAGACAAAACTAGCCAAACTCCTTTTTGCCACGCAAAAAAGCCCCAAATCCAGCTGAGGATTTGAGGCTTTCGGTCAATGTTTTAACACCTTGACGGGAATAACTTCCATTTTTGACCGGTCAAACCGGCCAATTCCTATGAATTTGTCGTTCGCATACACCTTTAAGGTCTCACTCTTAGGAATGTGCTGACGCACTCCCGACGACAGGCCATTGCCAAAGGCCTTTTCCCGCAAGGGATTCAAATCGTAGCGCTCCAAATGGCTCAGAAAATCTGACGGGTCAAGCAAGGCACTTGCCCCTTTTTCCTGAAACTCTTCCAGCGTCAGCGCATCTTCCAAACAAAAATCCCCCACGCGGCGGCGCACGAGAAAGGCCATAGTGGCAGGAATCCCCAAGGCGGCACCGATATCGGCGCACAGGCTGCGGATATAGGTGCCCTTGGAACAATCCGTATCGATGAGGATGTTATCCCGCCGCTGGGCTAAGAGTTCTAGCCGATGTATCGTGACTTTTCGGGATGGGATCTCGACGGATTTTCCCTCCCGGATGAGGTCACAAGCCCGACGGCCATTTATCTTGATGGCTGAGTGAGCCGGCGGCACTTGCGTAATAAGTCCCGTAAACTGTTTCAGCACTTCACCGATTTGGTCAGCGGCCGGCATGACAAAATCCTTCTGGGATTCGATGATTTCTCCCGTGTCATCGCCACTATCTGTGGCCAGGCCAAACTTTACCTCAGCCCGATAGGTTTTATCGGCCAATTCCAGGTATTCAATCAGCCGGGCAGACTGGCCCACGGCGATGGGCAAGACGCCTGCGGCTGCCGGGTCCAGTGTCCCCGCATGGCCGACGCGCTTGATGTGAAGCACCCGGCGCACAAAGCCAATGACATCATGGGAGCTCATGCCTGGCGGCTTTAAGATATTTAAAAAACCGCCGATTTCGAGATTTACCGGAACTTCCGGTTTTCTTGCCGTCATGCCTGCTGCTCCATGGCGGTGCGAATTGCCGCCAAAAGTTCTGCTTTTGCTTCTGGAAAGGGTTTTTGGATGGCACAACCGGCTGCCCGGACATGACCACCACCACCGAACTGCGTAGCAATCTTCGTGACATCTAAGCCCTTGGAACGCATGCTGACGCGGCAGAAGTCTTTTTCCTTCTCCTTGAGTACCACCGCCAGCTCCGTGCCCTCGATGGTACGAATCATGTCCACCAGCCCTTCGCTTGACTCGATGGTTTCAAGGGTTGCGTTGTCCAGGAATACACCTACCACGCGGCCCTCATGGAATAATTCCATATGCTGCAAGGCGTCTGCCAAGCCCTTGACGCTTTCATAGGGCCGGCGTTCTAGGCCTTCCGAGATGATATTGGGCTCAACGCCAGCGGCTAAGAGCTCTGCTCCGGCCCGCATGGTGGCAGGCGTCGTATTGGAATAGCGGAACCAGCCGGAATCCGTTGCCAGCCCCGTGTAAAGGCACATGGCACAATCCTTGGTGAAGGTTCCCTTCATCTCTTTGACTAGTTGATAGATTATTTCTGCGGTAGCCGCACAGGTTCCATCGAGATAGAGCATATCAGCTGCATCGTCATTGGTAATGTGATGGTCGATATTTAAAACCGGCGCCTTGACCACTTCGCTGACACTGCCAATGCGGTCAAGACTTACATCCAGCGCCACCAAAAGGTCGGCGGCGATAATCTTTCCTTCTTCCGGTTTCCCTATATGCTCATATCCCGGCAATACATCAAATATTGCCGGGATATCATCATCGATGAGAACCTGGGCCTCTTTGCCAAGCTCCTGCAGAAAATGCATCAGTCCCAGGGACGAGCCGATGGCGTCGCCATCAGGATTCGTATGAGCCGTGATGATAATCTTCTGCGCAGCTGACAACTTGGCCGCAGTTTCCCTCAATGAAATTTTCATATACTGTTATTGCTCCTCAGTCGGATTCGCTTTTTCTTCCTCTTCTGCCTTGATTTTAATCAGCAGTTCCTGGATATGAGCACTGTAATCCAGCGACTTATCCAAGGCGAAGGAAAGCTCCGGCGTGAAGCGCAGGCGGATGCGTTTGCCGATTTCCCGGCGAATGAACCCAAGACTGCTGGTAAGTCCAGCCCAACAATCCTTTACCTGCTGCTCGCTGCCCATGAGGCTCACGTAGATTTTTGCTTCCCGGAGATCCCCCGTACACTCGACGGAAGTAACCGTCACAAACCCAATGCGCGGGTCTTTTAACTCCTGCAGGATAATCTGGCTGATTTCCTGTTTCATGAGCTCCTGAACTTTTTCTACTCGAAGCTGACTCATCGGCACACGCCCCCTTTATTGTTACTCGTAATGATCAATCTTCCATCTCTTTCTGAGCTTCAGCCTGTGCCTTGCGTTTTTCAGCAGCTGCCTTGTTGGCCTCGGCGATAGACGTAGCAATTTCCTCCATCGTGTAAGCCTCGATGATGTCGCCTTCCTTGAAGTCACGGAAATCGACAATCGAGATACCGCACTCATAGCCCTCACGGACTTCCTTGACCTCATCCTTAAAGCGGCGCAGCGAATCGATTTCGCCATCGAAGACTTCGATGTTGTCGCGGATGATGCGGATCTTGGAGTTGTTGCAGATCTTGCCTTCGAGGACGTAGGAACCAGCAACGAGAGCCTTCGAGAACTTCATGACCTGACGGATTTCGACGCGGCCCTGGACGACCTCTTTGTACTTCGGCTTGAGCATGCCGCTCATAGCGTCCTTCACATCGTTGAGGGCATCGTAGATGACGCGGTAGGTGCGAATGTCCACATCCTCGTTGTCAGCCACCTTGCGGGCATTGGCATCCGGACGGACGTTGAAGGCAATGATGATGGCGTTAGCAGCCGAAGCCAGCATGACATCAGACTCGTTAACGGCACCGACACCGGAGTGAACGATGGAGACGCGAACCTCGTCGTTCTTGTTGAGCTTCAGGAGCGAACCGCAGAGGGCCTCGACGGAACCCTGAACGTCGGCCTTGACCACGATATTGAGGTCTTTGATTTCGCCTTCCTGAATCTGCTGGAACAGAGCATCCAGGGATACCTTCTTGCTCTTCATGAGCTGGTTGCGCTCGCGCTCAACCCGGGCCTCGGCAATGCTGCGGGCCTGTTTCTCCTCGAGAACGGCCAGGATATCGCCGGCAGCCGGAACATCGTTAAGACCAAGGATCTCAACTGGTACCGACGGGCCAGCTTTCTTGACGTTGTTGCCACGGTCATCAATCATGGCACGAACCTTACCATAAGTCGTGCCGCAAACGATGGAATCACCGATGCGCAGCGTACCGCTCTGAACCAGAACCGTTGCTACCGTACCACGGCCCTTATCGAGTTTTGCCTCGATGATGACGCCGCGAGCCTCACGGTTCGGGTTAGCCTTAAGCTCTTCCACTTCTGCTACCAGCAGGACGTTTTCCAGCAGGTCATCGATACCCATCTGTTTCTTGGCCGAAACCGGAACCATGATGGTATCCCCGCCGTATTCCTCCGGTACGAGGCCATGCTCCATGAGTTCCTGTTTGACGTGATCCGGATTAGCGCCCGGTTTATCAATCTTGTTGATGGCCACGATGATAGGAACCTCAGCAGATTTGGCATGGTTGATCGCCTCGATGGTCTGCGGCATAACACCGTCGTCTGCAGCGACTACGAGGATAGCGATATCCGTAATCTGCGCACCACGGGCACGCATAGCCGTGAAGGCCTCATGACCCGGCGTATCGAGGAAGACAATCTTCTTGCCCGAGCAGTTGACCTGATAAGCACCGATGTGCTGGGTAATACCGCCAGCCTCGTGGGTCTGCACGTGCGTATTGCGAATGCAGTCGAGGAGCGACGTCTTACCGTGGTCAACGTGACCCATAACCGTTACTACCGGCGGACGAAGTTTCAGGGATTTCGGATCGTCCTCAATCTCAGGGATTTCCGTCGGGTCTACATCTGGCGGCAATTCCTCACAGGTAACGCCAAACTCCGAAGCAACAAGAGCTGCCGTATCGAAGTCGATTTCCTGGTTGATGGTAGCCATTACGCCCATCATAAAGAGCTTCTTGACGACTTCAGCTGCCGTGTAGCTCATCTTCGATGCCAGGTCTTTTACCGCGATGCTTTCCGGCAGTTTAATGTGCTTCGGACGAGCAATCTCGACCTTCGGTGCCTGCTGCTGATTGCCTCCACGGCGATTGTTACGGCCATTGCGGCGGTTGTTGCGATCGTTGCGGTTGTTGCCGCCACGGTTATTGCGCTCATTGCGCTCATTGCGGTTGTTGCGTTCGTTGCGCTCACTGCGGTTATTGCCACCGCGATTATTGCGCTCGTTACGGTCGTTGCGGTCATTGCGGCCGCCATTGTGATTGCCACCATGATTCTGGCTGCTTTCCGTCCGGCGTTCCCCATTGTTATGGGCGCCATTGCCGCCATTATTATGGTTATGGTTGTGGCTGTTGTTATGGGAATTGTTCTGCTTTTCCCCATGATTTGCCTGCTTTGGCTGCTCTTTCTTTACTGGTGCAGCTTTCGGCTGGCTCTTGGCAGCTGGTGCCGCTTTCTTGTCGAAATGGGCTTTAATTGCATTACGTTCTTCGTCACCAACACTGCTAAGATGATTTGCCACTTTATAATTACCTTTCTTCAAGATATCCAGTACAACTTTGCTCTCCGTATGGAACTCTTTTGCCAATTCAAAAACTCTGTATTTGGACATCGATCCACCCCCGATTATATCATAGCGATTCCTCCATAAGCTGGTGCAGTTTCTTGGCAAAGCCCGCATCGGTCAGCGCAGCAGCTGCCCGGTATTCTTTCCCGAGGCAGGTGCCCAGCAACTCGCGGTTAAGCCCTTCTGCATAAGGAACCTCATATCTATTTGCTAAACCTATATAGGTCTTTTTCGATTCATCAGCTGCATCAGCGGCAATCAAAAGATAGACTGCCTGTTTTTTCTTCATCGCCTGCTCCACAGCAAAGGCTCCGGAAACAATCCGACGCGCCCGCTGGGCCATGCTCAAAAGATTGGTAATGCGCTGTTCTTTGGTAAATGCCATAGTTATTCCTCTGTCCGAACCGCTTGAAGAACCTCAAGCTGATGCTGGAGTTCTTCATAGACGGCAGGATCAATAGCATTCTTGAAGGAACGCTCGAGGCCATGATTTTTGCGTGCGGCCTCAAAGCATTCCTGCTTTGGACAGATATACGCACCGCGGCCGGCTTTCTTGCCCGTGGTATCCACGGAATACTCGCCTTCCGGGCTGCGTACAATACGAATAAGTTCCTTTTTCGGATGACTTTCCTGGCAGCCCAGGCACATCCGCTGCGGAATTTTCCTCGTTTTCAAAATCATTCACCCTCTGCCGTGAAAGACTCGTCGCTCTCGACCTCAACTTCATTCATGTTCGCATCGAGCTGTTCATCAGCAGCCTGCGACTCACTCTTGATATCGATTTTCCAACCGGTAAGTTTGGCAGCCAGACGAGCATTCTGACCTTCCTTGCCAATGGCAAGCGACAGCTGATAGTCCGGAACCACCACGCGGGAAACTTTTTCCTCTTCGTTGACAGCAACGGAAACGACCTTAGCTGGACTCAGGGCATTGGCGATGAACTTAGCCGGGTCTTCACTCCATTTGACGATATCGATTTTCTCGCTGCCGAGTTCATCCACGATGGCCTGAACGCGCATGCCGCGGTGGCCAACGCAGGAACCAACTGGATCCACATCTTCGTCCTTGGACCAAACCGCAATCTTCGAGCGATTGCCCGGTTCACGGGCCACCGACTTGATTTCTACGATGCCTTCCTGAATCTCCGGAACCTCCAGCTCAAAGAGGCGCTTTAACAGGCCTGGATGCGTACGGGATACGACAATCTGCGGGCCTTTGTTGGTCTTTTTGACTTCTACGATATAGGCCTTGATGCGGTCGCCATGTTCATAGCTTTCCGTCGGAATCTGCTCAGCCGGCGTAAGTACGGCTTCCGTCTTGCCCAGGTCAATGAAGACGTTGCGGTTTTCAATGCGCTGAACCAAGCCCGTCAGGATATCGCTCTCACGGCTCTGGAATTCCTCATAGATAATGCCGCGCTCAGCTTCACGAATGCGCTGAACCACTACCTGTTTTGCCGTCTGGGCAGCAATGCGGCCAAAGTTTGCCGGCGTTACCTCGATTTCGATAACGTCGCCTACTTCGTAATCCGGACGAATCGTACGAGCCTGGGCCAGCGAAATCTCCGTAATATCGTCTTCCGTGTCCTCCACAACCGTCTTGATAGCGTATACGTGATAATGACCCGTCTCGCGAGAAAGCGTTACACGGACATTCTGTGCCGAACTGAAATTGCGCTTGTACGCAGAAATCAAAGCTGCCTCGATAGCTTCAAACAGCACCTCTTCATCGATGCCCTTCTCTTTACCGAGCTCACGCAGAGTCTCCAGAAACTCCTGTCCATTATCCTTCGCTTTCGTTGTTTTTCTTGCCAAAATTTTATCCTCCCAATTATAAAAGGCCTTTGGTAACAGCCTTAAAAATCAATGTGCAGGCGAATCTGCGCCGCCTTCGAAAGTTCTACCACCGTAGAATCGTCCAGCGTAATGGCTTTGCCATCAAAGCCGGTCAGGACCCCAGTCAATTCCTTTTTGCCATCCATTGGCGCATAAAGGGAGACATCAACCTTCTTGCCCTGCTCGCGCTCATAGTCGCGCGGCTTACGCAGTACGCGGTCAATTCCCGGTGATGATACCTCCAGGATATAGCTGTCTGGAATCGTGTTCTTCTCATCCAGAACGGCTTCCAGCTTCTCGCTGAGTTCCTGACAATCCTCGATATCAATACCACCGTCTTTATCGATGTAGACGCGCAGATACCAATCCGTATGCTCTTTGACGTACTCCACATCTACGAGTTCCACCACATCCTGTCCGGCCAGGAGTTCAGCTGCCATAGCCTCTACTGCCTCTTCGATATTCTTTGCTGCCATACATCCACCTCCCCATATAATCTGTTTCCATACATACGATTAAAGAGTGGGTTTGCACCCACTCTTTAACATAAGATAACTTAAATTAACTTTTAATAGTATAACACGCACCGACCCTTGTGTAAAGGGCTTTTTATGCTTTGCGCGAAAGCTTTTCGCCACCATCAATGGAAATATGGGGTTCTACATAGGTATTGTTTTCCCAATAACCGCCTTCCCACTGAATGAACAGGTCATGCTCGCCATTGGCTTCGAGGATGACATAATGTCCCGAGCCCGGGTTCGTATTCGTAACACCGTAGGCCCGTACGATCCGGCAGCTGTTGATGACACCTGGCTGGATATTCACCACAAAATGACCATCTTTGTCATACCATTTCCCCGTGAAGGACTGTTCTGCCGTTGCCGCGCTGGCTGTAGAAACCAGACCCCAATCCGGTGCCACATTCGACACCGCACCAAAAGAAAGTACAGATACTGCCATTGCTGCCGCTACACAAAAACGTTTCATCATACTATATACCTCCTAATGTTGATATATATGATATTCGCGGGACTTAGGCAATATCCTTCTTTTTTCTTTAGCCCATTGCTACAACATAGCGGCTTTGAATCGCTTCCATCATCTTTTCGTAGCAGGCAAAGAGATTTTCGAGAACTGTCAGGCTCTCATCGTACTCGCGGCGGCCAAACATATTGCGGATTTCCTGCCGAGCGGCGATGTTGTCATCATCATAGATATCCAGCAGCAGTTTCATGCTGACACGATGACCAGAACTCCGGTCGCTGCTCAATTTGTTAAGCAACAAGGTATACAGGACTTTGAGCCGTTCGGTAAAATCATGAAGTCCCTTGGCCGGATAACGCTTGAAATGAATCGAAATGATTTGACCGGTCAATAACTTGAGTTCTTCCCACTTGTCATCATCGAATACCCAATCGTCACGCAGCCGCAGGTCTTTTTCGATAAATGCGTAAGCACGCATTCGCTCGGTCCAAGATGTCGACAACAGCCATCGATAAAACCTTTCCACAAAAACCCCTCACTTTCTTAGTGCTCCTCTGCAGAATCCTTATCGATTCCAGTTCCACCTGAATTGGTTGCTGTCTTCTAGTTCTCTAGACCTATTATACTGTATTTTTTTAATATTCGCAATATGGTCAGTGATGTATACACAGGACGCACAACGCCCCCTTTTCCGACGAAAAGAGGGCGCTGCTGCTATTATGCAATTGTCATCAGTGACGTTCCTTTACCAGGATTTTGACCTGTCGCAGGAAATCAATCATGTTGCAGGCAATGACGTTTTTCTCACTCATGAGCTCTTTAAGGCCATGGATATTCTGGCGCATGGAAGTGACCAGCCCGCCTACCGAGTTGGCGCCATCCGCCACGGAAGCCATCATGCCGCTGGTCTTATGGATACCAGCAGCAATGCGGCGGCTATAGTCGCCGACGCTTTCCGTGCTTTTGGTTACATCCTCAAAGTTGGCCTGTACCTGGCCCACAAAGGAGGCATTTTCTGCCGTCTTCTGGCGGGTCTGTTCAATGGCTTGATTCAGTTCTGCAATGGACTGATAGAGAGAATTGATATTCGTATCGATACCTTCTACCAGACCCTTCGTGGAGGCCGCCAACTCGCGAATGTTTTCCGCGACGACACTAAAGCCACGGCCGGCCTCACCAGCGCGGGCCGCCTCGATGGAAGCATTTAAGGACAAAAGGTTGGTACGGGTAGCAATCCCCTCAATGCCCTCGGACATCTTTTTAATGTTGGTGAATTTTTCCTCCAGCTGTTGGAATACCGTCGTAATATCATCCAACTTGCCTTCGATTTCCTCCATTTTGCCAGCCAGCGAGCCAACACTATTGCCCGCATCGCTGACGACGGACTGAGACTTCTCCATGATGGTAGAGATATTCTGGGCATAGTCCTCCAGCTTGTTAAAGTGATCATTAAGGGAAGCAAAATCCTCGTTTACCTGCCCGATGCCCGTATAGGTTTCGTTCATCTTGTGGACGTATTCTGCGATGCCAGCTTCGGCCTGGGTGAGTTCATTCATGCGCTCATCCAGGTAATCAATGCCATAAGCAATCTGCTCATCGACCCGTGCATTCCCAGCCGCTGCCGGCCCGGCATTTCTTGCCACAGTGGCTGCCACCTTAGGGGCTGTCACCGGCTGCGGTTTCTTTTCCACTGCTCGCTGATTGTACAGCGGCTCTTTGCTTTTTCCAAAATTAAAGAATCCCATGATATGCTCCTTACTCAAAAACCGCGGCAATCATCGTCTGATTGAAATGCTGCTCATAGATTTGCTCGCCATAGCCACCCCAGCCAACGTAATCGCCTAGAGCAGTGCCCATGCTGCGGAAGAATTCATCCGCATAGCCTTCACTTTCAAAAAGCAGGGTGCGGGCCAGGCAGTTAACCATAATCGACAGGGACGGACGTGGCACCTCCCGCTGGATTTTCTGTATGGTTTCCCGATTAACCTGACGATAGTCGTCAGGCTGCAACATGACAATTTGGTCGTTCTCATAGATTCGCGCATGGTATTTCATCGTCCGACGATCCGTATCCAAGTCATCGTTGGCGATGATATACATATCCTTGCCAATAATGCGCCCCACCGGATTGCTGTCTAGGAAGCTGCGATCCAGCTGGGATACCGACAGGTCATGCATCTTAGCCTCCATTTCCGACGCAGGACAGCCATCGTAGGCCATGACCTTGCGATGAAAGGCATCCACCGCCGTAGCCGTCAGCGGTTCACAGATTGGCTTGTAGATATTTTCGCGATAGAGATGGATACTGCCGCCAAGATTGCGGAGCAGCACGAATACGCTGGCCTTGTCATAGACTTTGCCGTTTAGCGATACCAGCGTCTTTTCCGCCAGCCCCCTATCCCCAGCAGTTCCGCCAAAGACTGGGATATTTTCCTTGCGCAGTACCGAATTTAGTACCGCCAGCACCGACTCCTCACAGGAAATCAAGCCATTGGTAGCCGTCAGACAGATCGTATCATCGGCGCGGTGCATACCAAGCCTCCGCACTGCCTCCTGCACCCGGCCCACGTATTTGAGGGGGCAGCGGTCCGCCTCCTCCAGTACGTTACCCACGCATTCAATGCCACTTTCAATGGAGAGCACTTCCAGCGTATCGTGGAAAATGCCCGCCTGGGAAAAGGCTGCTATCGACGTGGTTCCCATGACGATGCTCTGAGGGAACCGAGCCTGCATCTTGCTGGCAGTCTCGGTAAAAGCATCAACGGTTGTCGTAAACCAAACGAATTTTGCTTGCGTCATGCCCTGGCAAGCCCGATTGATGGCATCATCCACCGGCACGGCCTGACTGCGTCCAATTTTATACTCCATGTTGTTCTCCTTGTCTCTATTCAACTCTGCAAGGACTTTTGTCCACTTTAATCAACATTTAATTAAAGTATACTACGCCGCGTTTTTTTCTGTCAATTAAAATCCCCCTTGCCGCCATACCAGCAGCAAGGGGGAATCCACAATTCGATAAAGTTTTATGCCTTGGTTATCGGTGCATATTTTTGCATGAGGCCCTTAACGCCCTGACCGGGGAAGGCAATCTTGAGCTCCACTTCTTCGCCGCTGCCCTTAACCGACACGACGGTGCCGACGCCCCATTTGCCATGGCGCGCCTTGTCCCCCACCTTCCATTGGATGCTGGTATCGGGACGAATGACGCCGCCACTTGGCTGCACATTGACGTTTTTCTTTTGCAACGCCGCCATGGCCTCCAGAGCCGACTGGGGCTTGCCGTTGAAATGAACGCCATTTCCCATCTGGTTGGCACTGGGCCGAAAGCTCATAAAACCGCTTTGCTGCTGAGCACCGTAGTGGTTGGCGTTGGCAAAGCCATAGGCATTAGCCCGGGCCACCAGCCGCTCCACATATTCGTCGGGAATCTCCTGTAAGAAGCGGGAGGGCGGGAAGGCATTGGACTTGCCGTAAATCGTACGCTGACGGGCATTGGTCAAATAGAGCTTGCGCTCAGCCCGGGTAATGCCTACATAACAAGTGCGGCGTTCCTCTTCAATCTCATTGTCGTCCATGAGGGTTCGGGAATGTGGGAATAGCCCCTCCTCCATGCCAATCATGAACACAATGGGAAATTCCAACCCCTTGGCCGAATGAAGGGTCATCAGCGTGACCCGGTCTTCTTCCATATCGGCGTTGTCGATATCCGAAACCAGCGACAACTGGGACAGGAAGGTCTCCAGATTTGGATTGTCCTCGGTCTTTTCAAAGTCCTTGGCCACGCCGATGAACTCCCGCAAGTTTTCAATACGCGACTCGTTCTCCGGCTTATTTTCTGCCTTGAGTTCAGCCAGATAGCCAGATTCCTCCAACACCTTGTCAATGAGATCATCAAGATGCATGTTAGCCTGATAGCCCATAAACTGGAAAATAAAGGTAGAGAAAAGCTCCAGGGGCTTTTTGACCCGGGCCGTAATTCCCGGAATGGTATCCAAAAGTTCCGGGTTGGAAATGACATCGAACAGCGACAAACCGTTCTCATCGGCATAGGCCGTGAGTTTTGCCAGCGACGTGGCGCCAAGGCCCCGCTTGGGCACATTGATGATGCGCAAGAGGCTCACCGTATCGAGCGGGTTATAAATCACCCGCAGATAGGCAAGAATATCCTTGATTTCCTTGCGGTCGTAGAACTTAAGGCCCCCCACCATGGTATAGGGAATGCCCGAGCGCATGAACATTTCCTCGATGACACGGGACTGAGCGTTGGTGCGGTAGAGAATGGCCATATCGCCATAGGAAGCATTGAAGATGGTCTTTTGCTTGGAAATCGTGGTGGCGATAAACTGCGCCTCGTCGCGCTCATCACGGGCCTCATAGCTTGTAAGCTTCTCCCCCGTGGCGTTCTCCGTCCAAAGGTCCTTCTTCTTGCGGTTGATGTTATGCTCGATAACCGCATTGGCCGCCGCCAAAATATTTTTCGTAGAGCGGTAATTCTGCTCCAATTTAATGGTCCTTGCCTCGGGATAGTCCTGCTCAAAATCCATAATGTTGCGGATATCCGCCCCGCGCCAGCCGTAAATAGACTGATCGGCATCACCAACGACACAGAGATTATGATGCTGGGCCGCCAGGATTTTCGTCAGCTGATACTGAGCTCCATTGGTATCCTGATACTCGTCCACCAGGATGTATTTGAACCGGCGCTGGTATTTCGTGCGGATTTCCTCGTTTTCCTCCAGCAGGATAACCGAAACCATCAAGAGGTCATCGAAGTCTAAGGCATTGTTGGTGCGAAGTTTCTGGGCGTAGAGCTTATAAACTTCGGCCACCTTCTTCTGGTAGAAGTTATCGGCATCCCGTTCCATGGCCTTCGGGCCCATCAGCTGGTTTTTCGCATTGGAAATCGCGTTTTGGATGGCATTGGGCGCATATTGTTTTGGATCGAGATTAAGTTCCTTGAGGCAGTCTTTGATGACCACCTGGCTGTCACTGGAATCATAGATGACAAAGTTTTTCTTATAAAGGTCTGTCGCTTCAATCTCGCGGCGCAGGAACCGGGCACAAAAGGAATGGAAGGTGCTGAGCCAAACATCCTTTGCTCCTTCACCAATCATGCGGTCAACACGCTCACGCATCTCCGTGGCGGCCTTGTTGGTAAAGGTAATGGCCAAAATATTCCAGGGCTGCACCCCCTGCGCCAGCAAATTGGCAATCTTACAGGTCAGTACCTTCGTCTTACCTGAACCGGCACCGGCCATAATCAAAAGCGGGCCGTCCGTATGCTTTACTGCTTCTGTCTGCGCGGGATTCAAACCTTCAAAAATTTCCAAAATGTCCTCCTGTATCCTAAATCAACGGAATAATAAGCCTTCCCCATATGGGGAAGGCTTTAATTTCTATGGTATTACGCCCAATCTTAGTTGGCAATGCGTTTTACTGCCTCGGAAAGTGGCGGGATGATCTGCTTCTTGCGGCTCATGACGCCCGGCAGATAAACATGGGTGCCGCTGGCATCCTTCTTGAAGGCCTCGCCGATAAGCGTCTTCGGCGAACCAGCGTACAAGAGATACGTTGCCTCTTCGAGGATATCCGTAACCATGACCAGGCTCATGTCGAAGCCTTCTTTTTCGCAGATATTGGTCATAGCTTCGATCATCTGCGGCTCCAGGTCCATAACTTCTTTCGGGTCCATAACGGAAATCTGGCTGACGATAATGCGGTAATCGCCAATCTGGAACTCCTTGAGGTCGTTCTTGGCAATCTCCACCGGCGTCATGTCGCCGATACCGGAACCAGCTTTGAGCATGGCCATGCCGTACTCGTTGATGTCAACGCCAGCGATTTCCGCCAGGCGCTCAGCCGTCTTCTTATCATACTCCGTGCAAGTCGGGGACTTGAAGAGAACCGTATCGGAAAGAATAGCCGAAAGCAGCAGGCCAGCAACGGAGGCCGGGATTTCTACATCATTCTGCCAATGCATGTTGGCCACAATCGTTGCCGTGCAGCCCACTGGCTCAGCATGGGTGTAAATCGGTTCGCTGGTCTGGATGCCGCCTAAGCGATGATGGTCGATAATCTCGACAATCTTTGCTTCCTCAATACCCTCAACGGCCTGACCGCGCTCGTTGTGGTCAACGAGGATAACCTGCTCGCGCTCCGGCATAACCATGTTATCCCGGGAAATGATGCCGACGAGACGGCCGTTCTCGATAACCGGATAGTTGCGGTAATTGGTCTCTTCCATGGCGCCCTTGATATCCGACAGCATGTCCAGCGGCTTGAAGCAAACCGGATCCGCATGCATAATGCGGCGGATTGGTACACACTGGTTAATCAGGCGGGCAATCGTATAGGTGTCATACGGCGTCGACAGGACAAAGGTGTTCTGCTGTTCTGCCAGTTCCAGGACTTCTGCACATACGCGGCCATTGCCCGTGATAATCATGCAGGAAACGCCTTGTTTGACAATATCAATCATGGTCTCGTCATGACGGTCGCCAACGAGAACGATGTCTTTCTTATCGATGACTTTTTTGATGGTCTCAATGCTGCCAGCAGCAATGCGGACACTGCCTTCGATGAAAGCCCCTTCATCGCCAGCCACGAGAACCTCGCTGTCCGTAGCGGCAATGATGTCACGATAGCGAACACGCATCTCGGAAAGATTCTGCATCGAAAGCTCCTGGAAGTAGCGTTTTGCCAAATCCGAAACCGTAACGATACCAACCAGCAGGCCTTTGCTGTCCGTTACCGGAACCGATTTAAGGTCATGCTCACGCATGACTTCGCCCAAATGACGAAGTGTATCATGCTGCTTTACCACGATTTTGCAGTCCATGGTGATATCTTTTACCCGCGGGTAAAGATCCGTCAAGAGAAGCGGCTGCTCTACCTTGAAATACTCCAGCGCATATTTCGTCTCAGCATTGACTTTGCCTGCACGTGCTGGAACAACATTCTGGCCAAGAGCCTGCTTCAGATGCGCATAACCGATGGCCGAACAGATAGAGTCTGTATCCGGGTTGCGATGTCCGATTGTGTAGATTGGTTTCGTATTCTTCATGGTTTGGAAAAACCTCCTCAAAATATCTAAGCGTGACCTGCGTCACGATTTTTACATAGTCCGTTTTTTATTATACCGCTAGACCCCACGGTGCGTCTAGTTCTTTCTTTCGATTGGTAGTAACTTTTACTCCTATCCCTACCTAATGCAAAAAGCAGTGAATCCTTACAAAAATAAAAGCGGGCGGCTTGACTTGTCAATTTGACTTGTCAAACTGCCCACTTTGCGTTCTATATATTCCGTTTATTTGACGAGCTCACCATATAACTCCGGCCGGCGGTCGCGGAAAACGCCCCAGCTCAGGCGGTCTTCCTGGCACTGATCCAGGTCAAAGGATGCGGTGAGTATCGTTTCGTCACTGCGATTGGCCTCGGCAACAATGGCACCTGTGTTGTCGGCGATAAAGGATGAGCCATAGAAACTCAGGGCCGACGACTGGCCGCCGTTTTCTTCGCTGGGCTCGACCTCCTCGACGCCCACGCGGTTGGCCGCGACGACTGGCACGAGGTTGCAGCCGGCATGGCCCTGCATGCAGCGACGCCAATGGGGCATGCTGTCCGCACCTAAGATGGGCTCAGAGCCGATGGCCGTCGGATAGAGCAATAGCTCGGCACCTAACAGCGCCATGGCCCGAGCCGCCTCGGGGAACCACTGATCCCAGCAGATGCCGACACCAATCTTGCCGTAGCGGGTCGACCAGACCTTAAAGCCTGTATTGCCCGGCGTAAAGTAGAACTTTTCCTGATAGTAATGGTCGTCAGGAATATGAGTCTTGCGATAGATGCCGAGCACTTTGCCGTCGGCGTCTAACATGGCGATGCTGTTAAAGAGCCGCGTGCCATCCTTTTCGTAAAAACTGATGGGCAGAACGACCTCAAGCTCGCGGGCAACCTGCTTAAAATGCTGCACCGCCGGATTTTCCTCCGCCGTTGTGGCAAAGTCATAGAATTCATACTGCCGCTGCTGGCAAAAATAGGGCCGTTCGAAAAGCTCGGGCAGCAGAATGACATTTGCCCCCTGCTTGGCCGCTTGCCGTACCAGCGCATCGGCCTTTTGGATATTTTCCTGTACATCCGCCGTCATCTGCATCTGCACGGCAGCTACGGTCACATTTCGCATCGAATCACCTCGTTAAAAATCATACTGCGGGTATCTGCTGGGTCAGGCAGTGGAAATTGCCGCCGCCGACAATAACGGCCCGAGCAGGAAGCCCCACCACTTTGCGCTTGGGGAAACAATCCCCTAAAATGCGCAAAGCCTCTGCGTCCATCCGATCGCCGAACTGGGGCACGATGACCTTGCCGTTGCAGATATAGAAATTGACATAGCTAGCCGCCAGGCGCTCGCCAGGCTCGCGCCTATCTTCGCCATCCACAAAGGCAAAGCTAGCCGCCTCTTCGGCGGTAATGCAGACAGGCTGCGCAGGAATCGGCAGCTTATGCACCACAAACTTACGTCCCTTGGCATCCCTTTCCCCTTCGAGAACGGCAAGGTCAGCCTGACTTAACGCATGCTGCGGGTCTTTTTTGTCATCGGTCCAGGCCAGCACCACTTCGCCAGGCCGGACAAAGGCAAAGACGTTATCGACATGCTCATTGGTTTCATCGTTATAGATGCCCCGGGGCAGCCAGATGACTTTGGTGACGCCCAGATAGTCCTTCAATTTCTGCTCAATCTGCGCTTTACTAAGCTGCGGATTGCGGCCGGCACTCAACAGGCAGGCCTCGGTCACCACCGCTGTGCCTTCGCCATCCACATGAATGGAACCACCTTCAAGGACGAAATCACTAGCATCGTAGCATTCATCCCCTAATGCGTCAGCCATCAGCGGCGCCGCCGCATCATCCCGGGCGTAGTCAGGATACAGACCATCGACTTCGCCGCCCCAGGCATTGAATCGCCAATTGACGCCGCGCCGTCTGCCCTTGCCATTGACGACATAGGTCGGCCCCATATCGCGCGCCCAGGCATCGTCCGTGGGAATCGCAAGATAATGAATATGCTCTTGGGGCAAATGAGCAAGCATTGCCTCTGCTTGCCCGCGATGCTCAGCGTCCACGAGAAGATACAGTTCCTCCACCGCCGCGATTTCCTCGATAAGCCGCACGAATACCGGCTGTACCTCCTGGCCGCCATTGGTCCAAGAACCAGGCCGAACCGGCCAGATCAGGAACGTGCCCGCGTGGGGGGCAAATTCTGCGGGCATATGAAAGCCATCTGCTGCAGGCGTAGTTTTTTTTATCAACATATCACGACAGCCTTCCCTTGAAATCCTCATAACCGAACTTCTTCACCAGCGTGCAGGCACCGTCTTTATCCATGCGCCAGATAGCCGGCAGTGCCATGCCATTGAAGGTGTTATTCTTGACCATCGAGTAGATGGCCATGTCTTCAAAATAGAGCCGGTCGCCGATGGCGATTGACCGGTCAAAGGAGTAATCGCCAATGATATCGCCAGCTAGACACGTACAGGAAGACAGCCGGTAAGTATAGGCCTTCTCCCCTGCCTCCCCGGAATCTTTAAGCGGTGGCCGATATGGCATCTCCAAAACATCAGGCATATGGCAGGCCGCCGAGGCGTCGAGTATAAGCACCTTCGTGCCGTGATTTTCGACGGTATCCAGCACCTCGGTTACCAGATACCCCGCGTTGAGTGCCACAGCCTCACCAGGTTCAAGATAGACGTCCACGGCGTATTCCGCTTTGGCCTGCTTGACCAGTTCAACGAGCAGCCCGCGGTCGTAATCGTCACGGGTGATATGATGGCCGCCCCCCATATTGAGCCAGCAGATATTCTCACGCGCCAGCCAGCCACCAAACTTTTCGCGCACCGCATCAAGGGTCACGGCCAACGCCTGACTATCCTGCTCGCAAAGGGTATGGAAATGCAGGCCACCGAGCAAATCAAAGAGCTCGGAATTTGCGTCCACAGCCTCAGCAAAGACGTCCGCCGTAACCCCCAGACGCGAGCCCGGTGCACAAGGGTCATAGATGGCATGGTCCTGAGTCGAGCACTCGGGATTGATGCGCAGACCGATGCCGTGTTTTACCCCACGCTTTTCCTGAATGCGCTTTACGAGCGGACCAAAGCGGCGCAGCTGATTGAAGGAGTTGAAGATAACATGGTCGCAGATAGCCGCAATCTTCTCGATTTCCTCAGGACGGTAAGCTGGCGAAAACACATGGTTCTCGCCAGCCATCTCCTCATGGCCGAGTCTTGCCTCATAGAGTCCGCTGGCCGTGGCGCCGTCAAGATAGCGGCCAATCAGCGGATATTCGGCAAACATCGAAAAGCATTTCTGGGCCAAGAGAATCTTGCAGCCCGCCTGCTCCTTGACATCTTTTAGTATTTGTAAGTTCTTTTCCAGTGCCCCTTCGTCGACCACGTAGGCCGGCGTTGGCACCTGCTTGATCGTTATGGACATGCTTTCGTTCCCTATCAGTCAACCAGCACCGGATTCTCTACGACCTTCCAGGGCAGGCCCCATTTGTTGAGGGCTTCCATATACGGATCCGGGTCGAACTCATCGGTGGTAAAGACGCCCGGTTTCTTCCACTGGCCAGTCACCACAAGCATTGCACCGATCATTGCCGGTACGCCCGTGGTATAGGAAATGGCCTGGGAGCCAACTTCCTTAAAGCATTCCTGATGGTCGCAGACATTATAGATGTAAATCGAGCGCTCCTTGCCATCCTTCTTGCCCGTGAAGATGCAGCCGATATTCGTCTTACCCTTCGTGCGCGGGCCAAGGGATGCCGGGTCCGGCAGCAGTGCCTTGAGGAACTGGATCGGCACGATTTCCTGGCCGTTGTAGTTAATCGGCGTCGTGGAGAGCATACCGACGTTTTCGAGACAGCGCATATGGTCAAGATAGCTCTGGCCAAAGGTCATGAAGAAACGGATGCGCTTTACCTCAGGCATATTGCGGCCCAGGGCCTCAATCTCCTCATGATGCAAGAGGTACATATCCTTCTTGCCCACGCCCTCGAAGTCGTATTCCCGCTTGATGCTCATAGCGGGGATCTCGATCCACTTGCCGTTTTCCATATAGGAGCCCGGTGCCGAGACCTCCCGCAGGTTGATCTCGGGATTGAAGTTCGTGGCAAAGGCATAGCCATGGTCGCCGCCATTGCAGTCGAGGATATCGATGGTATCAATCGTATCGAAGTAATGTTTCTTGGCATAGGCCGCAAAGACCGACGTGACGCCCGGGTCAAAGCCCGTGCCCAAAAGGGCCGTAAGGCCAGCCTGTTTGAACTTATCCTCATAAGCCCACTGCCAGGAGTAATCGAAATAAGCCGAGAAGCCCAGCTCCTTGCAGCGCTTGTCGTAAATCTTGCGCCACTCGGGGTCTTCGGTGTCCTCGGGCTCGAAGTTTGCCGTATCGATATAGTCAACGCCAGCAGCCAGGCAAGCATCCATGATCGTAAGATCTTGATACGGCAGCGCCACGTTCAGCACGGCATCGGGCTGATATTCCTTGATAAGTTTGGTTAAAGCCTCGACATCATCGGCATCAATCTGCGCCGTGGTGATTTTCGTCTTCGTCTGGCCCTGCAGTTTCTCCTTCAAGGCATCGCACTTGGAAACCGTGCGGCTGGCAATTAAGAGTTCATCAAAAACGCCGTCATTCTGGCAGACTTTATGGATGGCAACACTTGCCACACCGCCACAGCCGATAATCATCAATTTGCTCATTTTCTCGTCTCCTCCTCGGACAGAATATCTTCAACATACTTGGGCAGCATAAAGGCACCCTTATGCAAATGGGTGGTATAATACCAGGTCTTTAACTCGCGCTTATTCCAGCGCTTGGCATCAAAATCCTTAAGCGGATGATATTTCTTCGATGCAAAGCCAAACATCCAAATGCCTGCGGGACAGGTTGGGATGCTGGCTTGATAAACGCGGCTTACGGGAAAACTCTGATAAGCCTTGCGGTGCATGGCGCGGAAGGCCGCCTCATCCTCATCATAGAAGGGACTGCCATGCTGATAGACCATGATGCCATCATCATGAAGGGCCCGGTAGCAGTTGCCATAGAATTCCCGCGTGAACAGCCCCTCGGTATGGCCGAAGGGATCGGTAGAATCGTTGATGATGAGGTCGTATTTGTCACGGCAGCGGCGCAAGAAACGCAGGCCGTCCATATTCGTGATCTTGACCCGTTCATCGTCAAAGCCCTTGGCCGTCTCGGGGAAAAACTCCCGGGATACCTCGATGAACATCTCATCGGGCTCAACAACATCAATCGACTCAATCTCGGGGTACTGCGTGAGTACTTTTGCCACGCCGCCGTCGCCACCGCCGATGATCAGTACGTTCTTGACTTCGGGATGTACGGCCATGGGCACATGCACGACCATTTCGTTGTAGATGAATTCGTCAGCCTCTGAAAAGATGATTTCGCCGTCCAGCACAATCATGCGGCCAAACTCATTCGACTCAAAGACATCAATCCGCTGATACTCGCTCTGCTTGGAGAACAGCTGTCTATCCACGCGCACGGAAGTCTTGACGTTTTCCGTATCCATCTGTGAAAACCATATTTCCATTGCTTCGGTTCCTCCCCTGTTGACAAGTCAAAGTGACCGGTCAACTTGACATGTCAGGCTGACTTGTCAAGTTTCCGTCAAAATGCGCAGTTCCCGGCACTCCGAGTCCTGCGTTCCCTGCAGGGAACAGCCTTTTTCCCGCGCGTACTCAATATAGGTAAGTATCTCTTCGGTGATGCGCTCGCCAGGCGTCAGTATGGGGATGCCCGGCGGATAGCACATGAGCATCTCCCCCGAGATGCGGCCCACGGTATCCTTCAGCGGCAGGCGCTCGCCCTTGGCGTAGAAAGCCTCCTTGGGGCTCATGACGAGCTCGGGGGCGATAAACTCGCCGCAGTAGAGCTCGCGCTTGTCCTTGGCGAAGCGGCCCGCGATATCCTCGAGCGCCCCCACCAGCCGCTCAATGTCGCGGATGCGGTCGCCAATGGAGATATAAGCCAGGATGTTGCCGATATCGCCAAACTCAATCTGGATGTCGTACTCATCCCGCAGCATGTCGTAGACCTCGATGCCCGTCATGCCGATGCCCTGCGTGAAAACCGAAAGCTTCGTCACATCGAAATCGTAGACGCTGTCACCGTCGATAAGCTCGCGGCCATAGGCATAAAAGCCGCCAATCTCATTGATTTCTGACCGGGCATACTCGGACATGGAGCTGACCTTCTCGAAGGCTTCGCAGCCATGGAGCGCCAGGTTGCGGCGAGAAAGGTCAAGACTTGAAATCAGAAGATACGAGGCACTGGTCGTCTGGGTGAGGTTAATGATCTGTTGCACGTACTCGGCATCGACGCCCTGGCCGCAGAGCAGGATGGAACTCTGGGTCAGACTGCCGCCGGACTTATGCATCGAAACGGCTGCCAGATCGCCGCCAGCTGCCATGCCTGAAATCGGCAGATTCTTGCCGAAGTAGAGATGGGTGCCATGGGCCTCATCGACCAGCACCTTCATGCCAGCTGCATGGGCTATGCGCACGATGCCCTTGATGTCCGAGGCGATGCCGTAATAGGTCGGATTGTTAACAAAGATGGCCTTGGCCCGCGGATGCTGGCGAATCGCCTTTTCCACATCGCTTAGGGCCATCCCCGTGGCAATGCCAATCTGATGATTGACGCGTACCGGCACATAGACCGGAATACCTCCGCAGAGCACCAATGCATTGATGACGCTCTTATGGACATTGCGCGGCAGCAAGATCTCATCGCCAGCGCGCACTGTGGCCAGCACCATCGCCTGGACAGCTGAGGTGGTGCCATTGACCATAAAGAATGCATGCTGCGCACCAAAAGCATCCGCGGTAAGCTCCTCGGCCTCGCGGATGACAGATATCGGGTGACTGAGGTTGTCGAGCATCTTCATCGAGTTGACATCGACACCTACACATTTCTCACCCAGGAAATCGAGTAGCTCCGGATTGCCGCGCCCACGCTTATGCCCGGGCACATCAAAAGGAACCATGCGGCGCTTTCTAAGCTCCAGCATGGCTTCATAGACCGGTGCTGTATGTTGATTGATTCGATCCAATTTCGTTCCTCCGGGTAAAAATAATCTGACGATTATCACTTTTTATTTTTCTTATTAGATTTTATCATTTTTGATTGAACCAGTCAATTTTTTTACTTTACACAGAAACAACTTTCCCAAAAATCGAGTCAAATGCCATCTATTGCGGCAAATTCCATACGAGCTTGCCGTCCTTTATCACTTGCTGAACCAAATTCATTCCTGTCTGATACGCCAAATAACGATAGTCTGGCGCAGCCAGCAATATGATATCTGCCTTCTTTCCTGCTTCAAGGCTGCCAATCTCGGCGGCTTTATCTAGTGCAGCGGCGCCGTTCA
Organism: Selenomonas sp. WCT3; assembly: GCA_900100835.1. Classification (GTDB taxonomy): domain Bacteria; phylum Bacillota; class Negativicutes; order Selenomonadales; family Selenomonadaceae; genus Selenomonas_A; species Selenomonas_A ruminantium_E. The sequence goes on along the minus strand of FNCM01000008.1, from coordinate 37,329 downwards.
GCGTCATGGCAGTCAAAGTCTCGGCTGATGTCAAACGCATCTGGATGACTGCCAAGGCAAAAATCAATGCCGTCGAATAAGTAAAACAACTTCCCGGATTGAAATCGCTGGCCAAAGCCACCGCCACATCATGCGCAATCAATTCCCTGGCCGGCGCGTAAGGACAGCGCATGCAAAAAGCCGTGGCTGGCAGCAGGACTGCTTTTGTATTTCCCGCCGACAGCCGCAGGATATCTTCCTTGCTGATTGACAGCAAATGATCTGCCGATACTGCCCCCAATTCATGGGCCAGCCCGGCACCGCCTAGAGAGCTCATTTCATCAGCATGGAGTTTCAAGGCAAAGCCCAGCGCTTTTGCCCGGGTTAAGATCCGCCGGCTTTGCGCGAGCGAGAACACTCCCTGCTCACAGAATACATCAACAAAATCAGCTAATCCCTCGTCCTTTACCAGCGGTAACATCTTTTCCGTCATGAACTCGACATAGCCATCACCATCGCCCTGATATTCCGGTGGAACCGCATGGCTTCCAAGATACGTACTCACGATATCAATAGGTTGTTCCTGATTGAGCCGCCGCATCACACGCAGCTGCTTGAGCTCATCCTCCCGGTTGAGTCCATAGCCGCTTTTCCCTTCCACGGTGGTAATGCCAAAACGCAGCATGTCTCGAAGGACTTTCTTCCCCGTGGAAAGCAGCTCTTCTTCCGATGCTTCCCGGACAGCCTGCATCGTACGGCAGATACCGCCGCCGCGGGCTAACAACTCGAGATAGGGAACCCCCGCCAGCCGATCATCAAATTCTTCAGCCCGGCTCCCGGCAAACAGGAAATGGGTATGAGCATCCACAAAACCAGGAATCGCACATTTCCCGCGGCAATCCTCCCACAGGATATCGTCTGTTTCCCCCAGAGCTGCCATTACCTCATGATCAGCCCCCACCATGCGTATCCGATCTTCCTCGATCCAAATGGCACCATCTTCAATCAGGTGCAGCTGATTCATTTCCGTTCCCTTGCGCTCTGTTTTTCCTTCTGGCGTCGCAATCTGCTGAATATGGCGCAAAACGATCTGTCCCATATCCCTCACCTCGCTTCGAGGAAATATTTCGCTACAGCTGTTGCGATAACCGCTTCGTCGGCAAGGCATGGTTCTGTGATATGGCTCTCCCTGGCATAATCTTCATTGTACTTGCGCACGGTTTCCAGCGAATGCTCATTGCGGGCCCAGCTGCGGCGAGCCACGCCCCCCATAACATCCCAAAGCATGGCACTGCGGATGATTTCATCTATACGCTGACTGCCATCCAGCACCAAGCCAAAGCCACCATTTATGGACTTGCCGATGCCCACGCCGCCACCGTTATGCAAAGCACAAAGGCTCATACCCCGGGCAGCATTTCCGGCAAAGCACTGGACTGCCATATCGGCCATGACATTGCTGCCATCCTTGATATTGGCAGTTTCGCGGAACGGCGAGTCCGTGCCGCTGACATCATGATGGTCGCGGCCAATCATGACCGGACCAATCTTGCCCTCCCGGACCAGTTCATTGAATTTCAGTGCAATCCGCATGCGTCCTTCCGCATCCTGGTATAAGATGCGCGCCTGCGTCCCTACCACCAGCTGATTCTTTTCTGCATCGCGAATCCAATTATAATTATCCCGGTCCTGATAGCGGCGCGCCGGATTGATGCAGGCCATCGCCGCCTTGTCGGTGGCAATCAAATCCGCCTGCTTGCCGCTGAGGCAAACCCAGCGGAAGGGACCATAGCCATAGTCAAAGAGCTGCGGCCCCATGATATCTTCTACATAAGACGGCAAGATAAAGCCGTCTTTATCGTCGATACCATTTTTCGACAGTTCTTTTACCCCCGCATCGTAAACCGCCTTCAAAAAAGCATTCCCATAATCAAAGAAATACGTGCCATCGGCTACGCAGACCTTGATGAGCTCATAATGATGGCGCAGGCTTTCCTTGACTTTGGCCACGAAACCTTCACGGTCAGCGGCCAGCATCGCCGTGCGCTGTGCAAAGCTCAAGCCCTGAGGACAATAACCGCCATCATAGGCCGCATGGCAGGAGGTCTGATCGCTCAGCAAGTCCACATGGATGTGATGCGCCACCACATACTCAAGCAAATCGACCACATTGCCATGATAGGCAATCGACACCGCTGTACCTGCCTGCTGATGTCGCTTGACCGAGTCGAAAACAGCCGCGAGACTGTCATAGCTTTCTTTTACCCAGCCCTGTTTCCGGCGGGTCTCAATGCGGGATGCATCCACCTCGGCGATGACACCGATGCCATTTGCAATCTCAACAGCTTTTGGCTGGGCGCCGCTCATTCCGCCCAGGCCAGAACTTATAAAGAGCTTACCACGCAAATCCCCATCATGAGCAATCCCCAAATGCATGCGCCCGGCATTGAGCAAAGTATTATAAGTGCCATGGACAATCCCCTGGGGACCGATATACATCCAGCCGCCAGCTGTCATCTGCCCATAATTGGCCACCCCCATCTCCTCAGCGATTTCCCAATCCTTCTGATTATCAAACATGCCGACCATCAACGCATTGGTGATGATAACCCGCGGTGCGCCCGGGTGCGACTTGAAGAGCCCTAACGGATGACCAGATTCTACAACCAGCGTCTGCCTATCGGTCATGACCTGCAGATATTTCTTGATAAGTCGATACTGCAGCCAGTTCTGGCAGACACTTCCGGTCTCGCCATAAGTTACCAGTTCATAGGGATAAAGGGCCACTTCAAAATCCAGATTATTGTCCATCATGACCTGAAAGGCCTTGCCTTCGATGCAGTTTCCCGGATATTCATCAATCGGCTTACCAAAGATACGCCCCTGGGGCCGGAACCGGTAGGCATAGATGCGCCCATAGGTTGTCAGCTCTTCGAGGAATTCCGGGATCAATGTTTCATGGAGACTCGGATCTACATACCGCAACGCATTCTTCAGGGCAATCTCCGTCTGGGCCTTCGTCAAATGAAAGCCCCGTGACGGAGCCCGGCGGATTCCAGGCTCAAAGCCCGGCTTTTCCGGCAATTCTTTTTCAGGCTCTATCGCAAAAATTCTTTCTTCACTCATGATTTCCAGCTCCTCATGCTTCCAAATACTTCATTGTTTTCTGCACTTGCTCAACGATACATGTTTCCGTCATCTTTTGCAGCTTACCCTCGCGTACGGTCTCTATGCCATCCACCATGACCCGGTCAATAGCAGTGGGCTGCAGGGAGTAGACGAGATTGGGCAGGAACTGCCCGGCCGAGCTCAATGGCTGCAGCGAAAAATCGGTCAAGCACACGCCCACGAAATCGGCTTTTTTGCCAACGGCAATCTCACCGATTGGCAAATCCAGGACATTCGCACCATTCTTCGTACCCATGGCCATAGCGTCATGATAATTGACACAGAGCGCATCCAGTGTCTTTGCCTTTTGCAACAGCGATACCATCCGCATTTCTTCGAACACGCTGATGCGGTTATTCCCACAGGCGCCGTCACTGCCCAAGGCAATGGTGATCTGCTGTTCCAGCAATGCCGGGATATCGGTGATGCCATCGGCCAGGAACATATTGCTCGACGGGCAATAGATCAGCTTGCAACCCCGTTTCCCCATGATTGCGATTTCTTCCGGCTCGAGCCATACACCATGGATCATGCACATCCGTTCATCGGCCACGCCCAGCTGGTCGAGATAGCGCAAAGGTGTCGTGCCATATTCCTTGCGCACCATCTCCACTTCAAAGGGTTCCTCTGATACATGGATATGAAATGGTGTATGATGCTTTTCCGCCAACGTCCAGCCAGCCTTTATCATGTCGGGACTTGCCGCATGCAGGCTGTGGGGTGCCGGAATAACCTTCGTCATTCCCCCTTGATAGCTCTTCATGAGCTGTTCCGTATTATCGTAGGCCTGATGCACCGTTTCCACATAACCAGCAGGCGCCCCCTGCCAATCATACATGGTGCGGGCTAGTACCAGTCTTATGCCGATATCCTGGGCCGCCCGGATGACAGCTTCATCCCCGGCGATTCCATCGTTGTGCAGATAAAAGAAATCACAAACCGTAGTGACACCGCATTTCATCATCTCGGCAAAGGCAAACAAGGCACCGGTATAGATATCCTCAGCCCGCATCTTCGGCGAATATTTATAGAGGGATTCATCGCGCCACTCTAAAAAGGGACGGTCAGCCGCGATGCCCCGCAGCAAGCTTTGAAAGCTGTGATTGTGGGCATTGACGGTTCCCGGAACCAGTGCCAAATGCTTCCACTGGAGCACTTCATAGTCAGGATATTCTTTTTCCATGTCCTTGGACGTCCCGATAGCGGCAATCGTTCCCTCCAGCACAGCGATGCCTAGATCTTTCTGAAGACTGCCTTTATAAAAGCAAAAGGACGGCTCGATAATCTTACCTGTCATACGCATCCAATCTCCTATCCAGTATACGAACAGCTGCCAGCATGGTATTGGCGGCAATCTCGATTGCATCTGCTGCCGCTTCTTCTTGCGGGCAATGGCTATAGCCGTTAACAGTCTGTACGAACAGCATGCCAGCTTTTGTCACCCGCGCCATATTGGCCGCATCATGACCTGCCATACTCACCAAGACTTCCGGCTCCTGTCCATTTTCTGTGGCAGCCTCCTCAAAAGCCTCGATGACCATATCATCCATCCTGCGCTCAGGCTGATCGAGATTTACCTTCCGCTCTATGTTTACCGAGCGGCGACTGCTGATTTCTCGCAACTTCTCCTGCCATATCGCCAAGGCTTGCTGGCGAATCTTTGCATCAGCAGTCCGCAAATCAAAAGTCATGACGACTTTTCCCGGGATGATGTTTGACGCATTGGGCGTCAGCGTCAGCCTGCCTATCGTAACAGCCACGCCAGCAAATTCCGGCACTTTCATGATGGCTTCAGCCGCCAGTACGACCTCTGCCGCTGCCACTAACGCATCACGCCGGTCCTTGAGCTTCGTCGTGCCGGCATGATTGGCCTCGCCGGAAATCGTGATGACTTCCCGATATATGCCCGTTATGCAGGAAACGGCGGCCACAGCATGCTGCTCATCGTATAGCACACGCCCCTGTTCGATATGACACTCCAAGAACGCCGCCAATTCATTCATTGCCAAGCGCGCCCCATCCACCTGCTGGATATCGCCGCCCAAGCGTTGCAAGGCATCGGGCAGTGCCTCGCCGGTCTTACGATGCTTCATCTTCTTGACATCCGCTGCCGTCAGCCGTCCTGCGAGGACTTTGGAACCTAAGGTAGATACCGAAAAGTCATTGGGCTCCTCGCCAGTAAAGGAAATGAGCCACAGGGGGTGCTTAAGTTCCACCTGATTTTCCTGCAGGGTTTGCAGGACTTCTGTGCCCAGCAGCACCCCCAGAGCGCCATCATATTTACCGCCATTGGGAACGGTATCGTGATGCGACCCAAGGACAATCGGGCGATTGCCGCTTTTTGCAGCCTGCTGGCCCCAGAGGTTGGCAATCCCATCCGTCTTGACCGTCAGTCCCAGCTCATGCTGCCAGCATCTTGTCAGCCAGGCCCGGGCCTCCTCATCAGGAATACTCCCCAACTGGCGGTCAATGCCCTGGGCAGCATTTTTGCCTATCTTGCTAAGCTCGTCAAGCCGCGTCATCAGCCGCTGCCGGTTTATCTTTATAGCCTCTGCCATGCTTTCATCACCTTTCCGCCTGTCACAGCATATTCCGCAAGAAATCCTGGGTGCGCTGCCGCTGTGGATGGTCAAAGATCTCTTCCGGCGTCCCGGACTCCACCACATTTCCGTCTGCCATAAACAAAACCTTATTGGCAACTTCGCGGGCAAAATTCATCTCATGGGTCACTACCACCATTGTCATATGTTCCTCGGCTAATTCCCGCATCGTATGCAGCACCTCACCGGTAAGTTCCGGGTCCAGTGCCGACGTTGGTTCATCGAACAGCATGATGTCCGGCTGCATCGCCAGCGCCCTGGCAATCGCCACGCGCTGCTGCTGGCCGCCCGAGAGCTGGCTTGGATATGCATCCTTCTTATCGGCGAGGCCCACGCGTTCCAATAGATCTTCCGCCAGCGGGAGGATTTCTTCTTTTTTCTGTTTCTTTACATGGATTGGTGCTTCCAGCAGATTTCCCATGACCGTCATATGGGGGAATAGATTGAACTGCTGGAATACCATCCCCATACGCCCCTGGATTTCTTTTGACTTTTCCTTGGAGGCATATACAATCTCACCAATATCATTTTCCTGAACAAACATATCCCCTTCAATCTGGATCCAGCCTCCATCGACTTCCTCCAAGCGATTGAGGCAGCGAAGAAGAGTGGATTTCCCCGAACCGCTGGGGCCGATGATGGCCAGTACATCACCCTGCTCAACTTCCACATCGATACCCGTCAAAACCTTTTGTCCATGGAACTGCTTGCAGATACCATGAGCATTTATCATCTTCTTTTTCATGGGATTCCCTCCTATTCATACTGGCTGAAATATGCTTCCAGCCGCTTGAACATCCAAGTCAGGATAAATGTCATCAACAGGTAAAAGCCCGCCGCCACGACAAAGGGCGTCATATCGAACTCCCGCTGAACGATGGTGCGGGCAGCACGCAACAGGTCGTTCATGGCCAAGATGTAGATCAACGAAGTATCCTTTACCAGATTGATGGTTTCATTGCTCATTGGCGGCAGCACCCTGCGTACCATCTGCGGAACAATAATGCGCCACATGGTCTGGGAATAGCTCATACCCAACATCTTTGCGGCCTCATATTGCCCCTTGCCAATCGACTGGATGCCCGCCCGGAATATCTCGGCAAAATAGGCCGTATAGTTAAGGGTGAAGGACAACAATGCTGCGACCATATCTGGCAATTTTATTCCTGCCAGCGGCAAAGCAAAATAGACAAATAGCAGCTGCAGCATAAGCGGTGTACCGCGCATTACCCATATATATAGTTCCAACAGCCACTGCAGCGGGCGGCACTTCGCTGTCCTTCCTAAGGCTGCGAGCAACCCCAGTGGCAATACCATGACAAAGGTGAGCAGGAAAATCTCCATTGTGACCTCGGATCCTTCTAACATAGGCTGTAAATACTGCAGAATCTTGTCCATATATCTATGCCCCCTACCAGCGAATCATTTCTTCATGATATCCTTGCCAAACCACTTTTCTGAAATCTTGGCCAGCGTACCATCGGCCTTCATATCATCCATGACTTTCTGTACCTCCGCCCGAAGTTCCGTATCTTCCTTGCGGAAACCGATGCCAAAATCACTGACCGAACCCACCACGATCTCCAAAGCGGCTAATTTTTCCGGATGCTTGCTCATGTAATAACGTCCCGTGATCTCATCGGCTACGATTGCATCGAGACGGCCATTCTCGAGATCCATGAACGCCGAAATATAGTCCGTATATTTCTTGACATCTTTCATGCCCTGTTTGAAGTCTTCATGTTCGTCGATGTATTCCTCAGCCGTTCCACCGCTCTGGGTACCTACCACTTTCCCTTTCAAGTCATCGACGGACTTGATGCTGTCCACCTTATCGTTGCGCACAAAGACAATCTGACGGTTTTCCATATAGGGTTCCGAGAAGGCCATATTCTCTTTGCGCTTTTCCGTGATATCAAGACCATTCCAAAGAACATCGACGCGTTTGCTCTTCAGTTCCGCTTCTTTGCTGTCCCAGTCGATGGCCTTGAATTCTACTTCCCGGCCCAGACGTTTCGCTGCCTCTTTGGCGACATCCACATCAAAGCCTGTTATTTCATTATTCTCATCCTTGAAGCCCATTGGCGGATAATTATCATCCAGGCCGACGACGATTTTTCCCAAACCACTGCTGGAAGACGCGCCAGTTTCTGCCGTCTGCTTGCCACCACATCCTGCTAAGGCAGCCAAACAAAATACCACCATCATTGCAAAAGCGAATAATCTTTTCATTTTCTTTTCCTCCTAACCGTAAGCTCAAACCTTTAGCGAGCCAGTTTCGGCTTCAACAATCTCGACCAGCTGGCCACTGACGATGAAATCATGGATTGCCTTGATTTCTGGTGACAAAAACCGGTCTTTTTCCAAATGTGGCAATATCGCCCGCACCGCTTTATGGGCCGCAACTGTGCCCTTGCCTGGCAGCAATGGTTTCAGGAAATCGATTCCCTGTGCAGCTGCCATGATTTCAATAGCCAGGACATTTACCACGTTGTCCAGGATTTCCCGCACCTGCCGTGCCGCGATAGTTCCCATGCTGACATGGTCTTCCTGATTGGCAGACGTAGGAATGGAATCCGCACTGGCCGGATGAACCAGCACCTTGTTTTCCGATACCAGGGATGCAGCTACATACTGCGTAATCATCAAACCGGAATCCACGCCCGGAAAGGCGGTAAGGAAAGCCGGCAGATTGCTGAGATGCATGTCCAGCAGCCGATTGGTTCTCCGTTCGGAGATGTTTCCGATCTCCGCGATAGCCAGTTTCAGATAATCCATGACCAGGGCAATAGGCTGACCGTGGAAATTGCCACCGGAGATGGCCTCTCCAGTATCGGGCATGATCAACGGATTATCGGTAACTGCATTAATCTCGATATTCAGCGTCCGCGTCGCCTGCGCCAGCGCCTCTTTCGAGGCTCCATGAACCTGTGGGACACAACGGAGGGAATACGCATCCTGAACTTTGTGGCAATACTTATGGGAGGCAATGATGGCGCTGTCCTCTGTAAGCTTCAAGATGTTCTCCGTCGTCGCCAGCTGGCCAGGATATGGCCGCACTAGACTGATCCTGCGGTCAAAGGCGGCGCGAGTTCCCTTCAGTCCCTCCAGGCTCAGGGCGGCAGCTATATCGGCGGCCTTCATCAGGTTCACGGCTTCCTTCCAGGCGATGCAGCCCACCGCTGTCATGATCTGCGTGCCATTGATCAATGCCAAGCCTTCCTTGCCGCTCAATACGACTGGGGATAACCCTTTGGCTGCCAGTGCCTCTTTCCCCGGTATCCGCTTACCGTCCACAAAGGCCTCGCCTTCGCCGAGCATCACCAGTACCATATGGGAAAGCGGTGCCAAGTCGCCGCTGGCTCCGACTGAACCCTTGCAGGGAATGACTGGCGTGATTTTCTGATTCAAGAGCTCCAGCAAAAGATTTACCGTTGCCAGCCGGATTCCGGAATACCCCTTGGCCAGGGAATTGGCCCGCAACACCATAGCAGCCCGCACCACTTCCTGGTCTAAGGGCGTTCCCACGCCCGTTGCGTGACTCAGAATCAAATTCCGTTGCAATTTGGACCGTTCTTCCTTCTTGATGAAGACCTTGCTGAAATCGCCAAATCCTGTCGACACACCATAAACAGGTTTCTCCTCCTCCAGGATGCCGTCGACGATCTTGCGGCTGGCAAGGATCTGCTCTTTTCCCTCAGGACTTAACTCCACCGCTTCGCCCTCACAGGCAACGCGTATGACTTCTTCTAACGTTAAGGAATTGCCATCTAAATAAATCATATTTCCTCACTTTCTCACCGCAACCGGCCATCATTGATGAAACATTTCATATTTCCTTTACTTGATGAAATCATTTATTTCAAGCTAAATAAAAAAGCGCCGAGACAAAAAGACTGCCTCGAACGCCATTGTTCACGCAAAGGAAATAAAAAAGGCAAAGCGACTGATATGTCCATATCAGACCACTTTGTCCTTTGCATGTGTATAAGTTAACACATATATCAACCCATGTCAATACATCTATACTCTTTTTGTAAAGTATACATGATACCGCTCTTCCATCTCCTCCAAGGCTTCCAAGCGCTGCTGGAGTCCTGGCATCCCTGCAGCTGTCTCGCGCAGCAGCAGATTGAAGTAAGTAAGTGGCGCACTATAAGAGTCAAACAGCGACGAGGTTACCACATTAATAAACACCGCTTCGTCCGCATAACGATTCAGCGGCGACAACCGGCTATCCGTCACGAGATGTAGCAAGAATCCACGCTGCGAGAGCTCCTTGCATTTCCGTATGAGCTCATTGGCATAACGGGGAAAAGACACGACGAGAATGTTGATGTCCGCCGGCTGGCATAGCTCCAGCTGCTCCCAATCCGTTGTCCCCGGCGTAGCCACAAAGACATTTTCGCGCATCTTTTTCAGGATATAGGCGATATACGGCAGGATTGTCGCTGACATCCGGGCAGAAACGAGATATAGCGGTGCTGGCGATTGCAGGATCTCAATCAGCTTTTTGCTGGCCTGCTCCTGCAGGATATCCTCCAAAGCCAAGATATTCTGGATTTCCTTATCCAAAATACCATTCCATTGCGGTCGTCCGCCCTCACGGCTATAGGCCAAGCGCCTTGGAGCCGTCAACTGCTCAGATACCACCTGTTGCAGATTGCGCAGGAAATCATTATAGCCATGATACCCCAGGGTCATGAAGAAACGCGACACGCTCCCCTGGCTTACCCCCATCTGTTCAGCCAATTCACTTGCTGTCAAAAAAACGACTTTCAGATAATTCTTTTCGATGTATAGAGCAATCCGCTGAAACGTTGGCGATTCTCTCGCAATGCGTTCCAACAGGTGCAGTAACTCATCCGTATTTTCAAACTCTTTCTTAACCATAGATAACTTACCACTTTCTCTCGTAGCCAAAAATCTTTAACTTCAAGACACCTGTCTTATTCCAATAACTTTAACTTGATGCAACTCATCAATGCGTATTGCCCTATCCGCAAAATACTCAACCAACTCCACCTCATGGGTCGAAAAAATCAATGTTTTGCCAGCCTCTTTCAACGCGGCTAAAAATTCCATCAGCCATTGACGAGATTTTCCATCCAGCGAATTTAGGGGTTCATCCAACGTCCAGACTGATGGATTCATGGTGAGAACCGAGGCGATTGCCACTTTTTTCTTCTCCCCGCCCGACAGGGTGAAGGGCGCCCGCCTCCGCAGGGATTCAATTCCCAGCAGTTCCAGAGCATCTTCTACGCGGGCATTGATTTCCGTTGGTGAAAGTCCCATCTGTGCAGGACCAAAAGCCAACTCTTCTTCGACACTACCACAAAATAGCTGACTATCCGGATTCTGCCAGATATAGCCCACCTGCTGATGGAACCATTTTGAATAGCGATGGTCCCGCATCTTGGCTGCGGTAATTTCCTCCCCCTCATAGCAGTAACGGCCAAGTTCTGGATAGATGAGTCCATTTATCATCTTCAGCAGTGTCGATTTCCCCGCACCATTTGGTCCAGTTATCGCCACTGCCTCGCCCTTTTCCAACCGAAAATCCACATGACGCAGTATCGGTACACCATCATAAGCATAACAAACATCTTCAAACCGAATCATAACCGAACCTCCAACGACAGGAACAAATAGCAATAACCGAGAAATACCATGAGCAGGAAAACATCCGCCCGATGGAAGCGTTTGCCTAGCGATGGATAATACTCACCGGTAAAGCCGCGGCAAACCATTGCTTCATATAAGATTTCTGACATTTCCTGCGAACGCAGAAACAAGACGCCGAGTACGCCGCCAATGGCGTGATACTTCTTCCCATTGTGACCAACCGAACGCAGTTTTAAAGCCGTAAGCAAATCTTCGGCCATCTCCCCCAGCAAAATCACATAGTGAAGGGTCGTATCCAGCAAAAAGATAACCGGTTGCGGTATATGGAAAAAGCGAAGCGCCCCCGTAAGCTGATTCCATGGCAAACATTCCTGTAAGATTCCCAAGGCCGTTACCGTCAAAAAAGTCTTAAAAGGAATGAGAAGCATCAACACCCCATTTCCCCACCAAAAAGCCGGCAATACCAATAGCAGCGAAAACACGCCAGCAAGACTCGCACTTTGCAAGATCCGCCTAGAGGCCCGGCCGGTAAAAAAACAAAGAACCACTACTTCCAATGCCAGCTGACAAACGAGAAACGCGGTCGTATGGGATGCCACACATAAAAGCAACCAGCCCAATAAAAAACACAGTGCCCCTACCGCTGGAACATCTTTTTCCAAGGCCGTATGCGCTTGGCGGCGTATCGCCGCCAACACAGCCATGACACGCAAAAGAGACCGGGAAATAAAATAATCCCGGTCTCGATTGGGTCGATATACTTCTTCCTGTTTTACCCACTCGGGAAGATTCAACTCTATCGCCTCACCAACGCAATCAATTTCCCTGAACCGACGTATCATAATCGGTATGGTGACGGAAAAAAGTTGCCAAAATCTTAAATGCTACAATCAAAAGCGCCGTGCCAATGACAGCCGACAGGATATAACCAAAGGACTCCGGCATCCCGGCAATGGTGTAATCCGGGAATAAAGCCTCAAAGGAAAATCCATCTTCCATGCCCGCTGGTGTATAACCAAGTTCCGTTCCGAGGAAATCCTGCTCCGCCAGTTCTTCTGGGTCCCATTCGCCCCAGGCAGTACCTGCCGCTAAAAGGCCCAACGGCGTACCGACAATCAACAGCGCCAGCAGACCGTAAACCGTCGAACCCGCATAGGAGTTCTGCGCCTCCAGCATGGAAGGTGCTGCCTTTTTCAGATACCCAAGTATCGCTGCCGTAAACACAGCCTCCGCCAAACCAAACAAGGTCAAATGGCCAGCCATCATAGCCGGAATGGAAATGGACAGCGGATACGGGCAGTAGAGGGCCTGTCCTGCAGCGTCGGTAAACAAGAGGGGCTGAACGCCAAACTCAATAGCCGCCACCAAAGCAGCCATATTGATGCCCACGTAGCCGCTGAGGCCAGCGGCCAATAGTTCATGCTGCGGCATCATAGCCCGAAGCTTGCGGAACAATCCCCAGCCCACAAAGGGCATCACAAATGCCATATTGAAACAGTTCGCCCCAAAGGCCAGAATTCCTCCATCCCCGAAGAAAAGCGCCTGAACGAACAGGGCCACGCTGACAGCCAGACAAGCTGACCATGGGCCAAACATGATAGCCAGCAGCGTAGCCCCTACAGCATGTCCCGTAGTTCCTCCTGGCAGCGGGATATTGAACATCATGCCCAAAAACGAAAAGGCAGCGCCAATTCCCAACAGTGGCATTTTTTCCTTCGGCAGTTCTTTTTTCACCTTCTGAACGGCCATGAACCAAACCGGCAGCATCGCCGCCGTCATAACAGCACAAGTCGACGGACTGAGATAATTCTCTGGAATATGCATCTTCCTCAACTCCTTTTATCAAGAAAAAGAATAAATGAATACCCTTTTATTCTAATACCTGATAAAAGGTGTCGTAAGCCCCCTAGGGGGATAAACTTCCTATTTATTCAATTTACGTTCCGTAAGATTATCGAAACACCCAGGGCTTTGATGCGCCGAATCATCTCGTCCATTGCTTCCATTACTTCAGGATGAAAAATATAGGAGGCCCAATACCTGATGGTTAGCTGACGACCTTCTCAAAATCCGCCGCCCCGTGTTTGCAGAGGGGGCAAACAAAGTCTTCCGGCAGTTCCTCGCCCTCGTATATATAGCCGCATACCGTACAGCGCCAGACGGCCTTCCCCTTGGTACTCGGTGCCGGCGTGCGGGGTTTGATGTGTTCCTGATAGTAGCTGTAGGTGGCAGATTTTACGTCCGTTAACGTCTTAAGCTCTACCACGTCTGCTAGAAATACCGTGTGGGTTCCCACATCCCAAGTCTTGGTAACCCGTCCGGCAATATACGCGTTGGTGCCCTTTGTCACCGCCAGGGTACCATTCGACGTGCACTCTATGGCAGGGAAATCTGCAAACTTATCCACGTCGCGGCCAGAGCGGAAGCCAAAATGCTTGAACAGTTCAAAATCCGCCGCTTCACTTATCACGGACACGGTAAAGGCCTTCGTGTCCAGGATAATATCGTGGGTGTAGTTTCCCTTGTTTACCGCAATAGTTATCTGATTGGGGTCTGAGGTAACTTGGGTCACCGTGTTGATGATGCAGCCGTTGTCCTTCTGCCCGTCATTAGCCGTCAACACGTATAACCCATAAGAAATATTAAACATGGGATTGCTCATTTTTATTCCCTCTTCCTTGCTGGCTATTAGGCCTGTACTTTGACACGAACCGCGATATCTTCTTTCTCTTTGGCCTCCGGCTCAGCCACGATGCCGCCAAAGGGCATCTGGGCAATGAGTTTCCAGGATGCGGGCAGGTCAAACAAATCCTGCACCGTCTTATCGATGACTGGATTGTAGTGCTGGATATTGGCTCCCACATCCAAGTCGCGCAGAGCCGTCCAAATGGCAAACTGCAGCATGCCATTTGCCTGCTGGGCCCAAATCGGGAAGTTTTCCGCATACATGGGAAACTGGCTCTGCAGGCTCTTGATAACTTCCTCGTCATAAAAATAGAGTACGGTGCCTGCGCCGGCCTTGAATCCGTCAATTTTCTCCCGTGCCACCTTGCCACCAAATGCATCGTAGACGGCATCCCAAAGCGCATCCTGCTTCGCCCCCAGCACCAATACGACGCGGGCCGACTTCATGTTGAAGGCATCGGGAGTAAGCTCCGTTGACTGCTCCACCACTTCGCGGATCTTCTCTGCTGCCACCGGCAACTCCTTATTGATCTGATAATAGGTGCGGCGCTTGCCGATGGACTCCAAGATTCCCATAGAAAAACCTCCCTTGTCATGCATAATTCTCCTCACTATACGCTAGTATTCGCGTATAAACGGAAAAGTCCTGCCAAGGGAGGCTGACGATATTCGGTTAAGTATTTGCCGTCTTGACGAGGCTGGACCGGCGGCTGCCATGCAGCTTGAGCACCGTTGCAATCAGGAAATTAAGCACGAAGCAGCCCGCAAAGAAGGTCAGCGTCGTCGTATAGCTATGGGTGTGCTCCCAAAACCACGAGACGATGGTCGGCCCGACGACACCAGCAACGCCCCAGGCCGTCAGCACGCGGCCATGAATCGCACTGAGTTCCCGAGTGCCGAAGATGTCGGAAAGATAAGCCGGCATGCACGAAAAGCCGCCGCCATAGCAGCTGATGATCAAAAACACCAGTAGCTGGAACAGCATGGCATCCTTAGTACCAGCCAGCAGATAAAACGCGCCGACTTCGAGGGCGAAAAATACCATGTAGGTAAGCCCACGGCCCAGATAATCCGACAGCGTCGACCAAAGGATGCGGCCACCGCCATTTAAGAGGCCGATGATACCGACCATCGATGCGGCCTGCGCGGCATCCATGCCAACGACGTGCTGGGCCATGGGCGAAGCCACCGCCAACAGGCCGATACCACAGGTGATATTGACAAAGAACACCCACCAAAGCGCACCAAACTGCCAGGTCTTGATGGCCTCAGCCGCTGTAACACCATGCTGACACCGGGTAACTGCCACCGTGTCATCTTTTTGCATCGGCGGTTTCAGATAAAGGGCCGATGCCCCCATTACCACCATATAGACTGCCCCCAAAATCAGGAAATTATTGACAAGACCAACGCGAGCCGTCAAAAACTGCATGACAGGCCCGGCTACCAGCGCGGCAAAGCCAAAGCCCATGATGGCAAGACCTGTCGCAAAGCCGCGATGATTTGGGAAATACTTTACCAGCGTCGATACCGGCGTGATGTAGCCGACGCCAAGGCCAATACCGCCAATGCCCCCGTAGAAAAGGTATAATAGCGCCAAATTATGCAGGTGCAAGGCCAGCGCTGTACCAAACATGCCCGTGCAAAATAACAGCATGGATATCAGTCCGCTTTTTTTCGGGCCATACTTTTCCACGAATCGCCCCAAGAGCCCTGCCGACATTCCCAGGAACAGAATCGCCAGGGAAAAGGTCCAGGTCGTTTCCGAAAGGGTAAATCCCATCGCCTCAATAATAGGACGAGTAAGAACACTCCAGGCATAGACACTGCCGATGGAAATATGAATACCAACGGCTGCTAACGCAATGAGCCAACGATTTCGCATGAGAACCATCCTTTCTGCTGCCAGGCAGCAATCCAAAGGAGATTATGCTCAACCGACAGAAAACCGCCTGAGCATAATCTCTGCCCAGACGGTCGGCGTTAAAAGCCCTGCAGTACATGTGGTCAATTCCACGAATCCGTCAGTCCTGCACGGCTATATTTACTTGTTACGCTCAGTTTAGCAGGTAGCTAATTGACCTGTCAAGACTTTTTCCTGTTTGACATGTCAAACTGTGCCCTCAGCAATTAGCTGGATCTTCGACGCCGTTGGCGTGGAATGCGGCGGCGCGGTCGATGCAGGTGCCGCATTTGCCGCAGGGCTTTTCGCCGCCCTCGTAGCAGGACCAGGTCAGCTCATAGGGAACGCCGAGTTCCAGGCCGATTTTTACCACTTCGGCCTTGTTGATGTTCACAAAGGGCGCTTCGATTTTCAGCTGATGGCCCGAGCCTTCCCAGATTGCCTGATTCATGGCATCGTTAAATACCGGCGAACAATCAGGATATGCAAAACCAGCTGCATCATCAGCATGGGCACCATAATAAATGATGCTGCAGCCCTTGCTAAGGGCAATGCTGGCCGCCGTTGACAGGAACAGGCCGTTGCGGAAAGGCACATAAGTGCTGACCGGTGTCTCCCCCTTTGTCTCCTTGATTTGTTCGGCGTAGCTCTCTTCCGGGATTTCTTCATCCGACTGCTTTAAGAGCGAGCAATTGCTATACTGGAAAATCTTGCTGAGGTCCAAAAAGAGCTGCTCAATGCCATAATGCGCCGCCACGGCTTTAGCGGCTTCGATTTCCTTCTCGTGCTTCTGCCCATAGGACAGGGACAAAGCTATCACATTTTCCCGGCCATATTTTTTTATTGCCAGCCCCAAGGCCGTCGTGGAATCCACGCCACCACTGCTAAGTACCATTGCTTTCATATGTCTACTTCCCTTCTTTTATCGATGCTGCCGTCTTTATCCGAAGCTTCTACTCCCACTTAGCTATTTTTGCTAGAGTTGCCCCTGCCGGTTAAATCAAAATCCCCTGGCAATGGTCGATTTCATGCTGGATAATCTGGGCCGTAAAGCCGCTAAATTTTGCTTTCTGCTTGGCAAAGTTCATATCCCGGTATTTAACTTCAATCGTCTCAAACCGCTCCGTTTCCCGCTCCCCAGTTAACGACAAACAGCCCTCTGTCGTCTTGTAGGACTTAGCCGAATGCTTCACAATCTCGGGATTTAACAACGCAACGTCCCTATCGCCCAGGTTTACGGCAATAATGCATTTGGCTTCGCCAATCATATTGGCCGCTAAGCCGACACAGCCTTCGCGATGTGCGGCTAATGTATCCAGGAGGTCTTGGGCCACGGCAATATCTGCTTTTGTTGCCTTAACCGATTTTTGCTGTAAGAAAAACACGTCTTTTACAATTTCTCTAACCATTTCTATCCCCTATATCTATTATTTTAATGACGAAAACGCATGACGCTTGGTTCCCCAGCCCTTTAGCCGCCAGAAGAAAAACAGGCAGATGACCACCGATACCACCGAACCGGCACAAGTGGCCAGCCCCATGGGGAAAAGGGTATCGGGATACCAGTTGGAAGCCAGCCAAACCAAAGGTATCCGGGCGGTAACGATGGCAATGAGATTATGCAGGAAGGAAAACTCTGACCGTCCCAGAGCGCAGAAAAAACCACTAAAGGAAAAATGTATCCCGGCAAAGATACAGTCAAAGATATACCCTTGCAAATACAAAGCTCCAGCCACAATAACAGCAGGCTCCTGGGTAAAAATGCCAACGATTCTATCCGCTGTGAACTGGGTCAAGAGGGAAACCACTACCCCAAAGATAAGGCAACTGTCCAGGGCATACCAAAGGGTCTTGCGGGCACGAACCATCTTGCCTGCTCCGATATTCTGCGCCCCCAGCGCTGAAACCGTGGCCAGCATGGAGGACGGCACCAGAAAGACAAAGCTGATGAATTTTTCCACAATGCCAACCGCTGCGGCATCGGTGAGCCCACGCATATTCGCAATGATGGTAATGACCAGAAAGGCAATCTGGATGAACCCATCCTGCAGGGAAATGGGAACGCCGATGCGCAGGAGCCGCCCCATGACTTTTTGCCGGGGGCGCAAATCAGACCAGGCAATCGCCATGGCTTTTTTCTGCGCGATATAACCTAAGGCCAGCACCACACTGACACCTTGGGCAATCAAGGTGCCATAGGCTGCCCCCACCGGCCCCAGCCGCCAAAATCCCATAAAGAGATAATCCAGCAGGATGTTTCCCACACAGGCCACTGCCACAAAATACATAGGGGATTTGGCATCTCCCAGACCGCGAAATATGGCACTGATGATATTATACACCGTAATCAAAGGAATTCCCAAAAAGCAAACAAATAGATACTGGCAAGTTCCCGGCACTGCCTCCGCTGGCGTCGACATCCAGCGGGCGATGGACTCCGTGCCTAAGACCAATACCACGGCCAGCACCACCGCCACCAGCAAAAACAGGGTAATGGTGTTGCCAATCGACGCCCTGACGCTGGCCTTATTCCGCGCGCCAACGGCCTGGGCAATCATTACCGTTGTGCCCATGGCCAGCCCCACCAGCATCACCGTAATCATGTGCATGACCTGACTGCCCACCGAAACCGCCGTTATACTGGCCGCTCCTTCAAATTGACCGATAATGAAGAGGTCTGCCATCCCGTAGAGGGTCTGCAAAAAATACGAGAAGAAAAACGGCAGGGCAAAGACAAAAATATTGCGAACTACACTGCCGGTTGTAAGATTCTTTTCCATCTGCCACCATCTCATTAAATATGGAAATATTTTTCCAAATCATTACGCTTGCCGATTACCAATACTGTATCTTCTTGGTTCATTGTGGTCTCAGCCGTTATCTCTACATCGAGAATACCGGCTTTCTTGATTCCCAGAACGTTGACATGATAATGTTTGCGAACCTGAAGCGCCCCCAAGGTTTTGCCATTCCACTCCTCCGGAATCGGCAGTTCGTAAACGGCATAGCGGTCGCTTAACCGGAAATAGTCGAGAATATGGTCATAACCAAAGCGAATAGCTGTCCACTTTGCCAACTGCTTTTCCGGGTAAACCGCCTCATCAGCACCATTGCGCAAGAGGAATTTTTCATGAATGCCTCGGGAAGCACGGGCGACTACATATTTCGCTCCCAATTCCTTGAGTAAGGAGGTTGTCTCCAACGAACTCTGGAAATCATCGCCAATTGCCACGATGCATAAATCAAAATCCCGGATTCCCAGGGATTCCAAAAAACTTTTATTCGTACTGTCAGCCATCAAAGCATTCGTCACATAGGGCAAAACCATATTGACGCGCTCCTCATCCTTATCCACAGCCAGGATATCGTGCTTCATTTGATAAAGTTCCTGGGCCACATGCCGCCCATAACGGCCTAGACCAATCAGTAATACAGACTTCTTCATGAGAACCTCCTGCCGTCAGCCGACGGTAATTTTCTCCTGGGGCAGACGCCCCGTAACGGGAATACTTCGCTTGTTCAGCGCATAAATCATCGTAAGCGCACCTACGCGCCCAAAATACATCAGTAGAATCAAAATCAGCTGGGATAATGCCGATAGTTTTTCCGTCAAACCGATGGACAGCCCAACAGTGCCAAGGGCCGAAGCTGTCTCCACCATACAATCCACCATCGAAAAACCATCCAACACGCTGATGAGCCAACTGCTCCCCACGAAGAGCAGCAAATACATCAAAAAAATCGTCAAGGCCTGCTGATTCGTCTCTTCCGCAATGCGGCGGGAAAAAAACGTCACATCCCGCTTGCGCCGCAAGGAAGCAAAAGCCGAGGTCAGCAACACAAATGCGGTCGTAGCCTTGATACCACCCGCCGTCGACCCAGGAGCACCACCGATGAGCATCAGCACCACCAGCATGAGCCGTCCCGATTCACTGAGCAGATTGATATCCACCGTGTTAAACCCAGCCGTTCTGGCGGTTACCGACTGAAACAATGCCTGAAATAGACGAATTTCTTCTTGGAAATCCTGAAACTCCAAAAGGAAAAACAGCATCGCTGGAATAAAAATAAGACCAGCTGTCATCAGCAGAATAATCTTCGTCTGCAGGCGATAACGGGAAAAGCGCAGTCCATTCCAATGAAGATCCGCCCAAGTTATGAACCCCAGGCCCCCCGCTATGATGAGCCCCATTATCGTCATATTGACCCAGGGGTCTCCGGCATAGCCCATCAGCGAACCGCCGCCACGCTCTCCCATGAGGTCAAAGCCCGCATTACAAAAAGCCGAAACAGAATGAAAAAACGCCATCCACAGACCATCTGCCCATCCATAATCCCGGGCAAAAACCGGGAGAAGGATCGCTGCTCCCAATCCCTCGACAAAAACCGTAAACTTCAAAATAAAGCGCAAAATACGGACAATACCGCCCAACTGCGGCGCCGCGATGGCTTCCTGCATCGTACTGCGCTGCATCAAATCAATGCGGCGGCCTGACGCCATGACAATCGCCACAGCCATTGTCACGACCCCAAGGCCGCCAATCTGAATGAGCAGCAGGATAATGAACTGACCAACCCCCGACCAATACAGGGCCGTGTTTTCCAAGGTCAGCCCGGTCACACAAGCCGCCGAAACGGTGGTGAAAAGCGCCGTCAAAAACGGAGCCGGCTGGCCGCTCTTTGTTGCCATCGGCAGCATCAGTGCAAAGGTTCCCAATGCAATCAACAACAGGAAGCTCAGCATGATAATCTGAAATGGCGATAACTGGTATCCCCAGCGAAATAAGCGCATATATATCCCCTTTCCACAAAGACCACTTTAGGATACTACGCAACTACTCACCTGTAAAGTCCTTTTGACGATTTCCCACGCAACAGGGACGGAATGACACCAGCAAAGCAAAGTACCGAAAAGAAAACAAAGGAAATCACGATATTGCGAGTAAGCAGTTCCCCAGGCGAAAGCTCCGGCCAATTGAGGGAGAGAATCACCGTCACCAGCGCCATACTCAACACCTGCCCACTCATGCGCATGGTACTGAGCAGCGAAGAAGCCATATTGTAATACTCCCGAGGCAGCGAACTCATAATGGCATTATTATTGGGCGCAGCGAAAAAGGCAAAGCCGACACCAATGCCCATAATGCTGGGGATGACCGGCCACAAAGCCTGCTTTCCCACCAGCACGGCCAGCATAAGCAACCCTAAAGTGATGATGCCCATGCCAATCGAGCATAAAAGCGAGGCTGGCTTATGGTCGGACAAAGCCCCCGTCAGCGGGGACAGCACCATCATGATAACTGGCTGCGTCAGCAGAATAAAGCCCGTCATTTTCGCACTGATGCCTAGCACACTCTGCAAATAAAGGGAAAGCAGGAAACTAATGGCAAAGGTAGCACTGTAGTTCAGCATCGCCGTAAGACAGGACAGGGAAAACTCCCGATTCTCGGTAAACAGCCGCAGGGAAATCTTCGGCATCGCCCCTTGCGGCGGTCTTGGCTGATGCCCTTTAGGCCCTAACCCCCGAAGGGCCACCAGCAAAACCAGCCCCGCATAAAAGGCCATAAACCAGAACAAACTCCGCCAGCCAAGGCCATCATTCATAAAACCGCCAATCACCGGCCCAAAGGACAGTCCGGCATAAACCACCGAAACCATCCAGCCCATAGCCTTGCCGCGATTCTTCCCAGGATACGCATCGGCCAGGATAGAGGTGCTGGTAGCAAAAATCATGGAGGAACCCAGCCCCTGCAGCCCGCGAGCCAACAATAGCAGGGCAAAGGAATCAAACAGCACCGGCAAAAAGGAGAACAACATAAACAGGAAATTTCCCAGCTCAAATACCAGCACCTTGCCCCAACGGTCGGCGGCGCGTCCCATGGGAAGCAAAAAGGCTAGCGAGGTAATCAGATATATCTCAATCACCCAGCTTAAAGTTTCCGCCCCCACTTGAAACTCCCGCCCCATCCCAGGCAGCGAAAGAATCAACGCACTGCCGGAAAAAGGAGTAAGAAACGAAGCCATCATGACAACAGCTAATATGTGACGATTGCTCATACGACGATAAGTTCCTCCTTTTAATCAAAACCCTTTTCCGTTATAATAAACCTATTGTCCAATTTTAGCAAAGAAAAAGAGGTAGCTATGAAAATCAATCTTCCCCAATCCTATTTCAGCAAACTGTTACGCGCCGTTGTTGAATTTGATATGATTCAGGACGGCGACCACATCCTGCTGGGAATTTCAGGCGGCAAGGACAGCATTTTTCTCGCCTATGCCATGAAAATCCTCCAGCAGCGTTTACATAAAAAATTCCAACTGTCCGCTTTGACCATCAATCCGATGTTTAAAGACGAAAAGGGGCAACCTGCTTTTTTTGATATCGACCGAGCCCGTAAATTCATGCAGGAAATCGAGATTCCCTACGAGGTCATCGATGTGGATATCGAAGGAGCCATGGCCGAAACCAGCTACAAAAGCCCCTGCTTTACCTGCGCTTTTTTCCGCCGCGGCGCCATGAACCGCTACGCCAACGAACACGGCATCAAAAAAATCGCCTATGCCCATCATAACGACGACGCTGTGGAAACCTTCTTTATGGGGCTCCTATACTCTGGGCAGCTTCATACCTTCACGCCGGTGACCTATTTAGACCGCACCGATATCACCGTCATCCGGCCCCTCGTTTATTTCCGCGAACAGGAAATCATCGACGCCCAGGCATTCCACGGCTTTGACCCGGTCAAGAATCCCTGCCCCCACGATGGCAACACCAGCCGTCAAACGGTAAAAGAACTCATCGCAAAACTTAACCAGTCCATTCCCGACTGCTATGACCACCTCGCCGCCGGCATGCGCCAAGGTGCCTTAGGCCAGCTCTGGCCCGCAGCCCAAAGCCGGAAAGAAATGCGCGAAACCTATTACCGCTATATGGGCAACCACATCAAGGGAAAAAAATAAAAGCTCCATCTTATGATAGAGCTTCCATCATCCCCAGCAGTGGCAATAGCACCGACAGGGCAAAAAAGAAAACCAATCCTCCCACGATAAAAATCGCTGCCGGCTCTGCCAGCGATTGCAGCCGGGCCGATTCGTTTTCCGCAATCACCCCACAAAGCCCAGCACCTTTTTCCAACATGCCTTCCAACTCACCAGACTTTTCCCCGGCCCTGACCATTTCCCCCAACACCTCGGGAAAGGCCTCACACCGGTGCCAGGCATCCCATAGCGACGTTCCGCGCTCCACCGCCGAACACGCCGACGAGACAACCGCCCGCAAATAGTGATTGTTCGTTGCTTCTGGCAACAGCTTCAACGCCTCATGCAGACATATTCCATTTGCCAGCAGCACCGAAAGCGTTCCCAGCAGCATCTGCCACTCCGCATAACAAAGGAGCCGCCCATACAGCGGAATCCTAAGCCGCCAAGCATCAAGAACACAGCGGATGACGGGCTGATGCCAGGCCGCCACCGACGCTAGTACCAACAGCCCCATACATAGTAAAACCACCATGCCATCCTGCTGGATTAGCGCCGAAAAATCCAATAAGAGCTTCGTCGGCAGTGGCAGCTCCGCTCGAAAATCCGATAGCATCGCAGCAAAGGTCGGCAAAATAAAAACGGTTATGCCCAGCAGCGCCAGCAAAGTTGTCACCCCCAAAATAAGAGGATATAACAGCACCGACTTTAGCTTTTCCCGAGCCGCAAAGGATTTCTCCAGAAAATCTGCCAGCCGCAGGAACATGACATCCAGCGAACCAGCAGCTTCTCCTGCCTTGACCATACTGACGATACGAGTGGAAAACACCTTAGGGACCCCCTGTAGCGCCTCGTGTAGCGACTTTCCCTGTATGACATCTGTTAACAGCCTGCTGAGCATCTGCTGATAAGCTCCGCTGCCATCCGGCTGACACAACGCCTTCAAGGCCTCATGAACCGGCAAACCAGCCGAAAGCATCACCGCCAGCTGCCGGCAAAAAAGCACCACCTCCAGCCGAGACGGCTGAGACGAGATGGTCAAAAACGAACTTTTGGAACTTGCTTCAGCGGGTGGCAAGCTTGCTGGCTCTAGCTCCCGCAAATTTGCCACCCATAATCCTTTTGCCCGAATCTGATGAGCCGCCTCTCTTAACGAGGCGGCTTTTATTTTACCTGTAAATCGTTCACCGCTTCGATTCCGCGCTTCATACGCATAAGATGCCATGCTGTCAGCCTCCTATCCGGCCCAGCCGGAAATCCGCTCCAAAATCCCGCGCGATAAGGCCCGCCCGGCAAAGCTGCTCACAGGCTGCCTTTTCCGTCTGCATACCCTGCTCTTGATGACTCATCATCACCGACTCCAACTGGCTGTATTTGCCCTGACGAATCAGGCTCTGCACCGCTGGATTCGTCAGCAGTACCTCCGCCCTGCACACCCGGCCCCCACGGATACAGGGCAACAACCGCTGAGCAAAGACGCCCACCAGCACCTCTGCCACCTGCGCGCGAATCGAATCCTGCTGGTCCAGCGGAAACATGCCCTCAATGCGCATGACCGCCTCCATTGCCGACAGCGTATGCAACGTCCCCAACACCAACGCCCCCGACGCCGCAGCCATCAGCGCCGTCTTCATGGTCTCCTGGTCGCGAATCTCCCCAACCAGAATGACATCTGGCATCTCCCGTAAAGTACTGCGAAGTGCCTGGGAAAAAGAAAAAAAATCACGGCCCAATTCCCGCTGACTGATAAAACACCGCTTCGGCTCATAAAGAAACTCCACCGGGTCTTCCAACGTGATGATATGATACGATTTCTCTTGATTAAGCTCCTCGATAAAGGCCGCCAGCGTCGTGGTCTTGCCGGAGCCCGTCCGGCCCGTCACCAGGATAAGCCCCTGGTCCAGTTTCTTCATCTTCTGCCAGGCTTTTGGCGCCCCAATCTCCGCAAGACTCGGAATCCTCTCCGGCAGCAGGCGGATGGCCAGCGCAGGAAAGCCCTGCTGATAATACGCATTGACACGAAACCGCCGTCCCGCAAAGCTCCATGACAAGTCAATATCCTTTGCCCTTACTAGCCGCGCCCTCTGTTCCTCACTCATAATGACCGAACAGAACTCTGACATAAACTGCTCCGTCAACGGGCGGTCATCCATAGGCACCAAGACACTATCACAGCGCAAATGCGGCCGCTGGCCTACGGTCAAATGAATATCCGACGCCTCTTTTTCGATTGCTTTATTGATGAAAACCTGCCAACTTATATCCTCGCCCATATTCATACCCCCAGCCGAGTCCTAACGTCCATCAGCCATTCCCCGTTATACTTAAAATATCTTGGGCCTGCTACTGACCATTTGCTATTAGTAAACATAGTCGCTAAAGCTGACAAGGAATACTTCTTGCCATCATAAGTTACATGCTTTTCATCCGTCACCATACACAGCTCGCCATTATGCGCATCCTCAGACGAATACGGATTGCAATATTCCACAGACTCACCAACGAGAATTTGACACAATGTGAACGAAAAAGGCGTCAACCGTTCCCGCCGTACCTCTTCCACCTCATTGGCTGTTTCTTCCTCTGCCTGCTGCTCCACAGTCATTTTCCACTTGCAAAGACGGTCTGTTGTACCAAATATGCCAGCTATTGACTCCAATATATTATAGGCTTCCTCTGCCGACATGGCATAGAATTCTCTCGTGCGAATATGGCCGTTGACATTTTCGATAGACCGCAAACTCGGATTCAACTGGTCAATCAGCCGATGCAGCGTCAAATCTTGCAACCGTTCCCTCACAGCATAGGTTGCATAAACACGAAAAGCAAACGGCGTACATTCGCTTTGATTGAGCTGCGCGAGTCTCCTGCCAACATCATCGGCATAACCGATTTTAACATACGTTGGAAAAGATGGATTCGTCATGATGTAGATATACCCCTGCGGATCATCCATATACAACATCCTCCCTTACCCCAAGCTCCCCTGACTCCTGGCTATCACTTAGACTATTTAAGATATTGTACATTCTTCTACATACACAACCAAATACCTGCATGAAAAAAGCACCTCCAACCGGAAGTGCTTTTCTTATACCTTAACCTCACTGCCATCAACTATTATTGACAACTTCAGTTATGTCGCTGGACCAGACCTGATTGGGAAAGTTCATCTTATAATTACACAACAGATATGGCACAACAGCCTCTTTGAAATTTTGCTTGAACAAATTGATTTTGGGATATATGGCTGTAAAGCCCATTTCATACATGAGTCGCCGGACTTTCTTGCGGCCTATGGCATAGCCTTCCTTTCGCACTTTGTCGAGGATTTTGCGAGAGCCTAAATAAGGGCATTTTATATGCCAGTAATCGATGCATTTCATAAGCTCATCTTCCAGCATTCGACAGGCTTTATCGGGCTTTGTGAATTCGTAGTAGACGCTGGAACGGTTGAGGCCAAGAAGTTCACATTATTGGCGAACAGACAGCCCATTATCTCTTTGGAGCAAAGTCCGGCAGTTTAGGCAGGACTTCTCCAGCTTGGCGAAAGCAAACCTGAAGAAAATCACGTTCCAATGTTAGCTGGCCAATTGTTTTCAGCATCTGGTCGTTTTCTTCTTCAGGTCATCCTCCTTTCTCTGAGCATTTTTGCGCTCAGCAGTGGCATCAAAGGCAAGATGGGCATTCTGCAGAAAATCCTGCTTCCATTTTCTGACCATGCTGGGGTTAAGATTATGCTCGGCACATATCTTGTTAAACTCTTTGTCCCCTTGTAGTATATATAGGATGACCTTCGTCTTGAATTCAGCAGTGTACTTTTTTCTTAGCATGATTATGACCTCCATTTTGTTCGGTTATTATATCATGCGCGCTAAAAATATCAAACACTGATCTAAATCCACGGGTCCATTATATTCGACTTTAACTGATTCGTTATATACTATCTCAATAAAATCCCATGGATTTTCCTACCATATTATCCCCGTTGTGAAGCCTTCCGCATTTCTTCTATCTTTGATTTTTTATAAATAAGATATCTTTTATCTACATATTTTATCCTGCTAGATATATTTTCATAATTATATTCATCATCATCATAAAAATATACAATTCTAGTATCTGGATCTATGTAAAAATTACCTGCATCAAATTCTCTATGATGGTTAGGGCACAATGCAATTATATTTTTATAATCATCTATTTCTGGAGCGTCAGAATAATCTCTTATATGTGCTCCTTCCACCAAACTATTCCCTTTGTAATCCATCTTATGCCAACCGCAAATCACACAACTATTATTACACAATTTCAATGACTTATCAGTTGTATCTTTTCTCCTATAATTCATATATTTTATCCCTCTTACTTTTATCTATATGGTCTCTTAATGTTACATATAAATTTTCCCAAATAGCTGGATCTTTTGATAACCTATTAACTTGATTACCATTCGCCTTAAATGATGCCCGCAACTTTTGACACAATTCTTTATTATACTTATTAAAAACATCCTCGTTATTTTCACACCATCCAATTTTCTTTGTTCCAGGTTCATACCAAATATTAGCACGATATGCAGCTAATATTGGAAATAACATTTGCTTTGGTATCCCATAGGTACATTCCCCATTGGAAAAAACCAACGGTTTGGGAGCTGTCTCCTTTATGATAGTCAATGATGTCATATTACTACCTTCATGAAATCTCCTTAAAATAAGTTCATATAAATCCAATATATCATTAATCAACGGATATAATATATCAAAGTGTTCCGGCGTATTACTTTGCTCTATAGTTTCCCATCTCTTAAATGTAGCACTTGGCGAGGTTGCACTTTTTGTTGGTTGCCCCGTTTGCTCAGAATACGGACTAGTATACAGCATAATATTAAACACATTAAGAATTGCAATTAGTTCCTGTGGATTCATACCTCTATCACCGGACACTTTGCATCCTTCGTACCATATTATATGCTTCCTCTTATCATCATCCATATATTTCTTTATTTTGGCAAATAACCCCAGCTTTTCTGCTAATGAATACTCTTTAACTCCAGTACAACTATTTTGAGCCGTAGCTATTTCGGCAATCCTCCTAGACGAATACTCTTTTACTTTTACCATAAGTTTAATTGTTGCAGATGAAATATCATGTTCCTGTTGCGCATCTAGTATTGCCTGCTGCGTATGACCACCATTCAAAATCCCCGTTCCACTATTGAACGTTAATAATAATTTATTCTTTGATTGCTCTTTTACATCATTCGCTATAATTGATATGCCAAGGTTATTTTCAAAAAAATTTTCCGGTTTATTAGACAATGTTTCTATCATATCTTTATATGGTTTTGATTTTTTTACATCTGGCTCACGTACATTCGCATCTAGTGGAAGCCTCTTATATTGATTACCTTTTATAAAAATTGTATACTCGTGACAATCGTCAATTGTTTCTTCGAGTTTTTTATAATATTTAATTGTTACATCTTTTGGAGTTTCATATGTATTTGGCATATAACATTCCTCCTCATTATAGTTTATATTTATAAGAATAGCTATTTACTTATTTTCTTAAACACAAACAAATACTCATGAGCAATAAGCAAAAAATTATACTTCACACTATTATTCTTCCAATATCCTGTCGCTCGACAGTTATGCTGCTCTTTAATAATGAGCTCCTTCAACGTAAAGCCAGCATCTTCAAAAATCTTCATCACATCAAAGGACAAAGGCACCATGCACCCTTTTTTTCGAGTATCTCCCATTAAGATAGCGCAGAACTTATCTTTTTTGAGTACCCGATAGCATTCACTGGCTACCTTTTTCATTTCTTCCAGAAAATCAGCAATCTTCAATCGGGACAGGTCTTCTTCGATATCTTCACTATACTTGATAATATCAGCATAGGGAGGATGCGTGCAGATAAGATCTACATGATCGTTTTTGATAAACGATAAATTCCGAGCATCGCCTTTTTTCAGATAAACCTTGCCATTAGCGCCTTCATGCTCAAAGTCAATTTTTTCCCGGCAGCGTTCCAGTGCCACATCATTGACGTCCACGCCAATAATATTACGGTTTAGTAATTTGGCCTCCACCAGCGTGGTACCGCCCCCGGCGAACTGGTCAAGGACACAATCGCCATCCTTAGAGTAGTGGGACTTATCTATTGTTTACCACAATCGCTAAACTTTTGTCTAATTTTTCCTTGCTAAATCCTTTTGTTCCTTTGTTTTGACTCATTATATATAGTGACTGACGCATTTCATTTTCTGTTAAATTCATTTCAGACCAGTGAATATTGTTATTAACGTATTTTTCCACATCTTCAATCGTCCACTTATCAAAAATTTGATATGGCCAACCTTCAACATCTATATTACATTCCCTTAAATCATCATTTGTTGTTATAAGTTCACCTCTATCATTACTTTTTATTGTGTTCATTAAAGCTTCCTGCCAACTTTCAGCTTCTACTGTTACCTTTTTCTCATATATTTCTTGAATTGTTAAGTTAAATTTCACCTTTCAGCACCTCTAAGTAAAAATATGTTCAGCTATTATTCTTTAACCGATATTCACCTCTGCCTAAAAATTCTACAAAACCTTTATCCCGTAAAAATTGCAACTGCTGGCGAATTTTAGGCTGAACATTGTGATTTTCTCGATGGCGTTTCTGCAAATAATCCGTAAAACGATATACATCGCGAAGCGTGAAATATTCTTTCCCCATTTGTTCCAGACAATAAAGTACATCCATCAGCCAGCCGCGAGTCTGGATTTTTGCCGTGGATAATGTCGTTGTAGCAAACACCTTTTCACGCACGAATTTTGGATCTATAATTTCCTGTTGGTAAATGATTGGAATTTTACCCTGTACAGGGATATTCTTCCACGCAATATTACATCCTGTCCATCCCGCACGGCGAGCTGTTGGTGGCAATGGCTTACGCTTGATGATGATTTCTGTAGTAAAGAAATAACTAGGGATAATCCAAAGATTATCCACCATATATGTAGGCCGATTATATTCCATAACTAACAGATGCGGATTATTATTATCTAGCAGTCTAGACATCATAGTTTCATAGGCTCCATCGGCTATCATCGAACCATAATGACCATTATGACTCTTTAACTCAAACGTATTTTGGCAGTTGGGGCAAATTAAATCAGCTACCGGCTTATTATTTTGCAAATGCTCTAAGTGCGGTTCGCCACACATGACACAATACATATTTTCAGCTGCCCATGATTCTGTTATGACTCGTGCTTGCTGCTGAGGGCTATGGTAGTTTAATCCTAATTCTGCATTCATATGTATGTCCATGCAGATACCTCCGGCATTTTTATCCAATATACATATAACTGTTATCTTTCCTCACGACGACTTTGGCACCCTTGGCCGCCATTTCGTCAACGAATTTGGCCAGGGTAATCTGATCATCATCATTAAAGCAGTCCGCTGTGTAGGAAGTAAAGCTGGCCGTAGCAGTAAGCGGGCGGTATGGCGGATCGAAATATACAAATGTATGCTCGTCAATAAAATCTCGTACCTGTTGGTAATCCCCGCAGACAATCTCCACATTTTGGAGGTTTACGGCAATGCCACGCAAATTGTCCTCATCACAAATCAATGGCCGCTTATAGGCACCCATTGGCACGTTGTAAGCCCCTTTCTTGTTAACCCGGTACAGACCGTTGAAACATGTTTTGTTGAGGAAAATCATAATGGCAGCACGTTCCACCTGATCTTCTTCCCGGCCAGCCAGCTTCAATTCATTAAAACGGGCACGCATTTCCATATAGTAGGCTTTGCGTTCATCCGTGCCTTTGGGCAAAAAATCATCCTGATACACTTTCAACAGAGCCACCAGCTCGTCTACATGATCCCGGATGGACTTGTAGGCTCCAATCAGTTCCTGGTTCACGTCACTGATGTAAACAGCCTCCAAATCAAACTGATTGAGTACATCGAACAGCACGGCACCGCCACCCACAAAAGGCTCCGCATACTTGGTATACTGCCCCTCTGTAAAGGGGTAGTAGGCAGAAATCTCCTGCAAGAGCTGACCTTTGCCGCCAGCCCATTTCAAAAAGGGCCTTACCCCCAGCTGGGGATGCTCCACATACCGCAGGCTCCGCGCGTCCTCGGGCTTCTGTGCGTCCGCAGGAATGATCCACACATTACCCACCCGTTCCGCATTGTGTATCCGCTTTTCAGCACATAAGGTAGAAACTCGCCGCTGGGAGATCCCCCATTTAATAGCAGCTTCCTTGGCAGATATAAAGCTCATAATGTCCTCCTTCTTGACTAGCTTTCTATATGATTATATTCCCATACTGGAACAATAGCAATATCATTTGATAAAACGGTGTATGTCAAGAAGTTCTCAGTAAATTTTACCCATATACAAATGTATGCTAGATATATACTTTTTATACTATAGCTTTAGCCATTTTTCCTATCGGGCTGCTACTCGGCGCATGTTCAAAGTATTCTTCTCTTGCAATCAATGTATACCGCAGGTCGTCATTTTTTACCAAAATAAGCCCCTGCTCAAGCGCCAACATCTTCTGCCAATCTCCTTCATCCCCCATATCTTCACCTCGCATTCTCTATCGACATAGTACATCTTCTACATACACAACCAAATACCTGCATGAAAAAAGCACCTCCAACCGGAAGTGCTTTTCTTTATGCCCTGCCCTCTTACGAGGTTGTTTTGTTAATCCTTACTGCCGGTTAATCATCGGGCTGCAGCATGACAATCTGGTCGTTCTCATAAATGCGCGCATGATACTTCATGGTCTTCCGGTCACTATCGAGGTCATTCTACCGTCAATTTTTTTCCAATGTATTTTTTAATGTTTTCTAATTATTTTTCCCAACTCTTGCCTGAATAAAATTCAACACAAAATCAAAATTATCCGCATCGACATAAACCTGATTGTAATTCAACGGTTCGTTTAACTTTATGAGATTTCGCTTCCGCAAGATTTCCATGCTTTTCACCTTGGCAAACTCAGAGTACAAATAAGTATGCGAAGCCGCAAGCAGACCGGAGCCCATTGTAGTGAGATTTCCTGCGGCCGCACCTGTCATAACGGCCAACACGCCAATGACCTGCGCTTTTTTCACCTGATGCGGCAACTGGGTATGTTTCACGCCTCGCTCATCCATCTCAAACAACACACAATATTTCCCGCCCATGATAAAAGCATAAACCAAATAGCCCACAGCAACCAAAACCAATATTCCCACAAGCCCTGCGGCAAGCATGACAATACTATCAAGCAATTGGTCCAATTGGAAACCATCCTCTATCATTACCAACACTTGGATAAAGAAGAAGAGCCCTAGACCAATACCTAAGAATATTTTGCTGACCAAAAAGAAAATGGTTGGATTCGTATATAAATTCAATTCATAGACCCAACGATAGATTCCATCCTTCCCCTGCTGTATCGCCTGCATCCTTATCCCTCCTGCTCTGCTAGCGTATATTCCCAAACCAATCTTTTAATTCGATTCTCTTTCCATTTTTATCAAGACCTAAGAATGAACTGCTAGGCTATCTTCGGAGGTGTTGATAAAATGAATGAGGAAGAAAACTTTATGACTTCAGCCCGCTATCTAATATACATCGGGCTGGTATTGCTGGCATTATTTGTCGTAGATGAACAGCACAAAATAGAGGTATTTGTATTTGCCGGGGCTGTGGGATTTTATCTAGAGTCCCGGAAAGAGGGCTGGCAGAGTCCCCTGATTGAATGGCCGGAAGAACTGTCCTTCCTTGCCACTTGCTATTATGCCTCACTAAAATTCATCAAATTCGGTATTATCCTTGAGGCTGTCGTACTTATCTATCTATTCCATAATGGCCTGATGCAAAGCCCCTATTTATTTCATATTTTTGGTACCATCTACATCGTTTCGCTTATATGGCTGACGGCCACGGCCAGCGTGCTTTCCATCTGTTGGTCCATCCATGACCAATGGGCAAAACGGACTGGCAGCACCACCATAGCATCATTGAAACCGCCCTTCACCCAAGGAACTCGAGGCTTCAAAACATCGAGCTGGCTGCTCTTTGATGGCATCGTAGTCGTAATATTAACCCTCATGTGGTGGGACTACCTATCCATGCAAATTTTCAATATATTTGAACTGACGGCCGTTGCCACCGTCTATTTCATTTTGATGCTGCCTTTGCAATTGTGGATGTATTTCCACTACAAAGGACTGCTTCCCAAAGAAAGCACCAGCATCGAACCATAAATACCAGTACACATACAGCCATGCAGGTAATCACGAGTCTGCATGGCTGTTTTTTATGCGCATCAATTTTGCCAAAAGAGATACATCAGCCCGGCCACCTGTAAGATGAGTATCAACGGCACACCATATTTAAATTTCCAATGCAGCGTCTTATGATGAAACACCTGAATCGCTATCATTGCCCCGATGCTCCCCCCTGCCAGTGCAAAAAGCAAAAGAGTCAATTCTGGCACACGCCACCATTGGCGCATCGCACATACCTTATCCCAGCCATAAATGAGGATAGCCACTACATTCAAAATGACTAAATACCAAGTTGTTACATTATGTCCATAGATTTCCATTGTTATCCTCCTAGTCCTATTCAAAAGAAATTTACTCAACTGCCATAAAGTACCCTGCGAACCTCCGCCAAAGTAGTAACGCCCGCTTTTACTTTCTGCAAACCATCCTGCCAAAGGGATTCCATCCCCTGCGCGGCAGCAATACGTGAAAATTCCTGACGCTCGCATTGATGAAGCAACGCCTGACGCAGACAATCATCCATAACTAACACCTCATGAAGGGCCATCCGTCCAGAATAACCGGTTCCGCCACAATGTTTGCATCCCTTACCATGCCATAGCACCAATCCTGGTTCATAACAATCCCCCAACAAAGCTGCTTCACAGGATCCTTCCTCCACCACATACGAACAGCGACACTCCGGACAAAGGCAGCGCACCAGCCGCTGGGCCACAATTCCCGACAAGGTTGCTGCCAACAGATACGGCTTAACCCCCATCTCCAACAGCCGGAAAATTACCGCCGTCGCATCCTCGGTGTGCAAAGTCGTCATAAGCAAATGCCCCGTCAACGCAATGCGAACAGCCAACTCCGCAGTTTGGCTGTCACGAATTTCCCCCAACAGTACCTTTTCCACATCCTGCCGGAGAACAGCCCGAAGGCCTGTCACATAATCAAGACCAGCTTTCGGATTCATCTGCACTTGATTGACTCCTGGCAATTCCCGCTCTACGGGGTCTTCCAACGTAATCAAACTGCAATCCGACCCATTCAGGGCATTCATCGCCGCATATAGCGTAGTTGTTTTCCCCGAGTTCATCGGCCCGCAGATTACCAACAATCCTGCTGGCGCATGGATAAGCATCTCAAACTTTTGCTGATTCGTCTCCGAGAATCCCAGCTCTGCTACCTTCAACATCTCATCCTCAAGATTCATAAAGCGCAGAACCATCATCTCACCACAAGTTACCGGCATAGATGCCACGCGAATGTCCAGCGTTTTTTGTCCATCCTGCTCATAGCGTATGTGGCCATCCTGTGGCCGCTGACGTTGTGCGATATCCATCCCGGCCATCACCTTGATGCGCGAAACAACAGCCGTCTCTATATTTTTCGGCAGCTTACGCGCATCCTCCTGCAGGATTCCATCCCGCCGGTACCTTACCCGCATCCCGCCTTCCATAGGTTCAAGATGCAGGTCACTGACCATCCAATGAATGGACTGGTCAATAAGTCCGTTCACCAACCGCACCACCGCCGACTCCACACCACTACTACCGCGTTGTACCTCCCGCATCGCCTGACCAATCCAACGATACCATGCACACACCTCATCTTGCATAAAATCACTATCCTTACCCAACAGACTTTTTCGCTTTCGTCTCCATTTCGATAAAAAAGTGACATTCTCCTGCTAACCCCGTAGCAACTTCTCCTAACAATATATCAGCTCTTTCCTAGAATCTTTGCCGTAGGTGATATCCTGCCACATGCCGTTGGCATGGGTTATCTTTTGGATGGCGCCATCGACATCGCGGATAAATTTGACAATTGATCGGTCAATTTCGTTACATATATCCGCTAAGCGATTTGACTTGTCAAATTTGTAGTTGACTTTTTCGGCCCGTGATGTCTGTCTGACTGGTCTTGCGCCCAAGTTCGTCATAGGTATAGGCCAATAGCGTCCTGCCGCTGGCTTTCTTGGTGAGCAGCAGGCCGTCTTTGTCGTAGGTGTAGCGGTAGTCCATACCGCCTGCGATGGACGCTATAAGCTGGCCGTTCGGCGCATATTCATAGCTGTTACGCAAGTCGCCTGCCTTGCGCTCAACGAGACTTCCGCAGACATTCCACTGGTACTCATTCGTTATACCATTGCGGTCTTGGAATTTGATTAGTTTGCCATAACACACTCAAAAAGAGCCATGACCCCCATCATTTCATGGCCCTTGAATATATTCAGCATTTTTTATTTTTCAAATGCTTATTGTTGATGAATATAATAATTATGGTGTCTTAACATTTTTTCTATAAAATCCGGTATAGATTTTGCAATTTTCTCATCGAAATAATAAACGCCATCGCCATCTAATTTGAGCGTTAAAAAAACAGTTTCAGAGACCTCATAAAAAATAATATTATTTTCATCAAATGGATAATATTCACGTCTTTCATCATTTTCATATTCATTATTGCCTTTATAAAAATCGTATATCTCAATTGGTGATATAAACCTATTAAAATAATAATCATTATATTTTGATATAAATCCATATCCTAATTCGTTATATAATTTTTTTAACTCTAATGGTAAATTAAAATTCAATTCTTGTTCTACATACTTAATTTCATTTTCGACATTACGAATTTCAAAAAAAACTAGCCCCTCCCCCCAATCTTTTTTTATTATATCATTCTTATGTACACAATTTAAATATTTTTCATACATGCAAACCAACTCCTTAAAAACTATTTTCTTCTACCGAACATTTTCTGCCAAGCCCCTCCCGATCTATGTATTCCACCTTGATGCTCATTGGGCCACTTAGCGGGATGTATATTGTACCATTCTATCGGTCCGCCAAATGAATTCGGTATAATTTCATGTGCATCATATTTACTTCCTGCTTTTCTCCCTCTTCTACCTGTAGAACCAAAAACGTCTTCTTTATATACAGGCCACTTTTGCCCCGTATTCATCTCCCATTCTTTTATCAATTTTTCTTTATTTTCGTTAAACAGTTTTCTATGTTCTTGTTTCTCTCCACCTTCCAATTTAGAGAACTCTTTTTCTTTTAATATCCTTTTTAATTCTTCTCGTTGATTTTGTGGTATTTTTCTCCCAGTCTGTTCCTCTATATCTCTTATTACTTGCTTATATTGTAACTTTTGATTAGCATACCCACTCGGATCATAATAATCCACCGGGTTATTCGCACAGTAGGCATATAAGTTCAGCCCATCGCCGTGATACTCGTCTTCCTGTGTGAATCTAGCGATTGCTGGATTATAGTATCTGGCACGCAGGTAGTATTGCTGGGTTATTGGGTCTAGCTGCTGACCTGTGTATTGATAGCGATTGGGAATCTGTTCTTCCGATTCTATTGTATTGCCAAACGCATCGTAGGTATAGCGGTTCTTTACGTCAGCTTGTTCATCTGTTATGAAGATACTACTTCCCTGTTCGTCGCTGGCGTAGTGGTACCAGGTTTTCTCGGGGTTGGCTTCCATCGCCCAGAGGTCGCTGGTGCGGATTAACCTTGTGATGTTACCATCTGTTTCTTCTGTTACCACTTCCTTGTTTTCGTTGAAGATAAACTGTACGAGCTTGCCGTTTTCTTCCATTTCATGACGCAGGCCTTCGGCATCGTAGCGGTTTATTTGCGTCAGGCCAGTCTTGGTGGTCACTTTGCTGGTTCTGCGGAAATCATCGTATTCGTAGGTGTTGTTTTCATCTTGGAGCAGATTGCCTGCGTTATCGTAGCGGTAGGTTTCCACTTGACCGTTGACGGTTTGCTTTGTCAGCCGGTTGTTGACATCGTAGATATACTGTTCTTCGATGTCCTTGACCGTCCGGGTCAGGCGGTTGCCGGCGTTATCGTAGGTGAATCGCTCTGTATACTTCGGGTATTCGGCCTGCTGCAAACGGTTCAAGCTGTCATAGGTGTAGAGCGTCTTGCCTGCAAGTTCCTCTTTCTCGATTCTTTGGCCATTGCCGTCATAGCGATAGGTATTCTGGGCCAGGATTTTATCCGGTGTTGCTACGGTAAGGCTCGTTATGTTTTTATCCGCATCGTAGGCGATGTCCTGCCACATGCCGTT
>FNCM01000028.1 GCA_900100835.1 Selenomonas sp. WCT3 | reverse complement strand
TCTTAATTAAAAGGCAAAAATTTCTTGTAGCGGGTTGTCACCGGTGGAGCGTTGGTACTGATCCCTGCAAACTGTAATTTTAAGAAAAAGCCCTGTTGCGCACACGCTAGCGTCAACAAGGCTTTCTCTAGAAGGAACGATTATTAATTTTTTTCATCGATTGCCTTAGCCACCGCTGCAATCTTAGTCGTTTCATCCGGAGTAGTATCTCCCGTTACGTTGACGTTGCGCGTTACTTTGGCATCGTAGGACTCACTACGCATGATATCGGCCAAATCCACCCCAGTGCTCTCCTTCACCGACTGGAAAGTCTTGGCTAACACCAAGGGCACATTACCAGCGATGGGTCCCACCGAGGCGCCATCCTCGCCGCCTCCAATGATGGAAATCTTATCAATCGCCGTGAGCGGTTTGGCAATCTCTGCGGCCACCTGCGGCAGGATTTCGATAGCCATCTGTGCCATGGCAGCTTTGCCGTATTTCTTCATGGCTTCCGCCTTTTTATCCATAGCAGCGGCCTCTGCCTCACCTTTGGCCCGGATAGCGGCTGCCTCCGCTTCACCTTTCGCCTTGATACCAGCAGCTTCCTGCTCCATGGCGTATTTCTTCGCTTCAGCCTGTGCTTTCTGAGCCTCGGCCTCCTTCTGCTGAATGTAGAGGCGTGCTTCTGCATCACGCTGCTGTTTCGCAAGTTCTGCCTGGGCTTGAACCTCAATCGCATACTTATCCGCATCCGCCTTTTTCTGGATTTCGGCCGCCAGTTCCTGTTCGCGGACGGCAACTTGCTTCTGCTTGAGTTCCTGCTCACGCTCGGTTTTGGCAATTTCCGCATTTACCGTAGCCGTCTGTATGGATTTCTGCTGTTCCTGATTCTGGATTTCGTAAGCAGCATCGGCTTCGGCGCGTTTGATATCCGACTGTTTCTGCAACTCTGCCTTGCGAATGGCCAAGTCCGTCTGCCGCTGAGCGATTTCCAGTTCGGCTTTTACCTTGGCATCATTGGATTCCTTCGAAGCTGCGGCCTGAGCAATCGCCACATCCCGCTCTGCCTGGGCACGGGAAATCGCCGCATCTTTTTTAATTTTCGCCGTATTATCAGCGCCCAGGTCAACGATAAGACCGTTATCATCGGTGACATTCTGGATATTGCAGGAAATGATATCAATACCCAGGTTGCGCATATCCTTAGACGCCTTGCTGACCACCTGGTCCGAAAAGGAATCGCGGTCCGTGTTGATATCCTTAAGGTCCAGGGTACCAATGATTTCACGCATATTACCTTCCAGAGAATCCTGAAGGCTGGTGGCAATCTCCTCCGGCTTCATGTTGAGGAAGTTCAGCGCCGCTATCTTGCGCCCCTCGATATCTTTAGCCACCGCAACCTTGGCCACTGCATCCACGCGGACATTGATGAAATCATTGGTCGGCACGGACTGGCCTGTTTTAATATCGACGGAAATCTGTCCTAAGTACAGATAATCGGCCCGCTCCAGCGCCGGAATCTTAATGCCGCCCTGGCCGATGAGGAACCGCGGTTCCTTACGCAAACCGGACAGGATAATCGCACGATTGGGCGAAGCCTTGACATACATCATCGTAATCACCACAAACAGGATGACCAATAAAATCACGACGGGAATAGCTATTAACAAAATAGTACCCATAAAAACCTCCCATAACTCAATTATAAAGAAAACAATCACGGCTACTATTTTGCTCCCCGATTCTTTTGTCCACTTTAAAGAGCCATTGGATTTTTGTTAATTCCAAAAAATAAACTCCCTCAAAAGAGGAAGTTTAGCGTTTCCCATATGCGATTAACAAGCTGCCGATTCGTTCAATTCATCGGCTTCCCGCATGCATCTTACAAAGTAATCGGTCAACCGGATTTCGTAATTAGCCTGACTACGAGACAAAACCAGATAGTCAGCCGCCGTAAGTTCTTCCTGCACACCCTCTTTTGTAAAGGCTTTAAAAGAAGGAATTTCCTGCGTACCGGTGAACACCAGAATGCGGTCAGCCCCAACACCCTGACGGCTGGTTAAGAGACGAATTGCAGCAGCTCCCGGCATGAAGCCCGTAGTACCATCCAGCATCATAACTTCTTTATCCTCCATCAGATAACTGCGAACTAACATCATCTCTGTCACCGGCCTTTCTAAATCATGCTGCGTCTCCCCCGGACGCTTCTCGTTTCTTTTGATGGTTCTATTATAGCAAGGTTTAAATTGCAATAAAATCACAAAATATGCTTTAAATATTGCAAAAGATGTACTAAACTAATAAAGAGCTTGATAAAGGAAAGGAGCAGCTGCCGTGAGCGACTACGAAAAAAAAGGTTATCTTTCTACGGATTACCGCATTTTCCGCCTGAAAGATTCTACGTTAAAACCGATTCCATTTCACTACCACGATTTCCATAAAATTATCTTATTTCTCGACGGCAACGTCGATTATGTCATCGAAGGAAAGACCTATCATCTCACTGCCCGGGATGTTGTCTTTGTCTCTGCTGGCGAAATCCATCGCCCGATTTTCCTATCCGGTTCTGCCGACTATGAGCGCATTGTCATCTACGTCTCCCCATCTTTTCTTGAACGCTGGCAACAACAGGACCCACAGCATAATGACCTGTCCCAATGCTTTTCCCAAGCCCGGGAAACAGCCAGCGTCATGCACCAAGCCCCGGGAACCAGTCACGATTTATTGTTCCACATGGACAAGTTAGAAAAAACAGCCCATGGCGAAGGCTTCGCCAATGGACTGTTTACCGAGATACTCTTCATTGAGTTTATGATTCTAATCAACCGGCTCCTGGAGGGACACGAATTGGCAGGGCTGGAAAATGCCTCCTATGACCAAAAAATTCAAGATGTCCTCGCCTATATCAATCAGCATTTAGCCGAAGACCTTAGCATCGATACGCTGGCAGCCCATACCTATACCAGCAAATTCTATCTGATGCGCAAGTTCAAAGCCAATACGGGCTATGCCCTGCATCAGTATATTCGCAGCAAACGCCTGTTGCTGGCCCGGGATATGCTCCGCAGTGACATGCCCATCGCCCAGATTGCCGGCGAAGTCGGTTTTGCCGACTACTCCACCTTCTCCCGCGCCTTCCGCGAAATGTTCCAATGTTCCCCGCGAGAGTATCGAAATACGCATTAAACTTCAAATTACAGTTTATCGGTTAGTGCGTTCAAGTTCGAGGCAGCTCTTCGCCGCCGCTAGGGGCAGTGCCAACACTACGCGGGAGATGTTTTTCTAAACGAAATTTTTATC
>FNCM01000020.1 GCA_900100835.1 Selenomonas sp. WCT3 | reverse complement strand
TTAACTGTTTTCCAACTCTTAATTAAAAGGCAAAAATTTCTTGTAGCGGGTTGTCACCGGTGAAGCGTTGGTACTGTGTCCCCCGCCGCCGGCGACTTACCTCGAATACGAACTGGGTACTACTCCCCTGCAAACTGTAATTTTGCAGCCCTCTTTTCATCCCTCAGTCCAGATAATACGACAGGGCATACCCTAATCTGCCATTATATTCCACATAATAAAAGCCATTTCCCGCCTGTTTGACAAAGCGTACCTGTGCCCCTCGCGGAATGCGGGCTGCCACTGGTGCCTCCGTCGACGGTTCCGTGCGCAGGCTGATCCACTCATTGCAGTTGACCACGCGGTACAACGTCCATTTCGGCGTCAGATAGCTATAGAGAACATACCCGCGCCGTCCCTGATACCGCACATGCGCAAATACCATTTCCTTGTAACACGGGTCATTGTCATCGATAATCGTTACTTTCGCCCCCAGCGGAATCCGCTCGAGCGCCGGCGCTTCCGTCGAAGCATACGACCGCAGGCTGACCCAGCTTTCGCAATTGGTCACATACATGCCACCCTCGGTATTGATCCCGCGCATCGCAGCATCTCCCACCTGCGGAAAAAGCAGAAATCCGGCCAGCATCATCGTTGCCAAAAATACTTTTTTCAAAATCTTTTCCTCCCCTATTGCGATTCAATTTCCCTAATAACAATTCTTCATCAGCAGGCAAATCCCTGCAAAAAGCCCTTGGAAAAAGGCTGTGATTCCTTTTCCCAAGGGCTTCTATTTTTCAAGCGATATAAAGTTTGTTCTTACAGAACTTTTGCCAGATATGCTTTGATTTCGTCGCCATCTTCCATCTTCATGACGTCAGCCAGGATTTCCTTAGCCTTGATGGAGCTGATGTTGCGAATCTTCTCTTTGACACGCGGAATGGACGGTGCGCTCATGGAGAGCTCACTGATGCCCATAGCCATCAGCAGAACTGCTGCATTCGGGTCACTGGCCATCTCGCCGCACATACCTGCCCAGATACCGTTCTCCCGAGCGCTCGTAATCGTGCGCTGGATGAGCTGGAGGACAGCCGGGTTGAAGTGGTTGTAGAGATAGGAGATGCTGGCATTGCCGCGGTCGCAAGCGAGCGTGTACTGAACGAGGTCGTTCGTACCAATGGAGAAGAAGTCAACGTACTTAGCGAGTACCGGCGTCATAACAGCAGCTGCCGGCGTCTCGACCATGATACCAACCTGAACGTCATCAGCAAAAGCCTTGCCCTCATGGGTAAGTTCCACTTTAGCCTCTTCGATGAGCTCTTTAACTTTCTTGAACTCAGCGACATTGATGATCATCGGAACCATGATGCCGACTTTACCGAATTTACCAGCGCGCAGGATAGCCTTGAGCTGCGGCATGAAGAGGTCGCGGCGCTGCAGGCTGATGCGGACCGCACGGTAACCGAGGAACGGGTTTTCCTCTTCCGGAATGTTGAGGTACGGCAGCGGTTTGTCACCACCGATATCCATCGTACGGATAACGCAGAGGTTTCCACCGCATTTCTCAACAGCTTCCTTATAAGCCTTGAACTGGTCTTCCTCGTTCGGGATGTCCTGACGGCCCATGAATACGAACTCCGAACGGAACAGGCCAACGCCTTCTGCACCATAGGTCAGTGCGTTGTCAACGTCCATGTGCGTACCAATGTTAGCCATGAGGTCAACTTTTACGCCATCAGTCGTAACCGCCGGCAGATCCTTGAGCTGAGCATAGTGAGCAGCCATCTCCTGCTGCTTCTTGATCTTCTCATTGTACTCAGCCATCTCGGCCTCACTCGGATTGATGACAATCTGGCCTGCTTCGCCATCGATGACAACATGGTCGCCATCGGCAATCTTGTCGATGCGGTCTTCTTTGTTGAGGCCGACAATCGTCGGGATAGCACGAGCCTTAGCGATGATAACAGCATGTGCCGTCGTGCTGCCCGAGCCCAAAAGAACACCGGCAATCTTATCCGTCGACATGCCAGCGATAACGGACGGCTCGATTTCACGGCCGCAGAGAATTACCTTCTCATCGCCGATTTCTGGCTCTTTAACGCCGAGGATGTATTTTGCTACGCGCTTACCGACATCGCGCAGGTCAACAGCACGAGCAGCAAAATACTCATCGTCCATAGCCTCAAACATCTGAGCCTGTTCCTCAGCAGCCTTGAGAACTGCATGCGGTGCGCTCGGATTCTCATCGAGTTTCTCCTCGATTTTCTGCGCCATCATCGGATCCTGAACCATCATGCGATGTGCTTCCATGATAGCAGCCTGCTCAACCATCTCCTGTTTCTGCAGACGCTCAATGCTCTCGCGCAGAACCTCAGCAACAGCCGTCAGGGCTGCCGTAGCTTTTTCCTGCTCCGTCTCTTTGCTCTCCGGCTGGTAGTTCACGAGATAGCCGTCCAGATTCTGTCCAGCCAACATGATTTTACCAACTGCAATACCAGAAATTACGCCTTTACCGCGAATCGTCTCTGCCATTTTCTTTATTCCCCCTGAAAAAAAACTCTCTATCCATCCATGTGCCAATGATAAATGAAAGCCTTTTCTTTTACTATCGAAATATTACTAAAACTGCACGAAAAGCCTCCCCCCAGGAGTCCTCCCGGGAGAAGGCTATTCTATTGTGCAACATTGCTCAGCGCTG
Organism: Selenomonas sp. WCT3; assembly: GCA_900100835.1. GTDB lineage: Bacteria > Bacillota > Negativicutes > Selenomonadales > Selenomonadaceae > Selenomonas_A > Selenomonas_A ruminantium_E. The sequence goes on along the minus strand of FNCM01000020.1, from coordinate 37,527 downwards.
TGAATTATTCCTCACCGAACTTGGAAGCAACGAGATCTTTCAGAGCCTTAACTGCCTCAGCCTCATCCGGACCATCAGCAACGATCGTCATCTCCGTGCCCTTGACAAGGCCCATGCTCATGATCATGAGGATGCTCTTAGCATCAACCGTCTTGCCTTTAGCCTGGATCTGAACTTTGGATTTGAATTTCGTAGCCGTCTGAACGAAAATGGATGCCGGACGAGCATGAATACCAGTTTTGTTCTCGATCGTGATAGTTTCCTGAGTCATTATTATACCTCTCCCATCTAAAATGTAAAAAACTCTCTTTTTCCTGCCCCTGCAGGAGGTCAGCACGTTTTGACTAACTGCCATAATAATATGCAAGATGCGTGCCAACTTTTGCAGATTGGAAAAAATTTCTATATCTTTTCTCTGAACCCTTGTAAAATAAGGGTTCAGCAAAAGCCTAAAATTATATATCCATTTTCTCAAATAAATGGCGTTAATTGTTTTGGTAAAAAATACCAAAACAATTCAATATGTTGGTAAATTTTACTACCCATCGGTAAAATTTACCAACTTTATTCCACCAAACCGTATTTTCGTGCTTTTGCCGCCACTGTCTTATGCGTAATCTTCAGCATTTTAGCCGCTGCATTGAAACTTCCACACTGGTTCAGGGCATTGGCGATGATTTGCTTTTCATATTCTTCCCAGGGCAGCACAGCGGTATCCGCCGTGAAATGCTGCACTTCCCGTACAGCCATCTCGCCTTTTATATAGGAGGGAAGCGATGCAACGATAATCCGATCGCTGTCCATCAGTGTTATCACCCGTTCAATGACATTTTCCAGTTCGCGGACATTCCCCGGCCATTTGTAAGCCATCAAAACTTCCATCGCTTCCGGCGAAATCCCACGAACCCGCTTGCCACTTTCCACGCTGACCTTTTCAATGAAATGCTCCACCAAAAGCGGGATATCATCGACGCGGTCACGAAGCGGCGGCAGGCTGATAGGAATGACATTGAGACGATAGTATAGGTCATCGCGAAACGTGCCGTCTTTTACCATCTGTTCCAAATTGCGGTTGGTGGCCGCAATAATGCGCACATCAACATGTACGGTCTCTTCGCCGCCGATGCGGTCAAATTCCTTCTGCTGCAGAACACGCAGCAATTTCACCTGCATGTTCTTATCCATCTCGCCGATTTCATCGAGGAAAATGGTTCCCTTATCCGCCAGCTCGAATTTGCCCAGCTTGCGGCGAACCGCTCCGGTGAATGCCCCCTTCTCGTGTCCGAAGAGTTCTGACTCCAGCAGCGTTCCCGGAATCGCCCCGCAGTTCACGCGGATAAACGGCCCCCGGCGGCGTTCACTGGCATAGTGGATGCCCTCGGCAATAACCTCTTTACCCGTACCGCTCTCACCGCGAATCAACACCGTGGCCGAAGACCCTGCGGCCTTGGAGGCCAGCGCCAATACGTCGACAACCTTGCCACTTTTGCCGATATAATTCTTGAAGGCCTGGGCCGTCTTTTTGGTGCGCAGGAGCTCCTGCTCCAAATATTCAGCCCGGGCCGATACCTGGGACAACCGGGCCATAAGGTTCTGCAATTCCGTGATATCCTTGATGACCGACACGACACCGGCAATCTCGCCATCGACGAAAATCGGATTGACGTTGGCCACAACCGTAGTGCCATCCTTTTTGTGACTGATACTGCCGATGCGGGCCACGCCAGAACGCAATACTCCACAGCGGTTGCCATCGGGAGCCGTCTTGAAAACATTCTGCCCCACTACCATCTCTGGCGTTTTGTGAACAATTCGCAGATAGGAAGGATTTACATAGGTGATTTCACCTGTACGGTCAACAACACAGATACCATCCTGTACCGCCTCGAGAATCATCTGCAGGCGTTCCTGCATCAAGGCATTCTCATGCAGCAGCAAATCCATCTCGTGAATCTCCCCGGGAGAATTCATTTCGAAGTCACTTTCCAAGAAGCGGACCATCTCATAAACGGCCTGCCGCCCTTCATCTCCTTCGGCTGCCACAAAAAGCGAATCACCACAACTGATTTTGAGCGCCACCAATTTCATCAAACTGTGCATCTCGAACCGCTCGCTTCGCTCACTGCGAAGATATAGCGGCGTACCGTATTTCTTTCCGAGTTCCTTAGCCCGTTGCACAATCATCGCCGCAATGCGGGCATGGATGCCGCTGTCGTGATGAATTACAGCCTCTTGCTCAAACATCATAGTGAATCGTTCCTTTCTGTTCCCTCTATTATACTATAAAACTTCGTCAAAATCTGCCACAAACGCGAAAAAATACTCTTTCCCCGTCAGCTTTTTCCATCCGCGGTCCAGACGCAATTTTCTATTGTTTACACGTACCTCAACATGTTATAATAGTAGGGAAAATCTGCAAACGGCAGCAGGATTTTCCCCCACTATGTCGAATCTAGAAACTTAGTGGTATTATGCCCAAACACAGGAAGAGGTGAGCAACATGACATTTATCCTGGTAACGGGCTCCATTATGGCCGTCAGCATCTTCTTAATTTATCATCTCTGTCGCTTTATCGGCATCGAGATGAAATGGATTTCGTTAGTGCTTTGCGCCATCATGGCCTTCCTGGTAAATGCCGTGGCCATCTCCATGAGTCCCTTCCTTGACCCATCCCACTATATGCGGTTGGGAATACTCGTAATCGTAGCAGCCGCTAGTGTCACCTTTGTCAACGAACAGCTGCTGCGCCGTGGAGCAAAAGGAACCGACGCCACAGTCGAGTGTCCGAACGCCATCCCAGAGCCCATCAAGGAAGAACCCGTGCCGGTCGCTGAGATTCTCAGTACCGAGACAATCGCCGAAGCCGAAGAAAAGGCCGAAGCAGCCGTATCCGCCGTAATCGCCACCGAAGCTGATTCTCCAGCAGCGAGCACCAACGTGCCTGCCAAAGAAGAACCAGCACCGGCACCTGAAGAAAAAGCAGCCGTCGAGGAAGACGCTGCCGCCCGAGCAGCTAAAGCCCGGGCCGAGGCAAAAGAAAAAGCCCTGGCGCATGCCAAAGCCCTGCAAGCCGAAAAAGACGAAGCCCGCCAAAGGGCTGCTGCCGAACTCAAGGCACAGCAGGAAGCCAAGGCGAAACAGCAGGTATACGAACAGGAAATCGCTGCCCTGGATACCTTGGACAGTCTTCTCGACTATGCCTACGACAAAGCCCCGAAACTGCCGGACGCCGCTATCTGCGCCTATCGGCAGGCAATCAAGAGCTACCCCGAGGACAGTTACACACCGTTCCTCATCATCGAGCTCGTCAATCTTTATAAGGAACAGGCCAACTACCAAGCAGCCATCAAGGCTTATCACGATGCCCTGTCCCTTCCAATCATTGCATCGAACGATGACATGAAGCAGGAATTCATCAAGAACACCCGCTACCTGACCATCGTCCAGGATATATTATCCAAACATCACGCGCTCTCAACTCCGTTCCCGGATATCCCGGCGAACATCCTGCAGGAAATCGAAGCCGAATTCCAGCAGCAAAAAGAATAGAGCAGCTAATACAATGGAGGAATATTCATGAAGAAAAGCGTAGAAATCCTTGGCCTTCCAGTCATCAGCATCACCGAAGGCCGTGAGTTGGGCATGAGCAAAACCCTGCTCATCGATGCCAAAAATGGTACTGTCGCAGCCGTAACCATCGAAGACGAAGATTGGTACCGCGGTGTTAAACTGATTCCTTATGAATCCGTCATTGCCATCGGTGATGATGCCGTAACGGTTACCAACAGCGAGAACATCCTGAGCCTCTCCGATGCCGGCGACTTTGAGGCACTGCTCGATGAAAACATTCGCGTCATCGGCACCAAGGCCATCACGAAATCCGGTACCATCCAGGGCAACATTTCCGAGCTTTTCATCGGGGACGACGGCAAAATCGAAAAATGCGAAATCACTGCACCGGACGGAACGACTACGGAAGTTACCAGTGACCAGATTTCTATCTTTGGTAAACAGGTAACCGTCATCGATCCGAACGGTGAAAAAAAAAATAAGCCAGTAACTCCGGCAGCTGCTCCGGCTCCAAAAGCCGAAGAACCGAAGGCTCCCGAAGCTCCAAAAGCTGAGGCTCCGGCAGAAAAAGCTGCTCCGGCCAAAGCTCCGGAAGCTGAAGCACCGAAGGCCGCTCCAGCAGTAAAAGCCGAGCCAAAGAAAGAGGCTCCCAAAGCTGCTCCGGCACCAGCTGCAAAAGCTGAACCGAAAAAAGAGGCTCCCAAAGCCGCACCGGCACCGGCACCGGCACCTGCAGCACCTGCTGCTCCGGCTGCCGATGCAGCAAAACAGGCTGCTGCCGACAAAGCAACGGAAGAGCGTCATCGCCGCTTCCTGCTCGGCAAAAAAGCTACGCGCGACATCAAGATGGACAACGGCATCGTAATCGTACAGGCTGGCCAGGACATCACTGAAGAAGTCCTCCAGAAAGCCAAGCTCGCCAATAAATTCATTGAGCTGTCCATGAACGTTCGCTAAACAACAAAAACAAAGGCCGCTGACTCAACCGAGTCAGCGGCCTTTTTGCATCACTAAAGTGTCATTTATTAGGTTTAATTATTTTTGTTGCCGAGAACTACCTTGCCAAAAATCCCCAGCGTGATCAAAAATACCAACAAGCCCAGCCATTCAGCCGTATCGGCAAAATCCTTGCCGACGAGGGCCAACGGGCTGTCGCTGCCGCCGCTCGATACCGATACAACGATAATGCCGGCGAGAAGCACACCGATGATGGATTCACCGACAATCAAGCCAGAGGCAAAAAGCGTGCCGCGGCGCATGCCGTTCTTGCGGCCTTCTTCGCCCTTTTCTTTCCAAAGCTTTTTATTGAGGAAATAGCCCATAACGGCACCGATAACCAGCGGCGTCTGAACCGATGGCGGCAGATAGATGCCCATGCCAACGGCGAGCGGCGGCAGGCACAAATGTCTCGTGTGGCGTTTGAGTACCAGGTCGATAATTACGAGAACGACGCCAAGACCCATGCCAAGATAGATGTATTCCCATGCCAGCTGGCTGGAGAAAATGCCCTGCGCAATCGTCGTCATCAGGGCAGCCTGCGGAGCGGCCAACGCCTGGCCCGGGTCCATATCCGGACGCGGCAGTGCTCCTGGGAAGCCATAAGCCTCATAGAGAAGGTTCAGTACCGGCGCAATAACGAGAGCACCGACCACGCAGCCTAAAAGCAGGGCAACCTGCTGACGCCAGGGCGTAGCCCCGACGAGATAGCCCGTCTTGAGGTCCTGCATATTATCATTGGAAATGCAGGCAATCGCCATGATAATCGACGTGGTGAAAATAGCCGTTGCCGTGGCGAATTTCTCACCGCCCGGCAGGCTGAAAATGCCAAAGCTGGAGCAAAGGGCATACATGACAAGAGATGCCACGATAATGCCTAGAATGCCAATCCCCGAAATCGGGCTGGAAGACGTACCGACAAGACCTGCCATATAAGCGCAAGCGGCCGCCACAAAGAATCCCATGAGCACAGCCACCCCAACGCCCACCACGACGAAAGTGAGATTCTGTGCCATCGTCAGCCCCGCTGGGCTGACAAATGCATAAAAGATCCCCAGCAGGCCAACAACCGTCACCGCAAAAACCAGGCCAATGCTCTTGATGGACATGTCAATATCCATGCGGTGCTTTCCCTGTTCAGCCGCTGGCATATTGAGTGCCGCAATGGACTCTTTGACACCATCGATAACCGGTTTTGCCAGCGTCAATAACGTCCAAACAGCCGCAACGCCCATAGCGCCAGCACCAATCAAGCGGACGCGCTCCTGATAGACAGCGCCGGCAAACTTCTGCAGCGTCATGCCATCCGGCACAGCGCCCGTAATCGTATAGAACGGCACAAAGCCCGCCCAGGCAAGCAAAATGCCAACGAGCATGGCCAGACCAGAGGCAATACCAATAAGATAGCCAGCACCAACAAGAGCCGTGGAATAACCAATGGGGAACTGCGTCATTCCCTTCCCCACATGGAACCAGAGGGAAAGCCCTCCCGAAAGGACCTGGAAACCATTGGAAAACAGCGCCACGATACCAGCGACAATACCGCCGGACATGATTTCTTTCAAGCCACTGCCCTGTTTGGAATCCTTAGCCGAATTGCTGCCAACCTTCAGGATTTCAGCGGCAGCCACCCCCTCCGGATAGGCCAAATCACTATGCACCACCATCGCCCGGCGAAGCGGAATCGTGAACAGTACCCCCAGGCACCCGCCGCAGGCCGATACCAACAGCGTCTGCCAGAACTGGAAGCCCTGCCAATAACCAATCATCAGCATACCCGGGATGATAAAGATGATAGCCGAAAGAGTACCAGCCGCCGAAGCCTGCGTCTGTACCATATTATTCTCCAGGATATTCGAATCTTTTGCCATCTTGAGGACGGCCATCGAAATAACCGCCGCCGGGATAGCCGACGAAAACGTCAAACCGACCTTCAAGCCGAGGTATACATTTGATGCCGTAAAAATAACCGTCAAAATAGCACCAAGCAGCATACCACGGACCGTAAGTTCAGGCAGACGCAACTCATGCTGCATAAACTCATTGTCTTCTTGTTTCATATAGAATGCTCCTTCTACAACGTATAGTTCCTCTGTATGTACATCTGTAAAGTACATCAGTATTGAACATTATAGCACATAATTCCTTATTGTTAAAGGTTGATTATATGTATACATGTAACGGCATTCACAAAAAAAGCTGCCAGGAACAGCTTTTCCTCTGTTCCCGGCAGCTTTTTTAAATCAGTTCTCTCATCAGTTAACCATCATAACGGCCTGATTCTCTCCCAACCGGAAGGAAATTTCCCCGTTTTTGACCGTTGCTTTGATGCCCGTAAGCTGGTCTTTCAACACAGTACCATCCGCAGCGGCAACCTTCAAGGTAACCTGCTGGGCTTTGCCATTGTTAAGGGCTACCACGCCGACCTTGCCCGAACCATCGACAGCCTTGCGCTGGTAAGCATAGATATTATCCTTAGCCATCAAGGTATCGAGGTCACCCAGCGCAAAGACATTTTTGTTCTTATTGCGCGCGGTAATTGCCTTCTTGTAGAAATTCTGCAGGTCCTTATCCTCTTTTCCCCAGGGGAAGGTGCGGCGGCAGTCCGGGTCCTTGGAACCAAACTGGCCGGCTTCATCGCCATAATAAACCGTCGGCATGCCGGGATAGCCCATCTCAAAAGCCACGGCCATCTTGAGGCGGCTCTTGCCGAGTTTATAGTCAAAGTCAGACTTCTGCGCCTGCGTCACGCCATCTTTGCCACCACCATAGGTGTAGATAGCCCGCGCTGTATCATGCGAATCTACGATATTCATAAGATTATAAAGCGCTTCTTGCGGATAATTCTGGCGCAGCTGCATGAGCACATCATCCGTATCCTGAGCCTTGCCCCCCATGACAAAGTGCATCAGCGTATCGGAAAGCTTGTAGTTCATGACCGAATCCATGGAATCGCCCATAAAGAACTGGGAGCCATCCTGCCAGATCTCGCCCAAAAGCAGCGGCGTATCGCCACTCTGCGTCTTGACGGACTTGACGGCATCACGGGTCTTAGCCCAGAATCCCGGCGGAACTTCCTTGGCAACATCAAGCCGCCAGCCCGACAGGCCATAGTCAAACCACTTCATGATTACACCCTTATCGCCGTTACGGCCATAGAGCAGATAATCGCCAAGGTCCGTATGGTCAGGCGTCGTCTTGTCATAGCCTGGATAGTCCTTGTCACGGAACGGCGCAAGGCTCGAGAAGCTCTGCCAGTCATGGTAGGCGTATTTATCGCCCATCTCATCATGGGCCTTGACGTTCTTGATGTCGAACCAATTCTCCCAATGATACGGGCTGAACACCTGGCCTTCGGCCTCGAGTTGTTTTTTGGCCTCAGCCTTAGCGGCATCCAAGGACAGCCCCTTGCTGTTCTGCAGGTCATAGATGCGGCTCCAATATTCATAGGCCCCCACCGTCTTGTACTTACTATAACGGTCGAAATAGATGGAATCATCCCCGACATGGTTGTAAACGCCATCCATAATGAGGTGCATACCGCGTTTCTTCATCTCCTCGGCAAGTTTCTGTAAGTCCGTGAAATTGCCGAGGAACGGGTCAACGGCATCGTAATTACGCGCATCATAGTGATGGTTGGACGAGGCGGCATAAATCGGATTGAGGTAGATAGCCGTTACGCCCATGCCTTTGAGATAGTCGAGTTTCTTCGTGATACCGGCAAGGTCGCCGCCATAGAAATCGTTGCAATCCCACTTATCGCCATCGGCGGCACCAGCGCCAGCGTTAGCTGGCAGCGTATTCCAGCTGCGATGCTGAACCGGCTGCGTGCCGCGCGCCGTATCGCGGGCATTGTCGTTAGACGGGTCGCCATTAAAGAAACGGTCCGGGAAAATCTGGTAGCAGACGGCTTCCTTCGCCCAAGCCGGCGTCTCAAAGCCTTTCTTGTAAGCCGTTACCTGGAAGTATTTCGTACCGGCGAGCTTTAACTCACCTGTGCCGCCAGTCTTGGTGTCATCCCCGTATTCCTTCGTGTCATTGAGGACGAACTTATAACCATAAATCCCATAGTCCTTCGGAGTAAAGCTTCCCTGCCAGATATCCTGGCCGTTCTTGGTGCCAATTTTCTTCATGGAGTAATACGTGGTGGTGCCAGAGTCGTAATCCGGATTGTACTCATCGCCGCCCTTAGTCGTCATAGCGGCCTTGGTGACCATGATTTTGGCCGACTCCACATCACCGGCCCCCGTGCGGATTTTCAGCGTTACGGGCGTGCCTTCTTCCACGGCCCCCCAAGGACTGCGCTCCTCCTTATTCCAGCTGTCATGGACGACCTTATCGGCGCGGATACTGCCATCATCGGCAATAATGCGCTTCTTCGCCGCATCATAGTAGAACGTGACCGTTGTCGTCTTGGCAATATGGACAGCCTGGGTAATCGGGGTCTGCCCCGCCTGCGTGACCTTGACCGTATAATTGCCAGCCGCCACTTTGGCCTCCGTCTGGTAAAGCCCCGACAGCATCAAATCATACATGGTGCCATCCGTAACGCCGGCAATTCCCGAAAGTCTCGGCAATTCGCTAGCGTTTAACATTTTATAATTATGGCTGTCGGCAATGCGATGGGTCTTGTCGTTGTAATAGAACGTAACCGTCTCCGGTTTGTCGAGCGTCAACGAAACATTCGCACCATCGGCTATGCCGTTTAGGCCATAGTTTTCGGCCCAGCTGCCATTGATGGCAATCTTATAGTTATAAGTACCCGCTGGCATATTCTTAATCGTAAACGTGTAGAAACCATGGTCGCCCGCCGTCATCTTCGTTGCCATATCCGACGGTGCCCATTTGGCCGCTGCGCCGCCTAAGGTCTGCAAATCACCGCAAAGCACGATTTCGCGCTGGTTCGCAAACTTGGCCTGCTCAGCCGCCTTGCCTTCATAATCGTAGGAAATCGCATGCGTCTTTTCGTCATAGCTAAAAGTTACTTCGTGGTCAGCAGCCAGACGCAAAGCGATATTGCCGCCATTAGGCTGGCCGTCCTTGCCGTAGTTCACATCCCAGGAACCGCCCTGCGCGACCTTGAAATCGTAATTGCCAGCTTTGAGCTTGCCCGTGAAAACGCGATGGCCCTTGCCGTCAGCTTTCATAATCGTCTTGGCGTCAGACGGGTCCCAGTCCTTGGCCGCCCCCAAAGCACTCTGCAGGGAACCGACGAGTACAACATCCTGCGCACCAACGGCACCGGCAGGCGCTGCCACGGCGGCTTTGGGTGCCTCAGCCTGAGCTGCTGCTCCCTGCCCTTCATAACTCACCTTTGTCTCATGGGTCACGCTGTCATACGTGAACGTAACTTCGGTATCCTTGGTGAGCTTCAGCTTCATATTGGCACCATCAGAAGCCCCATCGGCGCCGTAATTCTCACTCCAACTGCCGCCGATGGCAATCTTGTATTCATAATTGCCTTTGGGCAGTTTGCCCTTATATTCATAGATCCCTTTGCCGATTGGCGTCATCTTCGTCTTGCCATCAGCAGGTGCCCAATCCGTACCAGCACCGAACTTCGTCTGTACCGTACCCACCAGCACGACATCCGTCGGTCCTACTGCGGCGGCCGCTTCAGCCACGGAAATCGAAAAGGCCGTCGGCATCATATCCGCCGGAGCCACAAAGGGAGCGGCCATAAGACTAAGCGTCAGCGATACACCCACTGCCCGTCCTAAGAGTTTCTTGCGATTCATATCGATATAGCCCCTTTCAATAGGGCACGAAGGCCTCCTCCCATAGAGAATGCCTTCGTGCGTTACTATTTTATTATGCTGTCAAACGATTAGAAATGGAAGTCGAGCATGCTGCGCAGGATATGGCGTTTGACCGGATTGTTCCAGGTAATCTGCTCGGAAAGATGCGGAGCCCAGAGGGTCTCCCACTCGACGTTGTGTGCTGGTACGCACTTGAAGCCGAAGTACCAGCCACGAATACCATTCGTGAAGGTCGGCTCGCGCGTGGACCACTCATCATCATGACCGAGATCCGCGAAAGCGCCGAGGTTCATCCATTTCGCATAGAGCCCCCACGTACCAACCTTGTTGAGGTCAGTACCACGATAATCGAAGCGGACAGCGAGGTCACGGTCGCCATGGCCATAGTTGCCTGTCTGATTCGTGAACGCCTTGACATAAGAGCCCGTAACCTTGAAGTCCTTGAAGAGCTTCACAGCGAGGTCAGCATTCATGAAGCCCGACGTATCATACCAGTAGCCATCATTATTGTTGTTAAACTTATGACCCACGATGCGTGTATACCCGATGTTGGCATCAACATACTTGCCAAGCGGCCCCCAGAAATCAAGCGTTGCGTTGACTGGATTGCGGCGCGCATATACTTTCGCTCCAACGAACTCATAACCATCCTTAGTTGCATTTTCTTTATATTCTAATTCATATTCCGTTGCATCCGCAGCCGATTTCCAGTACTGAGCACTCATCCACCAGCCATGGCCATGCTCAATTGGATGATAGGTCTGAATGCCATCAACCTGACCGCCGAGCAGAAGGTTCTGCATGCCGATGCCGTTCCACTTGCGGCCGATGTTCGTGTACCAATCATGCTTCGGTCCAAGCTGTAATTCAACCCAAATGTTAGAAATGGACCCATTGTGGTTCGTATCCATGTCCGGCATGTCCCGTAATTCGCCAGAAACTGGCGTTCTGATAAAGTCACCCCAAGTAGTGTGGTATTTCACACTCCCTGTCGAATCTCGGACAGTAACATTCCTTGCAACGTATTCTTTATCACTATAGCGTGCATTCTTCTCGATAGTAAAGCGAGCAACCGCATGATCATTGATCTTCATCTGTCCTTCAAGATCCATATAGAAGCGGTTGTTATAATCGCCATTTTTTTCCGTTGCCCACTTGCTATAAATGGACTCATGCTTCAGCCCATTGTCATCACCGGCCTGCACGCGCGCCATACCCCAAACCTTGAACTTATCCGTCTTGGCGTTGAGATCCTTGATGGCCTTCGTGTTTGCGTCGACTTTTTTGTTCAGGGTGTCGAGTTCGCCGGCGTATTCTGCGGAGAGTTTGTCCAGTACAGCTTTGTCCCCGAAGCTGATGTCTTTTTTCTGCATTGCTTTGGCTACGACGCTGGCCATCTCATAGCGGGTCATCGAACGGCCGCCCTGGAAGGTGGAATCCCCCATACCATCGATTACGCCCTCTTTGGCGAGGTAATCCAGTGCTTCATAAGACCAGTGATTTTTCGGCACATCGCTGAAGCTGTCAGCCGTTGCCGCCATTGCCGTAGCACTGAAACCAGTGCTGAGAGTGAGTCCCGTGAGGATTGCCAAAGCTTTTTTGTTGAGTCGCATTTTCCAAAACTTCCTTTCCCTTTGCTTAGCTTTATCAGTATTATCTGTTTCCGCTAAACATTCTCACAATTTACCTTATATGAGAAGAGATTTCCGTATCTGTCCATGTTCCGATATGAAAATCTCTACACATATTCACTTATTTATGTATGATTTCAGAATGATGCCGTCCGGCGTATTCTGTTGTCAGCGTTGATGGCACACAGCAAAGGGACGCTCTGTGCCATCTCGTTAGGATAAGGGGTTATATGTTTCCTGGGGGAAATTAAATATTCGCTTCCAACATGGCACCGACACCAGCATACGCCTTTTGGGCGCGTGCTTTAATGGCATCTCGGGCCGTTTCAACGGTAAATCCATGGAAAGCTTCTATCATGGGCAGGTCGTTGATTTCGTCACCAATGGTGCAAATCTCCGCACAGTCCCAACCCATGAGTTCTAACATCTTGCGGATTCCCTGTTCCTTGCTGATGCCCTTCGGCGTAATGTCGAGGCTGCATCGGTTCGGATAAGCATGAATCACATCGCCATAGCGGGCATTGAGGATTTCGCCCACCTCGGCGGCTTCACTTGCCTCCGGATAGCCCAGGGAAAATTGATGAATCTGTGGCAGGCTCATGATGTCCTGCTCCGTAATCATTTTAATCTTGAAATCCCACTGCTTTGCTTCCCGCGAAATCCACGAACCCTCACGCTCATGGTAAAGGTACGTGGTATCCGCTGCCGAAAAGGCGAAGTGGAAGGAGCGGCGTACACCAGGCTCCTGGACCATTTCTGCCAGCGTCTTGTGCGGAATCTCGCCCTGCCAGAGCGGCGTGCCGTCAGCCCGGCAGATGAGCCCGCCGTTATTGCAGACGGCATAGTCAGACTCGATGTCATAATGCTTTAGCTGTGGCGCCAGCATGCCGTAGTCACGGCCCGTGACTACGCCAAACTTATTGCCAGCCGCCCGCCAGCGGCGGATTCCTTCCACATCAGCCTTAGCAATCACTTCATTGCGGAACAGCGTTCCATCGTAATCACTGGCGGCAATCTTCATTTTGCCTCTCCTCCTTTCTCAGTTTCCATCAAATAACAAACGGCTTCATAAGGCCGCAGAACACCTTTGGCACTACCCTCCTGGGAGGATATCAAAAGATCTGCACCTGCTAATTTCTTGGCATCATAGAGGACTTCATAGCCACTGAAGTTAGCCAGAGTCACCACTTGGCGACAGCCGAAGCGGCGGCGGAAGGCGTAGACGTCGGGATTATCCGGCAAAAGCTCTGTGTAGTCGCCCTGCTGGAGAACCCCAGCTGCATCGCCATTTGCCCGGATGCGGGCTAATTGGCGATAGTAAAGCAGCGTTGACGTTTCGTCTAGTGCTTCACTTTCCACGCAGCAGCTCCGATAATCGTCATGTACCGGCAGCCAAGGCGTCCCCTTGGTAAAACCAGCCTGACGGCCCTTAGTCCACTGCATAGGCGTGCGAGCATTGTCCCGGCTGTACCGATGGATGACTTTCATGGCCTCCTGGGGCGTCACGCCCTCCTTCAAGGCCAATTCATACTGCCCGTGGGAGGAAATATCGTTGTAATCTTCGATGGAGTCCCAAGCCACATTGTCCATGCCCAGCTCCTGTCCTTCGTAGATGAAGGGCGTACCGCGGAGCGTAAAGAGTACCGTCGCCAGCATCTTTGACGTAATCTTCGGGTCCGAATCATCGGGGAAGAAATGCCGCACACTGCGGAACTGGTCGTGATTCTCGAAGAAAATCGGATACCAGCCATTGTCAGCGGTAGCCTGCTGGCTGGCCGAAAGAACCGCCTTGAGTTCCTTTACCAGCTCCGGTTTCCAGCCCGTAGCATGGCACCAAAGCTCACCGTCCGGGAACTCCAGATTCGTATGGCTGAACTCGAAGAGCATATCAAAGGCTCCCTGATCGCCAACCCAGTCTTTAAGTTCTGACGGCTCGACGCCATTGGCTTCCGCCACGGTAAAGATGTCGTGTCCATCGAAGACTTCCCGGCGGAACTCGTGGAGGAAATCCAGGATTCCCGGCGTATCGGCAATCATCGAATGGATGCTGACCATGCCGTCGGCACTGTCTGGCTCCCCATCGATAAATTCCTGGGGCTTTTTGATATAGACGATGGCGTCTATGCGGAAACCGCCAACGCCCTTGTCGAGCCAGAAATTTGCCGCCGCATAAAGTGCCTGCCGCACCTGGGGATTTTCCCAGTTGAGATCCGGCTGGGCCTCGGCAAAGGTATGCAGGTAATACTGCTGACGCTCTTCGCACCAAGTCCAGGCACTGCCGCCGAAAATCGAACGCCAGTTGGTGGGCGCCGAACCATCGGGCTTAGCATCGCGCCAGATATACCAGTCCGCCTTCGCGTTATCCCGGCTTGCCTTTGATTCTTCAAACCATTGATGTTTATCGGATGTGTGGTTATAGACCAAATCCATGACGATGCGAATATTTCGCTTTTTGCCTTCGGCAATAAGCTCTTCCATATCTGCCATCGTACCATAGGATGGGTCAATCGCGGTGTAATCGGCAATATCGTAACCATTGTCTACCATCGGCGACGGGTACACTGGGGTGAGCCAAACGGCTCCCACCCCCAATGTCTTCAAATAATCCAACCGTTTGGTGACGCCGGGGATATCGCCCTGGCCGCTGCCGGTAGTATCCAAAAAACTTTTGGGATAGATTTGGTATACTACCGTTTTCTGCCACCATTTCATGTCTTTCATGATATCGTACCTTCCTAGGGGATTAGAACGTCAGAATCGGCGTTTCATCAGCGGTAACCTGCTGATCCGGCTGTTTCTTCATCTGCGGATAATCACTGGAGTTCGTGACCGCCATGATAACCGTCGTCTGATAGCCAGCCTCCTTGATTACCTGTGGATCAAACTTGATGAGCGGATCACCGGCTTTGACCTTCACGCCCTGCTTCGTGAGCAGCTGGAAGCCACGGCCGTTGAGTTTTACCGTATCAATGCCGATATGAATCAAAAGCTCAGCACCGTTGTCCAGGCGAAGGCCGATTGCATGGAGGCTTTCTTCCATGACCATCGTGACTTCCGCATCAGCCGGAGCAACTACCGTATCTCCCGTTGGTTCGATGGCCACGCCATCTCCCATCATCTTATGCGAAAACATCTCATCATTGACTTCACTCATATCGATAAGGTGCCCCGAAATGCAGGCATTGAGTTTCATCGCCAGGCTGGGCATTGCGGGCTGACTTTTTGCCTCTTTGGCTGCGCAAGCCTCCTCCGTGATGGGCTCGCCCTTCAGCAACGCATCAAAATAGCAGCGTACCTGCGGCACGGAAAGGCCTACGATTACCTGGATCGCACAGCCATTTTTAACCAGGCCGAAGGCGCCAGCCTTGGTGAATTTCGATACCGGTTTAACCTTATCCGGGTCGGCTACCGTTACGCGCAGGCGGGTTGCACAGTTCGTGACCTCCTGGATATTCCCCGGACCGCCCAGGCAATCCAGGAACACCTTGGCTTTAATGGCCAGGGCATTGCCAGCAAGACCCATATCTTCCATTTCTTTTTTCGCCTTATACTCGTCTTTGGAGAAGAGTTTATCTTCCACATCATCCGCCGTACGGCCCGGCGTTGCATAGTCGAACTTCAGAATCATAAAGCGGAAGACCACGAAGTAAATTGCCGTAAAGCAGAGGCCAATGCCAATCTGCATGATGTAGGTACCCGAATGATACGGGAACAGCGGAATCCAGTTCTGCACGAAGCAGTCGATGAGGCCGCCGCCAAAGTTACCAGCCAGGCCGAAGAAGTAGAGCGTAGCCGAAAGGGTTGCGGCCAGCAGCGAATGAACGAGATAGAGAAGCGGTGCCACAAACAGGAACGTGAACTCCAGCGGTTCCGTGATGCCGCAAAGAACAGCGGTAATCGTCGCCGGAATCAAAAGCGCAGCCGTCTTCTTTTTCTTCTCCGGCTTCGCGCACATGTACATAGCCAGTGCAGCTCCCGGCAGACCGAAGACCTTGGCACTGCCATGCAGGGCAAAACCGCCCTCCGGGAACATTTCTTTGAGGCTCTGGGCACTCGTAGCAAAATCATTAAGGTGCTGGAGCCAATACTGCTGGATACCACCATCGCAGACGGCGGGGCCAAAGATAAAGGGCAGATAAATAAAGTGATGCAGGCCTGCCGGCAAAAGGATTCGTTCCGAGAAGGTGTAAGCCCAAACGCCGACGATACCGCTGGATTTCAGGAAATCCTGGAAGTTCATGATACCGTGCTGGATAGCCGGCCAAACGACACAGAAGAGCAGGGACAGCGGCAACATCACCGCAAAGCCAACGGCTACAACGAAGGCCGGCCCCTTGAAGATTCCGAGCCAATCGGGGATATCCGTATCATAGAACCGGTTGTGGAGCCAAGCCGTCACACAGGCGATAAAGATGGCTCCGAGCATGCCCATGTCCAACGTCTTGATGTTGGCAATCATAGCCAGCCCCGTACCAGCGCCGGCGTTCTGGCTGTAATCCACACCGAAGAACGCACCGTTTAGCGTCAGGATACCGGAAATGAAGTAGTTGAAAATCATGTAGATAACGAAGGATTCCATGGCACAGCGCGCCGGTTCTTTCTTCGCAAAACCAATCGGCACGGCAATGGCAAAGAGGATTGGCATCTGGGAAAATACCGTCCAGGCCCCCTGCTCCACCACAAACCAGAAGTCATACCAAAGAGTTCCTTTTGCAGCCAGGCTGCCGAGCAGTCCCTCGTTCTTGCAAACGATAGAAACGGCTACCATGATACCGAAGAATGCGAACAGAATGACCGGCGTATACATGGCGCCGCCAAACCGCTGCATCCCCTGCATGATGCGGTCTTTACTCAAGGACATTTCTTATACCCTCCCATTTATCTGTCTTGAATCAATAAAAGGATTGCTACCGAACATTCGGATGTGTTGGCATCCTGCCCTGTACACCCTGTAAGATATCTTGTAAACCAAGAATACAAAAAAAAGGCCGCGAACGCAATAGGTTCGCGGCCTTTCGGCATTTTACCCCCAGGCCGTACCTTGGTACATTTCCTGTACTTTGGTACACGCCCGCGCCCCAGCTGGGCTCACAGGATATCCAAGGATTTCTTTTCCAAACTTGCACAGTAGATGCGGTACTTGACGTACCAGATTTCCACCAGCATGAAATAGGGCATCATCGACTGGAACGCCGTATGCTCATCATCGTTATCGTAAATCTGGAAACGGGCTGGCGAAACGTAAAGATTGACCGTAGACAGACTGGCTAGCGTATTGTCATGGAGCTTCGTAATCGATATCAGCGGCAGCTCCCGAAGTTGCAGCTGGCGGGCAAAATCTACCACCGCCGGCGTCTCACCGGAAAGGGACACGAAAATAAACAGGTCATCCTTCGTCGTATTGCGGATAACAGAACGAAACTCCTCATAGCCCCGAATCTCGTAAATCAGCACGTTATCGTAAAAGAAGAGGCGCTTCAATTCCTGTACCACATTGCTCTGTACGTACCCCGAAGCAAAGGCATAGACACGGTTTGCCTCCCGAACCAGCCGGCTGGCACTGTCGAAATTCCGCGCAAAGATTTTCTCCCCAGTCTGGGTATAGAAGGCCTGCATATCCTGCAGCACATCCTCATGATAAAAGGACTTTGCCGGCTCCTCCATCTTCATGACAGCCTTGAGTTCCCCAAAGCCATCAAAGCCCAGCTTTTGCGCAAAGCGGACAATCGTCGTACTGGACACCGCACAGGCTCTGGCCAATTCATGAATCGAAATATGACGGGCCTCGCTACGATGCTGGAGAATATACTTCCAGACAACCAGGTCCGTCTCATTCAAATCTTTCCTATGATGGTTGATGATTTCTTCCAAGCGCATCGCCGATTCCCCCATTCATAGAACTTATTATAACATAAAAAATGCCCGTTCCCAAACGAAACGGGCAGCAGCACATTCAAAGACTTGGTTAATGCCCTTTAGCTGCAGAAGGCATGGCTTTTCACTTATACAAAACGCCAAGGTAATCCACAAGCTCTTGCTCGTCTGCTGCTATGCCAAAGACGACGCCAGCAATACAGCTTTGGCAAAAAATAAACAAAGGGGGTATAATGGCATCGTATACTAATTGATGAAAGGTGGCTAAAACCATGGCTAAGCGCGAAATCGACCTGAACCGCTGCCTGTTTCACTATACCAACGTGACCTGCAACCGCTGCGAAACCATCTGCCCCAAACAGGCGATAAAGAACCGGGAAATTGACGCCGAAAAATGCGATAACTGTGGCTTGTGTACGGCCATTTGTCCCACCGGCGCCATTCATAGCGATACCGATTACGACAATGCTCTGACAGCGGTACAAAACCTGGAACCTCAGGTGCTCATGTGCCAAAAAGTCAGCCCTGGCAGCATGCCCTGTCTCGGTGCCCTTAATCGCCGCCTGCTCTGGGCACTGGCCAGCCAAAAGCCCTTAGCAATCGATACGTCCCGTTGTGCCAGCTGTAATCCGGCGGTTGCCAAATGGCTCGAACAGGAGATTGACGCCTGTAACGAATCCCTGCAGGAAGCGAACAAAGCACCGTTAAAATTAGTTCGGGTGAAAGCCGCGCCTGCGCCAGCTCCCTCAGTCCCCCGGCGCTCCTTCTTCCGGTCGCTCTTTACTGCCGCCAAGGAAGGCGCCACCGAAATTGCCGCCGCGCAAGTCGAGCACCGCTACGCCTTTGACCCGGTCATCTGGCTTGCCAAACAAGCACCGCCTATCGATCCCGCCGCGATTTTCCCCGGCCTGACCCTAAAAGCTCCCTGCAACAGCTGCGGCCTCTGCACCATGCTCTGTCCAGAAAAGGCCCTCACCCTGACCCGCGCATCGGAACAGGGCTCTGCCTGCCTGCAATTTTCTCCCATAAAATGCACGGCCTGCGGCCTCTGCACGGGCAACTGCCCCCAGCAGTCGTTGAAGCTACTGCCCAGCTTTCAAGGAACAACTACCTTCCCGCTGGACGGCCAGCAGCCCTCACCAACTTCCCCTTGCGATAGCTTCAAGCTCTCCCGCGGCTAAAATCTGCAAAAAAAGGGGCTGTGAAATTACAGTTTGTAGGTTCGTATTAGCGAGTTCGTGTTCGAAGCAACTCGCCGGCGGCGGGGGACACAGTACCAACGCTCCACCGGTGACAACCCGCTACAAGAAATTTTTGCCTTTTAATTAAGAGTTGGAAAACAGTTAAACGCGCTTCGCTTGGACGAAACTGCTTTTCCAACGAGAACGCAGGCAAAAATTTCTTGCTTCACGCGGAACGTCAAGGCTACGCTTATGGTACTGGGGCCCCCGCCGCCTCGGTTAGAGTCGTCACAAAACTGCCTTCCCCTCTGGGGGCAACGAAGTTGCGGATGTCCGGTGGACATCCCGGGCGGTGGGCGCGAAGCGCTCGGATGAAGTCCCTTTATACGCATTACGATAAGCATAATAGCTTAAGGTGCTACCTCATCCGCCCCTGACGGGGCACCTTCCCCAGAGGGGAAGGCTTTTTGTTCCAAAAGTCAGCCGCCGCTAGGGGCAGTGCCATAAACGAAGCGTTTGATGTTTTTCGTGAAGAACGAAATTTTTATCCTCACCGTTCGTCGAAAAATTGCTACCGTTCAAGCGAAGCGCGTTTTGCAACTTTTTCGATGCCTAATTAAGGATAAAAATTTCGTTTAGAAAAACATCTCCCGCGTAGTGTTGGCACTGCCCCTAGCGGCGGCTAAGAGTTGCTGCGAATGAGATTCGTGTAACCTACAAACTGTAATTTGTAAAAAAGGCGTGGATAAATTCATAGAAGCCTCCATAAGGTAGATGACTCAATCTTATGGAGGCTTCTATATTTTATGCCAATATAAAGGGATTTTTCACAGTCCCTTTTCTTTTTTGTCGGTCGTAACGCCTTGTTTTTTACCGTTTGGGTACTTTATACGCCACGGCGTACATTGTCGGCAATACCAACAACGTCAAGACGGTCGCCACCAGCAGGCCGCTGGCAATAGCCACAGCCATTGGCCCCCAGAAAGTGCTGGCCATCAGGGGCAGCATGCCGAGAATAGCGGCGGCCGCCGTCAGCATAATCGGACGGAAGCGCAAGATGGCCGAGTCTACCACAGCATCCCAAGGCGTCTCCCCATCCGCCAGATGCTTCTGGATCTGATCGATAAGGATAACGGAATTCCGGATAATCATACCAAAAAGCGCCAGGATGCCAAGTTCCGCCACAAATCCCATGGCCGAACCCGTCAGCAGCATGCCCCAGGAAACGCCGATAAGCCCCAGCGGTGCCGTAAGCACCGTAAGTATCATCTGTTTGGCACTGCCAAGCTGGAACATCAGCAGCGTCATGATGATGAAAATCATCACGGGAACCGGCTGGAGCAGGAAGCCAACACTCTTGTTGCTGTCCTCCAATGCTCCCGCCGGCTCAATGCTGCAGCCAAAGGGTAAATCCTTGCGCAGCTGTGCCGTTGCCTCATAGGCCTTCTTCGTGGCATCGTTAGCCGTACCGTCATGAACATCAGCCTGAACGGTAATTGTCGGCATCAGATTGCGGCGCTCGATAAAGCCATCTTCCGCACCGTAGGAAATCTTGGCAATCTGCTCCAGCGGCACATAGCCAGCCTGCCCTAGATAAATCGGCAGGCTCTTCATCTGTGCCAAATCCTTGCGGTCTTCTCCCGCCAAGCGCAAATCGATGTCAATGGTGCGGTCACCCTTGTAGAACTCCGCCGCCTTCGCGCCAGTCACCGCCGTATAAATCTGCTGGGAAACCGATTGGCTGGAAACACCCAGCGCGCGCAGTTTATCCTGGTCAAGTTCCAAGTGCATGACTTTGCTCTTATCCCCCCAGGACGTATTGACGTTATAGTTATTGGGGTCCTTGGCCACGATATCGGCCACTTGCTGGGCCAATTCCTTCGTCTGTTCCGTCGTATAGCCCGTCACCCGCAGCATCACCGGATAATCAGCCGGCGGACCAGTCTGGATGAACTGAATCTTAGCGCGCACATCAGAAAACTCGTCATTAAAGGCCTGATTGAGTTCCTCGGTGAGTTTCTCCCGGGACTTGGTATCCTTAGCCACAATGACAAACTGTGCGGCATTATCCGTCTCAGCCTTCGGATTGACCGTCAGCACGAAACGCGGCGCATAGCGGCCCACATAATACGAGTAGTTGGACAGCAATTCCTGCCGGTCCTGCAGCCACGAAGACATGCGGTCACAGACTTCCTGGCTGGCAGCCATCGAGGAGCCCTCGGGCAGTTTCATCTCAATCAGGATTTCCGGTCGCGTCGACGTCGGGAAGAATTCCTGCTTGATGAATTTCATCATGCCAACCGAAACGACAAACAAAGCCGCCGTGGCCCCGAGGACGAGTTTCCGATGTTCGAGGAACCAGACGAGCACCTTACGGAACATCGTATAGAACTTGCTCTGATAGGGGTCGATCTTGCCGTCTTCATCCTTCTTGACCTCTACGCGAATCAAATGATAGCCGAAAAGCGGTGCCACCATAACCGACACCAGCCAGGAAATCAACAGAGCCGCCCCGATAACCGGGAAAAGGGCCTGGCAGAACTCACTGGCCATGCCTTTGGAAAAGGCCACCGGAATAAAGCCCGAACAGGTGATGAGGGTACCCGTCAGCATGGGCTTGGCCGTTGCCCGGAAGGCATAGCAGGCCGCCTCAAAGCGGTTGAGACCCATCTCAAGCTTGACGCTCATCATCTCCACCGCAATAATGGCATCGTCCACCAAAAGGCCCAAAGCGATGATAAGGGCGCCCAAGGAGACCTTGTGCAAATCGATGTTCAGCGCATACATGATGAGGAACACCGCACAAAGTACCAGCGGGATACAGCCGGCAACCACCATGCCCGTGCGCACGCCGAGCGACAGGAAGCTGACCGCCAACACGATAACGATGGCCTCGACCAGCGTCTTGACGAAGTCATGGATAGACTGGTCAACCACCTTCGGCTGGTCCGAAACCTGATGGACTTCAATACCTACGGGAACTTCCTGCTGGATTTCCCCGATTTTTGCCTTAAGATCCTCCCCTAACTGCAGGATATTGCCGCCATTTTCCATCGACACGGCGATCCCGATAGCCGGCTCACCGTTATAGAACATCTTCGGCTTGGCAGGGTCGACAAACCGGCGCTCTACCGTGGCGATATCCCCGAGACGGAACACCTTGCCGTTGGCATTGATTGGCATCTCGCGGATGGCCTCGACATCCTGGAACATGCCACTGACGCGCAAGTAGACGTTGTTGGATTCCGTCTCCACCTCACCGGATGCCGTCATTTCATTCTGGGTCTTGAGGGAATTGGCAATGACCTGCGGACTGATGCCCAGTTCTGCCAGTTTATCCTTCTGGATCTCTACATAGACCTTCTCCGGCTGGACGCCGATAAGTTCCACCTTCTGGACGCTCGAAACATTGAGCAGCATGCGGCGCGTCTTTTCCGCATACTCGCGCATTTCCTCATAGTTATAGCCATCGCCCGTGACTGCATAGATGGAGCCATAGACGTCATCAAAACGGTCATTATAATAAGGGCCATAAACACCCTGGGGCAAATCCTTTTTGACATCCTCACAGAAATTGCGGACGTCACGCCAAGTCGGCCGGATTTGGTCTTTGGCAACGGTATCCTTCAATTTCACATAGATAACCGTTTGCCCCTCCCGGGTCTCACTGTTGATGGAGTCGAGCCCCGGCGTATCCTGGAGCCGTTTTTCCAGTTTATCCGTGACCTGCTCCTGCATTTCCTCCGCCGTAGCCCCAGGCCAGGCAGCCGTAATGACCATCTGGCGGATGGTAAACTGCGGGTCCTCCATGCGGCCCAGCTGAAAATACGCCACGAGACCACCGATAGCCGTCATAATAATAAAGTACCAGACCAGGGCCCGATGCTTCAGCGATAATTCGGTAAGATTCGTCATGAGTCCGCCTCCGTCCGTACGGATTGCCCCTCATGAAGTTTATGGACGCCAGCCGTAACCACCACATCGGCAGCATCAAGGCCATGAACCAATACCTGATTATCGCCAAAGTCCTCAACGGAAACCGATTTAAGGCTGACCGTATTATCGTCCCCGACAACCCAAACCTGCGGGGTATCTCCGTTCTGATAAATAGCCGCGAGCGGCAGTACCGCCGAATCAGCGGTGCCCTCGCCGCCACTGATTTGCGGCGCAAACGACACACTGGCCGTCATGCCAAGCTGCATGCCCGTCGGCGGATTCGGTACCGAAATGCGGACGCGATACGTGCGGGCCGCATTATCGGCCATCGGTGCCACCTCGCGGACAACACCGTCCGCCCGGTCATGCAGCGCCCAGAAATTCACGGTCACCGGTGCGCCCACAGCTACATCCGCGACACGGTTTTCCGGCACATTGATTTCGACCTCCAGCTCATTCGTCTGCACGAGCGTCAGCACCGTCTGACCAGCCCCAACGATCTGTCCTTCCTCGGCATTGATTGCCGATACGACACCATTAGCCCCCGCCGTGAGATTAGTATACCCCATGGCATTATGCCCCTGGGCTGCCTGGGCCAAGGCATTCTGATACGAAGCAAACGCGGAATCATAACTTGCCTGATACTGATCCAGCGTTACCGCCGCCACCGCGTTTTCCTGATAAAGCTGGCTGTAACGAGCCAGATTGCGCTGGGCAAGGTCGAGATTTGCCCGGGCCGAAGCCACCTGCGCATCTCCCTGATTGGCCTTCTGTACCACATCACGGCTGTCGATAACCATCAGCACATCCCCGGCACGGACCGGCGAACCGACCTGCACATTGCGGCTCAAAATCTGACCGCCAACCTGAAACGACATATTCGTTTCATAGCGTCCGCGCACGGTTCCCGAATAGGAACTGCTGTCATTGAGTGAGCCACTGCCAACCTGCTGTGTTTTTACCAGCGGTGCTTTCACTGTCTTAGTATCCTTACTGCCGCAACCAACGGCCAAAAGACACACAACCGCCAAAAAGCAAGCCAAAAAACTCAGCTTATATTTTTTCATGAACGTCGCCTCCTGAAGGCAAATTTCGCGCGAGTTTCACGAGGTCAGCCTCACAGGCCTTCGTAACCAGCTCGTTAAACCCGTTGAACAAATGCTGGATATCGTCCTGCTTCATATCGCGGACCAGATAATCAATCCACCCCTGAATGATATTGCGCAGGAACTGATGCTGCTCACGGCCGTATTCCGTGAGGAAAATATGCTTGACGCGTCGGTCTGCAGGATCGACTTCCCGATAGATAAAGCCCTTCTCCTGCAACAGATTTACCGTACGCGTGACTACCGCTTTATCCAAATAAAGCATATTGGCAAGCTCATCCTGCTTCGCTCCCTCATTGTCAAAAATGCGGATGAGCATGATATATTCCGAGAAAGTAAGATGTAATTTCTGGCAGGCTTCGACTATAAAGAGCTGCGAACGGCGATGTAGAATCGAGAACCAACGGCCAACATTTACATAATCATCCATAATTATTCCTCCCTAAAATTATCCCTTCCATAATCCCCGTCAATCTTGTTGACTCTATCAAATAATTTTAGCGAACCCCTATCGAAAAGTCAAGATTCCTCGCTATTTTCAGATATTTTCTAACCTATATATAATACACAAAGCCCTTGCCAATATTTTTCTGCGCGCCAAAGACATAATCATGTATAATAGAACTACCAATTGCAACGAAAAGGAGGAACACCTATGAGCTGTCCCAGAGTTGGACATATCAATTTTTTGAACGTACTGCCACTTACCTGGAGCTATGCCCACGGCGCCGACCAAGGTCTATCCATCACGCGTGGTGTACCAGCTGTTCTCAATAATGACATTGTCAATCACCGCCTCGACGTCAGCAATGTATCGTCAATTGTCTACGCCCGCGACAGTGAAGAACTTGTCGTCCTGCCGGACGTTTGCATCAGCACGGACGGAGCGGTTCAAAGCATCCTGCTGGTCTCCCGCAAGCCCATCGATGATATAACCGATGACAAAATCATCCTGACGGCAAAATCGGCCACCTCTCACTGCCTGCTCAAAATCATCCTGCGCGGTGCCTATGGCGCGATTCCCAACTACTTCGTGCGCCACATCACGCCTGAATCTCCCATCCCTGAGGATGCGACAGCCTCCCTGCTCATCGGCGACGACGCCCTCTGGCTCTACCATCATAAACAGCCAGACCTCTACTATTACGACCTGGGCCACGAATGGAAAAAAATGACCGGTCAAAAAATGGTCTACGCCCTCTGGGTGGCCAACAAGACCTTCGCCGAGCAGAATCCGGCGATGCTCCAACTCGTCTACGATCGCATCCGCCGCGCCTTTCAAACGGGAATGGACCACAAGAAAGAAATCATCGAATCCGTCTTGCCCCATAAGCCCTTTACCTATGAGCAGCTCGATGACTATCTCGGCCCCACCATCCATTGGGATTTGACCGAAGAATACCTCGAAGGCCTAAAGACCTTCTACAGCCTCGCCCATCAAATGAACCTCATCGAACACATACCAGAAATCAAACTGGCTGATGTAAAACGATAAAAAGGATTCGCCATGCTGCGCCTGTCAAGGCAGCGCATGGCGAATCCTTTTATTTTTGCCGAACCTTGGCTTTGATTACTTCAAATCCTTTTTATTAATAGATTCTATATTGGTGTATTTTCCATCTTCGGAGTTATGAAGCTTGATTGTGCCATTTTTAAGCTGGGCAGCGGCTTTTTGATAGTCGGCACTGCTCTTGTCGAATCCGGTGATTTTCCAATCACATACAGGTTTGACGTCGATTTTTCCTTTTTTGACCTCGCGGATATAACGGATGGTCATATTGCGAATAGTACCTTCCGTTTCCCCAAATGCTTGAAGCGACGTCCAAAGCTGCGGGAAGCTGCGGCCTTCCAGGGCACCGCCCTTGGCAACCAGCTGATTCATGCGATAGGCATTCATCCCCAGTTTGATTTTATCACCATCGGCGATTGCCCGCCCCGTCTTCTTGATGCGAAGATTCTTGATGCGCTGGCCCACTGGCTGGGTCAAGTCAATCTCATAATTCACCCCACCAAAAATATCATTGGTACTGTACTTCGAAGCCCGGCGGACAGGATTATAGCTCGGGGCAATATCCCCCGGCTGTTTCTGATTAAAATACGCTGCCGACCATTCCATATAGTCTTTGAGGTCACGGCCCGTAACCTCGTAAAGGGTCGTCTCCCCACCCGTATACTGATAGTTGAAGGCAATGTCCTTGCGGCGGATGGGGCCCACTGCCTGCTGGGCATTGTCACGGCTGATAATGACGGAAACTACATCAGCCCCGCTGTAATGAAGCTGGACCTCATTGAGGAAATTCGTCAGCGGCGTATCCGCCACCTGCACTTCACTGATTCCCGGCATGGTATCCTCAGGAACCATATTCATACCGGCGACCTCACCAATTTTTTCATTGGCAACGGCCCGAGCCTGCTCATGGAATGGTGCCAGTACCTTCACCAGCCGCTCATCCGAAGCAGCTTTGCCCACGGGAAGGGTCTGGGCCTTTTTATCGGTCAGTACAAACTTGC
Organism: Selenomonas sp. WCT3; assembly: GCA_900100835.1. Lineage (GTDB taxonomy): Bacteria > Bacillota > Negativicutes > Selenomonadales > Selenomonadaceae > Selenomonas_A > Selenomonas_A ruminantium_E. The sequence continues at coordinate 10,962 of FNCM01000020.1, read as the reverse complement.
CTTTATCCTTTTTGAAAGTCAAATCGATCCGGGTCAGAGCCTTGCCATATTTAAACGGTTCCGATACCAAAACGCCATTTATCGTCTTGCTCGTGACATTTTGATGCATATGACCGGCCACGATAGCGGCAAGTTCCGGACAAGCCTTGGCGATATCCGTCACACCAGTATCGGCATTATCGTTCTCATTGTCCACCCCCATGTGCAGAACGCCAATCAGAACATCCGCCTTGCCGGAAAGTTCTTCGATAGCCTTCCGCGTCTCCCTCCTGGGGTTTTTGACTACCACCCCCTTCAGGTGGTCTGAATCCTTTTCAAACTCGGCAATCATCGGGGTATCCATGCCAATGATGCCAACGCGGATGCCGGCTTTCTTAATAACCGTCGAAGCTGGCATAAAGCGCTTTCCGTTTTCCCAATACACATTGCCACAGAGGGGCTTCCCCTTGAATTGGCGGGTAACATGCTTCAGCACATCAAGGCCGAAATTGAACTCATGATTTCCCATCGTCCAAGTATCATAGCCCATTTCATTCATCGCCACCACCATGGGCTGGGCTTTGGCTTTATTGAACTGCTCCACGCTGTTATCCTGAATAGAATCCCCACAATCCACGAGAATCGTATGGGGATTCTCGGCACGGATTTCCTGAATCATGGTGCTAAGCTGTACTAAACTGCCGGACCGATCCTCACAATCCGTCGCATAATCCCAGGGCATAAATCGTCCATGGACATCCGACGTCCCCAAGATAGTGATCGTCACTGTATCTTCCGCCTCAGCAGCAAAACCAACCGCCGAAGTCCAGCCGCCAGCCAATGCCATTGACAAACAGCTTGCAATAAAAAGTTTCTTCATTTTTCTCATATACATATTATTTCCCTCATAGTTATTGGATTACCGTCCAGTTATTGTCACAGACCGGCGCAATCGTACCCTTTTCTTTGACGTAGCGAATCATCAGTGAACGCATTTGACCGTCGTCGCCGTATTTGCGCATGGAGTCGAATACGACTTTGGGCTTTTTGCCATTGGTGTAGCCCATGGCGGCCATGTAGCCGCTGCCGCCGTTCATACGGTAGTCGTTGATGGCCAGGGTGTATTTGTCGGTATCCTTGACATCCTTGCCCTGATACTGGAGCTTGGTGATACGGCTGCCGACGGGTTTCGTCAGGTCGATGGTATAGTCTGCGCCCTGCAGCATATCGTAGTTGTAGTCCGGGCTCGTCCCATAGAAGCTGGCGGCGTGTTCCATATATTTTTTGAGCTCCGCACCGGTAATCTCGATACCATAGAGATAATTCTCATAGATGTAGAGTCCTGACATTTCCTGCAGCGTAATCGGCCCTTTATCAATGTTCTGGCTCGTGTTGAACGAGGCTGCCGCCGAAAGCTGAGTGCCCGCATAGTGACGCTGGACTTCATTGACGAGGTCGACGATGGCCGAATCCTGATGGTTCGACTCCGCACCGAGGAAAACATCCGATGCCTCGCCGACTACCGTCTGCAGATGCTTGAGCGTCTTTTCATGCCAGGGCTTGGCCAGTTTGACGATGGCTGGATCATCGGCTACGCCCTTCGTAGGAATCGCCTGCGTCGTGACTTTTTCGACCTGCCATTTCCCCGCAACTTTTTTGAGCGTCAACTGGCTCTTGCCCACGAATTTGCCATCTTTGCCGCTCTCGACCACGGGTACACCATTTATCACCGCATCTTTATAGACCGTACCATCCGGGCCTGTCACCCCGTTGGCATTGTCGATGACGACATGATTATGCGCGCAAATCAAAAGGTCGAGCTCGGGGCAGGCCTCCGCAATCGCTACGACTTGGTTTTCCTCGCTGTTGCGGTCCCCACGCGGCACGCCGGAATGAGACACGCCGATGAGAATATCCACGCCCTGCGCCTTGAGTTCCTTGATGCACTGCTGCATGACCGGCACCTGGCTGACAAAATGAACCCCAGCGAAATGGGACGGGTCCTCGAAATTCGGAATCGCCGGGGTATCGGTACCGATGATGCCGACCTTTACCTTCTCGCCGTCGACCTTGACCGTCTTGATGAGGTACGGACGCACCCCAGACCAGGTCTTGCCCGTCTTATCGTCGATGACGTTGGCACCAAGGACATTCTTATTCTTGCCGATGACCTTCTGGAGATAGCCTAGGCCAAAATTAAACTCATGGTTGCCCAGCTCGATGGCATCGTAGCCAATCTTGTTGAATGCCGTAAACATGGGGTGCTGGCCAGCCTTCCACTCCTGCGGATGCTGGACCATATAGGTATCCAGCGGCGTGCCCTGGATGATATCGCCACCATCGATGACAAGGACGGCATCATCCTTCGTCTTGGCCTTGCGCCCTTCGTTAATAATCGTACTGACCTTGGCCAGCCCCAAATCCGCTTTTTGGGCGCGGAAATAATCCCAGCCAATGACACTGCCATGGATATCCGACGTCGAGTAGACGGTAAGATCGCCCGCAAACGCCGTGCCCGTTGTAACGGCCGCCGTAAGTGCGGCCAATACCATAACCTTTAACGATTTTTTGCCAAACATAATAACCCTCTTTTCCGTAGAACTCCATTCCTTATTTTACACCGAAAAGCTCGCCAGTAAATACCGGCGAGCTTTTCTGGCACATTGTAGATTTCAGGGGTAAAAAAAGGAGTCAGAGATCTGATTATTAAATAGTAGCGATAACGCTATTATTTGACGTATTTTACCAATTCATCATCGGTGATGTTCTTGCCGCAGTAGCGCATGATGGCACGGAAGAACGTAGCCGAGCGGTTGACGCGCTGGATGGCTTCCTCGTGCGTCAGCTCACGGTCCTCAGCGCGCAGCTTCTGCGCAAGCTCAAAGGACTCATTGGCAATCTTCAACATGTAGTCGATGATTTCATCCTCGCTGTTGAAGCGGACGCTGTCATCCACCGTCATTTCCTTCGTAATCAAAGGAACACCGTCGACATCGTATTTCACATCACTGCGATTGAGCGTCTGGTCGATGTTCAGATGATGTTTCTTGTTGAAATCATCATAGACCGACATATGCATCGGCATCGAGAGATCGCCGCAGTAGTGGCCAAGGATCGCATAGTTGTAGTCGTCGAAACGGCCCATCTCCGTCCAAGCCTTGGATTTGCGCGTAGCGTTGATGATGGCGCCGAGAATCCAGCCATCCGGCGAATCGTCACGGCCCTGACCAATCATCTCGAGCTGCTCTTCGACATCTTTACGCGTTGGCGGCTTGCTGGCATCAAAGAAATGCCCCTGACCGTCGTTTTTCTTGAGCTTGTTGATAGCCGACACCGTCTTGGAAACATCCGGTGCGCAGGCATTCTGATAGCTCGAAAGACCTGCCGCACGCTCGATAGCCATGTGAGTCTGGTCCGTCCAAGCCTCTGCCGTCAGCGGCGCCAACGACAGCGTGCCAAACGAAGCCAGCATAGCCGGGATAATCAAAAGTTTTGATTTCTTACCGAATTTCATTCTATTTCCTCCTAAACAGAAGAACCTTACCGGCAGGGCAGAAACCTCCTGCTCCCGCCCACCGGAATCTAATATTTACAAATTAGCGAAGTTTGAATGCAAGCTCTGCAATAACCTGCGTCTTCCATTTCCCGTTTGCCGGATCCTTATAATCGCTCAAACCTTTATCCTTTACGCGAGCAACCGAGATATCCGTGGATACACCTTTCTTGATTACATAACCATAAGTAAGTTTGAATCCGCGAGCATCATCAATGAAGGTCGGGTTATGTACATACTGAGCACCTTTACCAAGGTCCTGATATTTCAGAGACCAGACCTGGGTACCCGGTTTCTGAAGTGGCAAACCAGACGTCATATCGCTGGTCGGCCCCGTATATGCTTCGACATACCAACCTTTACGTGCTGCCGAAGAAGAGTCTGCTGGACGCATCTTATCCGAAGCATTGTGTGCATACTCACCCACAAACGTTACACCTGGAGTTTTGATTTTGGACCCAAAGGACCAAATTCTAAACTTATTGTATTTATTCTCTGCATACTCACTATTAACATTAAGATTCAGCACAGATACCTGCCAATTCTTAACAATATCCTTCGTTGCATTGAACGCGAGGACACGGTCACCGCCATCACGATCACCATAAATAATCTGGAGGCACTGCGGGTCATACCAATTACCAAAGGAAACCTGTGCGCCCGTCAAATTGCCCGAGGAATTAAACGTCATGCCTTGCCCCAAATATGCACCCTTCTTACCAAGGATACCCGTGATATTAGCTTTACGGAACTTCTGCTGGATAAACAACTGGTCAAAATATGCATGTTTCGTATTCGTATTTTTACCATACTCAGCAACACCATCAAAATCACTGTGCAAACGAGCCTGGAATTTCGTATCTTTATCAACGAAATAATTCAGCTGCAGACGGCCATAATTATTCCAATGATTGTGCTTATATTTATCTTTACCATAATTATCCTTAACCGTGTAACCGCCAGCATTATCTTTATCCGAGTAATTGGAGATAACGCCATTGAGTTCCATGCGGAACTTATCGGAAATCTCTGCGCTGGCAGAGCTCGGTGCTACCATGTTGACGCCGGCCGTGGTGCCCATCATCAGTGCGAGGGCAAGGGAAAGTTTTGCAGATTTTTTCATGATAAATTCTCCTTCTTCTCAAGTATCAATTACTTCTGTTCGTTGCCTGGTTTCGTGTTTTCTTTGTCCTGGGCAGTCTTGACCGGACGCCACGTGCGCAGCGAATCACGGCGGACATCGCTCTTCTCTTTATTGTTCAGTGCCCAATAGGAACCCTTATCCTTCTTCAGAGCCGATTCCCAATCGCCGTAGGTCGGATTCGGGAAGGCGATGAAGCGTTTGCCGAATTCATCTTTGTATTTGTCAACCAGAGCGTTGCGCTCTTCCTGGCTCTTATGATAGGTACCGATTGGCAGATCGCCTGCGTTATCGCCCATGAATACGACAACATTGTAGTCTTTCATGACCTGATCGAAGCGAGCCTGCTTGTTGCTGGAATCCGCTTTGAAAATCATGTGCTTGCGATCAGCCTGCGGGAAGCCGATTTTCTTGAAGTTGCGTACCGAGCTTTCGTAATGATCCTTGAGGCTGCGGTTCGAAGCGTAGAAGATCTCTACACCGAGCTTATCGACGGCCTGCAGATACTCAGCAGCGCCCGGCATTGCTCTTGCTACCCCAGCATCGCACCATTCTTTCCAGGTGGCATTGCTGTAACTGTTGCCCGTACCGATGAGACCAGCCTCAAACGCGCTGTTGTCCAGTACCGTTTCGTCAGCATCGAGGACGATAGCCAGCGGTTTGTCGCCTTTTTTGTGATGAGCGACGGCTTTTACTACCCGATCGAGTGCGACGTTGTATGCCTGATAGCAAAGTTCGCGGTACTCGGCCGAGTTCTGCATCCACGCAACAGCCATGATCATCTCATCGTTGAGGTCCTGCTGGGTGTAGCCCTGCGGTGCCTCTGACGCATAGCTTGGCGTGAGCGGCGCAGCGATAAAGGATACACTCATTGCCGCAGCAATCAGCAAACTCTTCTTCTTGCTCAAGAATTTCATTACCTATTCCCCCTAAACATCCCTGAAACACTCATCCCAACCTCGCCATTATGAATAGCCGATTTTCTCAATCCTCTTCATTATCACCCTAAATTGACTTGTCAACAGTTTCCATGTTCCCTGTCCGTCAGCCAATTGTAACTCTGTAAATGAGAGCAGTTTTCATCTGCGTCGTTCTATTCATATTGTTGATTTTGTTTGGAGTTTTCAGACGAATTATCGTTTACAAGTCAAAGTATATCTTGTTTCTTATCGTTAAAAAAGGTCACGTGTCCCTTATAGTTCATATTGGTTTACCGTTTTTTCATTTTTCTTTCAGCTGCATATCCTGTTTTATCGTTTTCTTCCAATAATGAGACGTATTTTTTTCGACTCAAGAATAATAAATAATTTTCACAGTGATTTCAATCACGACAAAAAGGTCACATGTCCTTGTTTATCAGGACATGTGACCTTTATAATGGTATCAACTAATAAAGAATAATTGAAAGGTGGCCTAAGGCAATGTTTTCGAAAAAGAATTGTTTGCGCGCGGGTTTAGCAGCGATGATGTTGACCGGTGCCGGATTGTGGATGCCCAGTGATTTTCCATGGAGTCCCAACATCGTATCTGCGGCTCAGCAGACACAGATCGCTCATATTGGCGACATCCAGGGAGGGGGACATATTTCTCCCTATAATGGAAAAACCGTAAAAGATGTCCGCGGCGTCATTACCTTCCGCCAGAGCGAAAGCGTCTTCTTCATCCAGGATGACGGCGACGGCAACGACAAGACCTCGGACGGCATCATGGTTTATGCTCCGAATACCAGCGCCGGCATCGGCGACTATGTCTCCGTCGACGGCGAGGTCACGGAATTCTACGGCCCCGGATACCGCGGCAAAGAGGAAACCGACCTCACCATTACCGAGATCAAAGCCAGCAAGGTGCGTCAGCTCGGCCGCAAGGAGCTTCCCGCTCCCGTTATCCTCGACAAGGACCGCCAGATTCCCCGCAAAGTCATCGACAGCGACGGCATGACGGTGTTTAACCCGGACCACGACGCTCTGGACTTCTGGGAATCCCTCGAAGGCATGCGGGTAACGGTAGAGAAACCGCGCATCCTCGGGCCACAGCGCTATGGCGAAATCTACGTGGTTCCTGCCACGCATGAGGGCCCCTTCAACAACTCCGGCGGCCTTTCGATTACGGCCGAGGATATGCATCCTGAGAAAATCTGCCTGGCGATGCAAGGCGGCAATGCGAAAAGCTACATCACCAAAGCCGGTGACCGGCTCGACGGCGACGTAACCGGTGTCGTAACCTACGGCTTCGGCGTCTATAAAGTAAATACGCGCATGAACCAAATGCCGCGCCTCATCGATGGCGGCCTGCAGCCGGAAAAAACCACCATCGTCCCCGATGAAAACAAGCTGCTGGTTGCTTCCTACAATATCGAAAACTTCTCGGCCAATCCGGCCAAAACGCCGGACAGCAAGGTCAAACGGCTGGCTCAGTCCATTACGAACGACCTCAAGCTGCCCGACATCATCACGGTTCTCGAATTGCAGGACGACGACGGCCCGGTTGACAGCGGCAACAGCGACGCCACCAAGAGCGCCAAACGCCTGACCGATGCCATCAAAGAAGTCTCGGGCGTATCCTATGACTGCGTCAACATCAACCCGAACTACAACGAAGACGGCGGCCAGCCGGGTGCCAACATCCGCGTCGCCTACTTCTACCGTCCGGACCGCGTCCAGCTGAAACCGGGCAAGATTGGCAAAGCCAATGACCCGCAGGGCTGGAAGGATGGACAGCTCACGCTGAACCCGGGCCGCATCGCCCCGAAAGATCCGCTGTTCGCGAACACGCGCAAATCCCTGGCCGCCCAGTTTACCTTCAAAGGCAAAGACGTTGTCATCGTGGCTAACCATCTGAACTCCAAACGCGGCGATGACAGCCTCTACGGCAAACATCAGCCGGTACAATTAAAGAGCGAGGCCAAACGCCTCAAACTTGCCGCAGTCATCAAAGACTTCGTCAACGAAGGCATGGCCCAGAATCCGAATATGAATGTCCTCTTAACGGGCGACTTCAACGACTTCGAATTCTCACCGGTCATCAAAGCCCTCGAAGGCAACAACATGCAAAGCGTCATCAAGGACTATGACCTTGGCGACCGTTATGCCTACTACTATCAGGGCAACGACCAGATTCTCGACAACATCATCGTCAGCAACAACCTCAAAGGACATTACAAGTTCGACATCGTCCATGTCAACTCGTCCTTCATGGAAGCACACGGCCGCGTCAGCGACCACGACCCACTGCTGATTCAGCTGGAACTCCAGTAAGCAGCATAAAACAAAACTCCCCCATAGACTGGATATTTCCAATCTATGGGGGAGTTTTTCGCCCACAACTAACCTACATCACAAAATGCCCACTTTCGTAGCGAATGGATAAGATACTGTTCTCACCGCCAATATCAAAGCCCTCCTCTACCATGTCCCTTAGGCCATAATAGAGGTATGACTCCAACTCAATATTATCGTTTAATTTATCCGAGACGGTATGGCCTAACTGCCGCAGGAAAGCAACGGTTCCTTTATCAGCGCCGTGTTTTTCCAAATAATCGGCGGCATCGATAACCATATTTTGAAATTCCGCTGTGATTGGCACCCCCGTGCACGCAAATTGTGTTTGCTTTTTCGGGATACACCGCATTTCCTGTATCATCGACTGAAAAGAGGCTATTCCAAAGTTATTCCCTGTCAGCCCCATAAAATAATCAGCCGTAAAAGCCGACCGAAGATTTCTCAACTCATGTTTATAGCGCTGTTCTGGCATTGAGGCCATCACATTGCGAAGCAGCGTCCTCGCCAACTTCGACTGATTGACCAGCGTTCCCAAGGGCGTTGCCAATGCTGGCTCCGCCAAACCACCGACCTGCCACTTCCCCGATATACCCATCGCCAAGGAAAAGGAGGATTTCGATAAGTCAATGCCCAAACTGCGCGCCTGTTGAAACAGGCCGGAAATCTCGCCCGTATCCTGAAATAGCGAATCCAGCTTTTCCCGAGACTGTTTTAACAAACAATCTGACCAAAAACCATCTTTTCCTGTGCGGGCTTTCATCCAATCCGGCGTCTCGAAGTCAGCGTCACCGATAGTACCCACTTCATCATACACCGCTTGAATCCACGAAGTCTCACCATCACCAAACTGACGCCGCCCACAGATATCATAAAGCGATCCATTACGATAGTTCATGCTGTGTGATTCATTTTTCCAGTTATTCAACAAATATCGATCTTCATCCGTCATATTGCTCCACGGCAAATAGATTGACCGGCGCATATGCTCGGACAAGGCTTTCCCATTATCGGAATCAGCATTTAACGCCTGCTCCATCTGAGTTGCCAAATCCGTATTGTCATCATCGGCAGTCACTCGAATCCGATTATCCGTCCCAACGGTTATACAGAAGTTCACATCCTTCGGGATCGTCAGCTTTGACTGGTCAAATATGTTCTGAATCTGTTTATTGACCATCTGCCGCTGAAATCTTCCCTGTTCAGCTTCCTCGATTTTCCCGCTGCGATACGGCTCCCCTTTGAGGATTGGCTCTATATAACCACCATACGTGTCCACATCATCATAGAGGAAATGCCATAAATTCCCCACGTGATTCGCCTGCATCGCATCCCCTTGATTATAGCGATTATACAGGATATTCCCAGGATTCGATGCATGCCGCAACTCGTCAATTTCATCTTTGTACGCAGTATACCAAGTCGACATTTGCCGTTCGTATACCTCATCCGTATACTCGTTATCCGCTTTTATTTTAGAACTCTTTTCCTGCTTCACCCGCTGAGCATTCGTAATGTACTGATACTCCCCCGAAGCATTAACAGCACCACGATATTGTGTAATCATAAGGAACCTCCTTTCATAGAGTATATCGGAAAAATTTCTTTTTACTTAATTGCAAACCCATTTTTCAAGGGGTAAATATACCGTACATCAAGCATCGGGGTAAATGTTTTTCCATCACGTTTTTTCCCAGTGTATGTTACCCGCCACTCTGACTTTGCAAACATTTTCATCGAAAGCATATTCCTTGCCGCTGATTCATACGATGAAATCCTCACATTTAAATTTGACTTAAGATTCATAATATCCACATCAGCAATCCCCACTCCATTTTCGTTTACTATCTCCGCAACAAATGCATCTTCTGGGATGTTTTTAGCCACTGCTTTCATTGGAATTTTCCATTTTTCACCGCTTGATACATGAATTCTCTCCCCTTTCAATTCAACATTTTCACTTAAATAAACCGGACTCCCAATTAAAAAAGTATATTCTTTCATGGCTCCAGAAAAACCTGAAATCACTACGTAATAATCTCCAGCCTGTGGTACATCAAATTCATAGGCTTGAAAAGCATCCCCATTATCTTCAAATCTCAAATTTACTCCATCTGACAATATAGATTTTCCATTTTTATCTTTGATATCGCATACAAAAGCTCCTGACATCTTCGTTAAGTAATTTTTTCCTTCTTGTAACGTCACCTTATACCAGTCAGAATTTTTATTATCCACATATCCTGTTACACGAATCATGTTTTTTTGGAACGTAGCCGGATTGCCACTATCACCATCCGCATAAGTTTCATGATTAGCTATAATTTGCATAGCGCTATTAGCATCGTAATGTTGTCCACGGTTTATGATATCCTTGGCCGCAAAAACTGTCTCCATCATAAGCGCAATCAGAAGCACCGTCATAATACTAATTAACCTAAACTTGACTTTCATTTGAATCTCCTCCTCTTTATAAATTACAAATTTAGTCTATCACTCTAAATTGACCAAATCAACTAATTTAATACGAATTTAAATGAACTTTCACATTTTAGAATTAAATTAATATCTCCCTTCCCTTTTAAACTATTACAAGTTCGACATCGTCCATGTCAACTCGTCCTTCATGGAAGCACACGGCCGCGTCAGCGACCACGACCCGCTTCTGATTCAGCTGGAACTCCAATAATAGCAATAAAAACGCAAATCCCCATAGACTGATATGCTCCCCTTATGAGAGACAGTAAAAAATAAAACTGTCATCATAGGGGGAGTTTTTCATGCCTCATAAGCAAAAAGCAACAGCAGAAGAGAAAACCAGAGTTACCCAGAAATGCCTCTCAGGTAGAATGACACGTAGTGAAGCAGCAGCATTATTACAAGTAGATATCACTACCATTAGCGATTGGATAGATCAGTACGAATCTGAGGGCCCCTCAGCTTTTTTGTCGCGTGAACGCAATCGTGTTTATACAGCAGAACTCAAAACTCGGGCCGTTATCAGTTATTTGAAT
>FNCM01000024.1 GCA_900100835.1 Selenomonas sp. WCT3 | reverse complement strand
GGGAGGATAAAAATTTCGTTCTTAACGGAAAATATCAAACGCTTCGTTTATGGCACTGCCCCTAGCGGCGGCTGACTTTTGGACCTAGAAGCCTTCCCCAGAGGGGAAGGCAGTTTTGTGACGGCTCTAGCCTAGGCGGCGAGGGACACAGTACCATAAGCGTAGCCTTGACGTTCCGCGTTAAGCAAGAAATTTTTGCCTGCGTTCTCGTTGGAAAAGCAGTTTCGTTCAAGCGAAGCGCGTTTAACTGTTTTCCAATTCTTAATTTAAAGGCAAAAATTTCTTGTAGCGGGTTGTCACCGGTAAAGCGTTGGTACTGTGTCCCTCGCCGCCGGAGTAATGTTTCGAATCCGCCCCCTCTCTAACCCTACAAACTGTAATTGGTAAAAAGTGTATGGATAAATTCGCAGAAGCCTCCATAAGGTAGATTAATCGATCTACCTTATGGAGGCTTCTGCGAATTTGTGTCAATATAAAGGGATTTTTTCCAATCCCTTTTGTGTTGCGTATAAATCAGGCGTTTTCCTGGCGGAATTTTTCCATGAATTCGGCCAGGCGAAGCGCACCTTCATAGGGCATGGCGTTGTAAATTGAAGCACGCATGCCGCCGACACTGCGATGGCCTTTGACACCGCTGAGCTGATGCTCGAGGGCTTCGGCAACGAATTTCTTTTCCAGGTCTTCGCTGGGCAGGCGGAAGGTGACGTTCATGAAGGAACGGCTGTCTTTGTCCGCATGGCCACGGTAGAAACCGTTGGAATTGTCAATGGCATCGTAAACGACCTTGGCCTTTTTCTGATTGCGTTTTTCCATTTCGACGAGGCCGCCGTTGGCCTTTATCCAGGCAGCAACTTTGCCGACCATGTAGATGCAGAATGCCGGCGGCGTGTTGTAGAGGGAGTCCTTTTTGAGGAAGGTGCTGTAACGAAGCATCGTCGGCAGGGTTTCCGGACTCTTAGCGAGCAGGTCTTTCTTTGCAACGACGAGGACGACACCAGCCGGTCCGAGGTTTTTCTGGACACCGGCATAGATGAAGTCGAATTTCTGGAAATCTACCGGGCGGGAGAGCATGTCGGAAGACATGTCCGCAATGAGGGGAACGCCCTTGGTATCCGGTACATAATGATACTCCGTGCCATAGATGGTATTGTTATAGCAGAGGTGAACATAGGAAGCTTCCGGATTGATTTTGATTTCATCCTGCGTGGGGATGTGACGGAAATCCACATCCTTGGAGGAAGCGGCAATCTCGCCAACGCCGAGAATCTCTGCTTCCTGGTAAGCTTTGGTGGCAAAGCTGCCCGAGAGCACATAGCTGCCCGGATGGTCTTTGGTGGCAAAGTTCAGCGGAATCATGGCAAACTGCTGGCTGGCGCCGCCCTGGCAGAACAGGACTTCGTAGTCATCGCCGAGCCCCATGAGCTCTTTGATGTCAGCTTTGGCCTGCTGGTGGACTTCGTCATATTGTTTGGCTCGATGGCTGATTTCCAGGATAGACATGCCACTGTGGTGGAAATTTAAGAACTCGGCCTGAGCTTCCTTGAGTACTTCCAGGGGCAGTGTGGCCGGACCTGGGTTAAAATTATAAACGCGGTCTGCTTCCATGGGATAACCTCCTAAAATCATGATGATTCTTTACGACTTCATAAAACGAAGCGTCCGTGACTTGCGGACACCAGGCGTTTTGTTATATTTTAACGCGGAAATTTATGAAAAGCAAGCGAGAAAATAAATTTTGTTTTTCTGAAAAACACACTTGACGATGAGAGGCGGAGACGCTATAATACGGTTATGCACAGGAGAATAGGAACAGACAACGCGAGGAAGAGGAAGCAATAGTGGCTGCCCGCAAAGAGAACTGACGGATGGTGCGAGTCAGAGGGAGAAGCTGTTGTTCCGCCTTGGAGCGGCTGGCGATGAGCCAGACGGGGCGCCCGATACAGCGGCAAGAGAGATATTTTCGGATATCACTTGGGTGGCACCACGGAACTAATAGCTTCGTCCCAAATTGGGACGAGGCTTTTTTCATTTTCAAGAGGTTTTTGTTTTGTCTGTGTAGAAATTAACGAGGAAAGTGTTTTCCACAAAGATATTGGAGGAGCGATGAATATGAAGGTTTTGGCTGCAGATGGCATTTCCCCGAAAGGTATTGAGCTTTTAAAGAAGGAATTTGAAGTCGATGTTAAGGACAAGATTTCCGCAGAGGAGCTGCTGGAAATCATTCCCGAGTATGATGCATTGATGGTGCGCTCGGCCTCTAAGGTCACGGCGGAAGTAATTGCGCGGGCCAAGAACCTCAAGATTATCGGCCGTGCCGGTGTCGGTGTGGATAATATCGATATCCCGGCAGCAACGGCCAAGGGCATTATCGTCATCAATTCTCCGGGCGGAAATACGATTGCGGCTACGGAGCATACCATGGCAATGATGCTTTCCATGTCCCGCAATATTCCCATTGCCAATGAGACGATGCAGAAAGGCGAGTGGAATCGCAAGCAGTATGTGGGCGTTGAGCTTCGTGGCAAGACCTTAGGTGTCATCGGCATGGGCCGCATTGGTGCTGGTGTTGCCAAACGCGCCATGGCCTTCGATATGGAGGTCATTGCCTATGATCCCTATATTAATGAAGAGCGTGCAAAATCCCTGGGGGTCACCATTGGCACCTTTGAGGATGTCATCACCAAATCGGACTTCATCACGGTTCACATGCCGCTGACGCCAGATACCAAAGGTATGATTGGTATGGAACAGATGAAGAAAATGAAGAAGGGCGTCCGCCTGGTCAACTGTGCCCGTGGTGGTATCATCGTCGAAGAGGATTTGGCTGAGGCGGTAAAACAGGGCATTGTCGCTGGTGCGGCTATCGATGTTTACACCAGCGAGCCGGTGGGACCGGACCATCCGCTGGTCGGCGTGCCGGGCATCGTTTTGACGCCGCATCTTGGCGCATCGACGGTGGAGGCCCAGATTGGCGTATCCCTGGATGTTTCCGAGGGGATTCTGGCTGCTCTTAAAGGACAGCCTGTATCGACGGCAGTAAATATGGCGCCGGTATCCCCCCAGGTCATGAAGGTAATCAAACCGTATCTTACGCTGGCTGAGCGCCTGGGCGGCACCGTGGTATCCCTGGCCGACGGTCCGGTGGAGAAGGTGGAAGTCATCTACAATGGTGAAATCACTGAGGTCAACACGGGAATGCTCACCACGGCAGTGGTCAAGGGCATGCTGAATCCTATCATGGAAAATGAAGTAAATTATGTAAATGCGCCGGGGCTGGCCAAAGAGCGCGGCATTAAAGTCATGGAAGTCAAAGAACGGGAAGTTGAAGACTTCACGAACCTCATTACGGTTAAGGCTGTGGCTGGTGGCAAAGAGCTCTCCGTTCAGGGTACGCTGTTCGGCGCTGAAGGCCGCATCGTCCGCATCAACAAGTTCCGCGTCGACGTTGACCCCCATGCTCGCATCCTGGTTTGCCCGCATATCAATCGTCCAGGTGTTATCGGTACGATTGGCTCCCTGCTGGGCAACAACGGCATCAATATTTCCGCCATGCAGGTTGGCAAGACGGAGGTTGAGGGAACAAGTCTCATGGTGCTGACCATCGACAACGATATTCCGGCAGCTGTTATGGAAGTCATCAAGGGGATGGATGGTATCTCCGACGCCAAGCTCGTCAATTTTTACACTATTTAAGGATTAGCGCTATAAAAAAGCTGAGGCCCGAAGAAATTTCTTCGGGCCTCAGCTTTTTTATAGCGCTTACAATTTCAGATATTTTACTTCGTCAAGGATTTCCTGGGGGACGGCATCCGGATTCATGCGCTGAACCTTGCGAAGGACCAGGTCAACGTTGTGAACCCGGGAATTATGGGCCACATTCCAGCGGTCCATAAGCGGCGCATACTGTGGATTGGTGCCGCGTTCATCGCGGAACTTTTGGGAATAGGTGCAGTATTTGAACAAGATTTCCCGGGCAATCTTATTGAGACGTGGCATGCCAAAGGCTTCATTCTGGATGTATTTTTCATAATCGTTCATGAAAATGACCTTGTAATCATTGCGCGCCTTCTGCAGGGACATCTTGATGCGTTCTTTGATGTCAGCCGACAAATAACCGTTTTTGCGGTAGAACTGGAGATAGTTGGTGTATTCCGAGGTAAGGGATGGTTCCGATACGTCGGCATAACGGACGCCTTGGATGCGGCGGCACATTTCCCAACGGAACTGGGCACACATCTGAACTACGGTATTGTCCAGATCTTCGGAATGATAGATGGAAATCATCATATGGGCCGGGGTGGTGCGGCGGACGCCTTCGATTTCCTGCCACATGAGGCCGCGGCTGCCGATGTTGGGCATCAGGATGATATAGGGCTTGACCTCCACATCGTAGATGAAGTGGGGAATCTTGAATTCCGGGAAATTGACCAGCGTGGGTCGGTAGAAACAGCTATAGTCGATATCCGTAACCTTGTCGAAGGCTTCCCGAACCCGAGCTGGGCTGGCAAGACATTTTTCCAGCGGCCGGACGACATCCTGCGCATTGAAAATCGGTACGAAGGTAGCTAGGCGGCCATAAGTCGCTTTATTGGCAATGGTGACCATGTTGCGGATTTCAAAGGAAACCATCGCCTGGGTATCGCTTTGCAGGGAATCGGATTCCGCCTGAGAAATGGAACCGGTGCGAAGTTCCTCGCGGAGGTATTCGAACCAGTCGTTATCGAACTCGTTTTTCGACGGAAGTGCCTGTCCGCGATAGATTTTCAGCAGCCAATCGTAAAGGGAAACGATGCGTTCTTCCGGGTCGTTTTCCCAACCAACGGCAGTCTGGTAAAGAATCTCGGTGTTGGCGGTTCCCGCCAGGGTCTCGTCGACGAAGCCAAAGAGGAAAAACATGCGGACTTCTACCGGCAGGTGGTCCGTATTGAGGCTCTTGAAGAAGGCCGCTTCATATATTTTATAGAAGCCATCAGAGAGGCTGCGGCGGAGATGGCGCATCTCATCGGATTTTTCCAGACGGTCTTCGGTATCCGTATAGGCCTTTACATCCTTGCGGAAGGTATCGGCAGTTTCCTGGTCGACGCCGGAAAAAGCCAAAATCATATCCAGGGCGTTTTGGATATGGGGGGCGGCGTTGGAATCACCGCGATTGTTGGTGTCAACCCGGGATTTGACGTTATAGAAGGCTTCAATAAAGGAAGCTGCACCGGATTTTGTCTGTTCGACAAAGGTCAGGACTGAAAGGAGTTCCTGACTAAATTTGCGGCTGATGGTGGAGGCGCGCATGACGGTCTCCACGCAGAAGCTTACATCTAAAGGGTAATAGCCCTTATCCAGCGCACTTCGCTGGCTGCAATAGGCGCGGCAAAGGTCAGCCTCCCAACTGGAATCAAGTCCGGAGGATTCCAGCGGAATCAGATGCTCGACAAAATCGAATTGTTCTGGTGCGGTGCCGAGCTGGACACACATAAATTTGTACTCGTTGTAATTGTATTTGAGCTCTTTGCAAAGTGATATGGCAGCATCGGTAGTAGCAGTGAGGGATTCTAGAATCGCCGTTGCAAGTTCCATATTCGCAGCTGCGATGACTGGTGCTATTGCCGGTGTTCCCGTAATGGCCTCGACGATATCATCGGGATTCATATAATCCATTGCCATCAAGGTGGCATCCTCTAAGGCTACATAATCGAAGGAATAGGTTTCTCCTGGAAGGTAGGCAGTTCCAGCCATAGAACCGCTTCCCAGGCGTACGTTTATGTCATTCCCATCGGTCATAGCAAGTGCACCAGCTAGGACGATTTCGAGTGTCTTTACCTCGTCGCCTTTCCGATGTAATACTTGACCTTTCCCAATCCTAATCTTCTCCACGAAATAAACCTCCTTGGTTTTCGTTTCTAAACTACATTAATTCGACAATCATCATTCAACAACATAATTTTACTCCAATCGCGGCGTTTATGGCAAGCGTAGAAGGAATAAGAAAAGTCATATAATTCAGTAAACAGTGTTACATGTATACATGCATACAATTTGCATTACATGTAAACATATGTTATTATTTATCCATGGATGGAGGAATGATGTATGTATACAAAAGAAATGTACGTTACCAGAATCAAGTTCATAGCATTGAGCCAAATCAGCCAGATTATGGATGCTGTCAAAGAAACTCCATCCGGATATCGTAGAGATACACGGGAGTATCTAGAGGCTATGTATTATATAGTAGATAATATGTCAGCAGCGAGATTATCAGAAGTGGTCAATACGGTTCATGACAGTTATGCCGAAGTCGGTATGGATGATGATGGCTATGTGGCCGATTCGCTGATGACCATTGCCTTGGCCCAGTATCAAAACGAGCTCGGAGAGCGTAATGTCTATGACATGGGGTGGGACCGTTTGGTGGAAGATTTCTTCCGCACGGCTATCGCCTGATTTTACTATTGCCAACAACTTATCATAATAAACGGAAAAACTCCTGCCTTTGGGCAGGAGTTTTTTCGTGTGGCGCGAAGTAGCAGGTGGTTAGAATAACGAAAGACAAAGGAGGGAAAAGTATCTTGCCTATGTACAAAAAATCCTTATGGATTTTGTTGCTGTTGTTAGCTGCTATTGCCATGGGAACAATATATGGTTCCTATGCACAGGAAAGTGCTGTAGTGCTGGATGAAGCTGGCCGTGAAGAAGGGGGAACGGCCTCTAATATTACAGTTTACGTGACTGGAGCGGTCAATAAACCTGGGATGGTAACGGTAAAAGAGGGGGCACGCGTTGGCGATGCGATAAACACTTGTGGAGGACTTCTGCCTACTGCTGATCAGGAACATATCAATATGGCGCAGGTGCTAAAAGATGGGGAGCAGGTGAAGGTGCCGGAACGGCAAGCTTCCTTACCTAAGGGGAAAGACCAAAAAGCGGGAAAACGGGGAGGAGAAGCGAGCGGGTTAATCAATATCAATACAGCAGATGAGAAGGAACTCGATTCTCTGCCTGGTATTGGCCCGGCTATGGCGAAACGGATTATCGAATACCGGGAGACGGAAGGGAATTTTCAGCGCATCGAGGACATCAAGAAAATAAAGGGCATTGGGGAAGCCAAGTTTACAAAAATCCGGGATAAGATTTGTTTGTAAATCTTAGAGGAGTGGTGGTAAATGGAGACGGGACAGCATCCACAGCTCTTTTTGGCAGGTTGTTTTGCCATGCTTTGTACTGGGATTGCGGCGGGGAAAATAATTGGCGTCCTGAGTCTGGGGGCATTGATGCTGCCGTTTATCCTGCTGCTGCTAGTGGCAGTTTTGCTGGTATGGCGGCGGAGCCCCTTATGTTGGCTGGTGTTTTTGTTGTTGTTTATGGCAGCGGGAATGGTTCGTTTTGTGGTGACGGACAAACTGCCAGGGCAGGACATTTCCCATTTCGCCTGCCAAGAGGTCAAGGTCACGGGAACCTTGCGGGCGGAACCGCGGGTAACAGAAGATTTGACCGGTCAAAAAAAGCTGCGCTATGAAATTGACTTGTCAAAAGTCAAAGTGACTGGTCAGGAACAGGAAGCCTCAGGGGGGATGTACGTTTACAGCCGTGTCAACCCGCAGGAGATTCCAACGGTTCAGGTTGGGGACGAAATCCAGGCGTCAGGAAAAGTCAGAATCCCCCAGGGCTATCAAAATCCGGGGCAGCTTGACACCAAGGCGCTCTTAAAGGCCCAAGGGATTACAGCATCCCTATCCACGGGGAAGCGGGGAATTACCGTAACGCCCAAGGATACGAAGGCCTTTGCCCGCTGGATAATAAGCATCCGGGAACATTACCGGAATCAGCTGGGAAAGGTTATGTCCAAGGAAGATGCCGCAGCCGTTTTTGCCATGTTGTTTGGCGGTTATGAGGGCATCAAGCCAGAATTGCTGCAGGATTTCACTGCGACGGGCATCGTTCACATCTTGTCGGTGTCCGGTTCCCATATCAGTCTGCTGGCGGCGGTGATGGCGTGGCTTTCGGGACTGTTGCGGCTCCCAAAGGGGATTACTGCTGTTATGGTCATGGGGGCAATCACCCTGTACAGCATTCTTTCTGGCTGTGTTCCGCCGGTGATACGCAGTGGAATCATGGGGGGCTTGACCTTTCTGTCACTGGCATTAGAACGGGAGAAGACGGCCGGTTATATTCTGCTGTTGACCGGCATGGTGATGGTGGCGATTTCGCCCTTGTTGCTTTTCCATATCAGCTTTCAATTGTCGTTCCTGGCAACGGCGGGGTTGCTATTCTTAGCACCGGGAATCCGTCAGTGGCTCCGGGGGCATCAGGTGCCGGAACTGGCGGCTGGCAGCCTGGCCATCACCATTGGGGCCCAGGTGATGGCCTTGCCGGTATTGGCCTGGTATTTCAATCAGCTTTCTTTCTCCTCGCTTTTGGCTAATTTGTTGGCGGTTCCGGTGATTGAATTGATTCTGGTGGCGGCTTTGTTTGCCGGGCTGGCAGCTTTGGTGCTTCCTTTGGTAGGGGCAGTCCTGTTTACTGGTGTCAGTCTGTTGCTGGGATTCGTGGCGGAAATTCTTCGGATTCTGGCGAGGCTCCCTGCCAGTCAGATTTGGGTGCCGTCGCCCAATGTCCTAGGAGGGGCGGTTTATTATTTGCTGCTGGGGTGGTTCCTGCTGAAGAAGGAGCAGCAAAAATTTTTCTGCCAGCAACTGGGGCGGCAACGGCGTTTTTGGGCGGCTGCTGGCGCCCTTGGTATCCTGGTAGTGGGGGGCTGGCGTTATGGACAGACGCCAGAGCTTTCGGTGCATTTTGTCGATGTGGGCCAGGGGGACTGCTGTCTCGTGGTGACGCCCAAGGGCCATGCTTTCCTATTTGATACAGGGGGGACAAGAGATGGTGCCTTTGATGTGGGCGGGCGCGTAGTGGTTCCTTATCTGCTGCATTATGGCGTGCGCAGTCTGGATGCCGTATTTTTGACCCATGCCCATGAAGACCATGCGGCTGGCTGTGGCAGTATCCTGCATAAGCTTCCGGTAGGCAAGGTTTACACCGGGGCAGAAGGCTTGTCCGCTTACGCTAGGAGCATGGGGCTGGGGGATAATGACCCGGTACTATCCAAATTGGAAGCAGCCAGGCAAGGAAGCCGACTGCAAATCGATGGGGTAACCATTGAGGTATTATATGCGCCGGTATTGTCGGCAGATATGGTGGCCGGTAATGAGGCTTCCAATGTCTATCGCGTTTCCTATGGAGGCGCGTCGTTCTTGCTCACAGGGGATTTGACAAAGGAAAGGGAACAGAGTCTTTTGCAAGAGGGAATCAACCCGGAAAGCACGGTGATTAAAGCCGGGCACCATGGGAGCGATACTTCCAGTTCGGAAGAATTCCTGCAGGCGGTCCATCCCCGTTGGGCGGTGTTTTGCGTTGGCAGGGACAACAGCTTCGGCCATCCAAAAGAGTCGGTGCTAAAGCGCTATCAAGGGATGGGCAGCAAAATTTATCGGACCGATGAGGATGGGGCAGTGGTGTTCCATACCAATGGCAGAAAGATGCAGGTGGAGACCTATGGCTCTTAAGGGCAGGGAATGGGCTGCTCGGCGTCGAATAAGAATACTCGGACAAAACGCAGAATGAATCATTTAGGAGGAAGTGTTTATGACAGCAGCAGAATTTAGAGAAGTGGCAAGGGCTGAGGGAATATCGGAATCCGCCATTGAACGGGAGATTGCCATGCACGATAAATTCATTCGCATGGGCATGCAGCCGGCATCCTATGAGGAAATGATAGCGGCCATTCGCAAGAAATCCTGTGTTGAGATTTTTGAGTCATCACTGAATTCCTGATACTCGGCGAGAGAGGGGAACATCTTTGGATATTTCGGATTTAAACGAAGCACAACGCCAAGCGGTGGAGGAGCTGGATAAAAATATCCTGCTATTGGCACCGGCGGGAACGGGAAAGACCAATACCCTGGCCTGCCGCATTGCCAGCATCTTGGAAAATCAGCGGGCGCTTCCGGAGGAAATCCTGTGTCTTACCTTTACCAATAAGGCTTGCCGGGAAATGCGGCAGCGGGTGGAGGAAAAGGCTGGGGCGGCAGGCAGCCGGGTGCTGGTACGGACCTTCCACGGCTTTTGCTATGATGTGATTAAGGCCGAGGCAAAGCGGAACTCGGATTTGTTTTCGGATTTTATCTTATTCGACGAGACCGATTCCAAAGGGATTCTCAAAGAAATTTTGGAGGAGGTCTGGCCGCTAAAGGCTGTGCAGAATTTAGTGGCTCAGCTCAAGGAAAAACGGGCAGAATACCATTTTTTCGGTGCCAGTGATAAAGAGGACTACCAAAAGACCTTGGCAAGGCTGATGGAGATGGACGCTGCGGAGGTGCGTGCCCTGGCAGTAGATGATACGTACCGTTATTACGATCAGCTGTACCAGGGATGGCAGGACTGGGGGCCAGGTGTTGCAGCTGAATATGACCAGCGCATACATGAGCTTCACGGATTGGATTTCACGGACCTCATCGTGAGAGCAGGGGAACTATTTTCTCAGCCGGAATTGGCATTGCGCTGGGCTCGTCGCTTTGTCTACATCAATATCGACGAAGTGCAGGATACCAGTGCATTAGAGTATGATATCATATCCCGTATCTTTGGCAGCAGTCATCTGCTGCTTTGCGGGGATTACTTTCAGACGATTTATGAGTGGCGCGGGTCACATCCGGAATTGGTGCTGCGAAAGTATCAGCAGGATTATCAGCCGTGCCGTATTGTGTTGCACGAAAACTATCGGTCGACCCAGGTGCTGCTCCGGGCGTCTTTTGCCAGCCTGCAGGAATTGTTCCCGGAACGGGTGTCGGCCCTTTATCCCGAAGGCATTACCGCAGTTAGTGCCGAGCGAGGGGAACCCATTGTCTTTAAAGGGGCCATGGATTTTTCTGAGGAGGCCCAGTGGATATACTACAGGATTCAGCAGCTGCCGGTAAGCGATTATTCCAGGGTTTGTATTCTGACCCGGAGCAATCGGTATAATAAGGATTTGTCGGCCCAGTTCCGTTCCTTAGGACGCATGCAGCCTGAGGGGCAGCGGCTGCCCTTTATGCTGATTGATGAGGTGAAATTCTTCCGCCGTCAGGAAGTGAAGGATGTGCTGGCATTTTTGCGGCTTATTATCAATAAGCACGATGTGGCTAGTTTTGTCCGCATTTTAAACCGCTTTGGTCAGGGAATTGGTCCTGCGACAATCCGCAAATTGTCCTCGGAAGAATATCGCCGGGCGGGCATTCGGCTGACGGATTTTCTCGACCCCATTGCCCGCAGGGACGGTGACCCCTTTGCGCTGCTCCTTTCCGCTTGGGAGCAGGAAAATCTGGTGGTCTTCGATGTGGAGGCCACCGGCGTGGATACCACCCGGGATGAAATTATTCAGATTGCCGGCATCCGGCTGGCAAAGGATGGCACCATTAAGGAGGAATTCCAGCGGGTGCTGCGGCCTACCCGGCGGGTGGGGGATTCGGTTCGTGTCCATAAGATGACCGATGCGTGGCTCCAGGCAAATGGGGATGATCCGGCAGATGTCCTGCGGGATTTTTGTGCCTTTGCCCAAGACGCGGTAATTGTCGGGCATAATGTGACCTATGACCTTAGTATTCTAAACAGCCATTTGTCGCGGCTTAACCTGCCAGCCTTTTCCTATATCACCTATTATGATACCTTGGATATTTTCCGCCGGTTTTACCCGAATCTTCCCAGTTATAAATTGGAATATTTGGGGGAGTATTGCAGCGTAAGTCATAAGTCTTCCCATGATGCACTGGACGATATTATGGCGACGGCAGAAATCCTTCAATACGTTGTGGAGCGGGAAATTCGCAGCCAGCAGGACACGCGGCGGCAGTTGCTGGCCCAGTGGCTGGATAAATTTACGGATATGGCTGCACTGCTGGATGGCTTTCGGGAGCGGGCGTTGGTTCTTCGCCCCTGGCAGCTTTTGGGAGAAATTGTGGTGGAAGCTGGGGTAAGCGATTATTACCAGCAGCATAAGGAATTACAGCGCATAGAAAACCTGCGGGATTTGTTCCGTCAGGCTCGGGATTTGGATGATAAGGGGATTTCTCCGCTGGATGCTGTGAACCGTTTTTTGCGGTTTACGACCCTTTCCAATACGGAATTGGATGCCTTGACCCAGAAGCCCCAGATTCCCATTATTACGGTTCATCAGGCCAAGGGTTCGGAGTTTGATTATGTGTTTTTGGCTGGAATGCAGGAAGGAACCTTCCCCGGATTTCAGGCCGATAAAGCCGGCCGGCTGGCTGAGGAGGCACGGCTTTTCTACGTGGCCATCACCAGGGCTAAGCGGCAGTTGTTTGTGTCTTGGACCCAGCAGCAATATGGTCATTACCGTCATATGAGCCGGTTCCTGCAATCGATTCCGCGGGAATATGTGCGCAATGAATAGAAATAATGGGATGAAATAATACACTGTGTATTAAAACTATATACAATTGCGACAAAATATAGTATACTGAAACCGTTGGAGATGCATAATTTATGTAATCTTGTAACGGTAAAATAATTTCATAAAAGGAGCGATTTACTTTGGCAGACATGAAACAGTATGTCCAGGATACCCTGGATCTCATTGCAACGCGTGACCCCGAACAAAAGCAGTTCAAAACCACGGTTTCAAAAGTCTTGGAGACTGTCGTACCGGTTCTGGAGAAACATCCGGAATATAAGGAACAGAAGATTCTCGAGCGCATGGTAGAGCCAGAGCGCGTCGTCTCCTTCCGGGTACCATGGCAGGATGATAAGGGTGAGATTCACATCAACCGCGGTTTCCGCGTGCAGATGAACAGCGCGGTGGGGCCATATAAAGGCGGCTTGCGCTTCCATCCTAGCGTTAATCTTGACATTTTGAAATTCCTGGCTTTTGAGCAGGTTTACAAGAATGCCTTGACGGGGCTTCCCATCGGTGGCGCGAAGGGCGGTTCGGATTTTGACCCGCATGGGAAATCGGATAATGAAGTTATGAATTTTTGCCAGAGCTTTATGACGGAGCTCTACCGTCATATCGGTCCGCATGTGGATGTGCCGGCCGGTGACATTGGTGTGGGCGGCCGTGAGATTGGCTATTTGTTTGGCCAGTACAAACGCATCCGCAATGCCTATGATGCAGCCGTGCTCACGGGCAAACGTGTGGATTATTGGGGCAGCTTGGCCCGCCCTGAGGCTACAGGCTATGGCTTGTTGTATTTCGTCAAGAATATGCTCGACGATAAGAATATCAGCCTGAAGGATAAGGTTTTGGTGATTTCCGGCTCGGGCAATGTGGCAACCTATGCCATTGAGAAAGCCCAGCAGCTTGGCGCTAAACCGGTAACCTGCTCCGATTCCAATGGCTATGTCTACGACCCTAATGGCATTGACCTGGCGGCGGTAAAGGAAATCAAGCAGGTTCGCCGTGGCCGCATTAAGGAATATGTCAAGACCCATCCCCAGGCCGAGTATCATGAGGGCTGCACGGGAGTCTGGTCGGTGAAATGCGATATCGCACTTCCCTGTGCTACCCAAGGGGAAATTGATTTGGAGAGCGCCAAGAAACTGGTGGCCAATGGCGTCATCGCAGTAGGTGAAGGCGCTAATATGCCCTCTTCGCTGGAAGCTATTGATTATTTCCAGCAGAATAAGGTACTGTTTGCCCCGGCCAAGGCCGCCAATGCTGGCGGTGTAGCCGTATCGGCACTGGAGATGTCCCAGAACTCCGAGCGTCTGCAGTGGACCTTCGAGGAAGTGGATAACAAGCTCAAGGATATTATGAGCAATATTTATCGCAGTTCGAAAACGAATGCAGAAAAATATGCAGACCCGGATGATTTGGTGGCGGGTGCCAACATCACAGCCTTTGTAAAAGTAGCTGACATCATGATTGCGCATGGTGTGGTGTAAAATAGGTAAATAGATAGAGCCCTCGATGCGTTGGCGTGAAATTTCTACGCATTGGGGGCTTTTTTCAAATTGCAGTTTGTAGGGTAGCTGGGTTCAGATTCGAAGCAGCTCTTCGCCGCCGCTAGGGG
>FNCM01000021.1 GCA_900100835.1 Selenomonas sp. WCT3 | reverse complement strand
CCGAAGCTTCATTAACATCTGGCTTAAATCATGTTGCATGATTTCATTTTACATTGTTTAGTTTTCAGAGAACAATCTTTGTCCTTAGCGCTTTGCGAAAGTGCTGTGCGCTGATGACTTGTACTATATTACACGTCATCAGCGCACTTGTCAACACCTTTTTTGATTTTTTATGAAAAATTACCAGATTTCTTTCATGATTGGACGATAGGACTCGTTGAGGAAGTTGATAAGCACATCAAACATACCGTAGATTTCGTCGCCTAACTCACTGAAATCCTCACCAGGAGTAAGCAGACAAACATCTAAAATCAACGACCCTGCTGCATCGAAATAGAGCTTAAATGGCTTGTATTTTAGATTAAACTCATTAACCATTTTTAAAACCTTGAGTTCATTCTCTTCGGTCTTCGCTTGCGGAGATACCTGAATGCGAATCATGGAAAATACACTGTCATCCAAAATGACCAGCGTGGGAAGCTGCTGCCCTTCCACCACAATATGGGAACGGAAGACCACGGTTTTTTGCGTATCGTCTTTCACTTCTTCCCGTTGGAACGCAGTTTTTTTGTTTTCATCCGCATCAAGATATTTTTGAAATGCATCTGCTTTTTTATTCATAACTCCGTCTCCTTTAACATTTTTACCATTGACATTTTTCTACATGTTTTATTCTAGCTATTTGTAAAGAATCCTCTTTTTCAGCAGGAATTTTTATTTTCTTCACGAATATCTACGGCAGACATAGTCTAATACTCTATACCAGGAGAGGCAGATGATTTTATGGTCAGCGTTCAAGACCGGACGTTATCCCGTGTCGCTTTTATTTGCCTCATTTGCTTATTTTCCTTATTCCTCATTCAAGCGGCAGGGACCTACGCCCTCTATCAGAATGCACTTAATTTCCAAAAAACTTACATCCAACATACTGTAGACAACATTTTGCTGTCTATCGATGCCACCCGCAACGAAATCATTACCACCCATAAGAAGAAAGGACAACCCATTTCCGAACAGGAAGTACAGGAAGTCGTCGAGAATCTTTTACGGAAAACCTTTTACTCGGCCACCAATACCGATGGTACCTATATTTGGATTAACGAAGTAATTGACTACGACGGCGGCAATGGTTATGCCAGGCGTCTCATTCACCCCAATCTCCGCAATACCGAAGGCATCCTGTTATCTACTGAAACCCCGGATGCCAAAGGGAACTATCCCTACCGCACCGAGCTAGAAGGGGTTTGCTCGCAAAATTCGCTCTTTTACAGCTATTACTTCAAAGATTTAAACTCCAATGAGCTTTCCCAAAAGCTCACCTACGCTCGTCTCTATCCGGATTACAATTGGATTATTTGCATGGGCATCCCCTATCATTCCATTTGGGAATATATTTTTGCAGGAAAGCCCTGGCTCAAATGGCTGATTCTTTTTAGCTATCTTTTTTCCATAAGCGGAATCATCTTTACATCTTTTTATCTCTATCGGCTCTACCGCCGCCAACGCCAATCTCAAAACGAGGAAATAAAGGATTTGCAACTAGTCATTGACCACGACGCTCTTACCAATGCCCACAGCCGTCACTATGGAACCCAGCAATTGAAACAGGCTTTGCAGACCTATCAGGAAACAAATCAAAATATCACCCTCGTGATGTTTGACATCGATTACTTCAAAAAGGTTAATGACACCATGGGCCATGATTTTGGCGACAAAGTCCTAACCGATACCGTAAAAATCATCAGCCAAAATATCCGGCAACACGATTCGCTTATCCGTTGGGGCGGGGATGAATTCATTCTGCTGCTGCCTTCTTTAAGCCAGAAAGCGTTGCCCTCTTATCTGCACCGACTTAACGCCTGTATCCAAGAGCATGCTTTTGTGTCCACGGATAAGCAATCGATGACCGTCTCAATTTCCATCGGTGCTGCCCAATTCCTGCCTGACGACGCTTCCATTGACACTTTGATAAAACGAGCAGATAAAGCCCTTTACAAGGCAAAAGAAATCCGCAACACCTATCATATTGATGAAGAATCCTTCCACTAATTTCTCATGACAAAAGGCCCTGCCAGGGTATCACCCTGGCAGGGCCTTTTGCTATGAAGGAAAGATTTTAAAATTTAAACTTGCCAATTGCCGTTTGCATATCAGCAGCCATCTTCGACAGCGACTGGGAGGCCGCTGCAATTTCTTCGTTAGACGCAGACTGCTCTTCTGTAGCCGCGGAAATCGACCCCGTATTTTCCGCCGTCTTGCGGCTAATGGAGTCGATGGAATCCACCGCCTTGACAATATTATCGGCACCATCGGCAACCTTTTTCACTGAACCCGTGATTTCTTCCATCTGCTCATTGATGCCATTGACCATGGACAGGATATCCGCAAATCTTGCTCCGACTTCGCGAATGGCCGCTGTTCCCGATTTTACCTCTTCGGTTCCGGCATTCATGGATTCCACAGCTTCTGCCGTATCTTTCTGAATCGAGCCGATGCGCTCTTTAATTTGCTCAGCCGATTCTTGAGATTCTGCTGCAAGTTTGCGAACCTCTTCGGCGACTACAGCAAAGCCACGGCCATATTCACCGGCCCGTGCTGCCTCGATGGCTGCATTGAGTGCCAACAGATTTGTCTGCTCAGCAATCGAAGAAATCGCTTCGACAATCTGACCGATTTGCTGGCTGTTCTCGCCTAATTTGGCCACCACGTCTGCTGATGCCATAACACTTTTTTCAATATGTCCCATGCGGGCAATGGCATTTTCCATCAATTCCGCCCCCTGCTGAGCAGCCTTAGCCGTGTCAGTAGAAGTATTGGAAACCTTGCGTGCCTTGTCCGTCATGGCCGTAATGTCCGTAAACACCACATCCACATTCTGCTTGGCTCCGTTGATATCCTTTAGCTGGTTTTCCATAGCCAAGGATACACCGCCCACTGTTTCCGCCACATGAACCGAAGCTTCCGCCGACTGTTGTGCATTGGCGGTAAGCTCTTCCGAGGAAGCGGCCACCTGCTCCGAAGTGGTTGCCATCTGCGTAATCAAATTGCGCAGGTTATTGCTCATGGTATTAAAGGCTCGGGTCAGCTGACCAATTTCATCGTCAGACAACACCGGAATCTGTTCCATTCTCAGATTGCCATCGGCCAGCTGGGTCGCATGATTTTCCAGGCTGACAATCGAATTGGTAATCTTCCGCGAGAAGAACAGGAAGGCCACCATGGTAACGAGCAATCCCAGAATCGTCAAAACTCCATAAATAATCTTCAATTGATTCAACGAAGCAAAGACAAAGGATTTTGGAACAGCAATACCAAGAATCCATCCCGTTGTAGGAACCGTGGTGTAGGAGAAGAGCTGCGTCTCGCCATTGAAGTCCATCTCGAAATAGCCGCTTTCCTTCTGGGACATCTCAGCAAAGTGTTCCCCGACGCCCTTCACGTCCTTAATGTTCTTCATGGCCTCGCCAATGCCATTTGTTGCCAGGATGTTGCCAGTCTTTTCTAAGATGATGCCCTGACCTTCCCCATGGTATTTCATGGTTTCCGCCTGCTTCTCCAAAACATCCAGCGCAATATCGGTGCAGGTTGCCCCAATGAACTGCCCCTCATTTTTAATGGGGGTTGCCACAGACACCACTAGTTTTCCCGTACTGGCTGCTACATAGGCTTCGGTAAAGACCGTTTGCCCAGCAGCCTTGGCCTCTTTATACCAAGGACGCTGCGTGGGGTCCTTCTTGCCTGTCTCATCCGGAGAATGGAACACGCCGAAATATCCATCCTCTAAGCCGATGGACATTTCAAGGATCTCTTTATCCGAAGCAATCGTTCCCATGGAAGCCTTGGTTTTGATACGGCTTAAATCCCCTTTAGCTTCCGTTGCTGCATTTGCCGTGCTGACATCGACAGCTTTCTTCTCACGCAGCCAACCATCCAGGTTGGAAGCCTCTTTGGATACCGTTGCCGAAAGCTCCGTATCCACACTTGCCTGCAAGTCGGAGCTGGCTACGAAATAGCCCACCACCGACATGATAGCCATCAGTATTCCTACTACACCGGCTAGAACTATAAATTTTTGTTTTAATCCCATACTACATCTCTCCTTAATAGAACTTGTAGTGTAATTCCCTCCTCACTACATCACAACTCACATTTTTTATATTCCACATGAAAGCAAAATAATCCTCTAACATAACACAAAAAGTTCCCCTGACCTCTCAAAAGAAAGTCAGGGGAACTTCACCTATCACCATCAAGCCGTTCCATCACGGCCATTTAACCACTATTCAACTTTTACCTGAAGCCACAGGCGGGTATACAGCTTATCCAAAGTCTCCCCTAAATAGCTGTAGGTTTCCTGCCCACGATAGACAGAGGGTGGCGGGAAAGCGATATCGAGGTAATCTTCCATCTCCTCATCATCCTCTTCCTGCTCGCGCACCGACATATTGGGTGTCGAGTAGCCTAATGCTTCAAAATTCTTAGCAGCAACATCCGGCCGACAGATGAAATCGATGAATTTATGGGCATTTTCAACATGACGGGCATTTTTCGGAATAACCCAAGAATCAATCCAGAGGTTCGTTCCTTCCTTCGGCGCCGGACAGAAGCGCAAATCCGGATTTGCTTTCATCAGATTGATAGCTTCGCCCGAGAAAATAACGCCCAGCGCCGCCTCGCCCGAACTCAATTTATCGCGGATATCATCCACGCCATAGGACTGTACCAAAGGCTTCTGCTGGATAAGCAGATTGCGTGCCTCCTCAAGTTCCTGGGGATTTTTCGTATTCATCGAATACCCCAGCATCCGGAGCGGAATCATAAACGCATCCCGTGCCGAATCCTGCATGAGAATCTCCCCCTTGTACTTGGGGTCCCAGAGAATCGACCAGCTGTCGACCGGCTCCTTTACCATCCTGGTATTGTACATGATGCCAACAGTTCCCCAGCAATAAGGAACGCTATACTTACGCCCCTTATCAAAGGCTTCCGACTGGCGGAAGAAATCCTCCCCAATGTACTTTTGCGCATTGGGCAGCTTAGAAAACTCCAGCGGCTGCAGCAAATCGTGCTCAATGAGTTTTTGTATCATGTAATCCGAAGGACAGAGCACATCATAATTTTCGGCACCTTCAGCGATTCTTGGATACATGCTCTCATTTGTATCGTATTCGTCCAAAACGACATGGATGCCAGTTTCTTCCTCGAACTGCTCCAAGACTTTCGGCGACAAATAATCGCCCCAGCTGTAAACGTAAAGAAGGTTATCTCCCTCTTCCTGCTCTTCGGCAAACATGTCACAGCCAGCGTAAAAGAGGCTGCCGACAAACAGCAGCAGGACCAGCAAGCTGCGATAATACATCTTCATTCGTCCGCCCCCCTTTTCTCTGCCTTGCGGTAGCGCCGGATAACACGGTAGTTAAACAGCAACAGGGATACCAGCACAACCACTGCCCCGAAGAACAAGGTGGAAAGCGCATACATCTCGGGATGAATGCCGAGTTTCAACTCAGCATAGATTTCCGTTGTCAGCGTCTCGATTCCCGCGCCTTTCGTAAAGTACGTCACGATAAAATCGTCGGCCGACATGGCAAAGGATAAGAGAAACGCTGCCATTATGCCAGGTTTTAACTCGGGCAGGATTACCCGGTAAAACGCCTGGGCAGGAGTTGCCCCGAGGTCGAGGGCCGCTTCATAGCAGACCCGGTCCATCAGCAGAACCTGCGGTAAAATACAAAGCATCGCATAGGGCAGATTGATGACGACATGCGCCATGAGAATCGTATCATACCCCAACCGCAAACCGAAACCCAAAAACAAGAGCATCAGCGATATTCCCGTAACGATATCCGCATTGAGCAGCGGAACGTTGGCAAGGCCACGGAAAAAGATGCGGCCCTGGCTGCCCATGCGCCGCATGCCCAGCGCTGTCACTAACGCCAGCAATGTTGCCACCGCCGCCGACAAAACGCCAATAGAAAGCGTATTGAGGAACGCATTCATAATATCTTCGTTCTCAATCAGTGCCGCATACCACTGGAACGTAAAACCGGTCCACTGGCCGCGATAGCGGCTGGCATTGAACGATTGCGCAATCAGTACGGCAATTGGCGCATACATGAACAATACGACCAGCCCTAAATAGAACTTTTTGATCTGTTCTCTCATGCTTTCACCTTCTTTCGGGAATCCGTGTTTTCCGTAAAGGCTTCCAGCAGGATATTCAAAATGATAAATACCATGAGAACCATCGACAACGCACTGCCGAGCTGCCAATCGTAGGCAGCCGTAAATTCCTGTTCGATGATGTTGCCGATTAGCAGGATTTTATTGCCACCAAGCAGCGCACTGATAACAAAAGTCGTGAGCGCCGGAATGAACACCATCGTGCAGCCACTGACAATGCCTGGCATGGACAGCGGAACCATAACATGGCGGAACGTCTGCCAGCGGTTAGCCCCTAAATCCCAAGCCGCCTCGATGATGCTGTGGTCAATGCGCGATATGGACACATAAAGCGGCAAAGCCATGTAGGGCAGGAAATTATAGACCATGCCGATGATGATAGCCGCCGGCGTATTGATAAGTGCCATATCCGGCAGACCGCAGAAGCGGAGAATTTCATTTAATATGCCATTCTTCTCCAAAATCGTCTGCCAGGCCATCGTCGTCAGCAGGGAATTCATCCAAAGCGGCAGCAGGAACAAAAGGAAAATCATGATTCCCTTCGCCTTCCGCAGCCCCTGAAGGATAAGACAAAGCGGATAAGCCAGAACCAGGCAGATAATCGTGCTGACGAGTGCCAGCTCCACGGATAATCCCAACGCCTTCAAATACTCCCATTGAAGCACCGTCGTAAGATTTTCCAGCGTAAATGCGCCATTACCGTCCGTAAGGCCATGCCAGAGGACAAAAAAGAGCGGCAATACAATGAAAAGCGCTGACCAGATGCCAAAGGGCACGGCAAAGAATCGCTGCAAAGATTTTGAATTACTCATCCGATACGGCCTCCTCATCTTCCGAGGCCGGTTTTGCCATAATCTGTATATTTGACGCCGCGAGGCGGATGCCTACCTCAGCTCCTTGTTCGTGACCGGTAATCGTCTGAATCAGCCAGGAGAAACCGCCGGCCTCCACGGTAATATCATAGACCGTTCCTTTAAATATTACCTGGCGGATTATGCCCCGGTACTGCCCTTCCTCCGGCGCACAAATCTGGATGTCCTCCGGACGAATCTGCACATCGACAGGGACGTTTTCCCCGAAGCCCGTATTGATGCAGGGAATATCCTTGCCCAGCAGATGTACGAGCTTATCACGGACCATA
This sequence comes from Selenomonas sp. WCT3, assembly GCA_900100835.1. GTDB lineage: Bacteria > Bacillota > Negativicutes > Selenomonadales > Selenomonadaceae > Selenomonas_A > Selenomonas_A ruminantium_E. Next base: position 23,137 of record FNCM01000021.1, on the reverse strand, counting down.
ATGCCATCAATGATATTACTGTCACCGATAAAATCAGCAACAAAGGCGTTCTCGGGTTCGTTGTAAACGCTCTCCGGTGTGCCAATCTGCTGAATCCAGCCCTGATTCATGACGACGACCGTATCGGACATCGACAGCGCCTCCTGCTGGTCGTGCGTGACGAAAATAAAGGTAATGCCAAGTTCCTTTTTGAGTTTGACGATTTCCCGCTGCATGCTTTGGCGCAGCTTAAGGTCGAGTGCCGAAAACGGCTCGTCGAGCAAAAGGACTTTTGGCTCATTGACGACAGCCCGCGCAATGGCAATCCGCTGCTGCTGGCCGCCTGACATCTGCGTAACCTGTGCATGCTCATAGCCATCCAGATTGACGAGCTTCAAGGCATATTTTATCTTATCCCGGATATAGCTCTGGCTCTTGCCCTTGAGCTTCAGGCCAAAGGCAATATTTTCAGCCACATCCATATGCGAGAACAGCGAATATTTCTGGAATACCGTATTGACCTGACGCTTCTCCGGACGCAGGCTGGTGATATCCCTGCCATCGAACAGGATGCGGCCGCTGTCCGGCGTCTCAAACCCGCCAATCATGCGCAAAATAGTCGTCTTGCCGCAGCCTGATGGTCCTAAAAGGGTCAAAAACTCATTCTCGTGAATCGTGAGATTGAGGTCTTCCAAAATCTGCCGGTCTTCGTAGGATTTATTGATATGTTCAAGCTTCAGTAATTCTCTTGCCAATTCTTCTCATTTACCCTCCTATATGCCCAAAATGAACGCTTTCTATTTTATCACGAAACCGTTTAATACAAAAGAATCTTTTTTAGCCAAAAAATCCCGCCCGTATCAATGATACGAACGGGATTTTCTACTATCAGTCTGACAATTGACTGGTCAACTTACTCAACCGTAACGGATTTTGCCAGGTTACGCGGTTTATCGACATCACAGCCACGCGTGATAGCGGCAAAATATGCCAGGAGCTGCAGCGGAACTACCGTAAGAATCGGAATCAGCAGCTCATCCGTCTCCGGAACCTTGATAACATGGTCAACATATTTCTCCAGTTCCTCATCGCCTTCCGCTGCAATACCGATTACCACAGCATCGCGTGCCTTGACCTCTTTGATGTTGGACAGCGTCTTTTCATAAACGCTCTTCTGGGTTGCCAATGCAATGACCGGAACCCCTTCCACAATCAAAGCCAGCGTGCCATGTTTGAGCTCACCAGCTGCATAAGCCTCAGCATGGATGTAGGAAATTTCCTTAAGCTTCAAAGACCCCTCAAGGGCTACGGCATAATCCAAGGAGCGGCCAATGTAGAATACATCTTCATTGAAGCCATACTGCTTGGCAAACGTCTTGATTGGATTTACATCTTCCAGCGTTTCGCTAATCTGCGCCGGAATCTTCTGGAGCTGGCTGATAAGTTCTGCCAAACGCTCAGCCGGCTGGCTCTTCTTAATCTGTGCCATGTAAAGTGCCAGCATGAAGAACAACACAATCTGCGTCGTGTAAGCCTTCGTGGAAGCAACCGCGATTTCCGGGCCAGCCCAGGTATAGATAACCTGATCGGCTTCACGGGCAATCGAGGAACCGACAACGTTCGTAAGTGCCAATGTCTTGGCGCCCAGGCGTTTTGCTTCCTTCATGGCAGCCAGCGTATCACTGGTCTCACCCGACTGGGAAACGACAATGAACAGCGTGTTCTCATCGATAATCGGGTCACGATAACGGAACTCCGAAGCAACATCAACTTCGACCGGCGTGCGGACGAGTTTTTCGATATAGTATTTGCCTACGAGGCCGGCATGATAAGCCGTGCCGCAAGCAACGATATAAATCTTGTTAAAGGAATTGAGATAATCTGCATCCCATTTGAGCTCGTCCATGACGATGCTCTTGCCATCTTTGGCAATACGCGGACTCGTCGTGTCACGGACTGCCTTCGGCTGCTCATGAATCTCCTTGAGCATGAAGTGCTCATAGCCGCCCTTCTCAGCAGCTTCCGCATTCCAGTTGACCTCAAATACCTTCTTGGTCACCGGCTCACCCTGACGATTGGAAATTTTGATGGAATCCTTCGTGAGGACAGCCATCTCGCCATCGTTCAGGATATACGTACGGCGCGTGTACTGGATAATAGCCGGAATATCCGAAGCGATGAAGTTTTCCCCCTCGCCCAGACCGATAACCAGCGGGTTATCCTGTTTTGCACAAATCAGCATCCCCGGATGCTTGCTGCACATAAACACGAGGGAATAGGAGCCTTCCACCCGGCGCAGGACTTCCCGTACCGATGCCACAAAGTCACCATTGTAGACTTCCTCGATAAGATGTGCTACCACTTCTGTATCCGTCTCCGATTTGAACACATGCCCTTTCTCAATGAGATCCTCTTTTAACGTCAGATAGTTCTCAATGATGCCATTGTGAACCACCACGAAATCACCGGAGCAATCGGTATGCGGATGGGAGTTACGGTCGGACGGACGGCCATGGGTTGCCCAACGGGTATGGCCAATGCCCATAACGCCCTGCGGCATATCATCCTTGATTTTATCCTTCAAGGATGCCAGACGGCCAACGCTCTTCTCCACTCGGATGCTTTCGCCATTGAATACAGCGATACCAGCCGAGTCATAACCACGATACTCGAGCTTAGCAAGGCCTTCCAGCAGGAAATTTGCTGCCTGCTTATCTCCGACATAACCAACGATACCACACATAATAGTACCTCCTATGAAATTGTACGATCCTGTTGTGTCCTCCATCCGCTCTACCTCTCAGGTTCACACCCAAGCTTTAACAGATTTCTATCGACCGGGCCGGCCGGAAGGCATCCGCTGACTATTCGACAACCTTCTCCTCGTCTTCTCAAAAGCAATGCGACCACTTTCGAGAACTTGCGCTAGAAATGAATTTATTTCTTTTTTTACACCAGAACAACAGGATGTTTTCTTCTGGATTTTCTTCTTTTTCAGGCATTGATGAAATTTTCAATGCTTGAACATTATAACCAATTTATCGAAGCTAGTCAATACCAGCTGCCCCTATCCCGTCAGGATAAAAAAACAGGCCAGGAAGTTTCCTTCCCAGCCTGTCTCCTATTTCCTGTTAAAGGTTGCTATAAGGGAATCCCTTACATCATGCCCGGCATGCCCATGCCCGGTGCAGCTGCCGGAGCAGCCGGTTTCTCTTCCGGTTTGTCAGCGACGAGAGTCTCCGTCGTGAGAACCATGGAAGCAATGGAAGCAGCATTCTGCAGAGCGGAACGCGTAACCTTAGCCGGATCAACAATACCAGCTTTGATCATGTCAACATACTCGTTCTTCAGTGCGTTGAAACCGATGCCGTCGCCAGCTTTCTTGACGTTCTCGACGACAACCGAGCCTTCAAGGCCTGCGTTGTTGGCAATCTGGCGAACCGGCTCTTCGATGGCGCGGCGAACGATGTTTACGCCGACTTTCTCATCGCCCTCAGCCTGGATTTTATCCAGTGCCGGCAGGATGTCGATGAAGGTCGTGCCGCCACCTGCAACGATACCTTCCTCAACAGCTGCACGCGTAGCGTTGAGCGCATCCTCGATGCGGTATTTCTGGTCTTTCATCTCAACTTCCGTTGCAGCGCCGATTTCGATGACAGCTACACCGCCAGCGAGTTTAGCCAAACGCTCCTGGAGTTTTTCTTTATCGAAGTCAGAGGTCGTCTCGGCAATCTGTTTCTTGATCTGAGCAACGCGAGCTGCGATAGCATCCTTATCGCCTACACCATCAACAATCGTCGTCTCCTCTTTCGTGGAGCGAATCTGACGGGCACGGCCCAGGTCTTCAATCGTTACGCTGTCGAGTTTGCGGCCCAGTTCCTCGCTGATAACATTACCGCCCGTCAGGATAGCAATATCCTCGAGCATAGCCTTGCGGCGGTCACCAAAGCCCGGAGCTTTGACAGCCAGAGCCTTGAAGGTGCCACGGAGCTTATTGACAACAATCGTCGTCAGAGCCTCGCCGTCAACATCCTCAGCGATGATAGCCAGCTGTTTGCCCTGTTTTACAACCTGCTCGAGAATCGGCAGGATATCAGCAATAGCGGAAATCTTGCGATCCGTAATGAGGATATACGGATCGTCAAGGATTGCTTCCATCTTGTCCGTATCCGTTACGAGGTACGGGGAGATGTAGCCGCGGTCAAACTGCATGCCTTCCACAACGGAAAGGTTCGTCGTCATGGACTTGGACTCCTCAACGGTGATGACGCCGTCTTTGCCGACCTTCTCCATAGCCTCAGCAATCAGCTCGCCCGTCTCTTCGTTAGCCGAAGAAATGGAAGCAACCTGAGCGATGTCAGCCTTGCCATCAACCTTCTTAGCTTTCGTCTTGATTTCCTCAACAAGAGCCTTGACAGCCGTATCGATACCCTTCTTGATGATCATCGGATTAGCACCAGCAACGACATTACGCATGCCTTCCTGGATCATAGCCTGAGCCAAGAGCGTTGCCGTCGTCGTACCGTCACCAGCGATATCGTTGGTCTTCGTAGCAACTTCTTTGACCAGCTGTGCGCCCATGTTCTCAAACGGATCCTCGAGCTCGATGTCGCGAGCAATCGTTACACCATCGTTCGTAATCGTCGGGGCACCGAATTTCTTCTGCAGGACAACGTTGCGGCCTTTCGGTCCAAGCGTAACTTTTACGGCGTTAGCCAGTGCATCAACGCCACGGCCAAGAGCGCGGCGTGCATCTTCATCAAACAGAATCTGTTTAGCCATTTATATTACCTCCAAGGAAATGTATAACGTCTATTACATAACAGCCAGAATGTCGCTCTCGCGAACAATCAGGTATTCTTTATCATCCACTTTGACTTCCGAGCCAGAATATTTCGAGAAGACAACTACATCGCCCTCTTTAACTTCCATAGCTGCGCGCTCGCCGTTATCCAGCAGTTTGCCAGAACCAACAGCAACGACAGTGCCCTTCTGCGGCTTCTCTTTGGCCGTATCCGGCAGAACAATACCGCTGGCAGTCTTTACATCGCCCTCAGCAACTTCAATAACAACTCTTTCGCCTAATGGTTTAATCATAGGTATTCCTCCTATAAAATAAAATAACAAGGTTGGCTTGTTAGCACTCGTCACACCTGAGTGCTAACTGCAATTCTTATAATAATGTTTCTTAGTCAAAATGTCAAGTTGCAAAGCTAAAAAAGTCAAAAAAACAAAGAGTCCGTTTTGACCAGTCAACTTGACTTGTCAAAAACGGACTTACCCTTATACTTTTCCGCCAGCCGCCCGTACAATGGCCTCCGCAACCTCTTTGATGCTAAGGCGTTTTGTCATGGCATAGCGCTGAATCCGGCGATAAGCTTCCTGTTCACTTAGCCTATGGGCCGCCATCAAAATCCCTTTGGCCCGATCCACGGTTTTACGCGTTTCCAGAGAATCCTTTAGCTTGCCCAGCTCTGCTTCCATCCCCTGCATCTCTTCCCAACGGGAAAGGGCAATCTCCATAGCCGGAAAGAGATTGCTTTCTTTTACCGGTTTTACCAAATAGCCCAACACGCCGGAATCTTTTGCCTTCTCCACAATATCTGACTGGCTAAAAGCCGTCAGCAAAAGCACCGGTGCCAGTTTCTCCTCCGATATCTTGCGGGCAGCAGTAATACCATCCATCTCTGGCATTTTAATATCCATAATGACCAAGTCCGGCTGATGCATTCGGGTGAGTTCCACCGCTTTTCGTCCATTGATGGCTTCTCCCACCACCTCATGTCCCGCATCCTCCAGCATTTCCCGAAGGTCCAGGCGGATAATCGATTCGTTGTCGGCAATCACCAAGCGCAGGCATTTCTTCTTCATAAATGTCATTCCTCCAGACTCTGAATTACTTCGTTGGATATTTCCCGCTCCGGCTTGGGCAGGCTAATGCGGGCATGGGTTCCACAGCCTTTGCCCCGTGCATCATTTTCTAAGGAAAAGCTCCCTTCCAAATCCCCCTCAATCAAAGTACGAACGATGGAAAGGCCCAAGGAACGGGTCTTACGGGGATTAAAGCCCTCTGGCAGACCACAGCCATCATCGTATAAATCGAGGTTCCAAGAATCGCCATCTTCCTGAACCGACAAACCAATTTTTCCCGAAGGCCGTCCGGCAAAGGCATGCTCCATGGCATTTAAAACCAATTCGTTCAGCACCAAAGCCAAGGAACTTGCATACTTAGAAGGCAGTACCACATCGGGGCCGCTGTACTCAGTCCGGATGATGAACTGACTGTCTGCCATATTACGCCCCACCAAATCAAATATCTGCTGCATAACCTGCTGCACATGGATAGCCTCTTCCCCCTGCTGGGAAAGAAATTCGTGTACGACTGAAATCGATAGCACCCGATTCACGCTCTCCTGCAAAGCCTGACGCACTTCTTCCGACTGGCTGCGCCGAGCTTGCAGCCGCAAAAGACTGGCAATGGTCTGCAGATTATTTTTGACACGATGATGGATTTCTTGGATTACAGCCGACTTGATGCGTATTTCCTTATCTTTCGCCCGCACCTCGGTCACATCGGATAATATAACAATGCGACGGACCAGCTGCCCGCCCTCCTGCAAATCAATCTGCCGTCGGATAAGGGTCAAGTTGCCAGCAGTCAACTCCTTCTGCCAAGGCCGTTCCCGCTCCATAGTCTCCCGGCAAATATGACGGGTCAGCTGACGGTCAAACAAATGACAGCCCCGCAGGCTGCCCACCCCTAGCACCCGGTATATTCGCTGGGCAGCCGCATTGGCAAACACAATACGGCTGAATTGGTCGGTAATGAGAATGCCGTCGCTGGCCGAAATAGCCCGATACTGTTCCGGCTCTAACACCTTGCGCGCATGTCCTAACACATCCACCGCTGTAGCTAAAATGCAAGGATACCCGTCAATCTGCAGACGGTCGCCATCCACTTCAAAGCTCACCACACCAATGACCTGATTCCCATCGCGAATCGCGTAAGTATACATATCAATCAAGGAACCATAGGTCCATTCCCGCTTGCCCTTGCCGGGCAGTCCCGTCATCATCGTATCCTGCACCAATGGCTCTTCAATGGCAGGCTGCAACTTCCCATAGTCAGACTCTCGTTTTGACATATAGATAGTCCGCGGACGCTCCTGCGCTATGATTACAAAACTTCCCGTTTTTCTTGACGGCACATAAACCTTCAGCTGTCCATGGACAAGGTCAGCCAAAAACGGAAACACAATCTTCATCCGCTCTAACAGACCAATCTGCTTTACCGTCAGATTCGTCTGCTGACGGCACAGCTCTGCCATATCCATCCATCATCATCTCCCATCTATTTTCCCGGTTGTCTGCCACATAGCAAATCTCAAAAAAAGAGACTGCTCCCACGCATTTCTCATCGTTGAGCAGTCTCACATATTATTATACACTTAATCGTCGCAATCTGCCAGTCCCAATCCAGGAATTGCATTGAGATACAAATCGCTGTAACGCCCAGATAGGGACTGATAATAACCGCGGCAACCAATCATGGCCGCATTATCCGTACAAAGTATCTTGCTTGGATAAAGGAATCTTACGCCGTGTTTTTCTGCCTCTTCCCGCAGCCGGCCTTCTAGGCCGCTGTTGGCCGCCACACCGCCGGCCAACACCAGGGTATCACGGCCGGCTTCCTTAACCGCCTGAAAGGCCTTCCCTACCAGCACTTCGATAACCGAATGCTGGAAGGATGCGGCAATATCCGGCTTATTGAGCTCATGTCCCTTCATCTTCTCACTATTGATATAGTTGAGAACTGCCGATTTTAACCCACTGAAGCTGAATTCATAATTACCCTTTTCTGTCAGCGCCTGGGGAAAATCAATGGCCAAGGGATTGCCTTCTTTAGCCAGCGCATCAATGCGTGGCCCCCCCGGATAGGGAAGCCCCATAACCCGGGCGATTTTATCGAAGGCCTCGCCAGCAGCATCATCCCGTGTCTGCCCCATCATATGGAAGTTGTTGTAGCCTCGAACATCTACCAATGCCGTATGCCCGCCTGATACCACCAAAGCCATAAAGGGCGGTTCCAACTCTGGGGACGAAAGGAAATTGGCAAAGATATGTCCTTCCAGATGATTTACCCCAATAAGCGGCACCCCGAGAGAAAAGGCCAGCGACTTAGCTGCCGATACGCCCACCAGCAGAGCCCCTACGAGTCCAGGTCCATAGGTGACCGCCACCTGGTCAATATCCGAAAGTTTTATCTGTGCCTCCCGCAGACATTCGTCGATAACCGGCATGATATTTACAATATGCTTCCGCGAAGCAATTTCCGGCACCACACCACCAAACTTCTGATGAACGGGAATCTGGGTTGATATGATATTGGAAAGTATCGTACGCCCGCCACGAAGTATCGCCGCCGATGTTTCATCGCAGCTTGACTCAATCGCCAGCGTCAACAGTTCTTCTTTATTTTCCTTCTCCATAAGTATCTCCATCCATCAAAGTTTCGTATTCCACATGATGATTGCATCCTCACCATCGTCCTGATAATAATGAGGACGACGGCCAGCATCCTTGAACCCATACCGGGCATAAAGCGCACGGGCTGGAGCATTAGAAGGACGCACCTCAAGGGTCATTGCCGTCACACCTTTGGCCTTTACCGCATTGATAATCGCACCAAATAATTTCGTGCCAATGCCCTGTCCACGGTATTCCGGCAGAATTGCTACATTTGTAATCTGACATTCCTCAAAGGAAATCCAGCAGCCGGCATAACCAATAACCCGCTCACCATCCAGTGCCAGCAGGTAAACCGTGTTTTCATTGGCTGCTTCTTTCCAAAAGGATTCCCGTGACCAGGGAATCGCAAAACAGGCTTTTTCTACAATCTCAACAGCATCGGCATCTTCCGGTGCCATCTCACGAAAGCTCAGCGATTCTAATCCCATCACATTTCCTCCGTGGGAAGCGTATTCTTGGCCGCTTCCGGATGCCGCTTCTCCCAGAGAACCTCTGCTTCACTGCGACGAATATAGACCGGCTCCAACTCCATGATATTAGCCGTCCGTCCAGCTGCCAACTCTTCCAATCCCAGCATCGCTACGCAGGCTGCCCGCGGCATCATAAGGTGAGCAGGAGCGGCTGCGACATTTTGCGGAAGTTCCATCTTGCCAACGATTTTTTTCTGCACGGCATCTCCCAGCAATACCACTGGTTCTTCCATACGGGCACACCAGGAAACCACACCGGCAATCTTGGCAACCTGAACTTCATCAACCACCTTCAGCTGTCCCTGTTCCCAACGATACGTCTCCACATAAGCATTGCCCTTCTGAGCATCCAGCAGACATACCAGTCGCACGCCCGGAACCGGGTAATGATAAGCCAGGGCCTTCAGCGTCGATACGCCTACTAACGGCAAATCCAGCGCATAAGCCATTGCTTTTGCCGCAGCCAAGCCTATCCGCAATCCCGTAAAGGAACCTGGGCCGATGCTGACGGCAATTCCTTCCAATTCATCTTTTTCAACCGACGCCATTTTAAGCACCTGTTCAATATGGGGCATCAAAGTCTCCGAATGGGTGAGTTTTGCCTGCATGGTAAGCTCAGCTGATAATCGTTCCTTTGAAGCAACCGCCACACTCGATACTTGTGTCGAGGTATCAATGGCTAGTATGGACAAAAGTCTCCAACTCCTTTATGAATTCCTGATTTTTCTCGCCTGCACAAGAGAATATAAAGCGGCGGCTGTTCTCCGTTTCCCCCGTCCGCTCAATTGAGATTTTCACGTAATCCTCTGGCAGTGATTCAGGAAACTTGTCCGGCCACTCGATTACTACAATTCCCTCTGGTTCCTCCGTGTATTCATAGAAACCAATATCCTCTAACTCTTCTTCCGTTTCCAGCCGGTAAAGGTCAAAATGATAGATGCGGCAAATCCCTTCATATACGTTCATGAGATTAAACGTCGGACTTGTCACTTCTCCCTCGACGCCCAGGGTATGGGCAAGACTCTGAACGAACAACGTCTTGCCAGCCCCCAAATCGCCCTCCAGGCAGAGCACGGTTCCCTCCCGGATTTTTTGCCCCACCAGCTCTGCTAGGTGTACGGTTTCTTCGGGAGAACTTGTCATACAGGTAAACATTCGTTATTTACTCTCCTATATATTGCGTTTAAAAAACATCATTCAGTCTAATATTATAGCACGAAGCATCATTGCTGCCAAATTATACAACGGATAATAATTATTAACTGATATTTTATTTTAAAAACTACGTAATAAAGAGAATTATGGAGAATTTTATCGTTAAATAGATATAAACCCTAAATTTAGCGAAATTTACTCATTTCTATTTTCTGATAGATGGCCTATAATAAAAGCGTACCAATCAAATAGCACCAATAAAAAATAATTATTGGTTCATGTGTTTATATAGGAGGGTTATCATTATGAAAAAATTTGTATGCACGGTCTGTGGTTATGTTTATGAGGGCGAGCAGGCTCCGGAAGTATGCCCAATCTGCAAAGCTCCAGCTGACAAATTCGTCGAGCAGAGCGGTGATATGACTTATGCAGATGAGCACCATGTCGGAACGGCTAAAGACGTTGATCCGCGCATCATCGAAGGCCTTCGCCAGAACTTCACAGGCGAGTGTTCCGAGGTAGGTATGTACCTCGCTATGGCACGTCAGGCTGACCGTGAAGGTTATCCGGAAGTTGCTGAAGCCTACAAGCGTTATGCTTGGGAAGAAGCTGAGCATGCAGCCAAATTTGCTGAGCTTCTCGGCGAAGTATTGACCAATAGCACCAAGAAAAATCTGGCTATGCGCATTGATGCCGAGCATGGTGCTTGTGCTGGCAAGAAAGAACTTGCTACTCTGGCAAAACAGCTGAACCTGGATGCTGTTCATGACACGGTTCATGAAATGGCTAAAGACGAGGCTCGTCATGGCCGCGGCTTTAAGGGCTTGTTCGACCGTTACTTTGGCGAATAATCCAGCCCATCTATCTTACGCTTCCAATTCAACATAATATAAAGAAAAAAGGTGCGGCAAAATACTTTCGTATTTTGCCGCACCTTTTTATGCCCATTTTAGAAAAGATCCATTAAAAGAGTGTACCCCCCCTTTGAGGACAATTATATACCACTATCAGATATCCTCATGTTCCCGCAGCCACTGTGACCATTTTAAGGAAAAACCATCCTTATGGGCAGTCTGTACATAACGATAAAATTTCTCAATCATTCTTGCCTTTTGGTGATAGTAATCAGCTTTCCATTGGCCCGGCACCGCCTTGGCTGATTCATAAGCCACATAAGCGCCTCCCAGCAGATACTGCCGGGAAAGAATATCACGCAAGGGTACCTCAGGATTTTTCATCATATCATACATAGCCATATAAGCCGTGGTCCTACCTTTCCCCGCCTGGCAATGAAAATGCAGCCAAGCATTCTGGGGCAGTGACTGGGTAAACTCAATAAACTTCTCAATATTTGCAGCCGCCGGCCATACATGATCCGTATCTGTAAGACGCAAATAATGCCAGCCAGCACCTTCCACCAGCTGCTGCTCACTCATGACTTTGTCTATTTTCTCCTCATGCGGATTAGCTGGCATCTTTTTCTTATCCAATTTTGCCAACAAAACGTTTTTTCCCTTCGCTTGATGAAGCCGTTTTGTCTCATCGTCCAAAGCGTCCTGCCGTGTTTTGCCTACATTCCCCCAATCGCGGTCACCATACCAACTAACTGCCTGCCCATTAAACAAGCCATGCGATTCTTGCCGCAAGTCCACCACATAAACAGGGCCTTGTGCTTTTGACTGTATCACCTGCTGCAATGCCCTAAATTCCCCGGCGGAAAACTCTGCACTACCAGACATAGCTAGGCAATCCAGCCCTTGACGTGAGGGTGTCCGGGTAAAGCCCTCCCCCGCTTTATCCGCCGGCATATCCTGCTTGAACTGCCCATCAGCGGTGCGGAAGTTTCTAGGCAAACTGTTCCTGTTTTCCGCATCGATCCGCCAGATATACCCACTGTAGTCCGGCTCCCACAGATTGACCTTATGTTTTTTCGCCCAGACACTATACGGAACTTCTAATTTCGGATTTTCCTTAACATAATCATAGAAGTGCGCCACAAACTGATATCGCTCAATATATGCCTTGCGGCCATAATTGCGCTTTTTTTCAGGTATATCACTCAAATCAACTATGCCGATGAGTTTCTGCCGTTGAATGATATCATCAAAGCTCACCGATCCGGCATTTTTCAAAATGTCATGCATGACAAAGAAAATTGTTGTGCGCCCCATCCCTGCATAGCAGTGATAATGCAGCCAGGCATCCTTGGGCAGCTGCTTGTAAAACGCCACGAAATGGTCAACATCCGAATCCTCCGGCCGGAAATGATCTTGGAGGGTCAACCGAAAATAATTTGCTCCGTGCTGGCGTACCATTTCTTCCTCAGTACGCACTTGGCTGTAGGGCTGCAAAACCGGTTCTAATAACACATTCTTATTGTCATCGAAGCGATATACCTGACAAGCTTTTTGCCCAGCTAAAGCCCCTAACTGTTCTTTTTCCAACGGCAGAATAATATCTGCCTTACGGCCATCATTCCCCCAATCATGATCAGCATACCAGCTTACAGCCGTACCATCTAAATACCCATGGGATTCTCCACGCAGGTCAATATCATAAAATTTATCCGCACTTACAGGCACTGCTGCCAAGACAGCCTCCAGTTCTTTCTCGGAAAAGCAGCTGGACGCAGAAGCGTGCAGTTTTTCCAAGCCCTGTCTAGTGGGCATAATGCCCGATTTAGTCATCCCCTTGTATTCGTCTGTGGCCATACGAAAATTTCTGGGCAGCTGATACACATCCGCCCGATCTACTTTTAACCCCAGCACCGGTGGATTTTTTACAACCAGCGGGGCCTGTTGCATCGCCTGAATTACTTTTGCCTGCTGCTCCTGCGGACCAGCGAAAACCGTACACGGTAATCCAGCCGCCAATAACGCCACCAAAAATGACGCGCCTGTTTTTCTGTTAAAAAGCATTGCCATGACATAACATCTCCTTAATCTTCTTCTATTAGTTATACTCGCATCAAAAAATTTGTCAACTTCAATACAATTTTTCTATCAGCTAAAACTTCGCTGTAAATTTAAGATAGGTAAAGCCACGTCCTTCTTTCGTTAAAGAAGAACCTGTCCCCCCTTTGCGATTAGCAGCACTTGGTTTTGTATCCCCCCAATATCTCTGCAGGGATAGCTTGGTATGGTCACTGGCCGCATAGTCAAAAACCATGCCACCCCCTTTAAAGCCGTCTTCCGACAGGCAGTCATCCCAGGCAGTGTAATTGTCATTCATAAAAAGATTCTGATCCACATTCAGATACTCTAGGGAAATCCCGCAAGTTCCCTTTTTCTTGGCCTTGCCATAATTCACTCCCAGCAACATTCCTTTGGTTATCTCCGCATTTCCAAAGGAATCATAACCATAGCCATGTTCCCGGCCAAATTTGTCGCGATTAAGATCACATATATATTCAGCCATTCCCCCCCATTTTCCATTTTGCTCTATCCGGCCAAAAATTCCTAGATATCGCTCTGGTTGTTGCGTCCCATAATATATCCCTAGGTAATTATCCTGGGAAAATTCGTGCTGAAATTGCACGAACTTCAGCAAACGGCTACGGGTAGGTGGTTCTTGCTTATTCACATCATTGACAAGATAATCCTGGGAATCCCGGCCATAACCAGCATATAAGCTGCCATATTTGTCCATGACATATTTTACTGTAAGTTGATTGACACTAGCTTTAGATAACCAAAGTCCTTCCCCCAGAGCCACATTCTGTACACCTGCTTTTATTTGCACCGGTCCAAAAGAACGCCCTACATAGGCCTGATCCAGCTTTATCTTATTTTTCTCCGCAGGATATTTGCCCGCCACTGGTTCTGCAGAAGTCGATTTAAATTTCACCCCTAATCCCACGTCATATTTACCATCCACTTTAGTTAACGCGTTAAGACGAATTTCCGCTTTGAATTTCCCCGCTTTTTTGTCGTCATACATATAACCTGTTTTGGCAGACCCCGACCAAAGTAATTTAGGTTCCTGTTTTTTCTCCTTTTTTCCCCCTGCGCCTTCTTTTTTTTCCGCTTGCGCTAACTTTTTTTCCATCACCACCAACCGCTGCCGCAAACTCTCTATCTCCTGCTGCATAGACGCTACTCCCTCCGTATCGACCGCTGCAGCCACTTGCCCTGGCGGCCACCATAAACTACCAGCTGCCACTGCTGCCAATACTTGTTTGCTTATTTTTTCCACACACATCACCATCCTAAGTTACTATATTAAAGCAGCATTTCCTTGACCTAGACATATTATATAGGATTGATATTTATTGATTCCTCTTGTATTTTGCTATTCTTAACACAAAAGTACATATTATTGCTTTTACGCTCATTCCTAAAAAACACGCCTCCGCAGTATAAACTGCGAAGGCGTGTTACTTCTTCCTTACCCGTGGATAACATCCGTGTATTCAGGAAAATCCCGCAACCTATCTGCCGGCGCAAAACCAGCCGCGCCAGTAAAGATTCCTTTTTCCCACTGAGAACGGGTCGACCAAAACATATCGGCAAAATCATTACCATTCGTGGCAATAACCTGGTACTCCTGCAGCTCCGGTACAAAGGTACCTTCAGCCCCCACTTCCGCAAACATTTCGGTGCGAATGCGCAAGTATTGAGCTTCCGGCAACGATGACAAATCCGTATAATGCGTGCCATCCTGAACAGCTATCGTCAAAGCTCCCTTTACCGTAACACCATCATCAGATACCTCCACTACAGCCTTTATCCCCGCCTGCAAAGGTATATTCGCACTAGCCTTTAATTGCTTAAATTGCCAATATTTCTTCTCGGTCTTGAAGGCCGGAGCATAAATGGCAGGGTGACGCCACTCCGTAGTATGGGTTCCCACCTTGAGAATATTACGAAAATCCAGCCACAAGGCTAACTGCCCATCCTGAGGCCCAGCTTCCCCAGGAGCATCCAATACCATCTTATTTTCCTCTGCCGAAAAGCCCCTTCGATAAAAGCGTACCTGACTTATCCGTCCCGGCAAGTGCGTGAAGTATTTCGGCCGATTGATTTCCTCAATCACATGTCCAATATAGGAGTACCCAATAAAGATTGGCTCATCTCCCCATTGACGCAGCTCCGCCTCAGCAGGAATAGCTGCCACATGGGCCACATGTTTCCCATCACAATAGGAATCACCACCACAGGATTTGTCAAAGGTCATGGTATATTGCGCCCATTGCCCCACCTTGGCTTCGCCACCTTGCCAGGAATATTCCGTAATCCCATGGCAGGTCCCCCATTTAAGGCCTCCGGCACGCTCTACCACCATACGCATAAAGTAGGTGGCTCCCCAACCCACCGATTTACCTCGTACCATCAGCGGATTATGACCCATTTCATTTTCATGAGCCAATCTCTCGACCTTAGCCCATACCATCCCGGTAAAGCCCTGCTCTGCCAACAAATCCGGAGCTGGCAGCACCTCTATATAATCCCCATAATGCTCCAGACAAACCTCAATATGCCCTCCCCGCTCCATAACTTTCGGGGTTCCATGCATAAGCGCCGTATGACCACAGCCAGATTTATCCAGTACTCGGGGAATAATGCGGATTCCCTTTTCGATGCGCACCTCCTTAGGCAGTCTGTCAGCTAAACTAATTTGATAATCCCCCCCTTGATCAAACTTATATCGGAACTCAATATATTTTTTCTCATGGCCTCTGAAAAAAATATTCTTAGATTCCATCAACCGCTGATTTATATAAAAGGGAATCGAGGTATATATTTCATGATCTAGGTTATTGGTGGCCTCCACCCCCGCTATCACACAATCCGACATCCTGCCATGCCCTGCCTGCAGCCACATGTGAGCAAAGGACAATTGGCTGGGTTCATAGACCAGCAACTTTAACTTTTGCCCACCGTACTCCAAGATGTGCTCCCCTGGCTGCCGAGCTTGATAGACAGCCGTTAACCGCCGTTTTTCCCCAGGTTCTAACAATACCGCCTGACTGCTTTCCTCACTACCAAAAAGATTCAGTACATGTTCCACGCCGTTGTCTGACAAAATCACCCGGGCATCTGCCACACCAGCCCCTTGATTATAGGCCTGGACACGCACCTCCACATGCCCGTTGTTATCCAAGCGGCGCAATTCTGCAGCCGTATATTCCACCTGTGGATGTGCCTGCTCAAGGCGCACGCAGTCTACTAACGCACTGCCACCATCTGGTGTATACCCATAGAGATTATAAACGATAGCATCAGCCGTAACATCCAGGACCCCATAGTTATTCCTGCCCATCGCTGTCACTTCGGGAAAATCTTCCAACAGTCTTCTTTCCCCATCACTGCGCGTCAACTGAACTTCTGGGTCCTGAGCACTCCCCTGGCAAACATAGACTGTCTTGGCGCCAATTGCAGGATCACTGGAAATGGCTTTCACATAATAATGCAAATGGCCGCCGATTACCAATTCGACCCCACACCTCTCTGCTAAAGGCACCAAATATTTATTATTAAAAGCATCGGTATAGGGATGATGCGCCACCAATATCCGCCACTTAGCATTACGCGCCTGGCTGCTTTGCAACTCATCCTCTAACCAGGCAAGTATTTCCGCTATATGCCGATGCTCCTTCTCCGGCAGCTGCACACCGGAATTAACTGCATTCATCTCCAACAACCCCCAGGGATTGCTATCGGCGAACAGGAAGAACGCCGGCCCTACAGCAAAGGAAAACACACGTCCATCTGGCATCGCATGCAGTATTTTAGACTGGGGCCTAGCGAAGAAACTATCGAAAAAAGGACCATCGTCGTGATTGCCAGGGATATAACAAACGGGCACTTCCCGAAGGATATCGGGAATTTTCTGGAACCAGTGACGAGCATAGTGCTCATGCTGATAGCCAGTTCCCGGAGGAATATCTCCGCCATGGATAATAAAGTCCGGTTTTTCCCGTCTGACAGCATCTGCAAACTGCGATGCCGCATTAAACAAATGCGAATCCGATAAGGTAATGATATGCAGTGCCTGGGGGGAATCAGCTAACGAGCAGAAACTCCCCTGGGAAAGAATCTGCTCCTGATAACAAATCCGATAACTAACTTTAGTTTCCGGAGATAGGTCTGTGAGCTTCGCCGTATATAGACACCCCCCATCGGCATTTTCCCGATATGACGGTTCCCGTTCAAATACTGCCGAGACCTTTCTCTCCCCAGTTTTGCTGTCATAATATACCGTGTAATTCCCCGGTCTTTCTGTTTCCCAAGCCAGCAAAACATGCGTTGCGGCCAGCCCCATTAGATAGGGGCCATTGCTTATCTTCATCTGCTGCTCCATAATTATCTGCCTCCATTACTTTGGCCTTGGCATAGCTGCCTTGTTCATAAATCTCCTTAATCCTTCTCGACTGTTGCCCAAAATCCTGCCTTAAGCTGCAGCGTGATGCGTTTCATGTACCTCTTCGCTTCTGTTTTTCTTTGCCCACAAGGTAGGTACGATAAGTAATGTCATCAATACTACTGAACCAATCCAAAAAGTGGTAATAGTACCGAACTGATAAGTGGTAACACCATCTACCACTACCTTAGCAGAATCCATCAACATGCCGTTTACAATATCCTGCAAAGCAGCACCACCATAAGCCAATAGGCCAATAACTCCCATAGCTGCACCTGTTGCTTTACGCGGGCAAAGGTCAACAGCCAGCAGTCCACCGACAAAGCAAAGAATGACCCCCAAACCAAAACCAAATACAGCGATACAAACTGCGGCTAACGTAGTATTTCCGGCAGGCACAAAGCAAACACCAATAATTCCCGCCAGCATGACCAAGCCAAACACAATCGTAGTAACAGAATGACGCGATTTAAAAATCTTGTCGGAAATGATTCCCGATAAGAAAGACCCCACACCTCCCAAAATCGGCGACAAGGACATAATACTCCCCGCTGTAACCAGGTCCAATCCCTTAGCTTCCTGCAAGAAAATGACGCCCCAACTGCTGATGGAATACCGCGAAATCCCCAGACAAATAGCCGCCGCTGCCAAAAGCCAGACATAAGGGTTTTTGATAACCATCATCTGGGCTTCTTTCGTTGAAACTTCCTGTTCCTTCTGTTCCTGAACCATCTCACCTTCGAATTCGTTGGCAGAGGGCAAACCATAAGACTCTGGCCGATCACGCATAAAGCGGTACATGATGAAAGCCAACACGATGCAAGCTACACCTGGCAAAAAGAATGCAGCGTGCCATCCAAAAGCTACGATAATCATGGCCGTTCCCAGATAAGTAGCACCTTCACCTACATAATGGGCAATACTGAACACCCCATAATAGGTTGCCAGCTGACTCTTGGAAAACCATTGAGCCAAGGATACAATACATGGCGCTGATCCCATGGACTGGAAGACACCATTGACAATCCACAGCACCAGGAATACCCAATAGGCATTGCTAAAGCCCAAAATCGCATTGACGATAGCAGCACCTAGCAGTCCTAAGGGAACTATTTTCTTGATATTACAATGGTCCGCAATAAAGCCGTTGGCACATTTACCAATGGCGATGGCTACCATCATACCTGCTCCCATGGCACCTAATTCCGTAGGGGTAAATCCCTCTTCAATCATAGGTTTTTTAGCCACGCCCAGTGTCATCCTCATCACATAGTACATGCCATAACCCAGAATCATCGCTGTGACAGCTTGAAGCCTGGCCGAGTGATACATCTTCTTAACCAGTTCCTCATCATGGATCCTTGGCTTATCCGGATTGGTCAGAAACCATTTGAACATAAGCACACTCTCCTTCTTTTTAATAACGGAATCCGCCAGTAATTCTTTTCTTTTCTGAAAATACTGGCTTTTATGGTGATTTTTTAGTATAATGATTAGGTAAGTATTGAGTAAATGATGTCCTACTCAACCATAACATAATCATTAACTACCCCTCGATGATTATTATATTACAATCATTTCTACTTATTCTTCATTATTTTGCTTTGTTTTTATTCATATTACATATTCTTGCTATCATTGGAAAAGGACGATTTTATGGCAATGCTTACTTTCAATCCTGCGACGAATCCGGTATTTACATCAGAACAGAAGGTACAACTATCTTATCTCTGCCTCCTGTCCTCCGGTACTCTGCCATTGCCAGCAGATTGCAGTGATCAGGCAGAAATCCTCTTCATTATGAAGGGCAGCGGCACCTGCACCATCCACAACACTTCCCATCCGGTAAGCAGGGGCGATATTGTTCTCGTTAATCAGGGCTGCCTGCGTTCCTTTTCGCCCCAAAACGGCACCACCACACGGGCCTTAGCGCTAGGTTTTAAGCGTCTGCAGATTAAAGGATTACCCCCAGGACAGTTTCTCCCCTCAGAAGCCGTCCCCATCATCCACGCAGGGCACACCTATCCATTAATCGCCCAACTCCTTCAGCAGATAAAGAAAGTAATTACCAGTCTCCCTTCCCCACTTCATCAAGAAGCATGCAATCATCTAGCCCAGGCTCTGATACTGCTGATGTTGGAACAATATAATCACACTGCCGTTGCTAATCACGATTCTGCCTATACCTTAGGGCAACATATCAAAACCTATCTGGACAATCACTATCTAGAAGAACTTTCTCTGTCGCAAATTGCACAGAACCTACACATCAGCCCATACTATCTGTCACATATTTTCAAGGAATGCACGGGCTGTTCTCCCATGCAATACATCACTCAATTGCGTATCTCTGAAGCCCAGAATCTGTTGCTCTCCACTAAACAAAGCGTCACCACCATAGCCATGCAATGCGGCTATAATAATTCCAACTACTTCCAGTCTGTCTTCAGCAAATTAGTAGGTATGCCACCTGGAAAATACCGCAGTACCTGGAAGCAGCCATAAAAAAGAAGGTGGACAAAATGCCAAAGCATTTTGTCCACCTTCTTTTTTATGATCATTTTCCTGCTACGGTCAAATGATCTTGGTTGACCAGTTTTCAATATTCCAAACCGAATCCACGATATCCTCGTAAAAATCTGGTTCATGGGAAACCAACAAAACTGTTCCCTTATACTCTTTGATCGCCCGCTTGAGTTCTTTTTTGGCCTCCACATCCAAATGATTCGTAGGCTCGTCGAGAACCAGCAGATTGACTGGCTTCTGCATGATTTTGCAGAGACGGACCTTGGCCGCCTCGCCGCCCGAAAGTGCCATCATCTTCGTGGTGATATGCTCATTGGTCAAGCCGCATGAAGCCAGCGCCGCCCGGACTTCAAAATTGCTCATGCCCGGATATTCCTGCCACAGCTCGTCTAAAGCCGTATTGGAATTCCCCGAAGCACTTTCCTGCTCAAAATAGCCAACCGACACAAACTCGCCCAGTTCCACATTGCCAGAAATTGCGGGAATCATCCCTAACATAGTTTTGAGCAACGTGGATTTACCTAAGCCATTCGTCCCGCGAATCGCAATTTTCTTGTTGCGCTCCACCCGGATGTCCACCGGATTGGTAAGCGGGGTATCATAGCCCAGCACCAGCCGCTTACCCTCGATGACAAACCGCGACGGAGTGCGGTCCGACTGAAAGTGAAAATGCGGTTTCGGTTTTTCCTGACGTTTTGTCAAGACTTCCATTTTGTCGAGACGTTTTTGCCGGCTGTTCGCCATACCGCGCGTTGCCACCCGTGCCTTATTGCGCTGGATAAAATCCTGCTCTTTTTTGATTTCTGCCTGCTGGCGCTCATAGGCAGCTTCTTCCTGACGGCGTTTCAATGCCGCCATTTCCTCAAATTTCTCGTAGCTTCCCGTATAGCGATCCAGACTTAAATTATCCACATGATAAATTACGTTGGTAACCGCATTGAGGAAGGGAACATCATGGGAAACGAGGATAAAGGCATTCTCATAATTCTGCAGGTAATTCGTCAGCCAAGTAATGTGTTCTGCATCGAGATAATTTGTCGGCTCATCGAGAATCAGGATTTCCGGATTCTGCAGCAAAAGCTTGGTCAGCAGCACCTTGGTGCGCTGTCCCCCTGATAGTTCATCAACCGTGCGGTCAAGGCCAATATCCCGCAGGCCAAGACCAGCGGACACTTCTTCAATTCGCGCATCGAGGGTGTAATAACTGCCAGCCTCCAGCATATCCTGGATATCGCCAACATCCTTCATTAGCTTATCAACTTCTTCCGGTGTGGCATCTCCCATCTTATCGTAAGCGGCCAGCATTTCCTGCTCCGCCTGTACCATATCTTCAAAAGCCGTCCGGAGGGTATCGCGAATCGTCATGCCGGCTTTCAGCACCGCATGCTGGTCAAGATAGCCAACCTTAACGCGTTTTGCCCATTCAATCGTTCCCGCATCTGGCGTAAGCTGGCCAGTGATAATGGATAGAAACGTAGATTTTCCTTCTCCATTAGCGCCTACCAAAGCAACATGTTCACCTTTCAATAAGCGAAAACTAACATCCTCAAAAATCTCACGGCCTCCATAGCTATGGGATAAATGGGATACATTCAATATGCTCATATATTACTTCCTTTCAAACTTTTTCCCCAACATCAACTGGTTCCCCACCTGATGCTTTAGTTCCCGGCCGCTCTTTCAACTCATTCCGGGATTCTGGATTCTTTTCCTGTGTTCCTTCCGGGACACTCTGCTTGCCATCAATCATCACCGGACCTGACGGTGCCTCTTCTGCCGCCGGACTATTTCCATTCGAATTTCCCGGATGAAGTTTCTCTTCATGGGAATCATACGCTGGTGGCGGAAACGATGCAGGTTTACTGCTTTCCCGAGAACGCTCCTCTACCGCCGGATCTCCTTTCAAGCTCTTGTAGTGTACTTCGCCATCATCCCCGGTTCCCCAAAGGAACCACACCAGGGCTCCAGCTAAAAGCAAAATCAAGCCCACAAGAACATACTTGATTTTGCCAGTTACGAAATCCTGCAATTCTTCTACAGCCTGTTCCTTGACCGAATGTCTGCGGGCAGCCCGCGGAGGAATTTTTTCCTGCTGTACCGACTGCTGTTCTCGGGGCAGTTCCCGCACCTGGTTCGTTTCCTGCCTTCTTGCCTTGTCATACTCTATGCGCGCTAACGGATCCGACAAAATCCGATAGGCCTCATTTAGCTCACTCATATGACGACCGGCCTCTTCCGGCGGCAGTTTCGATAAATCCGGATGATATTTTTTCGCCAAGGTCTGATAGGCTTTCTTTATAATATCCGCCGACGCTTTCGGATGAACCTGCAACAACTCATAGTAATCCTTAATCATCGGTATCACCTCATCCTGCGTTAATCATCACTTTTTAATATCATATAATGGTCGGAACAACGGGACTTCCCCCACAACCTCTTTCTTCCCAAAGTTGCTTTAAGCCTTGAGCCCCATTATTTATGATTAAAAAGTGGTAGTCTTCAATCCGATTCTAAATATCATTGTTGTATAACGTCTCCATTGTATCATAAATCTAAGCGACAATGAAGGTATTATAGAGCGCAATACGGTCAGAAAGAACTCCCTTTACCAATCATTCTGATACAATCTAACGATACATCCCTAGTACTGATCCGCATAGGACAGGGATTCGGCAAAAAGAGAAGGGGGCACATTTGCCCCCTTCGGTAAGTCATCAGCACCTATTTCACATAATGAATGAGCGATTCGTCATAGCGACCCTGTTGCAGATTTTTCTTTGACGGCCTAGCGAAATATTTTTGCGTGATGGCCCTCTCTGCCCATCGGCAATACCGATGCTATCAAGCCCCTTTAAAATACTAAATTATCAAAAATTCGTTTTGCCGCCTCCGCAATCATAGCGTCGTCATATTTTGCATTTTTTTCCGTGCGGCGCGACATTATCGCCATGACAATGGGGTTGCGATTGGGCGGATAAATCACGGCAATATCATTCCGCGCCCCATAATCGCCTGAACCGCTCTTGTCGATAACTTTCCAACCTTGCGGAGTTTCTGCCTTGATAAGCGTGTCGGTTATAGAATTGTCGCTCATCCAATCAATCAGCAGTTTTTTC
>FNCM01000025.1 GCA_900100835.1 Selenomonas sp. WCT3 | reverse complement strand
GCGAAGCGCGTTTTGCAACTTTTTCGATGCTTAATTAAAGATAAAAATTTCGTTTAGAAAAACATCTCCCGCGTAGTGTTGGCACTGCCCCTAGCGGTGGCGAAGAGCTGCTTCGAATAAGGTTCCACTAACCGATAAACTGTAATTTAGAAAAAGCCATGCTAATTTATTTCAGCATGGCTTTTCTGTATCTATATTCGTTTCACACCCGCACCGTTAAACTTAGGCACGAATTCTTCTGACGCAGTCTGTCCCTGCTGAACATAACAATTGGTAATGCCCAGCTCCACCGCATGATCCACCACCGACTCATATTCAAACGTAGTGAGTTTCCGGTTCATACCTTTATGCTCAGCCGCATGGTACATGGGCGTATACTGATTCATTAAACTGATCTGGATGTCGTTGCCAAATTCCTGCCATAACCAATCCAACGCTTTCATGCTCTCATGGCGATGTCCCGGCAAAACCAAATGACGCACCAGCACCCCGCGGATCATACGTCCGCTTTCGTCAAACTGAATGGGGCCAGCAATCGCCACCATACGGCGTATTGCATCGGCAGCCCTCTCAAAATAATCCGGTGCCAGCGAATATTCCGCCGCCGATTTCCCGTCCACATATTTCAAATCCGGCAGGAAAATATCCACATAGCCGCGCAGAGCCTCAATGGTCTCCACCGAATCATAGGCGCCGGAATTATAGACCACCGGCAGGGAAAAGCCCTTTTCCCGCGCCAGGTCCAACCCGTGAATAATCTGCGGCACGTAATGAGTAGGGGTAACCAGGTCAAGAGTAGCCGCCCCCCGCGCCTGCTGTTCGCAAAAAATTTCCGCCAGGCGTTCATCCGTTACCTCCTCGCCCTTTCCTCCATGACTGATAGCATGGTTCTGGCAGTAGCAGCAGCGAAGATTGCAATAGGAGAAAAACACCGTGCCAGCACCTTTATCCCCTACCAGGCAGGGTTCCTCCCAAGGATGCAGGGATACCAAGGCGATGCGGGCCTTAGCTCCAGCACCGCAAAAACCAACGGACACTGACCGGTCTACCCCGCACTGCCGCGGGCACAGATTGCAATTGCCCAAAGAAATCATCGGCTCACTCCCGTCCTTCCAATCGTGATGCATCGAGGATTGGGCCATATTTCGGACGCCACCAGGAAATGCTGCGCACAGCATTGATGTAGTCCTGCATAGCCTGGTCATCGATGACAGGCGGTTCCCCGCCATTTAACGACTCCGGCAAAAGCGGCACCGTATCGGCCTTGCCCACCGCATTCCGGGTAATCCAAAAACCGTAGTTGACGCCACGGCGGTTCCCCGTTGTGAGACTTGAGCCCACGGACATGTAGGTAAAGCCCTTAGGGGCAATGAGCTCGAAAATCGTCGGCATGATATCAATCTGGCTGCCAGCAGAATCTGCCAGCAAGGTTCCTTTATGGACGCCCTTTCCCGTAAGGATAAAGGGAATGCCATAGCGTTCATAGGTCGATGGGGTCTTATCGATATTATACCGATCCCCATGGTCCCCGACGATGACGATAAGGCTGTCCGGATATTTTGCCTTGACGGCTTTGACGAACCTAGCTAGTTCCCTATCGGCATACCAGTAATGCCCCAGCTCCCGCAGAAGCTCTTCATCATTTTGCGCCTCTGGCGGCAGCGTTGCCCGCACCGCCTCTTTATCAAAGCCCTTCGCCTCCACATCGACATCATACGGGGAATGATTCGACGCATTGAGAATCACATTGAAACTCGGCGCGTCACTTAAGCCCTTTAATACCTGGTCATAGAGATATTCATCCTCACAGCCCCAGACACTGCCTGGAACATCGCCAAAATCGCCCCGGCTGTAGAAATGGTCAAAGCCCTGGGCCTGGGTAAAGGCCCCGATGCGCTCCCAGGTAGCTGGCCCCGCATACCAGAAATTGGTCGCGTACCCAAGCTTCTCCATCTGCGGCGCGCTGGCGGTCACATAGGGCTCCTTAAAGGATTCCGGCATCGTCGTCAGGTACAGATTGGCATCGGCAAAGCCTGTAACCACGCCGGTAACTGCCGACACAGTGCTGGCACCATTGGGCAGGAATGTCGGGCAGTAGTCCGTATCCTCCTCTGTCAGCAGAGCACGCATCCCCTGGGAAATCGGGATGTTTTTGTATTTGTCGAGCAGCGGCCAGTTGGCAAAGCTCTCCGACAGAATCACAAAGACATGGGAAGGCTGCTCAAGCTGCGCCCCACCAGCTGTTTTCTGCAAATAAACATCCAAATCATCGCTATCCGGCTGCCGCCCCGAAAGCAGCGCAGCCAGACTGCGAATATCTTCCACGGTAAAATCCAAACCATTGCAGGCCAGCATGCGGTGGTTTAGGTTCCAGGCACGATAAACTGCCTGAGGGTTGTCCAAAATCGCCTCGTTGAGGAATTCATCCTTCGTCACACCGGCATTTTCCCAATCCACAGCGGTTTGCCAGCCGAGACTGCCGCCAAAAATCCCCAGCAGTACCGCGATATATACACCTGCCAGAAACGCCAATCGTCCCAGCAGCCGCAGCACCAAAGGCAGGCGCATGGACTGCAGGAGATTTTCCAAAGGAGTCCACTTGAGCCATGCCATGAGCAGCCGCCACAGGCCATAGGCCAACAGCAGGGCTCCCGCCAAGCGAACGGGCAGCCAATACTGCTGAATCATGGTTATAAACAGCGCATAGATATCATCATTTGCCCCGTTAAAAATCATCTGATTGAAATTCATGCGGAACTGGCGGTAAAAGGGGAAACTGGCGACATAAAGAATACTCAGCATCGCCAGCAGCAGCCCATTTAACAGGCGCCAACAAAGCCCTTCAAACTTCGGCAATAGGTAATGCAGCAACAGGGCCGGCAGAAAACTGACCAGCGCCAGACAGCCCGCCGTCTGCATCGACAGCCGGCTGCCCCGCCAAAGTGCCAGCAGGATATCTTCCGTGCCGCTGGCAGGCCCCAGATAACTTTGCAGAATAAGAATAAAAATAAAAAAGAGCCGGAAAAGGGAAAGGACTGCCAGGTAAAATGCATATACCTTCAGTCCTTTCAGCATTACCGTATGAAAATTTTCCCAGCTCAATCGTGCGGGAAATGAGATCTTCATGGCAGGATAATCTCAACCCCGTAAGAATCAGCAGCGTCCTGAATATCCCGGGCCGGCAGCGTATCCGTAATCAGGCCGGAAAGCGTGTCCAGGGACGTGTAGTTATAGTTGCCATCCGTGCTGAGCTTGCGTGCCTCAGCGACAACGTAAGCCTTCTTGCTGTGACGGATGATGGATGCCTTGTTGATACCGTCGTCGATATCGTAAGTGGAAACACTGTTCTCCTTGACATCAACGCCTACGGCACCGACGAAAGCGATATCCGGTTTGAGGTGGGAGATGAAGTCGAGGGTCATGCCGCCCCAGAAACCATCACGGCTCTTGTTGATTTTACCGCCAGCAAATACCACGCGGATTTTCGGATTGCGGGCGAGGACTACGAGAATATCAATCATGTTCGTAACTACCGTGATATCCTGATCCATCTTTACCAGCAATTCAGCAATGGCCAGGTTGCTGGTGGAAATGTCGAGGAATACCATATCCTTCTCGTGGATGAGTTTTACGGCAGCCTGAGCGATGCGCTGTTTTGCCTCAACATCCGTGTTGCGATGTTTGCTGACTTCAACCATATGGCTGTTTTCACGAATGCGGACAGCACCACCATACGTGCGTTTGAGTTTTCCCTTTTTCTCGAGGGCACCCAAATCCTTGCGGATGCAGTCTTCCGTTACCTTGAACTTCTCGCTGAGTTCGCGGACACGAACCTTGCCGTCACGGGCAAGCATATTGAGAATAATCTCTTGGCGTTCTTCCAAAAACATCGGACAATCACTCCTATAATCTTCCTAGAAACTGTGTTTATTGTTTGTTCTTGTTGTACGACTATTGTACTAAATCTATGTAAAATTATCAAGTAGACTTTTCCGCGGCCAGCAGCTCTAAGCTGCTCTTATAGACATCGTCGCTTAAAATATACAGATAATCGCCTTCCTTCAGGCAAAGACCTCCATTTGGTGCCAAATCCTCTCCAGCGCGGCTGACATTGACAATAAGGCTGCCCGATGGCCACTTGACTTCGCGTATGCAAGCGCCATCGAGCTGGCTGCCCATGCCGACGATGACCTCGCTCATAATGCGGCGATGTTTGATAGCACTGGCAAGTTTTGCCTGAAGTGCCAAGCTGCGATTCAACAGCATGTCGTAGACCGGCTCACCATTGGTGAGGTCTGCCACCAGATAGGCCGTCATGGATACGAGAATCAGGGCCAGCATGTGGTCAAAGGACCCCGTCATCTCCATAATCAGCACGGCCCCGGTAACCGGGGATTTTACCACCGAGGCAAAGTAGGCGGCCATGCCAAAGATAATGCAGTTGACCGTCCACACCGGCTCCATGAGCCCCAGAAAAACCGCCAGCTTTGCAAATATCGCACCGCCAACGCTTCCCAGCACCAGCATGGGCAGGAATATTCCCCCTGGAACCCCCGAGCCAAAGCAAAGCATGGTAAAGAAAAATTTTCCCAACAGCAAAATCAGCAGCCAGTAAAGGGAATAATCCGTAACCACCAGGGAATCCACCAAGTGGCTGCCCCCGCCTAATACCTCCGGCAGGCAAAAGCCCAGCACCCCTGCGGTAAGCAGCGGAACCATGGACTTTGACCAGGCGGGCACGGGCGCTGTGGCAAAACCATCCAACGCCCGGGTGAGCAGGCGATTAAACGCCAGCCCCAGTACTCCGACAAAAGCCCCCAAAAGGATGAGCAGCATATAAATGCTGCCCGTGGAAACCACGGGAATATCACCCATATGGAAAACTGGCTCCATGCCAAAAAAATACTGGGTGACCGTTGTGGACGTTACCGCAGCCGCAATAGCTCCCATGAGCACAAAGGGGGAAAAATTCTTGGTGAGTTCTTCCAGGCAAAATATCACACCAGCCAGCGGGGCATTGAAGGCCGCCGCCAAACCAGCACCGGCGCCTGCCGTCAGCATATAGTGATTTTCTGCAAAGGAGCGGTGAGTCATGCGGCCTACCCCCTGCCCCACACAAGCGCCCAACTGAACGCTGGGGCCCTCACGGCCCAGCGAAAGGCCAGCACCGATTCCAAGCACCGCACCGGTAAATTTCAGCAACAGCACCCGGGCCCAATTCATATCCATTTTACCGATCAGAATTCCCTTGATTTGCGGGATACCTGACCCAGAGGTCATGCCATCCCATTTAACAATCCGATAGAGAACCCAGCCAATAGCCAGCAAGACAGCGCCCCAGCCAGGAATCCACTCCGGATTATCCCGCAGCCAGCCATAGAGAAGCGGTGTATACCGCTCCGACAATTCCAAAAGATAGCGGAACAGCGCAATGACTAAACCGGTAAAAATACCAATGACATTGCCCTCGAGAAAAAGTCGCAGTTTGAAATGCCGCGGGTCCGTAAAAATCCGCATGGCCGTCTCAATTTGACTCTGCATAAAGCTTCCTTCTCCTACATCCTTAATAGAAAAAAGGTGCTGTACCTTTAGTACAACACCTTGAAAATCTCTTACTCTGCAGTGAACGGCAGCAGCGCAATGTTGCGTGCACGTTTGATTGCAACGGTAACCTGACGCTGATGTTTAGCGCAGTTGCCGGAGATACGACGCGGTAAAATCTTGCCACGCTCCGTAATGAAGCGGCGAAGTTTTGCAACGTCTTTATAGTCGATATGCTCGACCTTGTCTACGCAGAAAGAGCAGACTTTTCTACGAGGTCTTCTGCCTCTGTCACGTCTCATCAAAGTAATTCCCTCCTATCAAAATGGGATGTCCTCGTCAGGGATGGCCGGGCCAAAAGAATTATCCGCCGGTGCTGCCGGAGCCGGAGCTCCCTGGGCGAATCCACCCTGCTGGAAGCCGCCTTCGCGCTGCGGGCGCGAACCCATGAACTCAACTTCATTGGCGACAACCTCGGTCACATAGCGCTTCGAACCGTCCTGCGCGTCATACGTGCGGACCTGCAAGCGACCTTCGACCAGCACCTGGCTTCCCTTGATTAAGTTATTCCCGCAAATCTCTGCCAATTTCTCCCAGACAACTACCGGAATGAAATCCGCCGTCGGCTGGTTATTATCCGCATTTTTGCGGCCGAAGCGACGATCCACCGCAACGGTGAACGAAGCCACGGCTTTGCCGCTCTGCGTATAACGGACCTCGGGGTCACGCGTAAGCCGACCGGCCAAAATAACCTTATTCATGGCAAAACCTCCCTGGCATTATGGAATATTAGTTTTCTTCAGATTTTACGATCATGTGCTTCAGGACATCGTCCGTGATCTTCATTACGCGCTCGCACTCAGCAACGCATGCCGGCTCAGCCGTAACGTAGAGCAGCTCATAGAAGCCCTCCGTGCAGTCTTTGATCTCATAGGCAAGACGTTTCTTACCCCAACGATCTTCTTTATCGATCGTACCACCATTCTCCGTGATGATCTTGGTGAACTTGTCGATGACAGCGTTCGTAGCTTCCTCTTCCATCGGCTTAACGATAAATATGACTTCGTACTTTCTCACGAAATCACCTCCCTCTTTGGTCTTTGGCTCCTGCTCGCACAGGAGCAGAGGTTGAAATATTATTTCAACTCAAAACATTATTTGTCTCACGACTAGAAAATTATACCATGCAGCGGCAGGGAAAGCAAGGATATTTTCACGGATTCCCCTTTTTTTCCACCACAATTTACAGAAACTGCTTTTGATGCTAGGATTTATACTATAAAAAATTTCTATAGAAAGAAGGGAACCATTTGGACGGTATAAACCCGCGCATCTTTTTCGTCTTTACCGACCTGCTGCTTCCACTGATTGTGGGCTGGTATCTGCATAAGCACCAGCTCCTTTCTGACGATACCATGAATAAAGTAATCCGCTTTAACGTGGTCTGCGTCTACACCGTACTTTCGCTGCTCAGTTTCTGGGTACTGCCTCTTTCCTGGAGCCTGCTGCTCATACCGTTTTTCGGATTTCTGCTGGTCCTTACACCAGGCCTTCTTGGCTATCTGTTATTTGCCCGCCGCATCGATAACCTGCTTGACCGTGGCGCCTATGTCGCCAGCGCAATGCTGGCAAACCTTGGCACCCTCGGCGGCGTCTGTGCCTTTATCCTCTACAACGAAGAGGGCTTTGCCTATACCCAGCTTATCGGAACCTGCCAAAACGTCCTGCTCTGCCTTATCATCTTCCCACTGGCACAGTATTATCATCTCAAACATACCGAAGCCCGCCGCAAAACCAGCCGACTTCACAGCCTACGTGCAATGTTCTTCTCCCTTAACCAACTAAGCCTTGTAGGCATGATGGCTGGTTTTGCCCTCAACGCTGCCGGCATTCAACGCCCGGACATCCTGGCCCCCCTCTTCCAAAGCCTCGTCCACATCGGCGCCTGGATTGCCATGCTGCCCGTTGGCTTTTTGATTGACTTCAAACAAGTACGTCATTATGCCCGGCAAACGCGTAGCCTCGTTGCCTTGCGCTTTATCTTTACCCCGCTGCTATTCGTCGGACTGACACAGTTATTGGTAACGGCTCCCGTCCTCCGGGGCACGCTGATTCTGCTTGCCTTCTGTCCCACCGCCATCAATGCCGTACTCACCGCCAAACTCTACGAACTCAATGTGGGCCTTACCATCTCGTCCTTTGTCATAACAACAACCGCCTTCTTGTTGGCAATCTTCCCGTTCCTGTTTTTCCTGCTCAAATAAACAGAAAATCCCATTTCCGCAAACCGGAAATGGGATTTTCGTTTATTCGGCATCCTCACTGAGCTTCTCGCACTCACGAACGTTTTTTTTTCGGCGATGACGAATGTACATAACTGCAATGACCACCGCACAGACACCTACAAAGATGAGGCTCGCCGTATGACCATAGCTCAGCATAATCTGCCAGCTCTTGCCAAGCATCATGCCCGCAGCCAAAATCAAAGCCGTCCAGGGCAGGGAACCAGCAAAGGTCAGCACCAAAAACTTTTTCATATCCACATGGGCAAAACCTGCCGGCAAGGAAATGAAGGTGCGGACTACTGGCAGCATGCGGCTGAAGAATACCGCCTTAAGGCCGTATTTATCAAACCAGTTCTGGGCAATATCCACGTGGCTCTTTTTGACAAAGAAATAATGGCCATATTTATCCACAAAAGCACGTCCGCCCCTATGACCAATGACATAAGCAAAAATCGAACCAGCCATACCGCCGACCATGCCTGCCGTCAAAGCGCCAACAAAAGTCATCTGATCCGCAAAGATAAGGTAGCCGGCGAATCCGAGAATCAGCTCACTAGGAATCGGTATGCAGGCATTCTCTGCCGCCATCAGGATGGCAACTGCCACATAGCCCCAAGAAGCAATAAACTCCAAGAACAACGTCGAAAAATGTTCCATTACTACTAAATCTCCCTTTCGTCACATCGAAATCCAATACTATCGCTTATTATAACGCCAAAGCTTAAATTTTGCCATAGGCAAACCTGCCAAATTAGAAGAGTGCTTTCACTAGACCAGCCACACCAAACAGCAGAAAAATTGCCGCTGACAAAAGTCTCATTTGACGGGCTGGCAGGCGGCGGTGCAACAAGGCACCTGCCAAAATTCCCAGGCTGTCAGCCACAATCATTCCCAAAACAGCGCCCAAAAGCACTGCCAGCCAGGCGCCCTCGTATTGCGCGGCCATCGTCATAGCCGCAAACTGCGTCTTATCGCCCATCTCCCCGACAACGAAGGTCATAGCCACCGTCAGCAATGGCCCGAATCGCGAGTCATGGGCCTCTTCTTCCTCCTCATCGTCGCCGCGCAGCGTCCAAACGCCGAAACCGATAAAAATTAACGAGGCCAACATTTGCATGAGATTGGCCGGAATCAACTCACCGGCCAAGGTTCCCAAGGCCACCGCCAAGGAATGAACCACAACAATTCCCAGGGACATTCCCACAAAGACCTGTTTCCAATCGTATTTGGAGGTAAATGCCATAACGAGGAATTGCGTCTTATCCCCCATTTCAGCAAGAAAAACGATCAGAAACGAAGCCAACAAAGCTTCCATACTCATCTCTCCCGTATCGAATTATAATACACAAAAAGACCCCGGTACATTCGTACACAAGGTCTTTAACTCCTAAGTGGTGCCTTCGAGCGGAATCGAACCACTGACACGGGGATTTTCAGTCCCCTGCTCTACCAACTGAGCTACAAAGGCAAAATGGCGACCCGAAGGGGACTTGAACCCCTGACCTCCGCCGTGACAGGGCGGCATTCTAACCAACTAAACTACCGGGCCATCTATATAAAATTTAGGAAAAATCAAATGGTGGCTCACCCGGGATTCGAACCCGGGACACCCTGATTAAAAGTCAGGTGCTCTACCAACTGAGCTAGTGAACCAGGTGAGCAGAATATGTATTGCTTAGTTTAAACTGAATCAACTGATACGTCACTCACAAGACATAATTATACGGATAAAGCCCCTGCTTGTCAACACTTTTTTTAACAAAAAAGACGCTTCCGTAGAAGCGTCTAAAATTCTATCAATTAGTCGAGGCTTTCGACATATTTTTTGAGATCCTCAGCAGCCTTCGTTACACGAGAAAGATTAGCCGTAATCTCTTCCGTAGAAGCAGCCTGTTCCTCACTGATGGAACCAGTAGTCTCAATGGATTTCGAAATCCCCTCAACGGCTTTATTCATCTCGTTAAGCGTAGACTGAATCTTTTCCGTAGCCTCGCGAGACTGCTCAGCCAGCTTTCTGACCTCTTCGGCTACGACAGCAAAGCCACGGCCCTGCTCACCAGCACGAGCAGCCTCGATGGCTGCATTAAGGCCAAGCAGGTTCGTCTGTCCAGCGATATTGGTGATGAAGTCGATGACCTTAATCGTGTCAGCATTTTTCTCCTGCAGGAATTTTGCCTGCTCAACGGACTCCTGACCTGCTTTTGCCAGCGCACTTGCACTCTTGGCCACCTGCTCAACAGCCTCATAAACCGTTTGCGTAGACGAAGCAATTTCTTCGATAGAAGACGTCAATTTCGCATTTATGTCTTCTCTGTTCTTAGTATCCTCTGCCATTTATATTCCTCCCCATCTTAACACATTGGCCACATCAGCCAAATAACATTCGGTAATAGTCTCTGCTCTATTCATATTCCACACAGACAATAAAAACCCTGCATTATTCTGCTAAAAAATAACAAAAATAAAAAGACGTCCCACAGGACGTCTCGTCTTAACTGGCAACTCCCTATCCTCCCAGTCCGTCTCCAGACAAGTACTTTCGGCGTATATGTGCTTAACTACTGTGTTCGGTATGGGAACAGGTGGAACCACATAGCCAGCGTCACCAGATTTTCTTTGAATGAACTATGTCCACTCAAAACTATACAGAAGAAATTCGAACATTTTAGATTAAAGTTAAGCCCTCGACTTATTAGTATTGGTCCGCT
>FNCM01000009.1 GCA_900100835.1 Selenomonas sp. WCT3 | reverse complement strand
TCAGCCGCCGCTAGGGGCAGTGCCATAAACGAAGCGTTTGATGTTTTTCGTGAAGAACGAAATTTTTATCCTCACCGTTCGTCGAAAAATTGCTACCGTTCAAGCGAAGCGCGTTTTGCAACTTTTTCGATGCTTAATTACGGATAAAAATTTCGTTTAGAAAAACATCTCCCGCGTAGTGTTGGCACTACCCCTAGCGGCGGCGAAGAGTTGCTTCGAATGAGATTCGTGTAACCTACAAACTGCAATTTCACAGTTCCTTTTATGAATAGTTGATATCCTGAAAAATTTTTTAACTTATCCGATAGTCTTGAAAGGATTTGATGGTTCCGGTCTCAATTCCGTGAATGAGTTCCCCGATTACCCGCGGGTCGGAATAGTCGAGCGGCAGGAAGCAGTCAGCAGCCTGATTGTAATAGTTGCGGACATCATTTTCGACTTCGAAGATGTCCTCCGCAATCCGAGCTTTTCTGGCCTCATAGATACGGCCGGAACGAATGTAGCCCACGCTGGTAATGCTTCCCCAAAGGACGAAGAAGAACGACAGGGCGACATGGGGCAGCAGACCAGCTCCGTAGAGCATCAGATAAAGAGCAAAGGTCACCAGGAAACCACCCAGCGCCCAGTGAAGCAGTGATGGTTCCTGCCATTTCAGCTGCATGAGCCACAAATCTTCCATAACGGCATATTTTCCACGGATTGCCAGAAAATAATCTTTGAGTCGCTGCAATTCCGTCAGCAGTTTTTCCTTGTCATCGGGAACTTCTGCTAATGCCTTGAGTTCTACTTTCTTGTGCTTTGTCCCTTCCATTCCGGAGGCTACAGACTCCCCACAGAAAGGGCAGCTCATCCGTCCTTCTTCCAATACACTTCCACATTTTCTGCAAATCATCGTTCTTCCTCCTTTCTGTCGTCTTGGCGTTGCATGTTGCAATTGTTTCTAGAAAAACCAACGATTTGAATGGTACTTTATTGGTATCTTATACTATTCGCCACAAAATCGAAATCCCCTGCTTTCGCAGGGGATTTTTTTACATTTATCCTGATTTTTCTGTTATTTGGTCCGGAATTTGTTCACACTATCCTTAAGCGAATCGGAAAAATTCGAAAGCTCCGTACTCGATGCGGCACACTCCTCCGATACTGCGGAATTGTCCGTGACAACCCCTAAAATATCACGCGATAAGCTGTTTACCTGTTCCATCATCTTCTGTTGTTCAAGGCTCTGCTGCCTGAGCTGTTCAATAACCTTGTTGACGGCCTCCGTATTTTCCGTGATTCCCGACAAGGAATCAGCCGCTATCCCTACGACCTCCGTACCACTTTCAATCGCCCCCAGAGCCTTGTTGATAAGCGTCTGGATATTCTGGGTGCTGAGCGCGGACTGCTCGGCCAGCTTGCGGACTTCCTCGGCAACGACAGCAAAGCCACGGCCAGCATCACCAGCTCGAGCTGCTTCGATTGAGGCATTGAGCGATAACAGGGAGGTCTGCCCCGTGATTTCATCCAACGTGCCAAGAATCGATCGAATTTCCTCCGAGGCCACACTGATATCACGCATCGCAGCCACCACATTATCCATCTGCTGACGGCTCATCTCAATGCTTTCATTCGTCAAGCGGCTCGACTCGCGCGCCGCCTCCACAAAGGATTCGACCTTGGCATTTTCAGCCATCGTCTCATGAATCTTATTCTGAAGGTCTTGGACACTTTCATTTTGTGACATAGCGCCTTCGGCCAGGCTCTGCGATACTTTCGACACTTCTCCAGAGCTTACCGCTACCTGCTCGGCCATATCCCCCATACTCTGCATCTCCGCACAGAGGGTCTGCCGGATATGGTTGATGTTACGCTGGATCGGCTCATAGTCGCCGATATACTTCATATCCGTCGTGCTCACCAAATCACCGGCAGCCATTGTATTGAGATTCTTATCGATATCTTGCACATAGCCGAGAATCGCCGTGCGCATCGTATTCAGCAACTCATAAAGCGCCCCGATTTCATCGTGGCGCGGATAGCTGAATTGCTGCGTCATATGTCCATGCGCCAGCTTGTTGACACTTCCCTCCAATGCCGACAAGGGGTCGACCACCCGTTCCTGGAAGGTATAATAAACCCGGCGCAGCACCAGGCCAACCGCAGCAATGAAGCCTGCCAGCAACACATACAACAGTACTGCCATCACATCGACCAGCGTTTGTGCCGCTTCAACCATTTCATTGGTTTTAGCAAAATACGTTTCACTTACCTCAAGCAGATGCGCGGAATTTTTCGTCTGCTCATACTCAGCAATGGCTGTTTTCACTTCCCCTTGCCAATAGTTTTCCACTGCATCGCGCTTAGCGGGAAAACTGCCCAAATGCACCCGGCTGCCGAGATCTTTAAGCAGCCCCTCGATTTTCTGCGTGGTCTGGCTGGCATCCGCTCCGGCCAGCACCTGTTTGACGATGCGCTGCGAACCGCCGCGCACCACACCAGCATCGTTTACCACCGCAACATAACTCGTGAACAGATAGAGGCTTATCCCCACGATAACTACCACACCGACGACGATGGCAAATACTTGTGCCAGCAGCCGCTGAATCAAATACGCAATTGTCTCCTGCTGATTCACCGTTCTCACTCTCCCTTTATCCCATAATATACCTATTATAAGTATAACAAAAAAATTCTCACACAGCTGTGATAAAAATCACACCGTGTGAGAATTTTCTCATTTCATTTGCTGATTTTCTTATGGATTGCCTCGTTTTATCTGGCTACAGCTCTCCTTAAAGTTTTCCCTCGACAGCCAATTCTTTCCTCGTTTCATCGTCCTGATTTGCTGCCTCGGCAATTTCTGCCGCTGTGACTTTTCCTTCAGCCACCAGTTCATCCACCCATTTGCCATGATGTTTGGCAGCATAGCTGGCCTTAACTGTACCATCACACATGCCCTGCAGGGAATCGGGGTTGATGCCCACAGCCAGGTAGATATGACCAATAGCTGCGGCCAAGCCGAAGCCAGCGCAGATGCTGTGGAGCGGAATCATCCAGGTGCGGATAGCCGGACTGATGAGACCATCGCCAAACCAGAGCACAGCCCCCGAGATGACCAGCAGTCCCCAGATGACAGCCTGCAGCAGGATGTTCATCTTCTCGCCGCCGTTGTAGAAGGTCTGCGGCGGAATGCCTTCGGGTTCCTTGCCGATGAGTTCAGCCGGGAACTTCTGGTTGAAGACGATATCATCGCGGCCAAAGCTAATGACTTCTTTGACCAAACGGCGAATGCCGTCATGGGCCGTTACCAGACCGACAATCGGGTTCAAGATGAAGATTACGGCAAAGACGCGATGGGCATACTGCAGCGTCACCGAACCAAACATGTCGTAAAGGAAATGGAAGGTATCGGCATAAAGGGGCAGTGCCGTCAAAAACAGCATGAAGAAGCAGACAGCATTGATCCAATGGAAATAGACAAAGCCCATCTTGTGACGCTTGATGTATTTCTTGTTTACGAGCATCTTATTTCTCCTCCTTCTTGCTGGCCATCCCTTTGAGTGCAGCCATGCCAAGCACGCCCACCAGCGCACCGGCACCAGCGATCTTGCCGATTGGCCGTACGATATCCTTCCAGAGATCGATGGAATCCGGCGTCTGCGGATTTTCCGGCAGGTCATAGACCGACGGTTTCTCCGGCAGTACATAGAGCATATGGATGCCGCCTACTCCCTGCGGGTTATAGACATTGGCATCTTTGTAACCTTCCTCTTTGAGGATGGCCACGCGCTTTTCGGCGCGCTTGAGCATTTCTTCTTTCGTGCCAAAGCGGATGGCATCTGCCGTGCAGGTCTTCGAGCAGGCCGGCTCCATGCCTTCTGCAATGCGGTCAAAGCAGAGGTCGCATTTCGTCGACTTGTTCTTCTCCCGATCAACCTTC
This sequence comes from Selenomonas sp. WCT3, assembly GCA_900100835.1. Classification (GTDB taxonomy): domain Bacteria; phylum Bacillota; class Negativicutes; order Selenomonadales; family Selenomonadaceae; genus Selenomonas_A; species Selenomonas_A ruminantium_E. The sequence continues at coordinate 111,596 of FNCM01000009.1, read as the reverse complement.
GGAACGCTGAACGGGCAGTTGTGGGTGCAATAGCCGCAGCCCACGCATTTATCCTCATCAATGACCACAGCACCATTTTCCAGTTTCGTGATGGCTTCTTCCGGGCAGCCTTTGGCGCAGGCCGGGTCAGCGCAGTGCATGCATTGGCGCTTGAAGAAATCCCAGTGGAATTTCCCTTCCGAATCCACGCGCTCATTCATCTGGATAAGGTTCCAAGTCGTCGGGGTCAGCTCTTTATGGGACTGATACTGTCCTTCAAAGGGCGTTGACATATCGGCCGGCAGGTCGTGCCACTGCTTGCAGGCGACCATGCAGGCACGGCAGGCGCTGCAGCGTGCCACATCATGCAGCATAGCGATTTCTTGTGCCATTATAGTTCTCCTTTCGTACTCGCAAATACACAGCTTTACGCATTAGCGAGCATTACGCTTCCTTTTTTCTGGAGACTTTTCTCCTCACCGAGAAAATCAAGATGAATTGTCGCCCAATCCCGCAAATAAATCTCCTCTTCGCCTTCCTCATTATAAGTCTTGAGGTAGGCATGGCATTTGTCGCAGACATCAATCCGCATAGCAGATTCGCCCTCAGGCTCAAGGATATGCATTTCCTTGAGATCGTCGTTGCCGCAGTAGACACAGCCAAGGCGGGCATAAGGCCATACCGTATGGCAGCCATCGCAGGCGAGCACGCGGGCGCGGCCCTCCTGCTCCTTGCGCAGCTGCGCGAGAACTGGCTGGCGTCCGCAGACCGGGCAGTAATTGCGTTTCCAGCCGATCCCCTGCCAAAAAACAGGGTCTTTGACCTCGGCGGGAACCAAAGCCTCGACAATCTGCCAGCCCAGTGTACGCACCAGTGCCTCGTTGAGCTTGTTATCTGCCGCAAAGCTCTGGATTTCTGCATCTTCCTGCCGCAATAAATAGTCGAAGAACTGCTGGATTTCCGTAAGCTCAGCTTCTGCCATCCAGCTCTGCCAAGCCTTGATGGCGGTCTTCATCATCTCTGGTGCTTCGAGATCCTTGAGGGATTCGAGGCAATCCCCCAGCGATACTGCGGCCACCTTAACCATGGTGCGCTGGAGCTTAGGCTGCTGCAAAAGGGGCATGCCGTCTTTGACGAGATTTACAATGTCATCCTTTTCGGGAAAGGAAACCGGCGAGACTGCACCTGTAAGGATTTTCTCCATAGCAAGCTGCAAGTTGGCCGTTTCCGCAAGGAAAGGGTGTTTTTTCAGATATTCATCCATGGGTGATTTCTTGGCGGTTTTCATAAAAGTCTCCTATATAAACAGATTATGCTTTCACGATGTTAACCAGGCAGGCCTTGAACTCCTGCTCCTGAGTATTCGGGTCAAGGGCATCGATGGTCAGGTAGTTGGTGCTCGGACCTTTAGCCAGTCCCTTGAAGCCCCAGCTGTACGGCATCCAGACCATATGCGTCTCGTCGCCATTAATCATAAGGGGCTGCGCGCGTTTCGTAACCATGGCTTTTACTACCACGGCACCGCGGGCTGAACTTACTTTTACCTTGTCGCCCTCTTTGATGCTGAGCTTTTTCGCCAGCTGCTCACTGATTTCCACAAAGGGTTCCTTGACCAGCTCGTTGAGCCATGGAATGTTGCGGGTAATCGTACCGGAGCACCAGTGCTCAGCAATGCCCGAACTCGTGAGCACGTACGGGAATTTATCCTTCGTGCCCAGGGGCTGTTTTTCCGGAACGCGCGGATACTTGACGCAGGGGTTGAACTGTGCCAATTCATTCGTATGCAGGGCATTGTGGGTCGGGCTTTCGACCGGCTCGTAGAATTCCGGCATGGGGCCGTCCACCGGCGTCGAGGACGCATCGCGGGTCGTGCCATCGGGGTTCTTGTCCTTATACGTTGCGGCAAAGAGGCGGCCAATGCCTTCGCCGTTCATACGGAAGGGTTTCTGGCCGTCCGGCGTATCCGGGCCAGCCGTGCGGTTGCCAACGTCCGGTACATCGTAGCCGGTCCATTTGCCAGCTGCCGCATCCCACCAGACCAGCGGATGCTCTTTATCCTTCGGCGTACCGTCCGGGTTGCAGGAAGCGCGGTTGTAGAGGATATGGATGTTATCCGGCCATACCCAGCCATACTGCGGGAAAATACCGAAATCGCCCGGGTCCTCCTGGCCGCGGCGTTTCGTGCGGTTGCCCTCGCGGCTGATGTAACCAGCGTAAATCCACATGCCCGAAGCCGTCTCACCATTGTCCTTGAGTTCGCCGATACCGTTGACCAGCTCACCCGTAGCCACGTTGTAGCCACTGATTTCCTTCATGACGTCTTCAATGTAGTTTTCCTGGGAATAATTCCAAGACATGTATTGGATCGGCTCGTCCTTTTTCTCCGTGGAATCTTTGTAGAGTTCGCGGATGCGTTTCCAAAGCATGTCGTTGATCAGGTAATCCGGCTTGGATTCGCCCACCGGTTTCGGTCCCTGCATACGCCACTGAATCAGGCGCATGGAGTTCGTGATCGTGCCTTCGCGCTCGAGATACGAGCAAGCCGGCAGGAAGATGACCTCAGTCTGGATTTCGCTGGGGTTGTCCCCCGGACGATTCCAGAACTCCGCCGTCTCGTTGACGAAGACATCCTGTACGATAAGGGAATCCATCTTGGCAAGACCATCATGAACCATGGTAAGGTTCGCATTGGTCATCTGGGGATTCTGGCCGCAAAGATAGAGGGCATGCATCGTGCCCTTCCAGGCATCCTCGAAAATCGCATAAATGGAATCGGGATGATTGCCGTTGCGGATAGCACCATAGTCAAAGCCATAGCCGTTCTCCGGCGTAGCATGCTCACCGAACCAAGCCTTTGTCATATTGACATACCACTTGCGGCGGAAGGTACCATAGGCCTCAGTCCAGGACTTGAGGTCCGGCGTCTTGTGGGTCGGATGAACCAGATAGCCCGGCTGCATGTTGAACTCGATACCAAAGTCCGTGGATGCCTGAACGTTTGGCTGTCCGCGCATAGCGATGATACCGGCGCCGGGGATACCCACGTTGCCTTTGAGCAGCTGCATAATCGTAAAGCAGCGGATATTCTGTACGCCCACCGTATGCTGGGTCATGCCGAGAGCATACATGATGATGGCCGGTTTGTCGTTTTCAATCCAGATGGAAGCGGCGCGCTTAGCATCCTCGGCCTTCATGCCCGTGATGTTTTCCACCATCTCGAGGGTGTAACGGCTGTAGAATTCCTTGAGCCGCGACATAACCGTATTGGGCGCAAAGAGGTCATTAGCCTTCTGGGGTTTGCCATCGGCACCGAGGGCATAGCCCCAGGTCTCCATATTGGTATAGGCTTTTTTCTCTGGATCATAACCTGAGAACAGACCATCGTCAAATTTGAAGTCATCGCGCAGCAGGCAGGCACCGTTGGTGTTCTGCAGGACGTACTCCTTGTTGAATTTTCCGGATTCCAGCATTTCATGGATGATGTAACCCATGAAGACGATATCCGTGCCCGGACGTACCTGGAAGAAATCGTCGGCAATCTTCGACGTACGCGTGAAGCGCGTATCCACATGGACGATTTTCGAGCCGTTCTTCTCACGGGCAGCCATGACATTCTTGAGGCCCATCGGGTGGCACTCGGCCAGGTTCGATCCCTCAATCCAGATGAGGTGCGTGTTCTTGATATCCGCCCAGGGATTCGTCATGGCACCACGGCCAAAGGCAGCGCCCAAAGCCGGCGGCGTATTCGCGTGGCAGACACGGGTCTGGTTGTCGATATAAACAACGCCGAGAGCCCGGGCCATCTTGATATTCTGATAGCATTCCTCGTTGTTAATCTGGGAACCGCCGATAAAGGCCAGACCATCGGTACGGCGAACCTCATAGGTCTTGCCATCGATTTCTTCGGTCTGTTTCCAGCCTTTCTCACGGGCATTCTTCATGGCATGAGCGGCCTTGTCGATAGCTTCTTCCCAGCTGATTTCCTCCCAGTGGTCACTGCCCGGTGCACGGTACAGCGGCTTTTGCGGACGCTCCTTTGAGTTCGGGATATGGCCATAGCCCAGTCCCTTACTGCAAAGAGCGCCGCGGTTGATCGGACTGTCAACGGCACCTTCGAGCTGGACGAGTTTATCGTCCTTCACGTAGCCGATGACGCCACAACCACAAGCGCAGAAGTGGCAAATCGAGGTAAACTCCCGTGCCCCCTTGAGCTTGAATTCTTTTGCGGCAGCCTTGACCTTCGGCATGTCGAGTCCCAGACTGGCCATAGCCAGGCCAATCCCGCTGAGACCTGTGGCTTTCAAGAAGTCACGTCTGCTCAAATTCATCAAAACTTCCTCCTTTAGTCTCCTAAAACCATTTCTAGTATATATAAAATCATCCACATCCCATAAAATTCTTCTATCCTTTATAGTGCAAAGCTATGAAAAATCCATATGTGATATTTATGATTCTATGCAAAAATAATATTGCGATTTTACGCTTCTTTTTCTACCCGGTCATCATCCGCGACGATTATCCGCTCAGGATTCGTGTAAATACAGAAGCTGCCTGGGCGCATCCGCGCCACCAAGGTAATCCCCAATTTCTTTGCCAGTCGCAGCGACAGCGTGGTCGGCACCGACTTTGCAGCCACCGCGCCAATGCCCATGCGGCCAAGCTTTAGCATCATCTCCGAGGAACAGCGGCCGCTGAAGATGATGATCTTATCCGTAAGGTCAATCCCCTGCCGCAACGACCAGCCGTAGAGCTTGTCAAAGACGTTGTGACGGCCGATATCCTCGCGGAACACGAGAATACGGCGCTGCCGCTGGTCGTAGAGGATGCCGCTGTGCACGCCATTGGTCTTCTCGTGAGTAGCCGCCAACTCCGACAGCAATTTGTCCGCGCAAGCCAGGATATCCTGGGCCACAAACTGCACCGCCCGGGGCCGAGCAAAGATGCGCTCAGGGGCGCAGTCTAGAATCTCACGGGCCGAATAGTAACGCGGATCCTCGGCGGCATGGGCCGCCCACTGCTGAGCATCCGCCGTCGTCTCCACCCGGGCGGTAAAGGCCTTCTCGTCGATGCTGAGGCCTACGATATCGTCATTTGTACGGATTTTCCCCAGCTGGGCCAATACACCTGTCACTAGGTCTTCCAGATCCCCTGGCGAACAAAAGGAGGTCGTAAGCCTTGCCCCGTTGAGATAGATGTCCAGATAGCGCTCGATGGATGTATACTTGTGGTCCTCGACAATCTGTCCCTGCTGCGCATCGTAGCGCGTCACAGGGAAATCAATAAGCTCTGTCTCTCTTGGCTGCATGGCAAACGCCTCCTAATCGGAATCTCAAATTTCCTTCCGGCAACAGTTTATCTTTTCATCCTGTTTTCTGCGACGATTTTTATCACAACAAGAAGAATTCCGCTGCCACAAGTGCCATGGTAACAAAGATTTTGTCCATTGGCAAACGACAAAAAAACCGGCCAAAGGCCGGTTATAAATAAAAATAATCTTATCATTATTGTTTTTTGTGTCATTTGTCCCACGGCAAAATTCAAGCTGATGAAAAATCTGACAAATCCCTTAAAAGTCTTTTCCCATAAGGAATTTCACCAGTTTTTCCGCCTGGGCAATATCCTCGATATCGTAACAATGTACCTGCACTGGCCCCCCATCAGGCAGACTGCCGCCAGCAAACAGGGCAGCCGTATCCTCCCGAAGGCAGGGGCTTCCCAATCCACGCCAGAGAGACAGTTCTGGCATTGTTCCATGGTTGCGGCTCTCAATCAGCACCAAATCCACATTCTCCAGCCGCGACGCCATCGACACCAGTGAAGCCCTTTTTCCGGTCTGCTGTTGGATAAAGTACCCTGTTGGCGATACTACGGCCACCGCATCGGCACCGGCCTTGGAAAAACGCCAACTGTCCTTGCCCTCTACATCCATTTGATAGCCATGGCAATCTCCCTTGACGACACCAACGCGGATTCCCGCTGCCCGCAAACGCGGAATCAGCCGCTCAATAAATGTCGTCTTGCCAGTATTGGACACTGGCGCGGAAACAGTAACGAGGGGAACCTCACGCCAACTGTTGGCCAGCCGGCCGCGCACCAACCGCATATCCGCCGGGGTGTTGGCATTAAAAAAACAATTGACCCGCGGAACAGCCACCAACCGATGAGGCACCCTATCGATGACTTTCCCGAGTTTCCGCTCGCCAGCTGCCAGCGCAGTGGCGAAGTCCTGCGCCAAATCCCGATGGTAGATGGCTGCCAGCGGCTGCCGGCGGCCATTGGTCTCCGCCAGCATGGCCATTAAGCCAGTTTGACCAGTCAATTCTACCAATAAAGGCTCCAAGGCAGAAAAGACAAAAAAGGGCATATCACAGGAAAGGGCCAAGCCATACTGGGTTGGCATGGCCGAAAGACCACGGCGTAAGCCCTCCATGGGACCAAGGCCTGACTGTTCATCCACCAGCAGCTCAAACTCATACTGCTTTGCCAACGCCAGCAGTTCCTCCGTCGCCTTCTCCACGCACAGATACTTGCGGGCAAATGCCTGCCGCTGCGCCTTGCGCAGCTGCCACTCCAGCATCGACGCGCCATCGTATTCAAGCCAGCGCTTATCCTGTCCCATCCGCGAACTTTTACCGCCTGCAATGAGCAGCAGGCTTAAATGCAACGTATCCATATCATTTCCTGCCACATTCCCCGGCGTCGCCGCGCAGGATTTCAATGCCATGCTGAAGTTCTGGCAGAATAAAACCTAAACACTCTTCAACGGCCTTGGCACTGCCTGGCAGGTTGACAATCAAGCTGCGGCGGCAAATTCCTGCCTGTGCGCGGCTCAGCATTGCCCGATGAGTAACCTGCATGGAAAGAGCCCGCATAGCTTCGGGGATTCCCGGTGCCAGCCGCTCACAGACAGCCAGCGTCGCCTCCGGCGTAATATCCCGGGGAGAAAAGCCAGTGCCCCCCGTCGTGACGATAAGGCCGATACCACGGGCAGCATATTCCTGCATCTTCCCTTCCAGAGCCGCCTGATCGTCAGGCAGAATGGTCATATCGGCCACGCGGTAGCCAGCTGCCTCCAGCATTTCCTTGACCTTCGGGCCGCTCTTATCCACGCGTTCGCCGCGGCTGCCTTTGTCGCTGGCGGTAATGATGGCTGCATCAAGGGGAAGTTTTTCCCCCGCTGGCACCAGCTCCAGTTCATCGCCGACCTTCACGGGGCCGCCACGCAGCACCCGGGCAAAGACGCCCTCCCGGGGCATGATGCAATCGCCAACCTGCTGGCGAATGGCACAGCCCTTATGACATTCCTTGCCAATCTGCGTGATCTCAAACCAGGCTTCACCAGCGCGCAGCCGGGTGCCCACCGGCAGTTCCTTAAACCGGAAGCCTTCGGCCACGACATTTTCGCCAAAGGAGCCAAACTTCACATCCACACCCAGCTTGCGGAAATCCTCGATTTCCTTGAGCCCTAGGAAACTGACCTGCCGATGCCATTTGCCCGCATGGGCGTCTCCCTCAATCCCCCATTCTGTCTGAAACAACACCGAATCCACCGGTACCTTTAAGGTTCCCTTTTTTTCACTTACGCAAAGCGCCTGAATCTTTCCCATTGTCAGCCTCCTACTTGAACCATGGCCCGGCTGTCCCGAGCCTCATTATGTTTATCCAAGAAAAAATGTTCCTCCGGTTTATGATAGATGGCTTGATAAATCGCCAGCCGCAAATTGTCATCGCTGATGCCACGGCGCAGCAGCTGACGGATATCCAGCCCCGACTTCGCATTGAGGCAGAGTTTCAAAAAGCCCTCGGCGGTCAGCCGTACGCGATTGCAGGAGGAACAGAATTTATGCTCCATTGCATCGATGAAGCCCACCTCTCCCTTAAAGCCTGGTAATCGGTAGTATACCGCCGGACCATTAACGGCCCCTTCTTTTATTCCCGCCGGCTTCATCGTTCCATAGGCACGCTCGATTGCCCGGCGAACCTTGTCCATGACCACGCCCTTGTATCCCACTTCATAAGCACAGCCAATGGGCATGAGCTCAATAAATCGAACTTTAACCGCATAGTCCCGGGCCAGCCCTGCCAAAGCGGGAATCTCCGCTTCATTGACTCCCTCAATCGGCACGCAGTTGAACTTAATGTTTTCCATTCCCAGCGCCCGCAGTTTTTCAACGCCCCGTTCCACCCGCTGATAGAGCGGACGGCGCGTAATCGCGGCAAACACCTCCGGCTGCAAGGTATCCAGGCTGATATTTACTCCACTAAGGCCAGCCGCCATCAGCGGCTCCGCCAATTCATCCAGCAATACCCCATTCGTCGTCAACACAACCTGCTCGATTCCCGGCACCGCCTTGACAGCCCCCACAAGATCAACGATGCCCCGGCGAACCAAAGGTTCGCCGCCGGTCAGCCGAACTTTGCGCACCCCTAGAGATGCAAAAGCCTGCACCACCCGCAGGATTTCATCAAAGGTCAGAATGTCCGCATGGTTTAGCTTTTCGATACCGCCTTCCGGCATGCAATAACGACAGCGCAAATTACAGCGGTCTGTAAGCGAAATGCGGACGTATTCAATTTTACGCTGATATTTGTCAATCATACTCTCATCCCAATTCCAAAACAATTCCTTTGAAAGTACGTGTCCTTAGAGCAAGACCACATCCACCTCAGTCCCCGGTTCCAGCGGACCGGTTCCTGCTGGAATGGCCACAAAGGCATTGCAGCCCACCACTGAGAACAGACTGCCTGACGCATGCTGTTCCGGCAGACGAACCTTGCCCTTTTCATAATAGGCCCGGATAAAGCGGCGTCCTTTACTGGCCTTTAGAAAAGCGTCTGTCAAAACGGCCTGAGTATGGCGAAGGGCAAGCTTATCGTTTCCGCTGAGCGCCACCAGCACCGGTCGGGCGATAAGCTCAAAGGTCGCATAGGCCGCAAAGGGATTTCCCGAAAGGGCAATACCAAGGGTTTTGCCAAAGGTGTAGGCAATCGCCGGCCCTCCCGGCTTCATGCAAACCCGCCAAAAGAGCCGCCTACCAATTTTACGGACAACACCGTGCATGATATCCTTCTTGCCCACCGACACGCCGCCAGTGGTCAAGAATACATCTACCTTATCCTGCCAACGCTCCAGCACTGCTGCCGCGGCGTCCACATCATCGGGCAGAATTCCCAGGACTTCCGGCTCAAAGCCCAGCTCCCGCAAGCGGCTGCTTATCATGTAGAGATTGCTGTTGTATATTTTCCCCGGCGCCAGCGGCTCCCCTGGCTGCAAGAGTTCATCCCCGGTACTGGCAATGGCAATGCGAACCTTGCGGATGACCTTGACCTTAGGAAAGCCCATGCTAGCCAAGGCCCCGAGATGGGCGGCCGTCAACTTGGTACCAGCTTTAGCCAGCAGTGTCCCCTTTTGGATGTCCTCACCAGCAAAGCAGTAATTTTCATGGGAATGCATGACAAAGGGAACTAGCAGCATGTCGCCATCGGCGGTGACAGCTTCCTGCCGCACGACACAGTCACAACCGACAGGAATTGCGCCCCCGGTCATAATGCGCACGGCTTTCCCCGCCGGCACGGACTGATCAAAATACTGGCCGGCACACTCCTCACCGATGATCTGAAACTCAGCCGGCCGGGCCTCCGTTGCCCCAGCCGTACCACTGGCCGCAAAGGTGTAGCCGTCAAGGGGTGACCGGTCAAAGGGAGGATTGTCAAAGGGCGCCCTGTAATCCTCCGCCAAGGTGCGCCCCAAGGCCTCCATCAAGGAAACTTCCTCCACCTCACGGATTTCCGGGGCCTGCTCCAACAATAGGGCCACGGCTTTTTCCAACGAAATATCCTGCATGGTAATCCCTCCTCAGTGCTGGAACCCACAAACCGGGAAATGACAAGTCTTGCAGTTCATGCAGAGACCACCGATACCAAAATGACGAATCTCCCGGCGTGTCAGCCGTTCCCCCGTCATGACCCGCGGCAATATAAGGTCAAACACCGTGCGGGCCGCATACATGACACAGCCCGGCAGCCCCATAACGGGAATGGTTCGGCCTTCATACTCCAAATAACTCAGCAGAAACATAGCGCCCGGCAGTACCGGCGCACCATAGGTGATGATATCGGCACCGGCATCGCGAATGGCCGCTGGCGTGCGATCATCGGGGTCAACGCTCATCCCTCCCGTACAGATAATCATATCCATACCCAGCGCTGCCAGCTCACGGATGGCATCCCGGGTATGCTCTGTCACATCATCCGTGATGCGGTGCTCGTCAATCTTTAAGCCAAAGGGTTTAAGCTTTCCCGCGATGACCGGCGTAAAAGTATCCTCGATGCGGCCCAGGAAAACCTCGGTGCCCGTCGTCACCACACCGACCCTGATATCTTTCTGATACGGCCGCAGGCGCAAAAGCGGCTTATCCCCAGCCACTTTTTTTACCTGTTCCATCTTGTCTTTTTTGATGACCAGCGGAATCACGCGCATACCAGCGAGCTTCTGGCCAGCCTTTACCGGCATATTCTGGGGCAAAGTGGCAATCGTCACATCGTCAAGCTCGTTGACATCGTCAAATCTTGACTCGTCAACCTGGAAGACGCCGTCAACAGTTGCCGTAAGCTCGATCTTACCCTCTTTTGGCTCCGAGGCCGTCATGTAGTCATTCTGGCAAAGCTGACGCAGAATTTCTGCCGCGTCATTTTCATGCAGGATCGTATCATCGTTTTCCCAGACATAGATGTGGTCTTTTCCCACCGACAACAGCACCGGGATATCTTCCTCCGTAATCACATGTCCCTTGCGGAATACGGCATCCTTCGTCACGCCCTTGATAATCTGCGTGATATCATGGCAGAGAATCTGTCCGACAGCATCTACGGTTTTCATTTCCTTCATACGGCCTATCTCCTATCTTGCTCTCCGATTTCCCCACAAATACAAAAAGACCACCTTCCCTTTGACAGAAAGATAGTCTTCACCTATTGCGCAAGCAAAGACCCCTTTTCAAAATGGAAGGTCCCAGCGTTTCCCCTGGGGCCCCGGCTAAATCTCATAGTCACCCAACGTGACCTTAGACATTTTCGCTCGGAGTCGGTTATTTCTGCCTCCTATTATACACGAAAAACAGAACTTGTGCTTATGATTTTTGTTACTTTTTTATGTTTATCCGCTATTATCATTATTTTCGTTTATCTTTGCAAAGCAGCTGGGCTTTCGTAATGCCACCTTCCCCAAACTTGGCCCGAATCTTATCGATAGCCGCATAAAGATTGTCCTTCTTGCCCTCGTCCTGAAACAGATTCAGTTCCCTGCCGTCATCAAAACCGGCGGTACTGACCCCCAGCAGGCGGATTCCACGAAAGAGCTTCAGTTCATGGAGAAGGTCCAGCACCGTATGATAGATTTCCTCATCATAGCAGGTTGCCTCGGAAAGGGTACGGCTTCGGGTATAGGTCTTAAACCCCGAGGACAGGCGCAATTTAAGCTGAATCGTCCGAGCCTTCTCCCCCGCCTTGCGGAGACGCCAGCCCACCTTGCAGGAAAGATCCAGCAAAACCCGTTCCGCATCTTCCCGGCACTGAAGGTCTTCGGTAAAGGTCATTTCCTTGCCAATGGACTTGGCCCGCTCCCTTGGGGCTACGATGCGATGGTCGATTCCTGCCGCCAGCTGATGAAGATGCCGCGCCATATTCTCCCCCACCTGCTGTTGCAAGCGATGGTAATCCGCCCGGTAAAGCTGGCCAATGGTCTGTATGCCGAGTTTTTCCAGCTGTTCATTCATCCGCCGGCCAACGCCCCAAATGCGCCGCACCGGCAACGGGTCAAGGACCTGCCGGATTTTATCTTCGGTAATAATCACCAGCCCATCAGGCTTTTCCAGATCTGATGCCAGCTTGGCCAGGAACTTGTTAGGCGCAATGCCAACGGAAGCCACGATTCCGGTTTTCTCCCGAATCTCCCCTTTCAACTTTCGCGCATAGCCAAGGGGCGTTCCCATGATTTTTTCCATGCCCGTAAGGTCTAAAAAGGCCTCATCAATAGATAACGGTTCAATAACAGGCGAATAGCAGTCGAAGACAGCAAAAATCTGTTGGGAAACTTCGGCATAACGAGAGTAATTGCCTTCAATAAAGATGCCCTGGGGGCAAAGCTGTTGCGCCCGCCCCATGGGCATGGCCGAATGAACCCCAAACTTCCGCGCCTCATAGGAACAAGTAGATACTACCCCGCGCCCAGCCAGACCGCCGATAATCAAGGGCTTGCCACGATATTCTTCGTGGTCTAACTGTTCCACCGAAGCAAAAAAGGCATCCATATCGACATGCATAACCAACTGCTTCATGCTGCATCCTTCCTTTCGCCGTTTTTTTCATTATATAAAAAGACTACCGAAAAAGCAAACACCTTTTCGGTAGTCTTACAACCAATCTATCGATTAGATACGGAATTTTTTAAGCTCTGCCTGAAGCTCCTGGGATACCGTGGTCAGATTATGCGCCGAGGAAGCAATCTCCTCCACCGACGCGGACTGCTCTTCCGTAGCCGCCGAAACCGTCTGGGTCTCGCTGGATACAGAATTGCTAGCCTCACTGAGACGGTCTGCCGTATCGACAATCCCGTCAGCCCCAACTGCCACCGTATTGATGCTGTCGCTCATCGTTTTAATCTCTTCGTTCATCTTGGCCATAAGGGCGACAATCTCACTGAAGGTCTGGCCAGCCTGGTCCATAATGGCCACACCGGATTTCGTCTCTTCGTTGCCTGTCTGCATCGAAACCACAGCAGCTTCGGTGTCGGCCTGAATCCCATGAATCAGCGAAGCGATCTCCGTAACGGCCTCGCTGGAACTTTCGGCCAGCTTGCGGACTTCATCGGCAACCACCGAAAAACCACGGCCAGCTTCACCAGCCCGGGCAGCCTCGATAGCAGCATTGAGGGCCAGCAGGTTCGTCTGCTCAGCAATGACCGAAATGGTCTCCACAATCTGTCCAATCTGCTGGGAACGCTCTCCCAAGGAAGCCACAACCTTTGCCGATTCCTCCACCGATGCCCCGATATTGCGCATCTGCGACACGGCCTGGTTGATGGCATCTGAACCATCATCGGCCTTCTTCTGAGCCTCGTCGGCATGTGCCAGCACCGTCGTCGTTCCTTCATTTACCTGGTCAAGCTGTTTGCGAATTTCTTCTACCGTTGCCGTAGTGGTAGCCGCCATGTCGTTCTGCTCAGCTGCGGACTGGGCCACCCGGGTTATGGAATCGGCAATCTGCGTTGCCGCCTGGGCCGACTGCTCAGACCCCTGGCGAAGCATCTCCGCTGCGTTATTCGATTCCTCGGCGCTCTGCTGAATCTTGCGCATCATGGTCGACAGACGGTCCATTACCTTATTGTAGTGACCAGCCAGCTGTCCGAGCTCATCCCCAGAAAGAATCGGGGCCCGGTCGCGCAGATTGCCATCTCCCATCTTCGCGGAAATATCTTCCAGCACGCGAACACCGCGGGTAATGCTGCGCCCTAAATACAGTGCCGATATCACAATCATGACAAAGGCCAGCACCAGCAGGACAACGCTTACCACTGCCCCACGATGGTATACAGCCTCGGCTTCCTCATTGGCTTCATTGGCACTGTCGATATTCATCTTGGTGAATTCTTCCAATGCCCCGGCGATTACATCATACTGCTTGAAGCCGTCCACCGTGATGCCCTTCATCATGGATTCCTTGCTGCCCGCTTCCATATCGGCACGGATTTTCTTATTGATTTCGAAATTCTTGTCCAGTTCTTTTTTGAGCTGGTCGAATTTCTCTTTATTGACCTTGGCCTTCTCCGGATTGATTTTCATCTCCCGTTCCAAAGCCGCCTCGTATTTTTCAATCCCCTTCGTGATGTTGTCCTGATGCATCATGGTGTCTTTCAGGCATTTGTCCAGTACCGCTTTATCCGTTACATGGGTGTACTTATACGCATCAAAGCGCATATTGGCTGAATCCTCATACATGCGATGGGACACATCGGTCATAATCAGCCAGTTTTCCGTAATCTCCGTTGCCTTGTCGTTCAACGCGTTTAGGTTGTATATCCCCACACCACCTAACACACACGCGACCAACATAACCACCATAAAGGTAAGCCGTATCTTGGTACTGATTGTGAAATCATTCCATCTTGAAAACATTCATACTCCTCCTAAATCTCCCACATTTTTCTCAATTTCAATCACAAACAATCACAGACCGTCATTTATTATATCATATATAAGGCTTCTGACAACAAAAAATTGTTTGCGTTCGCAAGCATTTTGGTTCCTTTTCACCTGTAGCGGACAAAATTTATACTTTCGATAATTTTATTGACTTTTATGTGGTTATAATGTTACGCTAATATATGGACTTTTAAAGGAATTGGGACTATTACATGGAACTAGATATGGACACAAACAACGAAAATGAATTGATTCAGGAGTTTCAACGAACCGGTGATCCCAAGCTTGGATCCCAATTGGCAAGCCGTTATGATTATCTGGTCACCACGGCCTGCCGAACCCTCTATATGACCTGGGCAGACCACGAAGATATCCTGCAGGAAGGACGCATTGGCCTCTTCAAGGCTCTCCGCGACTTCGAACCGGAACGTGGCGTTTCCTTCCGGTCCTTTGCCACCCGTTGCATCCGTTGCGAATGTATCTCCGCCATCAATAAAGCCAATCGCTATAAACACGCCATTCTCAACCAGGCACTTTCTCTCAACGTCTCCGTATTCGAAGACAACGAGAAAACCTGCTGGCTCGATACCATCGCCGACCAGGAAACGAAATCCCCGGCCCATGATTTGATTATCCAGGATGATTTTGAAAGCTGCGAAGAAGTGCTCAAACAAATTCTGTCCCCCTATGCCTATCAGGTATTTATTTCCCGCTTACAGGGGAACAGCTACGAGCATATCAGCCAGCAGCTCCAACACGACAGCAAATCCATCGACAATGCGCTGCAGCGCTGCCGCCGTCAGATTGCCCACTATATGGATAATCACGATGATATCGATATCGATACCCTTCGCCACTTCTGCCAGTACATTGCCAACTACTTTACGGAATCCGACGATTTAACCGCCACCGTATCGTAATATGACCGAAAAAAACAGAGCTTGTTGTCGCAAAAGCAAGATAACAAGCTCTGTTTTTTATTTGGCAGCTTCTTCTGCCGCCTTGAGGCTCTTTTCCATATTGGCCAGCACTTCGGGTGTGACATTGCCCTGACCGGCCCGCTTTAAAATCTGGGCGTGGTGCATGATATCTTCAATGTTTTCGATATAATCCCGCTCTGCCGCATACAGGGTGGCAAAAATTGGTTCTCTGCCCTTCCCTAAGACCTTATCCGCCAGTTTCTTAAGCTCTTTCAGCGTCTTTCGCTGGGTCAGGATAAACCCGACATTTTCGCGTTCCACCCGGGCAAGGGCTCCATCAATCTTGTCATGGAGCTGCTGGATTTCCCGCATGTTGTCCTGCAGCATGCTGAGCTGCTCTTTCTTGCGCCGCAGGCCGGCAATCTCCCCTGGGGTATGCTGATGGTCATGATGATGCCCGCAGGAGCAATGTTCTTCACCCATTTTATCTCTCCTCAAAACTTATCCGTTGTCATTCACTGCTACCTATTATACAAGAATACCGGAAAAAAGTCTTGGGGGTGGCCATCATTTCCGGCGATAGATGATATCCCGGCGGAAAAAATACTCCAGGGGAAAACTCAGACAATGAACCAGCCGGGTAAAGGGGAAAAGAATCGCCAAAAGCATCCAGCATATCATATGCAGCTGGAATAGAACCGGTACCCTAGCCATCAGCGATACTTCAGGCTGCAGCAGGAGCACGGAACGGAACCAGGGAGAAATCGTCTCCCGATAGTCAAAGGTTCCCGGAATATTGGACAGAGTTGCCAGCATCCCCGATACCAAGGTGACCAAAAGCACCAGATAAAGCCAGCAGTCCAGGCGGCTGGTGTTGACCTTCAGACGGGCACTGCCAGCAAAGCGCCGCTTCAAGATCAGCAGGAAGCCCCCTAAAAACAGGATACCTGCCGGGATGCCGCCCGCCAAGGACATCAGATGATACGTGTGTTCATCGGTTCCTCCCATTTCCGTCACGAATTTGGGCACCAGGACACCGACAAAATGGCCCCCAAAGGCCATGACCAATCCCAGATGAAACAAGGGATTGCCCCATTTGCTGTCCCCCTTGGACAAAAATTCACTGGACTTAGTCGTCCAATTCCGTTCGAAATACGTATAGCGAATAATTGTCCCGCCAACAAGTATCGTCAATGCGATATAAGGCAGCACGCCATATAAAAACGCCATCATGCAGTCTCACTCTCCAATTCCTCTGCTGTAGTCAAGATGACATCCAGCAAAAACGTATGCGCCAATTTGGCTTCGGCAAAACGGCTGCGCAGCAACTCCAATTTGGGAGCCGCCACGGCTAAAACGTCACGGGCCCGCTCCCTGGAAAGGGCTGCCGAAAGCTCCAAAACCGCCGGCAGATAATCCGGCAATTCCTTATTGGTGTCAAAGCCGTTTTCCAAAAACAGCCGCTTAAACTCCAACATGTCCTTTGACTGCCGGCCAAAATCCGTGCGGTTGTGCATCGTCAGATACAGATTGGTGTTAGCCGAAAATTCAAATACGCGGACATACCATTCTTCGTATTCCTTCTGTCCCATCTCCTGGATATAGTCAATGACTGCCAGCAGTTCCTCGCGAATTTGATGGGCCGGGGCTTTTTCCGCGGCCAATCGCGCCTCCTTTAACGACTCCCACCATTTTGCATCCGGGTAATCAAAAAGATACGCCGCCAGCGATAGTGTCTCTTTATATTCCTGTGCTCCCATATCAGCACCCTCCTGGACAGTTATAACCACAAGTTCCCTGCAGCTGATGAAGCTTGTCCTGGGACTGCTCCGAAAGCCCAGCGGGTATATTGAACCGATCTTTATATTTGGCAATGGCCAACAGGCGATACATCTCCTGATAAAGGGCCGCATCCTTCGCCAAATGCGGAGGAAGTTCCTCCCCAGTTTCCCGGCAGCGCATAACTTGGCGCATGTTCAACAGCTTTTGAAGGGACTTAGCTACCACCTCGGCATTGCCGGCACCGAAAAGTTCCGCCAAGTAAGCCAGCGGAATGCGCATCTCCTGAACCTCCGGCAGGTAGACATCCGCTTCCATTCGGCGGGTAATCGGCGAAAGGGGTGGTACATACCAAACCATGGGCAGCGTCCGATATTCAGCATGAAGTGGCAGAGCAATCTTCCACTCTTTAATCATTTTGTAGACCGGCGAATTCTGCGCCGCCTTGAGCCAGTTTTCGGGAATGCCCTGCTGACGGGCAGCTTCGATAACCGCCGGGTCATTGGGGTCCTGAAGGATATCCAAGACCCGGTGGTAGATATTGCCGGCCTCCGGCTCGGAGGCCGCTTCTTTAACCTTATCCATATCATAGAGCACAACGCCCATATAACGCAGGCGGCCCACACAGGTATCGGTGCAGATTGTCGGCAAGCCGTTTTCCAACCGCGGGAAACAGAATATGCACTTCTCCGCCTTATTGGTCTTCCAGTTGAAGTAGACTTTTTTATAGGGGCAGGCCGGGATGCAATGACGCCAACCGCGGCAGCCATCCTGAGAAACCAGCACGACACCATCTTCCTCGCGCTTGTAAATTGCCCCGGAAGGACAAGCCGCCACACAGGCCGGATTCAGGCAATGATTGCAGACCCGGGGCAAATATTTCATGAACAAGTCATGGAATTCCATGGTGATTTCGTCAGCCATATTTTTGAGGTTGATATCCTGACGGACGGACTCGCCATCGGCCAAATCATCTTCCCAGTTCGGGCCCCATTTGATTTCCATGCGCTTTTGGGTTATCAGCGACCGGGGACGCGCCACGGGCTGATGTTTCTTGCGCTTGGACGAAATCAAGGACTCATAGTCATAGGTCCAGGGTTCATAGTAATCCTCCATCTCCGGCTGATCCGGATGATAGAAAAGCTTTAACAGCCGTTCCGGTTTCGATCCGGAACGCAGCTGCAGCTTGCCATGTTTGAGCTCCCAGCCGCCTTTCCATTTTTGCTGGTCTTCCCAATGCTTCGGATAGCCGATACCGGGTTTCGTCTCCACATTGTTGAAATACATATATTCCGCCCCTTGGCGGTTGGTCCAGACATTCTTGCAGGCAATGGAGCACGTATGGCAGCCAATACACTTATCAAGATTCATGACCATGGAAATCTGCGCTTTAATCTTCAAGCCAATCTACCTCCCCCTGCATTTTGCGGGCTACTACATACATATCGCGCTGGTTGCCAGTTGGTCCATAATAGTTAAAGCCATAACTTAGCTGCCCATAGCCGCCAATCATATGGGTTGGCTTCATGTGCAGCCGCGTCGGCGTGTTGTGGGTACCGCCACGGGTACCAGAAATCTTCGATCCCGGAACGTTGATGTGGTTATCCTGGGCATGGTGCATGTAGACTACGCCCTGGGGCAGACGTGGGGTCACCACGGCCCGGGATACCACCACGCCGTTATGGTTATAGAGTTCCACCCAATCGTTATCCTTGACGCCCAATTCCTTGGCATCCTTCTCGTTAAACCAAACGGACTGACCGCCACGGAACAGGGTAAGCAGCTGCTGGCTGTCAAAATACATGGAGTGGGTGCTCCATTTGTTGTGAGGCGTCAAATATTTCAGCGTAAGTTCCTTGCAACCGCCAAGCTTCTGCTTGATTGGCGCATAGTCGAGGATGGGCCGGTAGGTCGCCATGGCCTCGCCGGCTTCACGCATCAGCTCATGGTCCAGATAGAAATGCTGACGGCCCGTATTCGTGCGGAAGGGCAAAAGCTCCTCGATATTGGTCGTAAAGGGCGTATAGCGGCGATTCTGATTGGAACCCGTAAAGGTCGGTGACGTGATGGACTCCTTGGGCTGTACCGTCAGCTGTTCAAAGGTGAAGCGCTCACTTTCGCGGTCTTTGGCCAGCCGCGTGAGATTACTGAGACCAGATTCCTTCTCACAGGCTTCCCAGGCCTTAACGGCCACCTTGCCATTGGTGGTCGAAGAAAGCCCCAAAACCGCATCAGCGGCTTGTTTTGCCGAATAAATGGACGGGCAGCCATAGGATACATACGCCTTGTTATCCACCAGGCCATTGCGCTTGCCGATTTCCTGATATTCGCTCTCGGAACTCCAGGTCATCGCCTCAGCTCCCATGATCTTGGCAACACCTGGTCCCAGTGCAATCCATTTTTCATAGAGCTTCGTATAGTCAAGTTCCGTCTCGATGAGATTCGGCATTGTCTTGCCCGGTATTGGTTCACACTCCCCCTTGCTCCAGTCGCGAATCTTGCCATAGGGCTGGGCAATCTCTCCCTTGGTATCATGCTGGATTGGCATCGCCACCACATCCTTGAGTGGCTTGAGATCCGCTTCCTTAGCTACCTCCGAGACCTTTTTGGCCAGGGTGCGGAAGATATCCCAGTCAGTGCGGGATTCCCACATGGGATCAATCGCTGCCTGGAAGGGATGCACAAAGGGATGCATATCCGTCGAGGAAAGGTCATCCTTTTCATACCAGGTGGCTGTCGGCAAAACCACATCGGCATACAATGCCGACGAGGCCATACGGAAATCAATATCCACCAAGAGATCCAGTTTTCCCTCGGCTGCACCACCGGCCTGCTCCAACTCAGCTGCTTCCCGCCATTTGATTTCCGACGGACGAAGGGCACACTCCTCCTCGGCAAACAAGCTATTCTTGGTACCCAGCAGATATTTCAAATAGAATTCATGCCCCTTTGAAGAGGAACCGATGAGATTGTTGCGCCACAGGAACAGGTTGCGCGGGAAATTTTCCGGCGCATCCGGGTCTTCGATGGCAAATTGCAAGCTCTTATCTTTGAGACTGTCGACAATATACTGCTTGACCTCCTTGCCAGCGGCAGCTGCTTCATCATGGAGCTGCTGGCCGCTCTTGTTAAAGGTCGGATACGACGGCAGCCAGCCCAGCCGCGCCGCCATGACATTGTAGTCGCCGGCATGACGGTAACGCGGTTTTTCAGTAGGCGAGGTAATGTCGGCCACATCAATCTCATCGCTGCGCCATTGGTCCGTGGCAAAGTAATAGAAGGAAGTCGAATTCTGCAACCGCGGCGGCTTTTTCCAGTCAAGCCCCGTCATGATGCGCTGCCAGCCCTCGGCGGGACGTAGTTTCTCCTGGCCGACATAATGGGCCCAACCGCCGCCATTGCGGCCCTCCGCCGCCACGAACAGCAGGTTGTTCAAGATAGCGCGGTAGACAATATCCGCATGGAACCAATGGTTGATGCCACCACCCATGATGACCATAGTGCGGCCCTTCGTCTTGATGGAATTATCCGCAAACTCCCGCGCCGTATGGATAACCGTGTCCATCGAAACGCCAGTATATTTTTCCTGCCATTTCGGCGTATAGGGGATATCTTCTTCATAGGAAGAAGCAGCCTCGCCACCAAGGCCGCGGTCAATGGAATAGTTGGCCAAAGTCAAATCATAAACGGTGGTAACGAGTATCTCGCCCTCTTTCGTCTTGACCCGCTTGACCGGAACCGCCCGCGTAAGCGACCGGGATTCCCGCTCGTTGCCAAAGTAAGGAAGTTCCAGTTCCGCCACTTCGTCCATACAGCCGAGAATCGAAAGCTGCGGCAGGATTTTTTCACCGGTATCGGCATTTTCCTCGCGAAGGTTCCACTTCTCATGACGATCCCAACGATCGCCAATGGTGCCATTTGGTATGACCAGCTGGCCGGTTTTCTCGTCGATGACATAATACTTAAACGCCGAATTGGCATCCTCCCGGCCAAAATCGGAGGCAGTCAGATAACGGTCCGTATGATATTTGCCATTTTCTTTTTTCACCAAGCGCACCAGGAAGGGGAAATCCGTATACTTGCGCGTGTAGTCCAAGAAGAAGTTACAGGGCTCCCCCCAATAGTATTCGTTGAGGATGACATGCCCCATTGCCATGGCAAAAGCCGAGTCACTGCCCACTTTAAGGGGAATCCAAGTGTCCGCCACCGCCGTGGATTCGGCATAGTCTGGCGATACCGAGACCACCTTCGTACCCTTATAACGGGCCTCGGTCAAAAAGTGTGCATCAGGCGTCCGGGTCTGGGGTACGTTAGAGCCCCAAGTCATGATGTAGCCGGCGTTGTACCAATCCGAGGATTCCGGTACATCCGTCTGGTCGCCCCAAATCTGCGGGCTGGCTGGCGGCAAATCCGCATACCAGTCATAAAAGGAAAGCCCCGCTCCTCCCAGCATCTGAATAAAGCGAATGCCACCGGCATAGGACAGCATGGATTTTGCCGGAATAACCGAAAAGCCAAAAATGCGGTCCGGGCCGTATTTCGTTGCGGTGTGCAGCACGGAAGCCGCGACGATTTCCGCCGCCTCCTCCCAATTTGAGCGCACAAAGCCGCCCATACCGCGGGCCTGTTTGTACTGTTTCATCTTTGCCGGGTCATTGGCAATGCTCTGCCAAGCTGCCAGCGCTGTCTTATGCTCTTTCTTGGCCTCACGCCAAAGAGTTGCCAGCTCGCTGCGCAGATAGGGGTACTTGATACGATGCGGGCTGTAAAGATACCAGGAAAACGACGCCCCGCGGGGACAGCCACGGGGTTCAAAATCCGGCATATCCGGCCCGGTCTCCGGGTAATCGTGAATCTGATTCTCCCAGGCCACCAGACCATTTTTGACGTAGATATTCCAACTGCAGGAACCCGTACAATTGACCCCATGGGTAGAATGTACACACTTGTCAAAAGACCAGCGGTCACGATACATGTTTTCCCAGTCGCGCCCGCCTTCATGGAGCTCTTGATGACCACTGGCCGATTGCTCTTTCGGAACCAGGTACTTGAACTTCTTAAAGATGTTGCTCACGTTAATCTCCTTCCCAAAACATAACATCATTTTTTTCTTATTTTATTCGACTTCGTTGATTTTTCATGTGACAAACATCACTTGCCATTGATAAAGAAGCCAAAAGGATATCCCCGATTTTGTAACAAAAAGCATCGACAGGCGGAGAACATATCATTACACTACGATAGAGCACATCCCCATGAATTGATTTTGTATGCATTTTAGGAGGAACTACTATGTCACTGGATAAGGAACTCGCAAATTATCTAATGAAAGAGGGCATCTTCCAGCAGATGTTTGACGTTATCCGCCTGGTCGAGCAGGACGGCCATTACGTCTGCAAATACCAGCACGACGGTTCCTGCACGGTCACGGACGAAACGTGTTTTTCTGTCTGGGGAAAGACACATCGCTGCAGCAATTGCGTATCGCGGCAGGCATATGACGAGGAACGCCAGCACGTCAAATTTGAATACGCCAAGAACCGATACTACTTTGTCATCGCCCGGCCCATCTGGCTGCAAGGAAAAAAATACGCGCTGGAACTCGTGATGGATGTTACCAACCAGTTCACCCAAAACAATCCCAACGAAGGAAATTTTGTCATGAATCTAATCCATGAACTCGAACGAGTCTCATCACGGGACCCATTTACGGGCTTATTCAACAAAAATTACCTGCAAAAGGAATTGACACAAGCCTTGGAACAGCGTCATGCACAGTCCCAGCCGGATTCCCCGCTTTACCTTGCCATCTGGGATATCGACAATTTCAAGCAAGTCAACGATACCTATGGCCACGATATGGGAGACAAAATCCTGCTAAGTGTTGCCCAAGCACTACAACGCGGCCTATCCCCTAAGGATGGCATCACAGCCCGCTTCGGCGGCGATGAGTTCATGATACTGTTTCACCATACCGACCGCGACCGCTGTGAGCATTTGCTGCAAGCAATCAAAGACGACATCGACCACCAGACACATAGCAGCCTGCTTTGCAACGAATCGACCTGTTTCCGCGTCTCCATCAGCTACGGATTAGCTGACGTTCATTCCTATGATACTGCCGCGGCAGCCCTCCACGCCGCCGACCAGCAGCTTTATGACCGCAAGCGAAAAATCCATAAAAAGGTTGTGATTTAGAAGAAGGATTTTTTTCTTCCATCACGAAATAATAAAATACCTAAAATGCTGAAGGAGGGATCCCTATGGAAAAGCAAATAGCCGTCTGGCTTTTACAGCGCGGCTATGCCGATGACCTTGAGCAGGGCATCCGCTTTGCCCAAGCCTTGGCCAACAAAGAATGCACCGAGGAAATGTTGGATGCCCTCGGTCATAATATCGATGTATTTATGTCTGTAGGCGGACCGGTAACAGCCGATAATCTGCTGTCCTTTTTACTGGATAAATACGATATGGCCCAAAAGCTCATTCACTTCTGGAATGAAAATCCAAAAGACACCAACGCAATTTTCTTTTTCAACGAATGCCGCAAACACGGCATTGAATAAGTCGGCAACGAAGCCTTCCCACCTGTGGGAAGGCTTTTTTTGCCCCTAAAATGCAATTTCCTCTTTGGCAAAAACAATCCAAAACGTTATAATAAAACTATTCGCTATGTAAATCGGAAAAGAATGGAGAATCCCCGTGAAAAAAACGTCGAAAATCTATCAGGACTATGTAGAAATTCTCCGGCGGGAACTCGTACCAGCCATGGGCTGCACCGAACCTATCGCCATCGCGTACTGTGCCGCTAAGGCCCGGGCTGCCTTAGGGGAACTGCCGGACAAATTGGAAATCGCCGCCAGCGGCAACATCATCAAAAACGTAAAAAGCGTCATCGTACCGAACACCGACGGCCGCAAGGGCATTGAAGCTGCCGCCGCCATTGGCGTCGTCGCTGGCGATGAAAGGGCAGAACTAGAAGTCATCGCCCATGCCAAAGACGAAGACAAGGCAAAACTTGCCGACTACATGGAAAATACCACCATCACCGTCCTGTCGGCCGAATCCAACCACGTCCTCGACATCCTCGTAACCGCCAGCAAAGGCAGCAATACCGCCTGCGTCCATATCGTCAACGAACACACCAACATCGTGGAAATCACCCGCAATGGAAAGATTCTCTTCCAAAAAGAAATCGTCGATACCCCTGAAACAGACAAACCGGACTACGAAAGCATGACCATCGAGGATATCTACGACTTTGCCATGACCTGCGACCTGGACGATGTCCGGGATATCCTCCAGCGCCAAATCCAATACAATACGGCCATTGCCGAAGAAGGCCTCAAAAACAATTACGGCGCTAACATCGGTTCTACTCTGCTCAAAGCCTACGGAAATGACATCCATATCCGCGCTCGGGCCAAAGCGGCCGCTGGCAGTGACGCCCGCATGAATGGCTGCGAACTGCCGGTCATTATCAACTCCGGCAGCGGCAATCAGGGCATGACCGTCTCGCTGCCAGTCATCGAATACGCCAAAGAAGTCGGCGCCGATGAAGAAAAACTGCTGCGGGCCCTGCTTCTTTCCAACCTGGTTACCCTGCACGAAAAAGAAGGCATCGGCCGGCTCTCCGCCTACTGCGGTGCCGTCAGCGCTGGAGCTGGCGCCGGTGCCGGCATTGCCTGGCTCTGCGGCGGCGACTACAAAGCCGTCATCCACACCATCGTCAATGCCCTGGCCATCACCTCCGGCATTGTCTGCGACGGAGCCAAGGCTTCCTGTGCCGCCAAGATATCAGCAGCTGTTGACGCCGGCATCCTAGGCTTTGAGATGTACCGCAACGGCCAGCAGTTCTACGGTGGCGACGGGCTTGTACTAAAAGGCGTCGAAAACACCATCCGCAATATCAGCCGTCTCGGCCGCATCGGCATGAAAGAAACCGACAAAGAAATCATCAACATGATGATTGGCAAATAAAAAGTGGATTGACTCGTCAATTACATTTTGACAAGTCAATCCACTTTTTTCTTTCTCAATTATTTGCAGCGGCTTTTGCCATTTGCCGCAGGATGGAAATCGCCCGTCCACGGCTGGAATAATTTTCGGTCATCCCTACGATAATGAAATGCCTGCCAGGCTGATAAACGATGCCACCATCGTCATAAAGCCCATAGAGCTCTCCGGTCTTATGGCAAATCATAACGCCGGGAAGTGCTGCCGGAAAGCATTCCGTATCGGTCTGGGCCTCCAGATAGCCAAGCATCACATCGTCCAGTTCCGGGCTTACACAATTCCTATGGTAAAGTTTCAGGAAAAAATGGCCTAAATCATTGACCGAAGTATAGTTTTCACGGCCTTCGGCTACGGCCTGGCTATCCATCATCTTCCGCTGAAGAATCGTATCTCCATAGCCATTGCGCGTTATGTAAGCATTGATTTCCTCCATGCCCAAGAGGTCAATCATCATATTCGTTGCCGTATTATCACTTTCGGTAATCATCAGCCGCATGACGGTGTCCAACGTGAGTTCCGTCCCGCTAGCATAACCAGCCAATACACCAGCTCCGCCGACCTTGTCATAACTGTGCAAAACCAAATTTTGGTAAAGCGACAGCTGGCCATCCCTAACCTTTTCCATCGCCGTACCTAAAATAAACACTTTAATCATACTGGCCGAACGCATCTGTTTTGACTGATAACTGTACTCCTCACGATTTTCGCCTGGATACGCCACAAACAAGGCATATTGCGTGCTGTCTGAATTAGAAAGCGCCGTCACCACCTGCGCCAGCGAATCATTGCTGACCTTCGGCGAAGCTGCGGCCGCCGCTTTACCATATCCAGCTGGCAAAAACATTGCCAGCAGCCAAACCACCAAACAACCGATAACCGTAAAACGCCGCATTAACAAACCTCCACCTCAATAATTATTGACAACAAAGCGGTAAATATTGGCCGCAATCGGCGAAGCTCCGCCAAACACATAGCCATGGTAGCCTTCCGAATTGCGGTAATACGGACTGCCATTTGACGGATAGAACGAATAATAGAGGTAATTGCCCGCATTTTTCACCGTACAGCGAAATGTGTACGGACTGCGGCTCGAAATACTGACCGACTGCGTGATAAGATACGCATCCGTTCCATCGGTATACGTTCCCATGTAATAGTCACTGGCCTCTGCCGGAGCCGACGGTGCCGCCACCAAAATCAGCGCCGCCACCAGCAAAACCGCCGAAAACAATCGTTTAACCATAATACCTACCTCCTTATCAACCAACATTATCAATTATTTATTTTTTACTTCGCCGCCCCGCGCTTAATTCCTTCTCTTTTTTCGGGGAAATAAAAAGCAGAGCCTGCCCATCAAAAAAGATGCACAAGCTCTGCCATATTATTATTTCACTTCACTGAGGTTATCCTTATCGATAATCATCGGCGTGCAGAGGTACGCCGGGACAACGATTACCCCATTGTTATACGATTTGACATCGTTGATATCCGGCTGGGTGCCTTCGACCACGGCTTTAATCATGCGGACGGTCTTGGCCACCAAAAGTTCCGGTGATTTATAAATCGTAATGGTCTGCTTGCCGCTTCGGATGGCATCGAGTGCCTGACTCTCCGCATCCTGACCGGTCAGCAGTGGCATCTCGCTATAGCCCCCCTTGGCGAGTGCATCGCGGATGCCGCCCGCCAGGCCATCGTTCGGAGAAAGCACGACGTCAAGTTTAACGCCAGCGTCCGGCCCCTGCAGAAGCTTTGTCATGCGCTCTGTTGCCCCTTCGGGCTTCCAGCCTTTGATTGCGACCTGGTCAAAACTCGTTTCCTTCGAGGGGATGACGAGCTGGCCTTTATCAATATAAGGTTTCAGCACTTCCATCGCGCCATCGTAGAACACATGCGCATTGTTATCCGCCGGGTCTCCAGCGAAGATTTCCATATTGAACGGGCCTGCTCCTGTCTTCAGCTGAAGTTTTGCCTCGATGTATTCGCCCATGGCCTGCCCCACGGCCAGATTATCAAACGACGCATAATAGGATACCGCATCGGAATTCATAATCAAGCGGTCAAACGCAATGACGGCAACCTTCTTTTCCTTGGCTTCGGTGAGCACATCTTTAAGCGCGGTACTGTCAACGGCGCCAATGACCAGACATTTCGGACTGTCAGCCAGCTGTTTTTTGATCTGGTCAATCTGCTGCTCCGGCGTATCGGCAAACTGCAAGTCCACCGTATAGCCTTCTTTTTCGAGCATTTCTTTAATGGTCTGGCCGTTCTTCTGCCAGCTGCTTGACGAGTTGGCAAAGGCTACGGCTACTTTTTTGTTATTGGTATCGCTGCTGCCACAACCTCCGAGCACCAATGTGCTGATGACCAAGAGCGCCAGGCAGAGTATCGTGATAATTTTCTTCATTGCAAGGTCTCCTTAAATCTTGAACTTCGCCGCTGACTCGGAAAGCTCTTCGGCCAAGCTGGCCAGGTTGCGGCTGGCATTGGCCACTTCGTCCATGGCCGCTGACTGTTCCTCGGTTGCCGCCGATACCGACTGCGTCTCCGACGCTACATCGTGACCGGATTTATTGATGCCTTCCATCACACCGACCAGTTCTTCGGCCTTAGCCGTGGATTTGCGTGCCTCCATGAGAATATCATCTGCATGTTTGGTCAGATTGGACACGGCGGTTGAAATCGACTCAAACGCACTGCCGGCCTTCGCAACGACTTCGCGGCCGCTCTTGACATCTTCCGTGCCCTTCTGCATGCGCATAACTGCCTGCTCCGTGTCCTTCTGGATTGTCGTGATGAGTTCCGAAATCTTCTGCGCTGCCGTATTGGATTCCTCGGCCAACTTGCGAACCTCATCGGCAACAACAGCGAAACCGCGGCCGGCATCGCCCGCGCGGGCTGCCTCAATAGCCGCATTGAGCGAGAGCAGATTGGTCTGCTCGGCAATGCCCGAAATCGTAACCGAAATCTGGCCAATTTCCTCCGAGCGCTCTGCCAGCTTCTTGATAACCTCCGCCGAATCGGTTACCGAGTCAGCAATTTCGGCCATCTGATCCACAGCACCGGCAATCGCATTCTTGCCCTCGGCAGCAATGCCTTCCACATTGCGGGCCGCATCAGCTGACGAAGATGCCTTATCCTGGAACCCATGAAGGCTGTCCGACATTTCCTGAATATCAGCCAGCGACTTGCTGACGGATTCGCCCTGAACGCTGGTATTTCCCGCTACATTCGTAATCGACACCGCCACCTGCTGGGTCGCCTGTGCCGATTGGCTAGCATTTTCCGTCAGATGGGTAGCAAACGTCGATACTTCATCCGACGTCTGCTGGATATTCTTAATCAGCGCCCGCAAATTCTTAATGGTGTCACCATAAGCCGCTGTAAGCTGGCCGAATTCATCCTGCGTTTTGGCCACTGCCTCAACCGTAAGGTTGCCGGCTGCCACTTCCTTCGAAACCGCCATGAGGTACTGGATGGACTTCATAATGGAAGAACTCAGGTAGAACGCCATAAAACCAGAAAGCAATACCACGAACAAAATGCAGACAATCAGCGTCCATTTCGTCTGCTCGTATTTCTTGGATGCCTCAGCACTTTCCTTGTGGATGAAATCCTTGCTGCTGTCGACAACGCGGTTGAGCTTATTCGTCATATCGGCATACTGCCCATTTGACTGGTCAAGCAGTTTGATTGCCTCATCCTTCTTGCCATCTTTGGACAACTTGATGATTTCTTTGGTGTTCTGCTTATACTTTTCCCAAGTGCCACGCATGTTGTTGAAATCATCGCGGACATCGGGAGCTACCGCCGGCTCAATGGTGTCAAAAGCAATATCGAGCTGGTCGGCTTTCTTTAGCGTTTCCTGCGCCGCATGAATACGGTTCGGCAGCGTTGTTGCCGTTACGACAGCATACTCTCCCTGACGATAATCCGCCAGCGTACGGCTGCTTTCCACACCAGCCAGCACACTGGAAAGATGTTCGGTCGCGATGCGCAGTGCACCGCTGTTAATACTGTTCAGACTATACCCCGTATAGAGCCCATTAGCAAAAAAGATTGCAATGAGCACGCCAAAAACAAAAATCAATTTCTGGCGAATGGTCAACTTATCCACATTACCCACTCCTTACCTGTTGATAATCTTCTCTAATTATATCATAAAAAATAAGCATTTACTTCAAAATACGCAAAAATAAAGCAAGAAATTTGAAGTATTTTCACATTTTTTGTTCTCATTTTTCTGCATTTTCACTCTCCTTCCCCCTTATTCCCTATTTTTCCATCTGCTCAATCCGTTAAGCGTTTTCTGCACACAAAAAAGCTATACGCTAACGATAATCGATTGTCTGGCTGCAATCAATACCGTTGCCTATAGCTTGTAACATAGTTTCGCTTCGCTTATCATTTTTGTTCAACTGCTCATTCGATATTGCAAACTTCCCGGCCGCAGTTCTCACACTGGATAGCCTCTTTCAGGTAATCCAAGTCTTTGATGAAAATCAAATGACCGCGATATTCAATAATTCCCGCCTTGCGCAGTTCGCTGAGCATGCGATTAAGACTCTCCCGGGCTGTTCCCGAATAATTTGCCAATTCCTGATTCGTGAGTGGCACGGAAATCAAAATGCCGCCATCCACTTCCTTGCCATAGCTGTTGGACAGGCGAATCAGCGTTGAATACAAGGCCCCCTTTTTCCCGTACAGGACAAGGTCGCGGAATTTCGAATGCTGTTTCCGCATATGCGCACTGATGAGTTTGAGCAGATTTACCGCCAGCTGCGGCTTTTTCTCAAGATACGCCTGCAATACCGGAAACTCAATGGCATAGACCTCCGCCGCACTCTGCGCCACAGCATTGAAGATATAGACGGGATTGCTCTCGTAGAGCGGCAGTTCCCCGATTATGCTGCTGCGCGTTGCCAGTCGCAGGCTGAGCACCCGTCCCGACGATGCGTATTTCGTGATAAAAATCTGACCAGTCCGCACAATGTAGAAATATTTGGCCGGATTTCCTTCATGAAACAGATACTCTCCATCATGAAGCATGACAACCTTGCCGGGAATTTCATAAAGCTGGCGGACTAACGATTCCATAGATTCCATGACCATTACCTCATTTCCTATTGTTAATAACAGTGTACTAAAAAAAAGCATTTTTACCTGTAACATTTATCACAACCCTCGTGAGATTTGTTACTTACAGCTTGATGTTTTTTAATTATACTTGATGTAAATCATAAACCGGTTTGTACGCATTCATTATTCTTTCAATCGGATAGGAGTATTATTATGGCAGAAAACAATGTATTACAGCTGCTCGGCGACAAGCCAAGCCGCAAGGAAATTCTGGCCCACTGGGAACCAGAAAACGAAGCCTTCTGGAATGCTTTTGGCAAAAAGATTGCCAATCAGAATCTCTATACTTCCACCTGGGCCCTGACTTTATCCTTTGTCGTTTGGACCCTTTGGGCAACGATTGCGGCTAAACTAAACAGTGTCGGCTTCCACTTTACTGACGAGCAGATTTTCACACTGGCAGCCCTGCCAGGACTTGTAGGGGCCACGGGCAGACTTTTCTACACGTACCTTCCCGGACTCATCGGCGGCAAAAATTCCACCTTTATCACCACGGCACTGCTCCTGCTGCCCATTATTGGCCTGGGCAACGCCCTGCAGGATACTGCCACCTCTTACGATACCTTTGTCCTGCTCGTATCCTTTATCGGCATCGCTGGCGCAAACTTCTCGGCATCCATGGCCAACATCGGCTTTTTCTTTCCCAAGGCACATAAAGGCCTTGCCCTCGGCATCAATGCCGGCGTCGGCAATCTCGGCGTTTCCCTCATCTATCTGACGGCTCCTCTTCTCTTAGGCTGGAACCTTTCCTCCCTTTTTGGCCCTGGACTTACCACCACCGCTGGCACGACGCTTTTCCTGCAGAATGTCTGCTATTTCTGGGCCATCCCCACGATTATCACCCTGGCACTGATCTGGCTATTCATGGACAACCTGCCGCTGCCAAAGCAAAGTCCCAAATCCATTCTTTCGATTTTCGGCAACAAACACACCTGGCTCATGTGCTGGATTTATACCTGCGGCTTTGGTTCCTTCATCGGCTTTTCTGCGGCGTTGGGACTTCTCGTCACCAAAGAATTTCCGGAAGTCTCCTTCTCCATGGCCGCCTTTCTCGGCCCCTTCATCGGTGCCAGCGTCCGTCCGCTTGGCGGATGGCTGGCCGACAAGATAAACAGCGGCTCGCGCATCACGATGCTCTCGCTCTTCGTCATGCTGGCAGCCTGCCTGACCGTGCTCGCAGGAATCCAAGCCCATAATTTTGCCATGTTCTTCGCAGCCTTCCTGCTATTGTTCCTGACCACTGGTTTTGTCAACGGGGCCTCCTTCCGCATGATTCCTTATATCTTCAACAATCCCTTCCATTCCTCGCTGGTCACGGGATTCACCGCCGCCATCGCCGCCTACGGTGCTTTCCTGATTCCAAAGATTTTTGGCTGGTCCTACGCCAATTTCCAAAGCGTTACCCCAGCCTTTTACCTTCTCATCGCCTTCACGGCCAGCACCATCCTGATTACCTGGTGGTTCTATGACCGCAAAGGCTCCGGAATGAACTGCTAAAACAAAAGCCTTCCCGAATACGGAGAAGGCTTTTGTTTCGCGGTAAATCCTGTTACAATATTGCTAGCGATAAAAAAAGGAGACGATATTGTATGGACCCACGCACAGGTCTTACCCATTTTGACGAGGAAGGGCAAGCCATCATGGTCGATGTCAGCGGCAAACAGGAAACGAGCCGCACGGCCATTGCTACCGGCCGCATAAAAGTCAATCAGGCCGTCTACGACGCCATCGAACAAGGCACAGCAAAAAAGGGAGACGTTCTCGGCGTCGCCCGGGTTGCCGGCATTATGGCCGCAAAATCCACCAGCTCGGTCATCCCCCTCTGTCATCCGCTGCCCATTGCCAAATGCAGCGTCGATTTTACGATGCTGCCCACGGAATGCGCCGTTGAAGCCAAAGCTACTGTCAAGGTAACCGGCCAGACCGGGGTCGAAATGGAAGCACTCCATTCCGTCAGCGTTGCGCTGCTAACGATTTACGATATGTGCAAGGCTATCGACAAACGCATGGAAATCCAATATATCCACCTCGACAAAAAGACCGGTGGCAAAAGCGGCGAATTTATCCGCTGATAAACGCAAAAAATTCCGTTGGGTCTCGTAAGAGTCCAACGGAATTTTTTATTGCTTACAGCTCGTCTTTCAAAACTTTAACTGCAGCACTTGCGCCCAACCGGCAGCAGCCAGCATTGATATAAGCTTCCATCTCTTCACGCGTATGGATGCCGCCAGCAGCCTTCATGCCAACATTTTCGTTGATGTGCTTCTTGAAGAGAGCGATATCTTCCAGCGTTGCACCAGCCGTGCCGAAGCCCGTGGACGTCTTGATGATGTCAGCACCGCTCTCATTGACACATTTGCAAGCAGCGATTTTCTCTTCTTCCGTAAGGAAGCAAGTCTCAACGATGACCTTGAGCACGCGGTCACCGCAGACGCGTTTCAGGGCACGAATCTCTTCCGTAACATAGTCCGTCTCACCAGCTTTGAGCATGCCGATGTTGATGACCATATCGATTTCTACCGCACCGTCAGCCAAAGCCTGTGCCGTCTCGGCAATCTTGGCAGCCGTATTGCAGTTACCATTCGGGAAACCTACAACCGTTGCAATCTTCAGAGCATCACCATATTTTGCCTTGATGCGCGGAATAAAGCAGGACGGAATCATGACCGTAGCTGCCTGATACTTAACAGCCTCATCACAGATAGCCTGGATATCCTCCCAAGTAGCCGTCTGTTTCAGCAGCGTGTGGTCAACACGAGACATAATTTCCTTTGCGTTCATTTAAAAGTCCCCTTTCTCGGTAGTGCATTCTTTACGATTCTTATTATAATCCTGTTGTGAAATTTTGTAAATACACTTTTGAAACTTTTTTCAAACCAAAGATTTTGCCGTATATTGGTCCGTGATAAACGCCGTAGCAAAACCGCCCTTAAGCGCCGCCCGGATTGCTGGCAGACGGTGTTTGCCACCGGCCAGCATAATCCGCTGAGGCTTGGCCTTCAAATCCTCTAAAGCGATGCCCACCGTACGCTCATCCACATGGGGCGCGCAGATTTCCCCCTGCTCATTATAAAAGCGCGAACATACATCTCCCACTGCGTGTTTCTGAATAAATTTACACTCTTCATCGTTGATGTAATACCCAAGATGGAAGATAGTCGACTCCTTGCTGGCTGAACCAACGGTAAACACGGCAATATTGGCATCGCACCCTAATTGCAGGATATTCCGGATGAACTTGTCCTGGGATACAATATTTTTCACCTCAACCGTATCAAACATCACCGGCAGTGGCAGATAATACCCCTGAGCCGAATAAGCCTGGGTAAAGAGATCCAGAATTTCCTGCGCATAAGTGCGGTTGTTGTTGAGGCTGATACCACCTTTGAGTTCGACGATTTTTGCATGAGGCAGATTCTTGTGAGGCAGCCGTTTTGCCATCTCGTATAGGACTTCTCCCCAGCCTACCCCCACAATATCCTCATCCTTTATGATATCACTAAGATATTCGGCCGCCAGCGCACCGATTGCCTTTTTTTGCTCACTTTCTGTCTCCATGGGAGCTGCCGCTATTTTGACACAGTCCAGCCCATATTTTTCCTGCAGCCGGTCCTCCAGCGCCGTCATGCTTTCCGTCGGATCGATAATCTTGATTTCCACATAGCCCTGTTCCTTGGCATACCGCAACAGGCGAGAAACCGTGGGCCGCGATAACTGCATGGTCTCGGCAATCTTCTGCTGGCTCATATCGGATTCATAGTATAACTTGGCTATTGCAATACTCTGTCCGTCTTTACTCTCCATCCGTTACTCCTCTCAAGCTATACTATCCCCATTGTCTTTCTTTATTTTCCCGTATACCGGTACACTTCAGTCCAATTGCGTCCATAGGCGCTGTAATAGTCGATTTCCCCGCCTTGGTCGCCAGTGCGCCAGCTGCCGCCACGCGGGTTATTCACGCCACGGGCTTCAACAGTCTTGCCATTGCCGATATAAATGGCCACATGAGCATCCGGCTTGCAGAGAATATCCCCTCGTTTGAGATCATCTTTGACCGCTGCCCATGAATAACGGGTAAAACCACCAATGCGCTGCATGTCCGGCCAAATCGTATCTGCATCGCCGGTTTCCTGTTTGCCATTATACAAACGGTAAAAATCCGGATTCTTCTGCCAAGCAGCGATAATAGGAAAACCCGCATGATCCAGCGCATGATAAACCAGGGACGAACAATCATAGTCCGGGCCCTCCCGCGATCCCGTATACGGGCAGCTTGCCGTAGCATTTTCGGCCCCCTGGGAATAGCCATGACGCGGGTCATCGGCAATGGACATCGCCCACTGCACAGCCTTCTCCATATCCGGCTGCTGGCTGGCAGCCTCTGCCCTTGGCACCTTTATCATGTTCTTGCCAGCTTCCGCTTCGGCCTGCACAATCTTGACGCTTTTTTGCAAGACCTGGTCCGCCGTCTGTTCCTGCACAGCAAAGGGTCCACTCATCGCAATACCGGCCGCCCCCAAAAACAGGGCGCCCAATCCGTACCATCCTTTTTTCATATCTATCCCTCACTTCCTGATGAAATCTCTTACCTATTTTTATATTATATCATATTTCCCTGAAACCTTTCCCAAAACAAAAACTGTGAAGCATTACGGTGAATACTTCACAGCTCTTGTTGCTCTATATTATAAACTTCCCTTTACCACTGCATTTACCTGAGCAATTGCAGTATGTGCCTTATCAATCGAAAGGCCCAGGACGCGCAGCTGTTTATCCGGATTGTGGAATCCCATGCTGCTCTCGGCAGCTACAAAATCCCAATACCACTGAGCTTCACGCAACGTCTGACGTGCTGCAGCGAGCTGTTCATCGGTCGCCCCAGCATCCATAGCAGCTTTGATTGTCTGATGAGCTTTTGCTACGGTCTGTCCAGCAATCCGCTGCAGTCTGAAGGTATTATCCCCAATTGTCTTGACGCGCTTCGTCAGCGTTTCCGCACTTTCCTGATGGCATTTCTGGCAAGACTCCTGTGCCGTCAGCAGCGGATTCGTCATCCAATGGGACGTGTATTTCTGCCCATCTTTACGCATATACGGCATATGGCAGTCGACACAAGTAACCCCATTCATCGCGTGGATGGAATCCTGCCAAGTCTCATAATCCGGATGCTGAGCCTTGAGCATCGGCGTCTTGGAATCGGCATGAATCCAGTCCTGCGTGAAACCGCCCGCATGTCCATCCTGATAATACTGATAGATCTGCTCGGCATCGAAGCCATTATCCCATGGCTCAACTACCCGGCCATCTTCCTTGGAGAAATAATACTCGTTATGGCACTGGCCGCAAACATAGGCACGCATCTCATTATGGGATGCCTGGCTGATATCAACGCCACGGCGAGCCATAGCCTCGACAAAGCCCTGCTGATAAACGCGCAGTTCCATCGTCTCAGGATCATGGCAGCTTGAGCAGCCAAACCACTCATCGTCTTTTATTGGCGCAGCAATTTCATCAAATGGCTTCGTAGCAAAGTCCCAGCCACTCTCTTTGAAGTAAACATCATACATATAGGAACTCTTGCAGACGATACACGATCCCTTTTGCCCCGGACGGCGTTTCGACTCCAGGATATCGATTCCAGCATAAGTATGCCCTCGGTCATCATCATATTGAATGGCAAACTTATAGCCCTTAAAGTTCTGAACCGCCTCCGGCTGCTCCTTCAGATGATCCACCTTATCCGAACCACCATACCCCGTTGGCGATGGATGCATCTCATTGTTCTTCATAAAAGACTCGTACTCCAGCGGGTAAGCATCCTTATACCCATCCTTTGTCAATTGCTGATCCTTAGGAATCTTAGCCAGTTTTACGCTGTCATCATTGGGCGCCGCACCAATGCGAACCACCACAAAGCCAAAGAATACAAGGCAGACAGCTGCGATTCCCGCTAATATTTTCTGTAGCTTACTCAACTTTTATCCCCCCTTCGAGATGGTTCGCGCCATGAGCGATACTGCTATGGCATTTCAGGCAGTCAGCACCAGTGTCGAGGTCAACACCGATCTGCGCATGAACATTCTTCATGGTATTCTCGTGACAGCGCAAGCAATTCGCATTGACCGTCTTCTTGGCATCCGCCGACAACTTGATATGAGCCGGATAATCCCGCATCACCTCATGATAGGTATCTACCATGCCGGTTCTTCCCTTCTCCATCATGTAGATAGCCATGTTATCATGCGGCAAATGACAATCTGTACACTCAAGCTTGCTATGCGTTGACTCGGCAAAGGTCCAAGCTTCCGTTTTCATGGCATGACAAGTACCGCAAAATTCGGGACTGCCCGAAAAGGACATCATCGCTGCCCCAAACCCGCAAACTGCAATACCAAGGACAAATCCTCCCGCCAAACATGCTAACGTATGCTTTTGAATAAGCTGTTTGAATTCCACTTCCGCTCCCCTCCTCTCACTTACGACAATTATATCATTAGTCAAATTAATATGATGTTGCTCACGCAACCATTTGTCAGACTTTTTAAAACTTATAAAAATTATTTCCTAAAAAAGGTCCGATGACTCGAATAAAAGCCATCGGACCTTCCCTACTGCTAAAACTATTTTCTATTTTCTAACCGCCGCCAACGTACCAACACAAATCAGTACACTGCCGAGCCACAATAGCCAGATAAATGGTTTGGTACTGACACTGGCCGTTATGGCCTGTTGTGTCTCTGTTTCCATCGATGGCAGGATTTCCAGCCGGGCCTGTTTTTGGTCAGCAGATATGCCGGTCAAGCGCAGACGTTTGTTCCCTCCAAATACGTCGACCGGTTTCGAGGTGCCACCCTCCCGCGTCGCCTGTATCACCGGCTCAACGCGCTCAATCGTATCACCATCCGTCACGGCAATGACCGCCCTGACGAGCATCCTGCCGTCCCCCTGGTCCTCAATGGCCGCCCCCTCATAACGGTAAGCGTAGAGATCATCCATGTCCATCCGGCCGTATTTCAGGATGAGCTCCTGACGGCCACTGTCCTTGGGCGGCGTTGGCGCGATATAAATATCTCCCGCCAGCGTCTTATCAATAGCCGGTTCCCGGGCGGCATCTTCGCCGTTGGCATGAAGTTTTGTCAGCGCGCGTATTTCACGGCCATCCACCGTATAGCGGTAATACTTAGCACTCATATCGTCAGCAAACTGCTGTCCCTTAAAAACAATCTCATGACCATATAGTGTCACCGGTTCATCGACTCTCAGCTCCTGGGAAACAGTCTTGCTGCCACTGCCCGCCAACACAATGGCCAGCAGCGAAATCCCCAGCCCAAAATGCGCCACCATGCCGCCGAGTCCCAACGCTTTCTTCCGCCAACTCAACACCGATGCCGCCGCCCCTAGAACTGCCGCCCCAGCCAAGATGACCGGAAAAAACTGACGGATGCCAACCAGCCAGGAAACCACCAAACCTGCGGCAAAGAAAATACTGAGCATCCTGCCCGCCATGACTTTGTTGCTTTTCCCATAGCGGCGCAGGCAGGCCAAGGCGATACAAACCATCATGACAATTGCCAGCGGCATTGTCGTACGCACATAGAAATCCGTATCCACAGCGGCAGGCTTACCCACTAGCTGAGTCAAGAGCGGCATGGACATGCCAAGGAAAATAATAGAAGCCATAAAGACCATCAACAGCGTTCCCAACAAGATGATAAACTCACGGCTGTCATAACCTGGATACATTTCCCCCTTCGGCAGCTTATTCACCCGTACCGTAAGGAGCAGCAGTCCGCTTACGAGAACAATGGCGTTGACCACGGCAATCGTCAGGCCAATGCTCGTACCACTGAAGGAATGCACCGAAAAGTCACCAAGGATGCCGCTGCGGGTCAAAAAAGTACCGTAGAGCACCAGCGAAAACGCAAACACCGCCGCCAGGTGTACCATGGGAAGGACCGCCTCACGGACTCTGGCCACCCGCAGAACATGGACAAAGATGCCCGCCACAAGCCAGGGAACCAGCGAGGAATTCTCTACAGGGTCCCAGCCCCAGAAACCGCCCCAGCCCAGCACTTTATAGGCCCAATACCCACCGATAAAGATGCCCGCACCGAGGAACGCCCAAGCCACTAATGCCCACTGGCGCGCCTGCTCCAGCCACTGCTTCGCCTTTTGATTCTCTATGAGCGCCGCCGCACAATAGGCAAAGGGAACAGCCAACAAGGCATAGCCAAGAAAGATAATCGGCGGATGAATCGCCATCCATGGGTCCTGCAACAGCGGGTTAAGCCCGATGCCATTTTCCACCACAACTTCCTGGGGCAAAAACGGACTCTTCGCCATAACCAGAAATGCCAGCATCGACTGCAGCAGCATATACACCGCCATGCCTACAGGCGTGAGCCGTTGGCGAAAACTCAGGATAACACCTGCACCCGCATGAATCAGCAGCCACAGCAGAAACGACCCCTGCTGGCCAGCCCAAAATGCTGAGAATTTGTACATGGCCGGAAGTTCCGCCGAGGAATAACTGGCCACATAAGCAATCTCAAAATGATTGCCGAAAATAAGCCACATCAAATAGCTGCTGGCACCAACCGCCCCCACCAAGGACAACAGCGTAAAAACTCGTCCCCAGCGTTCCATGCCCCCGTTACGGGTGGCATAACAGAGCAGCGCGCCTAACGCCAACGCCAAAGTAACTGCTAAAGATATCGTCCCTATCAACAGAAACTCCCTCCTACTTCTTCCCTTGTTGTTCGTATTTCGATGGACATTTTATGAGCAGTTTATCTGCCTGAAACGCGCCCTCCTTATACTTACCTACCGCCACAATATGATGCGCCTCATCAAATTGGTCTGGTTTCAGCCCATGATAACGCACAAGCATCGTCTCCCCTGTATCTTCATCACGAAGCGTAAAGACGAAATAATCCCCTTCCATATGCGGCACCGCTGCCGACTCAGCCAGCAAACCTTTGACCTGTACACTGCCTGCAGTCTTCTGCGCCTCAGCAATACCGACATAGGGCGTAACGGAATCCACAAAGCTGTAGCCAGCATAGCCAAGAAAAGCCAGAATAAGAATCCCCAACAATATTTTACGGTTCATGCTGCTGCCTCCCTATTCTCCCGGCTGATCCTTTTCTGCACCAGCCAGACATAAACCAGCGTTGCATCCAGAAGACCAACCATCAATGTCATAAACATCACCGGCTCCATCGCAAGGGAACCACTGCCATTGATGACTGGCGATGGATGCAGCGAAAAAAACAACCGCGGGATGACAAACACTAAAAAGGGCACCGTCAAAAAAGAAAACAGGGCATATACCGCCGACACCCGTGCCCGGCGATTTGGCTCTGGCATAGCCGCCCGCAACGTAAGATACGCCCCATAGATCAACAGCAGCACAAAAATTGTCGTCTGCCGCGGGTCCCAATTCCAGTAAGCCCCCCAAGTCAGCTTGGAAAAAATTGCTCCACTGACCGTTGCCAATACGACAAAAATCAATCCCAATTTTGCCGACGCGGCACTTAGCGCATCAAAACGCAGCTCCCGCCGCCGCAGATAGCCTGCACCCCAGCCGGCACTCATAAAGAATGCCAACACCGACACCCAGGCTAAAGGAATATGGAAAAACGCAATGCGCACATAATTTCCCAGCCCTTGGGCTGGCGGCACCACCCAAAAGACCAAATATAACAACACCAAGGTCAAAGAACCAATAGCTGCCAGCAAAACATTTCCCTGTTTCAAGTTCATCCCCCCATACTCCAAGAAGGCATTCAGTCTTCATACCAAAGATAATCAAACAAAAGCGAAGCACCCACAACCAGGATAAGGTCGTAAAGCCCCATCCCCGCAAGGTATGAAATCGCCCCCTCTCCGCCGCCAAAAGAGGCCGCCGAAAGGGAAATAGCCGGCAAAAATACCGGCAAAATAACCGGCAACATCAATATCGAAAACAGGCTGCTGTGGATATTCGCTCCCGTCGTCAACGCTGCCACCAATGTACCTGCAGCGGCAATGCCGCCACAGCCCAACAACAAAACTCCCACCAAAAGGCCTGGCACCGTAACCGTCACATCTAAGAGCAGCACGAACAATGGCGTAATAAAGGTGGCCAACACCACCATAAGGAAAAACGTATACAGCATCTTCCCCATAAGCACTGCCTGTGACCGGCCATAGATACGCAACGCCAACAGAGTCCCAACCGTGTCCTCATCGGCAAAGACTCGGTCAGCGCCGGCTAGTGAGGCAAAAAACAGGATAATCCACAAAAGCGCTGCCAGCAGCCGTGGCTCCAGCATTCCCCCCTGCATTGCCATACTGACACAAGCCAGCGTCGTAAGTGCAAACATAAGCATCGCCGCCCAAGCGGCTTTAAAACGCAAACCAGCCACCAGCTCTTTCCGGAAAACGAGTTTAATGCCCTGCCAAATGGATTGCTGCATCAGCTGCCGCCTCCTCCCGTTCGTCGTTAGTCGCCCAGCATACCAGTCGGCCCTCGTCAGCCGCCTGGCGGGCTTCACGGACGATCAGTTTCCGGCCAGCCATATCGAGATTGGCCCCTGGCTCATCCAGCAGCCATATATCAGCCCCCGAGGCCAATAGCACTGCCAGCTTCAGCCGCTGGCGCATACCAGTCGAAAATTCACCAGCAAAGGCCGTACCGATTTCTTGTTCCCGCAACTCCACACGGTTGAGCAAAGCCCGATACGCGATCTCATCCAGCGTTATGCCCCTAAGCCCCAGCAAAAAATCCATATTTTCCCTGGCCGTAAGGCGCGGATAGAAACGGAGCTCCGGTGTCACCATAGCCATGCGGCGGCGCAGGCTGTCCCCCTTCAGCGCCCTGCCATCTGCCGTGACCACTACGCTGCCCGCCGTCGGCAGCAAAAGATGAGCAGCCAATTTCAACAGCGTTGATTTCCCGCTGCCATTTTGACCAGTCACGGCTACCACCCGTCCGCTGGCAAGCTCTGCCTGAAGCGGGCCAAATATCGTCCGTCCATGAAAGCATTGTGTAACTGCCTCAAATCGTATCGTCACCATAGCTCAGCACCCGATCCGTTCTTTGTTAAGCTGCAGCCAATCCTCGCCAACCAACAGGATCCCTTCGTCCTTCATCGCTGCAATTTCCCGGGTCAGCGCGCTGCGGTTGCACTCGATTTCCTTAGCGAGTTGTACGCGTCCGGGAACCTTTACCCGCTCACTGCTGCAGCGCCCTTCCCGCTGCAGCAGATAAACGATCAGCCGCTCGCGCAGCGTCTTCTGCGATAACAACTGGATCTTTTCCATCATCATGACATTCTTGCTGCAAAATGCCTCCAACAGATTCCGCATAACCAAGCCATGGGTACGCCCCAGCTTAGGGCCAGCCACCAGCAAGGATCGATACGACACCCAAAGCACAATCACATCAGTAAGGGTCTCAATTGACGTATTATTATTGGACTGAAACTCTGGCAAAATCGCCGAAGCACTGCCCATCATCGCCCCCCGTTCAAGGTTATGGCCAATGGATTCATTGCCAAAGCGGTCTTCGGCAATAACCTGTGCCTGTCCCTCGACAATCACCCCGATATTCCCATTCGGCTCATAGGCCTTTAAAATCCGCGTATTCTTGGCATAACGCTTAACCGACGCGCCAGTACTCACAATAAAACGCTCCACTTCTTCAACCGAAACATCCCGGAACAAGGGCAACTCCTGTAAGTCCAGCTGATAACCTTTCATTCCATCCCCTCCTCATTGCCGCTGTAGTTGGCCTAATTATAGCACTTATAATCACATGCTTATGTTGCACCAGCAACTCTTTACCCCCATTATTCTCCTTACTCCCACAAAATCCTGCTTTGGTCATCTGCACAAAAAGGCAGCCCATTACCATGGACGAAGCCACAATAACAGGCTGCTTATTTCCTTAGGCTGGCCTTAGCCAATCATCTTTTTGATATCTTCCTCTACCGTCGTAATGCCGCCAATGCCGAAGTTCTCTACGAGAACTTTAGCCACATTGGGAGACAGGAAGGCCGGCAGCGTCGGGCCGAGGTGAATGTTCTTGACGCCGAGGTGCAGCAGTGCCAGCAAGACGATAACAGCTTTCTGCTCATACCAGGCGATGTTGTAAGCAATCGGAAGTTCGTTGACATCATCAAGGCCAAATACTTCCTTGAGCTTCAAGGCGATGAGGGCCAGGCTATAGGAATCGTTGCACTGGCCGGCATCGAGGACCCGCGGGATACCGCCAATATCCCCGAGATTCATCTTAATATACTTATACTTGGCACAACCAGCCGTCAGGATAACCGTATCCTGGGGCAGAGCTTTGGCAAACTCAGCATAATAGTCACGGGACTTCATGCGGCCATCGCAGCCAGCCATGACAACAAATTTCTTGATGGCACCAGACTTAACGGCTGCAACGACTTTATCGGCCACCGCAAATACCTGCTCATGGGCAAAGCCGCCGACAATCTGTCCCTGCTCGAGCTCTTCCGGTGCTTCGCACTGCTTGGCCATTTCGATAATCGGACCAAAATCCTTCGTACCATCAGCTTTAGCGGCAATATGCTGGCAGCCCGGCACCCCCGTTGCTCCCGTCGTAAACAAGCGGTCCTGATACGATGCCTTCGGCGGTACTACGCAGTTGGTGGTCATGAGAATCGGGCCATGGAAGGCTTCGAATTCCTCTTTCTGTTTCCACCAAGCATTGCCGTAGTTGCCCGCAAAGTTCTCGTATTTCTTGAACTTCGGATAATAATGGGCCGGCAGCATCTCGCCATGGGTGTAGACATCCACCCCTGTGCCCTGGGTCTGCTCCAAAAGCATCTCCAAATCCTTGAGGTCATGTCCCGAAATCAGGATACCCGGATTCTGGCGCACGCCAAGATCAACCTTGGTAAGTTCCGGATTGCCATAGGTCTCCGTATTTGCCTTATCCAAGAGGGCCATGCCATCGACGCCCCACTTACCCGTTTCCAACGTCAATGCCGTCAGATCGTCACCGGTCAGGCTGTCATCGAGGAGTTTAGCCAGTGCCGACTGGGCAAAAGCATCGATTGCTTCGTTTTCATACCCCAGCACATTGGCATGTTTCTGATAAGCCGCCAACCCCTTGAGGCCATAGGTGATAAGTTCACGCAGGCTGCGGATATCCTCATTTTCTGTTACCAGGATACCGACCTTCGCGGCTTTGGCGTCAAACCCGTCTTCCGTATCATTCCAAAGGGCTGCATCAGGCAGATTCTCACGGTTCGCGAGGCTTGCCAGCAATTCCGTTTTAACGACCAAAGTATTTTTGATGCGTTCTACGATTGCTTCACGGTCAAAATTAGCATTGGTAATCGTCACAAACAGATTCAGCGTAATCTGATGATTGACCTCTGCCGCCACTTTCTTCCCTTCAGCGCGCAGGCGCGTCGTAACCGCAGCCAACCCCTTCGTCACATAGATCAAAAGATCCTGCATCGCTGCCACTTCCGGCTTCTTGCCACAGACACCTACCTGCGTGCAGCCCTTGCAGCCTGCCGTTTCCTGGCACTGATAACAAAACATCTTGTTTTCCATAAAGTATCTCTCCTTTTCCTCCGTTTGCTTCGGAACCATAATACCCAAACCTTATTATTTGCTCTCTTCTTGATATGACCAATTATAGCGGAGCCACTGCGCCCAAGCTGTAACATTCGCTACATAGACAGGAATCCCGGCACAAAAAAAAGACCCTCTCCCAAAGGGAAAAGGTCTTTTTCTGTTTTGTCACGCACCAATATCGATGCTACCCCCCGCTTGTTTTTGGAAATCCGAAAACTGCGTATAGGCTTTTTGACGAGCCTGCATGATTTGCGCATTGACTTGCTGGAAACCGCTCTTGCCAAGATTCGTTTCCGTTCCAAAATTCGATACACGCGTAATGTCAGCTGTCGCTTTCATTCCCTTGGACAGGTTTTGAGCACCCTGTTCCGCATCGGCTTTGATCTGCTGCTGGAACTTACTGGACCCCAACTTGGTCTCATTGCCAAAGTTCGAAACTTCGTAATAAGACTTGCTGCGATCCATCAACATAGCAGTCTTGCTTTCCCCAATGTCGATTATCGTGGAGTTGGCACGCTGAAAAGCACTACTGCCTATTTTCGTCTCATTCCCAAAATTGGAAACCTTCGTATACGAAGCCGCTGCCTCACTATGCTCCTTCGCTACCTGTTGTCCCCTCGCGGTTACCTCGCGGTTCATCTGAGGGAAACTGGTCAGCGTCGTGATGCTAACCGCCGATATACCCATGATTATCCCTCTCTTTCCTTGTACATTTCCTTAATCCATTATTCAATAGGTATATTTTTCTATCTATATTATAATATTACTTTCCTCGTTTTTCA
Source organism: Selenomonas sp. WCT3 (assembly GCA_900100835.1). Taxonomy (GTDB): domain Bacteria; phylum Bacillota; class Negativicutes; order Selenomonadales; family Selenomonadaceae; genus Selenomonas_A; species Selenomonas_A ruminantium_E. The sequence goes on along the minus strand of FNCM01000009.1, from coordinate 67,184 downwards.
ACCGTTTTGTTATCTGTTTTAAATTGTTTTAATTTGTTTATATTTTTGAAAACGGGCCTTTCTCCCTGGCCATGCCAAGAAAAAACACCCGTTAGAAGTTATTAGAATTTGAATTTTGCCAAAGCTTCCTGCTGTTTCTGTGCCAGCAGTGCTAACGAATCACTTGCCGAAGCGATTTCTTGAGCCGAAGCCGACTGTTCTTCCGTGGCAGCCGATACAGCCTGCATCTCCGATGCAACCTGATTACTGTAACCACTGATGTTTGCCACCTCTGCCGTAATCGCTTTCGACTCAGCCGCCATAGCTTCTACCGCCTCATCCACGGTTTGGATCTGCTGCGATACACCATTGACCAGGCCATTGATTTCGTCGAACATCGAACGCAGACCTTCAACGGAACGCGCCCCAGCGACCACCGCTTCGCGGCCATTCCGCATCGAATCAACGGCATCCTCCGTATCGCGCTGGATGTCCTTGATAAGACGGGCAATCTTTTCCGCCGATTCCTGGGATTCATGCGCCAATTTGCTGACCTCTTCCGCAACTACCGTAAACCCGCGGCCATGTTCACCGGCACGAGCTGCCTCGATAGCGGCATTAAGCGCCAACAGATTCGTCTGCTCAGCAATACCGGCCATGGTATCCACGATTTCGCCAATTTCCTTCGAGCGTTCGCCCAGGCGGTCAACAACTTCTGCTGAACCATTTACCGTTTTTTCTACACTGCGAATCTGTTCCACCGATTCACCAATAGCCACCGAGCCATCAGCAGCACGGCGGGCAGCCGATGCCGAGTTATCCGCCACTTTTGCCGACTGGGACTTGACATGGCTTACTGCCTGCTGAACCCGCTCTACGGACTCGTTGCTCTTAACCACAGCTTTCTGCTGATCTTCCACCGAGTTCACGACATCCGAAGCCGACTGTGCTACCTGGGTAGAAGCCTGCGCTGCCTGATTGGAACTTGCCGTAAGTTCCTCAGAAGAAGCTGCCAGCTGCTCAGAAGACTCGCTGACATTACGCATAAGCTTCGTGAGTTCCCCACGCATCTGCGCCAGTGCTGTAAGCATCTGTCCCAATTCATCGCCACGATCTACAATGCTCTGGCCAGCCGTACGGAAGTCCCCACCACGCATCTTATTGCAGGCAGCTACTGCTCTTCCCAAGGATTCCGTAATGTCACGGATGATGATAACCGAGAGGCCGCCCAAAATGGCAAACGCCACCAATACGAGAATCGTAGAGAATGCAATCTGCTGACTATTTCTAGCCTTGATATCATTGTTCAGGTTCTCTGCGTTTTCATCGGCCACCTGGCGCAAGCCCTGCAAGCTCTTGAGCAGATCTTTAACCGTCGTATCCTCAATCTTTTTGTACGCTTTCCAAGCCTCATCCTGCTTGCCTTCAGCCACCAGATTTTTGACGTTCTGGACTTCCTTCATATACTTCGCCCACAAAGCCTCGGTATTGGGGATTTCCGCAGCTGCACGCTCAGACTGCATACCGATGACTTTATACTTGGCCCAGTTCTCTTCGTATTTGTTGATACGCTCTGCCAAGGCATCTTCAATAGCCTTATCTTTCGGATCTAGGATATGTTTGACGACGTTCATCTGAACACCACGCATCAAGCTCATCTCCGAACCCATCCAGCGCGTAGCTTTCAATTTGCTGCTATACATGTCTTCGATATCATCGCTGGCCTTGCTCATTCCCGTATAACTCGAAATGCCAAGTGCAGCCATACCAATGATTCCCACCAGTACCAAGACCAGAATCTTGTGCCCCATCTTAATGTCTTTCAATCTCATTTTCTCACACGCCTTTCTGCAGTAGTCCGTACATCCCAACTCGTCCTCTGCCCCCTGTTAGTCCTGTTTTTTCCCAAAACAGTTGTATTGCCAATTTTAAGGGAAAACAAAAACTATTACAAGCGTAAACCTGTACAAAAGTCCTATTTTACCTATACGAAAAAGTTATGCTAATTATTACATATTACTCTAACGATAAAAAGCTGCCGTCTCATAAACGCATGAGACGACAGCTTTTCTACTATCATATATCGTATTTTTAGAATTTGAAGTAAGACAGCGTTTCCTGCTGTTTCTGAGCCAGCACTGCCAGTGAATCACTAGCCGAGGCAATTTCCTCAGCCGAAGCGGACTGCTCTTCCGTTGCCGCCGATACAGCCTGCATCTCCGAAGATACCTTATTGCTGTAACCGCTAATGTTATTTACCTCACCCATGATGGAGTTGGCTTCCTGCGTCATTGCATCGACCGCTTCATCAACCGTCTGAATCTGATTCGATACGCCCTGGACAAGGTTGCTGATCTCATCGAACATCGACCGCAGTTCCTCAACGGAACGAGCCCCTGATACTACCGCTTCACGGCCATTCTGCATTGATTTGACCGCCGCATCGGTATCCTGCTGAATTCCCTTGATGAGCTGAGCAATCTTTTCTGCCGATTCCTGCGATTCATGAGCGAGTTTGCCCACTTCCTCCGCTACTACCGTAAAGCCACGGCCGTGCTCGCCGGCACGAGCAGCCTCGATAGCGGCATTGAGTGCCAAAAGATTCGTCTGCTCAGCGATACCTGCCATCGTATCAACGATTTCACCGATTTCTCGCGAACGCTCACCCAAACGATCGACTACCTCAGCCGAATCTTTTACCGTCGACTCCGCACTTTTAATCTGCTCAACCGAATTGTCAATCGACACCGAACCAGCAGCAGCCTGCTCAGCAGCTGAAGCAGAATTGCCTGCTACCATGCGCGACTGTTCCTTGACATGAGCCACTGCACTCTGAACTCGTGCCACCGACTCATTACTATTGGCTACGGCCTTTTGCTGATTCTCGATCGTATTGACAACATCGCCCGCCGACTGAGCCACCTGAGTCGATGCCTGAGCGGCCTGATTCGAGCTGGCCGTAAGCTCCTCCGACGACGCAGCAAGCTGTTCGGACGACTCGCTGACACTACGCATGAGAGCATTGAGTTCCTTGCGCATAGCAAACAGGGCATTAGCCATTGCCCCGAGCTCATCGCCACGGTCAACGTGATTTACCCCATCGGTGCGGAAATCACCTTTCTTCATCGCTTCGCAAATGGCAACGCCGCGATGAAGCGAGCTCGTGATATCGCGGATAATAACGACGGACAAACCAGCGAGCAATGCCAGTGCCACCAAATTCACCATGAAAGAGAATTTGATATGGCTGGTATTGCTTTCCTTGATTTCGGTGTTGAGAATATCTGCATTATCATCAGCTACCTTGCGCAGAGCCTGCTGGCTCTTGAGCAAATCCTCGGCCGTCGTCAGTTCGACCTTGCGGAAATACTTCCAGGCTTCCTCTTTCTTGCCTTCCTTCACCAGGCGGCGGGCTTCCTGCACCCCCTGCTTGAATTCGTTCCACTTGGCTTCCGTATTCGGAATCTCCGCTGCGGCTTTATCGGCCCTCATTCCCAGCGGTCTATATTCACTCCAATAGCTTTCGTACTTCTGGATATTTACATCAATCGATTCCTCTACCTTGGCATCGCCCGGTTCTAAGATATACTCGACGGTACTTACCTTAACCGCACGCATGAGGCTGATTTCAGTACCGAGCAAACGAGTGGCCTGCAATTTGCGACTATACATATTGTCAAGATCATCACTTGCTTTACTCATCCCCTGATAGCTCGATAAACCGAGAGATACCATACCAATGATACCGATAATTACCAGTACCATAATCTTGTAACCAATACGAACGTCTTTTAATCGCATTCCTTCACTCTGCCTTTCTCTTTACTAACGATCTTCTTATCCCCAGGATCTTTTTCCTACATCCAATTGTTTTCACATTCCAAAAAACAACACATCGTTTATTATACTCTGCGCCAGCCCCCCCCACAATGTTATAATCCTACAATATTTAGGACTTTTGTCGGTAGGAATCTACATTACGCTATTCTGAAAACTATCACTTTTCTTATCGATGTCATTTATATTAAAAAAGGCATCCCATAAATGAGATGCCTTAAACCTGTTGCTATTCTTCACTTCTTTCTGGTATGCGCTATTTTTTCTGCCTGCAATTGTTCTATCGTCAAATTTCGCAAATAGGACCTATGCTCCTCATCCTTTTGATAGACAAAGCCCACATGACGCACAAAGGGCTCAATCGTCGCAATCTTTAAGAGAGGCGTCACTACCAGCAGCTGCAAATCCATTTTGCGGAACAATTCGAGGCCAAAACGAGCCGACTCATCCGAACTTTTGAGGAAGGCTTCATCGATAACGACAAACCGGAAGGATTGCTCACCGGCCCGCTTGCCTTCAAGACCAAAGTTATAAACGATACTGGCCGCCAAAATCGTATAGGCAAGTTTTTCCTTCTGTCCCCCCGACTTGCCGCCCGAATCCGTATAATGCTCGTATTCGGCATCGGCCCCCGGGGCTGGGTCACGCCAACGCTCCGAGGCCGCAAAGGTGTACCAATTGCGCACATCGATGACTTCACGCCGCCAACGGGCATCGATTTCCGTATTTCCTGGCCGTCCCTGCAAGCGTTCTAATATCCTTGCCACCTGCTGGAACTTCTGCTCACTGTAGCTGTCATCCCCCGCACCTGTCAGGGCATCCTCGGTGCAAGCCCGCAAATCCCGGCAGAACTGCTGTATCGTATCGCTTACCGCATGACTGCATTCAATCTGGATATAACGCCCCTCATTGTAGTCAATCTCCGCCAGCGAGCGATTGATTCGCGCAATGCGGTCTTCAATTTCCTGGCAGGTATTTTCCAAATGAGTCTGGAACAGGGCTATCTGGTTGATGGTGTTTTCCCGTAGCAGTTCCCGGAAACGGCCCTCGAATTTTGGCAGATCATCGGTGCGCAGGCGGTTGAGCAGGGCGATATAATCCGCAGCTGCCTCGGGAGAACAAAGAAGATCTACACTCGCCTCCGGCCACTGCTGCCGGAATCCCGTCATCAGCCGGGCAAGCTCCTCGCCATGATGGCGAAGGATCTCTTCCTGCTGATGGCCTTCGTCTTGGAGCCAGGCACCAAAACGGGCCTGCAATTTCTGCCGGCTGGTCAGGTCAAAGGTCTGGTTGGGCAAAGCCTCTGCCATATAGCGTTCCAGCAGCGGATATACCTTAGACTGCACCTCGACAGGCGTCTCATTCATCAGCTCAGCTTCTACTAGCATCTGTTCCCGGGTACCACGGCAGCGCTCCTGAATCCGGCTGGCTTCATCCCGCTTGGAACTTACGTCCTGCTGGCAGCGTGCCACCTGACGAACCAGTGCCTGCTCTTCCTCCTGAAGTTTGCGGTAAACATCGTTCTTTTGCCGCAGTTCTTCCACCCGCTGCTGAAGTTTTGCCAGCTGCTGGATCAGCGGCGCAATGTCAAGCTCCTGAAAGCTCTGAACCTGACCGGCCAGCATAATGGCATCTTTTTCTCCCTGCAATTTTTTCTGCGCCGCCTTGTTCTTGTGCAATTTCTGCTGGAAGAATTTCTGCTCTTCGCGAATGTTCTCGCGCTCCTCCTGCAAGGATTGGATTTTGCGCAGGTTGGAAAAGCCCAACACATAGTCACGGCGGTTATCGAGGGCCCGGCGATCATCCTTTTCATGACGACGGCCGTTAATCTTGACCTGTCCATTGCGGGTCAGGGCAAACTTAGCCTGGCGGAATTCCTGCATGGTCTCACAGCAGGTATGACGAAACCGGGTATAGAGCTCACTGCTCAGCCAATTGCAATAGGCCGACTCTTCTTTTAGCTGCAATTTGCGGCAGGCGGCATCCTCAGGCAGAGTTTCCATATCCACGGATTCTACATAGTCCGAAACGCGGAAATACACCAATTTCACATGAAGATTGTGTTTCTCCATCCAGCCAGCGACCTCACCGTAATGGGCATCGGAAATCAGCAAAGAAATGCCAAAGCCATGAAGTAACCGCTCCAAGGCGCCTTCCCATTCGGCTTCCGTTTCCTTGACGGCCATAAGTTCCCCGGCAAAAGGCATCTCATCTTCCGCCAAGCCCAGGTCCTCACAGAGCTGTTCGCGGATCTTGACATATTTATTCGGGATATTCGATTTGCGCTTTGCCAGCGATTCGATTTCCTCCGTCAGCTGCGTTTCCAGCGCCACGGCCTCTTTGCGATTGGCTTCGATGGCACCACTGTCGGCCATCAAGTCCTCCAGCTCCTGCTCGATGGACTGCTGCCGTTCCTGCATAGTCTGCTGATTCCTGCGAAAAGTCTCCGCTGAGGAGGGCATAGTCAGCGCCAGCAAATCAAGCTGCTGCTGATATTTTTCCCGCACCAGTTCGCACTGGCCTTTTTGCTGCTGGCAAAGTTCCAGCTGGTGACGCACCTCGTCCAGCTGCTGGCCGCCATTGCGGGCCATTTCCCGGCGGACGCCGTCCAGCTGCTGTTGCAAGCCATCACAGGTGCCTTTGGCATCCTGCCAGGCTTTCTGCAGTTCGGCTAATTTGACCTCGGACTGCTGCAGCATGCTCTCCTGGACTTTATAAGCCTTACCGGCAAACCAACTGGCCAAATGCTGCTGCATGACGGCATTTTCCTGTTGTTTCCGGCCGGCTGCTGCATATTCCTGACCGAGTTTTTCAATGGGCTGCAGGTATTTTTGCTGCTCCCGGGCCCGTTCCACCGCCTGATGTGCTGCTTCCAGGTCATGGTACTGGCGCAGCATGACCTCGACCTCCTGCTCCGCATCCGGCACTTCCAGCATGTTTTGACGAACGAAGCCCGTGAGGCTGTCGACTTTCTTCATGGAAATCGTCTGTTGGAACAGATCCATAGCCTGAACCTGACGAATGCCGAAAATCTTGCGGAATTCATGACCGTACTGGGGATAGTCGTCAAAGGTCTTAATAAAGGAATCCCGTTCGAGCTGCTTGCGGAAGGCGCGCATATCGCCGCCAATAGCCGAAAACCGCTCCGTTATCGACAAGGTCTTCTGGGCCAGCACGTAGAAACGCTTCGGCGAAGCCGCCGCCTCGTCAGGGAACCAGAATACTTGCGCCAAGGTCACCGTGCGGCCAAAGTTCCGGTCCGAAAACACCCCCAACACGACGCTGTACTGGTCTTTGCCCCGCAGCGCTTCTGGACGGCCGCCGCCATCTTCGGTGCGCTTCTGTCCATAGTAACCGCGTACGTAGGAAGCCAGACTGCGCTCCTTGGCACTTGCATCAGCAGCCTTGTTGTAGGTCACTTTCCGCGGTGGCACCAACAGCGTGATGATAGCATCCACCAGTGTGGACTTGCCTGAACCAACGTCACCGGTGAGCAGCGACGTGTCCCCGGACAGTTCCAGCGTCCAGACCTTCTTATCAAAGGTACCCCAATTATAAACCTCCAAGCGCTGCAGGCGGAAGCCGAGGGGGATGTCTTTTAGCTCAGTCGTCGTCTCGAATAAGTTCATCCATCATCTCTCCTTCCTCCGTTTCCTCTTCTGCCCGCTCGTCATGACGGGACTGCCCGTACTGTTCATAAGCCTCCAGTTTCTGGGCAAAATCATCCAGCCACTGTGCATCCACAAAGTTGCGCAAAATCGGCCGAACTTCGTAATCCGTATCCTTGCCCTTGATTTTCTGCAAAAAGCCCATGCGCACAGCTCCCCGCACGAGATGCTCCACCGACTGACGGTATTTCATCTCATTGATTTGCACCGGCAAAAAGGGCTCCATGCGGCGCAAAATATCCTCAAAGCTGATGACGACGCGGTCACCACCAGCTGCCCGGTCATACTCCGCCAAAACCTTGCGCAACTGTACCAACAGCATCGACAGATTATAACTAAGCGGATAGCGCGGCACAATATGGGGAAGCCCACTCCCCTCTTCCTGGCGCAGGTAGGCGTATTCGTCAAGCTCATTGATGATAAGCTTAAGGCCAATGCGGCGGAAATAGTCCCGCAACTCCGTCTGACGGCCTACAATATCCTGCCACAGGGCTTCATCCCGGCCACGGCTTACAATTCCCTTGAGCAGCATGATTGCTGCCCGTGAAAAAGCCTGCTCCTGGGGATTTTCTCCCCTATCGGCTGCAGTATTATCCAAATCCATATCCTTTATTTCCTCCGAAATACGACTCGATTACAAACGGCGATAAGCTTTTGCCCATCGCGCTCAAATAAAATGCGCTCCAGCGCACTGCTGTCAAAGGCCTCCGCTTCCTCATGGCTGGCCAACACCAAATAGCCCAAAAGCTCCGGCAGTCCCTGCTGCAGAGGATGTACCGCCAGCACCTCAGACAAGGTAACCTCCGGCCTCTCAGCCAAAAGGTCGCAAACATTTGCCTGCAGCTGCTGCCGGTCGACAATAACCTGATTGAAAATAGCCGACAACTCACCATCTTCCCCATCACCTGCCTGCAAGACAGGACTTACGAGTTTAGTCGCCTGGGGTGGGGCAAAGAGTCGGCGTTCCATGGGCAGCTGCACCGCGGGGGCAATCTCCCGGATTTCCGTAAAATCACCATTGGGCAGCTGACCGCGCTGCTCCACTGCCTTGGTTTCGATTCGCTGAATCAACTGATAAATCGTCCGCTCTTCCTGCAAATAAGCTTCATCGACATAGCGACGCAGCTGGGCTGAGAGCTGCCCCAGCGTCTGCTGTACCGAACCGGCCGCCCGCACCCAATCCCGGTTGATGGCCATGAGGGGATGCTCCGGCAACAGTTCACGGATAGGCTCTGCTTTGCTGATCTGCGCCATGGTATCGCGGAAATCCTCCTGCTGCTGGGACAGCATCAGATAACGCCAAAACGCCATAAAGCTTCGTCCCTGCTCCGATTTGCGGATAATATCGCTCTCATTAAATATCTTTTCCAGCAATTCGCCCTTACCCCGAGTCCACTTGACCACATCGTCCTGAACCTTGCGGGTGAGCTCGCGGAAGTTCTCCTCCACCTCACGGAAGTCGGCCAATATTGCCTGGGCCGTATCCTCCGCCTGCAAAAAGCGCTCCTTGACCTGCACATCATCCAGCTGCGGCTTTACTATCCCGCTGGCCTCGATTTCCGCCAGCTCCGCCACGATTTTTTTCTGCTGTTCCTGAAGATACGCCTTGCGGTGCTCCACATCGGTATCCGTTTCCCGGGCAATTTCATGCAGCAGATTAAACACCGTGCGCAGCCGCGACTCCGTACCGACAAAGTCCTGCTTGTGCAGACTCACCAGCCACTCCACAGCCTTCTGGGCTGGAGCGGTCAGGTCATAATACCAATCGTCATGATATTCGTATTTTCGCAGCCAGCCATGCTCCGTATCGGACCATATCTCCAAATAATCCTGAGGAGCACGCCCAAACGCTTCGCCAGCCGTCTGCCGTTGCGCATCGTAGAGGAACATATCCAAATGCTCCAAAAGTTCCTGGGCCTCAATGCCACGGCGCTTACCGGCAATGAACTCCCGGTAAAAAAAGGCCGCAATAAACGCAGCCTGGTCGGCTGTAAGTAACCGCCAGGCTGCGTTATTCATGCGCAGATTGCGCAGGTAATCATATGTCATATAATCCGGTATCCCGGCCAAAACCATCGCCCCTTATTTGAACAAATCCAACAACTGCTTGCCAATCAAAATGGTTGTCATAACGATAAACAGCGGCCGCACATATCCCGTTCCCCTGGAAAGCGCCATACGTGCGCCGCACCAAGCCCCCACAATCATCGACAAGCCCATGGGAATCGCATAGGAAAAATCCACTAACCCAAAATACGTGAAAAGCACCGCCGCCGAAATATTGCTGGCAAAATTCAGCGCCCGGGCATTGGCCGCCGCTCCGATAAAGTCAAAGCCCACCAGCAAAAAAGCAAACAGCAAAAACGAGCCCGTCCCAGGGCCGAAAAAACCATCGTAAAAACCAAATAAAAATGCCACAAGACAGGAAAGCATCAGCAGCCGCGTGGACATGCCTGCATAGTGATTTTCCCGGCCCCAGTCCCGTTTGGCAATACTGTAGATGAGCACCGCCACCAGCATGACCACCACCAGGGGCCGCAGAATATCCGAAGGTATCATGCGAACGGCCAGCACACCTATCCCCGAACCAATCAGCGAAATAGGAAACAGCCGCTTAATCAGCCACATATCCACCTTGCCCGACTTCACAAAGGTCACAAAACTCGTAAGGGCCCCCATGACAGCAGCCGCCTTATTCGTTCCCAGCACGGTTACTGGCGGCAATCCTGTCCACATCAGCGCCGGAATCGAAATAAGTCCGCCGCCGCCCACCACCGAATCGATAAACGAGGCCATAAAACCAAAAAACACCAGAAATCCCAGCGTCTGTACATCCAAAAACTCCATTCCCGCACCTCAATCCGTATCAATTGATTCCAGCCCTTATTATAGCAGAATGCCCTCCATTAAGGAACTGCGATGAACAAGATTCCAAAACAGCCGTATCAGCTTTATCCAGCAGGCGAACGTTCAGGCTAAGGATGTAACAACGGAACAGATGCTTTAGGAGCATCAGGGGCGTTAAGCGACAAATAGAAGGATTAAAAGGTATTCGTCCGAGCCCAATTAGTAAGTCTCACAGTATTGACAAATACACCTGCACGTAACAACAGCTGGTGTATCGCTCCATTAATTATCCCTGTAACAAACTCAACACACTACTGCTGTTTTGATTGGCCTGCGCCAGCATTGCCTGTGCCGACTGGCTCAAGACATTATTCTTAGTATATATTGTCATCTCCTTCGCCATATTGGCATCGCGGATTACCGACTCAGACGCCTGCGTGCTCTCACTGGCCACCGTCAAGTTATCAATAACAAAAGACAATCTGGTCTGATATGCCCCCATCCGCGTATTTTCATTAAGCGAATACTCCAAGGCATCATCAAGTTTTGACAACGCCTCCAACGCTCTCTCAAAAGGGTCCATCTGGATATCCGAAATCCCCATAGTATCCGTATCCATACTATTGATAAAGATGCGAAGATTTTCGTTGGCCTTAGTTCCCGTATGGATAATTAATCCCGGATATTCTTCCTCACGTTCCTCACCATGATAAATTCCATTTTCATCTACTGTTCCATCATCATATTCGTAAACATTTCGATTCGTATACAGCGACGAATAACTCCTGCCATCGATATTAAATGCTTCCCCATTTACAGTAGCGCCGCCATCTGTCCATATAGTTGCCCCAGAACCAGCCCCTGCAGAAAAATTCCCCTTCGATGCCGTCGCAGTCTTTGTCGCCAAAAAAATATAATTTGCTGTTATCGCAACACGTCCCGAGCTTGCCCTATCCAAAGTAGAGTGCCCAATTGATGCGCCTCGCCCATTGCTATCAGTTGTTATTTTTCCATATATCTTATGCGCAGAAATCTCGATATTTCCGCACGATGCCTCCATGCCAGCTCCCACGCCAGCCCCATGGCAAGTGCCCACCCGTATTTCATCTACATTTTTTATCGTTATATTGCCAAAACTGCTGCCAACCCCTGCACCAATGGCCGCCCCCCATTCAGACCATGCCTCCAGATAAGACAATCCAGAAATCTCCAAATTCGCATTTGAAGACTCAAGGGCATCTGTTCCAATAGCAGCCGCCCGGGTATTTCTTCCGCTTCCTCCATCTTTCATTACTGCCGTAAGTTTACTATCCTCACCTACTCCATGAATGGCCAAGCCGCCCCCCACATGTATAATCGCCACATAATCACGAATCGAGTATTTTTCATCCCCATTATCGCCCCCAAATATGATTACCTCATTGCGAATGCTTAGATGATTACCTGTTCCCGTGAATTTCACGATGTTATTGTTTTTTTGCCCAGTTGTATCATAAAGACCATATGCTTCACTCAGCTCGGTTGTTCCCCCTGCATTGGTTATCTTTACATCATCCAGCCACAAATTGGCCCCCGGCTGCGTACATTCGATGGCCACACCATAATGAACATCCGTAGAATGTTCCTGGACAATTTTCACATTGGCAGCATTGATTGTGATTCGCCCTTTATAATTCTGCGGCATCATATAAACGCCGTCTTGCGAAATCGTATAATCGCCAGTAGTCATCATTACCACCGGGCCATCCGGTTCGGGAATATTGTTCACCATACCATCTTCAACAGGCTGGCGCAAATTGCCATTCAACAACAACCGGCCATTATAATTCGTCGTCGCCGCGATTTCATTAATAACCGCTAACCGCGAATCCTGCTCCTTCTGGATAATTTGCCGATCCACATCGGTGTTATGATCATTTGCAGCATTAATCGCCAGAGCTTTCATTTCCCGTAAATTATCGATAATTTCCTGAATTCCACCTTCTGCTGTGCGAACTAAATTAGCACCTGTCTGTGAATTGACAATATCCTGATTTAGTCCCCGAAGCCGGACACGCATCTTTTCCGATATCGAATACTCCGACGCACCATCCTGCGCACTGGTATAGCGCATCCCTGAAGATACTTTTGCCAAGCTCTTCGACAAATTCTTATTATTCTTGTTGAGCTCACCTAACGCCAATTGAGCTGCCATATTGTTCTTTATCACCATTGACATAATATGCCCCCCATAAGAACCGACATATACCTATATTCTTATATCGTATCACTTCCACTTCTTCTTAAATATAGAATAAAAAACAAGACATAGCAATAACACATCACCTATTGCATCAAAAACAAGGCTCTTGCACGGATTAATGCAAGAGCCTCGTTTCGACAGATTATTTTCGCTAAATACTTTTTAACGCCGCCATACCTGCTGCCTAAGTGCATCCTGAGCTAAACGAGCCATATAATCCGCGGCCGGGAAAAGTGCCTGCGGATCGGCAATAAACTTCGGGTTATGATTGACGGGGCCAACGCCCGTGCCAATAAGGGAGAACATCCCCGGAATCTTTTCCAGATAATAGGCAAAATCCTCACCGCCCAAGGAGGCCGGTGCCTGTCGCTCAATAAGGCCTGCCGCCCTTGCCGTTTGCCGGGCGAATTCATAAAGCTGAGCGTCATTATAGGTGACCGACGGGCCAGCTGTGTACTGAACCTCGGCGGTTCCACCAAAGGAAGCCGCCACCCCTTGGGCTATTTCCTGCAAACGCTGCTGAATAAGGGCCCGTGCCTCCGGCGTCTGGGTCCGGACAGTTCCCTCGAGCTGAACCTTGCCCGGGATGACATTCCAAGTATTGCCGCCATGGAACTGGGTAACGGTAACCACCGCCGCCTCCAGCGGGCTCACGTTGCGGCTAACGATGCTTTGCAAACTGGTAACAAAGGTCGCTCCCATGAGTATCGTGTCGCTTCCCCGCTCCGGATGCGCCGCATGAGCTCCCCTGCCTTGGAATTCCACATTAAACTGGTCAACAGCTGCCATAACCGGCCCTGTCATCAGACCAACTTCTCCCACCGGAAACAGTGGTGACGTGTGCAAGCCAAAAATCGCCTGAACACCAGCCAGCACGCCTGTTGCCAAAATCTTTTTTGCCCCGCCCGGTGCTTCTTCTGCTGGCTGAAAGATAAGCAGCACCTTTCCAGGAAGCTCTGCTTCCTGCTTTTTCAGCAACCAAGCTGCGCCTAAAACAGCGGCGGCATGAAAATCATGTCCACAGGCGTGCATTTTCCCTTCCTGCTGGGACTGATAGGATAATTCTGTCTGCTCAGCAATCGGCAGGGCATCGATATCAGCCCGCAAGGCTATCACCGGTTCCCCTTGGCCGACTTCTGCCACCAGCCCCGTTGCCAATGGAAGGTCCAGAATCTTGATTTTTGCCGCAGTCAGAGCTTCCTTCAAACGGCTTGTTGTCTCATATTCTTCATAGGACAATTCCGGGTGCTGATGCAGCCAGTAAAACGTCTCGGTGATTTTCTGTTTGATTTCATCTCGATATCCATCTTCCGGCATAGTCGCCCCTCCATTCATACTTGTCATATATGTTATCACTATATAATAGCATATAATCCCTCTTTGTCAACACTTATATAAAAATCACTGCAGTTTTTACTTTATAATGTAAACTATATTCTGTTACATTCCCTGTTTTTGTGTTTTTACTAGCTGTTTTTGCGCCATTTTATATTGACTTTTATGAAAAATAACTGTAACATTGTAAACAATCTACGAAAGGAAGGCATTTATATGAAATCATTAGAAAGACTTAGTGCATTTATCTCCAAGTACATGGCTGTTTTCGTCATTCTCGTGGCAGCCATCGCCCTCATCCAGCCCTGGACATTCAAATGGGCTGCACCGAAGATTACCATCCTGCTCGGCATCGTCATGTTCGGCATGGGCATGACCCTGCGCCTGCGCGACTTCAAGCTCGTTTTCCAGCGCCCCAAGGATGTCTTTGTCGGCGCCTTGGCCCAGTTCACCATCATGCCAGCACTAGCCTGGCTGCTCGCCAAAGGATTTGGGCTGCCGCCGGAGCTGGCCGCAGGGGTTATCCTCGTCGGCACCTGCCCGGGCGGTACCTCTTCCAACGTCATGACCTATCTTGCCCGCGGTGATGTCGCCCTTTCCGTCTCCATGACGATGACTACCACGGTGCTTGCGCCGATCGTCACGCCACTCCTTACCTGGTGGCTGGCCGGCGAATGGGTCGAGATTTCCCTGGCCGCCATGATGATGTCCATCGTGCAGGTGGTCATCCTGCCGATTGTCCTCGGCATTCTCATCAACAGTTTCTTTGAAGAAACCGTACAGAAAATCGTCAAGCTCCTGCCGCTGGTTTCCGTTGTGGCCATCGTGCTGATTGTCGGCGGTGTCGTAGCCGTAAGCTCCCAACGCATCCTCGAAACGGGGCTGCTGATCATGCTCGTCGTCATGCTTCACAATCTGCTGGGATACAGCATCGGTTTCCTTATCGCTAAGGCCCTTCACATGAACGTCGCCAAGGCCAAGGCTATCTCCATTGAAGTCGGCATGCAAAACTCCGGTCTTGCCACCTCCCTTGCTATGCTGCACTTTGGTGCTGCCGCTGCTATCCCGGGTGCCATCTTCAGCGTATGGCACAACATCTCCGGTTCCCTGGCTGCCAACTATCTTTCCAGCCGCATGAACAAGGAACAGGAAACCGCCGGCTGCGAACCAGCCAGCGCCGAATAAACCTCGCCCAACAAAAAATGCGATGAAGTTTCTACACTTCATCGCATTTTTGTTTATGTATTCAATTTATTTGTCCGCAACAGCAGCCTCTGGCTCACCCTCGAAGGCTTCCTCATCTTTCTTATTGATGAGGCGATTGAGCATCGGAACCGTCAACGCCATGACAATGGTTACCCCCAAGGTAACCAGGCCAATCTGCGTGAATACCTCGCTGTATACCGGCAGCGTCTGCAACGGATCAACAACATCCTTCGATACCGTCGTAAGGGTTGCCACCCAGCCGCCAAGGATTGCGGCAATAGAGGTGGTCAGGAACCAGGCTCCCATGAGGAAACCAATGAGTTTCTGCGGCACCAGCTTGGATATCATGGACAGGCCCAAACCGCTGATAAGCAGCTCGCCAATGGAAGACAGGAAATAGGAACCAATGAGCCACCAAGCCGATACGATCCCCGCCTCATTGGCAAAGTTGGCCGAAAAACCAACGACGAGGAAGGACGCCGCCGTCAGCAGCATGCCCAAGGCGAATTTGGCCGGCATCGACAGGTCTTTCCCCTCACTGCCAAAGTGGGAGTAAGCCCAAGCCAGCACCGGGCTTGCCAACATAATCCAGAACGGGTTGAGGGTCTGGAATACTTCTGCATTCGGAATGGCAATACCAAGAACCGAATGTTCCACATTCTTGATAGCAAAGAAATTGAGGGACGTAGGCATCTGCTGATACAGCGTAAAGAAGATAATGGCCTCGACAATCAAAATCATTGCTGCTGCCATGTGACTGCGCTCAGCACCTTTGGCCTGGATAATCATCTTGAAGAATACACCATAGACCAAAACACCGATGATAAACAGCAGCCAATGGGCCACGGAAAGGTGGGAAAGCAGCCAGCTGGAGAATACCGTCATGACCACAACACCGATGAGGGTCAAAACGATTTCCTTCATCGTCAGCGGCTCAGCCCCCGCCGGCGAATCGATGCCGCGAACCAAATAGCGGAAGCCCAGGAATCCGCCGACCGCCAGAATCAGACCCATAGCACAAATCATGAAGCCCAGAGACAAACCATACTGGGCGCCAATGATCGGAACCAGCAGCATCGAGATAAAGGAACCGATGTTAACTGCCATATAATACATCGTGAAGGCACTGTCCAAATCTTTTTCATCGCCTTCATAGAGCTTCGACAGCAGCGAAGATGGATTGGCCTTGAAGATACCATTACCGCAGGCAATAGCACCCAATGCCAAAAATACCATCGTCTTGTCGGCACCAGCCAGCGCCATCATCGCATAGCCAATCATCAGCACCACTGCACCAAGGGTAATCGTACGCTGGGTTCCCAGAATTTTATCTCCCAGGAAACCGCCCAAGGATACATAGCCATATACCATTGCACTGAATGCACCAAAGACAACAAAGGATTCTGCGTCTTCCATGCCCAGGGCTTTTACAAAGAAGCCTGCCAATACAGCCTGAAGACCATAGTAACCAAAGCGTTCCCAGAACTCAATGAAGAACAGCATGTTAAATGCTTTCTTACGGTTTACTGGATGTGATTCAACCATAATTAATCTCCTAACTTTTTTACCGACGAGTTATCTCCTCCATCGGTCTCATTTATTGTATTTTACCAGGAGACATTATAGCATAAATAAAAGCATCAGCAAAGTTGCCCAAAGTGTAAAAACTGTTACCTAGGACCTTACTCCTTCCATATTTCTTTAATTTCAGTACATTTATACTTTCATATCAGCACAAAAGGACATAAGTCCCGTTATTATTCCGCTTATTGCGTCTACCTCCAATGGAAAATAAAACAAAAATAATTCAACAACTGTAATGTTGTAGTCCTTTCCATACATTCCTGCAAAATGTCCATTTATTGCATACAATGAAAAGGCGTTGCCTGTTTCCCTGTAAAACCGCCCAAAATTGACAAGTGGCTGGATTTTGTTACAATTATCCTTGTATGTTTTCACATTAAAATAGAAAGGAACTACTCCATGCTTTATATCATTACTAAACTTGTCACCGAAGGCAATAAACAAGCGTTTTCTGTCATCGGCGCTGTTGATGACAAAAAAAAAGCTGCCGCCATTGCCGCCGAGGTCTACAAAAACTATAACAAGGTAGCCTCGTTCCAGAACATCGAGATGATTACTGAATGGCTGGCCACCCGCCTGTCCTATTCCTTCCGTCTCGATAAAGAACACCGCCTGCAGCTGGCTATCACCGAACTGAAAGGGGAGACCCTGCCAGAAGATAAACAGGTAGTCTTCAATGCCGCTGCCGAAGAAGATGAACTCATGCGCCGGGTAAGCCAGGCACTGTTCGAAGGCAAACACACGGCAGAGCGCGGCGGGCAAGCGCCATCCTGCCCCATCGACCAGTAAACGGCCAATAACAGACCAATAACTACAGGCCCCCACGGACTTACTCCATGGGGGCCTATCTTTTTGCCGTTTAGACAACAAAAAAGCGCCGCCTAAGCGACGCTGTCATTCAAGGTGGTGGGCAGGGATGGATTCGAACCATCGTAATCCGAAGATGACAGATTTACAGTCTGTTCCCTTTAACCACTCGGGCACCTACCCACAATGGTGACCCAGGAGGGACTCGAACCCCCGACCCTTTGATTCGTAGTCAAATACTCTAATCCAGCTGAGCTACTGAGTCATAACATTGGTTAAAATATAAAGTTGGAATTGGTGGGCCCACTTGGACTCGAACCAAGGACCGACCGGTTATGAGCCGGTTGCTCTAACCAACTGAGCTATAGGCCCATTGTATATAGAAGCTTTTCAGCTACTAATCAAGAATGGAGCGGAAAACGAGGCTCGAACTCGCGACCCCCACCTTGGCAAGGTGGTGCTCTACCACTGAGCTATTTCCGCAATATGGAGCGGAAAACGAGGCTCGAACTCGCGACCCCCACCTTGGCAAGGTGGTGCTCTACCACTGAGCTATTTCCGCATTTTGTCACCGCTTAACTCAGAACTTTTCTGTGTCTCGCTGACTGACAAAATCTATTATAGCCATTTCTCCATACTTTGTCAAACCCTTTTTTACAAAAAAACGCAAAAAATTTTATTTTTTTAGGAATCCACCTCGGCCCGCCACTGGTTCAGGATTTCCTCGGCCCGCTGTCTGACTGCTGCCAGTACCGTTTCCCGCTGTTTTCCTGACAGCTGGTCATCCTGGTCAGCCACCTCTGGCTCAATTCCTTGAACGGCAAGTCCAGCCATCAAACGACGGAATGTTTCCTCAGGATCACGGTACCAATGACTGCCGCGAACCCGCAGGAAATTCCAGCCCAAACGTTCAAGGACTGCCTGCTGGCAACGTTCTTCTGCGGCCTGCTGGATACTGCTCACCCAATGTTCGCCATCACAGTCAATGGCCACCTTCTGGCCCTGCCCCAAAACCACCATATCAATCGTATAGGCACCAACGGCAAAGTTCTTCTCCACATGATAGCCGCAGCGTATTAGTTCACGATACACCGCCACCGCCAGCGAGGACTCCTCCGCTTCGTTCTGCACCGTATCCCGGACAGGATTATTGGCATATTCAATAAGCCCCCGGCGAATATCCCCCGGTTTCAACTCCTCCACATCCATGGAATGGAAAATCCAAAGCTGGTCCCGCGCACGGCTGGCCGCTACATTGTAGCGCTTGCTGGTACTGCCATTGTGCCCCTCTGAGAGCAGCCGCAGGGAACTTCCATCTTCGCAGCTGTCCACCAGGGAAAGAAATACAATATCCCGCTCATCCCCCTGGAACCGGGCCGGATTGCCACAGAGGAACTGACAATCTTCCAGCGCAGTAATACCCAGACGCCGAACCGCCATTTCCCGGATGACTTTGGCCTGCTCATCCCCCAACATAGAGATCGCCCCAAAGGTTTTGCCTTGGTATTCCGGTTGCTCCAAGCAGGCGGCAAAGACGGCCACGATTTCCTCCGCTTCCCGGTAATTGCGCTTCTGGGTGCCCTCACGCCAGCCATCGGCCTTCACATCCACCAGTGGCATCAATGGGCTGCTGCCAGCTTCTCGCAGGGGACGGATACGCCCGTCGTAAACCAGTTGATTGCTGTAACCGATAATTTCCGGCACACAGCGGAAATGCTCGGTGAGCATCCGCGCTTCAAAATTCATCTGGGCGATATCGTAAAGGGACGTATCCATGGTGTACAGGGAGGCATGCTTGATAACGCCCTGGATAGATGCCGTCTGCAGCCGGGTGATATCTTCGGCGGTAACCCCTACAGCCGACGGGCTGACCTGTTTGTCATCCCCCACGATGATGACTTTTTTGCCGAAATAAAGCAGCGGCAGCGCCGTAATATCCGCCTGGCTGGCTTCATCAATCAGGAGTATATCGAATTTCTCACTTTCCGGCTTTAAGTTCTGCCATACCCGCGAAAGCGGCATAATCCAAGCGGGGACTGCCGCCTGGGCCTCTAACATGCATTGGCGGGCCTCACGGATGTGGCGGGGCGCATACTTGCCCTTTCCCCGGCCAATCTTAGCCACTGCCTTGCTCCAGCCAATCAGACTGGACTGTAGATTGCTCCCCGATACATCTTTGAGCAGATGATACCAGGACAATTTTTCTGCCAGTTCGGTAGTAGTCTGATGCAGACGCGCCGTTAAATCATGAATTTGCTGGGAAAGCTCCCGCATATCATCCTGTGGCACCTCATCAAGTACCTGCTTAAACTGCAGATAAAGCCAGGCCAAGGACAGATTTTCCGGCGGCAGAGAGCCTGCAAAGCCTTCAGCCTGCTCGCAGATATACTGCGCCCAAAGGGGGGCGGCAACCGCCAGCCGTCCAAGGAGCTCCTGGCGGCGAAGATAACTCTCCCTGAGCCTGTCATCAGCAGCCAATCGCTCATAGGCTTCCGCATAAAGGTCTGCGTCTCCTTCCAGCAGCGCCTTGGCAAACATTCTGGCCACTGTTCCATCCGCCGCAGCCACTGCCAGCCGGGATTTTTCCAGAGGATCTTCTCCCCTGCCCTCTTCTTCACAGAGCACCAAGAGTCTCTGCCAACGGGGGAAATCCTCCTCCAACCAGGAAAGCTGCTCCTGCAGTTTCTGGTGCGGCGTCAGATAACTGCCCCCCTCGTAAATGGCATCAGCGATTACCCCTGCCCGGCGCCAGCAGAGCATCAGTTCATCCCAAACCTTGGGATACCAATCCAAAAGCTCCTGTATCTCCTGCCAGCGGGCACTTACCAAGTCATCAATATCATCTTCGTTCTGAGCCAATTCTTCATAGGAAATCATGCCGTAGGGCACAAGCAGCTGGGACCATTCGCGGCGCACCAGCTCACGGGCCTGATGCAGGGAAACATACTGCATGGCCAGCTGGCAATCGCTGCGGCTGGCCAGGGGCTTGCCATCGATGCAAAAGCCCTGCTGTACCGCCTTCCAATCACTATGGCGCAGCCGATTCCACAGGGAAAGATGCCCATCGGCATCAAAGGCTTCGGCCAACTCAGAAAGCAGCTGAATCAAATCCTTATCCAGCGGCCGGTCTAGTTTGTAGTCAAACTCCCGCCCAAAAAACCGCGTCATCGACTGCTGTTTGAGATGCTGAACCCGGACAATATCCCGGCCCAGCATCTCCCAGACCTCGCGATGCGCACCGCCCTGCTGGCCAGCTAACACCGCCTCACGGGCCCACTCCTGCCGGAACCTAGAAAAGTCAATGGTCTGATACAGGGCGTTCGTCTCCTGGAGCATATCCAGGGAAAGCTCCTCCGTCACCCGGCGGCCCTTTCGCAGGACATGCCCTTCACCATCTAATGCCACTTCGGGAAAGCTTGCCAGCAATTCTGCTTTTTCCTGTTGCCGGGCAACTGCCTGTCCTAAAGCCGCCGCTGCCTCGGCCGGCGTCAAAAGTTCCGACCGGTCCGGCAAACTTTCGCCAAGTTCTGCCAATAGCTGTGCGTCAAAGGCAGCATTTGACCCATAAAGCTCCAAAAACTCTGCCTCGGACAGGGGCAGGGATGCCCCTTCCTCAATTTCGCCTGGAATAATCCCAGCTAAATCCTCATGGTCATGCAAAAATGCTGCCATCCGCGACAGCGACCAAGCCTTTCCATCCAATAGGAAATAATCCCGCCGCGCCTCCATGCGCTGGATATTTTCCAGCCGCGTGCGCAATTCGCCCAGCTGCTGCAGCAGTTCATGGCGTTCAGCAGTCAAGGTTTCCGCCGCCCGATACATTTCTTCCGCCGAAGAACGGGACAGCCGCTCACAGATTCCGCTGACAGAACGCTCCATATCCTGGCGAGAATCCTCCAGCAGCGACACACAGAGGTCCTGGATACCGGCCGGCAATTTCTCCTTCAGCACGGACAAGGCCTTTGACGTAGCGCTGGTCACCAAAACCCGCTGTCCCTTGGCCAGAAAATGCCCTAACAAATTGGCTATCGTATGGGTCTTGCCGGTACCCGGCGGCCCCTGAACCACCACAGCTGGTGCCTGCTCAATTTTCCGCGCGATTGCCAGCTGTTCAGCATTTGCCTGTTTCGTCAGCAGAATATCTTCTGCCTCACCACGGATATCCTCAAGGCTTACGGTCATTGGCTCCGACGGCGCCTTGCCATACTCCGGGTCCACAATCTCCAAAAGCGCCGTCGGCACTTCCCCATGGTTATCCACATAGGCCATCAGCCCGGCGATTGCCCGTTCCAGCCCGGCATTATGGCGGCGCAGGAACATCACCTGCCGGGGATAAACCAAATACCAATCCGTAGGCAGGATGTCAAAGCGCTTCTCAGCGAAACGGCAATTCGGAGTCAGCGCCGGAACGGCCTCCTGTAGGAAGGATACCAGCTCCCCGTCCAGCGGATGAAGCTCCGCTTCATCGAGCTTGCCCGAAAAAGCCCGAATTCCATCCCCTTCTATGCCCGGCATATCCTGAAACATATCCCCATAAAGTTCCGTGGGATAATCCGTGTCCAACAGTTGCATGGTTCCCTTCTTATCATAATGAAGGCGAACCCGTTTCAATACAATGGGGTGATGGATGGCAGCATCCAACCCACTGTAAAACATGCCGTCCCCCACCATGAGCTCCAGCTGTTCCGGTTCCTGGCGGCAACGGTCGTATAATTCATAAAGGGTCATAAACAGTGCCTGGGTACGGCTTTTGACCATTTCCCCTGCCCGCCATAAGGTACGCCGGCGCTTCCAGTCCTCAAAGGCCGCAATACGCACCCCGGAATCCACAAAGCGCTCGGTAATCTCCCCCAGCCGTGGGTCCTTGCGCATCCGTTCTTCCCGGACTTCGATGTCCACCGTCTCAAAATTCCGCCAATCCGGCGTGCGCACCCAGCCGACCAAATCAAAGGGCATTTCCGGGCAGGCGGTAAATTCCGGCTTCGCAACCTCCAGCAATACGCCCTCATGGCCCTCTTCCCCGGAATTTTTCCAAACATGGATGCGTTTCGGGTCTATCGGCAGCTCATCAAAAAACAGCGTCCACTCCTGCTCCTTGATATTCCGAATCAATTGCTGACGTAAGCTGCATACCTGCCGGATATAATCAAACAATTTCAATACTTTTTTCTGATTATCCATACATTCCTCGAATTCATCCACTAATCCACATAAAACATATTGTTATCCCCAAAAATCTTTCTTTATCCACACGATTGTGGATAAAGATGTGGATAACCTCACGATTTTGTCAATACTCTGCCTCTATTCTACTGATTTTTTTGCTTGAGTGCAATAAAAAAAGCCTCGGCATTGACCAATAAAGCCAATGCCAAAGCCCTTTGACAGATTTATACACAGGAGGATGTGGATAATCATGCTGCCAATCCTGTTTTGCCCTCCCAAGTCACCTTGTCAGCGCCAGCCGGCATGATGACATGGTTGTTATACACAATGCTCATGCGGGTTGCCTCAGCTCGCTCCTCATCCGTAGCCCGAGGATTACGGCGAATCTCATAGACCTCATGGGACACCTGCTTTATCGCATAGGATTGGGCCGTATGGAACTGAAGCTCCACTCTTACTCCTTCCGGGCTCATAAGCTGCGCATTGATACCCTGATAGAATTTGCCCCCCCAGGCGTTGCGGAATTTGAGCACGGTAAATCCCGACTCCTCCAACTGGTGCAATGCCCTTGGGACCTGGGCCGCATAAGACTTTTCATCGACTACCAGCGTGTAGCGAAGCACATCACTGATTGCTCCGGCAGCCTTATCCAGACTCTCATGATTTCCTTCTGCATCAGCCAAGATTTTTCCTGACAGGCTGTCCGCACGCTTGAAACGGTTTTCCAGCCCTTCCAGATAGGCCCCATCGGTTTCCAGCTGCTGCATGGCAGCCGTGATGCCGTCCTCGGCCTCACGTGCCTTAAGCAAAAGCTGTGCAGCCAAGACATTTGCCTGTTCGCGGCGTTCCCGGCGCTTTGCCGCAGTCTTCTCCGCGCGCTCATCGCTGTAATCGGCCAGCTCCACCACCGCCGCCAAGGATTCGTCACTGGCTGCCGCTGCATAACCGCGGGAAACATTCACAGGCGCTACTACCGCCATCATCAGCATTACCGTAGCCGTCAGCGTACGGGCTGCCCAACCTGCACAAAGCAATTTACGGGCAGAATATCTCGATAACTTCTGTTTCATGTCGTATTTCATTTTCCTACCTCCAAACCATTAATACTGGTTTTCTCGGCTTTCTTTTACGACACTCATTATATAAAAGGAATCTTGAAACAAACTGGTTGATACTGAAAACTATCTGAAGCCGCTTCCTCACGATAATTCGTCGGCGTATTCATCCCCCAGGATATTCCGAATTTTTTCCTTTGCCTGCTGGCGAACTTCATCGGTGATATAGAGCTGTGCCAATACAATCGCAGCGGCAATAACCGACGCATCATCTGTATAGCCCATCAAGGGAATAAAATCCGAAATCACATCAATCGGTGAAATCAAATAACCCAAGGCCCCGTAGATCCCCACTTTTACCTTGGTGGGACAATTGGGCTGTTTCGTCACATAATAAAGTTGCAATGCCTGGTAAAGAACCTTCACACCGATTTGCGCAGCATTCTTTTTTATCTTGTTCCAAAATCCCTCTTCCGAAAATTTCTTCTCGTATTTTTCCGGGTCGATTTTCTTTAATTCTTCTTCTGAAACATGAATTTTTTCCGCCATAGGATAAAACCTCCTAGCTGATAAAAAAAACGATGCCAGGTCCATCTTCGAGGGCTCAGCATCGTTCTCGGGAATTTCTTTTTACTTTTTGAGCGTTTCCAATACAGCGCTCGGGCTCATGTTTTCTTTCTTCATGAACTCCAGCAGTTCTTTATAATCAGTTTTTGCTTTCTGCTCGTTAAGCTCAGCAAGCTCTGCTTTCAGTTTTTTGAGTTCTGCCTGTTTCTTAGCAATTTTTGCCTCGATCTTAGCGATCTTTTCTTCGTAATTTGCAGTTCTAGCCATTTGAATTTCTCCTTTTAAATAATCTAGAATCGATTACCTTTTATCTTTCCTTATTATACAAGATTATCTTTAAAATGACAAAATATTTTTTCCTTCAAATGCTAAAAAACCATTAAAAACGATTAAACCATTCTTGTATTTCATCGCTTTCTAATTTTTGCTGCAACGCCAGCTGCAACAAAATCCGCGCTTTTTGGGGATTTAAACTTTCACTGCGAAGAATTTTCGCCGCTTCATAAGACGGTTCTGCATAAGTTACCTGCCCAGCATAACCACGGGTGCTGCGAACTACCGTCACACCATCTTTTACCGCTTGGGCCAGCTTTTCTTCCACCGGAGCTGGCAGACTACCATTTCCCATACCAGCGTAGACAATGCCCCGGGCACCAGCCTTTACGGCCGCCTCCACCAAGAGACCGTCATCCCCGGCATAGCCGTAAAGGATCCGCACATCGGGAAGCTCCTGAATGGTTTCACTAAGCTTTAAGCTCCCCGCAAGATGGGTAAATTCACTACGGCGGAAAAATTTCACCACACCATCGTCCACGCTGCCCAAGGAGCCGCCATTAGGCGACTGGAAGGTCTGAACCGACGTGGTATGGGACTTAGTAACATCATGGGCCCCATCGATTTGATTATTGGTCACCACCAAAACACCGCGGTCACGAGCCTCTGGGCTGACGGCCACCCGCACGGCATCCAGCAGATTCAGCGGGCCATCCGCGCTGATGGCCGTAGCCGGCCGCATTGCTCCTGTCAGCACAATGGGCTTATCGGTGCAAGTCAGAAGGCTCAGCAGATACGCCGTCTCCTCCATCGTATCCGTACCATGGGTGATAACCACACCGTCAATCCCTTCAAAGGCCAGCAGTTCATTGCAGCGGCGTGCCAGCTTAAGCTGGATTTGCTGGGTCATATCCTTGCTGTCAATGGCGGCAATCTGCTCGCCGGAAACCTCCGCCAGTTCGCGGATTTCCGGCACAGCCGATAGCAGGGCATCGATGCCGATGGCCCCGGCCTGATAGCCAGTAGTAGCCGTATCCGATTCTGCACTGCCTGCAATCGTACCACCGGTTGCCAATACATAAATCTTTTTCATGCTCAAGCCTCCCCGCCTTCTACGACATGCTCCAAAATCCAAGCCATCAAATGTTCTTCCACTCTACAGCCCGTACGATTAGCCACTGCCTTAGTTGCATCATGGGCATTTCCTGAAGCAACACCAACATCTGCTAGTTCCAGCATTTCGTTATCATTGAGATAATCTCCTGCGGCGATAATCCGATAATTTTTCCATTCCGGCAGCTGACGGATTTTTTCCACCATGGTCCCCTTGGATACACCCTTGGCTACAAATTCATAATAATTTACCTCAGAATAAAAACTATTGGTTAAGGCATCGATACCAAATTTCTTTTCCAAGCGTTCTACGCGATGAAGCACAGCCGGTTCCGCGCAAATAAAGAATTTAAGCCATGGCGTTTTCTCCGTATCCCGGAGTTTATCCAAATTGCAGTGCTCGTATTTATAATACTCAAAGGGAAGACGGGGGTCGTCGTATTTTTCATCGCTGATGATATGACAATTCTCCGCCGTATATACCTCGATGCAAGCATGGGGAAAGGACTCACGCACCGCCTCGGCAAACCGCGGCCAAACAGTCTTATCCTCTGCCGAACGCAACGGGCAAGTCGCCAGGATTTCCTTTTTATTCCAATCGTAGAGCATCGAGCCATTAAAGAAAATACTCGGTGCATTGATGGGCAAATCTTTTACATAACCTGCCGCTGCCTCTGGGGTGCGGCCCGTAGCAATCGCAAAACAGCCTCCCCCTTCCACAAACCGATGAAGTGCTTCTTTATTTTCTTCCGAAATCACGCCACCGCGCGGAATCAAAGTCCCATCCAGGTCACTTATCAGCAAAATATTTTCATAAGGTTTCAAAGCACATTCCCCTTCCTTTTCCGAATCAGTTCCTTAATAATTATACCTGCCAAAAGGAAATACGGAAAGAACTTTCTCACCGGAAAAGCGGCGGCATATCATTTTTCGCTTTTTCGCAGTCCATACCGCGTCCGCCATTGAATCAGGATATGACGGAGCGCCATAACCGGATGATGCCAAAGCATCCGTGGGCCGCTGTAACGCATAATCGTCAAAATCAATTCCCGCTGGGGCTTGGCATAACAGTGAATCGGACAAACACTGCAAAAGGTCTTCACCGCCATACGGGGACATTTCGTAATGCGGATATCGGCATAGGCGGCAATCGCTTCACAATCCGGACACAATTCATGGCCAGCTTCCCGATCATGATGATGACCACGACAATATATCTTTACAATTTCCCGTACCGTTTTCCGTTCTTCCTGGCGTTTCCATTCCACCTTCATAACAATCCCTGCCTTTCTCATGGCAAAAATTATACCATAAACCTAGTTATCCACCAGGTAGCGAATGTTACCGGCCTTTTCTGTGGATAGTTGTGGATAATTCTCCCTCTTTTTAACACCTTATCCACAGTTTTTCAGCAATCATCCACAGTGTTTCTGTGGATAACAGCTTTAGGTACTAAAAAATGCCCCTGCCAAGGCAGAGGCATTTCTATATTCAATTAGCTTGCTACACTTACATCAACCGGCTTTTCCTGAAAACAGGAATAGACGAAACCGAGGAAGGCCCCCAGCAAGGCCGGAATTACCCAACCCATGGTAATGCTGTAGAAGGGCAGATACGCCGTCAGGAATTCATTGACCCCTGGCAGCTGAATGCTGGCCGCATTAAGGCCGTCGATGATGGCAAATACCATGGTGAAGTTCATGGCACCACGGTAAACACTACGACGCCAATCAATGAAGCGGTCAAACAGCGACAACAGGACGAAGACGATAACCAGCGGATAGATTCCCACCAGGAATGGAATCGTCAGCGTGATAATCTGGGTCAACCCCACATTGGAGGCGACGAAACTGAACAAAATGCTGAAGAGCAGCAAGCGCTCATAGGAAATCTTATTCTTGAAGAGCTTATTAAAGAACCAGGCCGTACCCGAAGTTATGCCGCAGCAAGTGGTAAGGCAGGCCAAGGAAATGATGACTGCCACCAGCAAGTTGCCCGCCGGTCCAAAGAAAATCGAGATAGCAGCTGCCAGCAGCTGACCGCCATTTTCCGAATGCCCCAACACACTGGCGCTGGTTGCACCAATATAAGAAAGGGAGCCATAAACCATGGACATCAATACTACCGAAATCAGTCCGGCAATCAAGCAAACCTGGCTGATGGCGCGATTCGAAGTAACCCCGCGCATGCGGATAGCATTGACAACCAGCGTACCGATTGCCAGGGAAGCCAAAAGGTCCATCGTCTGATAGCCGTCCTGGAAACCTTGGACAAACGGCGTTTCAATATAAGCCCCCGTAGCATCGAGGATGTCTCCCAACGGCGTCACGAACGCCTTGGCAAACAGAATAACCAAAAATACCAGCAGAACCGGCGTCAGCATCTTGCCCACCCGGTCGATCAGCTTGTTCGGATTCAGGGCCAGATAATAAGATGCAGCATAGAAA
The DNA here is from genome assembly GCA_900100835.1 of Selenomonas sp. WCT3. Classification (GTDB taxonomy): domain Bacteria; phylum Bacillota; class Negativicutes; order Selenomonadales; family Selenomonadaceae; genus Selenomonas_A; species Selenomonas_A ruminantium_E. Next base: position 39,058 of record FNCM01000009.1, on the reverse strand, counting down.
ATTGCCGTATAGACCGCCTGCCCCAGCGTCATATTGTCAGCCGACAGGAAGGGACGGATGCCGATTTCAAAGGAAACCGCACCAGTACGCGGCATGGCGAACAAGGGTCCGATGGTCAGGTAAAGAATGACCAGCAGCATCGTCGCCATCCACGGGTAAGTCATCTTGCGGATGAATTCAATATATTTCCCGCCCTGCAGGGCAATCGCCGTGATTCCCAGCAAGGGCAAACCTACCCCCGTTACCAAAAAGCCAATCATTGCCGTCAGCACATGATCCCCAGCGGCCTGACCCAAAGCTGGCGGAAAGATAAGATTTCCCGCACCGAAGAAGATTGAGAACATCATAAACCCAACGGTCAAGATTTCTCCTTTAGACATTTGATTCATACTAACACCCTTTTCTTTTTACAAAAGAACCCGTTTGTCCTTTTGCAGTGAACATTACAAGGCACAAAAAAATCCATGTCCAAACCGAGCGAACATGAATGAGGCCCTGTCTTTCTAAAGCGATAAATGCATTATAGCATAAATGTACTTTACAATGCAACATTTAAATTACTTGTCCACTGTAAATGTGTAAACTTACGTTTTTTTTCTTTTTTTGCTATACTATGCTATACTAATCATAATAACCGAAGTGTTACAAAGGAGGACTTATAATATGGCTGAAGAACAAGCTGGACAGGAAAACGTCCCCACTCAAAATACAAATGAACAGGAACTTGACCCAATCGTCACCCAGGCCCATGGGGTGCAGCAACAGGTCAAAATGGAAATCCTCAACATGATACACAGTGGCGAAAGCCCGTTTGACATCATCTATCATATTGCCAAACGTTTGGAAGACGTATCCGGCGAACCGGGTTACGCCAAATATGTCGAAGACCAGATCCGCGCCGTTTACGGCTTTGCTTTAGAACATGTAAAGCCCATGAAAGATGAACTGCACGAAGTGGAAGAACGGCTCAAGCGCATCGAAAAATCCTACGAAAATCCGGATTTTACCGAGGAAGAACACATCCGCATCGGTTTTGCCATCAACCGCCACAAGAAAAATATCGAACGCCTCAAAGTCATGATCCAAAAAGCCGAAGCCGACCATGACGATATGACCATCATCAAAAATTAACGCCACCGAGACGGTGAAACATCCCTTTACGTTAACATAAAATATAGAAGCCCTCATAAGTTAGATTGATTCGTCTAACTTATGAGGGCTTCTGCTACATGATCCACACACTTATTACAAATTGCAGTTTGTAGGTTAGTGCGTTCGTGTTCGAAGTAACTCGCCGGCGGCGGGCGCGAAGCGCTCGGATGAGGTCCCTTTATACGCATTACGATAAGCATAATAGCTTAAGGTGCTACCTCATCCGCCCCTGACGGGGCACCTTCCCCAGAGGGGAAGGCTTTTAGTTCCAAAAGTCAGCCGCCGCTAGGGGCAGTGCCATAAACGAAGCGTTTGATATTTTCCGTTAAGAACGAAATTTTTATCTTCCCCTTTCGTCGGAAAAATTCTACCGTCCAAGCGAAGCGCGTTTTGGATTTTTCCGATGCTTAATTAACGATAAAAATTTCGTTTAGGAAAATATCTCCCGCGTAGTGTTGGTACTGCCCCTAGCGGCGGCGAGGAGCTGCTTCGAATCCGAACCCAGCTAACCTACAACCTGCAATTTCTCAGTCCCTTTATTTCCGCAGATTATATTCCCGCTCGAATTTTGCTACTTCCTCCGGGTTTATGGCCCGCAGCCGTTCCCGTAATTCTTTTAACTGGGCTCTTTCCTTAGCCAGCGGTGTGATATCTTCCATAACCAAATAGAGCAAAGTCCGCATGTTCTCAACGCAAATGATGCTGGCCCGCATCCGTATCCAGACAATGCGGCCATCACTGCAGCGACGGCGAATCTCCCCCTCGCAGCCCGTTTTCTTATTGGCCGCTTCACTGATTAACTGCCAGAAGGTATCATGGTCTTCCGCCACAATCCGGTCCATAATCTGATTGTCTGGACCGTAAACCTTCTCCCGCGGATCGCCGAACAGCTTGAAATAGCCATCGTTGACACGCAGGATTTCCAGACTGCTGCCCACCAGCTCATAAAGCCCGATAGCTCCCCCTGAGCTGTTAAACAGCACCGTCAGCTGGGCCGACATGGTCATCATATCCGCCGTATCGTCAGTCCCCAAGGGCACCAGAACCGGGTCATTGCTATAGCCCTGGTCCACCAAGCCCTCATAGACATCCACCGGCACCGGCTTGGAATAGAAAAATCCCTGCACGCATTCACAGCCGATAGTCCGCAGGAAATCGGCCTGCTGCTGGGTCTCCACCCCTTCGGCAATAACCGGGATATGGAGCCACTTGGCCATACGAACCACCGAGTTTAAGATATTGCCGCCACGGCCATTATCCTCTTTATCGCTGTCCGCCAAAAATTTCAGGTCAATCTTCAAAATATCTACGGGCATATCCTTGAGCATGTTAAGCGAAGAATACCCGCTGCCAAAGTCATCCATCAGGATAGGGAACCCTTTTCCCTGGAGCTGCTTGGCAATCTCGATAATCTGTTGCGGATTTTCCACATAGGCGCTTTCCGTCAGCTCCAATTCCAGATACCGCGGCGGAATCCGGTATTTCCGAATGAGATTTTCAAAGACCTGGACGATATTCGGACTGTACAAATCAATGCGGGATACGTTGACGGAAATCGGCAGAATCGGACGGCCTTTATCCATATCTTCCCGCAAAAGCTGGCAAGCCCGCTCCCAGACGTATTTATCCAACTGATATATGAAACCATTCTGCTCAAACACCGGAATGAATTTCGCCGGAGAAATAAAGCCCAGCTGAGGATGGAGCCAACGCACCAAAGCCTCGGCACCTACAACTTTTTCACTCATGAGCTCGTATTTGGGCTGCAGATAAACCAAAAATTCTCCCCGCTGCAGCGAGCCATGCATATTGTTCACAATGACCTGCTCGTTGACAATGCATTCCCGCATATCCTCATCGTATTCCCCGCAGAGCACCAAGCCGTTATGCTGGGCACGGGAAAGCCCCATGGAGGCACGATCCAGCATGGTCGTGATGGAAAGCTCCGGATCCCTTACCGTATACACGCCAAAATAAAATTCAATCCGATAATCGAGCGCAAAGGATTCGGCCAGCATTTGCAGCGAATGAATCAGATGCTCCCGCACGTTATTTTCCGTCGGATAGCAGAGCAGGAAATTATCCGCATAAAGCCTGCCATAGGCACAGGGCTCCAAGCGGATGCTCTTTAGGAAATGCGCCACATATTTCAAAAGCTTATCGCCAATTTCCTCGCCAAACAGGTCATTGATGACCTTGAAGCGGGCAATGTTGAAGCGCATGATTTCAAACTCAGTATGGGGGTTCTCATCAAGGATTTCCGCCGTACGCCGACAAAAAGCCTTCTTATTATATAACCCGGTCAAACGGTCATGACGAAGGTTGTACAAAAACGTTGCATGGGTCTGCTTCAACGGAGACAGATTGGTAATAACCGCATTGAATATTCCAACCCCCGACCGCTTGTTGAAAACATAGCGGCCACACTCCATGCACCAGATATAACTGCCATCCTGACGGCACAGACGGTATTCCACTTGATAGGTATCGGTTTTAAGCAGCTGGCGCTTGATTTCTTCCCGGCTTGGCTCCAAATCATCCCCATGGATAATCCGCTGGATTTGCCCCTCCAAACCGGCACCAAAATCCGCGCTGGAGGCATAGCCTAACATCCGCCACAACTCATCACTGTAGTAGTCAAGGGGCAGCCCTTTATCAGGACGATACTGGACATAAGCACAGTTGACATAGGAAGAAACCATATCCACGATTTCCTCCATGGTGGATTCGTTTTCCCCACCGCGATTCAAGATCCGCGAGCTTACCACCTGATAAGTCAATTCCTGGCGCATGTCCCGCTGAAAATGCATCCCGCAAATCTGCCGCCCCACTTCCGTATCCCGGTAGATTACTAATACCTGATGCATGTTGCGCATACGCTCATTGGTCGAATAGACCACGTTAGCCCGAACAGTCAGGCCCTCTTCAGTTTCCGCTTCCACACATTTGATTTTCGTAACACGACAGGAATCAATGTCCTGATGCATCTTCCGCAGGAGTTGTTCCGCCTTTAGCTTCCCCGTCGCATAAGTCTCAGAATGAATACCAAAAAGAATGACATCCTCGGTAAATAATTTCTGGATGTCGACAATATTCCCAAACTCGTAGTATTCCCTCAATATTCTTTTCGTCAAGACGACGGTCTTGCTTTGGTCCATCAACATGCGTCCTTTCGGTGGTTTGAACAGCTGAATCCGCCAGGATAACCAACTGCTATCAATTAACAATAATTATAGCATAATTCTTTTAAAAAATGTTAATAAATGTTACAAAAGTAGATTAATTAATACATCTTCATGGGAATACGCCCAAGCCATTTTCCTGTGGACAAGAAAAAAGCCCTTCCGATTTATCCGGAAAGGCTTCTATTTGAATTGACAATCAGTCTAACACGTAGACCTGTACGTCGCGGCGACCAAAGTTCATGCACTCACTATAAGTTTCCATGCAAAGGTCGATGCGCTCGCCACGGATTGCGCCGCCCGTATCAGCGGCAATGGCAATGCCATAACCGGGGATATACACGCGGGAACCCAGCGGAATCACCCGCGGGTCTACGGCAACGACACCGCGCGTAGCAGGAATCCCCATGGCCGTAAGGCCTTCCGGGCTGCCATCCGTCGGCAGGTACGCCGTTGCTTCCATCGTATAGACAGCGCGATAGCTCGTGGAGCCGCTCTCCGTCTGTACCTTTGGTTTCATCATCTCTTCACGCTTCAGAGCCAATGCCTGAAGTTTAGCGGCATTGTCTTTAACAACTATGTCTAAGTTCTCCTCAATTTTCGTATCCAGCCCCGGAGCCGCATCAACGTCTTCCAGGTTGTAGCCCAACTCGATCAGGGCGTCTCCTACGGTCTGCTTACTGGTCATAACTTCCTTTTTCTGACCTTCGTACGATACAGTTACCGGGACCGCGCGGTAAACTGTGATTTTCGTATTTCTATCATTGATTTTTTCCATATGGAATTCATCATTGGCGCTAAGTTTCACGCCAGCCCGGGAAAGGATATAGTCCGGGCTCGTATGGGTAGTATTGGTAGTAATGGTACGTCCATCGACTTCGATGGATACCTGGTGAATATTCGTAGGAATCGTATTGCGGGTAAAACCCGTTGTCATCATCATCATGGCTGCCAGCATCAAGCAAAGCACCATTTTCTTTTCTTTTTTGTTGAACGTAATAAGTTTCGTTAAACTCATTGAAAGCCCCCTTTAAATTTTGCGTGAAGAACTTCAAGAAGTATACCATGTGGCAAACTTACTTGTCAAATTCAACGTATCTATTCTCCCACTTTACGCTGAAAACAAGCTGAAAAATGGGAATAGAAAAGTGGTGGAGGCCTCTTTCGTGAGGTCGTCCACCACTTTTGCTAAAAAATCATGATTTTTAGGGTTTAAAGCCCGTATAATTCCTCCGCATTCTGTGAGGTTTGTTTTGCCACAATTTCCATCGAAATGCCCTTGATTTCGGCTACTTTCTCAGCCACAAACCGGACATAAGCCGGCTCGTTTTGCTTGCCCCGCATGGGAACCGGAGCCATATAGGGAGCATCCGTCTCCACCAGCAGGCGCTCTAACGGGAATTTCTGCACGATTTCCGGCAGCTTGGCGGCGTTCTTGAAGGTCAGCGGCCCATCCACTCCGATGTACCAGCCCATCTTCAAAAGCTCCTGCGCCATTTCCCAGCTTCCCGAAAAACAGTGCATAACACCACGAATACCCTTTCCTTCCCGTTTGAGGATGGCCAGAGTATCTCCATGAGCATCCCGGTCATGGACACAGACCGGCAGATGCAGCTGACGAGCCAAATCCAGCTGATGAATAAACACCTGCTGCTGCAGCTGGCGTTTCTCCTGGTCCTTTTCCCAGTAATAATCCAAGCCGATTTCCCCAATAGCCACCACCCGTGGCTGCTGGGTCCAGGCCGCCAGCCTCTCATCTTCCCGGCTAGTCAGCGGGAAGGCTTCCTCGGGATGGATGCCGACACCGGCATAAACGCCCTCATAAGCCGCTGCCAATTCCACCGCCTTGGCAGAGGACTCCAGCGTATCCCCCATATTGATGATACGGGTTACACCGTTTTTTCTGGCCCGCTCAATTGCCTCCTGCTCATGACCGGAAAATTTCGCATCGTTTAGATGGGTATGGGTATCCACCAGCTCCATCATTTTACGACAGCTCCTACCGGCATATCCACGGACAGGACTTTCAAGTCATCCCCAGCCGATGCCGCCAGAATCATCCCATGGGAAACAACGCCACGGATTTTCGCTGGCTTGAGGTTTACCACCATGACGACATTTTTACCGATGAGGTCAGCTGGTGCGTAGTGTTTGGCAATGCCCGATACCAGTTCGCGCTGTTCCGATCCCAAATCCACCTTGAGTTTCAGCAGTTTCTCCGTTTCCGGAACTGGCTCAGCTTCCAAAACCTTGACGACACGAAGCTGCACCTTGCTGAATTCATCAAAAGTGACTTCGCCGTTATCGGCTTTCTTTTCTGCCTTCTTCTCTTTTTTCTGCTTTGGCTGTTTGGCCTGTTTCGGCTGTTCCTCTTTCTCCACTTCAATGCGCGGGAAGAGCTGCTCCGGCGTACCGACCTTGAGGTCAGCCGGCGTGCCGCCCCACTGGCGGATATCGTCAAGCTGTACCGTCGCAAAAGCCTGCGGCAGGTTGAGCTGCTGCCAGATGCGCCCAGCGGTAACCGGCATAAACGGCTCAATCAGCACGCTGATATGGCGCAGGGATTCCACCAGATTGTACATGACATTTGCCAGTTCCTGTTTCTTCGTTTCATCCTTGGCCAGAGCCCAGGGGGCCGTTTCGTCAATATACTTGTTGGCCCGGCTGATGAAGGCCCAAACCTTCTTGATGGTAAGGGACAATTCCATCTTCTGCATGTTCTCATCAAAGAACTTAACCGTTTCTGCAGCATCAGCCTTCAGGGATTTATCGATTTCACTCTCTCCCTGGGGCGCCAGTACCACACCATCCTGGAACTTGCCGATCATGTTAAGGGTACGGTGCAGCAGATTGCCCAAGTCATTGGCCAAATCACTGTTGATACGCTGGATAAGGGCATCCCGGGAGAAGTTGCCATCCTGTCCCAAATTGATTTCCCGGAGCAGGAAGTAACGGATCGCATCGGCGCCAAACTCATCGATAAGGCCAATCGGGTCAACTACGTTGCCCTTGGATTTGGACATCTTGTCGCCATCGACAATCAACCAGCCGTGGCCATAAACCTTCTTCGGCAGTGGCAGATCCAGTGCCATCAGGATGCACGGCCAGATAATAGTGTGGAAACGGACGATTTCCTTGCCCACCAGATGCAGGTCTGCTGGCCAGAATTTGTTAAACTTCTCCGGGTCATCGAGGAAGCCGATTGGCGTAAGATAGTTCGTCAGCGCATCGAACCAAACATAGATAACATGTTTTTCATCGATGGGAACCGGAATACCCCAATCAAAGGAGGTACGCGAAATGCAGAGGTCCTCCAATCCCTGTTTGATGAAGTTAATCATCTCATTGCGGCGGGAAGCCGGCTGGATGAAATCCGGATTCTTCTCGATGTAATCCAGGATTTTATCCTGGTAGTTGCTCATCTTGAAGAAATAAGCTTCTTCGGCTACTTCCTGAACCGGGCGATGGCAGTCCGGGCAGCAACCGTTTTCATCCAGCTGGTGCTCCGTCCAGTAGCTCTCGCAAGGCGTGCAGTAAAGGCCTTTATACGAGCCTTTGTAGATATCGCCTTTGGCATAGATACGGCGGAAGATTTCCTGAACCACTTTCTCATGACGTTTCTCGGTCGTGCGGATGAAATCATCGTTGCTGATGTTCAAGAGTTTCCAGAGATTCTGGAAACCGGCAACGATTTTATTCGTGTACTCGATGGGCTTGATTCCCTGCTCTTCGGCCTTCTCCTGGATTTTCTGACCATGTTCGTCTGAACCAGTCAGAAAGAACACATCTTCACCGGCCAAACGGTGAAAACGAGCAATAGAATCCGCAATCGTCGTGCAGTATGCATGACCGATGTGCAGCTTAGCACTCGGATAATAAATCGGTGTCGTAATGTAAAATGGTTTTTTCTCTGTCATGGAAAATGATCCTCCTTATAATAACCCGCTAATGATTCGGGTTTTCGTCTATCTTTTCTATTATAACGCCATTGCGGCCATTTTGCCAAAGGCAAAATTGTCCGGTCAGCTATCTGGGCAAAATCCCTGTTACCGCTTATTCGGCGTCCTCTGCCAGCAGCGCCTGATAAACATCCCGCCGGCTGAGGCCCAACTTCTTAGCCGTTTCCCGCATGGCCGACTTCTTATCCAAACCGTCAGCCATCAACTGCTGACAAAGGCGAACTGGGTCCTTGGGCAGTGTATCTTCTTCCACTGAGCACGACTCCTCGCTGGCACCTTCCACCAAAATGACATATTCACCCCGCGGGTCATTTTCCTGATAATAGGCCAACAACTCCTGCAGGCTGCCCCGGCGAAATTCCTCGAATTTCTTCGTAAGCTCACGGCCCAATACCGCCCGGCGGTTCCCCAAGCAACCCTCAAGCTGCTTGAGGGTTGCCTTCAAATGATGGGGGGCCTCATAAAAAATCAAGGTTCCCTCATAGCCCTTGACCCGTGCCAGGGTTTCCTGCTGTTTTTTCGCCGTCTTGGGCAAAAAGCCCACAAAGGTGAACAGCGTCGTATCAAGGCCTGAACAAATCAGTGCCGAAAGGCCGGCGTTGCACCCCGGCAGCGGTGACACACGGATGCCCGCCGCAATCGCCAATTCCGCTAAATGGCTGCCGGGGTCGCAAATCCCCGGCAGCCCTGCATCGCTGACACAGACCAGGTCATGGCCCTGCTGCAGGTATTCGATAAGTTCCGGCCCCTTGGTAAATTTATTGTGTTCGTGATAGCTGGTCAGCTTCGTATGAATGTCAAAATGCGTCAACAGCTGCCGGGTGTGTCGGGTATCCTCGGCCGCAATCAAGTCCACTTCCCCCAGCATCCGCACAGCGCGATAGGTCATATCTTCCAGATTGCCGATTGGGGTTGCACACAAATACAGCGTGCCCTTCTTCTCTTCCGTTGTCATTTGTTCCCTTCCTCCATGCCGTAAATCTGCAGGATTTCTGCGGTATAACTACCATCTTCCTGATGGACAATGAGGGGCGGCAGTACCTTGAGGCCCCCGGGGGCAGCCCCCACCACCGCTTCAATCAGCATCATATTGGGGGCCTTGCCAGCTTTGGGCTGAACCATCTGCAGCCGCTTGGGCTCCATCTGGTGTTCGTGAAGGCTCACAATGATTTCCCCCAACCGTTCTGGCAGATGGACCATGGCAAAGCGCCCCCCGAAACGCAGGGCAAAGCGGGCCGCCCGAACCACATCATCCAACGTCGCCGTAAACTCATGGCGGGCTCTAGCCACCCCTGACATTTGATTGACCTGGCCGTGGGCCACAGGCCGATAGGGGGGATTAGCCACCACCGCATCAAAAGACTCCGGGGCATAAAGCTCCCGGATTTGACGATAATCTCCAGCTTTTACAAAAATCTTGTCGTCCAGTTCATTCATCCAAACGTTGCGGGCCGCCACATCCGCCATGACTTCGTTTAGTTCAATGGCATCTACCCGAGCTACCTCATCGGCAATCAGCAGGGGAATCACCCCTGTCCCCGTGCCCAAATCCAAAACCCGCTGCCGGCTTTTCCACGATAAAAAGTGGGCGAGCAGCACCGCATCCAGAGAAAAGCAAAATTCCTGCGTATTCTGGATGATGTGCCGCCCGCTCCTCATCAAATCGTCAAGCCGTTCATTTTCTTTCAGGCTGACGTCTCTCATTCTTTGTTTTCTCTTCCTCCACCGTTATTGCCACCATTGCCCTTCTCACGGCTGCCCCGTGGACGGCGGTCGCGGCGCTGGCGATTGCCGCCTTCCCGGTTCTGTTTCTCATGCTCTCCCCGTGGACGGCGGCGATTATGGGAATTGCCACCGCGATGGTCTTTGTTTTCCCGGCCGTCACGGTTGTCCCGCCGGCCATCGTCCTTGCGTTTCTCCCGCGGACGGCGGTTGCGTTCACGGCGCGGACGCTCCTGCTGTTCCGGCTGCTTGCCGCTGTCTTCCGCTATCTCCGGTGCCGCGATGATTTCCTCACGGGGAACCTCGAAGCCCTCCATCATATCGCTGTCATCATCCTTCTCGATGACATCTTCCCAGGAAGCGACAATCGTGCGGCTGTTATCCAGCAGGATAGTCGCCGTGCGGCGCTGCTGGTTGAGGGAGATGACCTTGCCTTCCCCTTCCAAGGACACCACCCGGCTGCCCTGGGTCGGTGCCAGCACCTTCTTAGGCTTCTTGTGACAATTCTCGCAGTAACAGTCGTTTTCATATTTGAGGCAGCACATCAGGCGGCCGCAAATCCCCGAAATCTTGGTGGGATTCAGGGAGAGATTCTGCTCTTTGGCCATGCGGATGGAAACCGGCTCAAAGTCCCCCAGGAACGACGCACAGCAGAGGGGGCGGCCACAGCAGCCAATTCCGCCCATGAGTTTTGCCTCATCGCGAACGCCAATCTGGCGAAGTTCGATGCGGGTACGGAATACCGAGGCCAAGTCCTTGACCAGGTTGCGGAAGTCGATGCGGCCATCGGCCGTAAAGTAGAAGATAATCTTGTTCATGTCGAAGGTATACTCCACTTCGACCAGCTTCATGGGCAGTTTGTGTTCCTGAATCTTTTTCTCACAAATGCCAAAAGCATCTTTCTCCCGTTTCTTGTTATCCTCCAGACGCTGAAGGTCGGAAGCATTGGCTATCCGATGGACAATCTTCAACGGCTGCATGACTTCGCTGTCCTCTACCTCCCGAGGGCCAAGGACCGTCAGCCCGCACTCCATACCGCGGGCAGTCTCGACGATAACGCGCTGCCCGGCCTCAATCTCCAGATTGCCCGGGCCGAAATAATATATCTTTCCCGCTTTTTTAAAGCGGACTCCGATGATTTTCTGCAAAATTATCCTCCTACAACCTTTATGTCAAATCGCGTATACGCAATAAAAAACCTTCCATCTGCAACCGCAGGTTTACATTTGCCTGCAAACGGCGCTGCATTTCCCGAACCTCCCGCAGCATCGCGAATATCTTATGCTCCGGAAACTGCGGCAAAAGCTGAGCCAGCTTTACGCGGCAATCCTGATGGTACAAGAGCGGGCTCGCCCCATCCTCATAAAGCACCAGCATGTCGCGAAGCAGCATATTAAAATACAGGAACCACTCCACGAGTTTTTCCCGTTCCAAATCGCCTTTTTCCTTGGCCAGCTGCCAAAGTTTATCCATATCCATGTCATCCAGCTGGGACAGCACGGACAGGGCATCGTTGCGAAGGGCCAATCCGCCATTTTCGAAGAGGGTTACCGCCCGTCCAAGGCTCCCATCCGCCAAAGCGGAAAGCTCAGCTGCATCTTCTGCCGGAACGCCGCGCTCCTGCAGGGCAGCCGTCATCGCCTCCACCGGAAGCATGCCAAAGGCTACCGGCATACAGCGGGAAACAATGGTATCCAATAGGGAACTGCGGGCACTGGTGACCAAAATGAAGGTAACCTGTCCTTCCGGCTCCTCCAACGTCTTCAACAGACTGTTGGCAGCCGCCTCATTCATGCACTCCACCTCATCGATGAGCACCACCCGGCTCTTAGCCATAACCGGATAACGGGAAGCCACCGTCTGCATCTCGCGAATCTGTTCAATACGAATAACCTTGGCGGACTTACCCCGGACTTCCGGCAGCACCTCGTAATAATCAGGATGACTGGCAAGCCGCATCGACTGGCAGGATTCACAATGACCGCAGGGGCCATCTTCCTCCCCGCAGAGAATGGCTGCTGCCAGCATCCGCCCTAGCATTTTCTTGCCGATACCATCGGGACCAGTGAATAGCAGGGCATGGGGCAGACGGCCTTCCTGCAGCATGGTCCGCAGCTCACGCTTTTGCTTCTCATGCCCGATAATCTTATTCCAATTGAGTTCCATTACATGTAAAGGTCCACGAGCATCCCGCGGATGGCGTCATGACTGGCCACAATATCGAGCTGGCTGGCCTGGCCCAGGCGAATTTTCTCTGCCATCTCCTCCAGCCGTTTGTCAATTTTGCGAACGGTGGTATACACCTTCTGACGGCCCATGCGGTCCCAGCCGGCCTGCGTGTGAAGCTCATACATATGATTGACCGCCTCACCGACAAAGTTCTTGATGAGCGTGCGGTACGACTTCAGTTCATCATAGGTCGGCGTCTTGGAAAGCCGCGCCCCCTGTTCATCAATCTGCCGGAGCAGCTTGTCGAGCTGTTCCATTGTCACCGTTTCTTCCTGATTGGCAAGTTCCGTGCTAAAATCAGTGTCCATGTCGCGGACACGCTCATCCTCGCTACTGCGGCTCACGGAAATCGACGGCCCTTTTGTCGTCATATTATCTATTTTCATCGGCATTATGTATCACCTGCTTTTCGTTTCACGGAATAAGTTCTAAAGCGTATACTTGTCCATAGTTTCCTATTATTGATTATACCGTTTCATCTGGCAATATGCAATATAAAGAAAAGGCCGTCAGGCCTCTGCCTGACGGTCAAAACCGGCATTCCGGATTATTTGCTTTTATGCGGATTATGCGCCTCATATTCATCCTTGATGCCCTCGATGATTTTATCATGGCGTTCCTGCTCCTGACGCAGCTGGCGGTTGTACTCTTTCTCGCCAATCTGGCCATGGCGCTTCTGGTATTTGAGCGCGCGGACATTCTGCTTATGCGTCATATCTTCTTCGTTCATGCGATGGCTGTACTTATTGCTCGTTCCGTCTTCAAACGTCTGCTGAGCATGGTGACGATGTGCCTCTGAAACGCCCGACAGAGAAACTGTAGCAATGCCAAATCCCATCATGCCAGCCATTGCCAATGCCGTTACTTTCTTTTTATCAAACTTCATGTTCATGACTCCTTTACCTCAAAATTTTATCTTGGGTATTTCCCTTCTTCGTTTAAAGTATAGGAATCTTGAATTGGAGCTTCCTTAAATGAAAATGATGTTTTTCCTTATATTTTTCTTACAATACCATTAAGGATAATTCCGCATGACGGCTATCAGCACAGTCCCGCATCGAGCAGCTGCTGAATCTTGACCATAACACCAGCTTCGGCATTGCTCTTGGCCGTGAAACGGGCAACGTCCTTGATGGCCGGATACGCATTGGCCATGGCATAACTGTAATAAACCGACTCCAGCATCTCCTTGTCGTTCATATAGTCGCCAAATGCTGCACATTCTTCCGGCGCCAGGCCCAGACGTTCCTGAATCTTGCGTACGGCCATGCCTTTATTGGCTCCAAGGTTAGTAATATCCACCCAATAGGCACTTGCCAATACCACCTGCATTGAGCTTTCGTAATGCTTGAGCAGCGGAAAAATCTTCGTATCGGCATCCCCGTCAGCCGTGAAAAAAGAAATCTTGATGGGTTCATCGTCGACTTCTTCAAAGCAGTCGACCAATTCGATTTCGCTAAAATATTTCATGAGCTCATCCATGTATTTTTCCGGCTGCTTATCCTTGAGCAGATAGACCTTTTTCTTGCCGCAAAACACATTGTAGATGTCCGGCTTGTCGTTTACGCTGTTGACGATTTCCATTGCCCGATCCCGCTCGATGACATCCGAGAAAAGTTCCTCTCCATGCTGGCGGACCATCGTGCCATTGTCGCTGACAAAGAGGAACGTATCGGCATACTTAGGAAAGCTGTTCACCAGCGAGTAGTATTGACGGCCACTGGCTGGCGCAAACATAACCCCGCGGTCATGGAGTTTTTCCATCATGGCATCAAATTCCGCCGGTAATTGGCCCGCCTCATCCAGCAGCGTTCCATCCATATCGGACAAGATTAATTTAATCATTACATGTTCCTCATTTCCAGAATTACCCAAGATTCGTTATTTCATTCAAAAGCTAGTATTGATTTTACCATAAACATGCAAGGTTCGTCTAATGCCGGTTACACGTCTTTCTCCCGCAGGAAACGTAAAGCAGCCAGCCCCGCCTCAGCCCCCTGATAGACGGCTTTTGCCACCTGCCGTAAACCGCTGGTGCAATCACCAGCGGCAAATATTCCAGGGATATTGGTCGCCATATGTTCATCCACCTTAATGGCATTTCCTTCTAGCATGATCCCCATCTTTCGGGCTAGTTCAGTACTACCGGCAACCCCCACCGCTAAAAATACGCCATCGACAGGCAGGACGGAACCATCCTGAAAGCGCACCTGCTGCACCCGGCCGCTGCCTTCCACCGCGGAAAGCTTCGCCGTCTTGATGCCCACTGACTCCGGAAAGCTGCAGCCAGGTTCTTCCCCATTGGTCAGCAATGTAACCTGAGCCGCATGGGGAAGCAAAGCTGAAGCCTCATGGAGGGCATATTCGCCAGCACCGATAACAGCTACTTTCTTCTGGCGATAGAAAAAGGCATCGCAAATGGCACAATAGCTGACGCCTTTGCCCTCAAATTCGCGGATACCAGGAACTGGCAGGGTTTTATGAGCTGCCCCAGCAGCCAGGATGACGCTGTCCGCGTCGTATTTCTCTTGCTTGGTTTCCACCTGGAACCCATGGAAATCCTCCGCAAAAGTCACCGCCACCACATCATCTTCAAGAAACTCCACCCCAATGCGCTTAGCCCCCTGGATGCCACGCTGAAAAAGCTCAGCCCCGCTTACCGGTTCAGCCAAGCCATAGTAATTTTCAATCAAGTGTGCTTTGGTAAGACTACCGGTATCCTTGCCACTGGAAACCACCGTTACTTCAGCGCCTCCCCGGCGTGCATAAAGAGCTGCCGATACGCCGGCAGGCCCAGCTCCAATGATAACAACCTTTGCCATCCCCAATACCCCCTGCATTTTTTCTTCAGTATAACACAAAAGTGACAGACTCTTTGTGAGCCTGTCACCTTTGTGTTGTGATGTGTGTGTTTATCTAAATTTTAGGAAAGGGTACGCGTATTTATCAGCCCAGTTTAAGCTTATCCTGTGCAGAGACGTGGCGGTTGAAGCCAACTTCCTCTTTCGTCAGGCCCAGAGCCAGACCAACGAGCTGCTGCAGGTGCAGGATAGGAACCTGTGCCTGGGAGTGAACGGCCTCACGGCCTTCCGGCTCGTACATATCGAGCTGCATCTGGCAGAGCGGGCACGGCGTAACCAGTGCACCAGCGCCAGCGCGGTCAGCACTGTCAACAATCTGCCCCGTAGCCTTGAGCACATCATGCTCAGCAGCCAGCTGGGCATGGAAGCCGCAGCATTTGCGGTTAGCATCGAACCAAACCGGCTCTGCACCGAGCTTGCGAACGAGGCGTTCCATGTACTCCGGATGCTTGCCGTCACCATGGTCCATGACCTCCTGCGGACGCAGGATATGGCAGCCATAGTAAGCAGCAACTTTATAACCATTAAGCGGATTTACAATCTTGCCATCCAGCAGTTCCGGATGGTCGTCAAGAATCCAAAGGAAATGCGTAACCTGGCTCGTGCCTTTATACTCATAGGGATGACCAGACTCCTTGAGAATATTGTTGACCTTCTCACGAAGTTTCTCATCCTTGTCCAGACGAGCTTTAGCCGTACGAAGCTGCAGGGTGCAAGTATTGCAGACCGTCATGATATCGCAGCCCATATTCTCGGCAATGGAAATATTACGAGCATTAACGGCCAAGGCAGCCAAATCATCAACGCCCTGAGCGTGGGATGCACCACAGCAAGTCCAGTTTGGAATCTCTTCGATTTCAATCTCGAGCTTCTCGCAAACTTTTTTCAGGGACGTATAAGCTTCAGCAGCAGCGCCTTCGAGGACGCAGCCCGGGAATAATGCGTATTTCATAATCAATTCTCCTCCTTCGATGCTGCTTCTGCGTTCTTAACGATTTTGCGGATCGTATCGATTTCTTTGTTGACCGGATGGCTATCAAGCGGATTCATCTTGCCAACGCGCATGAGGCGCAGAGCCATCGGCGCACGCAGACCGGCGGCGAAGAAGCCCTCGGACTTAATGTTGAGCTTCGACTCATCCAGCGTACCAGACTCGCTGATATCATCATAGATAGCTTTTGCATGGCGGGCACCAACGTTGTCATCGAGGCCCATCTTGAAGGTAGCTTCTTTGAGTTTCTCGATAGCACCAGCCGGGTCGAGGCCTTTCGGGCATTTTGCCGTGCATTCCTGACAGTTGAAGCAACGCCAGAGACCAGCATCGACAACAGCCTTGAGGTGCTCTTTCGGATCCTTATCGCGGGAATCACGGGTGATTTTGGCAGCCTTGACAAAAACGAAGGGGTCAAGGAAGTCTTCCTGATTCAGTGCGTTCTTGTTGCACTCAGATACGCAGGAACCGCAGAGGATGCAGCCGGCGAGTTTCTTGTATTTATTGAAATCTTCCGGAGACTGCTTACAGCCTTCCTCAGCCGAGAATTCATCTTTTGGATGAACCGTCGGTTTGATTTTCTTGATGCGGGCATATTTCGGATCCCAATCCACAATGAGATCGCGGATAACGCGGAAATTGCCCAGCGGCTCAATGGTGAGCTCATCCGTATCATAGCGTTTCATGAGGTTCTCAACGAGGATCTCACAAGCGAGCTCGGCATTGCCATTTACGCGGACAGCACAAGCGCCGCAGATGGAAGAACGGCAGGAGCAGGTAAACGAAAGGGTCGGATCCTGATGCTCTTTGATCTGCGTCAGGGCCTCAAGTACCGTCATGCCAACCGTAACCGGGAGCGTGTAATCCTGCACCCATTTTTTATCTTCAACGAAGCGATGGATTCTAAGCTTTACGTCCATGATCAATACTTCCTTTCTTTCGGCTGATATTTCGTAATAACGACATCTTTATACTCGGCACGATATTCGCCCGTCTTCTGGTCTTTGAAGATAAGCGTATGCTTGAGGAAGTTCTTGTCGTCACGTTTCGGATAATCACGACGGGAATGACCACCGCGGCTCTCTTTACGAGCCAATGCGCCCTGTACGATAGCATGGGAAATCTGCAGCAGGTTGCCGAGCTCCACATACTGCTCAAAGGCCGTGTTGTAGACATGGGAGGAGTCACCGACATAGCAGTGTTTGTACTCTTCCTCGAGAGCCTTGAGCTCCTGGGTAGCCTGGTTCAGCTGGTCCTCCTGACGGTATACGCCAGCCTTGTACCACATCGTATTGACCATGGCATCACGAATCTCCGGTACGGTCTTGCCGCAGCCTTCCGGACGGTTCGTGACTTCTTCGAATTTATCTTTCCATTTCTGGCAATCCTGAGCAAGTTTGTCCTGGCTGCCAGCGTAATTATGCTCTTTTGCGTAAGCGGCTGCACCATCGCCAGCCGTATGACCAAAGACGAGTACCTCCGACAGGGAGTTTGCCCCCAGACGGTTGGCACCATGTACGGATACACAGCTGCACTCACCGGCAACATAGATGCCCGGTACGCGCGACTCACCCGTATGGAAGTCAGCCATCTC
This sequence comes from Selenomonas sp. WCT3, assembly GCA_900100835.1. Taxonomy (GTDB): domain Bacteria; phylum Bacillota; class Negativicutes; order Selenomonadales; family Selenomonadaceae; genus Selenomonas_A; species Selenomonas_A ruminantium_E. The sequence continues at coordinate 21,368 of FNCM01000009.1, read as the reverse complement.
GAGACCGCCCATGGAATAATGGCAGGTCGGTGCAATAGGAACTGGCTCTTTCGTGATATCGACACCAGCAAAGCGTTTGGAAAGGTCAGCAACCTGACCCAGACGCTCGCGGATACGCTCAGCCGGAATAACCGTGAAATCCATGTAGACGCCGGCATGGATGCCTTCGCCAATACCACGGCCTTCCTCGATCTCCGTTGCAATAGCACGCGCTACAATATCACGCGTTGCCAGCTCCATCTTCTCCGGTGCATATTTCGCCATAAAACGCTCGCCATTCTTATTCTTGAGCTGTGCACCCTCGGCACGGCTGGACTCGGACAGCAGGACGCCGTTAGCCGAAAGGCCCGTCGGATGGAACTGTACCATCTCCGGATCTTTGAACGGGATACCAGCATTCATGCCAGCAACGATACCATCGCCCGTGGAGCTGTACGGATTAGACGTACGGATCCAATAGACACGGCCATAACCGCCCGTCGCAATGACAACAGCCTTAGCCGGAACACCGATGAGATTCCCCGAACGCATATCCATAGCGATAACGCCGTTGAGCTGGTCATTCTTCTCACCGCCCATGCTGATCTCAAGCATCTGGCACTCCGAGATGAAATCAATGCCCTTGTCCAGGCACTGCTCAAACAGCGTGTGAACCATTGCATGGCCAGCACGGTCCTCGAAGTAGGAAGCACGCGCATGAGAATGGCCGCCCATCTTGCGCTGATGGAAGTGTCCATCCTTCTGACGGTTATACGGATACCCCATATAATCCATCTCATAGATGTTGGCACCTGCACGCTCAGCGAAGTATTCAACCGCATCCTGGTCGCAGAGATAGTCGCCGCCCTTGATGGTATCGAACACATGGGACTCCACCGTATCTGCCGTGTCAGTAACGGCCGTGACACCATTCATGCCGCCCTGTGCCATCGTCGAAGCCGAACGCGTCGGTACGAGCTTCGTCATAACAGCAACCTTAAGATTCTTGTTCTCAGCTGCTGCCAGTGCTGCACGCATACCAGCGCCACCGCTGCCAATGATCAGGACATCATAGGTAACGTCTCCCTTTTTGACTTTTTCTGGAATATTGTTACCATTCCAGGTGAAGTAAGAACCTGCAGCCACAACGACACCGGCTGCTGCCGCGCCCTTTATGAAGGTACGACGTGAAATCTCCTTCGACATAGTATTCCCTCCTAAACACTTCCCAATACACAACAATTGCTCAAATTATTAACTAGAGTTATTTTACATAAAAAAAAGCTATCGAGGAAATACATGTTGCTTATATCGCCTATTCAAAAAACCAATACCCCAAAAAAAGGAGTACGATACGCTTCTTTTTGGGGTATTGGTTTTCAATCGCAATTAACTTTTTAGTATAAAGTGCTGGGATTATTAACGGTTTTCACAACACGCGTCATACTGACCCGCATATTGCCCGCCTCGTTTTCCTTTCTATGAAAAAACTGCCCTTTGTCTTCAAAAGTAAATGTCTCCGAATAGGATTTTCCATCCACATCAATATCCTTGAGACTCAGGGTAATTAAGTTGGTATTGTCTTTCGTTCTCTGCTCCAACACCTTAATCTTATCGGAGCTGGACAAATAACTGCCATCCTCTTGTATTACAGGTACTTCCAAAACTTCTTCGTATATTTTTTCCTTCTGGGAATCCTTCAGCTTATAAACTGTGATATACCAATTGAACTGGTGCGTCAGCATTTTCCCATCTCTTCCACTGATAAAACCACCAGCATCAACAGGTGTTGTTAAGGATACAGTCCATAAGCCAAATAGAACCATAATCATCAACTTTTTTAACATTACGCACGCCCCTTTTGTAATGCCTGCTTTTTATCCGTAAATTCATCCAGTGTCATCGCAGAGCCGCTCTGGCATTTCTCCAGACTGGTGATGATTTTCCCCATAAGATTTTCCGACAGCAGGCGACGTGGCTCAAAACAAAGAATATGTTTGGCCACGCTCTTCGCTTCCCAGAAGCATTTGTCGGGAACTCCGTCGAACCAATCCGTATCATCATTAGGAAATAACACTACTCCATCAATCCAGGCAGAACACCGTTCCAGCTTTAGATATTGTGACAGAATCGCGATGTTTCGTTTTAGCTGTCCGAGTGGATTCTTGATGGTTTTGGTATATCGGCCCCCCCTACGTCCCACCTTATGAAGGACCCATTTTCCATCGTTTACACCGCCCTCCAGCGTACCATTGAAGCTCTTTACCTCTACAAGAAATACACCATTCGGGCCCACGACCACCATATCGCTTTCCATTTTCTCATGAACGCTTACATTTACGAAAAGATGGTATTGGTCAGGCAGCTCTTTGGACAATGCGGATAACGCCTTATGCTCGCCCCATGAACCAGAGCATCTTCTGGAACACTGGCTAAACAAATATCCACTAAGTAAAAAAACTCCGATACCAATAACATGAAGGAAATCCATAGAAGAATAAACCATAAAGAAGCTAGTCACGAGACAAGCAACGCCTCCCAGCCCATAATTTATGGCCTGGCCAAATAACGGCGAACCTTTTTGGTGAACAACAGCCATTATCAACACCTCTTTCTAAGATTAGTAGTCACAAAAAATTATTTTTCCATATTCTGGGCACAATTTGTTTCGAAATCATAGGCGATGGCGCAGGCAAGCCACATCTTCCAAACAGAGTTGTTCTTATTTATCCACACAACACCCATGTTGGAATACCTGTTTTTTTCAAGGGGAGAATACCACTACGTACCTTGCTTTTTAAGGTATCTAAATTATCCTGAAGAGTAGCCTCATCGCCGTACAATTCCGTCAAAATACGGTATCCATTAGGAAGATTGCTGTCCTCACATACCAGAAGATAGTCTCCTTTGTAATTGATTTCATTCTTCAGGTGGTTTCGGATAATACGAATGTTGCCCATGGATAAGGCGTCCTTGCTCATGCAATATGCCATTTGTCCACCGAAATAAGCATTGGCGGGAGATTCATTTCCACGGCGTTCTTCGATAATCGGGTACAGAACATTGTCCTTTCCTCGATAAAGAACATCTGCGGCGCTTTTGATAACAACTCTGTTTTTTGTCTGAGCTTCGAAAGAGCAACGTATCTTCTTGGCAATCTCAGGATAGCAATTATTGTTGTTATGGGCCACTAACCCCCCCCATCCACCTTCAGGAAGATTGTCGGTGTATTTAATACTACCTTCTTCAGCCAAGACTTCATCTTGATATTCTTTACCACTTCTCAACATATGTCCATCAATGCAATGCGACGTTTCATGAGCAATCGTTTGCTCAATAGCCATATAATCATACTGATTATGAAAGGACAATAAATTCCTTGCCCTCAACCCTTCAAGTCCAATATAATAATGACCGCCCCCCGAAGCATATGCGTCTATCTGATTCTCAACCAAACCGACAGGGTGAACTTTCGTCTTATAGTCGTCCCTATCTGTAAAATTATTTGTCACAATTTGGATTCCATTTACATCACAAACACGTTTCTGGGCTTTTTGAATATAAGGTAATAACCCATATTCATCCTCTTCTGCGGATATTTCAGGCTTTTCCTTGCCAGTTTCTTGTTTGTTTAGTCTTCTTGACCAATGTTCTTGTTCAGACGCGGACATAACACCACTATTTCCGAACCATAAAAAGCCTGCTTCGGCAGGCTGAGAAAAAGCCAAATTCGTAACACAAGCAAGCGCACATACTGCGCCCATAATCATTTTCTTATTCATTTTTCACACATTCCTTCCTGGAAGGCTATTTTATTTCCCTATATAACACACTTTGCTTATATTAGCATTTCCCTTAATTCTTGTCCATCTGCCAATCGAATATCAAACAAATACTTGACCTACCGATTAGGACAAATACCAAAAATGGCCTTCAAAATACCTAGAAAAAAGCGAGGATAATCGTTGGAATACGATTATCCTCGCTTTTTTCTAGGGTACATGGAATGTTTTTCCACCTACGTTCCATCCTATTATTATCGTTTCAACAGGGAAATAAAAGTCTTGGCCGCCTGGGAAAGATGCTGTCCCCGGCCGTAGGCTGCCACCAGCTGACGTTCTTCCACATTTTCTTCCAATTCAAAGAAGAACGGGGATTCTTTCCAGTGCCAGCCGCGCACCAGCATATCCGTAACCAGGGTAATGCCCAGTCCTGCCATGCAAAGCTCGGCGGCATCGATGATGCTGTTGGCTTCAAAGACCACATCGGGTTCACACTGGGTTTCCTGGCAAAGTTGCCGATAGATATGAGCCATCCGCCGGCTTTCCTGCAATTTGATAAAGGGCTGTTTGTGCAGGCGGGCAAAGGAAATCGTCGGATAAGGCGTTACCTGGCGGCCACCAAACCGGGCTGCCAAAGGGTGGTCCATCGGCACCGCCAACAGAGTTCTTTCCCTCAACAGCGGTATCGAGGCAAAATTTTTATCGGGCAACGGATCATAGAGCAGTGCAAAATCCACAGCCCCCGCCAACACATCTTCCTTGAGCTCCCGCAAGCTGTGCTCACGGACCGTCAAACGAATCCCGGGATAATTCCGGTGAAAATCGATAAGTGGCTGGGTCAAATAACAAGAGGATCGCGTCCGGGAGCTGCCGATGCAGAGATTTCCCGTCCGAAGCTCCGAAAGATCCGCGGTGCCCTTGACCAATTCCTGCTTTAGCCGCTGAATCTGCCGTGCCTTTTCCACGTAAATCTCCCCGGCAGGCGTAAGCTGCAAAGGCGTCTGGCTCCGATCAAAAAGGGCCTCGCCCAATTCCCCTTCTATTTTCTTTATGCACTGTGACAGCGATGGCTGCGAAACATAAAGGTGTTTGGCAGCGGCAGAAAATGTCCCATCCTCTGCCACCTGCAATACGCTTCGCCATTCATGTTCATCGATCAAAAGCCTAACTCCTCCTTGTGTGCCTGCATGCCGTCGATGCAGCATTGCATCACCGCTGACGGTTCCATACCAAGCATATCCATTCCTTTTTTGATGGTATCCCGGCTGCATTTAGCGGCAAATTTCTTGTCCTTGAATTTTTTCTTGAAGGATTTCAATTCCATCCCATCCATTTTTTCCGGGCGCATGAGTGCATAGGCCTGGACAATTCCCGTGAGCTCATCCACCGTATAGAGGCTCTTTTCCATATCCGTCACGGGCTCTTTCTCATCGGTGGTAATGCCCCATCCATGGGAAATAATCGCCTGGATTACTTCTTCGTCCACGCCTTCCGGTGCCAGCAATTCACGCACATGATGGCAGTGTTCATCGGGGAATTCTTCATAATCCACATCGTGGAGATACCCAATTGCTTCCCAATATTCTTTATCGGCACCAAAATGATCGGCCATTGCCCCCATGGCTGCACTGACAGCTGCCGCATGGGTGAAAAGATGGGCCTCCGTCGTATGTTTGGCCAGTATTTCTTTTGCCTTGGCTAAGGTTAACTCACTCATTGTACAACCTCCCAGTAAAAAGACGTTCAAATCTGCAATTATGTAAATAATTATACGCGTTATTCTGCAAAATCGTCAACAAAGCGCCCCAATACATAAAAGGTACCATGGGCTTTGGCAAACAGTTTTCCCGCCTCATCACGGATTTCACTTTCCAGCGTCATGGTATGACGGCCGTCGTGAAGGACTGTTCCCGTAGCGATAATCCGGGTGGTCATCGGTACGGAATGCATGAAGTCCATGCTGAGATTCATCGTTACGACTTTTTTGTTTCGCGCCAGTGCAGCCGCCCCCATGGCAGTATCCGCCAGGGTCATCAACGCCCCGCCATGAATGATGCCATAGAGATTGGTGTGTTCAGCCTCCACTTTCAGTTCCAGCTGAACTCCGCCGTCTGCCATTGGCACTGCCTCGGCATGAATATATTCGAGGAATGGATTTTTATGATAGAATTCAACAATATGCTGCTGGATTTTCGTTATGGGATTGTTCCGCTTCATCTGCTCAGCACTTCCCTTGCCATATAATCTTCTATATTATAACGCCATTGTTCCTTTTTTGCCAAAAACAAAATCTTCCTTATACACAAAAAGCGGGAATGCTGCCATTCCCGCTTGTCTCCGCCTTAAAGATATATTTCGCAATCATCTTCAACCTGTTTGCAATTTTGCCGAACCTGTTCCATGACGGCAGCGGCGTCATAGCCCTCTTCAAATTCGACTTTCATCTTCAACATCATGAAGTTGACGGTTGCCGATTTAACCCCGGTGGTCTTGTTGGCCGCTTCCTCCATAAGACTTGCACAATTAGGGCAATCCACATCGATTTTGTATGACTTTTTCATCTCAGTTTCCTTTCTACCATTGGCTTCATCCAACTTTCCTCCCGGCACCATCATCGCCCGCATGGCGTTGAGCACTGCCAGCACCATAACGCCCACATCGGCAAAGATGGCCGCCCACATATTGGCCAGGCCCACGGCACCAAGCATAAGCACGACGACTTTGACACCGATTGAACCCCAAATATTCTGCTGAACAATCCCCATCGTCTTGCGGGCAATGCGCTGTGCCTTGGCTAATTGCAGTGGATTGTCATCCATTAGCACCACATCGGCAGCTTCAATGGCGGCATCTGAACCCATAGCCCCCATGGCAATGCCCACATCGGCCCGGGATATTACCGGTGCATCGTTGATTCCATCTCCCACAAAGGCTAGCTTACCATGACTTCCCGCCTGCTGTTTGGCTGCCAACAGCTCTTCCACTTTGGTCACTTTATCCGCTGGCAGCAATTCGCTGTACACACCATCAATCCCCAGCTGCGCAGCCACTTCCTCGGCCACCTTGGAAACATCACCAGTCAGCATAAAGACTTTTGCCACACCGTTGCCATGCAGAGCCGCCACCGCCTGCTGGGAAGTTTCTTTCACCACATCGGAAATCACGATGTGACCAACATATTCCCCATCCATAGCCACATGAAGGATGGTGCCGCTATGCTGGCAGTCACGCCACGCGATACCTTCCGCTTCCATCAGACGGCTGTTGCCAACGCTAAGGGAATGTCCATTGACCTTGGCCCGAACACCAAAGCCGGCCAGCTCCTCCATATCTTCCACCACGCAATCATCGGCTTCCTCCCGATAAGCAGCCTTAAGGGAGGCCGCAATGGGATGGTTGGAAAAACGTTCCACATGAGCCGCCAGATGGAGCAGCTGCCGTTCATCCAATTTTTCCGGATGAATCGCCGTGACTTCAAAGACACCTTTCGTCAAGGTGCCGGTCTTATCAAATACCACCGTATCCACCGACGCCAGGGCTTCCAAATAATTTGACCCCTTAATCAGTACGCCCTGTCGGCTGGCTCCGCCAAGGCCGGCAAAAAAGCTTAAAGGAATGCTGATAACCAAAGCACAGGGGCAGCTAATGACCAGGAAGGTCAAAGCACGGTAAAACCACACGCCCCACTGTGGCTCCGCACCGGCCCATACGAGCTGCCACAGAGGAGGCACCAAGGCCAAGGCGATGGCCGCATAGACCACCAACGGCGTATAGACCCGGGCAAACCGCGTAATAAAGGCCTCCGACCTTGACTTATTGGAGCTGGCATCTTCCACCAATTCGAGGATTTTTGATGCCGTAGATTCCTCGAACTCCTTCGTGGTACGAATCCGCAGCAGGCCATTCGTATTGATGCAGCCGCTAAGCACTTCGTCTCCCGGGTCCACCTCCCGCGGCAGGCTTTCGCCAGTCAGCGCAATAGTATCCAGGCTCGATTTTCCCTCAGTTACGATTCCATCAAGGGGAATTTTTTCTCCAGGTTGTACAACGATTTCCGTCCCTACAGCCACTTCCTCCGGCGGCACTTGTTCCAGCTGGCCGTTGGGCTGCTCAATATTGGCATAATCCGGACGGATATCCATGAGATTGCTGATATCCCGGCGGCTTCTGCCCACCGCATAGCTTTGGAACCACTCGCCCACCTGATAGAACAGCATGACGGCAATTCCTTCCGTATAATCGCCATCCTCATAAACAGCCAGTGCCATTGCACCAATAGTAGCGATGGCCATCAAGAGGCTTTCATCAAAGGCCTTGCGGTTCTTCACGCCTTTGGCGGCTTTCAGCAGAACATCATAGCCCACCACCAGATATGGCACCAGATAGGCAGCAAATCGCCAGCTCCCGGCTAAGGGCGCATAGGCTAACGCCACTAGCAGCACCGTGGCCACAATAATCCGCACCAAATTGCGCTTCCTTTTATCCATCCGTCTCACCTCATATCTTCCTTCAATATATGAACAACAATTCATTTGTTGAATTAATTATAGCAAAAAATAACCACCAGTCAAGATTATTTTTTGCAATATGCTAAAATAAAGAAAAAACCTAGGAGGTATTTTATGAATTGTATTGGCTTTCCCCCCAGCATCGATGATACCTGTCATACCCTGATTCTTGGCTCTATGCCCGGTGTCACCTCCCTAGAGCAGCAGCAATATTATGCCCATCCCCAAAACCGCTTTTGGCCCCTGATGGCACGGCTGCTAGAAGAACCTGCCGTCCCCCTGGTCTACGAAGAGCGGTTGCAAATGCTATTGCGCCATCACATTGCCCTTTGGGATTCCCTTGATACCTGTGACCGCGACGGCAGTCTCGATTCCGCCATAAAAAATGAGCAGTGCAATGACTTCACTGCCCTGCTGGCAAAGTATCCAAAAATCAAAACCATCTGCTTCAATGGCGGCAAATCGGCCCAGGCCTTTAAGCGCTATAACAAAGCTCTGCTGTCCCGCAGGGATATCGCCTTTTATGCCCTGCCCTCTACCAGCCCGGCCAATGCCCGCTGGCGCCTGGAAATGCTGGCCGCCAAATGGGGCGAAGTCATCCGCCCGTAACTATTTGATGAATTTGACTTCCTTACAGATTTCCTCATAGACTTCTTCTTTCCGCTCGTTGAAAAGAACCTTGTTCTCTTCAAAAATATTGCGGCCATGGGTATCAATCGATACAATGAGGGGCCCAAACTCTTTTACCTGACTGGTCCACAGGGTTTCCGGCATGCCCAAGTCCTTCCACTGGGCATCGATAATCTCTTCCACACAGGTTGCCGCCACCACGGCACAGCCGGCAGGGAATACGCAATGGATCGCCTTGTAATCCCGGCAGCCCCGCATCGTTCCATCCCCCATGCCGCCTTTACCGATAATCAGCCGGACACCGGTCTCTTTGATGAAGGCTTCCTCAAATTTTTCCATTCGCATGGATGTGGTAGGCCCCACCGTGACCATCTCATATTTATCCTCGCCTAGCGGGCGAATAATCGGGCCGGCATGCAAAATGGCGCCGTCCTTAATATCCACAGGCAGTGGACGCTTCTCTTCAATAACACGGCGATGGGCTACATCCCGGCAGGTGGTGAGCTTCCCCGTCAGATAAATGACATCCCCCACCTGGATATCTTCTAAATCCTCAGCTTTGATAGGCGTCGTAAGTATTTTTTTTGCCATCAGAAATCCACCTCCGAATGGGAATCAATAGTATAGTTCAAATCCCTATCGAATACGATATGTCCACGGCGATGAGACCAGCAGCCCACATTGACCGCTACGCCGATGACCGACGGATGGCGGGCACTGTTTTCGATATGAACCCCTAACACCGAATTCTTCCCCTTGAGGCCTTGGGGACCAAGGCCAATCTTATTGATGCCAGCTTCCAGCAGCTGTTCCATTTTCGCCGCCCGGGGATTGGGATTATGGGAACCAATGGGACGCATGAGGGCCTTCTTGGAATGCAGGGCTGCCACCTCCACCGAAGTGCCGATCCCCACGCCCACCAAGAGCGGTGGACAGGCATTTAACCCATAGCTGGTCATGACATCAAGAACGAACCGCGTAACTCCTTCGTACCCTTCCCCAGGCATCAATACTTTGGCATGTCCTGGCAGGGAGCAGCCGCCCCCAGCCATATAGGTGTAAATTTCGCAATCATCCCGCTCCGGAAGCACATCCCAAAACAAGGAAGGAATCCCCAGGGCCACATTTTTCCCCGTGTTGTACTCGTCAAAGGTTTCCACGGCATTATGGCGAAGCGGCGCATCCTTGGTAGCCTGAATTACGCTTTTCCGCAAGATACTTGGCAGCTCCCCCATATAGGGAAAATTTGCTCCGCATTTTAGAAAGAATTGAATGGCTCCCGTATCCTGGCAGCTGGGACGGTTGAGCTCCTGGGCCAGTTCCTGATTCTTCAGCATGGTCTGATAGATTGCTTTTGCCAGCGGCTCTTCTTCCTGTCCAGCCAGTTCGGCAATCTTTTCCCGAACATCATCTGGCAGCCGCTTCCCTGTAAAGGCGACAAACTTTGCCAGGATATCCGTCATGCGAAATACAGCCTCATCTTTTGTCATACTATCGCTCCCCCTTAGCACCAGTCTCCCTATAATCACCTAGAATACTTCGCTCCCCCAGCAGCTTTTTCCTTCCCCTGTATTCTTGTATACATTAGCACACGTTATTGACAGGACCAAATTTGCTGATTATAATAAAGCCATCAACAAACAAGAGGCAATGAAGCCCCAGAGAATCAGGTACCGGATTCTCTGGGGCTTTTCTGTCCTCCGAAGGGTTGATTGTCTGTCAAGTATCATAGGCATGCCAATTTCCCGATTGACATGCCGCAAAGAGACAATGGCGTCTCATGGATTCCCGTAGAATCTGTGGGACGCTTTTTTTATTCCTGCTATTATCCATCTATTGAACGAAAGGATTTGATTTCCATGATTGATACGGGCGATACGGCTTGGGTCCTCATCAGTGCGGCCCTGGTCTTCATTATGACTCCCGGACTTGCATTCTTTTACGGCGGCATGGTTCGCAGTAAGAATGTACTGACCACCATCATGCAGAGCTTCTTTATCGTTGCCATGATTTCGGTTGAATGGGTGCTGATTGGTTATACCCTGACCTTCGGCGCTGATATCAATGGTTTCATCGGCAGTCTCGATAAACTCGGCTTGGCCGGTGTCGGCTTGAATGTACTCGAAAACGGCACAATTCCAGAGCTCGCCTTTGTGGCTTTCCAGTGCATGTTTGCCGTCATTACCCCGGCCCTCATCACCGGTGCCTTTGCAGAGCGCATGAAATTCGCTGCTTTTGCTGTCTTTATCCTGCTCTGGGCTATCTTCATTTACAACCCCATGGCTCATTGGGTATGGGGCGGCGGCTTCCTGGCTGAACTCGGTGCGCTGGATTTTGCCGGCGGTCTCGTCATCCACATCCTCTCTGGTGTTTCCGGACTTACCCTCTGCATCCTGCTGGGCAAACGTAAAGGCTACGGCCACACGGCTATGATTCCCCACAACCTGCCGATGACGGTTCTTGGTGCTACCCTTCTCTGGTTTGGCTGGTTCGGCTTCAATGCCGGCAGTGCTCTCGGCGCCAATGCTTTGGCTGCCAATGCCTTTGTAACCTCCCAGGCTGCTGCTGCCGCTGCTACGGTTTCCTGGGTACTGGCTGAATGGAAATTCAATGGCAAACCCACCATCCTCGGTGCAGCTTCCGGCTGTGTCGCCGGTCTCGTTGCCATCACGCCAGCAGCTGGCTTTGTCGCACCGCTTCCCTCGGTTATCATCGGTCTTGTCGGTGGCGTTGTTTGCTTCTTCGCCGTTGCCGTTCTCAAAGAAAAACTCGGTTATGATGATGCCCTTGACGCCTTCGGTGTTCATGGCATCGGCGGCACCTGGGGTGCTGTTGCCACGGGGCTTTGGGCTACCACGGAAATCAATCCCGACGGTGCCAACGGCCTGCTATTTGGCGAAACCCATCTTTTCACCGCTCAGCTTGTTTCGATTGTTGTCGCTTACGCACTGGCGATTGCCGGCACCTACGTGCTCTATAAGATTGTCAGCGCTATGATGGAGACCCGCGCTTCCGAAGCCGAAGAACTCACGGGTCTCGACATCGTCGAACATGGCGAACGAGGCTATGCCCGTTCCGTACTGGCTGGCAGCCCGATGCTGGGCAGTTTTGAAGACTCCAGCGAGATGCTTGCTAACACGGTCATGAATATCAATGCGCAGAAAGGATAAGGTGGTCGCATGAAAATCACAAAAATTGAAATCATCACCCGTTCCAGTAAACTCGATGACCTCATGCGCGCCCTCAACGAAATCGGCGTACTCGGCATGACCGTAAGCCAGGTATTTGGCTGTGGCTTGCAGAAAGGCCACGAGGAAGTTTACCGTGGCAAAAAATACGATATCAATCTCGTACCAAAGATCAAGATTGAGACCGTAATCTGCGAAGTTCCCGTCGAGAAAGTTCTCGATACAGCTCAGAAAGTCCTGCGCACGGGCAGCTTTGGCGATGGCAAGATTTTCGTTACAGAACTTTCCGATGCCGTTCGCATCCGTACCGGCCAGCGCGGTGCCGATGCCATCAAAGATATCCCCGGTGAAAAAAAAGAAGCCTAAGTAACTCTTTCCCATACACAAAAGGTCCGATGACTCCCCTCCAAGAGTCATCGGACCTTTTAAATTACAGTTTGCAGGTTAGCGGAGCCTCATTCGAAGCAGCTCTTCGCCGCCGCTAGGGGCAGTGCCAACTCTAACCGAGGCGGCGGGGGCCCCAGTACCATAAGCGTAGCCTTGACGTTCCGCGTGAAGCAAGAAATTTTTGCCTGCGTTCTCGTTGGAAAAGCAGTTTTGTTCAAGCGAAGCGCGTTTTACTGTTTTCCAACTCTTAATTAAAAGGCAAAAATTTCTTGTAGCGGGTTGTCACCGGTGGAGCGTTGGTACTGGGGCCCCCGCCGCCGGCGATTTGTCTCGAACACGAACTCGGTACTACTCCCCTGCAAACTGTAATTTTTTGCCGCGATTCACATATTATCTAACAACATCGCCCCAACGGTATCGTATACCTTCGCTGCTGCTTCCTGCATAAACGGTTTTGCCGTAGCCACCGTAAATCCATGAAAACGTTCAATCATCGGCAAATCATTCTTGTCATCGCCAATAACCAGCAGTTCCTTTCCCTTCCAATCGCCGGAATCGAGCATCTTCTGCAAGCCCCAGCCCTTGTCGCTCTCCACATAGTTGATATCGAGATAGCTGCGGTTGATATTGCCCCCTAGTGTCGGGTACTTCGCCTGGATATCCTCCGATACCTGCTGGGCTTCTTCCGGCGTGGTGAACTTCATGCTGATTTGCACCACATCAGAAAGCTGCAGGGCCCCTTCTACCGAAATCGGCGGAATCAGTTCAAGGGGAATCAACGGATTCGGACGGATGCTATACACCTCATGGGCCGTGAATACCAACAGGGAATAGCGCTCATCCTGCACCACCTCCATCCCAAAGAGGCCCCGCAAAACCTCGGGCGCAATTGGCTGGCAGTGCATCATATTCCCTTGGGCATCCAGCGATACCGCACCATTATTGCAGACAAGGAAATCCAGCTTCAAATCCTCGTATTTTTCCACCGCCTCACGAATAAGGGAAAGACCTCGTCCCGTGGCAATGCCAAATTTGTTGCCTGCCGCCTGCCAGGCTTTTATCGCCTGGATATTCTCCTCTGGAATAGACTCTCCAATGGGGCATAGGGTTCCATCATAATCCGTTGCTGCTATTTTCATTTCTGCGTCCTCCTGCTCGTTTTTATCCCTATCATATCACAAAAGAGGTTTGCCGCAAAAGCAAACCTCTTTCTCATTTCTGGATGAATATTCACGTCCCAACAGCTGAACCGCGTTACCTTATTCCGAATTATACCCGGAATTTGGCTGCCATATCCTGAAGCTCAGAAGCCATCTTGGCCAGGGACTGCGAAGCTGCTGCAATCTCCTGCGTCGAAGCCGACTGTTCCTCAGTAGCTGCCGAAATCGACTCTGTCTGTTCTGCCGTCTTGCGGCTTACCTCATCGATGCTGTTTACAGCACTTTCAATCTGCGAACCACCAGCCGATACCACCTGTACCGCCTCGTCAATCTTTGCCATGCGTTCCTTGATTGCCGTAACCCGCTGCATGATGCTATGGAACTCCTCGCCGACGGCGCGGATTGCTTGAACCCCGTCTTGAACCTCATCGGTACCGGCCTGCATACTGCTTACCGCCTCGCCAGTACCGCTCTGAACGGCGCCGATTCGCTGGCGGATTTCCTCTGTAGCTGCCTGGGACTGCTCTGCCAGTTTGCGGACTTCATCCGCCACTACCGAGAACCCACGGCCCTGTTCGCCGGCCCGGGCTGCCTCAATAGCCGCATTAAGCGCCAACAGATTCGTCTGCTCCGCAATGCCGGAAATCGTATCGATGATAGCACCAATCTCCTGGGAATGTTTGCCAAGCTTTGCCACGACTCCTGCTGAATCGCCCACACTCGACTCTATCTGCTCCATGCGGCTTATAGCCTTCTCCATCAAAATCTGGCCATTGCTGGCAGCATTTGCCGCCGCCACCGTCATCTCCGTAATCTGCTGGATCTGTTCCACAACGCCGCCCAACTGAAGGACGACTTCCTGAACATTCTTAGCCGCTTTATCCACATGACCAGTCTGTTTGGATACACCAGCCGCAACCTCCGATACGGTCTGCGCCACATTGGTCGAGGCATCTGCCGATTGCTGGGCACTTGCCGTCAGTTCCTCACTCGAAGCTGCCACCTGCTCAGAAGTTGCACTCATCTGGGTTATGAGCTTCTTGATGTGGGCCTTCATGGCATTGAACCCGCGGCCAAGGTCGCCTAATTCATCGGCATCAAGATTCATAAGGTCTTTGCCACTCAAATTGCCTTCGGCTAATTCGGCGGCATGTTCCTTGAGCTCTAAAATCCGGCGGGTAATGCCCGTTGCAAACTGCAGGCAGGCAAAAACAATCAGCAAAATGCCCACCAGCGTCAAAATGCCATAAGTCCATTTCAAGGCCGTAAGCTGGCTATAAATTACATCCTCTGGTACGAGAATTCCCACAATCCAATTGGTGCTAGGAATTTTCGCGTAAGCCAGGACCATATCTACCCCATTTTTCTTGACCGTAGTAAATCCAGTATCCTGTTGCGTCATACGCTCATATTCCTGCTGGAACTCCGGCAAATCAGCCGCATTCTTATTCAAAGCGTCCTGGTCTTCCGTCGCTATGACATTGCCCGCATTATCGAAGATGTAACCCGTGCCTTCTCCCTGAAACTTGAGCTCCTTAACCTCTTCACTGAGGATGTCCAGGAAGATATCTTCACAAATCGCCCCTCGATATTCGCCAGCGGCATTGTGATACGGTGCGGCAATGGAAACCACCAATTTCCCCGTAATCCGATCCACATAAGTATCCATAAATTCCACCTGGTCCGACGCCTTAGGCAGCTTATAAAACCGCATGGTAAGTGGATTGAGTTTCGGTGCCAGATTACCAGCGCGATACCCCACAATAGTACCATCGCTGTTGCCCACCACCAAATCCGAAACGGCATTGGCATCTTCACCAGCCACGGCCAACAACGACCGCAGCTGTTCTGGGGATTTCGTTCCATCATCCTGTTTGGCCATCAGGTCAGCTGCCGAAACCGCCACCTGCTTTTTGGCTAACAGCCAACCATCCAGTTTGTTCGCAGAACCTTGCATGGTAAATGCAATTTCCCGTTCTACGCTGCTGCTGAGATGACTGCTGGCAAAATAGTATCCCACACCAGATACTATTGCCATGATTACACCGGCCACACCTGCCAGTGCAAAAAACTTTTGTCTAATACCCATTTCCTTTCCTCCTTAAATCATAAGTATTTTCTTATTTTATTCTAAAATTGTCTTAATTTCAAGGACATTATGTAAATCTGTAACCTTCAAACAGACAAATTTACACATAAAAAAAAGTGCACTAGCCAGTAACTTACTAGACTCGTACACTTTTAACCACTCGTAAATATTTTTTTGTTCCCTTGGGTTACATTCCCAACGTGACAAATCCACTCATCAAACCGTTGCACTAAACAAGGAACCAGCGGCAACGCGATTGCCCGCCAGATAGGCCTGAGCAAAGGAATTTCCCGCCACCTGCCAATTTTGCTGCTGCTGAACCGTTGCACCACTCAGTTTTCGTTCCGAAAGGATGCGCTCGCCCTGCATCCTCCGGACAACTAAGGTGCCATCCGGGAGCAGCTTCGTAACGGTAATCGTGCCAGACACCTGCTTTTCCTCGGATTCATTCCGCGCCGTTGCCTTCGCGAGAATTTCACGGAAATCGCCAGGTGACTCCTTGCTTTTATTCCCCGTGGAGGAATCCGAATATTGATTATCATACTGCATCGCGCCGATTCCGCTGATTGCGTTAATCCCCATATATATTCCTCCTTTGCTGTAATAATGAATCTATCTTTTGTTACATTATCCAGCAGCAATATTAGAAATTAATGGGATTTATGTAAACTTTAAGGCAAAAATAATGCCGCCTTAACAAAGGCGGCATATTTCATGCAGTTTTAATCTTTTTCCTCACTCTTCATCGGAAAAGCGGCGGCGGAAAAGTTCGGATTCCTTTCCCTTGCCCTTGAATAACAGGGCGCACATTTCTTCAATCGAGAGCTTATCCACATCGGCAATCTCAATCACCAGCACCGAATCCTGCGCATGCATCTCACCTACTGGCAGACACATATACTTCTCCGGTACAGCGGCGATTTCGCCCTGATAATCTTTGATTTCGACCTGCTGTTTTTCCGGCAGGATTGCCAGTAATTCCGATAGTACAATCATGTCAACACATTCCTTCGTTTTCTAGTTTGTCCTATATACCATTCGCGCTACTTCCACTAAAATCCTGCCGGTTTCCCCACAGCTTGCTTATTTCAGTTTTACCAGCTCATACTCCCGAGTACCCATGCCAATTTTCTCTGCGTGCTCGAGGGTTTCTTTCCAATGAACATTCGGATTGTTGTCCATAAACACATCATGATGGTGATGCCAATCCGGCTTTTTCAGATTATCCCCCAGCTGGCTGTTTTCAATCGCTGTCATTTTCTGGCAAGCATCCACACAGGCCTGGTCAATGGCCACCGGGTCTAGGGAAGCAAACATGCCAATGTTTGGCAGAATCGGCGCATCATTCTCGCCATGGCAGTCGCAATTGGGCGAAATATCCATAGCCAGGCTCACATGGAAGCAAGGACGGTCCTGAACCACCGCCTGGGCATACTCGGCCATCTTCTTATCCAACAAGTCGCCAGCATCCCACTGTTCGTTGCGGATTGCCGAAAAGCCACAGGCACCAATGCAGCGGCCGCAGCCTTTGCAGAGATCCGCGTGAATCACAGCTTTATTGTTTTCATAGGTAATGGCATTGGAACCGCATTCCTTCGCACACTTACGGCAGCCACGGCAGCGGTCTTCATTCACTACACATTTTCCCGAAGAGTGCTGTTCCATTTTGCCAGCCCGGCTTCCACAGCCCATACCAATATTCTTGATTGCACCGCCAAAGCCTGTCATCTCATGCCCTTTAAAATGGGACAAGCTGATTACAATATCCGCATCCATAATCGCACGGCCAATTTTGGCGGCTTTCACATACTCACCATTCTTAACGGGTACTTCGATATCATCGGTACCCTTCAAGCCATCGCCGATAATGATTTGACAGCCTGTAGTCGTGGGATTAAATCCGTTAAAATTCGCACAATCCAAGTGCTCCAAGGCATGTTTGCGACTGCCCGGATAAAGCGTATTACAATCGGTCAGAAAGGGAACACCGCCCTGCTCCTTGACGATGTCAGCAATGACCTTAGCATACTGAGGGCGAAGGAAGGCCATATTCCCCAGCTCACCAAAATGCATTTTGATGGCTACGAATTTGCCCTCCATGTCAATCTTTTTGATGCCGGCAGCAATGCACAGCGTTTTAAGCTTTTGCAGCAGGCTCGTGCCTACCTGCACGCGAAAATCGGTAAAATAAACGTTAGCTTTCTCCATTAGGAACTCCTCTCAAATACAACACAGGAAATCTATAACAGAAAACAACCGCCAATGGCTTTCTCGTCACCAGTTGGCGGTTATTTCCTGTGTTTTGTTATCTTTTCCATGTACTTTTTCCCATGGGGTTCTTACCAGCCCATCGGAATCTCCTCCCCTTGCTTATTGACATGCCGGCTGCTTTTGGGAAAGCTCTGAACTTCTTTCCCTTAGCTTACCTTTACTATACCTGAAGTATCGCAAATTGTCAATAAGTTTTCAGAGTTTTTTATGTATTCTGTACACAGTTAAATAACCCACAAAAAAATCACCAAAGGATTTCGATGCACTCCATCCTCACTGCAAGAATTGATCCCGCTGTTCTTTCGCCTGGAACTGCAAATACACCATAGCTTCAATAGGGGTGAGATTTTTCGTTGAAGCACTGGTAGTCTGCATGGTCAGCAAATTTCCATCGGTATCATAGAGCTCTTCCTCCATTATCATATGGAAATTATTGTGCTCCTTGCGAATGCGGCTGCCGGTAAATCGTTCCAGCAAAACATAACGGCAGCCCGCCTGCTTCTGCTCCGCACAAAGCTCAGCCAGGCTTTTCTTCTCCTTCGACTCCGACAGAATCACCGGCGCGTAATCCTGCTTCAACGATTCCCGCAGGGTACGCCGCATATAGGGCAAATCTGGTTGAAGTTTCTTATCCAACTTAAATTCAAACGGCGCAACATAAACACCACCGCTGAGCTTCACCGGTGTTCCCTGCAGCATTGCCGGAGTCAACTCATTCTCGGGATGGGTGTCCTGATAGGCCCGCAGGCTTTGGTCAAGATACAGAACCATATCATGAGCAAACCGCTCGAACTTATTGTTCTTCCAGACTATCTTTTTCCCGAATTGGACAAATCCACCAGTCAACGACTGCAGCACACTTTTGACGGGGTCGGCAGCCATGGTAATACGCGTGAGATTCATCTTATGCTCATACAAACGGGCAAAGGTCTCATTACCCACAGCTGGTGCCCCGAAGGTAACTACCTGCAATTGTTCTGGGCGAACGCCCAAATCAGCAAAACGGGCAGCTGCCAGCGTTGCAGAAGCACCGCCTAGGCTATGTCCGGTCAAATAGAGGATTTCATTGGGATTTTGCCGCAGCTCCTGAGCCAGGAATTCCCCCGCCGTGCGATTGCCAAATTCATCCAACGGCTGCTGGAAAAGAGCTACCTGGATGTAGTCATTAAAGCCTTGATGCACCAACGGTTGCGCGCCATTATGGTCTCCCAAGGCCGCCATAGCTTTAAATTCCTGAGGCGTTTTTCCACCAAAAACCACCCGCTTCACCCGGAAATCAATTTCGGCATCTTTCAAGCGTTCGGTTCCGGGGAACGCCAGAAAATATACCGACTGATTTCCCCTAAGATTCCGCGACACCAAATGGAAGCGGCCATCTGCCACCCGATTAAGATTCTCCCGTGAATCAAAGTACCAGCCGCTCTGCTGCAGCCATTCTCGTGTCATGATATTTAACCCTTCGCTATAAGCCGCCATAGACACCAGACTTGAGGTAAAATAAAGCTCCGCCTCCTGCGGTGTTATCGCCGCAGCAAAACCGCGAAGCGGCAGGAGTAATTCCCCGAACAGAAGGCAGCCGCAAATGCCTATCATCTGCAAAAATTTCATGGATACCTCCTTGTATGATCTTACGATACAAGAAAAGCCCAGACAAAAGTCTGAGCTAAAATTTCAATGGTGCGGTCGATGGGACTTGAACCCATACGTCTTGTGAACACTACCCCCTCAAAGTAGCGCGTCTGCCAATTCCGCCACGACCGCAAGAACATGGTGCGGATGAGAGGACTTGAACCTCCACGATGTCACCACCACTAGTACCTGAAACTAGCGCGTCTGCCGATTCCGCCACATCCGCCTATTCAATTGTCACTCGGTAAAAGTACCGAATCAACATAAAATATTATAAGGGAAATATATTTTATTGTCAACACTTTTCGCCAAAATTTTTTAGCTTTTTTGCTTCAGGATACTAAAAAACCACCTGACAAATCTATCAGATGGCTGCATTTCAATATATGGTGCGGTTGATGGGACTTGAACCCATACGTCTTGTGAACACTACCCCCTCAAAGTAGCGCGTCTGCCAATTCCGCCACAACCGCATTTTAGCAAAAAAAATATATGGTGCGGACGAGAGGACTTGAACCTCCACGATGTCACCACCACTAGTACCTGAAACTAGCGCGTCTGCCGATTCCGCCACGTCCGCATAATAACTATTTAATTAACCGCCTTCATAAAAGGTGGTGCCGAGGACCGGAATCGAACCGGTACGGTTGTTTCCAACCGACGGATTTTAAGTCCGTTGCGTCTGCCAGTTCCGCCACCCCGGCAGTAACATATCAATAATGGAGCGGGTGATGGGAATCGAACCCACGTGATCAGCTTGGAAGGCTGGAGCTCTACCATTGAGCTACACCCGCAAATAAAACAAGTGGAGCTGGCGAGAGGAATTGAACCCCCAACCTGCTGATTACAAGTCAGCTGCTCTACCAATTGAGCTACACCAGCTTGATAAAATGGTGCCTCCGAGCGGAATCGAACCACTGACACGGGGATTTTCAGTCCCCTGCTCTACCAACTGAGCTACAGAGGCATTTTAACAAGTTGTATATATATTTATAACGCCATAAGGCGTTAAAAATCAAAATGGCGACCCGAAGGGGACTTGAACCCCTGACCTCCGCCGTGACAGGGCGGCATTCTAACCAACTAAACTACCGGGCCATAATATGGTGGGCGATAACAGGATCGAACTGCTGACATCCTGCTTGTAAGGCAGGCGCTCTCCCAGCTGAGCTAATCGCCCATAAAATGGTGACCCACCACGGAATCGAACCGTGAACCTACTGATTAAGAGTCAGTTGCTCTGCCAGTTGAGCTAGTGAGTCATGATAAATGGTGACGCGTATGGGATTCGAACCCATGAAGCCGCCGTGAAAGGGCGGTGTCTTAACCGCTTGACCAACGCGCCAAAAACAATCAAGTGGATATTGTTAAAAAATGGTGGCTCACCCGGGATTCGAACCCGGGACACCCTGATTAAAAGTCAGGTGCTCTACCAACTGAGCTAGTGAACCATATCTGGCTGGGGTAGCTGGACTCGAACCAGCGGATGCGGGAGTCAAAGTCCCGTGCCTTAACCGACTTGGCTATACCCCAATCACCCCAGGGTATGAACAAAATTGGCTCCTCGAGCAGGATTCGAACCTGCGACAGCCTGATTAACAGTCAGGTGCTCTACCGACTGAGCTATCGAGGAATCAAAACCGGCAATTACCTATCCTCCCAGTCCGTCTCCAGACAAGTACTTTCGGCCTCTGTATGCTTAACTACTGTGTTCGGTATGGGAACAGGTGGAACCATACAGGCAT
>FNCM01000029.1 GCA_900100835.1 Selenomonas sp. WCT3 | reverse complement strand
GCTTAATTAAGGATAAAAATTCCGTTTAGGAAACCATCTCCCGCGTAGTGTTGGCACTGCCCCTAGCGGCGGCGAAGAGCTGCTTCGAATAAGGCTCCACTAACCGATAAACTGCAATTTTGCGATATTCTTATTTTATCCAAGTGATTGTTTTCACGAACAAAAATAATGAAGAAAGATAGAATGCGGTGGAAATTTACATTTAAACAGGATATAATAATAAATTTACAGAAAAATGTAAATCTATACTTGCATTTGTATGATATCATGCTATGATAGTACCCATAGGCGTTAAAGTGATTTTTTTCACTTTCGCGACAATGGTGAAAATTTGAGGGAAATCTGATAATTCTGGGAGGGCTTTATCATGGCAGACAAAAAACCTCGTATCGTGATTGTTGGTGCAGGCTTTGGTGGTGTAAAACTGGCGAAGCTGTTTGCAAAAGATGATGTGGATGTCATCTTAGTAGATCGCCATAACTTCCATCTATTTCAGCCGCTGCTGTATCAGGTATCGACGGCAGTCCTTTCCACGGATGAGATTGCATACCCAATCCGCACTTTTTTCCGCAAAAACAAAAATGTGGAATTTTTTATGGCAAAAGCGCAGGGCGTTGATCAGGATCGCAAAGTATTGCTGACAAATCATGGGGAAATTGCCTATGATTATCTTATCTTGGCCGCTGGTGCTACGACTAATTTCTTTGGTATGGATAATGTCGAAAAGAATTCCTTTGGCATGAAGACTTTGCAGGAAGCTATTCATATCCGCAATCATGTACTTCATATGTTCGAACGTGCCAATAAACATGTAGATAATGAAGAAGAGCGCCGCCGCATGCTGAGCTTTGTCGTTGTCGGCGGTGGCCCGACGGGCATCGAGGAGGCAGGCGCCATCTCGGAACTTATCGGCATCCAGAAAAAAGAATACCATCATTTGGATTTCAACGAAGTAAGTGTCAGCTTGATTGAGGCTACAGATAACGTACTGCCAATGATGGCCCCGAACCTTCGCGACCACACGGTCAAAGTACTGGAACGCAAAGGGGTCAATGTCATGCTCAACACCCAGGTGGTAGATTATGACGGCAATACGCTGAAGTTAAAAGACGGTCGTGAGATTCCCACGCGGACGGTTATTTGGGCAGCTGGTGTAAAAGCGGTACCCTTTATCGCTAACTGCGGTGGCGAGGTCGATCGTGCCGGCCGCGTGATTGTCAATGAAAAACTGCAGGTCAATGGCAGCGAAACGGTATTTGCCATTGGCGATTGTGCGAATTTCCAACATGGGACGGAACGTCCACTGCCGACGGTGGCTCCGGTAGCTACTCAGCAGGCCCAGGTGGCTCATGATAATATTATGAAACTCATTCATGGTCAGCAAGATCTTGCAACGTTCCAGTATAAGGATCTTGGTGCAATGGCGACTATTGGCCGCGGTGAGGCAGTCGTTAACAAGACCAGTATGAACCCGCAGCTTACTGGCTTTATCGCTTGGTGTGCTTGGATGTTCGTGCATCTCATTCGTCTGGCAGGTGCCCATACGAACTTGACGGTAGCAATCAAGTGGATGTGGAATCTGCTTTCCGGTACGCGATTGGGCCGTATCATCACCAACATCCAGCTGTAATTAGGAAGATAGTAGGGAGAATTCTGTGATGGAATCTCCCTTTTTCTATATTGAAAAAAGAATTTGCAGGTTTTTTGAAAAAAACACAGAAAAGGTGTTGACATTTCTTTCAAAGGCGTGTATCATAGTACAAGTCGCTGAGAGATACGGCGGAAACAAAAACGACACCAAGCCTTGACTGGCAAGTGGTCGTGGCTGTTTTCACCAAAATGCTTCAAAAAAGAATTTAAAAAAGTTCTTGACAGAAACAAATCGATGCGATACAATAAATGAGTCGCTGAAATGAGCGAC
>FNCM01000032.1 GCA_900100835.1 Selenomonas sp. WCT3 | reverse complement strand
CTTGTATTTAGCCGCATAAAAAGGCCGGCAGACGAATCTGCCGACCAAAGAAATCTTATATTTTTTTATTGTCCTCTTGACGGGGAGCAGTTCAGTAAGCCGGTTTATGCGGTATTTTCTTATCAAAAACTTTAGGCAACGCCACAGCAAAGGTCTATGACGGTATGCTCGAGAATCTCATTGCCTGCCTGACCAGTTTTGAGCCAATAATCCGCATCAATGAGTTCTAACATCGACCGTTTGAGCACCGATTCAGGAAATCGCTGTGCCGCCTTTCCAAGTTTTTCGGCAATAAAGGGATTGAGCTCCAACGGCTTGGCCAAGGCCTTGCCACGGATGCCTTTCTCCTGCAGGACTTTTGCCTGCCAAAGCTGACGGACATGACGGGTCAATAGGGACAATATCACAGTAAAATAAGTACCGTCATCGAGCTGACGCCGCAAAAGCATCAAAGCCTTCTGCGCATTGCGTTCGCTGATGGCATCCATCAGGGCAAAAATCGATACCTCCGGAAGTCCGGCAAACACCTTGACCAAAGCCGCTTTCGTTATTCGGCGGTCATCGGAAAACAAGGTCAGCTTATCAAATTCCCGGTCCAAAAATTCCAAGGATATCTGCTGCATCATGCTGACAGCCCCCTGAAAATACGCATAGGCATCCCGGTCCATATCTCGATTCATCGACTGCAGTTTTCCCTGGAGCCAGTCGTTGATATTCCAGGCACGGATCGCCTCCGCCTCGAGCACCATGCCGCATTTCTCGACCTGCTTATAGATTTTGCGCCGTTTATCTGCCTTCTCCGGCGATACAAATATCACATAGCTAAACGACGGCATATCTGCCAACACATTTAGCAGGCGCTCCAGCTTCTTGTCCTTCCCCGAAGCCTTCTGCGCCTCGTCCTTTTTGCGATTATCCTTAAACAGGGTCGTATTCCGGATAAGGAGGACATTCTTCTCCGTGAAGAATGGCGCTGTGTTAATCATGCTGACCAAATCATCCGCA
Organism: Selenomonas sp. WCT3; assembly: GCA_900100835.1. Taxonomy (GTDB): domain Bacteria; phylum Bacillota; class Negativicutes; order Selenomonadales; family Selenomonadaceae; genus Selenomonas_A; species Selenomonas_A ruminantium_E. The sequence goes on along the minus strand of FNCM01000032.1, from coordinate 374 downwards.
TCGACTTCGCCATTTAGCTTCTGCACCGAATCCGCCGCTTCCTGCTGATCCGAAAACAAGCCGGCCATAATCTTGGCCAGTGCCTTATCGATATAATAATGTTCTTCCCCCGCCAGCAGGAACACATGAGAATCCTGCTTCGGAAGCTTTACCATAAATTCGCCAAATTTCACAAGTTGCACGCATCTTTCTATGTCAAAGTTCTATTTCGTACCTCCTATTATACCCCATCAAGCTATATTTCCAAAGACAAATCCCCCGACATACGATTTAAACCACATCATCTCTGATATGGTAAATTGCAGTTTGCAGGGTTCGAGAGGGGGCGGATTCGAAACATTACTCCGGCGGCGAGGGACACAGTACCAACGCTT
>FNCM01000033.1 GCA_900100835.1 Selenomonas sp. WCT3 | reverse complement strand
ATTGTAATGTATTTGCTTTTTGTAGGTATGCTGCTATCCGTATATGATTCATTTGAAAATTATATGATAAATGGCGATGATTTTAGTCGTGACCCTAAAGTTATGTATGAAATATATGACGGGTTGCCGATCCCTGATAATACGAAGGAAATTGAAAGAAAAGAGTTTATAAGAAAAAGATATTCTCTATCCTTGTATGTTTATTATCACACAAGTCTATCCGATGAGGATATTAGACAGTTTTACATCGAAAAGTTAGTTGATAAAGGTTGGCAACAAATTGAAGATCAAGGCGGAACTGGAATCGCCTTTAAAAAGGGAAGATGGGAAATATCGGTTCATAATGAAGTAGATAAATATTTTGTGGATATATACAAAATCTACAGCAGTACGTGAGTGGAGGATAAAGCAATGCAAAGTATGATAATCGATTGATAATAACGAGTATGCCCAGCTGATAAATAGCGCCCAGCAAAATGGAAAAGAGAAAAGCCTTACAAAAGAGAATATCAGAAAAATGATAGCGGAAGAGAAATTGCCGAATCCAGAAAATATGGATCATGACTATTATTATTTGTCTTTGGGGTTGTCCTATGGAGAAGGTCTTAGTTTGGATCAGAATGCAGGCGTTATTTTGGATAAAAAGGGAGATGAATAGTTGATTGCAATATAGAGGTGTTTTTATTATGCAACGAGCAAAAAAAATCGTAGTCTATCTTATGGTTCTTTGGCTGTTGTGTTTTTTATATAGTGCTGTTATGAATTATTGGGAAAATGGTAATGATTTTAAGCGTGATCCGAAAGTCTTATATGAGATATATGGCGAGTTGCCAATACCTGATAATACAAACGAGATTGAAAAAAAAGAATCCATAAGAGAGAGATACTCCGTGTCATTGGATATATATTATTGTACAAGATTATCAAAGGAACAAATCAAACGATTTTATATTATGTACTTAACCGATAAAGGGTGGAAACAAATCGATAAACAAGATGGCAATTGCATGGTGTTGTTTAAAAAAGACAAATGGAAAATAGCGGTTCAAGATGAGAATGAAAAATATCGAGTAAATATTTATAAAATATATAGATATTAGAGAGGAAAATTCGATTGTTGTTTGTTGATTGTGCAGTGTAGGGGGATATGATTGGTAAGAAAAATTGTAATGTATTTGCTTTTTGTAGGTATGCTGCTATCCGTATATGATTCATTTGAAAATTATATGATAAATGGCGATGATTTTAGTCGTGACCC